>OZ242172.1:0-1555701 GCA_965205645.1 Bdellovibrionales bacterium
GTACTCGTTGCTGAAAAATGTTACTCCAATTTGTTATTTGACTTAAGCATTCTTGTATAGTGTTATGCAAAGTTGAATCTAACTGTTGTTGATTCGGGTATAAATTACGTACCCAATTAATAAAGTCTGCACCAGTAACAAAATGATCTTTATTTCTTAAATATTCTTTTTGATAACAAGAAGAAGGAATATCTTTTATCTGCTTTGCATGGTAATGAAAACTGCGAAATTTATTAAATGAAGTATGAGACGTTTGATTAGCTAATATTGTTTCTAAATTTTCATAGCGAATGATACCTAAATGAGTCCACATTTTAGCTAGCCATAGCTGCACTAATGGAAAAGAAAATAAAAAAGTTACATCTTTTTTATTAATCGGAATACCTTCTTTTCTGAAATAACTTCTTAGACAAGTCCAATAATCTTCTATATGAGGAGCTAGGACAGCGATCTTATGCAGAGGAACTCCTTGTTTAATAGCTTGGCTAACTTCATAAGTGATATATTTTACCTCTGCTAATTGAGTTACAAATTTTTTTAACTGTTAAATGACGAACCGGTTTTGTGCGCGCAAGATGTTCTGTATTTTTTGCGATCCAATCAGAATCAGATATTTGAATTGTTAATGATTTATACATATCTGAAGCTAACTGATATTGACGATCTTTAAAAACAATTGGTACTAACACTTGTACCTGCCGGTGATCAGATAATTGACAAATTAACTCTACTTCAACGCGATTGATGTGACAGCTTAAGTCAAATACTATTTTCCCCCATTGTTTTTGAATCTGTTGTGTTTTATCCAGCAATTGAACATCTGCCCAAAAAGATTCCATAATATCTTTTCGACAGAGATCATCCCAAAAACCACTTGCTAAATAATACCATTGTTTCCAGTGAAACTGCTTACCAGGAAAAGAAACAAACCATTCCTGCATGAGACTCGTGCGATCTGGATGCTGTAGTAAATGCGCTAATAAATATAAATATTGACAAACAACTACCCCGGTCTCTTTAGCTTTTTTCCATTCTTCTATTTGTTGAGATTCAGCCCATTGTTGATAAAGGAAAATCAACGCAGTTCTTGAAACCATCTGATAACTAGGCTTTATCATAGATAACAAAAATGGCCAAAAATCAGATGCTCTAAATACACATTGATTATTACTAGTACTGCTATTGGATCGATTTAATTGCTGAAAAATAAATTCACGAGATTTTATATCTGATGTAACCCACACATCTTTTTCTGAATTAAAATCCTGCAGTATTTTTTTTTTATCTTCAATATTAAAAATAGCTGAACATTTCAACATACAAACTACCTAAAATGAATCTAATTTTGTTGTTTTTAGAAATTCTAAGAGCTGGCGCTTTAAATCATCTAAAGAGCCATTATTCCAAATGACATAATCTGCCTTTTTAATTTTTTCTTGCTGTGGCATTTGAAATTTTATTCTAGACAAAATATTGACTGTACTTAAGTCTTTATTCTGACGCAAACGATCCCTCTGTTTGTCTTGGTCGACAGCAATTAACAATGATATGTCAAAAAAACGATCCAAATTCTTTTCAAACAACAAGGGGATTTCAAAAAAAGCAATTTTTGCACCAGATTGATCAGCAATATATTCTTTTTTTTTAACTAAGTCCCAAATAATCGGATGCATAATATCTTCAATTTTTTTTAGCATTTCCGGATTGTGAAAAACCAAATCTGCTATACGCGATCGATCAAAATAACCATCTTTTTTTAAATATTTAAGCCCTAACAGCTGGACTAGTTGATGCCAGCCAGTGGTATGAGGGAAGATGGCTAAACGGGCCAAATGATCAGCTGATACCACAGAGAAGCCCTCTTTCATGCAGGAAAGACCCTACAGTAGACTTACCAGCTCCCATAATACCTGTTAATGCCACTTTTCGCATATTTAATATGCCACCTATTTTTCACTGTCATTACTTTAGATATACAATCTCCAACAAAATTGAAAATATTCTAACTTTTTTCCTAATTACGCTCTACTGAGATATCAGTAAAACTAATTAATTATCTGAACTACTATACACAATAATAAAGTCTTTACCTATAAAATCCGATAAAGACCACGAGGTAAAACTCATTTAAATAACAGTTAAAACTATAATGAAAAAAGAATTTGCAGCTTTTAATAAATTCACTCTAATTAAGAAAATAGCTCATGGCGGCATGGCTGAAATCTTTCTTGCTTGTGTTGGATCAATTACACAAACACAAAGATTTGTCGTGCTAAAAAAAATTCTTTCCACTCATAGTCATAACAAAGAATTTGCAAAGATGTTTAAAAATGAAGGAAAGATTGTAGCTAATCTTAGCCACAGTAATGTTGCGTCTATTTATGAATTTGGACTGGAAAAAGATCAACATTTTATCTGTATGGAATATATTTCCGGTCGACACTTACGTCAGTTAATTCAAAAATTAAACAGTAGAAAGCAACAACTAAGTATACAACATATCGCTCACATTATTAAAAATATTTGTTTAGGTTTGGACTATGCTCATAATTATACAGATAAATTAACAGGTAAACCAATGAACATTATTCACAGAGATATCAGTCCACAAAACATTATGATCGGCTTTAACGGTGAAATAAAATTAATTGATTTTGGTATTGCTAAAGCAATTGATACTGAAGCAACAAGAGTGGGTGTACTAAAAGGCAAATTAGAATATATGAGTCCTGAGCAAGTGAAAGGAGAAACATTAAATCCTCAAACAGATATTTTTGCAATTGGATCGATTTTATGGGAATTATTAGCTGGCCGAAAATTATTTACTGCAACGGATGAGTTAAGCGTAATAAAAAAAATAAAGGCATGCCGTGTTCCAGATTTAAAGAAAATAAATCCTAAAATTCCTGATAGGGTTATAGAAATTGCTAATAAAGCCCTCAGTTTAAATAGAAACATTCGATACACGACAGCAGCAGATATATCTAATGACATTTCTGTTTTCTTAAACACAGAATATCCTAATTTTACACCTACTTATTTTAATGCCTTTATAAAAAATCTATATATAGAAGAAATTTTAGAAGAGAGACAATATTTGAAAGACTGTGCAGCAGTATTAGCGAATCAACAAAAGCAAACAATGATCAAAGAATCATCTTCTGCCGTATATGATCAAACAGACATAGAATCCAACACTTTTGTAGGACATAAACCTGAACCAACATATGCTAAATATACCAAACCAGCAAACACAGAAACATATGCAAATCAACAAACAGAAGAGTTATCTTACCATGAAACTACAGGTATACAACAAACACAGAACAACACAAGATATACTGAAACACACAGAACAACACAAAACCCACAAGTGGAAATCACAAAAACAAAATTTGAAGATGATCTGGAAATTAATAGCCTTCGCATAAAAAAACAAGATAATACACCTAGTTTATTCCTTAAAAATAAAAAATCAACATTTCCAACAAACAATAACTACACTGCATCTGAATATACACCTTATGCACACCGTACAGATGTATATATAAAAAATCGGCGAGTGGCACTTAAGCAAAAAGCTAAACAAAAAAATAGATGGCTGTTTTTAGCTATATTACTTATAGCTGGCATAGCTGCTTTTGCCTTTATTCAACCTGACGTAGCTACTAATATGAAAATGCAACAAATTATAAGCCAATTACAAAAATATATTCAGCCAATATTAGGCACAAACAATATGCCTATAGAAACACCAAAAACAATCTTAAAACAACAAAGAGATCCTGCTGGATTACGATCCCCTATAAAACCTTCCGTTCAATTAATGCAACCGATACCTACTGTAACAAAGCCTATTTTCTTAGGTACAAAACCCTCTGGTGCGACTATATATATAAATAATAAAAAAATAGATCAATTAACTCCTACAATCATTAACATTCCTACCAATAAAACAGTGTGGATAACCGTGCAAAAAAAAGGATATTATCTTAGTAAAAAACTAAATTCTTCCAATATAAAAAATAGAAAATTATTGTTAACACTTAAAAAAATAACCTCTCAAGGAGAAAAAGATGAAGTCATCATTGTACAATAAAGTTAGTATATTATTTATATGTCTTATGTGTTTATCCAGCTGCAGAGGAGTATTCAGTGGTTCAGCAGGTCCTTGTAGTCAATACAAATACAATTCGGATCAACAAAATTGGGTGGATGCTTTTAACAAACCTGTGTTATGTAGCCTGGCGGATAATAAAAGATTTTTTGAATATATTCCTGATCAAGGATGTGATTTTTGGAAGGAACAATATCAGATGGACGATACAGTAGATTTTAGGGAAATGATCATTCGCACAGGTAAAACAGGTAGTTCTATGGGACGCAAATATTGTGTGTTACAAAGATATATTGCCCGTGATAAGTCGGGACAAGTGTTGTTAATTGATGATGGTGCATTCTGCTTTGTGGCCCATCCTGAAATTAAAGACAATTATGTATTTACTACTTGTGACAGTGCAAATTAGAATAACTAACTAAATTATTAAGATCTGAAATATAAGTTAAAACCAAAATCTTAAACCATGCTAAAGCTGGCCTTATGTTTTATTATAAATTTAAATGAATTTTTTTAAAAGAACATATCTGTTAGTATTGAAATACATAAAACTAGATCATTTAGAAATTTGATTATGAAAATTTTATCTTATATTATTTTGCTTATTTTTTGTACTAATACTTTAGCAACACCAGTTGACTTTAAGTTAGTGATAGATGTTAAAAATTTGTCATTATATGAGAATACTGATAAAAGCATTCAGGTTATTAAGAGAAAACAAAATCCTGTTTTGAAAAATTTGAATTTAAGTAAGAATGCTTTGAAGGAAATAGCTAGCGCTCGGTTTGAAACACTAAAATCATTAAAATTAGGCTTTTCTGATTTTAAGTTAATACATATTTATAAAAAACCTGTTTCTTTAGGTAAAAACCAACTGGCTTATGTCTGGAGTGGTTCTTATAAGGATCGACAAGGTAAGGTTCATTTTGTGAATGAGTTTATTTCACAGGGATGGACATGGAATGTATATGTGCGCCGAAAAGAAGATCTAAAATATGGAGAAAAAGCTATTAAAGCTGTATTAAACATATAGTTGCATAATGTGGTGCTAGTATATCATGAAAGTTTTAATTTTATTATTTACTATTGTTTTATCTTGTGTAGTTTATGCAAATAGTAAAACGGAAGCTGAATCCATATGCAATAAACCGGAATGTTATGGACTACCCTCTGATGCGACAGTGGACCAGATCATAAAATTATGCCACAAAGCTTTGCCAGCTTATTGTCAAGATGTAGATATAAAATATACTCAATGTTATCCTTCTAAGGATGCTATTTCGTTTGTTGCTGAGATTGGTCTAGGCTGTGGAAAAGGTTCTTGGGAAGGAATTAAGAGCACAGCACAAAGTATATGGGGGATGGTAAAATACCCGTTTCGCTTTGTAACCAGTGCAGAAGTGCGTAAAGAAGCTCTGGATACTACTAGTTATTTACTTCATTCTTTATCTAATATTGATGTAGAAAAAGTTGGGAAACTATTCGGTACGTCAGCTCAGCAAGAGTGGAATAAGTTTTTAGGGTGTTTAAATCATCGGGGTAAATCGGAGTATTCCTGTAAAGCTATGGTGTTTGCAATGGACCTTATTCTTGGTGGTAAAGGATTGCATAGTGTTGGCAAAAATTTTTTAAAATTATTCAAAACATCAGCTAATCTACAAGATGTTGCAATCAAAGTTAAAGGAAAGCTCATAGTAGCTGGGTTAAAAAACCGGCGTCTTGCTATTATTGATTTAAGTTCAGATGAGATCCAATCTTTACGTTATATAGGATCTAGCTTAAAGCACTTAGATATAACAGGACTTAACAATAATATGATTAATAAGATGACTGATAAGATATCTATGCTGCATTTTCGTCGTATAATAGCAAATAATCTAAAAGATATTGATCTCCGAAAAGCTAGTAGTGTGTTGGACCTTATTAATTTGGATTCGTTTGTAACTATAGTAAAAGCAAATATAAAAAAAGGCATACCTTTACCAAAGTTACCGACTCGGTCGGTGAACCACACTTTGGATCAATTTACCCCGAACGAGATACCTAAGTTAAATGGCCTCGGAAAGAATCCTTATATATTAATCAAATTATCTCCAGCACAAGCAAAGCAATTAACCATTCAACAAGCAAAAGACATAAAAGAGTATCTTAATCATCCACACAATCAGAGCCTTTTTGTCAGTTCGGAATGGAAAGAACAGATTAAAGTAATAGATGCTATTCTGAAGACAGGGCGTAACCCAAGTTTATAATGAATTTACAAGGCTTCATCTAATACGAAACTTTCAGAACTGGCAAAAGTATTGGAGTTCATAGAAAGTTACATAGGAACTGAATCAACTATAGAAAAAATGAAGCAAAGTTTACAAAATTTTTCTATATTAACATTAAAGCAGTTAAAACAATTAGAAAAAGGAACTAAATTATTTAAAATGTTTCTTCAGAATTATAATCTTCAATATCTATTCAATTTACACACTAATATATAAATAAAATCTCAACTGACAGTAAATTATTGAGAGAATTTTAATTTATCCTTCAGTAATAGAAAATAATTATAATCTTTTGCCCTTAAAGTTCAAAGTATTCAGAAAGCATTATGAGTTATTGATTCTTTAGAATTGTTTTATAAAACCTTTTCATTCTTCTTTACTCTTTAAGAAATAATTTAATTTTAGAGGCCAAGAATAGCTTATTAAATAGTGTATTATTTACATGGTTACCTTTCACCAAATAGGAAAATCATACTCTATATAGTATTATTACTGAATAATTCACAATCTCTTTCTTAAGAGCTAGGAAAATCACAGATAGTATACATACAGTCAGTAGGTAAACATGTTTTTAAAATTAGTATTTATTTTATATTTTCTTCTGATTCCTTTTCAGGCATTTTCCCTGATCTGTCAGGATAGTTTTTCAACAGGTTCTGTATTTGTACAATTTGCTCAGAAACATATCGGAAAAAATTGGATGGATCAAATGGGCGCTCAATGGGAGCGCAGGATTACTCATGCAACACGACATTGGAGTCAGAAAGATGCAGAGGATTTTCTGAATTTTTTACAAAATCGTATTGGGGTGGAAGATACAATTAAAAGAATGAAATCTCCATCTTATTTTAGTATAATAAGATATCAAAGTTTTATAGCAAGAGTGTCTTTATATGAGGAATATATAGGTGAGTCAGGAGTAACAATACGATTGCGAAAATCTTTAGGAGGGTTTGAGCAAGGGCAAGTAGATGAAATAAGAAAAGTCATTGAGTATGTGAAAAACTACATAGGAGAAGAGAACATGAAAGAACTAATGACACGAAACTTACGTGGTTTTTCTAATGCTAAGCTATCAGAGTTAAAACAAGTCGTAAAATTTGTAGAAATTCATATAGGCACTAATTTGACAAAAGAAAAAATGAAGAGAGATTTAGAAAGTTTTACTCGATTAACATTGAATCAGTTACAGCAACGGAAAAAGGATATTGGTGTTGAAACACTGAAAATTCTTCTTGAGCAGTATAATTTTCAATATATATTATAATTTACACATTAGTTACGATTCTTATGTAATCTATGACAGTGAATTATTGAGAGAATTTTAATTTGTCCTTCAACAATAGAAAATAATTATAATCTTTTGCTCTTAAAGTTCTATGTTTAACAGTAGATTTATTGACAATAATTTGATGTTCACTGGAAATAGACATTGTTTTTCGACCATCAATGGTTAAAAACGCACTCTGTGTTTTACTGCTCATCTGAAAAGACATTTCACAAGTATCTGGTAGAGCCACTGGCCGATGAGTTAAACTATGAGAACATATTGGAGTAATGACAAATGATTTAACATCTGGATGCAAAATAGGACCACCTGCTGCTAAATTATAAGCAGTGGAACCGGTAGGTGACGATACAATCAAGCCATCTGCTTTAATCGAATAAATATTCTGATCTTGAATAGCAATAGAAACATTAATCAAATGACTGAAAGCTCCTCGTTCAATCACTACATCATTCAAAGCAATATATTGGTTTATCAATTGATCGTTTTTTTTTACTTTTACATTAATCAAGGCTCTGTATTCTAAATGCATCTGCCCATTGACAACATCAGATAGACAACGTTCTATTAATTCCTGGCGATGCACCGTTAAAAAACCTAATGAGCCTATATTGATACCTAAAAATGGAATGGAATGATCTTTTACACAATGAACAGTATGTAAATAAGTGCCATCTCCACCTAATACAACCAATAAATCCACTCGTTTTTTGTTAAAAACATCTGAACCAACTAACGCTGATTGAGTGATACAATCAAAAATTATACCGTGATTTTGAAACCATTGTTTTACTTGATTAACTTTTCGTATAGTGCTTTGCGATTTATCCCTATACACAATCAAAACACGTTTGATAAGAATTTTAGAGATACTTTTATTCCTTGTCGTAAATCATTTATCGCTCTTCACAAGATGAAAGAGGCTTATTTAAATAATCCTAATAGTGTTCTTTTCTTATTTTTTTCAAAAGGTAGTTGATCCGATACTCTCTCTTTTTTATCTGTAATGTCCATACTTAATTGTTGCTGGATAGAATTCTTTTGTTCTCCTTTACTAGTATGTTCACTAGGTAAACATGCTTTCTCTAATAACACGTCTTTAGAAAGACTTTGTTCAACTGCATGATGAACATCTTTATCCGAATGAATAACATCCATACCACCAGTTTGTAAATGATGCTCATTAGAAACATGTGACTGATGACTAACAGATGTTGTACTCTCACTAGAACCTATTGTACTGCGGCTATTAATATCCCCTCCTTTACTCGCCGAATCATACCCTTTGGAAGAATGAATACGTTCTTTCTGATTGTCATCCCCAGTGAATCCCGTTGCAATGACAGTCACTCTCACATGACCATTAGATTCATTTGGATCCACCACTGCACCAAAAATAATTTCAGCATCTGGATGCGCTTGATCGGTAATCATCTGCGCAGTTTGGTTGACTTCCACCAATGATAAATCCGCTCCACCAGTGATATTTATAATAACTCCCATAGCTCCTTTGAAAGAAGAATCCTCTAGCAAAGGAGAAGATACAGCCATGCGTGCTGCCGCTTCTGCGCGATTGTCTCCTTTTGCAGAACCTGTGCCAATAATAGCCAAACCCTTTTCCGACATAATAGTTTTAATATCTGAAAAATCCAAATTGATTAGACCATGTTCATTCACTAAATCTGAGATACCTTTTACAGCTTGTAATAAAATATTATCCACACTTTTAAAAGCGGATAACAGAGAAGTATTTTCATCCACTGTTTTTAATAATTTTTGATTAGGAATGACAATTAAAGTATCCACTTGTTCCTTTAAAAACTGAATACCCGCTTCTGCGTGCTTAGCTCTCCTGCGACCTTCAAAGAAAAAAGGGCGGGTGACCACACCAACTGTTAAAGCTCCTTGTTTTTTAGCAATATTGGCGATAACACCGGCAGCTCCAGTGCCAGTGCCTCCTCCCATACCAGCTGTAATAAAAACCATATCTGCATTGTGTAAAGTCTTTGCAATCATTTCACAAGATTCAATAGCCGAACGACGACCAATCTCTGGATTAGCTCCAGCTCCTAATCCTCTTGTTAACTCAGCGCCTAATTGAATCTTTTCATTTAAATCTAATTCTTCTAATGCCTGTAAATCTGTATTCGCAGCAATAAACTCTACTCCACTCAAACCGGATTGATACATAGTTTTAATAGCGTTACCGCCGCCGCCGCCTATCCCAACAACTTTAATATTTGCTCTAAAATGCAAATTTTGATCATCAATTTGAAACATATCTGTTTTATTACTCATACTAAATCATCCTGTTTAAAGTTACTTGTTTATACTCTTCATAGTTATGGCAGTAAATCTTGTACCCACCTTTTAATTCTAAATACATGACCTTTTAAATGATCGGAACGGTAATCTAGAGTGTTTTCATTTTGTACATAATTTAAAATTCCAACAGCCGTTTCATAATCATTTTTATTTTCTAAATCTTTAATACCAGACCATCTTGTCCCTTGTTTTCTAACTGGCTTAACCATAATGGATTTACCTATTTCACATAAATTAGCTAAATAACTACCCCGACCGGTAAGGACAATACCTCCTCTCACTAAATCAGAATAATGCAAAGATTCTATTTGAGATTTTAATTCCTGAAACAATAACTCACACCGAGTAGTGATTACTTCATGAATTTTTTGATCGACCATTTTATGTATTGAATGAGAATCGTCCTCTTCCACTAATGCAACGTTTGATCCACCCATTACTTCAGGAGAAGTGATCATATTTCCATACTGAATTTTGATCTCCTCTGCTTGATCTCTTGGAACTTGTAATTCCTGCATCAAATCATGAGTAAAATCTTCCCCTCCCATTGCAAGGGAACCAATATGATTGACTCGCGCATCCATCATAATAGTAAAAAAAGTTTGATCTTGACCTATATCCAATACACACACGCCAGATGATTTATCTTTATCATCCGTCACAGATAAAGCAGACGCTAAAGCATTTAAAACTAGACCTCTGGCGGAATAACCAGCATAACGTAAACATTGTAATGCATTTTGCACACTGGTATCCGGGATAGATACCATCAAAGTGTCTGTTTCCAGACGTAAGCCTGATAGACCTAATGGGTTAAAAAAAGGCCCTTCCCCATCTACTGTAAAATTCTTAGGTAAAACATGTAAAAGACGATGTCCTGTCGGTAATGGGACTGCTTTCGCTGTTTCCACCGCCTTATTTAAGTCATCCACTGTTACCTGCTGTGAAGCGATAATCGACATTCCTTGGGAAGAAAACATACGATAGTCCCCACCCAAACCCAAAAATAACTGACTGATTTGTAGTCCAGATGCCACTTCTGCTTCTTCACAAGCTTGTCGGATCGCCTCTGCTGTCTCCTTCATATTAACAATGCGACCTTTACTTAACCCTCTATGCTGTGCCTGCGCTGCACCTACTAACTCAACCGTGTCAGCAGACAAAACACCAATAACACACCTCACACAGCTAGTGCCTAAATCAACACCTGTAATAACTCGTCTGTCTTCTATATTAAAACGTCCCATTAGTGATCCACCTAACCCTTATTAAAGATTAGATGGCTTATCTAGTACTCACAACTATTTTTTGAGAGAATCGCACATCAATAACGCGCCATTTAATACGTTGTTGCCGTAAATATTGTAAAACGCTTTCTATTCTGTCCACTTTTATTTGTTGAGGGTCTTTACCTATCATAATGCGTTCGCTATTTTGATCTAAAATAAAATACAAGCTATCTTCTTGAGGAGAATAATGCACTTCCGAAATGGAATTCAAGCTTAACTCTCCTGTTGTTGGTATTTTCTGAATAAAAGCAATCGCTAACTTACGTAGACGAACTTGTTTAAAAAATGCAGGACCTCTAATAATTGGCAAATCAGGAGCTTGATGTGGATCAAGCGGTGGAAGCAGCGCTCCGTCTATGGATAGAGGATGCATATATCCTTTCGTATCTAATAACACTAACAAAGGTTTTCTAACTTGTATCTGAACTAAAAGATGGCGAGGAAGCAGACGTACAACTCCTACTGATCCCACACGTGGTTCAGATTGCACAATACGAATCAATTCTTCCAATGAGATGTCTCTTACTCTCTGCCCAATAAAAGGTTGTAGTTTTTTTTGAATGCGAGAGCGAATTTGCTCAACTGATTGATCCCAGGCAAAACTTTTTTCTATTTCAATTTCAATACGATCGATTCGCATCCATTGAAAAACACAATATGCAAATACACTGGCGAATAAGAATAAACATAAACTAAGAGAAATATATTTAACGGCTTTTTTCATATCCTAGACTAGCTCCCTGCAAAATAGTCCGAATCAATGTAGGAAAATTAATACCATCATGCGCAGCGGATTTAGGGAACAAAGAAGAAGCAGTTAAACCTGGTAAGGTATTCATTTCTATCATCAAAGGAATATTGTCTTTAATAATAAAATCCGTGCGACAATAACTGCGAATTCTTAATAATTGTATAATTTGTAGAACATTTTGTTTACATTGCTTTACAATATCTGAAGATACGTGCGGAGGTAAAATATATTCCGTTTGGCCAGCGGTATATTTATTCGTGTAATTATAAAAACCACTTTTCGGTTTAATTTCCACTGGTGTTAAAAATTGTCCATTCAAAAAAGAAAGCGCTAACTCCTGACCTTTTACATAAGATTCTAATAAAATTTTTGTATCGTATTGAACTGCTTTTTCAACTGCTGGTTGGAAATGTGCAGGTGTATGACAAATACTAATCCCTAAGCTAGAACCTTCTCTTGCTGGTTTCACCACCAGAGGAAAACGTGAAACAGAAGGGGGGGATATATGTGTCACATCACGATCCGTTAAATTCCAGTTTTGATAATCTGGAGTTGGAATATGATATTGAGTGATTAAATCTTTAAAAAAACATTTATCCATGCAAATAGCGCTAGATAAAACATCGCTTCCGGTATAAGGGATTTTCAAGTATTCACATAGACCTTGTATCGTACCGTCTTCTGCATATTGACCATGCACAGCTAAAAAAGCCGTACTGGGTTTTAGTGCCATCAGCTTTGTTGGTAAATTCTCATTTGCCTCCACTGCTTGATAAGGTAATTGTAAATCCTCTAATACGCGAGCGACAGCTTGACCGGATAGACAGCTGATGTCCCGTTCAGCACCCAGACCCCCTTGAATTAAAGCTATTTTTTTCACAAGAAACTACACACCAATCATCTGGCAGTACCAATCATTTGATCTCGATCTCGTTCAGCATATATAAAATACAATACAATAAATAAGTAAATACACACCAAAAGTAATAAATAGCTATAGACACTCAAAATACCGTACAACATCCAATCAGAATGAGATAATGATAATTCAACAGCTGCCTGTTTAATCCATGTTAGTAGGATATGAAAAGCATAATAGATGACATAAAATAAAAACAACCACCAACCCAAGCCTTTGGACAAATTTTTAGAATGTTTTAGTGCACTAATTTTTCCCTCTTTATAAGAACGGTTAAAAAACACCACAAAGGTAAAAAATGTATAATGAATAGTTTTAACAATGCCTGGAATGATCAAAGCCACAAACCCCAGCATGACAATAATAGAAGCTTTAATTCCTTCCACACACCAAGGCCAAGTAATCTGCTTGGTAAAAGGCCACATTTTAAGAGCAACGTCAGGGGGATGGGTTCTATTAAATAAATAAAAACTCATCGTAAACAAAACAACCACTTGTAAGGAAAATATAATTGTCCATTCCACAATAATAGTTAGAGGATGTTCTAACCCAAACCTATGGATATATGTCACCCAAAACGGCACAAAAATGCAGATACAAACAATCAAAGAAAAACTAAGCTGACCAACAATTTTTATAAAATGTCGATTTGCTTGCTGAAATGCCCGCTCAACAAGAGGAAAAAAAATCACATCCTCAGATTTTTGCTGTTTTTTCTCAAACTCTGTCACTACGTGTTCATTATCCGAAGATGAAATCATAATTATTTACTTCTTTCTTTGACTATTGTTAGTGTGGCATATTTTATTATACAAGGTAACCATAAGAGGAGATATTACCCTAACATATTAGCCTGAGTGGCGAAACTGGTAGACGCACAGGACTTAAAATCCTGGGGTTTTAACGAACCGTGTCAGTTCAAGTCTGGCCTCGGGCACCATTTTATCTGAGGCGGATGTGGCAGAATGGCAGACTCGCTGGATTCAAGATCCAGTGGAGCATAAGAGAAGCTCCATAGAGGTTCAAGTCCTCTCATCCGCATTACTTTGTACATTTACAATAGATAATAAGAGAGTACTACAATTCACCAATGGGAGCATTCTGTAAACTTTTTTGGGAAAAAATTAATCTACCATCGCAGACAAAACCAAGAGTTTGCCAATCAACTTTATTTAACTGATCCACTGTTTTATTCAAATCTAAGTCTTTAACCTTAGGAAAAAGAGCTAAAAGTGAACCGTCATAAGCTTTATCTTCACTAATGAAGAATGGCTTTGGATTCCGAGTTTTACAATTAACATATATTCTTTCACCTTCTTGGTGATGATAAGTTCTTCCCCATTCCCACCAATTGTTTTGGTTAAACGCTCTCACTTTGCGATTCAAAAGTTTATTTTTAAACTGTTTTAAGTAATGACATTTTTTATTATAAATCATTTTTCGTTTTTCACCGGTTCCACGAGTCAGAGAACACACCATCTCTATATTACTATATTTTTTATTTGCAAAAATATAATCGGCTCCGCTCACTGCTCCCACTTTAACATTGAAATAATTTGCCACAATTGTCCTAGGTATTGTGTCTCCAAACCATATTTGTCCATTTAAATAATGAAAAATATTCCCACACGACATCCGTCTTTTTTTACAGCCTTTCTCCCATCTCCAGATAGCGCAATTCGGAGAATATCCACTGAACACAGGAGCATCACCCAGTTCATAAAAATCAGTAAATGATCCCTGATCATATAATTTTTTATTTAATTTCATAGAGTTCGTTGATTTTAAAAAATCCCGAGGAGTGATAAATATTAGTTCCCCTCCTTTATCAAGGTGCTCAATACATTTTGCGATAAAAAACAAATAAAGATTACTTCTTTTATCAAACAGATTCATTGGTAACAATTTTTTTGTCTTATTCAGGATATCCTGAAAACGAACATAAGGAGGATTTCCTATGATAGTTTTAAATTTATTTTTAACGGAATATTCAAAAAAATCACAAATATAAATTCTATTATCTGTGATTAATTTTTTATCTAATTCAATTCCAACTGCATGATGATCCAACATACAAAAAAAAGATCCATTCCCTGCGGAAGGCTCCAGAACAGATCCTTTATTTCTACGTAATTGGAGCATTGCTTTTACTATTTTAGGTGGTGTAAAAACTTGCCCTAGTTTTTTTACATTCAAAAAATATTCCTTTTAATTATTAATTAATTCTTTATTATTAAACATTTTACGTGGACGAATGAGCAACTATAGCAATGAAACATTTTTAAAATTATGATTAAAACTAGGCTGAAGTCTTTGAAAATTAGATAAATTTTACTACTAATATGTGAGCTCTAATAAATACCGAAAACTATACTGCTCAAGAAGATCTTTAAATGTCTCACTATCACTGTCGTTTTTCCATTGATTCAATCGCTTCAATGTTAATTTAGAAAAACTGTGTAAATCTTTTTTCATTTTTTTCTTCGTCAACTTAACTCCTATATGACTCTCCATATACTGCACCATTTGCTTCAACTCCGAAAGCTTAGCTTCAGAAAAACTACGTAAATTCCTTTTCATCAGATCCTTTGTTGCTTCTTTTCCTATATAGCTTTCTACAAACTCAATTACTTCTCTTATTTCATCTACTTGCCTTTTATCAAACCCTCCTAATGATTTTCGCAATCGTATCGTTACTCCTGACTTACCTATATATTCCTCATACAAAGATACTCTGTTCATAAAACTCTGATAACTCATCAATCTAAAATAAGATGGAGGTTAATTCTTTTAATTGTATCCTCTATTCCTATGCGATTTTGTAAAAAATTTAAAAAATCTTCTGCATCTTTCTGACTCCAATGTCGTGTTGCATGAGTAATCCTGTACTCCCATTGAGCACCCATTTGATCCACCCAATTTTTTCTCCTATTTGTTTCTGAGCAAACGCCACAAACACAGAACCTGTTGAAAAACTATCCTGACAGACCAGGGAAAAACCCTGAAAAGGAATTAGAAAAAAATATAAAATAAAAAATGATCTTAAAAACATTTTCTATCTCTAATGGATTAATCGTAATACATGTTTGAAGTTGTACCGCTCAAAAAGATCTTTAAGTGCTTCAACACCAAGGTCTTTTTCCCATTGCTTTAACTGAATCAATCTAAATCGAGAAAAACTTGCTAAATCTCTCTTCATTTTTTCCTTTGTCAAGTCAGTTCCTATGTGCATTTCCATATACCTTACGATTCGTTTTAACGCTAATAGATTAGCTTTAGAAAAACCTAGTAGATCTTGTTCCATACGTTTTTTCATATCCTCTTCTCCTATGTAGATTTTCACATACTCAATGACTGCTCTTATTTCATCTATCTGCCCTTGACTAAATCCTCCGAATGATTTTCGCAAGTGTATTGTTACTTCTGACTCATCTATATATTCCTCATACAAAGACACTCTATTTATAAAATTTTGATACCTTATATTCTTCAAATAAGATGGAAATTTTATTCTTTCAATTGTATCCTTTATTCCTATGCGATTGTCTAAAAAATTTAAAAATTTCCGGGCGTCTTTTCTACTCCAATAGCGAGTCGCACGGGTAATTCGTTGTTGCCATTGAATTCCCATTTCATCCACCCAACTTTCTCCTATTTGTTTCTGAGCAAACGACACAAACACAGAACCTGTTGAAAAATTATCCTGACAAATTAGGGAAAAAGCTTGAAAAGAAATCAGAAGAAAATATAAAATAAAATACAATCTTAAAAACATGTTTACCTACTAATTTTATGTGTTATTACAACTACTCAATCACTTGTTATATTCACTATTTTTTAAACAGTAATCACTATAAAAATAGTGTTATTCTCATAATACATAAAATTACTCTTAATGGGTTTTATTTAACTAACACTATGTAAATATTACACATACAAATAAACAAACTAATTAAATTAAATGAAATCTAATTATTTATCCTAGTAACAGGACTTACTTTTACTTCTCTTTGTTAACTTGTTTCCAACTTTTCCTAATCGGAATATCATCTAAAAATCACACAAAAATAGCTTTATGCTCAATAACAAATTAGTCTATATAATTTGGAAAAAATCCATATAAATCATTTATTTTTAAATTAAATAGGCCGATAAAACATCTTAATGAATCCACTAATAGGGTGTATTTTATTTTTTACTGTACTGTTTTTTGGGCATTTATCCTGGAAGCAATGGAATAAAATAAAACGATATCGTTTTCTATTAAAGAAATATTATCCCCCTTATTAATATTAATAAAGCTGTTAAAGAAAGAACTATTAAAAAAGATATGCTTGTTAAGCAAATCAAAGAATTAGAAAATGCTTATAAAAATTTAAAAAAAGAACATGCTACTTATCAAGATGATTTAGAAATGATCTCCACGGACACTATACTCCTCATTATGATTTTCAGGACAGTGTTGCCTACAAATACAAACTTGATGAAATTAGAAACGAGCAAAAACTTCATGAATCATTTAATGGATTTCGTGTCAATCGTGTTAATAATAGAAAAGAATTTTTTAAAGTTGAATTAGATCACATTGAACAAAAGTGTAATGAATTAGGTGTAAATGTAGAATTCACAAAATTAGCTCAAGCTAAAGAGTATAGAGAAACTGTAACGCTTATTAATAATGAAAACTCCAACTCAAAAGATATTAAAAATCATATCCTTGATGAAGTAAACGAAGCTCTAAAAAAAACCGCCTAATCTAATAAACAATAATTAAGAAAAAGAAATTAACAATTATTTTTCAGAATTTATTTTCAACTTTGAATAAAAAGAAACTAATTCTTGAAATGCTTCATCTATTGTAACATTCATTTTACATTCATTTGCCAGCTTTGAAAAAGTCCGAGGCCATGAAGGAGGTGGAGGAAGAAGCTTTAAAGGTATCTCTGGAACATTATGGATTTGAAATACTTTTATAATTGATTCTTTTACTTTTGATTTAGACATCTTGCCCTTTTGAATCAGTAATACAATATCTACGAGATCTTTTACACGTGAATTATCTCGGCCAGACATAGTATAAGCATGAAATTTTTCTGCAAATTGTTGTTCTTTTGAAATAGTGGGAAAAGAAATAGCCTTGATATTAGCAAAACCTAGCCAATCTCTACTTTTTAATTTTTCAAGAGGTCTTATATATGCATCACCCACTCCAATATCAATACGAAATCTAGCAAAAGTTCTTCCGTCTAATATGGAGTTTACCGGAAAGCGTGAACCTCCTTCTGGAGGACCAAGCAGTTCCATAGAAGATTGAGAGATTTCAAAGGTAAAAAAGTCATTACAATCAAGATCAGCTGCAGAAACAAGTAGCTCATGTATAGCAGAGGATCTTTTCTTCGGATCTTTTGATGATATGAGATGTTCAAACATAGCAAGATCAATATCTTTTGTAGCCCGAGCGCGCTTTATTCGTAATTCCATAGCATAACCACCTTTTAAAACCCATGGACATTTACTTACCTTAAACAAGCGAGTTAATAGGCGATCAAAAGCTAAGTGTCTTCGGAGACGAACAATAGAAATTTTTTCCTTTTCAGAAATAGTTTTCAGACGATCATTGATGGCCATTAGAAAGGCATGAGGAGTGTTATATTTTTTAGTTGGCATGTTTATCTCTTACCTTAAATCTATTTACATGCTCAACCAGTCTATACTGCTCCAGCTTTTGTTTTGGAAAGAGTCCTCTGGAAAGTCCTTCTCTTATAATTTGAATTATAAATGCCTTTGAAATATCTGAACAGAACATATCAAAAAGTGTTCGGGTTGGAGTGGTAACACGATAGCCTGCTATAGTTCGCCAATCTGATGGTTTGAGAATACATTTATGAAGAACCAGAATATCAGGTACCGTACTCCTTCTAAAATGTATAGGTACTGTCATATGTAGTTTAGAAGGAGATAGATCAGATAGATCATAAATCTGAAGAGCTGTTTCATGGGAATAGACCCCTTGAATCTCTCCTTCTCTATTACAAGACCAAAGAGACCAGAGGCTAAGCTGTGAATCGGGAGAATAAGGAAAATTGTTTAGACGATAAATACCTCTATGTTCTTTTATCCAGTTACCTGACTTAACATGATAAGAATGGTTTCTCTCATCATAACCAGCCTGAATAGCTTGACGAGCAGTAAAGAGCCCTTGTTGCCCCTCAGCCACTTGATAAAGAATCTCTGAAGGAGTTTTTTTTGTTTTCTTCCTAGCCATTACATAAACCTCATAATTATTATGAGTATTATGTCATTCTTAGTTCATTTTGTCCAGTAAAAAACGATATTTTCTCATTTATTGCACATTTTTTAGCTAAGTTTATTATAACAACTACATTGCTCATTGTACATGTTCAGCAATTAAAGTTTGCAAGTTATTTTATGAAAGCTGCTTTAAAAACAATCATAAGTAAAAGTTATTTACCGTTTTTCTAAGTAAAGAGTTAAAAAAATATTAATAAAAAATGCCTCCAAAAAATCACGTAAAAGTTTATTAAGAAATTAAATAATTTTAAATATTTATAACCAAAATGGTCGGACCGACTGGATTTGAACCAGCGACCTCCACCACCCCAAGGTGGCGCGCTACCAGGCTGCGCTACGGTCCGATTACACACTACCCTCTATAGAAACTATACCTATGAATGCTCCCAGTCGGTCGCATTCACCAAATAATACCATATACAAACTTTATTTACAGCGACCTCCACCACAGGTGGCGCGCTACCAGGCTGCGCTACGGTCCGATTACACACTACCCTCTATAGAAACTATACCTATGAATGCTCCCAGTCGGTCGCATTCACCAAATAATACCATATACAAACTTTATTTACAGCGACCTCCACCACAGGTGGCGCGCTACCAGGCTGCGCTACGGTCCGATTACACACTACCCTCTATAGAAACTATACCTATGAATGCTCCCAGTCGGTCGCATTCACCAAATAATACCATATACAAACTTTATTTACAGCGACCTCCACCACAGGTGGCGCGCTACCAGGCTGCGCTACGGTCCGATTACACACTACCCTCTATAGAAACTATACCTATGAATGCTCCCAGTCGGTCGCATTCACCAAATAATACCATATACAAACTTTATTTACAGCGACCTCCACCACAGGTAGCATTGCTACCAGGCTGCGCTACGGTCCGATTACACACTAACCTTATAGAAAACTACACCTACAAATGCTCCCATTCGGTCGCATTCACCAAATAATACCATATACAAACTTTATTCACAGCGACCTACACCACGTGGCCCTACTACCTAAATGCGCCACGGTCTGATTACAGATTAACCTCTATGAAATTACACATGAAATAAAATTTTTAAGCATTTTCTGATGCTTATTATAAACTGGTAATAATACCAACACTAACATATTTGGGATCTGCCGAAGTTAAGCCATAACTAACTTCCACATTCAATTCAAACTTATGAAAATAAATAAAAAATAATTCGCCTCGTAATCCAAAAACTGCCTGAACCATAAAATTTGTTTGAATACCAGATAACCTCGTCTGCGTAATCATTGGCAAAGCAATATATGGAATAATAGGGCCAATGACTGTGTTGAACTCTTTGCTAATAAATGGCTGTAAATATAGTGCTATAAAATGCAATTTTAAATCTATAATAGATTGAACACGCCAAAACCTATCCACCCTATATCCAGAACCAACAACAATACCTAAAGCCGGCCGATATCTATCATCTGAAATTGGAACCCATTTAACAAAAGCCCCACCTTGTAACCCTGATCGACCAATACCTAAAAAATATCTCTTATTTAAATTTTGATACGTAGAAATTCCCTGATCCCAACGACCAATAACGTCCCAATTAAACACCCGCTGGGAAACAGCTGAACCCTTATAGTGAGCTACATGACTATAAAATACGTACGCATCATTCCCTCTACGTAAAAGTCGTCCATCATCCGCAAAAGGAATCAATGAAAAAGCAGACCAATGAATGCTAAAACAAAACAATAAGCAGAAAAATAAGTAAAACAATTTAATATTTCGTCTCATCAGAATAAATATGTCATATAAGTTTTTAGATAATGGATCAAGCAATTTATTGACACTCAGCTAAAGTAAGACACCCACTTTAGTGTAAAAGGATAAAAAATGCAAAACCCCTGATATAACCATTTTTATACAAGTATTCTTTTGATATCAATTGCGCAAACTATAAATATTAAAGCCAACCACAGCATTATGCCGTTTTAAAACCACTGAATAAATAAATTTATTATATAAAACAAATCTGCTCCTATAATTAGTGGTTGATTTTTATATACTGCATGCATAAAGTTCAAATTATAATATGGCGGTCGTAGCTCAGTTGGTAGAGCACCAGATTGTGGTTCTGGCTGTCGCGGGTTCAATCCCCGTCGATCGCCCCACATTATTGCAAAGGATTTGTTAGCTACAAAGGACCAAATAATCAAATGAAAACAAAAAATTTATTATTTTTTTGGCGACATAAAGTTAATACACAACTTAATTTTAAAAATACCGATTTGCTGGAAAAGCGTATTGGTTATTCTTTCAAAAATACTCAATTAAAAATGCAAGCGCTGACTCATAAAAGCCACGCAAATGAAAATGGACACGAGCAACACAACGAACGACTAGAGTTTTTAGGAGACGCAGTATTTGATTTATGCGTAAGTGATCTGCTCATGGCAGAATATCCCACTGCCGATGAAGGAGACTTATCTAAAATGAGAGCCTCCTTAGTCAATACGATTGATTTATCTGAACTAGCATTACAACTAAAATTAGATCAAGACATAAAACTTGGCACTTCAGAGATGCGTGATAAAGGACGATTAAAACCCCGTCTGTTAGCCTGTGTGCTAGAAGCTATCATAGGAGCTGTCTATTTAGATGGTGGCTACCAAAAAACCCAACAAATTGTGAAAATGATTTTGGGTCAAAAAATAAAAGAAGGCCCTGTTAATCGAGATTACAAAAGTATTTTACAAGAGTTTGTTCAAAAAAAATTCCAAAAAATCCCAGTATATCATACGGTCAGTGTCTCTGGTCGACAGCATGAAAAGATATTCGCTATGAAAGCATGTGTGGAAAACAATTCTCTGGGAGAAGGAAAAGGTAAGAGCAAAAAAGAAGCCACTCAAGCAGCAGCTTTGTCTGCTTTAAAAAAGCTAGGCGTATCCCCTTATACTCAAATGCAAGGATAGTAAATGTTAAAGCGAGTTTTAATTATTGGTCGTCCCAATGTGGGCAAATCATCTTTATTTAATCGTCTAGTACAAAAAAGAAAAGCTTTAGTATTAAATCAACCAGGCGTTACACGAGATATTTTAAAACAAGCAGTATCCTGGTGGGGAACAGATTTTGAAATATGGGATTCTGGTGGACTATGGAGCCAGTCGCATCCAACAATCGGTAACAGCTCCGCAGATCTGTCACGCCTGATCGATCAAAAAGTACACCAAGCGATTACAGAATCAGATCTTCTACTATTCGTCATGGATGCTCGTGCAGGATGCTTAGATACAGATAAAAAAACATTTCGCATGGTTAAAAAGTCCGGCAAACCTTTTTTAACTATTGTTAATAAAGTGGATCAATGGAAGAAAACAGACCAATTACTCGCTGAATTTGCTAGCTTGGGAGTAGACCTTTTGCCTTGCGCTTTTGAATCAGATAAGGGAGTTACTGAAATCGTGGAATGGGTTTCGACTCATATTCACCAGAACAAACAACAAAGCCAAAAAAATAGCCAACACACCGACCAAACTTCACCGGCACAAGTGAAAATATTAACTCTAGGAAAACCAAATGTGGGAAAAAGCCTGCTATGTAATGCACTTCTGAAGCGGAATAGAATGCTAACTTCCTCTTTAAAAGGCACAACAGTGGATATAGTGGAAGATCAATTTCAGTATCGCGGCTTTACTTATGTGTTAATGGATACCGCCGGCTTTTGCCGGTTAGAAGGTAAAAACGATATCCCTATAACACTAGCAGGATTAAAGCTGAAGCAAAGCCTCAAAATAGCAGATTTAATATTATTAGTAGTAGATGCAACAACAGATCCCAGCCGACCAGATGCCAGATTATTAGAATTATGTGCTAATGAACATAAAACAGTTATTCTAGTAATCAATAAATGGGATTTAGCAAATGAAACCAAAAAAGAGTATCGTAAAAAAATTCAGAAAAAATTTATATTTCATTCCAATCTGCCAGTCGTGTTCACAAGTGCCTTAAGAAAAAAAGGCTTAGGCGTGTTATTAAAAACAGTGGATCAATTATATAAAAAATTATGTTTCCGCATTACTACTTCAGAGCTAAATCACTTTTTAGTAGCAGCAACCCGCAAAACCCCTTCCCCGGTTTGCGGCGTGCAGGATGTGAAGTTTTATTACTTTACCCAAACAAATCATACACCTCCCCACTTTATTGCTTTTGCTAATTATCCTAAAGCAGTCTCACCAGCTTATCGCCGTTTTCTCATTCGCCAGATTCAAAATCAATGGAGTTTACAAGGTGTGCCTTTAAAGGTGTCTGTACGATCGAGGCGAGAAACGAAACAGAAATTCTCCAAATAAATAGAAAAATAGCAGTAGGGAAGCCCTTGAAGTCAGAAATAATCAAAAGCTGGTGAACAATAGATTGTTAGCTATTTTATTAGAAACATTTGAATGACAATTGGCGAATAATATGTCAAGCTGGCGCTTTCTGAATATAAATATAAGGAAAAGTTCATGAAATTATTAATTAGTCTTATTTTTATTTGGCTGATAGTACCTAATGCAGCTTTCGCACATTGTGGCAAATGCGGCATAGGAGATAAAAAAGATCATCACAAAGAATGTTCTTACGTAAAAGATGGTAAAAAAGTAAACTGTAGTGCTAAAGATCATGCACAATGTCCATATTGTAACAGTAAAAATAAAACTGATAAATCTGTTTCTCAACAGACACCTCCAACTACTAAAAATACACCAGCAACCAGCAGTACAACTAAAAGTGCACCAGCTACTAAAAATACACCAGCAACCAGCAGTACAACTAAAAGTGCACCAGCTACTAAAAATACACCAGCAACCAGCAGTACAACTAAAAGTGCACCAGCTACTAAAAATACACCAGCGACTCAGAGTACACCACCAAAAAATGCAGCACCAGTAACAAAAACAAGCACTCAGAAGTAGATTTAATTATGCAAGTAATGTTATAAAGGTCATAACTGTACAGAATTACACGAAGGGGATTTATATGAAATACTATATTATATGTGCTTTATTAATTGGGACAAGTTTGACTGCAGTGGCAAAGCAACATACATCAGGCCATCCAACGATAGCCTATGTGAGTGTTAATGAAGCAGCAGTTAGAACAGGAGAACAGAAAAAAATTCAAAAGGAAATGGAGAAAGAACGTGCACGAGTAGAAAAAATTATTCGTAACAAAAGCAACCAATACAAAAAACAAGTGGAAAAAATTAAAGAAGACATTGCACTTCTTTCAGAAAATGAAAAGGCAAAACAATATGAAAAATTACAGAGAATGCAATTATCCATGGAACAGTTTATAAAAGAAAAAGATATTGCCTTCCAAAAAAAAGAAGCGGATCTAAAAAATAAATTTATCAAGCGTATAAAAGCAGTGATTACAAAGGTGGCTCAAAAAGAAAAAGCCAGCATAATACGTAATAAAGATACTATCTTGTGGGTGCAACCCAAATGGGACATGACAAATAAAGTAGTCAAAGCTTACAAGAAAAAATATAAAGGTAAGTAGGAAAATTACATGGTGTCTTCACGTAATCCATTTTTGGATTTAGAGGGTATCAAAAGACTACTTCCTCATCGTTATCCATTCTTAATGGTGGATCGTGTACTTAGTCTAACGGAAAAAATACCAGGTGAAATTCCAGGACGAATATGTCGGGCACGAAAAAATGTAACCGGTGGAGAACCATTTTTCCAAGGACATTTTCCGAACCGACCAATAATGCCAGGAGTATTAATTTTAGAAGCTTTAGCACAAACAGGCGCTTTATGTTGTGCAGCTATGCCAAATGATCCTCCCATTCAACAAGTATTTTTTGCCGGATTAGACAAAGTACGTTTTAAAAGACCAGTAGAACCTGGAGATGTACTGGACTTAAAAGTGGTCATCACGAAAAATCGATCTTCATTTTACTGGGGCGAGGGAGTCGCTTCGGTCGGCAACCAAATAGCTGCTCAAGCTGAAGTGCTAGCTCATGTTATGTTTGGTAAACAATAAAATTTTACGTACAAATAATAAATAGTAACTATCATGCAGTGGCAACACAGATGCAGAAAATTCTCAGCAAAATATGGACAATACAGTAGCTAAATCAGGAATAATAACAATTGGTAATTTTGATGGCGTGCATATTGGGCACAAACACATTATTAACCATGTTTTACAACTAGCTCAAGCAAGAAAATCCTCCTCTATTTTATACACTTTCGATCCACACCCAATGGAAATACTACAGCCAGAACAGAAACGATACCGTTTATGTACAACAAATCAGGTTCTACATTTGCTACAACAAGCAGGCTTAAATCACATCATTGTAGAATCTTTTACAAAAGATTTTTCACAATTATCTCCAGAGGAATTTATTTCTCAACGCATTGTACGTATGCTTCAACCAGAAGTAGTCGTAGTTGGAGAAAACTTTCGGTTTGGAACAGGAGGAACAGGGAGTGGACAACTTTTAACAAAGCTGGGTAAAAAATATCATTTTGAGGTGAAAATTATGCCTCATTTAAAGAAAGCAGGCCGCATTGTCTCTAGTTCTTTAATTCGTCAGTCCATTCTAACTGGTAAATGGGATACAGTGTCTGCTCTGCTAAACCGACCTTTTGCTATAAAAGCTCCAATCATAAAAGGTGCAAACCGAGGCAAAAGTCTAGGTTTTCCAACAATTAACCTCAAACCAAACTTGCAGCAACTACTTCCAGCAAATGGAGTGTATGTCGCACAAGTAAAAATAGCTAATAACCACCAACCAGCAGCAGTCAACATAGGCTTTTGTCCTACTTTTTCTGCCAAACAAACTCATAAAATAGAGGTGCATGTTATTGAAAAAAACATAAAATGGCAGGATTCCGAGTGTGAAGTAGAAATTTTGCAATATATTCGACCGGAACAGTCATTTTCTAGTGTGACAGCACTCACTCATCAAATTCAGCAAGACATCCAGCAAGTGCAGCAATATTTCTCCAAAACAAACAATTGCTAAGTAAACTCACGAAGTAAATACAACTCACTTTTACATTTAAAGCATTTATTTTTATTTAGATTTCAATCCCTTTAGCCGATCAGTATGCACTAAAACATAACTTATCTTCTATAGTCATTATTCAAAACTTTTGATTGGCTGAATTATAAGGAATATAAGATGGCACTTAAAAAAATAAAAAAAACTATCTTTACAGATTTATATAAATCTGATGGATCAACCAAACCATCCACTCAGATGAAATCACGATCAAAAACAGAGCAACAAACAGCCATGGATATCCAGCTAAGATCACAAAAAAATTTAATAAAAAACAAAGTGAGTTCACTGCAAACGCGCGGGTTAGACAGCCCCACCAGGCAAGAACATATACAAAGCCTTTTAAAAGAAGGCGTTTCAGACACAGAATTAGCAACACAATTAGCAGAGCAATACAATTTACAAAAGATTGATTTTAATCAACTCAATCCTGATCCTAATCTTTGTAAAAAAATTCCAAAAAAAGTGTGTGAGAAATATGGACTGATACCAGTGATGCAAATAGAAGATGCTGTGATTGTGGCCTTCTACGACCCGGGAGATATAGAAGCCAAAGAAAACATTTCAATGGCAATGGGATTAAAAATCCAACCGGTCGTTGCTGAACGAAATGAAATCCAAAAAATGATAAACAAAATATACGTCGACAGCTTGGCTAGCCATGAAATAAAAAATATTTTCTCCGTAATGGATCAAGCTGAAGAAAATGAAAAAATGTCTCTAAATATTGTTGATCTATCTGCAGTACATAGTGAACCAGTCACTAAGACAGTTAATTACATTATTACGGAAGGTATTAGGCTGGAAGCTTCAGATATTCATATAGAAATATATGAAAAATCATTCCGTGTGCGATTTCGAGTAGACGGATGTTTGTCGGAATACATGAAACCACCTCAGAATCTTTCTATGTCCATTATTAACCGAATTAAAGTGTTATCCAAAATGGACATTAGTGAAAGAAGACTACCTCAAGACGGTCGATGCAAAGTGCAATTAAGCACTAAAGTAGTAGATTTAAGAGTAAGTAGTGTGCCGGTTGTACATGGAGAAAAAATTGTTATGAGGCTACTTAACTCTAATATTGGTGCTGGCTCTATCACTAATTTGGGAATGTCCGAAGAACAAACAGAAATATTTATAAAACACTTAAGTAAAAGCCAAGGCTTTATATTAATAACAGGACCAACAGGTAGTGGAAAAACAACCTCTATTTATAGTGGACTGGAAGAATTAAATACTCCGGATAAAAATATTTCCACAGCGGAAGATCCTGTGGAATATAAGTTACAAGGTGTCAATCAAGTACAAGTTAATCAAAAGATTGGTTTGTCCTTTGCTAACGTTCTTAGAACGTTTTTACGTCAAGATCCGGACGTCATCTTAGTGGGTGAGATTAGAGATTTAGAAACAGCTAATATTTCATACCGAGCAGCCGCAACAGGACACTTGGTACTTAGTACTTTGCATACAAATGATACAGTAGCAACTGTCACACGTTTAGTGGATATTGGAGTACCCACTTATAGTGTGGCGGAAAACACATCACTAATTATTGCACAACGACTGATTCGTCTGCTATGCCCTAATTGCAAAAAACAAAATAAGATAACAGAGCAAGAATTAATAAATCTGGGATTAGCACCAGAGTTAGCTAAAAACTCTCTTCCTCATATCATGGACAAAGGACAAGGTTGTACTCATTGCAATAACCTTGGCTACAAAGGAAGACAAGCAGTCTTTGAAGTGTTAGAAATGACTCCAACTTTAAAAGAAGGTATCATTACACAACAATCTCTTAAAGAATTAAAAGACATAGCTATCCATAAAAATAAAATGATGACTATACGACAAAGCGCTTTGCAATGTCTAATAAAGGGACAAACTTCTGTTAATGAAGTCCTATATGGCACAATGAGTGATTAAGAAAGAGGATACGTTTTATGATTTCAATGATGCAAATTTTAAAAACAGCGATTCGGGAAAAAGCTTCCGATATTCATATTACATCTAATGTGCCCCCAGTATTAAGGGTAGGAGGGCAATTGATCCAACTAAATGTAGAAGTTCTTACATCTAAGCAATGTAAGGAACTTTGTTACTCTACTATCACTGATGAACAAAAAGGCATATTTGAAACAAAAAAAGATTTAGATTTTAGTTTTGCCATTGGTGAACATAGCCGATTTCGTGCACACTTATTTTATCAAAAAGAATCTGTCGCCGGTGTTTTTCGTCAAATACCTGTTGCCGTACCAGATATTAAGGACATTGGAGTACCTCCAATTGTAATGGAACTAACAAAAAAACCTTATGGTCTTGTGTTAGTAGCTGGTGCAACCGGTTCCGGTAAATCCACTACTTTAGCGGCTATGATCAATGAAATTAATAAGACTAAAAAATGTCACATTGTCACGATGGAAGATCCTATTGAGTTTGTTTATCCTCACGAACAAGGGATTGTTAATCAAAGAGAAGTAGGAAAAGATGTTAAAGATTTTGATGAATCTATGAAAGCGGTTTTACGTATGGATCCGGATGTGTGCTTATTGGGTGAAATGAGAGATAAAAGCACCATTGCTACTGCACTAAAAATAGCAGAAACAGGACACTTAACTTTTGGGACAATACACACCAATACATCTTATCATGGCATTGAAAGATTAACAGGTGTGTTTAGTGATGTAGAAAGATTACTTATTCAAAACCAATTGAGTATGGTATTACAAGGAATTATTTGTCAAAAACTATTGCCAACTGCTGATGGTAAAGGACGCGTACCAGCTATTGAGGTATTGTTATTTCCTCAATCTATACGGCATCTAGTCAAAGAAGGCAAAGTGGGTCAAATTTATTCTCTTATGCAAACTAACAAAGCAATGGGAATGATTACTATGAATCAATCTTTATGTGAGCTATGCATGAAAAGAATTATTACAGAGCAAGTTGCACTATTAGCAAGCGCAGACAAACAGGAATTAATAAACTTATTACAAAGATCCGGATATAAAAAAGCAAGAAGTGCTTAAGGATCATAGTTAGAGGCATTATGAATACATTTACATTTAAAGCAGCTAGAGAAGATGGCAAAGTAGTAACAGGCCAGATTAAAGCAGCACACCAGAATGAGGCTATCCGTGTACTTAATCTTAGAAAACTACAACCCATCTTTATCAAAAAAAAACAATCTATACTCAAACTGGGTTCTGGTTCTATCGTTGCCCAAAGAGATTTAGTGGTGTTCTCCCGACAATTGGCTTTCCTAGTGGAATCCGGAGTGCCCATCATACAATCTCTTCAGATTGTACAGCCTATTACACAATCTGCTGTGCTAAAAAATATACTATCCCAATTAATTAAAAGTGTAGATAAAGGAAAAAACCTATCAGAGGCTTTAGCGGAACATCCAGCTGTTTTTAACAATTTATTTTTCTCTTTAGTTCAAGCCGGTGAATCCAGTGGAAAACTTAACGTACTTTTAGCTCAGCTAGCTGATGATATAGAGAGCAGTGACCGGCTGAGATCAAAGGTTACAAAAGCACTGATGTACCCTATGTTTGTATTATCCGTGGGTGTTGCCATTGTAATAGGCTTGATGGTATTCGTGGTGCCAAAATTTGCCAGTGTGTTTGAGAGCGCTGGAAGTGAGCTGCCAGCAATGACGAAAGTATTAATGAGCATCAGTGACTTTTTTGTTAATAATTTATTATTAGTATTATTTACATTAGTTGCTGCGCCGATAGCATTTTTCATGTATTTATTTTCCCCGGCAGGTAGAAAATTTAAAGATCAATTGTTTTGGGTATTACCAATCATGGGGCCAATTGTTAGAAAAAACAGCTTAGCCCGTTTCACTAAAACACTTTCTTATTTACTAGCTTCTGGCGTAAATGTGACAGAAGCGTTAAACAATGCTTCCACTGCTTCCAACAATTATCTAGTAGAGAGTGCAATCCAAACTGCTATTGCCAGAGTGGAAAGCGGACAATCTATTGCACAATCAATTTCCAAAGAGAAAATTTTTCCTCATTTGTTATCACAAATGATTTCTATTGGTGAAGAAACAGGAAAGTTGGATGCAACATTAAAAAAAGTATCTGAATTTTACGAGGAACAAGTAAAAGCATCCGCTTCAGCAATTGCAGATATGATTCAACCGATTTTCATTGTTGTTTTAGGTGGTTTTGTCGCTTTTGTTGTGATTGCCATGTACTTACCTATATTCAAATTAGCCGGCGCCGCAGGAGGTTTTTAACATGAACAACCATTTGAGAACTTTTGATCACCAGCTTGTATCTGTGCATTCACCAACAAACTGGTCCTTCCTAGTGCTGTGTACACACTCAGCGATACATGGCTTATTATTAATTGGCTTTACCTTATATCAATTTGTACAACCATTATTTCTAAATTCAGATATTTGGGTATATGCTTATTTATGTTTATTTGTTTCTTTATCTGTTGATTTTGTGTACTTTTATTTTCATGAGAAAATAAAAAATCGCCGGTTTTTATGTTGGTCATTTTTATTTTTTGATGCGATTTGGATGACAGTATGTCTCAGCGCTGTAATGCCTGTTTTATATTCCGTACTCATCTTTGTCTATCTTCTACAAATCGCTAGTGCTGGATTAATGGGAGGATACAAAGGTGCTTTTATACAAGGTATATGGGTATCTATTCTGTTTTCATGGGTGCTAATTTTAGCTCAGCCTGGCGTACACGCTTCTTTAACTATGCCATTTATTTTAAATAACACTGCTTTTGTATTAGTCGCCGGATTAAGTGGCTTTTTTGGCCAACAAGTGGAACATTTGAATTGGTCTTTATTAAAAGCGGGTACAGCTGTACAAAATCTATCTCATTTAAATGAACGGATTGTTGGTAGCATCCATATGGGACTTTTTATTTTAGATGAAGATTTACATGTCGTGCATTCCAACAAAGCAGCACAGCAATTACTGAATTTACCAACTGGTTTTTCATGTGCTGTGCAAGACGTATTTCCAAAACTCGCACAACACATCTCATCCGGTCAGGTGAAAAACTCTAATCAATTGGAAACTGAGTATGGCCAAGAATTAAATAAAAAAAATATTGAAATATTTATTTCTCCATTTGAGGAAAAGGAACAAAAAAATGACGACTGGTGGACATATACTGCATCTAAACCCAGCAAAGAAACACAAAAATATTTAGTTTTATTTCAGGACTGTACTCACTTACGTGAAATGGAACACAAAGTAAGAGAAAAGGAAAAATTTTCTTCTATCGGAAAAATGGCGGCCGGGATTGCCCATGAAATTAGAAACCCTCTATCCAGCATTAGTGGTAGTATTCAACTATTGGATCTACATAATAGGAATCAATCAGAGAATAAGCGATTAATGGATATTACACTAAGTGAAGTCAGCCGTTTAAACCGAATTATTAGTGACTTTTTGGATTATACAGTTGATGAAAAATCAGTCATGGTGGATAGCCACATAGAAACGTTATCCGTAAATTCCATTTTAGAAGAATTATTGGATCATGTACGGGTAAACTCTCGCTGGGAACATATCACTCACCATTTTACATTACAAGCACAGGGTTTAATTCAAGCATCAGCCGATCGTTTAAAGCAAATTTTTTTAAACCTTATAAAAAATGCCTGCGAAGCGATGGAAGGACAACCTAACGGGCATTTAGAGATAGCTAGCTTTGATGACAATGAATGGATAGTCGTGCAGATTAAAGATAATGGTTCAGGTATTAATAAAAAGGATCTCACTCATATTTTTGATCCTTTTTATTCTAGAAAAAGTCATGGCCGGAGAAGCACCGGTTTAGGTTTATCTATTGCACACAAGTTAATCTCAGCATATGGGGGACATATCTCCTTCCAAAATAAACAAATGTCCCAAGCAGAGATGAAAGAAAAAGCAATTAACTCATCAACAGATACGCTACTAAATTCCAAAACAGATAAGGAACTAAATATTCAAAATAGCGTTTCTACCAAGGGTACGATTTGCACAGTGCGGTTTCCGATTCATTCTGTTTTTGTTCCAGGGGAGATGGCGCAAACAAAAAGCGCTTAAGTTACTCTTATGCACAAAAAAATTCTTGTTGCGGATGATGAACAATCTATTCGTGAGTTTTTTCTTATTTTATTCCGAAAAATGTCCTCAGAATTAGGTCATTTATTTGAAGTGACTTTAGCTGAAGATGGACAAAGAGCACTGGAGTTAATTCAACAAAAGTCATTTGATCTGGTTATTTCCGATTTACAGATGCCTCGTATGTCTGGTTTGGAATTATTAGAGCGAGGAAAAGCTGTTAACTCTCAAATTATTTTTATCATGATCACTGCTTTCGGAAGCGCTGGTACAGCGGTAAAGGCAATGAAAATAGGAGCGCATGATTACATAACCAAGCCTTTCAATGTGGATGAGATAAAAATGATCATTATGTCTGCTTTTGATTTGAAAAAATTGGAAGAAAAAAACCAATTATTAACTCGTGAACTGAGTCAAACGCGTGGTGAGATTCAAATGATTGGTGAATCCCCTGCCATGAAGAAAGTAGATCATGATATTCAGCAAATTTCTGAATCATTAGCAACAATATTAATCACTGGAGAAAGTGGCACTGGAAAAGAAGTCGTTGCACGGTTAATTCATCAATATAGTTCAATTAAGGATCAATCGTTCGTAGCTGTTAATTGCGCTGCAATCCCCTACAGCTTAATTGAGTCAGAACTATTTGGTCACAAAAAAGGTTCCTTTACAGGAGCAGTGATGGATAAAAAAGGATTTTTTGAATTAGCTGACAAAGGCACTTTATTTTTGGATGAGATAGGGGAACTACCCTTAGAGATGCAACCGAAATTATTACGAGCGCTGCAGGAGAAAATTATTCGCATGGTGGGGGACGTGGAAGATAAAAAAATAGATATTCGTCTGATAGCAGCAACGAACAGGAATTTAGAAAAAATGATGAGAAACGGGCAGTTTAGAGAAGATTTGTTTTATCGTTTAAATGTGGTTCGTTTTCATTTGCTGCCTTTACGGGAAAGAAGAGAAGATATTCTGCCTTTAGCTCAGTATTTTTTTAAAAAATACAGTCAAAAACAAGGCCGGCCAATGCCAAAGTTATCACAAACATTATTAAATATCCTCAGCCAGCATAATTATCCGGGCAATGTACGAGAGTTGGAGAATTTAGTTGAACGAGTACTGATTTTAGGAGACAGAGAGCTAGAAAACACGGATGAAATTTTATCTTTTTTGAAAGGTATTAGTGCGAGAGACAGTGATGACACTCAAAAGAATCATGCATTGGAAATTCCTCTTCCAGAAGAAGGGATAGACATGGAACAGACGATTGGAGATTTAGAAAAAAATTTATTAGAGCGAGCGCTAACTAAAACACAGCATAGTCGGCGAAAAGCGGCAACACTATTGGGATTATCTGCACGCGCTTTAAGATATCGCCTGCAAAAATATCATTTAGATGCAGATACTGAATTTACAAAAGATGATTTCACTGATAATACTGACAGTGATTAACTCCTTTATTAGATAATTCTCAATATCTTGTGAAAATTTAAAGACATTGCAAGAAGAGTCCTCAAAAGCAATCAATAAAGTAGCTAGTGGAAATCAATGATTGAAACGTTTAATCTAAAAAAGATTCATTTAACGAATACTTTTAAAAAAGGTTGATGGATGCAATTTATAAAATATTTAATAATATTCTTTAGTTATTTATTCTCATTTAGTGTGGTAGCAACAGACGGCGTATTTAACTGTGATAATCATCTTACTTTGCAAAGAGATTATAAAGACTTACATCAATCGAAAACAAAAATAGCAGATACTGTTCTCTGGTATAACTTAGCTCACACTTCCTTATGTCTTGGAAAAATAACCGAAGGAATGATTTATTTACGGAGAGCTTCTGATGCAGGACACATTATGGCGACTTATTTATTGTCTATTTACTATGAAAAAAATCACACGCTGAATCCCTCAGAAAAAACCAAAAACTTGACAAATGTGAATCAAGCCATTTTCTATGCAACAAAAGCAGCTGAATTGATTAAATCCACACCTCATTATCCAGAAGGAACAACCAATGATATGCCACATATTGAATATCAAATGCATACTAGCTTTTATGTATTTACCTATCTACCTATTTTCTATTTTAGTAAATACATCTTAACTTTGAAGCAGATCATTCGTAATAAAAAAACCATTGCTTACAATGATACCTTAGATATTTTAAACAAAATAAGTGAAACAGCTCTAGCGTGTATCAACCGACCAGTTCTTGCTATCTGGAGTGAAAATAGTGAATCTATCTATAAAATACAACAAACTACCTGTGATGCCCTACTAACTTTTGTAGAAACAGCTTACCCTTTAGAAGAGCAAAGAATACAAATCCATCAAAATTGCATTGATTCTATAATCAAGTGTACTGAACAGCATTATGAAGTGACTAAAAAAATTATTCAACTAACAGATATAATGACCATTCAGATACAATTAGTTCCTAATTCTAAATTCCTAATTTAAACTGACAGATCTCCACACTAATAAAAATTAGCTAATCTAATAGCTTAATTAAAAAATTATAATGTTAAGTCATGACAAATACACAAAAAATGTAAAAATTACATAATCTATCTAAATAAATTACAATAAATACAGTAAATATTTGTCATAGCATTTTTATTCATGTCATTATCCCTAATCTGAAAAAGGATAAGTACATGCAATTTGCTAAACATTTAACAATATTTTTTAGTTTTTTATTTTCATTCAATGTATTTGCAGTAAGAGGCATATTAATAACAAAAGATGCGCTCACTTGTGACAGTAGTCATACCAAGGAAAGGTACAGTAGTTTACGCACACTAACAGAACAGATCTCGGACACTCATTCAAATGTTCATCTAGTGTATAACTTAGCTAAAGTTTCTTTATGTCTGAATAAAGATGCAGAAGGAATAGAGTATTTACACAAAGCTTCTGATGCAGGACATATTTTAGCGACGCTTTTAATAGGTATTTATCATAAATTCAATCAAACTTTTTCCTCTGTAGAAAAAGTGAATAGTTTAAAAAACCTAAACCAAGCCATTCACTACTTCACAAAGGGAGCACAGCTGATCACATCTTTATCCAATTATCCAAGAGGATCCTCTAATGATATGGAATACATTGAATCAGCAAGTTATCCTAGTTATCATTTATTCGCTCAACTACCCTTTCTCCATTTTAAAAAATATACTGTAGCCCTTGATGATTCTATGACTAATAAAGAAACAAAAGTTTCTAATACCACTTTTGAGATTTTAGATAAGATAATTGAAACGTCTTCATTATGTTTAAAAAGAAAGGCTCTCTCTGTCTGGAGAGAAGCAAAAGACATTATCTACAATGCTCAACAAATGCGATGTACAGCTTCACTTAATTTTGCAAAAGCAGTTTATCCTTTGGAGCAACAAAGAATACAAATTAGTCAAAACTGTATTACTCCTTTAAAGGCATGTAATGAACATAATAAAATAATTAATCAAATGTATCTATTAGCCAAAAAAATGACTCACCAAATACAATCAGTGCCTCGTATTCCTTGGAGTAATATAGAATATAAACAAATTAACCCCTCACAGTTTCTTTAATTTTTATAGAAACAAGGCTAATATATGCAACTGATTAAATATTTAACAACGATTTTTATTTTTCTATTCTCATATAGTGGATTAGCAACAAACCATATACCTTTTTGTGATAGTAGCCATACCAAGGAAAGATATAATGAGCTCCAGCAATTAATAAAAAAAGATTCAAATATTGATCATATATATCATTTAGCTCAAGTATCTTTTTGTCTGGGAGAAGAAGAGGAGGGAGTAGCTTATTTACAAAAAGCTGCTGATGCAAATCATATTGTCGCTAATTTTCTATTAGGCATTTATTATAAAAACAATCATTCTTTTAATCCTGCCAATGCAAAAAGTAACACTGATTCAGCAAATTGGGACAAGACAATTAATTACTATACAAAGACAGCTGAACTTATTGAATCTTTACCTAACTATCCAGAAGAATCCTCTGAAGAAACAAAACTTATGGAATCCACAGATCATGTCAGCTATTGGTTATTTACGCAACTACCTGCACTCTATTTGGACAAATACCTGTTTATTACAGTTAATAGCGCTCCCATAACTAATAAAGAAAAAGTTACTGACACATTAGATGTTTTAAATAAAGTAAAAGAATCAGCTACACAGTGCCTGAACAGACCGGCTCTTTCCATCTGGCAGAAAGACAAAGAAGATATTTACAAAAAACAACAAATGGTATGTAATGCTTTATTAAATACTGTCAAAATGATTTATCCCTTAGAACAACACAGAATACAGGCAGGGAAAAATTGTATAGTTCCCCTTAATAAATGCTCTGAATATAATGGAACACTCCATAAAATTTTACAATTAATTATACAATTTTCCCCACAAATGATAACACAATCAGTAACCCCTCAATCTGAGATATAAAAGTAAGGAGGATAACGTATGCAACTGATTAAACACTTAACAATACTCCTTAGTTTTTTATTTTCATTAAATGTGATTGCAGCAGGAGATTTAGTTACTTGTAAAAAGAATGATTCTTTAGAAAGCTATAGTGATTTATACCAAAAAATAGAAAAAACAGCAGATATCACCAATAATATTGATTTAGTATATAATTTAGCCAGGACTGCTTTATGTGTAGATAGAGATCCGGAAGGAATGATGTTCTTACAAAGAGCTATTGATAATGGACATATTCCAGCAACTTATTTATTAGGTATCTATTATAGGTATAATCAAACTTTTTACTCTTCAGAGTACTCCAATAATTTAGAAAACATAGACACAGCTATTCGCTACTACACAAAGGCAATGCAAATGATTGAAGACCTACCTGATTACCCAAAAGGAACAACGGGTGATATAGGACACATTGAGCACACGGAGCATATAAGTTATCATTTATTTACTGGGGTGCCTTTCCTTTATTTTAGAGGATATTTTATTACTTTCGACACTATTATTAATGATAACACATTATACAAAAGTAATTATACCGATACCCTGGAAATTTTATATAAAATGAAAAACTCTGCTAAGCAGTGCCTGAACAGACCAGCGCTTGATGTATGGCAAGAAGAACGTAGTATGCTATATGCATCTCAGCAACTTAAATGTAACACTTTTCTGAAGTTTGCAGAAACAGCTTATCCTTTGGAGAAACAAAGAATACAAACAGCTCAAAGTTGTCAGGAGCCTTTAAAAAAATGTTATGAACATCAAGAAATCGTAAATAAAATTAATGAATCAGCTAAAGAGATGTTTCAGCAAATCATGCCAATTCCTAAAGTTAAAAAGTTAGTCCTCTTTAAAAAGAAATAATTTCAAAATTATGTTATAAAAACATTTTTATCTAGGCAGTCATAAACATGAATATTTTAAAAAAGTAATATACACACAGTTAATTAAATGTTTAATGATATTTTTAAGCTTTGTATTCTCCTTAAATACAATAGGAGATTTATTAGAAAATCCAGTAGAAAATCTATCCAATTGTGAAAGCAATGATACTATAAAAGAATATAGCCTTTACGCAGCTACTATCTGCAAAAATACTAGCAAGCGCCTTTTAAAAAATCTAAGTGATTTTAAGTAGTTATAAATTAGACAAAAGATGTAAAAATTATATACTGATCAAATAAATATTAATAAATACAGTTAATTGTGTTATAGATTTTTTTATATTCCAGTGCTAAAACAGGCTAATGTATGCAACTGATTAAACGCTTAACAATACTCCTTAGTTTTTTATCTTCATATAATGCACTAGCAGTAAATTACACACTTTCTTGCAACAATAATCATACATGGGAAAAATATCATAGTTTACATCAACAGATAAAAGAAAGCTCAGATATTGATTCTATATACCATTTAGCCAAAGTATCTTTCTGCCTGGAAAAAGAAGAGGAAGGTATAACTTACTTACAAAAAGCTGCTGATGCAAATCATATTGTCGCTAATTTTCTACTAGGTATTTATCATAGAAACAATCATTCTTTTAATCCTAAAAACATGACTACTGATTTAGAAAACTGGAATCAAAATATCCATTACTTTACAAAGGCAATTCAAATCATTGAATCTCTACCCAATTACCCGAAAAACACCACTGACGAAACGTTATTTAGAGAATCTAAAAACCATATCAGTTACCATATATTTAGCTCTCTCCCTGATCTTTATTTCACTAAATACTCTTTAATTATTGATAACAATAAAAAATATACCAATGATACACTTGGTATTTTAAATAAAGTGAGTGAAGCAGCTACACAGTGCCTAAAAAGACCTGCTCTTCCTATCTGGCAAAAAAACAAAGAAAATGTTTATAAAAAACAACAAATGAAATGTAATACTCTATTAAGAGCTGTTAAAACAATTTATCCCTTAGAGCAACAAAGAATAAAAATATCCCAAACCTGTGCTGAACCTTTTAAAGAATGCACTGAACATAATGAAATTCTTAACAAAATCTTGCAACTAGCTGACCTTTTTCTTCAAATGATAACACAATCGGAAGTCCCTCAGTCTGAGGTATAAGAATATGCATTGACTGTTTAGTGATTTAAAAGTTTACTCTAACTGGAGAAATCACTTTATGAAAGTCTTTAAAAATAAACTAAGTGTACAACTTATAAAATACCCAATTATGTTTTTTAGTTTGTTATTTTCGTTAAATGCTCTGGCAGCGAATGATATGCTTCCTTGTAACAATGATGATACTTTACAAAAATACCATAGATTAGTAGAAGAAAAACCAAACACTGATATAGATTTAGTATATGAACTAGCGATTGTTTCTTTATGTGTGGGGAAAACAGCAGAAGGAATGGAGTATCTACAAAAAGCTGCTGACTCAAGACATATTGCTGCCATTAATTTATTAAGCATTTATTACGAACACAACCGCACTTTTGACTCTTCTACAGGATACGCTAATCGTTTAGAAAAATTAAATGAAGCTTTTTTTGAAAATCTGAATACAGCAACTCACATATTGAACAAAGCAGCTGAAATCATTGAATCTACACCAAATTATCCAGAGGGATCAACTAGTGATATAATGTACAATTACATTCCTATTAGCTCTTATATATTTCAGCACTTACCTTATCTTTATCTTCGTAGATATATGACGTTATTGAACTATACTAATATTCATCATAACAAAAAAAAATTCTCTTATAATACCCTAGATATTTTAAGTAAAATGCGTGAAGCATCTTCTCGTTGTCTAAACAGACTTGCTTTTTACAACTGGCGAGACGATTTTGAAAAAGAACACAGATTTATTCAGGAATCTCAGCAAATAAAATGTAACTTCTATTTAGAATTTGCGGTTGTAACTCATCTATTGGAAAAATACAGAATACAAGAAGCGGAAAAATGCACTGTACCTTTAAATGAGTGCACCGAATACCGAGAAATAGTAGGTGTAATCCGAATATTAATTGAAAAAACACGCTCCATGTAAGTGACGAAATGGTCCATTTACGCTTGTTAAGCGTATAAGAATATCATTGACAGTTTATAGTTAATGATTTAAAAGTTTACTCTAACTGGAGGCATCACTTTATGACAGTCTTTAAAAATCAATTAAGTGTACAACTTGTGAAATACCTAACTACGTTTTTCAGTTTGTCATTTTCATTAAATATACTAGCAGCGAATGATACGCTTTATTGTAAAAATGATGATACTGTACAAAAATACCATAGATTATTAGAAGAAAAATCAAACACTGATTCAGATATGGATTTAGTATATAAATTAGCGTTTGTTTCTTTATGTATTGGAAAAACAGAAGAAGGAATAAATTATCTACAAACAGCTGCTGATGCAAATCATATTGCTGCCCTGAATTTATTAAGCATTTATTACGGACGGAATCGCACTTTTGACAGTTCAGAAGCACGCGGTTATCGTCCAGAAGACTTAAATGAAGCTTACTTTGAAAATCAGAATTGGAATAAATCTATTCAGTTGTTGGACAAAGCAGCTGAAATCATTGAATCTACACCAAATTATCCAGAAGGATCAACCAGTGGCATAATGTATGATTACATTCCCATCAGCTCTCATATATTTCAGCATTTACCTCGTATTCATTTTCATAGATATACGAAGTTACTGCGCTATATTACTCATCATAACAAAAAAAAACTCCCTTATAATACCCTAGATACTTTAAGTAAAATACGTGAAGCATCTTCTCGTTGTCTACACAGACTGGCTTTTTACAGCTTTAGAGACAATTTTGACAAAGAAAAAATATCTATTAAAGAACCTCAGCAAATAAGATGTAACTTCTATTTAGACTTTGCAACGATAACCCATCTATTGGAAAAATACAGAATACAAGAAGCGGAAAAATGCACTGTACCTTTAAGTGAGTGCACCGAACATCAAGAAATAGTAACTGCAATCCGAATATTAATTAAAAGAACGATGCATGTAAGTGACGAAATGGTTCATTTATTTCTTTTTAACTTACAGCTTTCCGAAGACTAACTATTTTCGTAAAAATTAATCTAAGAAAACGCAGCTCACTTAATCTACAAATCACATTTCCGTAACTATCAATTATCATAGGGGGCCAATTGCCGACTTTGAAAGTAAAGCACATTTTCTAAACCTTATCAAATAAACATTTAAGGCTCAATTGTTGCTCTTGAATATGAAGTTTTCTGATTCCAATATTTTTGATACTGACAAAATATATAATTTATCTCTCTTGCTTTAGGCAAAAATCGATCTCCTGGTTTAAGCTGCTTATGCATCAACGTTTCAGTTTTAAGATCATGTGCCAATCCTATTGCATGGCCTAATTGATGTAAAATCATTGTGAAATAATCTGTACTTTGAAAATCTTCTAGCTGACCATCATACCATTGATCTGGATCAATCAGCTTATATGCCATAGTTATTTTTGCTGCAATAATATAATTACTCATATCAGAGATAACCGCTGTAACTCCATTAGATAATTTATTATCCATAATCAAAGGATCATCTATTTCTTGAACAGTAATCCAATTTTTATAAGGCACAGAAAAAATACGTTCTAGTATAAGAATAGGAGCTGAGTGAGGAAATACATACCAAAACCAATACGGGAGTAATGTTCTTAAATCTCCAGAGTGATATTCTAATAGCTTATAAGGGTATTTTTTACTTTCATAATCAGATATATGATCTGTTAAAAACTGCTGATAACTTACATTCCATGTATTTATCGCTCGAAGAATGATTTGCCGCCTTTGATTAGATATATCTTTATTAATTACTACACGAATCGGAAAAGATCGAGGTCTCCAATATCTTGTTTTCCCTTGTACTTCTTCAAAATTACATTTATTTATACCTCCATCTCCACCCAAATAGATCTCATTTTCATTAAAAATAATTGTCTGATTTCCAAAACAGGATATGCTATATAATAAAAAAATATATAAAATATATAAAATATATATTTTCCTCATAAAACCTTTACTTGATGATCAAATATATTAAAAATAAAAAATATGTCAATTCTATAATCCTTATTACTCATATATAGGGACCAGATCAGTATTTAAAAATAAAACAATAAATGTAAAAATTACAATAAAGAAAACAAATATTTATAATAATCTATTTTTTGTTTATTAAAGTATTATAGTATCTTCTTTTATATAGAGTGAAGATAACATATAACCAAACGAAGTGTTAGAGAAGTAAATATATTTTAAAACTGATTAAAAACCACTTAAAATATTTTAGGAGAAACAATGCAAGCACAAATAAACCAAAGTAACTTGAATACGTACAGTAACATAAACATGAATATTGTTAAAAAAGTAAATACACAATTAATTAAATGTTTAATGATATTTTTAGGCTTTGCGTTCTCCTTAAATGCAGTAGGAATGTCACTCAAAAATCCATTAGAAAATCTATCCAACTGTGAAAGTAGTGATACTGTAAAAAAATATGATGAATTAAATCAGAAGATAGCAAAAAATTTCAACACTGATTTGGTATTTAGTTTAGGTAAAACCACTGCATGCCTAGGTAAAAAACAGGAAAGCTTAACTTATTTCCAAAAAGCTTCTGATTTAGGACATATACCAGCAACTTTTGTAACTAGCATTTTCTACTATATGGAGTATATAAGAATTCTCATATATGATCATCACATCGATAATTTAAACTTCTCCAACAGCCTTAAGTATATGGAAAGAGCTATGCAAATGATTGAAGACCTACCTAACTACCCGGAAGGAACTACTAATAACACGCCATTAATCGAACCTATACTATATGTGAGTCACCGGATATCTGTAGGCCTACCGCTTTTCTATATTGATTGGTATGCAAACACCATAATAAACCTTACTAATAATAATGAAGAAGTACTTTATGATGCTACTGTAGATACTTTAGGTATTTTAAACAAAATACAACAAAATGCTGCAAAATGCCTGGAAAAACCAGCTCTTAATTCATGGAAAGAAAGAAAAGAGATAATTTATCAAGCTCAACAGGTTGAATGTAACGCTCTATCAAGCTTTATAGTAGCAGTTTATCCTCTGGAACAACAAAGAATAGAGGTAAGTAAAACCTGCACTGTACCTTTAAATGAATGCTCTGAACATCAGGAATTATTTAAAGAAATTATACAACTAGTAAGTGATATTGGACAAACAATACAACACATAGAATTCCAAGTACTACCTCCTACATGGTTAAGTTCAAAAATATAACTACTCTATGCGTACACCATTCTCAAAAATGCCACCAAGCACCTTTTAAAAAACCTAAGTGATTTAAAGTAGTTAAAAATTAGACAGTCAATGTAAAAATTACAGTACTGGAATCAGTAATTTGCGGTAAAGCGCAATAAAAAAATCAAATATTTGCCATAGATTCTGCTTTCATGTATCAATATAAGACATACCAATACCTTGAGACAATCTAGAGCTTAGAACTTCCGGCACAGCAGATCACTGAAAAATAAAAAAAGTAATAAGAAATAAAGATAGAGAAGAAAGAAAAAAATAAAACAAATTACTTAATGAAATAAAAAACATTTAAAATTTTTAAATAATAAGGAGAAAAAAGTGAAAGCAAAAATAGAACAAAATTTAAAAGCATATAATATAAAAAATACTCATTATATGAGCACTTTTAAACAAATGATACGCACACCATTGATTAAATGTTTAACTGTATTAGTTAGCCTTTTGTTTTCATTAAATGTATTGGCAGTAGGTGATTTACTAAGTTGCAACAGTAGTCACACTTGGAAAAGTTATCACGAACTACATGAATGGATGAAAAACAATGCGAGTGATATTGATTCAAAGATTTATATGGTATATAGTTTAGCTAAAGTTTCTTTATGCCTCGGAGAAACAGATGAAGGTATAGCTCATTTACAAAGAGCTTCTGATTTAAGACATATTCCAGCAACGTATTTATTAAGTATCTACTATAACTATAATAAAACTTTTCATTCTTCAGAACAAACAAATAGTTTGGAAAATTTAAATAAAGCTATTTACTACTATGAAAAGGGAGTGCAAATGATTGAAGCCACATCTAATTATCCAGAAGGATCTACTGATGATATGGTATATATCGAATCCAAATCCCACACTAGTTTTTATTTACTGACTAACTTACCTTTTATGTATTTTGATGGATACAACATAACCATCTATAATATTATCAATGATACTAAAGAAACCTTTTATGACGATACCCTAGAAGTTTTAACTAAAATGGGTGAAGCAGCTACACATTGTTTAAATAGACCAGCCCTGGCCGTTTGGAAAGAAAAACAAGAAACTATTTATCAAGCGCAACAAATTAAATGCAGTGCCTACCTTACTTTTGCAGAAGAAGCTTACCATCTGGAACAACAAAGGCTAGAGGCTGATCAAAATTGCACTGTGCCTTTAAAAGAATGCACTGAACATCAGGAAATAGTTAATAAAATTGTTCAATTAATGAATCATATGTCCGATGAAATAAATTTAGCCCCTAAAATTTAGAAGTTTATCATGCAAAAAGTAATCCAAAGAATAGGTAATAAAGCATTTTTTAGATTATTTTTCATCTTTCTCAAAAAACACAAACGTTAATACCAAATCCAACTATATATCAACATTAACATTAGTTTTATCCAAAGCTAAATACCTAAAAGATCTATCTTTTTTACTTAAGTAATGAAATATATCTGCCGAAAAAATAAGCATAATATTAATTATGCTATTTTAGAATATATCTTATGAAATCAACTGTTATTTTTTGTTTTTTTAGTTTACTATTTTTATATTCATATTCTGGTACTGGTACTAGTAGAATAGCAGACGTAGCCCTAGAAGCTCCTGGCCCGACAGAAGCTAATTGCTTAAAAGACATGACAATATCAAATAATAAATTATTACAGCAGGAGTGTGAAAACTTTTGTACAAACTATAATGGGCTAAAGCTTAACAGCTGTCTTACAGAAGCATGCAATAAAAATTGTAAAAACAAAACTACTGCAAAAATGTATGAGTGCGCGGATGATACAATAAGTGCAACACAAACAATAAATACAATAAAAAATAAGTGCAAACAATCTTGTAGTCAGAATGAATATGGTGACTATAATTTCTCTGATGATAATACAGTTCAACAAACTTGCGCGAATGAAAACAAAAACAAACTAGCAGACAACTTAAAAAAGACTTGCAAAGATGAGCTTCCAGATCAGCTAATTTGTCCTGGTGGCAATAGCTCTAACAACAACTGCGAACAATATTGTACAAATGAAGCTAATAAACAAATAATTAATAATATACAGAGCTGTAACAGTATTACCACTAAGGGTGAATTTGATAACTGCCAGAAGCAACTTCAAGCTCAAATAAAAATTCCTAAAAAAGCTACTGATCTACCAAAAGATAAAGACTTTGCCTGGCAGGAATGTGCATCAGGTATGGAATGCGAAAGCAGACTTCAAGTCAGTTTTGATACCGCCCTACAAGCCTGCCAAAACATTAAAAGCAATGCTCTTATTTGTTGCGGCGAGAATCTATCAAAATGTATCGCTAGTGATTTTGGCAAAGAAGCAAACCTTTTCAAAGGCACCAGCTCCATAACTGCACTTTGTCAGAAAATAAAAAAAGAAATAAGCAACACTAAAAACATCATTCAAAAAATATCCAGTCAGTGCCAAACAGATTCTTCATCCTGTGTTCAGTTATGTAGCGCACAGATAAAAGATACGGCACATTCTGCGTTTTGGGATATGTGCGCATTTGATCTGAATGAAGATCAAAAATATACCCATGGCACACATACCTGTTCTGAAAGCTTAATTAATAAATATACTAACTATTACAAAGCTAAACTAGCACCTATCCTCACTGAGTGTGAGTCAGCAAATAGTAAGTCTCAACAGCAGGCGCAAGTGACCACAGAGGAGCTGTTAAAAAGCGCTCTTTCGGCATCTAACTGCACACAGCAAGTAAGTGGGGGAGAAAATTCACTTTTCAATTCTAACTTAGGTGAATCAAATCAAGCAGAACACGCGACAAACACCGCAGACAGCCATCTACCTGAAACAGATACAGCCGCGCCTACAAATGCAAATGTTAATAAAAGAAAGTCATCCTCTGGCGCTACAGTAGGTAGTGGAGGTGGCAGTCGTTTCAGCAAAGCATCTGGACGTGTGTCTTTTCGTTCACCCTCTGGCGATTCTAAATTATCCAGTTCTTCTGACTCATCTAACAAAATCACCTCAGACAAAAGTAGTGCTAGCAGCGGCGCTCCTCCTGGTAAAGGAGTGACTCAAAATGATACACTGAGTGCTGCTCCTTCTCGCGCCCAAGCTGATGCTGGGTCTGACGACAAAGGACAGAAAAAACCCTCCAAGCTGTCACCTGATAAACAAAAAAAAGGTAAAACAAAAGATAAAGAAGAAAACATGAATAATCACTCTTTAGCTAGCTCTTTAAAAACAGGTAACAGACGACCGCAAAGCACTAAACTATCTTGGGATAGAATAAAACACCATAAAAATATAAATGCTCGCATGAATGCTTTTGGTTCGCCTCACAGTAACATTTTCAAAAACATTTCCAATCGTATCTTCTCCATGTGCAAAACAGAAAAAATTAACTGCGCAGACTACTAAAAATCTCTTTTGAAAATGACGACTCAAACTGGTATCTTACTTATGTGCCAACCATCAAGCACACATATTATTGTTAAAAACCATCAAAAATAAACCTCTAAAATGTTATGAACCAAAAAGTTATGTCTTATGCTTAATTAAGACGTGGAAAAGCTCGTTTTTTAACACTTATATTGTGTAATAATTACATCTATGATATATGGCATTTTACTCCCATTACGTTTAATTATATAACCAACATGAATAATCACCTAGTAAAAGAAGTTATAAGATGAATACAATATTTAAAAATATATGGTTTCAGATAATCATTAGTAACATAGTAGTATTATGGGTTGGGGTTGGTATTGCTGTAGCTGACTGTCCAGATGCTTTCTCTCCCAAAGAGCCTGACAAAAAACAGTCAACCACCAAACAACAAGCAGGCTCTAGCCCTACGGTAGAAAAATACAAAGAAATAGACGGTGCAGTACAATTTACAAAAAATAATTATAGTAACATTAGTATGCAAAAATCTTTTGAAGAAAATCAAGCAATACAAAAATATAAAGAAGAATTAGATAAACTTAGTACAGAACACAAAGACATCCTAGATGATACTCTAATCAAATTGTATAAAAAATTAGTCATCAATTCTTCTGTATCTATTGTAATCAAATATCCAATAATGGATATATTTATAGCAGACAATAAAAATATCTTCGATGACATGATACAAAAAATACATGAGCACTTAATCCAGAAACAAGTTGTTTTCGGTCATCTGGTAGAAAGATACCGAGGACAAGATGGATCACTTCATTTTAGAAAAGACCATGAACCCTACTTTAATCACCTATTAGATATTTTATATGAGAATTTATCTTATTTAAAACAAATTAAAGAGAACTCTATACCAGAACATGAAGGTAAAGAAGGCCTAGCTAGACTAATATCAGAACTCAGCAATGAATAAACTATTTACTAATTTATACTTTCAGATAATTATTAGCAACATAGTTACTCTCTGGGTGGTTAGTGCTATTGCTACCAATAATGAATGCTCCAATCCGTTCTCTAACTCTACACAAGAACAGCAAAACAGAAAAACGGGTATACTCAATTTGAAACTGATAGCCTTGACACCGATACTATGCAAAACACTCTTAAAGAAAATCAAGCAATACAAAAATACCAAAGAGAAAACGGTGATGTTCAACCTGTAGGAAATAATAAACAATCTTTCGGTAACGGCGGTATGCAAAAGGCTTTTGAAAAAATTTTAGAAAAACAAAAAATCCAGCAGAAAATTCCTAATAATCCAGCAAACTATAAATTAGTAAAAATAGAAGAAACTCATTGGTTAATAAATAGAACTAATAAAAATAAAAAAGAAAACATTAATACAGTACGAACGATATTAGCTGAAAAAAATAAATTAAACCAATTATTTCAACAACGAGTGGGATCTACTGCATTAGAAATCTCTGCAATATGGAATCAATTTCATGGTTCTATTGATGAATTCTTAGCTGTACGACAGGAAAGTAATTTTACAAAATTTAGAACAGAAGACAAAAGCCCGTGGCAGCTAATGGAAGAAAGCGTTGGTCCTCAAATGACCAAAACGGTTGTCAGCCTTCTATACCCTGTATTAAGCCTGCAAGAAATAAGTCAAATATGGATGACGCAGGAACAGATAGATCGACAAATGACATCCACTACATCCTTTCTTATTAAGCAAAAACCCAAACCACCTATATTCCCCATTCAGCAAAAAGTTTATATTAAAATAACTGAAGATATTCAAACAATAGATAAGAAGTCTTTAGACACCACAGTAAAACGAAAGTTAATGAAAAAAATGATAAAAATAATACAAGCAATGGATCCTTATCCTGCAGATAAGCCATCTAAATCACTTAACTAACATTCAGAAAATTCTCTCTAGAAATGATATCTACTAAAAAATATTAAAAGGCAGAAAATAATATAATATTTACAAACTTTTGATATACTTCATAATTTAGTGATCAAACTATAATTATTATTATGTTATAATTACATATAATATTGTAAATAATACATAGTACATATGTACCCACTTTACATCAAACGCATAATAAAATAAGAATATTGTAATATAGGTAAAAGGAGTTACAGAAATGAATCAGTTATTTTACAAAAGTATCTGCAAGATAACTTTAATTATCCTAACAAGTTTTTGGGCTGTTAGTGCTGTAGCCAGTGACTGCCAACCTCTTTTCTCTCCAAAAGAACCCAATAAAGAGTCAAATAAGAAAGAATCTCCTCCTGATTTAGCACAAAAATATCGAGGAATAAATAATATGCAATTATTAGTTGATAATTTTAATGATGGTAGTATGCAAAAATCTTTTGAAAAATATCAAGAAGAACTGGTTAAGAATAAAATTGCCCACAATCCAGCAGATGAAACAGCATCTATAAAAATAGAAGAACATATTTGGTTTATAACTAAACATACAAGCAAAGAAGACATTAACATAGTGCGAACTATACTAGCTGATAAAAATGAACAAAATGAACTATCTGAAGAACAAGCAGTGTATCCGACATCAAAAGTATCTGAAATATGGGATCAATTTCATGGCTCTATTGATAAATTTATAGCTATACGAAAGGTAAGTGATTTTACAGAATTTAGAACAGCAGATAAAAGCCCGTGGCAACTTATGGCAGAAATTATAGGCCCTGATATGGCCGGAAATATTATACATCTGATATTTCCTGTATTTACTATGCGAGAAATTTATCAACTTACCTTTAACAAACGACAGCTCGTTGATTGGCAACTAAATAAATATATTACAACTAGTGCCTTACAAATACTAAATCCATTCTATTTATATATTAATCCTCCCCTACTTACACAACAACAATCTCATGTAGAACAACCAATTAAAATGATTCCAACAATAAAAGAAATAAATCCATATATGAATCCACATGCAGCATTACATCAAACGAAAAAAACGCAGAAAACAAATCCATTTATAAAAATGAAATTTACGAATCCACTTCAACAACAAACCTTTGAAGAAATAGCTAATAAGTGGGAGCCATATATAAACAGTGAACTACAAATCCAACGAAGATTAGCGAAAAAAATTATAAAAATTATACGTGCAATGAATCCTGATTTTGAAGAAAAAGACCCATCTAAATCGCTTGATTGGTAAAAACATTATCCGGTTCTGTAAACCTAAAATTGAATACTGTAAGAAGTATTTTGGATTCTATGGATCTGAAAATGACGATTGAATCAAAAGATTCTACTGAAAAACGATTTTTACATAAATTTAGTGGTTAAACTATAATAATCCACTACTTATTTTTATCCTATTATTATGTAATAATTACCTATAATATTATAAATATTACACAGTACATATGTACCCACTTTACATCAAACGCATAATAAAATAAGAATATTGTAATATAGGTAAAGGGAGTTACAGAAATGAATCAGTTATTTTACAAAAACTGCAAGATAATTTTAATTAGCCTAACAAGCTTCTGGGTTTTCAGTGCGATAGCTACGTGCCCAGATGTTTTCTCTCCTGAAAAATCTCATAAAGAACCAATCAAGAAGGAGTCTTCCTATAGCCCAGCACAAAAACATGTAGGTATAGAAATTTATACCCAATTTGTAAAAGACGTTGTCATGTCTAATATGACAAAAGCTCATAAAAAATATCAAGAAGCTCTAATTAATAATAAAATTTCTAAGAATCCAGACGATTATAGATTTGTAAAAATAGAAGGTCTTATCTGGTTTAAACACAACCTCAGCCCAAAAGATACTGGTAAGGTGCGATTTATACTAGCTGAGCAAAAGGATCTTAATAAACTATCTAATGAAATAATAATAAAAATATCCGGAGTATGGGAACACTATGATAAATCTGCTAGTAGACTGTTAGCTATACTAGGGACAACACGAAGAGTAGACATACCCTTATTATGGGAACAATTTGGTGGTTCTATTGATAAACTTTTAAGTGTACGAGAAGAAGTGTTAGACTTAAAAAATAGTCAGAAGAAAAACCATCTAATTAAGCTTATAGAGAAACATTTTGGTCCTAATACAACTGACGGTTTCCTTAAAATAGTAGCTCCTGTACTAACTTTCCAAGAAACTTATGATCTAATAAAGTTAACAACAAACATACAAACATTGAATCCATTTCAAATGAATACTCAACTCACACAACAGCCACATACAAAAAAAACCGATAAGATGAAAAACAACTTTGAAAAACAACAATTAAGTAAAAAAATTATAAGAATTATACATTTAATGAATCCTGATCATAATAAAGAAGACCGCCCAAAGTTTGATTGGTAAACACTCACATTAATACTTTTGGTTCGCCTCACAGTAACATTTTCAAAAACATTTCCAATCGTATCTTCTCCATGTGCAAAACAGATAAACTCATTGACTGCTCATACCAACTGATATTGGAATAGAACCATTTGCAAGAATACAATTATCCAATGCTTTTGCTCTTACGGTGCATCTTGGAGAAACAGCTGTTATAAAAAACTATTCACTTTCAATGCATGCTCTGAGAGGAGCACTTGGATTACGATACTATTTCTAGCAAACTTAATTAAATGTAACAGCTAGTTTTTATATAGAGTTAGAAACATAACTCAATGGTAAAGCTCTAGTTATCCACTTGATCATGTTTATCTTCTGCTGTGTCTTTTTAAGCTTTCAGCAGACTTTATCTGATAAAACCACTCTGTTGGACAGTGCTCATGATGAGAAAAATCCCCATGTCTTCTCCCCCAAGCACCAGGATCATACGCCCAAAACACAGGAGAAGATTTTCGAATAAAAAACAATTGGTTTAAAGCGCATAAACTCACCCGGGAATCTTCGGCTATGTCGTATTGATTGTAAACACAGCTATGCAATACCTGTTCTGCAACCATCCCATCAAAACGAGATTCATAATACCCATATGCTCTAAAACAACCACTGTATTTATTCAGAAACCGAAGATAGTTCATATTTACAACATGTTTTTCACCTTCATAATTACAAATCAAATTCCCTTCCTGATTAACATAAATGCTGTCGCATTGTGCGCTGACTATAGGATTAAATTGTCCCCACCATCTTGTACCACAGCTTTGACAATCAGATTTGTATGCGTATGAAAACTCCAGTTCGCAACGACTACCGAAAAAATAAACCATAAATTTTAACAATCCACCCTTTGTTTTAATAAAAAAAGTACTTCTATCGACACCGCTATCACCATCAGTAAATAAATTATCCGCTGTTCTCTGGCACAAATCTTCATCAATACGAACAGGAAAAACATTATAAGATTCTCCAATACTTTGAATCTTATTATTTTCCCTTAGAGGATCCTGTTTAAATAAAATTTTGAGATCATTTTTATGAAGGCTATCTTCCATAGGAATACACTTGCGGAGATATTTTTTACACTGTCCAGAAATAAGATTCTCTAAATTATTTTTCAGGTAACCACTATCATCATAGGCTGCACCTCCAGTTAGTCGTTTGACACAGGTTTCATATTCTGACTGTAGCAAAGGGGATGGTTGGCAAAATAATTGTTGATACTCTATGCTGTCAGTTGAATTATCCTCAGTTTGCATAGTGAAGATGGGGGATTCGGAAAATCCATTTTGAACAATCTTTTTAATCCAAGGAAGAGATGGAGAAAGTAAAGCCGCATTTGCAAGTCCAGTCTCCGCCTGACTGATAGTGCCAACTCGGATCCATTTACCCTGTTTTTGTTCCCGACAGAGTAAACCCGCCCCACTGTCACCTGAACGAGGATAAGCTGAAGAACCTAACCCAACTATATTCTTTCCAAAGAAAGCTCCATTAAATTGAGCTGTGATGCCTAAAAGTGTTCCAGCTTTTCCTGCAGAATCAAGACCATAACCAAAAATAGCACATTCCTTTTTTAATAAAGAACTTACTTCATTTGCACTTTGAGGCAAATGTACCGGATTAAACGGAAAGTCCTGTGCAACTTGTAAAAGAGCCTGATCATAAGGTGTTCCGTGTCTTTCGTAATGGGGATGGATAATAACCTTAGTTACAGGATATTCTTTTTGTATATGAGGGCAAAAAACAGTGGGTATAGATTTATTATATATACAGTGTCCAGCAGTTAAAAACCAGCGTTTACCTACAACTTCACCGGAACATAAACCTGTTATATTGCTGTTACTATCCTTATAAATCATAGCACAACTAAATTCAGGATTATTATCCGAATTGAAAAGTGGACCAACAACAGAGAAAGCGGATACACAAAATACTATAGACTCTATTATAAATATCCACTGAAACAAGCTTTTTAAATACATCAATTTTAACTCCATGATTTTCGAATCTCGCAAACTAAAACAATATATTTATATCCTAGCTAGAATATAAAGTATAATTCCAAAAATATCTGAGTGTAAAATTTATATTTTTAAAGTACTCAGAAAGTATCATAAGTTTTTGATTCTTTGGAACTATTTTATGGAACCTATCCATTTTTCCCACTTCCTAGGATGTAACCAACTTTTAGGGGTCAAAGACAATAATCATACACGAATTGTAAGTAATACATAGTACATATGTACCTACTTTACATCAAACACATAATAAAATAAGAATATCTTAAATAAAAAGAGTTACAGAAATGAATCAATTATTCTATAGAAACTGTAAGCTAATTTTGATTAGCCTAACAAGCTTCTGGGCTTTCAGTGCGATAGCTACGTGCCCAGATGCTTTCTCTTCTGAAGAATCTAACAAAGAACCAATCAAGGAAGAGTCTTCCTCTAACCTCACTCACAAATACAATGGAATAGAAGATCTAGGACAGCTTACACAAGATGTTGATATGCCAAGTACGGTAAATGCTTTAAACAAACGAAAAGAAGATTATACCCTAATTGCAAAAGATTTATTTGACACTAATAGCATGGCAAAAGCTTATAAAAAATATCAAGAAGAGCGAATTAAAAAGAAAGTTTCCCAGAATCCAGATGATTATGAATTTATCCTAATAGGAGGATTTATATGGTTTAGAAATAAACATAACAGCACTCCAGAAGATGTCCAAGTTGTGAAATTGGTATTGACTGAGAAGGTAGTTCTCCGTGAAACAATTGCAGAAATAAATGCCAACCACAAAGACGCAATAATAAAAATATCTTCAATATGGAAAATATTTAATGGTTCTATTGATACCATTTTGAATATAAGAAAAGAAATATTCGATTCTATAGAAGGATTAGAAGAAAATTCTATTCAATTGATAGAGAAGCACTTTGGTCATCCTATAGCTTCACTTATTATGTGGCTGGTAAGTCCTGTATTAACTATACGAGAAATACAGCTATTAACGGAACCTTTACCAACTACAAAAGTGATGCAGCCGTTGCTAGAAAATCCTGTACTAACTACCAAAACAACACAGCCACTAGAACAGTCAATAACTAAGCAACAGTCTAATGTAGTCCAGATTAGCACTACATTTCCAGAGTTTAAAAAAATGCCTAAAGAGATGAAAGAATATATTATACAAAACAGATTAAAAAGAAAAATTATAAGAATTCTACGTTTAACGAATCCTAAGACTTATAAATATGAAGATCGCATAGAGCTTGATTGGTAGCAACTTTAACGAATACAACAGATTAGAAAATAGCAAACAACTGGAATGGTGAGCAAGCCGACACAAAAAAAAATAAGATGACTAAAAAGTAGATCTTATTTGTAGTAACTACTATATGATCTAACAATTACCAGTATATGTTATCCCCTAACTGTCAGATTCCTATTCCGGAATCCAAAATAAAAACTTTTTTGTTTAGTCACACTGTGTGAAAGAACCATTCTCTGTGCAATAACAAGCAAAAATATTTACTTGCTGTTCACCTGATTTTAGATCATGGCAAGCTTGAGTGATTTCCTGCTGAGCTTCCATCACAGTAACACTATTTATCGCATATATGCGTTTCACCCTATCATCTGTATACACGCTATCTGGATCACACATACAGGAGTAATTTATCTTAGGAATTGATGAATCTACGGATTCATCTGGAACTGTCGCTATGGCTTCAGTTGGCACTGGCGCTACAGTTTCATCTGGAACCGCTGCTGTGACTTCAGTTGGTTCAGTTGGCACTGGCACAGTTTCACCTGGAACTGTCGCTGTGGCCCCAACAGAACCTGTTGTTGTAGGAGAATTAGAACCTTTATTTTCACAAGCCGAAAGAATAACAATAAATGCACAAGTCACAATTAATAATTGGATCAATTGTAAAACATTAAAAAACATAAATACTCCTTTGTTGTTCATAAAAGTTTATAGTACTTATTTTTCTATAAATACAATAATATTGATTTATGCAATAAAAAATAGGATCAATTTCTATCAAATGTTTTCAATGCATCTACCGTAAGAAAAAATAGAGCACCTTCAGGACAAGGTGTCCCCGCACCTCCAGTTTTATTTTCTACCAAAACCAAATCAGCACCATAAGAAAAACCCAGAATCTCTAACTGCCCACCCTTTTGAATACCGCAAGACTCTCCTTTTTCAAGTGTATAGCTGTCATTCTCATCCACAATATCTTTAACTACATTAACCCATTGCCAACCTGGGATATTTACAATTTGCCCAATGGACAAACCTTCTACTTCTTTAGGTAAATCTTTGCTTCCTGATAATATAGTTTCTACCATCTTATCTCTGGCTTGCTCTTGTTTCAAAATCATTTCATACGATTCATCAAACGTTTTCAATTCATCATCTACCGTAAGAAAAAATAGAGCACCTTCAGGACAAGGTGTCCCCGCACCTCCAGTTTTATTTTCTACCAAAACCAAATCAGCACCATAAGAAAAACCCAGAATCTCTAACTGCCCACCCTTTTGAATACCGCAAGAATCTTCTTTTTCAACGTATTCAATATCTTTAACTACATTAACCCATTGCCAACCTGGGATATTTACAATTTGCCCAATGGACAAACCTTCTACTTCTTTAGGTAAATCTTTGCTTCCTGATAATATAGCTCCTACCATCTCATCTCTGGCTTGCTCTTGTTTCAAAATCATTTCATACGATTCATCAAACGTTTTCAATTCATCTACCGCAAGAAAAAATAGAACACCTGCAGAGCAAGATGCCCCTACATCACCTATTTTATTCTTTACTAAAGCATGTGTTTTATCAGAGGAAAAACCTAAAATCTCTAACTGTTCCCCGTAATCAATGCTACAAGTATCATCTGCAATAATATACTTGTCTAAGAGACCAGCCCAGATCAAAAAACTATCTACAGCAGAAGTTACTTGTCCCACAGGATCAATTCGTCCTACAGTATTAACCCATCGATGATTGAAAACATTTACAATTTGCCCAATGGACAAACCTTCTACTTCTTTAGGTAAATCTTTGCTTCCTGATAATATAGCTCCTACCATCTCATCTCTGACCCCATTAGGATTTGCTTCAGCAGATAGAATAACAAATGTAAAAATTAAAATTAATAATTGAATAGACTTTAAAACATTAAAAAACATAAATATTCCTTTATGATTCATAAATACAAATCTTAATTATTATGCAATGGAAATTATAGTATTGTGCAATCAAAAAAGAGGATCTGTCAAACTAATCGTGTAAAAACATGTAAATATTACACACAGTTTATTTTAAAAAATCACACAAGTACAACCACATAAAACATAATTATAACCAGATTTAACATGATTTAAAACATCAGGTTCGAATTTATAAAGGTTATTTACATCCTTAATTATGACTGAGTTAAATTTACTTGTAAAAAAGAGAAAAAATATATAAAAAAGAAAAATAAAAGGGGGTCTAAAGATGAAAATTTTTTCCATTATATTATTATTTCTTGTATCTTTGTCAGCTATAGCAAATGAAGGCGGAGAATCTCAATCTGCTAAAATAGATATTCTCCCTCTGCAAGCAGTAAAGAACAATATCAAGCCAGGGATATGGGAAACCTTTATAAATTCAACAAACAAACAGATTGTAAGTTGTAAATATAGCCCTGTACTAGAAATATTAGGTAATGATGAATGTAAATTATTTTGTCGAGACTCGCACAGCGAGTGTACTTACGATAATGATGAAAAGAAAAAACAACGTATAATCTGTCCTGCAATTAAAACTTCAGAAAGTAGTTGGGCATGTCCAAACGCATATGATTGTTTAGTAGATGCTGACACTACTGAAAATCTAAAAAATAAAATATATTTCAATATAAATTGTGAGGGAGTTGTTTTAAAAAACCGTTTATAGTTATAAAAGTTCAGTAAGTAATACCGGGAGGATAGACGTGCCCAATGAATCTTATTAAAACAGGATAAAAAGAAAAATCAGAAAACTAAATCAAAAAATTTCTAAATTAAATACACTTTATTACCGGAGCAATTAAATTACGATACTATTTCTAGTAAAGTTTAAATCTTACATCTTTTTATTGTCATAATCTATTTTTTAATTTAAAGATCTTAAAAGAATAACTATTGTTGTATAGTATATTAATAATACACTAATTAGCTTCTTAAAATAAACTGTAAAAGAGTTTTTATGAAACAAAAAATTTTATTAATATGCTGGATCATTTTTAGCCACTATCCAAGCATCACAGTTGGACAAGTGTCTCAACAACAAAATCCGCTTGCTCCACCAATAAAAACAATAGAATCCTTATCTGCTCTTGCAAAACAAACATCTCAAACATCTTCCCTACCCCATGCCACAGCTGTTCACCAGCAAGCCATTCAGGATGTTTTAAAGCATAGTATATTCTTAGGAGAACTTCCCCCTTCATCATTAGCAAACGGAAAAATAACTACTTACGATCCTATAATGATCGGATTAGCGGCTTCGTTAAATTCCACCCAGCCAGAGCGAGATGACTCTCTTTATACTACAGTGGAATTACCGGCTCTTCCCAATTCTGATATTTGTCCTCATCCTATAAAAGCTTTTGTGAAACGTTCTCAGACCAGAAATGCCTACACTTTCGTGATATTCCCTGGTTCATATGCTACTTGGCAATCAGGACAATTTATTAGTCAAACAAGTGCTGCTTTAGAAAAAACATTTGATGATCCTCATATTATTGCTTTTGAAGGGTATTTATCTACTGAATTTCTAGAAGACTCCTGTGAAAAAATTCCTTGGGATGCTATCACTTTGGCTAAAGATTTATATGCTCGGTTAAAAGTTTACTTAAATGAAACTTCAAATCCTGTTCGCACCGGTATCATCAGTTTTTCTGGAGGAGCAGGACTGGCGCTTGTAATGATGGGAGAAGATGCTTCAAATGGTGTTTTTGGATTGGGGGGAGTGACCTTCAGTCCCACCCTGCACGGCCAAACAGTATTTTATAACCTAGATACATCTGTAAAAGAAATCCCTCATTCTGATACAATCACCACATACAGTTGGGATTGGAACTATATTAAATTTGCAAGTGCAATTAAATTCTTCAGCGAAGACCCCTTGCTCCCTCTTATGGAATTCTACAACAGTGATCCTCAACATTTTAGAGAAAGAGCCATGAATGAGTTAACACTAGTAAAGTTAAAACAAACTATCACAGGACTTCATCTAAATACAGAAGACATTATCGGGAATTTTAGTTATTATAATGTTTTCATCAACACAGGTGTCAGACAAGATCATCCAGACTTAACCAGCTCTGAAGAATTAAGTACCTTTTATCAAACAAAATTAAACATCATACCTTTTTTAAAAAAAATCAAAAAACCAGTTTTGATTTATACTTCACAGGATGATCCAATTATATCTTCTTATAACAACTCCAGACAGCCGACGGTTATCACAAAAATATTAAAAGAGGCTCAAACCAATTCCTTTATTATGGTTTTTAACCCTCGTTATGGAGGACATAACGGAGTGTTACTTGAACCATTGTTTGAACACCTCATACAGGCTATGTTTTTACCAGTCCCTCAAAAATCATCAAACCCATCAGAAGAATAGTCACCAATCTTCAATAAAAATAACTTTAAAAATTATGTAAAATTTACACATTGGATATTACGTACTAGACTCATCTAACTAAAATAATTAATATGGCAAATTCTTCTTAAGAAGGAAACACTAATGAAAAAACTGTTTAGAAATATTTATTTCCAACTAATGATTATTCCTATCATAGCGTTTTGGACTGTGAGCGTTATCGCTGATTGCTCAATTCCTTTTTCTCCAAAAGAACCTGATAAAAAACAATTAGCTAGAATTGAAGTTTATTTCAAACAGGGAATGATTAAATACGAATCAAAACAATATAAATCCGCAATTAAGAATTACGACAAAGCGATTCAGTTAAACCCTAATTTCACTAAGGCTTATTTCAATCGGGGAATGACTAAAGATGCATTAAAACAATATAAAGAGGCAATTACCGATTATGATAAAGCAATTCAGTTAAATCCTGACTTTGTTACTGCTTATTTCAACCGAGGAAATACTGAATCTAAATTAGGACGATATGAAAATGCAATGATTGATTATGACAAGGTAATTCAGTTAGATTCTATCTTCGCTCATGCTTACTTCAAACGGGGAATAGCTAAAAGTGCATTAGGACTATATGAAGAGGCAATTACCGATTATGATAAAGCAATTCAGTTAAATCCTGACTTTGTTACTGCTTATTTCAACCGAGGAATGGCTAAAGATGCATTAGAACGATATGAAGAGGCAATTACCGATTATAATAAAGTAATTCAGTTAAATCCCCACTATCTAGCTTACTTCAAACGGGGGATAGCTAAAGATGCATTAGGACGATATGAAGAGGCAATGATTGATTATGACAAGGTAATTCAGTTAAACCCTAGTTTTACTAGTGCTTCTGCTTATTTCAATAGAGGACTTACTAAATATAAATTAGGACGATATGAAGAGGCAATTACCGATTATGATAAAGCAATTCAGTTAGACCCTAATTTTACTGATGCTTATTTCAATAGAGGACTTACTAAATATAAATTAGGACGATATGAAGAGGCAATTACCGATTACGATAAAGCAATTCAGTTAAACGCTGGTATCATTAATGCTGATCTCGCTAATGCTTATCGCCACCGAGGAATAGCTAAAGATAAACTAGAACGATATGAAGAGGCAATTACCGATTATGATAAAGCTAAAGCCATAGAGAAAGAGAGAACTCTTTGGAAATTGATGTAAATGCTAGACCAAGTTTTATAAATTATTTAGATACAAAAACCTCTGGTTAAAAATTTTACATACTAAAATTTTAAATTCTGGGAGTGATAAATAGAAATTTATACAAAATGTAAATTTTACACTTAGATATCTTTTTAATATTACCTTGTCTATATTAATAATATAATGTTTTAGCTTTAATTGTGTAAAAATGTATTGAAATTAAAATAAGGAACTTAAATTATGAAAAAAAATAGTGTGTTATTTTTGATCATTCTTAATATCTTGTTTATAGAATCTGCATTTGGTTTTTGTTTGTTTGGATTTGGAAATACATGTAGTGAAAAACCAGCTGAGACATTGTTTGATTCAGCTCATCAAAATCCCTACATAGAAAATTATGTAGACACTTTTCAGGAAAATTATGAAAAACATTTTAGCATAAACAAAGAGAAAAATATTAACAGAGTTCAAGAAGGACACTCAATTTTAGAAGCACTGGCACAGTTTGATACTATAGCTAATGATATATTAAATTCTAATATAGATTATTTTTACACAGTTACATATGCTTGTAAAGATCGTCAGCTGCGCCTTAGCCGTAGCCTTGAGAATTATATTTTAGAAAAACTAAAAGTCATTGCATCTTCTGCTCTTGTTTTACATTTAGAACAAATTATGAAATCTCATTTAAAGGAATTGATTGAGCCTGTCTCAAGAGAAGATATTAAAAATACGAATATGGTAATTTATGATTACTCAAAAGATAAACATCATCCACAAATTATTAAATTAGTTGGAGATGAATCCTCTGAATCATCTTCTATGAATCTATTTGGACACGATTCAGAAGAAAAAGAAATGATAGTTTCAAAGTTGAACACTGATATTCGTGACATCATGATCTTAGCATCTATAGCTAACGTAAGCCTTGAAAATCGTGATTTAGGTTTAGTCCTTATTGAAGCTAGTGATGGATTTTCAATAAAAAAAATTAAAGTAGGTAGACTATATGTAAACGCTTATGGCTCTGGTAAAATGGTAGACATTGAAGCTGAAGATGTCCTTTGGATTGCTGATAGTGTTGGGACGAATTTTGATATAAAAAATATGAAGGCAAAAAGAATCAATATCTCTTTATCTGGAACTGGATCAAGCTTTAATATTAATAAACTGACATCAGAATCTACTAATATACATTTGAACGGAACAGGTACTGAGACATATTTAAACGGAATAACTAGTAAAAATTTTAATTATATTAATACAGGCACAGGTTCATTCACTAGGATTAAAAATAGTGTATTTCAAAGTATGAGACTGTTTAATAAAGGAACCCTTGGTCCAATACACTTATTTGATGTGATGGCTCATACGGCATTTATTGTGAATATGGCTACAATGGCTGATATTTTTATGGATAATGTTAAAGGGGATCAGATCCTTATTGCTCATTCCGATGGAACTGGAGCTGATGTTGTAGGTAATCAGTTGACTTACCCAGTTATACAAATTTCTAATTCTTCAACAGGTACAGGTGGTGTGTTGTTTCTAAATAAAGTGCATTCAGATTTGCTGATCATCTGTAATACAAATGATTCAACTTCAACTTCTAAAGAATTGACCTTATATGCTGATAATTGTAGAGAAAGCAACACTTGTGTAGCAGACATTTTATTCAAAAAAATGCATACAGGGGGCAATTATACAACTGATATAAATGAATTAGACACAAAAGTTTTTATTGTGTTGGATGATCACGATAGAAGAGTAAAAGCGAAAGGAAAAACTGACATTCTGATTGCTCCCAAAGGGATGCCAGTTGAAGGTTTAGAGTATAATCAACGTATTGATTTTGATACAAATAAGGTTACAAAAAATTAAACTTAAAAAATGTCAAGGACACAGTACAGGAAGAAAAAATGATAATAAATTATTATTTTAAACGTATAAAAGTAATATTACTTTTAACCATTATTCTATCTATGATTTACTATTTACCATTTGCCATTGCAGAAAATCAAAGATCATATGAATTAATTGATTCTTTGTCTGAGAATAAGCAAATTTATACAACTTGTTCTAGTAAAAAACAGTTTAAGGGTAAAATTGAATGTTTTCAAAACCTCATTACAGAAGATAGTAATAATTATGCAAAAGTGATCAAAAAAACTTGTGAACAACTTAACTGGAAAGAGATAGGTAAATGCTTCCAAAATGCTTTTAATGCTCTAGTTATTCAAAAAAAACAAGCTGGCGAATTTATGTACGCCACATGTTCTCCCATTACACCTGGAATAGATTCAAAATTTAAATCTAAAAAAGATTTTTGGCCAATACGTAAATGTTTAAATTCTATGAGAGATATTTTCAATGACTATTATCCTTCTAAAATTATGGAGGCTTGTGGAGGAAAAGACGGATTTCTTGATGAGACCTATATAGGTTATGCTTATGATAGCCTTAGTGTTTATCTGAAATCTATGCAATCAGAAGTAATCGGATTAGAATTATGTTTGGAAAGAACATTGAAAGCTTCAGAGCAATATCCAGAATTCGGAAATAATTTTATTTATGCCTCATGCCATAACATCAATGAATCTCCAAGATTGGTCAATTTTGATCAAGACAGCAGGTACGATATAGAAAACATGTGCTTTAAAAATATCATTGATCAGTTTACTGATGTTGATGATGGATTTAGGTATGTTAATTTTAAGTGTACAGGAATGCACTCATCAGAAATAACCGTTACATGCATGAATAGAGTATTTAGCCAATGGAAAGAATTTTCTAATTCTGAAGATTTTATTGATAATGTAGATATACTTATGTATCAAGATATTTTAGATTACTATTTTGGTGAAACAGGTATTGGTATCTTTAGTGCAGAACAGCAGGAAAACGATTTCAGTCGACATATCTATGTCACATGTTCTGCCCCTATACCACCAAATCTTATAAAACAACATCCAGAACTTCAAGAAGCGGGAGTTAAAATGAAATGTTTTCAATTTATGATTGATAAATTTGTTAATCCCATTACAGATGCTATAAAAGAATCTTGTTCAAGAATTCCTGGCAGTTACTTTGATAAAATTTCATGTTTTAACAATGCTTTTAATGCTCTAGTTATTCAAAAAAAACGAGGTGAAGATCTTATTTCATCTACATGTTCAAACTTGAGGACAGATTATTTTATAAATAAATATTTTAGCTTGATGAATTTAAATCTACAAGATTAATTGGTAAAATAATAAAAATCGAGAAAAACATAAGTGATGTACCTATTATTTAGACTATAAAAATTATTGTCTCTCTCATCTGTAAAGAAACTCCCAGCTTACCTAAAAACCTATGTATAATTTCGTATATAACCGTACAAATAAGTGGCGGGGTGGACGGGCGTGCCGAAGGTATCCCTCTATAACAGGGTAAAACTGGAAAGTTCCAGTAAAACTAACAACAACCTGCTATGCTCTCTTCCCGGCTTTTCCCGCAGTTTCCCGCTCTATCCTGGAAGATCACAGCCATATCACAGCAAGATTACCTTAAATCATAAAAATACCGAAAAACATCCTTTCGCTAAAACAAAAATAAATAGCTAAAAAGTTGTTTTCAAAAAAACACGCTGTGATTTTCATCACAGCGAAAATTATTTGCTTTTCTTTTTTTATTACACTTTTTAGTTTAATTATCGTAATAATAGCTGCTACAAGAAAGATATCTCTATATATGGAGACAAGTTAGTTAAGCTTCAAACAATGCACCAAAATCATACCAATTTTATAGATCATGAAATAATCTTGTTCTTCAACAGCCAGTCATTAATCTCACTTATTGCATCTTTGATATGAGTAGGTAAACCCAAATTATCAGCATTTGTTTGCAGTCTATTCCGATGTCCCGTCCATAATCTTTGAAGCTTTATAATTGCATCTTCAAAAAAATTTATTGGAAATACCTTTTTTGTTTTCCTACTCTTGAAAGTGCTAGTTATTTCTTTTTTTAGTTTTGGAAAACTAAAAATATTTTTCTCACGACAAAGTAGAACAAGATCATGGTAGTCTTTCATTCGGCTATTGGTATCTGCTCTTGATACAACACTATCTATTTTCTCTGCAAAGATTGTTTCCATTGGATAAACCTGTAAAGAGACTGTCCCTTCAAAAATAGGCTTACCTCTATACTGATAAAGTTCCAGTGATTCTTGTTTTGGTTCTACAAAATTTCCTACACCTACATCCAACTGAATACGATCTTTCATATTCCCAAATTTTAAACTGAGATTAATTCGGTAACATTTATGATCTACATCTTTTTCTGGAAGCAAAGTAACTCCCGACAGTGTATAGGAGAATCCATCTTTTACATCTATTTTAACTATCTCTCGAAAAGCTTTTTCAATTTGAGAAGCATTTATATTCTGTTCTCTCGCAGTAAAGTCAGCGTCTTTCGTTTCACGCCCTAATGTAATATAATACGAAAGTAAAAGTCCTCCTTTAAAAATAAACTGTTCACTATAGGAGGAACGAGATAGTCGAACAAGTATCCGCTCTAAAATTAAAAGTCGCCAGACCTGATTGAAAACCCGTCCTTCAGAATGAGCTATATATTTGATTCTTTCTTTTAGTGCCTGTTCGTTCATGTTGTTGCCGTTAGTACATAAGGGGTAATATTTACTTTTCGTTTTCGTGCATATGTTTGTAGTTTTATAAGATCAAGTTTATCACCGCTATGGCCTTGCAGTCCTGCTTTTAGTGCTTTAATAGCCACTTCAATACTGAGATATCGAAAAGAATCTACAATCGTCCTTTCAGGATCAAAAATCGGTATCTTTTCACTTCCTATTTTTATTTCTGTTCTGCCAAGTTCAATATTACGAGTGCGAATAAACTGCACATTTGGCCGCTTTGGAGCCGTTGTTGCATGGGGTATAGCTATCCAATGCACACGTGGAATTTCATCGGTCATGTCATAAATATCCAGAGCAGAGATCAGACAAACGACTCCGTTAGGAATACTCTTTACTGCTATAAATAGATCTTCCCATTTAAAATCTACATCTGGCTCAATAGAAGGATTCCTATATACCCCTCTTCCAATTTTTTCTATAAGACCTTGTTTTATGTAGTAGCTAAGCAGCCCTGGATGAACTCCTATGGCTCGTGCTTCTGAAGCATGAAAGAGAGGCTTCTTGAGAAGCTTTTTAAATCTTTTATCTGTTATTTGTTTCATATTACCAATTTAATAATAAAACCCAATAAAGTCAATTGGGTTTTATTATTCTTAGTAAAAAATAGGCTTTTCCAGGGTAAAAGTTGTAAAAAAGAGGTTTTTAAATATAGTAAAATATACCAATTGAGCGGCTTATCATTAAATAAATTTTTAAATTTTCTGAAAAAATGATATATCCTTATAGACTGTGATGCTAGAACAAGACACAACCATGGAACAAAATTTAGATTTAGAAAAAATCAACTTCCTGCCTTATATGGAAATGTAAAAGAAATTTGATTATAAAATTTTTAAAATATGTACTCACACAAAATAATCAGTTGAAATGTCCTAGTTGTCAGACCATAATTGAATTATCAAATTTAAGAAGACAATTAGAAGCTCAGACCAGACAAAAGGTTATGTAAAAAATGAAAGAAGAAAAAAACGAAAGTTTTAAAGTTATCTTCAAAGAACTTGAATTAAAAAATAGCAGAGAACTGTTACAGCTGACAAAAAATGTAAAAGCTGTTGTAAGCCAAGTTGAAAGTCAGGAAGAAGATCTTGAAAAAATTTCTGCTGCATCCATAGATAATACTCAAATGTATTTTTCTACAGGCACATAATATTTAGTAATAAAATATTTCTGTTAACTCATAGAAGAGATAATATTAAAGATCTACTTAAAACAGTTTAAAACCATCTGCAAATTTTTGTTTGTAATTACTAGAATTTTTACGCAAAATTTTATGATTTTCAATTTATTCTAGAATTCTCAAAAACTAATGCAATTAAACCTCATACTGATTTTGGTATCCACGTACTAGTAACTAGTGAGTCTTTTGTTTAAATATAAAACTCAAATCACGCTAATAATCTCAAATATTAATGGAAGAAACTGATGATTCTTCTAACACTTCTGTTAATGATAAATTCTTAACTCTGTAAATTTGATTAATCACTTCGTTTGTAAGCTGAAGAATTAGATTAGCTTGTGCTTTAGACACTTGAGGAATCTCATGATTAGCATCATTGCCTATATTTTTAATTTTTTTCAATAATTCTGTAGCACTTTTAGAAACTAGATTTTCTTTTTGAATATACTCAACATATATTTGAAATTGTTGATTTTTTTCAGCTCCGTGATCTACAGCTATATTCATCAATAGTTTTCGACATATCATCGCTACTGCCGTATAAGATTCAGTAGACATACACCTTCTTACTTCTTCAAATAGATCTTTAACATCATCTTTGACACCTGTAATAGAAGACAGCGGTAATGGTTTTGGAACTTGAGTGAAGATTTTAGTATTAACAGAATAAGTAAACGTAGTAGGTATTGTACAATGTGGACATATGCAGATATAATTATATACACTACGGCTATTAAGGTCTCTACTTCTATATCCTCTATCAGAGGCTACCAGTTTATTACAAAAATAACAAGTATATTCTCTTGAAACTATTTGAAATACATTTTCCCATTCACACTTTGATGATGACATAAATGAGACTTTTAATGAAAAATATTTAATCTGTCAACTTAAACAATAAACAAATACTCTAAGTTCCTTAAAAATTTTAATAAAAGAAAATCGTAATTATATCGACATAGCGACAAAAGATATTTCTGCTGTTCAGGCTAGCCTTGGGCATACAGAAATAAGAATGACTCAAAAGTATGCGAAGACTGTTGCTCTTTTGAATCATGAAGTGGGAGAGAAAACTTTTTCTGCTCTCTTTAAAAACAGTCATAAGTAATTAGTAGTTTTAGTTGTTTTGAAAATCTTCAAAAAAATTCCCGTTAAAATCCCGTTAAAAAAATATTTTTTATAAAAACTCTTTGTAGTTACAAGGGTTCAGTAAGTAAGTGGCGGGGTGGACGGGACTCGAACCCGCGGCCTCCGGCGTGACAAGCCGGCGTTATAACCAACTTAACTACCACCCCATAAAATAAGAATAAAACTCCTATGCAAAATAAAAGCTAGAGCTTGTCATCTACATAAAATAAACATACAGTCCTTATCATATAAGTAAATGCTTATCAAAATAAACAAATAAATGCCAAAAACAAATAATGAAACCCAATAATAACGAAACTAATAAACTAACTAAAACCAACACAAACGGCAAAATATCCAAATTCCTATGGCTGGATATGGAAATGACCGGACTAGACCCCGAAAGAGAAATGATTATAGAAATCGCCGCCATTGTCACTAATCACAAACACGAAGAATTAGACCAATACCACCAAATCATTCAACAAGATAATCGCTATCTGGAAAACATGGATAAATGGAATACAAATCAACATAAAAAATCCGGCCTCTATGAACTAATATCAACAGGCATTACACAATACCAAGCAGAAAAAGAATTGATCGCATTCACAGACAAACACTTCGGAACAGAAAAAGTCATCCTCGCCGGAAACTCCATCTTCCAAGATAGACTCTTTATTAAAAAACACCTCATCCACTTGGAAAATAAACTACACTACCGAATGCTAGACGTGTCTGCATGGAAAATTATCTTTCTTAATAAAAATATTGTCTTTCCAAAAGAAAATAAACACCGCGCCCTAGACGACATCAGAGAAAGCATCCGGGAAATACAACTTTATCTATCCTATTTGAATACAGAAAAAATCCAACAAGATAGCCAAGCTTAATATTTGTAACTGTCCGGCTTAAAAGGCCCTTCAATCGATACACCTAAGTAATCCGCCTGCTCTTGAGATAAACCCGTCAGCTTTGCACGTATCGCACCTAAATGTAAACGCGCCACCTTCTCATCTAACTTCCGAGATAAACGATACACCCCAGGCTTATAATGACCACGATTTTTCCATAAATCCATCTGCGCCAATACCTGATTAGAAAAAGAATTGCTCATCACAAAAGAAGGATGTCCCGTTGCACAGCCTAAATTCACTAACCTTCCCTCCGCTAACACAATAATTTCACGACCATCTACAAAACGATGTAAGTTCACCTGCGGTTTCACAAAAACTTTCTCCGTATTATGATTGAGCCAAGCCATATCCACTTCCAAATCAAAATGACCAATATTGCAAACGATCGCACCGGATTTCATCTTCAAAAAATGCTCCTCTACAATCACATCCCTACACCCCGTCGCTGTGACAAAAATATCTACATCCGCTGCAACATCTCCCACACGCACTACCTGATACCCCTCCATACTCGCCTGTAAAGCACAAATAGGATCAATCTCCGATACCAAAACCCGCGCACCATACGCCCGCAAACTTTGTGCTGATCCCTTGCCAACATCTCCAAAACCCGCCACCAAAACCGTCTTGCCAGCTACCATAATATCCGTTGCCCGCTTAATGCCATCCACTAAAGATTCACGACAACCATATAAATTATCAAACTTAGACTTAGTGACAGAATCATTCACATTGATCGCCGGTAATTTTAACTGCCCCTTCTTGTGCATCTGCTCCAAAATCCTCACCCCAGTCGTCGTCTCCTCCGAAATGCCAATCGCTCCTTGTAATAATTGAGAATACTCTGGCCGATGCATGAAACTCGTTAAATCACCCCCATCATCTAAAATTAGATCAAAACCCCCAGAGCCCCAGCCCTTCACCGACTTTTCAATACACTGCCAATATTCCTCCTCCGTCTCCCCTTTCCAAGCAAACACCGGAACACCACTGACCGCCATCGCTACCGCTGCATGATCCTGAGTGGAATAAATATTGCAAGAACTCCACCGCACCTTCGCCCCTAATGCGATTAAAGTTTCTATCAATACCGCTGTCTGAATCGTTAAATGCAAACACCCCGTAATACGCGCACCCTCTAATGGCCGAGAAGATCCGTACTCTTTCCTCAAAGCCATTAACCCAGGCATCTCCCTCTCCGCTAAACGAATTTCCTCACGGCCCCAACGATTTAACTCCTGTAGCCGCTCTTCATTTTCCATCGCCTCACGACAAACTAAATAATCCATAGATCTACCCGATGACACTTTCTTTACCTCCCTTATATACTAAATAAACTATCTAAAAAACTACGTTCACCACACTAGCCATAACAACCATACTAATAACCTACTTCAAACGCCTCTTCCGGCTGAGTAAGGATTTCACAACTCTCCCCCCCCTCCCGAATAAGTACCGTATGCTCAAATTGTGCTGAAAGTGACCGATCCGAAGTTTCATAATATTTAATCTCCGAATCTGTAATTTCTAACTCCTTAATCGCTACAGCTGTTTCATTCACCATTGGTTCCACCGTTATGCAACTATTCATCTGCAATATATCCCCATGACCTTTTTTACCAAAAGAAGGAACAAAAGGATCTTCATGAAAATTCCGACCAATACCATGTCCACCAATTTCCTGTACTGGATAAAAACCCCGACGAGTTATATGCTTGTTAATCGCAAAACCAATGTCCCCCGTCGTTAAACCTGCACGTACTTGCTCAATCCCCTTGCACATTGCCTCATAAGCACAATGAGTCACTGCCTGTGCCCGCTCAGATACTTTCCCTACATAAAAAGTGCGGGAAGTGTCCCCATGAAAACCATCCTTGATACACGTAATATCCACATTCACAATATCCCCTTCCTGCAATACATAAACACCAGGGACTCCATGACAAATACAATGATTAACAGATGTACAAATAGACTTAGGGTATCCACGATAACCTAAAGGAGCCGAACGCGCTCCCAATGATAAAGTTAAATCATGTGCTATGCGATTTAATTGCTCCGTACTGATCCCCGGATGTACATGCCGACCTACCTCCGCTAAAACACGAGCAGCTAAACGCCCCGCCACCCGCATACGCTCAATATCCTCTTTAACCAATATCTCCATATGAATAAACCATCAAAAAAAGAGCCTGTTTTTTACTCAAAAACAGGCTCTTCTATATCCAACTAAAAACAATCAATCTAATTTACTTTAAATTTCTGCTGATAAGTTTAGTTGCCTCAAACATGCTGACTTGCTTTTTGTTACCAAAAAGCCTTTTCAACATATCATCACAATTGATGTTGCGACGGTCACGGCTGTCTTGAAGATCACGTTTCTTCACATAATTCCAAAAATACTTAATTGCTTTTTGCCGTGTAATCCTCTTCGCTCCTACCACAGCCGCTAATGCAGGAGTGGCATCATAAGGTCTCATAAGAGCCGGATTTAGTTTTCTTTTCTTTTTTGCTACTTTCTTAACTTTTTTCTTGGCTTTCTTTTTCACTACCTTCTTAACAACCTTTCTTTTGCTAGCCTTCTTAGCTGTAGTTTTTTTCTTTCTTACTACTGTTTTTTTACGTGCTGTTTTTTTAACAACCTTTCTTTTGCTAGCCTTAGCTTTTCTTTTCTTTGCCATACTTAACCTCCGTTGTCGCTGTTGTGATTATCCAACAGTTTTTATACCTGCAAACTAGAATAAGACAAAACAAAACATTTATCAAAAAAAAATAACAACCGGCAACATAAACCGGTGAACCACGATTCTACCTACTCGGATATACTTGAACCATTCAGCTTATGTCCCGGCCCTCTATGACAGGGTGGAGAGGTAGCTGAAACAGGGGAAACCGCCTGCCACTCCTTCAATGTAAAGGTCTGTTGCGACAAGGCATGTACAGAATTTTTCATCACCTCACTTAATGCTTGATAGACTTTTCGATGGCGCTGAACCATGCTTAACCCTTCAAAATCCTTTGAAACAATTAAAATACGAAAATGTGTCTCTGATTGTCTTTCCGTCTGATGAGAAGCACTTTCATCCATTACTTCCAAACAGTGAATATCAAAAGTGGATTGCAATTTTTGCTGAATAATTTCCCTTACACTCACTGCCAAACCCTCACAAAATTCTGCTGAACCATGCAGACACCAGCTACATATATATAAAAATGATACACTACCCTAAAACCCGTAACGACATAAGTCTAGCTTATAACTACTAAGAAATAGAACCGAATATGCACATTTAATCCCTTAATTGCCCTATTCACATTTATATTTGTACATCCAACACACCTTATTTTAATGATGACTGCCTGTCATATCCTTTGGCTGCACTAATCGGTCAAACTCCTCCTCCGTCATATATCCCAAACGAACCGCTTCCTCTTTTAAAGTGGTACTATTTTTGTAAGCCGCCTGAGCAATCCGGCAGGCTTTATCATAGCCAATATGAGGATTTAATGCCGTTACTAACATCAACGACCTGGAAAGATTGGTTTGTAACTGCTGAGTATTGGCTTTTAAACCTCGAATACAATGATTATTAAAGCTCTGACTGGCAGACGCTAATAAATGAATCGATCGGAGAATATTAAAAATAATCAGCGGTTTAAATACATTTAACTCCAAATGACCACTACAACCACCAACAGCCACCGCACTATCACACCCAATGACCTCTGCACACACCATCGTCAACGCCTCACTTTGTGTGGGATTTACCTTCCCCGGCATAATAGAACTGCCCGGTTCATTTGCAGGAAGAGTTAATTCATTGAATCCTGCACGTGGACCACTTCCAAGCAAACGAATATCATTCGCTAGTTTCATTAAACTACAAGCGATTGTTTTCAATACCCCACTTAATTCCACTAAATCATCGTGCGCAGAACTAGCCGCAAATAAATTTTTCGCCGGCTGAAAAGGATAACCACTTTCCTTTGCAATCCATTCAATCGTAAGACGTGCAAAATCCGCAGAAGCGTTCACCCCTGTCCCCACTGCCGTTCCACCTAAAGCGACAAAATAAAGACGATCTAACACACTATGAATTCGCTCACGCCCCACACACAACTGCTGTGCATATCCAGAAAACTCTTGTCCCAAAGTTAAAGGAACTGCATCCATCAAATGCGTCCGGCCAACTTTAATCACCTCAGAAAATTTCTTTACTTTATCTTTTAAGCCTGCTTCCAATTGCTCCATGGAACTTAAAAGGTGACAGTGTAATCCATCGACTGCACAAATATGCATCGCTGTCGGAAATACATCGTTAGAAGACTGACACTTATTCACATCATCATTGGGGTGCACACTCTTATCCCCAATTTTTCCGCCTAAAATCTGAATCGCCCGATTGGCAATCACCTCATTAACATTCATATTGCTGCCCGTACCACTACCTGTTTGCCAAACCGGTAACGGAAAGTGCGCGTCCCACTTACCCTGTTTTACTTCATCCGCTGCCTGCATAATGGCCTGCGCTTTTTTAGGATCCAAAAGATTCAATTGCTGATTGACACGTGCGGCACATTTTTTAACCAATGCCAGTGCGTAAATAACCTCCATGGGCATGCGATCGATCCGGCTACCAATTTGAAAATTTTGATAAGCACGTTGAGTCCCTGCTCCCCATATCCGATCCTTCGGAATACGCACGACACCTAAGCTATCTGTCTCTTCACGAAAATCCTTCACTCCACCCAACCTTTAAATATCCTTACTATCCCGCAGCCGGAGACAAAACTCAAGCGAACAATCACAATCTACAAAGTGCTTAAATACTTGACTGCTCCGACCCTCCACTGACATTCTCTAAAACTCACTGTTCCACCCTATAGAAAATAAAAAATGCCAAGCAAAAAAACTAAAAAATACAAGCCACCTGAAAAAAGAAAAAATACACAATACTGGCTGATGAAATCAGAACCTAGTGTGTACTCCATTTACCACTTAAAAAAATCAGGAAAAGACTTATGGGACGGCGTGAGAAACTACCAGGCTAGAAATTTTATGAAAAATGACATGAAAGTAGATGATGAAATTCTATTCTACCATTCCAATGCTAAACCTTCAGGAATTATCGGTCGAGCCTGTGTGTCTGCAGCCGCCCAACCCGATCCAACTGCATGGGATCCCAAATCCAAATACTACGATCCCGCTTCCAATAAACAATCCCCCAGATGGTTTTGCGTGGAAGTCCGGTTTCACTCTATTTTTCCGCGCCTGCTGCCGCTGTCAGAACTAAAGCAGCAAAAACAACTATCTCAAATGCATTTGCTCAAAAAAGGCTGTCGATTATCTGTTATGCCCGTTACAAAAAAGGAATACTTACATATATTAAGCCTTTCAAAAAAGAAATAGTTGAAAAACAAATCCCACAGTGATTAAAACAAACGGAATAATTCTCTAGAAAGTCCATTATGGAATCAAATAACTCAAAAGCAGAATTGAACTGGCTCATTGCAGCAGGTGTCGTAGGCGCTGATATCGGTACTTCCGTTTTTTATGGAACAGGTATTTTATTTCCCATTGTTGGCTACCTAGCTCCCTTATTTGTACTCACTGCCTGCCTGGCTATGTGGCTTTTTAAACGTACTTATGAAGAAGGCTTAGCTATGAGCCCTTATAACGGAGGAGCCTACTCTATGATTTTAAGAAGTGTCGGCAAACGTACAGCAGTTTTCGCCGGTGCTTTGACTTTTGTGTCTTACCTGGCAACAGCAGCAGTTAGCTCTCTTTCCGGAGGATTTTACCTATCTTCTCTGTTTGAAGGAGGGCTGCGATCCTCCACCGTTGTATTTATCTCTTTCATACCAGTCATTTTCTTCGGCCTCCTGAATATTAAAGGAATCAAAGAATCCGCGCGCCTAGTTACTGGAATCTCCTTATTCCACTTCGGACTGTTAATACTGATATCTATTTGGAGCATGGGTTATGTTATTTTTCATTGGTCAGAAATTGATCTTTCTAAGTTTGGAGATTTTTCAAATTTTCCTCTGCCCCTGACTGGAGCCACCCTCGCTTACGGTTTTTCAGCCGCTTTCTTAGGAATCACCGGATTTGAATCCGCCGCGCAAATTGTGGAAACATTAGAACATCCCACTTCCGATACTGTCCGTAAGCTCTATAGAGCAGTCATTATCCTCGTATCTTTTACTGCTCCAGTCATTTCCCTTATGTGCTTAACAGTTCTCACACCAGATGAAGTACATGGAAATATTAACTATCTTTTAAGCGGCCTATCCGAGAAAATCGGTGGTCAATTTTTACTAACAATTATTGTGCTAGACGCTACATGTACTTTATTTGCTGCCACCAATACTGCTTTTATCGGTTTTATCGGACTGGCCACCACAATGGCCAAACATGGTAATCTGCCCCAGTTTTTTCTAAAACGTATCTCTCATATTATCCCACGAATGGAAGGCTATCCCTTTACCACCATTACTTTAATGTTGATCGTTATGGGGACTTCCGCTTTTGTCGCTGGAGAAGTAGACATTGCCGCTAAGGTTTATGAAATAGCGTTTCTAGGAGTCATGGTCAGCTTTGCCTTGGGTGCAATCATCATGAGAAATAAAGGATTTCGCCAATCCACTCCTAAAAAATATCTATCTTCTTCTTTTCTAAAAATAAACGGTACACAAATCTCACTTCCTCCCTTGTTGACGGCTGTTATGCTTAGCTTTGCCATCTGTATACTGGTGTTACACACTAGCGCGGACGTACGCTTTATGCTGACCTTCCTGATGGGAATTACATTAATGTTAATGGCCTACTACCGCTGGGGAGTACTGGAAAACCGACTGGAGACACATACTGATTTACGGCTAGCTCTGGGAAAATTTATTCATAATGTGGATCAGCTGCCGGAAGATTTACCGAAACATATTTTGTGCATTGGGGAACACCGAGTTCGACGGTTGATTGCGAAAACTTTAAACCTTATCTTTAATAAGCATCCCGGGCCTTTTGAGCTTATTTTATTCTATGCAGAAAACGAAGAATCCGCGAGTAGCGGTATTTTCTATGAACTGGTGCAACGAGTGGTTTCGCAACAAATAGCCCCTATTTACCAGAATAAAAACATTATACTAACAGTTAAAATTCTACCCGGCCGTGTGCTGGAAGGATTGCAAGGTCTGAAAAAATCAATCTCTCCAAAAGCAATCTACCTTGGCGTTGGCCGTAATCCAGACCGTTCTAAACAGACACAAACACTGATTTCTAATGAAATTGAAATGCCGATTACCCTTATCCAATAATCTATGCTATTCTTTGCCATTATGATCGTCAGCAGATGGCAAGCTCCGATTTTACCAACAACAGAGCAAATTAAATTGATTTTTGAAAGAGAGGGGTTACAGCCCTTTGAGGAAACCTATGCGCCCAATGAACAAGTCCCTCCACACCGACACCCTTTTGATGAAGTGCGAATGTTAGTGAAAGGCTCTTTATTAATGGACGTAGCTGGTAATCAACTATTGCTACGTGTAGGAGATAAAATTGTAATTCCTTCTAATACCCGACACTCTAAAAAAGTACAGGGAAACTCCAACTGTCTATGCATCTGTTCCTATAAAGCTTTTTAAAAATCAATTGACGAAAAAGGATGATACTCCAATCCAAGATCTCTGGCGACTGACTGATGTGTCACTTTTCCTTGATAGACGTTCAAACCCTTTGCTAAAACAGCGGACTCCCGAAGAGCTAACTCCAAACCTTTACTGGCGATATCCATCGCATACTGAAATGTTTGATTCGTTAGTGCATAAGTGGAAGTGCGAGCCACTACACCGGGAATATTAGGAACGGCATAATGAAGCACTCCTTCACACACAAAAATCGGATTGTCATGAGAAGTGGGATGAATGGTTTCCACACAGCCACCTTGATCCACAGATACATCTACAATCACACTACCTTCCGACATACTTGCCACCATCTGCTGAGTCACCAGTTTAGGGGCCTTACTACCAGCAACCAACACAGCCCCAATTAATAAATCCGCTGACTGCACGGCTGCCGCAACATTATCTTTATCAGAATATAAAGTCTGTACTTTACCAGGGTATTTATTTTTTAACCGTTCCAAATGAGCAGTGTTTACATCCAAAACAGTTACTTTTGACCCCATCCCAACAGCAATAAACGCAGCATTTAAACCAACTGTACCAGCACCTATGATCACTGTGTGCCCTTGAAGCACACCTGGCACTCCCCCTAGTAAAATTCCCTTCCCACCTTTATCCCTTTGTAAATAACCAGCCCCCACTTGAGTCGCTAAGCGACCGGCCACTTCACTCATTGGCCGAAGCAAAGGTAAAGAACCATCTTCCTCCTGAATCGTTTCATACGCCACGGCTTTAATTTGTTTATCTAATAACATTTCCGTTAGCTGCCGCTCCGCTGCCAAATGCAAAAACGTATAAAGGATTTGATCTTTTTGCAGCCAATTATATTCTTCCGGTAAAGGTTCTTTTACTTTTACAATCATTTCGGATCGCGCGTAAATTTTCTGAGCAGACGACAGTAACTGCGCACCGGCATTCAAATAATGTTCATCCGATATAAAACTGCCTCGTCCAGCTCCTTTTTGAACAAACACCTGATGTCCGTTTTGTACTAATTGTCGAACATTGCTGTTTGTTAGACCTACACGATTTTCTGCGCGCTTAATTTCCTTAGGCACACCCACAATCATAATTAACCTTTTTTTATTAAATATTGTTGACCTGATTGAGTTAAGATCCGCCCACGTGACGTCTTCTGCATCAAACCCTGTTGAATCAAAAACGGCTCATAAAAATCTTCCACCGTGTCTGTTTCTTCTCCTAACACAGCAGACAAAGTATCTATGCCGACGGGTCCCCCATGAAAATGATCTCTAATTAAAGATAAAATTTTTAAATCCATAAAATCCAATCCTGTTTCATCAATTCCCAAATACTTCAGAGCGCGAGCCGCCTGCTGTTGATCCACTACACTCATTTGCGCAGAAGAAGAGGCGCTACCGGAAGGTTGAAAATATTGCATCTGTACAACATCTCTGACCCTTTTCAATAACCGATTAGCTGTTCTGGGAGTCCCGCGACTACGACGTGCAATTTCTGTTGCCCCCTCTTGTGTAATCGGTACTTTTAATAATTTAGCAGAGCGAGACACGATCACCTCTAAAGCCGATGAATTGTAAAAGGAAAGACGTTCCACAATGCCAAAACGATCCCGAAACGGAGATTTTAATAATCCAATCCGTGTCGTTGCTCCGATTAAAGTAAAAGGAGGTAATTGAAAACGCATACTGCGTGCACCAAAACCTTCCCCTGTTATAATATCAATATAAAAATCTTCCATTGCACTATAAAGATATTCTTCCACATCCGTCGGCAGGCGATGTATCTCATCAATAAAAAGTAAAGTATGTTCCTGCATGGTCGTTAGAATAGCTGCAATATCTCCCTTGCGCCGAATAGCCGGACCGGAACTTACTTTTAAATTTACTTGCATAGCATGAGCTATAATATGCGCTAAAGTTGTTTTGCCTAAACCCGGTGGACCAATAAGCAAACAATGATCCAGAGGTTCCTTTCTTTTTATGCAAGCACCAACAAATAATTTTAATTTTGCTTTCACTTCATCCTGCCCGGGAAAATCATCAAAATGAATAGGACGCAACCCCCGAATCGGGGGGGATATTTCGCCGCCCGCGAGTCGCGGGAGACACTTCGCCGCGACTTCATTGACGTTATTGTCATTATCCTGCAAATCATGTTTACCAAATGTCCGCGGCGATAACTCACTACCACCGCAACTTTCTGTACTCTTGTCACTACTTTGCACATCATGCCCGCGAGTCGTGCCCCCAGAGGGAGTGACTTCGCCGCCCCCCTCAAAGGGGGAGTGGCTTCGCCGCGAATCTACTGTTCTCATGTCATTACCTCACACAAAACGTTGACAAGTATTTCCAACGATTCCTCTGCTCTCATATGTTACGACTTTGTAAATTACATACATCTCTCTGTTTAAAAAATATGTTCAAAACGAGTTCGGCTTTGAGCGCAAAGCAGCTACAAGCTTGCTTTGCGGCAAAACGCATGTCTGAGCTTTTGAGCAAATTTTTTAAACAAAGAGATAAGTAGTTGTTATCGTGAATATTTTGTTCCATAGCTTAGGGTCCCGGCTGTAAATAAGATAAAGCTTTTTTTAAATCCGATCGTCTATCCTGTCCCACAGAGATTCGATCCAACACAGATCGAATCTCTGCCGCACGAAATCCTAAATTAACCAATGCACGATTAAGCCATTCACGATCTTCTATTTGTCCAGAGGTAGTAGTAGAAACTGGCAAACTGCCTTTTAAATTGAGTATAATTTGCTGCGCAATTTTTTTTCCAACACGTGGAAAACTGGACAGACCTTTAACGTCTTTTTTCTCAATCATCTCTACTAAGATATCCAAAGAAGTCGCAGCCGATAACACAGATAAAGCCATCTTTGGCCCTACTCCATTGATGCCAATAAAAGCTATAAATAACTTTTTTTCCAAAGAACTGGAAAAGCCATATAACTTAAAAGTATCTTCTCGAACATGTGTGTAAATTTCCAGATCGACCAAATCCGTTATAGATAACTCCTGTATTGTCTTACTGGAGATATATACTTCATAACCGACCCCACCAACATCCAAAATCAGAGAGTTCGAATGAATGGTTTTTATTTTTCCTGTTAAAGAAGCAATCATAACTGATTCCTCAATAGCTGTGGGGTACTCTTTTGCATACTATGACATAAGGCAACAGCTAGTGCATCTGTTGCGTCAGTTGTCATTTGAAATTCCTTCAAACGAAACATATTTAATACAAAAGTTTTCACTAATTGTTTATCCGAACGACCATTGCCAGTTACTGCTTGTTTCACAAAACGGCTGGCATATGAGAAAAGCGATGAATTAAAACGAGCAGCCAGTACAGAACACATACCAACAGCCTGTCCCAGCTTAAATGCACTATCCACATTCTTTCCCATAAATATCTGCTCAATAGCTGTTTCCTGAGGGGAATACCTCTGATAGATTTTTTCAAGCTCTTGACTAATCTGACATAACCTACGTTCCAACGGCTGCTGAGCAGAACCGGTGAGCACTCCCAAATCCTGTAAAGCGGGTGGATATTTTTCCATAGTAATAACAGCAAAACCTGTGCGCACAGTACCGGGATCTAAGCCTATAATGACATGTTTCATATTGTGAATTCACCTGTGATGATAACTACAGTACCTATGTAGAAAACATCTGGCAATTCATGTGCAATTATGTCATTTTAAATAATATGAAAACAGTAAAACCCTCTGCGCTGAATCACTACGTGCGATTATACCAGAAAAATCCTAATTCCCGTTTATTCGCTCCCTTAGCTGATTTGTATCGGCGCACAGGAAACACAGACAAAGCATTAAACACTTGCCAAAAAGGTATACGTCTATTTCCCAAATGGGCGTTAGGATATGTCACACTAGCTATGATCTGGTTGGATCTAAATAAACAAAATTTAGCACAACAAGCGTTGGAAACAGCGATTCAATTAGCTCCAGAAAATTTACTAGCCCATCAATTGTTAGGTCAAATTTGGATCCAGCAAAAAAACTCATCTAAAACTTTAGAAACATATCAAATGATTTTATACTTGGACCCGGAAGATAAAAAAGCTCAGCGAATTGTACAAAAGCTCAAAAAAGTAAGTAGTGCGATACAGGATGAAACAGGATTCACTTTTAAAAAGTTACAAGAAGCCTCCCAACATTTAGATCCGGAAAAGAAGAATCAACAAGCTCCTCCTATTCACCCCATTCCTAAACCCAATAGTCAAAAGGAAAAACAGCAATTTGATCACCGTCTCTTCTTCATGAAAACCCTTATCCATAAAGGAGATTTTACGAAAGCAAAGCAAGGTTTAACTGAAATGAAAAATATTTATGGTAGTCACCAGGAATTAAGTCGCCAGATTCAAACTGCAGAAGATCAATTATCCTTAGAACAAAACCGCGACATTCCAGTAGAAAAACCACCACCACCCGCTCACACGGACCAACCGGTAGCAAAAAAACAAATTCAGACACTGACTTGCTTGTTAGATCGAGTGAAAACACGTCTTTTTGAACAGGAATATAAATAATGTACGGGACAAGTGATTTTAAAAAAGGATTAAAAATTATCGTCAAAAATGAACCTTATGTGATTATTGATTTCCAACATATTAAACCTGGGAAAGGTAATCAGTTTACTCGTACAAAATTACGTCATCTGATTAAAGGATCCAGTTTGGATTTAACCGTTCGCTCCGGGGAAAAATTTAAAGAACCAGACGTCATGTATAAAGATATGAATTTTTTATACTGCCAGGAAGATCAGTTTCATTTTATGGATAATGATTCTTACGAACAAATCACAGTCTCTAAAAAATTTATGGGATCCGCTCCTCAATTCTTAACAGAAAACATGCTGGTTAAAATCTGCTTCTTGAATGATCAGGCATTAGGAGTGGAAGTGGCTAAAACAGTCCAGCTAACCGTCACAGACACAAATCCTGGATTTAAGGGTAACACAGTAACGAATACAACAAAGCCCGCTGTCCTGGAAACCGGCTTCACGATTCAAGTCCCCCCACACATTAACAAGGGAGATATTATCAAAGTGAACACAAGCACTCTTTCGTATGTGGAAAGAGTAAAACTAAGTAAAAAACGATAACTACATATATGACAGTAAAAAATAGGAATACATTTTGTCTATAAAAATAGAGAAGGAAATTCAATCTGGTTTATTAAAAGGACAATCATCTGCAGAAATTGCTAGTCAGCTACTGAAGAGAAAAACAGTACGACAAGAATCCGATCATTTTTTATACATATGCCACTTCATGTACCTCGCAGGTCTTTATACAATGATCCTTCAGATTGCTCTACAACAACTATCCAAAAAACAAATTGTGCCCTGGAGTTTTGTAATAGACATTTTATTTTCTCACCAAATAGATATTCCTCAACAAACGAGAAAATTCTTTCTAAAAGGTATAAAAGAACAAAATCAAATACAACAGATGTTAACCAATCGTTGTTGGGATGAGCATCATCCAGAATTATACCACTGGAAAATAAAAACAATTGACCGAATCCACCAGAAAAATAATCAAGATCTTATAAAATTAATGGAAGATTTAGAATTTATTCAAAATCAAGGTGTCTTAAATAAAGAAGAAGAAATTTTAGAAAAATTAAAAAAAATAGATCCAAAAAATCCCAATATCCAGGAGCAATGGATAAAATTTAAAGAAAAACAAAGTCGTCAAACGATTCAACAACAAAAATTAAAATTATTAGCAACTCCTTATTCTGACACAACTCTTCCTAACACAGAAGAACAACAAATCGCTAAGGAGATGTTTCATTCTGCAATAAAAATTTTAAAAAACAACCCGAAAGCCAGTCATGACATAGCTGTACTATTTTCTTTTATTGGCTATCCTCATTTAGCTGTCAAAATTTTAGAAAACCACTTATCCTCACCAGCTGATGAATGGCTATATGTGGACTTATTGTTGCAAAGTAAACTATATATCCAATGCCTAGGTGTTACAGATTATATGGAAATGAAATATAAAGATGACCCCAATACAGTATCTGCGTTAACTTATATTCGTGCGATCGCATACTATAGCTTGGGCAAAAAAGCACAAGCTAAAAATATTTTAACTGAACTGGCAAAAGTGAGGCCGAGTTATCGTTTAACCCACTTCCTGCTGGAACAATGGAAAAAAGAGGATAAGTATTCATGCGACTAAAATACCGAACAATCCTTCAGGGAATCATCGCGGTATTCATCGTAATCGGGGGGATATACACGTATCGCCTCAGTCAACATTGGGAACGTGTATTAATCAGTCATATTCAAAAAAAACTTTACCATTACCAAGAAACAACAGGCATAAAGCTTAAATGGGAACAAATATCTGTTTCTTTTATCCTTCCAAAAATAAAAATAAAAAAACTAACAGTTCATCTACCGAATGCCCCAGCAATTAGCAAACCAATTTTAGCAAAACAATTAGTGATCACTCCGGATTACATTCCTATTCTTGTAAAAAAAAAATTATCCGCTAAAGTTTTAGTCATCCAACCAATAATAAAAATAAACATATCTGGATCCGTGCGATCCCATCAAAAGAATTTACTATCTTTAATAGGGAATCAAAAAGCTCCGACAACTAATATAATTTTAAAAAATATTTCTTTATCCCTAGATACAGGAAAAGAAACTCTATTAACGGAAGCACTGGATCTGCACATTCAATCTCATCCCGCTCATATTACTATGTATGCAGAAGCATCAGCAGTTCAGCTAGGCGATCGTCCACCGTTTTATTTACAAGCGGATATGATGTGGAAACCTTATTCATTTTTTATCAAAAATTTTTCTTTCCATAATACACACTCTTCGTTTAAAGCTTCTGGACAGGTAGACGGTATTTTAAGAAAAAAAAGAATTAAAACCGGTTGGCTGAACATTAACACTTCCCTTAAGGAAGATGATTTTACTGTCTTAAGCCAATGGATTGATCCACAGTTCCAATATACCTATCAAGGACAGATAACGTTATCTGCACATTTAAAGTATCATCAAAATAGCCGATTTGCCCAGAAGTTATCGTTACGTCATTTACAAGGCAATTTTCATTTTTTAACAGAGAATTTTGCGATCCAAAATATCTTTTTTTCAAAAATCAAAGCGCAAGGGCAAATTAAAAACCAGTCTATTCAATTTAACACAATTCACATTAGCCACGCACCCGCATGGAAAATTCGTTTATTAAAAACATTTTTGAGTTTAAAAGAACCGTTTTCTTTTCACACAAATATCTCCATTCAAAATAGCCAGCTTCACTCTTTATTTCAATCAGCTAATTTAAAAAACGTACCTGTATTCGCAATGGTCGACGGAAACTGGGAATGTCATGGCCAATGGCTCAACCGCTTTTTCTCTTTTTGTAAAGGACCGGCAAATGTTAAAAAACTATTCATCCGTGGGACTAATGATTTTACTATTTTAAAAGTTCCTTCCTTAAAAACAACCAGTGAATTTAAAATATCAGATAATATTTTTACAGTCCACGCGCAAGGTCAGACGGAATCTTCTTCTGTAGATTTTACAAGCTGGCTAGACAAAAATAACAACTTTCAAGCTCAGGTGAAAGCCACAGTAGATTTTGTAGATATAGAGGATTTAGCGCACTTATCTCCAAAAGGAATTGTAGATATTAAAAATGGAATGATTAATATTTCTTCCAAAGGGTTGCATATTCAATCAGATTTAACCGTAAAAAATGCAATCATTAAGGATATTCGGATAGGACAAGCGCAGACACGTTTAAGTTATACAAATGGTATCTTACAGTTTCAAAATATCAGAGGATGGATTAATCGCTCCCGTTATAGAGGACAGATTGGTATTGATCTTTTCCAAAACACAATAAAAGCATTTGCTCATTTACCTTTCTTTACATTAGGTAATTTAAACTACGCTTTAGAAAAAAAAATTTCATGGCCAAAGGAATGGCAAGGTCATGGCCAATTAACCACTACTATCAATGGACCATTAGAAACAAACACCGTCCAATATCAATTACAATCTCAATTATCCGATCTGAACCTAGCTAAAGAATTATTTGATAATGCAATTATTCATATTGAATCCAAAAACGGTCAAATGAAGCTACGCCAAATGGAGCTACTGAAAAAAAATGGACAAATTAGTTTAACCGGTCAGATAGATCCTAAGGGCAACATACAATTGGATGTCATTGGTGGAGGATTACTTTTACAAGATTCACCGAATATCATACAGCTCGCGGGGAGAGATTGGTTAGGCACAATGGATTTTGGCATGAACATACGAGGACCTTTCTCACGTCCAAATATAAAAGCAAATATGGAAATTAAGAATACTTACTTTAAAGGTCGGTCTATAGCAGATTCACATCTTTTTTTCCAGTCATACCCGAAGAAAGTAATCGCTAAAGGAAAATTATTTAACACAATACAAGTCCGTAAACTAGTTTTTCCTTATAAAGGAAATCAAATGGTCACATTAAGTGCCAGTGTAAAAAATCTTAACTTGCAAAAATTTCTTCTTCCAGTTTCCGTCTCTAGCCGTATATACCATTCATTACACTCACAAATAGATGGAGATATTGTTCTATCCTATCGTAAAAATCAATTTCTTTCGTCCAGCACCGGACACATAAAAATAGATCAACTAATGCTGAAGACAAATTCTCACACATTAAAAAATCAGAAACCTTTTTCTATTCAACTAAAAAACGGTCGTATTTATTCAGATTCCTTTCAATTAACTGATAACAACATAAAATCCATTCAAGTGACTCACAATAAAAATATAAATATCAAAGGTGATATTAAATTGAATTTTTTAATTTTTTTGCTGCCATTTGTTCCTGTATTAGAAGGACATCTAACCACTCAAATGACGATACAACCCTATCTTTGGAACTTGCAGCCGGTGGGATATATAAAATTAACAAACGGGATAGTGCAACTGCATTCTATGTTAGAACCTTTTGAATCCGTTCGCTCTCACATACAAGTGCAAAATAATCAGTGGCGGATTCAATCTTTAGACACAAAAATAGCCGGAGGCAGTATGCAGGCTAGAGGATTGTTATCCTTCAAAAAAGGACAACCTGCGCTAGTCAATGTGCAAGGTACATTAAATAAGGTGAATCTGAAAAACCTGCCAGGAATAAGCACAACAGGTACGGGAACTATTCAATTAACTGGCCGAAAGATGCCTTATACTTTAAACATTACTGCGGATATGGAAAACACACGAATAGACAGAGAATTTCAAACAAAAGCCGAACAACAAATACCCATTAGCTCATTCTTACCAAAGAAATTAAAGAAACAAGCTACCAGTCCAGTACAATTACAACTAAATTTGCGACTGAAAACACCGGCACAAATCACTAATTCAACCATCAAAGCCGCCGCCACTGGCAAGCTCAAGATAACAGGACCGATCAACCAAGCTGTTTTATTCGGTCAATTACGTTTACTACCGGATGGTGTTATTATTTTCCGTGATCACCAATTTAAAATTGCAACTGGAACAATTACTTACCATCATGATGAACCACAAAATCCTTCTATCAATTTAACAGCGAAAGCATCTGTACAAGAACAAAATAAGGAAGGAGACTTCACAAATAAGTATAACATTCTTCTTAGAATTAAAGGACGTGGACAGAAAGCTGGTTTTCGTTTAACCAGCACTCCGGCACTCACTAAAAACGAAATTATCTCTTTATTAACTTTTGGCTCTCGATCCACCCCGTTTCAATCCATAGACAGTCAAAACATAGCAACAAGCAACATTGCTAAATATTCTTATTATCATTTAGGCACGGCATTTTTCCAGAAAGCTTTAGACAAAGAATTACAACGCACTTTAGGTTGGCAATTCTTACCGCTCCCGCATATCAACTCGCAAAAAAATACAGTATCCACAAAATTAATTTTAAAGAAAAAAATTTTTAACAAAGTTAATATTTCCACTAGCCGTACTATTTTAGATGATAATCCAGAAAACAATATCAAAGCAGAATATGAAATAAATAATCACACCTCTCTTATTGGTTTCTGGAAAAATGAAAAACCAATGGAAGGTAGCGATCGCAACGCTTCTGTGATCGGTTTTGATCTGGAGTATCAAATTGACTTTTAAAACTTTATCAACTGCTGTTCGATCTGTATTTATCTGCCTCCTTATTTATGGAATAAACTGTGGAAGCCTGTCCGTAGCTACCTGGGCAGCGGATAATAATAAAAATTCTACCTCTCTACGTTCAAAAAAAATGATAACTATTCACAAGATAGTGATCCAGACACAAAATAAAAAATTAAAATCACAATTGGAAAAACAGATGTCCATTCATCAAAACCAAAGATTATCATCCACCTTGAAACAGAAAATCCATGAGCGCTTATTGTCTATTTTAAAACAAAAAAAAATTTTACAACCAAATATCACAGGACCTTTTTTTCATTCCAAAAAGACGAAAAATATTTTATCCTATCGGTTAGAGCACCCCTACCGATACGCACTAATTATAAAAAATAATAAAGTGATTTCTGATAAGCTATTACTGTCAAAAAAAATCCGATCGGCAATATTCAATTCACCTCAATGGACAACTAAACTCATTCGCCATATTAAAAACACTTATATAGCCAAAGGTTACTCTAAAGTGAGTGTGGATTATCAGGTAGAAACCAACCAGAAACAATTTACAAAAATAATTGCTTTTAAGATTCAGGAAGGTAAACCGTTAAAAATCAAAGCAATCCGATTAAAAGGAATATTTTCCCGATCAAATAAATATTATATTCGCTTAATTAAAAAACATAGTGGTCCATTAATTCGTAAAAACATTTTTTATAATAAGAATTTTCAGGACGGAATCAAAAATCTAACAACTATATTGCGCCATGAAGGATACTTACAGCCTAGTATCTATTCTAAAATTACTGAAGAAAACAACAAAGTAATTATTGACGTGATTCTTAATGAAGGTCGGTTGACTAAAATAGGAACAATTACATTTAGTGGTAATCATCATTTTTCAGATGCACAATTACGACGTTTAATCCGCTTAACAGAAAGTGATAAATTAAGAGTGCAATGGGTAACAAAAGATATACAAGCCATCATCCATGCCTATAAAAATGCCGGTTTCATTAATATCGCTTTAGATAAAGACAAAATTATTCGCTATAGTGCTAATATTTTAAAAGCTCATTTACATTTTGATATTACGGAAAATTCAAAATTTGTTATTACAGATATTATTATCCAAGGTAATCAGTCCACATCTAATAATTTTATATTAAAAACAGTTGGTTTAAAACCAGGAGATACTCTAACACCAAAGAAAATTAATAAGTCCATTGAAAAATTAAGAAAACTAGGAATGTTTACGTCTATTGATATTGTCACTGTTGGAGTCGATCAAAAAAAATCTAAAAAGCAAACTGTCTTCATTAAAGTAAAAGAAATAAAGAAAAGATCTATCCGGTTAGCAATAGGACTCAATACAGAGAGAATTTTAACGGCTCATGGATTAATACAATTATCCAATAAAAATATCTTTGGATCCGGTCGGCGGCTGTTTTCAAATATTAAAATACAATCTAATGTTGCTCGCTATGCCCATTGGGACATAAGAATGCCTGAACACACTGAACATCGTGGTTCTTTGATTTATACAGAACCTTTTATTTTAAGCACACTATTGAATGGCCAGGTGAGTCTATCCAATTCCAACACAATTTCCTTATATAATAAAAAAGACAATTTACTCAATATAGTAAATACCAATAAAATTAATTTTTTATTACAAAGAGAAATCTACGATGACATTTATTTACAGTGGACGATGATGAGTTGGGAAGGAAGAAAAGAGTTTGAAAAAAGTGCTAGATGTGAACGAGCGCGTAAACTGAATGAATCCAATCTAACTTGTACAAGTAACGTATTAAACATCGCTGGTAGCAGGATCGCTCTAAACGTGGATAAAAGAGATAATACGATTTCTACCTCTAATGGATTTTTATCAAAAATGTTTATTGAATATGCCGGACCTCTTTATTGGATACATGGTTCTAAAGAGGTACATTTTATTAAAATGGAGTTAAGACATTTTGATTTTCGCCCTATTTTTTCCAAATGGATATGGTTTAATTCTATTCAAGGAGGAGTGATTGCGAATATAAATCATGATAACCAGGGAGGTTTTCCTGTTAGCCGAGCTTTTATTTTAGGTGGTGTTAATTCTCTGAGAGGATTTGATGGTTTACTGGGTGGACAACGAGTACCTGACAAGGAAGAATTTGTCATTGCCGGATCTAACCAATTGATTTCCAGTCCATCCTCTTTCTTTTTTTTATTAAAAACAGAACTACGTTTTCCTATCAATGAAAATCTAAAAGGCAGTATTTTTTATGATGGAGGAAGTGTGACTATTTCCGGCAAGCAGTTTAACAAACCTTATCGGCAAGCGGCAGGTTTTGGCTTACGATACCAAACCGTCTTAGGGCCAATATCAGGATATATCGCCTTTAAAATTGCCCCTAAAAAAAATGAATCATTGTTTTTACCATATTTGTCATTTGGTACCTTTTAAAATACACTCCCAAAAAAGAAGCCAGTGAATACAAAAAAGAGCTAAAACTGAATCAGGGATACTATTGTGTATAATTTAGTTATTATCCGACATGGACAAAGTCAGTGGAATTTGCAAAACCGATTTACTGGGTGGAGGGATATTGATTTAACTCCGCGAGGCCATGAAGAAGCTGTCCGCGCCGCTAAGTTGCTGCAAAAAATTCATTTTCAATATGATGTAGCTGTCACTTCTATTCTAAAAAGAGCGATTCGCACTCTATGGATTATATTAGATGAAATGGACAAAATGTGGACTCCGGTGATTAAATCCTGGCGCTTAAATGAACGACATTACGGAGAACTAACCGGATCCAATAAATTAAAAATGATTGAAAAATATGGTGAAGAACAAGTGCATCTATGGAGACGATCTTATAAAGTTAGCCCTCCAGACACGAAAGAGCAAAATCCAGCTCATGATTCTCGTTATACAGAAATACAAGCACGTAAAGTAGTCGGAGAATCCCTAAAACAAACACAAATCAGACTGTTACCCTTTTGGAACAACACACTTGTTCCGGCCTTGCGGGATGGAGCAAAATTGTTAATTGTTGCCCACGGAAATAGCTTACGTGCTTTAATTCAACATATTGAGCAATTAAATGATGAAGATATCCTGACGGTGGAAATCCCGACTGGCCAACCGATGGCCTATCACCTGTCACATACGAATCTATCCATTAAAACCGGCAGAACCCTTATTAAATAAGAAATAATGGCCAAAATGTAGAAAACCAATTTGACATAATATTAATTTTTTTCTAAATATAGCACAAAGCAATGTTAAAAATAAGTTTAGCATAAACAATTACAGGAAGGTAACTCAGGATGGAAAAATTATATATCGGCAATTTGTCGTACAGTGTCACTGAAACTGAACTTAATGAGCTGTTTTCTCCCAAAGGAGAGGTCGTCTCTGTCAAAATCATTAGTGACCAGCAAACAGGCCGGTCTAAAGGATTTGGTTTTGTGGAAATGTCTACAAAAGAAGCAAGTGAAGCTGTGATATCCGCTTTCAACGGCTATGATCTAAAAGGCCGCCCAATGCGGGTAAATAAGTCAGTTGATAAACCACGCCGTAGTGGTGGCGGTGGTGGCGGTAGCAGAGGCCGCAATGGTGGCGGTGGCGGCGGCGGCGGACGACACTGGTAATCTAAAGCTTATTTTTTTTCTGCAATAAATGTTGATACAGGGGATAGTAGAGATCCTCCTCTAAAGGAATATGCATTTCAGATGGATCACTATCCTGAGTGAACACAAGGGGTATTTCATCTATGATAGCTAGAGGCCGGCTTTCTCCTCCCTCCCCCATCAGCAACACAGCTGCAGCAGCAAGCCCATCAATTAAATTAATTTTTGTTACGCGCAAAACTCGCTGACCGAACAGATCTGTTTCTCCTACTAAACTTTTAATTCCTTGAAATCCGGTATAAGCCAGAGCAACCCCCACCACTCCTCTACGTAAAGGAAACGATCGGGAATCTGCCATAATAATACCTAAACTCTTCAAAGAAAGTTCATTTTTTATTTGTGTCGCTAAGGTCTTTACAGAAGCGAAAGGGTCTTTCGGATATAGTATATAATCCCCATTTTCAGAATTAGATTCATCAATACCAGCAGAGGGAACAAGCAATTGGTGTTTTATCGTTAAGTGAAAACCTTGGGTAGTTCCCAAGTAGTGATCACTTTCTTGTTGAACGAGTTGTTTTTTATCCATTTGTTTAATGGGACAGGTACGATTTTCTGACACACTAACAATTTTAGAAGCAACAACTAAAACTGATTTTTCTTTTAAATATTGGCCAGCGTGTTCCAATACAAATTCTGCTAGATTCATGCCGTGATAAAAAATAGGAGTTTGAACAGCATGAACTTTCATTATTTAATGCCCGGCGAGGGACTCGAACCCCCACCTCTAAAGAGACATGATCCTAAGTCATGCGCGTCTACCAGTTCCGCCAGCCGGGCGGCTTTGTTTTTATTCCAACCGTTTAATTTCTTCATTTATAAATTTTCTATAAGTTGCAGGATCCAACAAATCAGATAAATCTCCTTCTCGACTCATTTCAACGCGAATCAACCACCCTTCTCGCATAGGATGATCACTGATGAGCCCAGGGGTTAGACTGCCATTGACTTCTACCACTTCTCCGGAAACGGGAATATACAGGTCACTGACTTGCTTGTTACTTTCTACCAAACCAAAAACCTGGCCTTTCTCAAAATTTTGCCCCTTTGGCGGCAATCTCCAACTAACAATTTCCCCCAATTGATCTTGCGCATAGTAAGTAATTCCAATCGTGACCATATTACGGTCATCCAGTGAAATCCACTCATGTGTTTTTGTATAATAGTAATTATCCACTGGTACGATTAATCGTCTCGGCTGTTCTTCTTCCATCTGCTTCTCCATTTTTTTAAGTTGAGTTTGTTAGAACTTTACTTTTTTATAAAAGGTGTAGCAACAATTTCAGCGGATATCTGACTTTGGTGAACCTCAATTTGTATCATTTGACCAATATGGCTATATTCTGAGTCCACGTAGCCCGTACCAATAATATAATTAAGACACGGGGACATCGCTCCGCTAGTGACCTCTCCAACTTGCTGATCTCGGATTCGAATATGCATTCCACAACGAGGCAAGCCAGCTGGATTTTTTACTTGAAATCCCACCCATTTTCGTTGAGTTTTGTGACGAGCTTGTGCAAGAGCCTCTTTGCCGATAAAAGCAGCAGGATTTTTAACAGCCCAAGAAAGATTAGCTGAATAAGGATCTGTGTCCTCATTTAGATCGACACCATAAAGTGGGTATTTCATTTCCAGTCGCAAGGTATCTCTAGCAGCTAACCCCACTGGCCAGCAATCAAATTCTTTTCCTTGTTCTAAAATTGCCTGCCATAAATAACCCGCTTTATCCGACGGAAATAGCAATTCAAATCCTTTTTCTCCTGTATAACCGGTAGCAGCTATTATTAAATTATCTCCTAAAAACGAACTAAATTGCCATGTGCGCTTCTTCATTGTTTGTATACCATTTACTTGTAATATTTTAGCCAGCACAGAGGAAGCAGCCGGCCCTTGCAGCGCCATCATCGCCCATTTTTGACTTTCATCCTGAATAGCAACTTGTCTTTCATTCGAACAATTTTTTTTTATCCATTGATACACCTTCTCTTGCCGAGAGCCATTACCGATTAGCAAATATTCTGTTTGAAATTCCAAACAATAGACAATGAGATCATCTATAATCCCTCCCTTGTCATTACAAAGAAGGTTATATTGGGACTGATTTTTCCGGATGATTCGGATATTGTTAGTTAGTAATTTTTCCAGTGTTTGCAGTGCCTCCTGGCCTTTTATGCAAATTTTGCTCATATAAGATATATCAAACAAACCAGCGGCACGACGTACATTTAAGTGCTCAGCACGAGCGGTATTGGAACCAAACCGTAACGGCAATTTCCAACCATAAAAATCCACAAACCGCGCTTGTCGTTTTTGATGCTCCTTCATTAAAGGAGTGGTTTTTAATCGATCGGTCACACCGATTCCTTATAAGCAAGTTGAAAAGTATTTGCTAACAGCATAGCAACAGTCATAGGCCCCACGCCGCCTGGCACAGGGGTAATAAACCCTTCAGTAGTGTTTAATTCTTCTGCGCGCACGTCTCCTATCAGTTTTACTGATCCATTATCTTTTATTCTATGAATACCAACATCTATTACAACAGCAGATGATTTAAAGTCGTTTTTTCCTAATAGGCCCGGCCGGCCAGCAGCTACAATAACAACGTCTGCTGCACGAGTTTTATCCGATAATTGCTGAGTATGAGAATGGCAAATGGTTACTGTGGCATTCGCTTTTAACAGCAGTCCGGCTATAGGAATACCAACAATATGGCTGCGTCCAACAATTACAGCATGACGACCTTGTAACGGAATACGGTAGTGATTGAGCAATTTCATAATACCAGCAGGAGTACAAGGTAAGACGCGAGGAATACCTGCCCAAGCAAGACCTTGATTTTCCGCAGTGAGACTATCCACATCTTTTAAAGGGTCAATCCATGAAATAACCTCTTGCCACACAAACGATTCAGGTAGTGGTAGCTGCACAAGAATTCCATGAACATCCGAACGTTGATTACAGTGGTTAATGACTTTTTTTAACTGATCAGAGGATACATTAGCCGGTAACTCTAATACCTCGGAATGAATACCCACTTCACGACAAGCTTTGATTTTCTGACGAACATACACAGTGGAAGCAGTTAACTTGCCAATAAGTAACACAGCTAAAGATGGCGGCGGATGACCTTGCAAAGTTTTAGCGTGAATTTGTTGTTTAATATGAGCTTGTATTTGGTTGGCTACTTGACGACCGTCCAGAATCTGCATCCTACTTGACCTTTACTTAAAAAAAAACAATAAATACCACAATATGAAAACAAAAGACAATAAATCAGCTGCAAAAGCAAAGAAAGAATTTAGGGAACACCCAAAGGTGGAACAATTATATAAGACAATTTATCAATACAATTTAGTAGAAGATGCGTATAAAACCACCATCCAACTGTATATACAGCTCAAAAAATAAAAAATTGATAAATAGCTAAAAAATGCTCAAAAATGGAATCAGAAATTCCATTTTCAATCATCCACTACACTTTAAAGGCTAAAAACCTATTTTTATATCCGACTGGATAGGCTTATTTTTTGCTGTCCATTGAGTAATGGAACTCACTTAGCAAATATTAATTAGCTAAATTATTTTTTGAAAAACAAAACGGAATGAACAATCAATGAGGAGAGAAAGAGACATGAAATACGTTTTAGTTAATAGAAATAAAAAAATAGGACAAAAAGGACAGGGTTTAATTGAGTATTTAATTTTGATTGCCTTAATGGGAGTTGCAACAATTAGCGTGATTCGCGTATTAAATCAAACAATCAAATCTCGTTTTGCATCGGCTATCTATGCATTACAGGGACATCCTAAGAAAGTACACACAGATAGTGTAAAAAAAACAGATTATAAAAAAACAGATTTAAGTGACTTTATGAACGGAGCAGCCAGCCAGAAAAAGAAAAAATAATGCTAAAAAAAATAAAAGGGCAAGCAATGATGGAGGCGGTGATCGCAATGCCACTAGGAATGGCAGTTTTAATAATTTGTTTATTTTGGTTTCATGCGTATGTGAGAAAAATTTGGGTGGATCATCACTTATATCAATCCTTGATTTGTGTCGCAAGAAGAGAAGGTATTCAAAATTGTAAAAATGTTTTAATTCAACGTGTGCAGAATTTTTTATGGTTGGGAAAATTAAAAAAAATTCAATTAAAAGGAGGAGGAAACCAATGGAACGGACGAGTGATAACAAAAAATATATATGGCCGTTCTGTATTCCAAAGTCGCGTCAATCTGGATTGATCGTTTTGTTTGTTTTATTTACTCCTTTATTAATTACCTGCTTAATGGTTTTAACTTCTCTTATTTTCTGTGTACGTAATTATGATTTATCTCAGAATATTTGCATTCGTCATGTGTTACAGGTACAGCGGAAGATGAAGAATCATTTAGAAAACTTATTACATTTAAATCCCGAAGCAAACCAGTTAAGAACTCAGTATCAAAAAACGTATTCGTTATATAAACAGGCAATCATCAGTAAAAATTTAGTTCTTATTGGTGCTTTAAAAGTAAAATTAATGCTTATTCAAAAACAACGAATGATTTTAGATGGAAAGCAGCGGATGATTTTAGCGCAAGGATGGCAGGACATGCGACAAGTTTGGTCCGCATTTAAAAAAGAGTTAATGAAATTTCAGCCTCGTTGGACAAAGAAGGATCATCCGTGGCCAATTCCTTTAGCCGTGGTGTCTCGACCGAAAGGAGATATTGCGAAGTCTTATTACGCGCCGGCAAAATTTTTTATAAAGCAGCGGATATCCTTTTCATGGAGTATGTCGCTAGATCATTTCTTACCCAAGCTATTTCAGAAAGCTTTTTTTGAAAAAAAGTTATCTTCCTATATTTGTGCATCCACTATATATCAGGAGGGAAAACAATGGATAGTAGGACTTATTCCATAAAGATTTTTAATTGGAGAATCTCACAGATGACATGGAAACAGCAGAATCGCGGCGCAATGTCCCCTGCGACTCGCGGGGCGGCGGGTCGCCGCGGACATTTAGTAAACATAATTTGTAAGGTAGTGGTATGAGTGCCAGGAATCGTGGCGCAATGTCACCTGCGACTCGCGGGGGACAAGTAGTATTAGAATTATTGTGGTTGATTTTATTTTCTTGTGCGTTTTTAAGTGTGCTTTCGCAGTTATATGACAGAGGGCAAATGGAGATTCAGTCTAGTCGAATCATTAAATCTTCAAACAAATGATAAGGAGATACGGAATTGTGATTCAAACAACAATATCAGATTGGGTCAACAAATTACAAATCAGTAAATACAAGAAAAGTACACAAATATGGTTTGTGTTATCCATATGTTCTTTGTTTTTTACTTTTTTGCAGTTTCAATCTCGTTCAGATGGCAATAAAAATGCGATGGCATTTACACAAGATATAGACACTTATATTCCGGAAGGTTTCGTTTTACTACCTATAGAGTTAAGTAATGCTTCTTCTTTGGACGGATTATTAGAAGCAAAGGGAGTAGTGGATTTATATACTGCTGGTCGGTCGGGATGGGAGAAAACGGCAGAGGCTATAAAAATTATACGCTCTCCACGCAAGCCGGATCATTTTGCTGTATTAGTTCCTGAGAAGAAAATTCGTTTTTTAATTCAAAAATTTCAATCTTTTCACGCTGTGATTCAAAATCCTAATAAAAAAGGAGTAAGGATTCAGCATGCGAGAGTGAAAAATAAACGCTCTATTACTATAGAGCTTGATGAAACGAATCATTTTTGAGAAGACTGTGTTAGTGAAAGCAATTTTACTCGTTTTACTTTTACAAACCTATATTGGCCTCGCTAATGCAGCGAGTGAACAACCTAGTATGCTAAACGAACATAATTTGCAAAGTAGTAACAATAACGTAAATGAATCCACCGCGAAAATGTCTACAGTAATAAGAGCTGTACCAACGAGCAGGATGGAGTTTAAATCTTTTATTCAGGCGGAATTTATTAAGAGTTACGCTCAACACCAATTGAATCGTGTCAGAGCTTCTCGTCGTCCAATTCATCTATCTTCTTTATTAAAAAAATCACAAGAAGAATTTTTATCTCATAATCCGTCATCGGCACTTAAAACATATCGTATGGTGATCGATCAAATGCATTCATTTGACTGGAACAAGGAAGAAAGAGAAATTATTTTTTATATTCTATTTCGTTCCGCTCAGTTGGAGCCGAATGTAGAGAGGAAGAAATTATTTTTACATGAAGCCATGGTATTTGGACAGGATTTGAAATTAGATTTTAGTTTATTTCCTCCTCCTTTAATGAAGATTTATTTAAACATTAAAAAAGTAAGTGTATTCGTTCCGGTTAATCTAAAAAAAATTTTTCTGGATCATGAATTAGTGGTGATCAATGGTCGAGTGTATCCTATTAGTCAGCCAGTATTTTTACCTTATGGTACCTATCGGGTGAGTGCATTTAGTTCTTCCTATACCCCTTGGGCAAAGGTGATTTCTTTATCCCGTTTAGTCTCACAGGTGGTACGTACACAAGCTTTGGTGAGTGGAGGCGACTGTCAGCAAGGAGGAAAGTTAAATATTGTTAATAAAGAAGATCCAGCGATGATTAAGGTCTTATTTCCAAATTTTTGTGTCTGGAATACAGCAAAAAAAACAATAGATAAAGTGCACTTTAAGGAGCGAGCAGGATGGCAAGCTAATGTATTTAGTAAAAATTGGAGTGAACAGTTATCCGTTGAAAATGTCACTAAGTGGACAATAGTAAGCGGAATAGTTACATTAGGAGCGGTAATATTATTTGCTTCATTAAATGACAAAGTAGTGGATGATAGAATGGTTACAGGGTTTCCTATAAAAAGCGATAACAGTAATACGCAACAAATGCCATCAAAGCCGATGACACAGCCAGTGATTCAAGTAGGCTTTTAGCGACCTCTCTCATAGTTACGGGTGCCATCTCTTTCGCTGCTCCGACGATCATCATAATCATTTCCTCCCCCTCCTATATAACCGGGTCTATTATAACCTGGCTGTGGATAGGGTTGTTGATTACCGTAGATGGGTTGATTGCCATACATTGGCTGAATGCCACCTATTCCTCCTCCTCCGACCATAATATCTTGAATTTGTCCCTGAAGTCGGAAAATTTCCTGATATAGACTGGAAGCTGCTTGTTGTTTTTGCATCTGGTTTTGCATTTGCTGTTGTTGAAAAGCCCTCATAGCTTGTTGCTGTGACATATATGCTTGCCACTGTCCATTCATCATCATGCTATTAAACTGCCCACCAAATTGCCCACCAAAATTCATGCCAGGAAACTGCCCACCAAATTGCCCACCAAAATTCATGCCAGGAAACTGCCCACCAAATTGCCCACCAAAATTCATGCCAGGAAATTGCCCACCAAATTGCCCACCAAAATTCATGCCAGGAAATTGCCCACCAAATTGCCCACCAAAATTCATGCCAGGGAATTGCCCACCAAATTGCCCACCAAAATTCATGCCAGGGAATTGCCCACCAAATTGTCCACCAAAATTCATGCCAGGGAATTGCCCACCAAATTGTCCACCAAAATTCATGCCAGGAAAACCTCCACCAAAATTCATGCCAAGAAATTGTCCACCAAAATTCATGCCAGGAAAACCTCCACCAAAATTCATGCCAAGAAATTGTCCACCAAAATTCATGCCAGGAAAACCTCCACCAAAGTTGCCTCTTCTCATCATAGACATATATTGAAACTGCTGCTGCTGCTGAGCCCACATAGGGTTACCAAACATGGAGTTTCCAAACATACTACCGGCTGTAGGAGAACAAGCTAAAGAAGAAGTATTACCAAACAATCCACTACCATAGAGTCCAGCTTGAATAAAGGGGTAAGCAAGTCCCACTGCCCATCCAGGTTGCCCAGAAAAACCTTGGCGATCCCGTATATCATTCGCATGTTTCATGCCGAAATAACCGGCAGCAGCTCCTCCTAGAGCAGCTAAAGTTCCACCCAACATTTGCCAACCGGACGGAGATGGATTAATCGCTTCTCTAATTTTTTCTAGGCGCTCACATGCTACACAAGTTGCATCACCTTCCGTACCTGACAAACTGTTGATCATTCGCTCTTGAGCGATATCATCTAATTCAATAAGGTTTTCATCAATGTCTGCTAGCTTATTTTCATAAGCTGTCCGTCTATCTAAAAGCTTTTTAAGGTCCTTTAATCCATCTGTACAATCCTTCACACTACTATTTGATCCACTTTCACGTAAAAGCCTTACTGATGGTGAATAATTATCTTGAGAGCCACACAGTTGAGCTGCTTTACAAATGTTTTCATCAATGCCAGATCTATTTTTACTTCTTCTATTTCTATTTCTACTTCTACTTCTTCTGCTACTAACTGCACATTTTTGCCATTTTCTCCAGGAATCACAATCTTGTGTTCGTTTACATTGACCACCTTTAGCCACATGAAACCCTGGCATATTGCACGCTTTTTTCAGCCCACTGATTGCAGCTCCTTGTGCAATCTTAGCAGCTTTTAGTTCTCTTTCAGCATTTATAGATGTTTCAATAGCGGCGTTTTCTGTTTTTACTGCATTACTGAATGCCTTCCATTCTGTTGCCACTTTATTTTCGTGTTTATTTATTTGTCCAACAAGTTGCCCCCATGTTTTTTTTCTAACACTGATTTTTTTAGTCCTATTAAAACGATTAATTGTCTTCTTTAGTTCATATTTTTCATGGTCGCTGATGTCTTGATTATCAATAGCTTTTTTTAGTTCTCTTACTGCCATTTTTCTTGTTTCTTTACTCGTATTCAGAAAGACGTTTGCTGTGTTACGTCTATCTTTCATGTCTTTTACTCTATCTGTTTCATATTGAACATTTTCTGTTGCTGTTTCCAAATCATTACCGCTTAATTCATCTGTATCACTAAAAGTTGGCCAACCATCGCTATCGCTTCTATCTCTTCCACCAGTATTTGGCCAACCCATATTCTCATCTGCACCTGATGATTCTGATGCGGTTGAACTAGGTGAAGTATCTAATTGAGATTTATTCTCATTTACTAGCACTTCAAAAAGGCTTTTAGGTTTGGTTTCATTTTTGTTTTTTTTAGCGTCAGACTCAGCTTTAGCTAGAGCTTCAGCTTTAGCTAGAGCTTCAGCTTTAGCTTCAGCTCTAGCAGCTTCAGCCTTAGCAAATTTAGCTTTACCGTCAGCAACAATTTTTTCCCCTTTACGTTCTTCTTCTTCCCCTTTACGTTTTTCAAGAAGTTTTACCATTGTTCTTTCATCCGTTACAGGATTTCTGTTTTGTTTATCAGGACTAGATTTTGGAACTTCTTCAGTAATTTTTATTTTATGAATTGGAGTGATAACACTGGGTTTTGTTCCAACTGCCCTAGCAGGCATCACTTTGGGTTTTTCTCTTTTAGAAATCATTGAATCTGGTGGCAAATCCCAATTCAATGATCCTGGATAAAAATCAGGATGGATAGTACGGTTCAACTTGCTCACTTCATCTTTATAATGCCGCTCTATATCTGCACCTTGATACTGCTTAATATTATTTACCGCATTTGATAAAACTTCTTGTAATTGTTTTCGGCGATTCTTAGGTGCTTCAGTAAGTATTTCATAAGTATTTGCTTTTATTTTGTTTACCATCATCTTTCGCTTTACTTCCAATGGTGTTTTAACCTTAGTACTGGCGGAGTTAGTTTTAGCAGCAGTTGCAGAAGGAATTAATAGATCAAACAAACATATTGGAGAACTAAAGGGATAAAATAACTTACTTGTACTTTTAGGTACATACATATCCAAATCATAATCATACTCCATATCTTCACTATCACCTTTATTAAAGTCTTTCTGATTTTCAGGAGGCATAAAAGGAGGGGTCACGCTCCCCGGTATACCACTTCCACCAGGCCATGAAGAACTTGTCCCTTCACTACCTGCGCAATAAAGATTTTCCGCTTTATTAGAAGTAAGTTTATCTCTCATGTACTCAATTACTTGATCGACGACATGTGGATTTTGGACACGAAGCTGAATATCATATCTAGCCTCTGCTATTTGATCTTCTATATCTTCTATTTTCCTCTCTAATTGTTTTCTATTGCGCTTTAACCAAGCAGCTTTATGATCCAACTGACTACCTCTGCCTTGCATGCCCTGCAAAGCAGCTAACTGTAAAGGGAGTGCGCAGTTATTACCTAAACCAGGACTGAAAAAACCATAAGAAGGATTCACAAAGATTAAACAAAATAAAAAAAGCCAATACTTAACAAACCACATATAGTGTCTCTCTATTCACAAACTTATATTTTAATTTCGGTCTATAACCGCCTTATACTAAAATTTTTTATTGCCCCAATATACCTATATTCTCATGGCTTTTTAAATTGCCACTCACTTAAAGATGATTAATTCATGTTGAGACGCTTCTAACAACTAAACTATACTAGAAATAACCGGTAAAAATAAAATGCAAAAATAATACTGATGAGTAAATACCAAAGAAAAACCCAATAAAGTCTATTTTTACTTAAAATATTTAACCAACTGCTAGCCTTAAGCCGCAAGACTATTGGTTAGAAAAGATCAATCAATTTAATTGAATACGTAATTAAAACGAAATACCTCTCTTTAATAGATGTCATTAAGAGCCGAAAAACAACAACCAAGTAATATAAAAACCATAAACAGACAAAAAGCAAAACGGCAAAAATTTACCTAACACCCGATATACATTATTAAAAACTAACACTAAAAGTAAAAGATAGATCAGTAGCATAACTGGAACATCAAAAGTAATCACTTGGGGTACTATTTGTGATGGTAAAATCAAACTGGAAGTACTTAGAACAGCATACGTATTAAATACATTGGAACCAATTATATTCCCGATAGCCATATTTTTATGACCTTTTAAAAGAGAAGCAAAGCAAGTAAAAAATTCAGGCAAACTAGTACCAACAGACACCACTAAAATACCCATTACTCGATTCGACACACCAAGTAACCGGCCAATATATTCTGCTGCATATACTGTTATGTAAGATCCTCCTATCAGTAAAGTGAAACCCAAAACAATTAAGACGGCTGCTTGTAACAAAGACACTTTATTTAGAATAGTAGTTTTTGCGATGTTTTCTGATATGGATGAGGAATAGTACAAACAAATGACAACATAAGCTAAAAATATAGTAACTAGTATCAACCCATCCCATCTGGATAAATGTTGATCCATTAAAATAGGAATCAGGCAAAAAGAAGTTATAATTAAAAATAACAGATCTTTTCTGATTAACTGTCTAGATGAAGTAGCAAGTGGCCTGAACAGAATAAGACTCAAGACAATCAAGATATTAAATATATTGGAGCCTATTACATTTCCGATAGCTAGATCTGGCAAACCGCGAAAAGAAGATAAAGTAGAAACTGCCCACTCAGGAGCTGAAGTTCCCATTCCTAGTAGCAAAATACCTACCACCACTGGTTGTATTTTAAAATGAGTTGCTACAAACTCAGACTTTCGTACCAGCAGATCCGATCCGATGATTAAACCAGCTAAACCTAAAATGAAAATAAATAAATAAAAAGCCAAGATAGTACCTACAAGTATATCTGTTTATTACAGTCTAGTATAAAAAACACTTTTGTCACTTTATGAAGCCATCTATTAAATAATTAAAATCTACAAGTTTTTAAGACTTTATTAAAATTATCCTAAAAATATTCTTGCAAATTTCTTTTTTAATGTGGATAACTGGTCAAATGCTGGATCAAGGATGAAATAAATGTTGTAAAACACATTTATAAACTAAGGAGGGAATATGATATCAAAAGAGCTTATTAATAAATGTCGGCAAAAATTACTCAAAACAAGAAGTGATCTTCTTAACCAAGTACAAGCAACGCAAAATGGCATTATTTTTGCTGAGAACCAGCGAGGAGATGAAGCAGATCAAACAGTGCGTCTATTAGAAGAAAAAGCTTTTTTAAATCGCAACGAAAGAATTAATTCACAACTGATGGTGGTAGAAATGGCTCTCGCCCGAATTGAACAAGGTTACTATGGCCTTTGTGAAGAAACAGGAGAACCTATTGAACCGGAACGTCTACTCGCTTTGCCATGGACTTCATTGAGTATTGAAGGAGCGGAAATACGTGAAAGTATGAAGAAAAAATACGCGCGTTAACTGTGTACTCCATCATAAATCTATAATTACCAAACTATGCTGCGCTACATTCAGCTAAGCGCATAATACATTACCTAAGTGGAAAGCAAATAAGTTTGACAGATAATATAAAGCAATCTTGCAGCTACGTATCCATCCCATATATATTGTTTTTCTTTTGGACCAGCTACTTCTACTAAATCAAATCCGATCACTTTTCGTCCACTCGCCACTAATTTTTCTAATAAGTAGCTAGTTTGTGCAAAACTGAGTCCACCTGGCACAGGCGTGCCAGTGTGAGGAAACAAATCAGGACTGAGTCCATCTACATCAATGGAAATATAAACTCTTTTCGGCAAAGTTTTTATCATCGCGTCTACTATTTTTGCCCAGGTGATTCCTTCAAATAAATCCTGTTGGATTCTGGAATCAAAAAAGCAACGAATGCGATCTTGCGATTGAATCAAGTGATATTCTGCTTCCGAATAATCCCGAATCCCCACTTGAGTTAAACGAAGTGGTGGATGCTTCTGGTGAAGCACATTATACATGACGCTAGCATGGGAATAGCGAAAACCTTGATAAGCTTTTCGTAAGTCCGCATGCGCATCAATATGCAGTATACCGAAATCTCCCTTATATTTTTCTCCAACATACCGTAAGGCGCCTTCTGAAACCGAGTGATCCCCTCCAATCAGGCCAAATAATTTGCCGGCTTGATCGACAGTTTTTATAGATCCATATACCCATGACACCATTTGCTGACACGCTTGATTGATTTGTGTCATCACTGGCTGAGCAGCAAACCGGCCAGGTGCCCGACTTTCCAAAGCTAAAATAGGTTGAGCTTTTTTTCTTGTTTGTTGATTGAGTGTCTTTAAAAAATCCGGCGGGAGAGCAAGATAAATACCCTGGTGACGAACATCACTGGCATCCTTAGAAAAAAAATCCATTTGAGAAGAGGAAGAGGCTATTATTTCCGGCCCATTATTTGCACCATCTCCAAAAGACGCTGTCGCTGACCAAGGAACTGTCACTAAAACAAGCCGCGCCTTCTCATAAGAACAATTTTGTTCAAATAGCGGAAGACCGTAAGAAGGGAAAGTGAATGTATCTTTTGCCATCATTTGCATATTTTATATATTGAAAAGATATCATATAAGCAAGAAAAGACAGATAAATAAGATGGCAAACGAAGTAGGTAGCTATATCAAAAATAAAAACGTCTTGAAGCTCTTTTAAAAAAGCCATAGTTTAAAAACAGGAAAAGAGGTTGGTTTGATGAAATCTATTAATCTATTTTTGCTATGCTGTTATACGCTGATCACAGCTTGTACAGTTAATACTGCATCAAAACGCACATCTTTCGTCATTAACTTAGGAGTGGAGCCAGCCACACTACATCCTATTCGCTCTACAGATGCTGTAGCTTCTAATGTGCAAAGCTATATTTTAGAGTCTTTGCTCACACGCAATATAGATACTTATGAATGGGAAGCTTATTTAGCTGAAAAATGGAAAGTGAGTAAAGATCACAAATACTTTACATTTACCTTAAGGAAAAATGCCAAGTGGCCGGACGGGAAACCAGTCACAGCTAAAGATGTTGCCTTTTCTTTCAAAGCATATAAAGACCCCTCCTTTGGAGGAGCACATCATATGCCTTATTATGAAAGCATTGAATCAGCTGAAGTATTAACCCCCTATCAAGTACGTTTTAAAGCCCACCGAAAATATTTTAATAATTTTTCCATTCTAGCCGGACTATCTATTATTCCAGAACACATTTATAAAGATAAAAATAAAAAATTTACACGGATTTTGCCAGGTTCCGGACCTTATCTCTTAAAACAATATATCAAAAGTAAACACATTATATTATCTCAAAATCCACACTGGTGGGGACGGAAAATTAAGCCAAATACTTATCGTATTAAACAAATTGTCTTTAAATTTATTCAAGATGAAAGTGACCAACTGATTAGAATGCAGGCTGGCGATTTGGATTATTTAGGTTTATCAGCAGAAGCTTACGAGAAAAAAACAAACAAGCCACCCTGGGGTATCTCCATTATAAAAAAGCAAATAAAAAATAAACAATCTTCTGGCTACAATTACATTGGATGGAATCTCACTAACCCTTTATTCCAAAATCGTTACACGAGAAAAGCGCTAGCGCACTTAATGAATAGGGAACTAATGAATCAAAAATTTAATTATGGAAAAAAATCTCTGGCCACAGGGCCTTGGTATTCCTGGAGTGACTATGCGGATCCATCTATTGCTCCCATTAATTTTAATCCAGCGACAGCTCGGGATTTGCTATCCAAAGCAGGATGGACAGATACGGATAAGAATGGAGTATTGGATAAAGTCATCAATGGCCAAAAAACAGAATTTCGCTTTACTTTAATTTATCCACATAAAGACTCGGAAAAATATTTTACAATCTATCAACAAGATTTAAAAAAAAATGGAATAGATATGTCGCTTCGTTTTATGGATTGGAGCGCATTTTTAAAATTAATAACTGAAAAAAAATTTACAGCAATGTCATTAGGCTGGAGCGGTGGTGGAATAGATGTTGATCCAAAACAAATTTGGCATTCTCAATCCTCTCGCAAAGGCGGATCTAACTTTATTAGCTACAAAAACCCAACAGTGGATCGATTAATTGAAAAAGGACGAATGGAAATGAATCGCAATAAAAGAATTCTTTTATTTAAAAAAGTATACCGATTAGTGGCAGAGGATTATCCTTACTTATTTATGTTTAACAACCCAATTCAATTCTATGCGCATAGCCAGAGAGTGATGATGGAAAAAGATACTCATGATTATGGATTAGGAATGGAATACTGGCAGATACATTAGTAATAATAAATTAAAATGTGGATTTATCTTCTAAAAAGACTACTAGCTATTATTCCCACACTGTTTGGAATTACTCTAGTTTGTTTTTTTATTATTAACTTAGCGCCTGGCGGACCCATTGAGAAAAAGATGGCTCAGATGCAGTTTGCCGGTGCATTCTCTAACAGCGTAGGTGCATCCAATGCTGGTTCTACTCATATCTCTGAAGAGGTCTTACAAGCTCTAAAAAAACAATATGGCTTTGATAAACCGATCCACGTCCGCTATTGGTTATGGTTAAAAAGCATTGCCACTTTAGATTTTGGAGAAAGCTTCACTTATGAAGAGCCGGTGATTGATGTGATTATGTCTAAGTTACCTCTATCGCTACAGTTTGGTCTTATCTCTTTTATTCTCGTTTATTTAATTTGCATTCCTTTGGGGATTACTAAAGCCGTTAAAGTAAACACCCGTTTTGATTTTACCTCTACTGTTATCCTTTTAATTCTTTATTCTTTACCAGCTTTAATTTTAGGAATTTTATTAAAAACTTATTTCACCAGTGGTGGATGGTTACATTTATTTCCAGTGGGGGATGTTTATTCCGATCAATATTTTGACAAGAATTTTTTTGGGAAAATGTTCGATCGAGCGCATCACTTTGTTTTACCTCTGATTTGCTACATGGTAGGAAGTTTTACCGTTTTAACTATTCTAATGAAAAATTCTCTATTAGATGAAATGCGTTTAGATTATATCCGAACAGCGCGTGCTAAAGGACTTGCCCAAAAAACAATTGTTTATAAACATGCTTTACGAAATGCGCTGATCCCCATTGCCACTGGTTTAGGATCATTCCTGGAGATATTTTTTGCTGGTTCTCTCATTGTAGAAAAAATATTCACCTTAGACGGCATTGGTTTGCTTGGTTACAACTCTGTAATCAATCGAGATTACCAAGTGCTAATGGCTTTAATTTTTTTACAATCCATTCTCTCTTTATTAGGTCGGGTTTTAGCAGATTGGATCTATGTATTAGTTGACCCAAGGATTGATTTCAAATGATTGAAAAGTACATTCAAAATATAGAGATGATTAAAAGATGGAGACGGTTTAAGGCAAATAAAAAAAGTGTCATTGCTTGCTTAGCCTTTTTATTTATTTTATTCATCAGTGTAACAGCAGAATTTTGGGCAAACAGCAAGCCCATATTGATGTTTTATGAAGGCTATCTATATATTCCCGCTTTAGTACATTATCATCCATCTGATTTAAATTTAAAAACCAATTTAAGCACTGTGGATTATAAAGATCCTACATTGTTTAATAAAAACTGGTCTATATGGCCCTTAGTAAAATGGGATCCATTTGAATCTAATACAACAGTAGCTCACTATCCTGCTGCTCCTTCCAAAGATAATTGGCTGGGAACGGATGATAGAGGGAGAGATGTACTAGCCCGTTTAATTTATGGTTTTCGTTACAGCATAGGCTTTGCCTTAGTCGTGTGGTTTTTATCTTATTTAATAGGCACTTTTGTAGGCGCATCAATGGGGTTTATTGGAGGTAAATTAGATTTAATTGGGCAACGTTGCGTAGAAGTATTTGAAACAATCCCTTTGATACTTCTTTTAATTACCTTAGTGGATTTAATGGGAGGAGGAAGTTTTTGGCTGCTAGTGATACTCATGTCCTGCTTTAAGTGGGTTAATATTTCCTATTATATGCGAGCAGAATTTTTAAAATTAAGAAAAAGGGAATTTGTAGATGTAGGACGTTTGCAAGGCTTAAGCACTTTTAGAATTATGTTCCGGCATATTCTGCCCAATGCTTTAAATCCAATTGTTACTTTTACTCCCTTTTCACTGGCAGGCACTATCTCTGGTTTAGTAATTTTGGATTACTTGGGATTTGGTCTAACGCCGCCCACTCCTTCCTGGGGAGAACTGTTATCCCAAGCAGAAGGATATTTTACAGTCGCCTGGTGGCTAGCTCTATTTCCGTCACTTGCCTTATTTATCACTTTAATGATTTTAACTTTTATTGGCAATGGCCTGCGAGATGCCTTTGACCCAAGAGGGGGAATGACCTCTTCTTAAATAACTCCTAAACACAATAACAGTTCTTTAGTTGAAACGATTAACAGCTTTTTGATGCTTCCTTAATTTATTTCTGAATCTGCTTTAAAATAATTTTTAAAAAGAAATTCGGTTTTTTTATTGAACCAATCCCGCTCTGCCAGGGATACAAAAATAGATGTCATCAATATAGACAGAGGAATCACAGCAAAAATAAGATTTTGGATCCATTCCCCCTCTGGCAAACCTCTTTGCAATGGCAAAGTGGCTAGTACTGCGCAGGCTAATCCCCTCGGCCCCATAGCAACAGCAGTAATAGCATCCAGTCGCGGAGCTACCGATGAACGAAATACCGCTCGCACTGATACGTAGCGAGTAACAAAAATAACGCCAGTTAATATGATTGCCCATAGGACTGCCATCCAGCTTTCTATTTGAATGAGAAGCCCTAAATAAATAAAGAAAAAAGTTCGGAGCAAAAACGTCACTGAACTAAGGAGAGACATTTCTGCTGTGGATACCGGTCGATCTTCTAAAAATTTTCTTAAAGACATAGGCAATAAATTGATATTAGCTAGTGTAAACCCCAAAGCTAAAACACCTAAGGCTCCATTAAAAGATAAAAATTCCAAAACACCATAAGTGAGTAAAGCGCAAGCTTCACCAGCAAAAGGTAATCTAGACACAGCGGTTGTTTTTCTTAAGAAAGCCCAAGTAATACCTGCTGCAGCGCCCACTACAGCGGACATGACTGGCGTGGAACTAAGACTCACAAAAAACTGACTAGCTGCTGGATTTTCCGAAGTTAGATATTCTAAAAGCCCCAAAAAAATCACAATCGTTAATACATCTGTAAAAGCGGATTCCAAAGACAAGACTGTTTTTGTATGCTGGTGAATAGAAAGTGGTTTAACCATTGGAATCACAATAGCGGAAGAGGTGCTACCAATACCGACTCCAACTAAAATTGCCGGCCATAAAGATAATACTGGCCATAATGCAACTGCCGTAAATGAAGCAATCATCAAAAAACTGAGCAAAGAAAGAGATAAAGCCATTAAAGAAGATTCCATTAAATCTTTAAAACTTAAATGCAAGCCACCTTCATAGAGAATAATAATTAAAGTCACCACCGACAGAACAGAACCGGCCTGCCCTAAATCCTCCGTTGGATGAATAACATTCAAAACAACCGGACCTAAAATAATACCTATAATAATCAAAATTAATAGATCAGGAATTTTAGTTTTTATAAAAAACCAACTCAGAGCATGGCCTAAAAAAAACAATAAAGATAAACTAATAATAACAATATCCATCGCACCATACCTCTTAAGATAAATAAGTATAACCAGCTAAAGCCTGGCTATAATTTTTCAGCAAACATCCCGCTTCTGCACGGGATAAATTACCGCTAAGGACAGCTTGTTCAGTCGTGTAATGAATTTTTTCCAACAATTCTCTTTTATGATAACCTACATATTTCAGCATATCATATATAGAATCCCCTTCTACATGGTGTTCCACCGAATAAGCACCATTTTTACCCACTGAAATATGTAAAGTATCTGTATCCCCAAACAAATTATGCATATCACCTAATATTTCCTGGTATGCTCCTGTCAAAAAAACAGCCATATAATAAGGTTCTCCAGTCTTTAAGTGATGTACCATCAGATGTTTTTCATTTCTCCATAGTTCATAATTCATAAAATAAGCAATCTTCCCATCAGAATCACACGTTAGATCCACTAGGCTGGCTCGGCGCCGAGGTTGTTCATTGAGCCGATGTATCGGCATGACAGGAAACACATGACCAACTGCCCAAGAATCCGGCAAACTCTGAAACACAGAAAAATTAGAAAAATAAATATCTGCTAATTCATTCGTTAAAAAATCAAATATATCTTCATAGTCTTTTTGCCCTTCAATCCTATTTTTTAAGTAAGAGGCGGCAACGTAATAAATATTTTCCGCTAGTGCTACCTCTTTTAAGCTGAGTACACCATAAATAAACAACTGATGAATGTCCTTTTTCTTTTCAATCAAATCATTAAAAGACTCACTGACTGGATTTTTTTTAATTCCTTTATAAATATCATAAAGATCTTTTAGAAAAGAATGTGTGTCTTTCGTAATAGGGAATTCTTCAGCAGTATCCGTTATTTTTTCAATCCAGTTAGCGTCTGTTACGTTAAAAACCAATACTGAACTATGTGCTACTAAAAATCGGCCGGACTCAGAAATAATATTCGGGTGAGGGACTCCTTTCTCATCACAAATGTTTTGCAAATGATAAACAATATCATTCACATATTCTTGTGCACTGTAATTAGTGGAGGAATCTGAATCCCCGGAACCATCATAATCTACACCCAATCCTCCACCCACATCCAAATATTCTACTTGAACACCAAACTGATATAGCTCTGTTAATATACGAGCTGCCTCACGAATAGCCGATTTGATAGGCTGGATAGAAGATATTTGAGAGCCAAGATGAAAATGCAATAATTTCAATGTGGATAGTTTGTTTTGCTTTTTTAAAAGATGAACTCCTTGTACAATCTCACTGGCGGTTAAGCCAAACTTAGATCGCGCGCCACTACTATGCATCCACTTGCCACCACCCTGAGTGCTTAATTTCAATCTAAAGCCCAGATGCACTGGCGCATTTAATTCCTCTGCTTTATTTAAAATAACAGAAAGTTCTTCTAAACGTTCCACGACAATAAATATACGCTTTCCAGCTTTTGCGAACAGTAAAGCAGTTTGAATATACTCTGTGTCTTTAAAACCATTGCAAATAATAATCCGACTAGATGAATCCATTAAAGCAAGAGCGATTAATAGCTCTGGTTTACTTCCCACTTCCAGTCCAAATCCATAGCGTTTACCAGAATTAATAATATCATTTACCACATAACTTTGTTGATTTACCTTAATGGGAAACACGCCATGATAAGTACCTTTATATCCATATTCCTGAATAGCTCTTTGGAAACATTCTACTAGCTGATTCATCTGGGAGTGAATAATATCAGGAAAACGAATAATGGCTGGCAAGCGGGTATTTTGCCGACACATTTCAGTAATGATTTTATGTAAATCCAGCTTAGATCCTTTAGGACCTTGTGGAGTAATCTCTAAGTGACCAGCAGAGTTAACAGCAAAATATTGTCCTCCCCATACAGGCACTCCATATATTTTTGCACTATCTTTTACTGTCCAGCTCTGTGTCATTGAGTGATGATATTAAGAATTCGGCCAGGTTTGTAAATAACTTTTTTAATTGCCTGACCTTTCAGAGCGTTTTGCACAGACTTTTTTTGACAAGCAGCACGTACAGCTTCTGATTCGCTCATCCCTAAAGAATATATAAAAGATCCACGGGTTTTCCCATTCACTTGTGCTCCTAAAATGAGAGGTTCTGTCGTCGCTTTTTTTGTCTCCCATTGAGGCCAAGGCTGCAAAGACACAAACCCTTCCCCTCCTAAACCGGACCATATTTCTTCTGCGACATGTGGAGCAAACGGCATCAATAGTTGAGATAAAGCTTTGAGCATTTGGTGATCTCTGATGTTCTTTCTATATAGCTCATTGACTAAAATCATCATCGCACTAATCGCAGTGTTAAAATTAAGGCTTTCAATATCTTCTGTTACTTTTTTAACTGTTTTATTATAAAGCACTTTGATAGCATTTGTAACATGGCCTTGTTCCGACAGCATTTGTCCTGTCTCATCAAAGCAAAGTCGCCATACTCTCTCCAAGAATCGCCGACAGCCTTCAATGCCTTGAGAGGACCAGGGTTTATCTTTTTCCAGAGGGCCAATAAAAACAATAAATACCCGAACAGCGTCTGCACCATATTTTTCTTTCAACATATCTGCACTGACCGTATTGCCTCTGGATTTAGACATTTTTTGTCCGTCTACTCCTAAAACCGTGCCTTGATGAATGAGCTTTGTAAAAGGTTCAGGATGTGAAACAAGTTTTAAGCTATAAAGAAATCTTTGCCAAAACCTGGCATACAGCAAGTGTCCTACAGTATGCTCCGCACCACCAATATATAGATCCACTGGCATCCAATATTTTTGTTTCTCAAAATCAAAAAGAGTCTGATTATTATGTGGATCCGTATAACGTAAAAAATACCAGGAGCTTGCTGCATAGCCTGGCATGGTGTTGCTGTCTCTTCGACCCACCTGCCCCGTTTTAGGATCCGTATAACGTATAAATTCTGATTGACGGGCCAGCGGTGGCTCCCCTTTTTCAGATGGCTCATAGTGAACAGTGGACGGAAGCTGAACGGGTAACTCGTCCGGTGAAACCGCTTGAACCTTTTCAAAATGCACCAGAGGAAAAGGCTCTCCCCAATATCTTTGTCTGGAAAAAATCCAATCTTTTAATTTATATTGAATCTCTTTTTTACCTTGTTTAGTTTCTTCTAATTTTTGAATAGTTTTTTGAATAGCTGCCGAACCAGCTATGCCATTTAAAAAATCCGAATCAATGTGGTGAGTGTTTCCAATGAAAGGTAAAGATTTTCCTTCCATAATTTTCTTAATTGGCAAGTTAAATGTTTTTGCAAATTCAAAATCTCTTTCATCATGTGCAGGAACTGCCATAATTGCACCTGTGCCATACTCCATGAGAACATAATCAGCTGTCCAAATAGGAACAGCTTGTTTTGTAAAAGGGTGAATCGCATAAGCTCCAGTAAAAACGCCGGTTTTATTTTTAGCCGTTTTACGTTCAACATCAGATATACTTTGCGTATGTTTTTGGTACTCTAAAACAACGGACTTTTGTTCCGCTGATGCGAGTGCAATTGTCAAAGGATTCTCTGGCGCAAGTACCATAAAAGTCACTCCAAATATAGTGTCTGGACGAGTCGTAAAAATTTCTATTGTTTCTTTGGAATTTTTTACAGGAAACGATAGACGTGCACCCTGACTTTTGCCAATCCAATTTCTTTGTCCTTCAATCGTACGATCCGGCCAATCTAATGTTTTTAAACCTTCCAACAATTGATCTGCGTACTTTGTAATTTTTAAAAGCCATTGTTCCACTGGCTTTCTAATCACCGGATAGTCGCCTCTTTCACTTTTGCCATCGACTACTTCTTCATTCGCTAAAATAGTCCTTAGTTGCGGACACCAATTCACTGGTGTTTTTTTTTGATAAGCTAAATTTTTATGAAAGAGCTGAATGAAGATCCATTGTGTCCACTTATAAAATGAAGGATCACAAGTGGAGATTTCCCGATCCCAGTCAAAGCTATACCCAAAAGATTGTAACTGCCGACGATAATTAGCAATGGCCTGTTCAGTAATAACAGAAGGATGAATACCTGTGCGAATGGCATATTGTTCTGCCGGCAGGCCAAATGCATCATATCCCATAGGATGAAGCACATTAAAACCTCTGGTTCTTTTATATCTGGCAACAATTTCCGTGGGCATATAAGAAGCCAAATGCCCAATATGCAAACCGGAACCGGAAGGATAGGGAAACATACTAAGCGCATAAAATTTAGGCCGGTTTAGATCGATTGTTGCTTTAAAGCAATGATTCTCTTTCCATTTTTCTTGCCATTTGCTCTCTATTTTTTTGTGATCAAATGCCATAATACCTTCATCTTATTTTTTTATACCAACCGTTAATCCCTCTGCAGTCGGAATCAAAGTAGAAACATATAATCCCCCATTAGCCACCTCCTGATTAAATGCTTTTAACACTTTTACTGAATGGGCATCTACCGACTCTCGCGAAGGTTCTCCATAAACCGCGCCAAATAAAAACGTGTTATCCGCGGCTAACAAACCACCAGATTTTAAATGTTGATTGCTCCAATGCAAATAGTCCAAATAGGAAGGCTTATCTGCATCAATAAACACCATATCAAAAGGTCCTTTATTTTCTAATTTTTTCAAGCTATCCAAAGCCTGACCAGGAATAAATTGAATTTTTTTAGCATCCGATTCATTTTGCATTAAAGCCTTGGCAGCCTGCTGCCTTTGCTGGCTTAAATCTAAAGTAAACAGCTCGCCGTCTGGAGGAAGTGCGCGAGCAATCATCAAACTGGAATAACCATAGAGTGTGCCAATCTCAATGACTTTTTTTACCTTCAATGCTTGACATAAAAACTGCAGAATCCGACCCTCATAAGCAGAGATTTGCATATAATCCACATTTTCTTTCTGAGAGTGCTCACGAATGCGACGTAGCATCTGATCTTCATGTGAAAAGACAGAGTTTAAATACAAACTACGAAGCGTTTTTATAGTTCTCATATTTTTAATCACAACCAAGCCTTTAATAAAAGCTTCTAAAAATTATCTTTTTTTATTTGCTAAAAAGCTCTTACATATATACTTTTAGAAAGTAAATGTCTGAGCTAATAAAAATAAGTAATTTGTCCGTGGATTTTCACACAGATGAAGGCACTGTGCAAGCTGTGCAAAATATTTCATTTACCATTCCAAGAGAGAAGACAGTGGGGTTGGTGGGAGAAAGCGGTTCCGGCAAAAGCGTTACTGCGCTATCTATTATGCGACTGCTTCCTGAACCGGCAGGAGTCATTTCCAACGGACAAATTATAATGGAAGATAAAAATCTTCTATCTCTGCCTGAATCCGGTATGAGAAAAATTCGTGGCAATCGCATATCCATGATTTTTCAAGAACCAATGTCCAGCCTTAATCCAGTATTTACTGTGGGCAATCAAATATCCGAAGTATTGGTTTTACATCAAGGATTATCTAAGAAACAAGCACTCCAACAATCCATAGAACTATTAAAACAAGTGGAAGTGGATTGCCCGGAAGAACGTATAAAATCTTACCCGCATCAATTGAGTGGCGGACAACGACAAAGGGTGATGATTGCAATGGCTATTGCCTGTCGGCCGGATTTACTGATAGCGGATGAACCAACCACTGCCCTGGATGTCACTATCCAAAAACAAATTATAGAATTACTCAAAAATCTGCAAAAAAAATATTCCATGAGCATTTTTTTTATCACGCATGATTTAGGATTAGTTACAGAAACAGCCGATGAAGTACTAGTCATGCACAAAGGACAAATTGTAGAAACAAATAATACATTAGAACTATTCAAAGCACCACAACACCCATATACAAAAGGTTTAATCGCCTGCCGACCCCAACTAAATCAAAATTGGAACCGTTTACCTGTCATTAGTGACTACATGGATGCACAGGGAAGAGAAAAATCCACTCACCAAAATCAATGGGGAGTAAAAAAGATCAAAAATTTATCTTCAAAAGAAATCCTACTGAACATTAAAAATTTAAAAAAATATTTTCCGTTGAAAAAAACTTTCTTTGGACAAGTTACCTCCTGGATAAAGGCAGTAGATAATGTGTCTTTTGCCTTACGCAAAGGACAAACTTTAGGACTGGTCGGAGAAAGTGGCTGTGGCAAAACCACTCTTGGACGAGTTATTTTGCAATTAATTCCTGCCACTAGCGGATCTATTTTTTATGAAGGACAAAATATTACTGGTTTCTCCCGTAAACAGCTGTTGCCGTTTAGAAAAAAAATGCAGGTGATTTTCCAAGATCCTTACGCTTCTTTAAATCCCCGAATGACTATTGGTTCGGCGATTATGGAGCCTATGATCATTCATCATCTTGGAGCCAACAAAAAAGAAAGAAGAAAAGCAGCAGAACAACTAATGGAAAGAGTGGGTTTAACCAGTCAAATGCTTTTCCGTTATCCTCATGAATTTTCCGGTGGACAACGGCAACGTATTTGTATTGCACGCGCTCTCGCAGTACAGCCGGACTTTATTATCTGTGATGAATCTGTATCTGCTTTAGATGTTTCCGTGCAAGCACAAATCCTCAACTTGCTATTAGATTTACAGGAAGAAATGAATCTGTCTTATATTTTTATTTCTCATGACTTAGCCGTTGTGAAATTTATATCTGATGAAGTTTGTGTCATGAAGGAAGGAAAAATTGTAGAGCAAAACAGTTCTTTAAATATTTACAAAAACCCTGAAAACAATTATACAAAAAAATTACTTCAATCGATTCCTTCTGAAACTTTTACTTCCCATTAATCCTTACATCCGGTGACCAAAAGATCGATTACGCGGCGAAGATAAAGAATTTGCCATGCCATAAATATGTAAATGAAATTTCTGATGAATATGCACATAACCATCTTTCGCCACTAAATCTTTGGGAGTATTGGGAAAAGGCACGGCGGATAAAAAAGCATGTAAAGCCGCTTCATCCACATATTCTTCTCCAGAACTTTTACTGACCATTAAATCCTGTAGTTCTCCTTCTGGAGAAAGCAAAGCATATAAGTGTGTAGAAAAAAGATGATTTGAACGACGAGATTGCGGAAGTGTAACAATAAACAAATGAATGGGTTTTTGCTGAAAATATTGCATCCATCTTGAATAAAGCTGGGTTTTCATACGGGAAAAATAAGAATAATATTTAAATGCTTTAGTATTAAGCAAAGTATTTGCTCCTGGTTCTACATCCAGCAACAAGTCCATTGTTTGACTTAAGGCATAGCTCCCTGTTTGATCCACACCATTACTTTGTTCAACAGTTGATACATTTAACTGAAGAGGTGCTGCTATCTTATCCATTAAAACTGGTGGAATAGAACTAATCCGACGATTATTTGCGGAAGAAACTCTTTTTTTGGAAGCAATGGAGTTATTTTCCCAACTCGCTTGATAAAACAGCCCAGTCATCATCGCCCGTGTTTGTCGATCCACTCTTTTATTCGCTTGGCTAACATAATGAGTGTTGTCTTTTGGCTGAAGATGATTAAACTCATTTTGAAACACTATTTGTTTTGCAGGATAATTTTCTACAAAAACCAAATTGACCTCTTGTTTTGATTCATTCAACGTATATCCAGATAATATAAACAGAGGAACGTGCACGCCTAAAGATAAAAATAAGAAAAACCAGAATAAATCTCGCTTATTTTTTAATTGTTTACTTGGCACTCTATGGACAGATGTTACTCGCTGCGCTAGTGTGGATTCATTCATACTTCACCATAAATGTAACTGATAATTTTAGCTTTATTGAAGCCATATTTTAATAGAGTAAATAAATTTGAGTTATTTTAGCATAGAAAGTAAAATGTACATATTAAAGAATGAAAATTGTGAAATAAGCGCATGAAACTGAACTTTTATTCAGGTACACACACTGGTCTTGTTCGAACAGAAAATCAAGACACAATGATAACTGACGGTGAAAATCGCATTTTTATTGTGGCAGATGGAATGGGAGGACATAAAGGTGGTAAAAATGCTTCTGCATTAGGCGTTAAAATTATCCATGAAACGTTAAAAAAAACTATCCATGAAAATCCCTCTGCTTCTATGAACCATATCAAAGAAGCTTATGAAAAAGCAAATCGCATGATCCATACTAAAGGCTTGCAAAACATTCAGCTGCGGGGAATGGGCACAACGATGTGTCTATTAATAATAACAGCAGACGGCACAGGTTATATTGGTAATGTAGGTGATTCCAGACTGTACTTGCTAGAGGATCAAATCCTATGGCAACTCACAGAAGATCATACTTTTATCACTCACCAAATAAAAGCTAATTTAATCACCGGCCAGCAGCGTGAAATAATTGCTACAGCAGAAGATTATATGCTCACAAAAAGTGTCGGATTTGCCAAGGAAGTGGAGCCGGATATTTTTAAAAAAACCGTTCAACCGAATGAAGTGTACCTCATATGTTCAGACGGGCTGACAGGAACGGTCTCCAATAAAGAAATTCAAAATATTTTAAACACTTATAACGGTCAGCAACGAGTCAACCAATGTATTAAAAAAGCACTGGAAAGAGGTGGCGGGGATAATATCTCCGTGATTATCATTGAAATATCATAAGCTCTTGTATAAAAGCTAATGGTACATATAATAAAAACTGTAAATTAGTCTATAGCTTAATAGGTCGTTATCACGATGAGCAAATACAATAAAAAAAACTACACAATATGGATTAACTCTAATGACAAAAAAGATTCAGTCATAGAGTGGAATATCTCTTTGCGCCAAATACGTCTTGGCCTGATAGGTTTAGGTTTGGTAATGATCACATTATCGGTGTTTTCCATTGATTATTTTTTTGCATTTACTTCCAGAATAAATAATCAGAAATACCAAACAGAAAATCAATTATTAAAATCCCAAATTACTCACACAAAGAAAAAATTACTTTCGTTACAATCTCGTTTAAATCAAATAGAAGATTTTTCTCATAAACTAAAAACAATGGTTGGTTTAAAAGAATCTTCTTCTATGTTATCTATGACAGCCATGGGGCCTTTGTTAAGATCATCCGCTACAACACACTGGTCAGCCAGCAGCAATGATCCACCCATTTTCAACAAAGATATAGAAAACAACCCAAAAAGCTTAAATACTTTTTCAGAGGAATCCAATGCCAGAAAATACAATTGGTCTCCTGTAAAAGATGATTTGAAAATAGATACCTTGCCACTGCAAGCTGAACAATTAGACCAAAAATCACGTTTAGTGCAGCAAAATATTTATTCCTTGCTAAGTGAAGTATACACCCGACAAGATATTTTAAGCAGCACTCCCAGTATTTTACCCGTACGAGGATGGATTAGCTCTTCTTTTGGTTACCGCCAATATCCCTTTACCGGAGAAGTGTCTTTACACGAAGGGATTGATATAGCGGCTATGCCAAGCACTCCTGTATATGCCCCAGCGGCTGGAGAAGTTATATTTGCCGATTATAGAACAGGTTACGGCAATGTTATCATTATTGATCATGGTTACCGCTTATCCACTGTCTATGCACACCTTTCGGATATCCTAGTATCCAACGGACAAAAAATAAAAAGAAAACAAGTGATTGGAGAGACCGGTAATACCGGACATTCTTCCGGACCACATTTACATTATGAAGTGCGTATCGCCGGCGTACCAGTAGACCCAATCAATTACATTTTAAATGAAATATAAACTTTCAGCAGAGATAGCCTCGGTTCTGGAAATTAAATCTTTAAAATTACCAGTTACCATTGGGCGTGAAGCTACAGAAAGAAAACAAGCTCAAAATATCCTTTTTCATGTCAAAATAGGCTTAAAGAAACAAAGAGAAATTAAAATAGGTACTTCTGATTTTATTTGTTATCAAAACATCTGTGAGCGAATAAAAAAAATAACGAATAAAAAAAAATTTTTACTCATTGAAACGTTAGCACAAAAAATCATCAAAGATCTTAAAGAATATTTACCAGCTGATATTTATGTGCAAGTATGCATACATAAAACGCATCCTCCGATAAAAGAATTAGAAGACGGAGTATCTTACACCTGTGGAGACATATTTTGAGTGTATATGTTGCAGTTGGCTCCAATATAGGAGATCGTTTAAAATACTTAAATCAAGCGGTAGAAGAAATAAAAAAAAATAGGTTGGTCGTCACACGGATAGCTCCTGTCTATGAAACACCCGCCCTGTTACCTGCTAAAGCTCCTAGTCATACAGAATGGACACATCCTTTTTTAAATACCGTCTTAGAAATATCCACTAACCAATTGGATATAACACCAACAAAGTTATTAGCAATACTACAAACCATTGAAAAAAAATTAGGACGTAAAAAAACATATCAATGGGCACCTCGCACGATTGATTTAGATATTTTACTTTTCAACAATCATCTGGTTAAAAATGTAAATGTGCCCTCTGGCCATTTAACCATTCCTCACAGTGAACTCACTAATAGAAACTTTGTTCTAGCTCCTTTAAAAGAATTAACTGTTAACTTAAAAATGCCAAATAGTGAAAAAACTGTGCTAAACCTTTTTCGTCAATTGAAAACTAAAATTCCTACATGGATGCATATCGTAAATGTCACACCGGATTCGTTTTCTGATGGCGGTCAAATGAATTTAAAAAAATTTAAAACGTTGCTGAAAAATTTACCGATTTTTGATCTACATATTCTAGACTTGGGGGCTGAGTCTACTCGGCCAGGCGCAGTACCTGTTACTCCAGAAACAGAATGGAATAGATTACAACCTTTTATCAACTGTTTTTCTAACCATTACCACGGACAACTTTTTCGCCCGCGATTAAGTATAGACACTCGTCATCCTCAAACTGCCCACCAGGCGATTGCAAAGGGAGTAGATATGATTAATGATGTGAGTGGGCTTTCCGAGGAAATGCTGGACGTACTGATATCCTCTCATGTGGAATATGTGCTAACACATAGCTTAAGTGTACCGGCAAATACGAAAAAAACGCTTTCAGAGCGACAAAACCCTATATTAGAAATTAAAAAGTGGGTGGATCAAAAATTAGAAATTTTAGATAAACACCACATTGCTTTAAACCGGATTATCTTTGATCCTGGTATTGGTTTTGGGAAAACAGCGACTCAGTCTTTATATATTTTAAAAAACATCAAAGAATTTTTTGATCTGCCGGTCAGAATAATGATAGGCCACTCACGAAAGTCTTTTATAAAATCTTTTATATCATCAGAAACACCAAATAAAAGAGACCTTGCTAGTATTGGTGTTTCTTTAGCTTTAGCCTCGAGTGGAGTGGATATTTTACGTGTACACAAAGTGGATCTGCATGCTTATGCACTACAAGGCTATCTGCACACTATTCCGTGATAGCAATAAATGTAATTTATCCGTGTCATTATATATAAATTAAATAATCCTTTCATCCATTTCGACAAAAAATAAGTTTGACAGAGTTATTATAAATACCTATCTTTAAATGACATAGAGCGTGCAAATGAATATTCTTAAATCCATGACTAATATCTTCTATTTATTTAATACTGTGGTTCTAATCCTTGGTCTGCTATATGGCCCTTTTATAATTGCCGAAGAAGATGTTAATCCCTCAGATGTATCCAGTATGGATGACATGTCCAATTCAGATGAGATGCCCGATGAAGACAGTGTACCTCATTCAGACGATGCACCAACTGCTGATGATTCATCCAATACAGAAGATGTCTCCAGCGATAACGATTTATCCAATTCCCAAGTACCTACCTTATCTAAAGTCGATGATTTATCCGATGAAGAAAAATATAATTTTTTATTTTTAAATTTAACCACGATTCATTCTTCTATTACCGGCATGGGGTACGGAGGAGATTTGGGCTATGGACGAAACATGGTTTCTAAAAGACACTATTTTGGATTTGTTGAAGTAGGCTTAGGGTTAATTGGACTCTTGTCCCCTGGCTTAGTTTTCAAATATGGTTATGTGCTGCTGAGAAAGAACGCATTTTCTATCGGACTAAACGGTATTATTTCTCCGGTTTTATGGACCAATAATTTACCTTTCATATATCTTAACGATGATTTTCATTTAATCTATGGAGCGAAGTTGTTTGCTAAAATAAAGCTATCAAAAACATCCGCATTACTTATTCGCCTGGGCATAATGTATGTGATATGGCCTCTATCCAACCAAATAAATCAACAATGGAACAACCAAATGCAGTGGGCTCAATGGAACCAACAATGGGCGAATCAACAATTCTGGCTGGGTAATCAAATATGGATTAATCGTCAGACCTGGACTAGAAATTTTAATGTTGGTGTTGGCATACGTACTTACTTTTAACTCTTAGATTCATGCTGGATGATTCTATTTTGCAGTTTCTGGCACCATAAATAAGACTGAGTATCAGTGATCATACTTTCCCATTGATCAAAAGATAAAAACTGCCGACGGCGAATGCATTGCATTTGAAACTGTTTCACTCGATTCATTTTATCAGCTATCTCTTGAAGGGAAAGTTGATTTTGATCGACCGCTGCTCTGAACAGTTCCGGTATTTCAAAAACCATCGTTTGTGGGTGACATTTGAGTAATACATCCACTCCAGCATTCAATGCCAGTATCAAAGGACTCATCTCTAATGAGGATAGATTTTCTAACGGAGGATCCTGCTTTCGCTGAAGTGCCATTTTCATAAAACAAGATAAAGCCTGCATATCCAAATCATCTGATAAAATCAAACCGGGAAAAGCCATTTGTTTTTTTAAATATTCTGTGAGGATTTTTTTAGATAGTGTCGCTGGATACTCCGCATCCCATTTTTGATAAAGTACGTGGGCCGTCATCAGTAATTCTATATTATAACGGTGAACAATGGATTGAAACACAGTGATATCTGATTGGATGGCATCCATTGAACGTGTATCTATCGGAAGCTGCAGATGAGAATCCTCTTTCACTGCACCATGGCCGGGAAAGTGTTTTATACACGCATGCACTCTCGCTTCACGTGCACCTTCTAAAAAAGCCGATCCATAGCGTATAACATCTGATGAAGTAGTGCCAAAAAGACGATGATTAAATAATGTGCTTTGAATATGCTCTACATCCAAGCAAGGAGCAAAATTCACATCTATGCCAAGACCGCTTAATTCCTGATGCAACAAAAAACTTGTCTGTTGCACTTCTTTCAAAGAAGCCACCTTTGCTAAAAGCTTTGGTGCTGGCCAACAGGGTACATCTAAATGTTTTAATCTATCTACATCCCCTCCTTCCCGATCCATCGCGATCAAAGGGGAAGGATTCAGGTGATGAATTTCCTGGCACAAATCATATAACTGCTGAAGAGAAACAATATTTCTTTTAAATAAAATCAGGCCGGAAATTTCTTCCTTTTGTATAAATTTTTTTTCTTCTGCAGAAAGACTTTGTCCTTTGATTCCTATCCATAATAAAGATCCGGGTTTTAACAAAGATGTTTTCAATGAGCAGGTACCTTTTTTTGTACATGAGGATCAAAATAATCTCTTAAAGATTCTGCGCATAACTGAAAGCCAAGCACAGCCAGACATAAAGCCATTCCGGGAAAAAGACTTAAGTGGGGTGCTTCCATAAGAACTCCCCGACCGGCACTAATCAACCGTCCCCAACTAGGAACTTCCGGCGGTAAACCTAAACCTAAGAAACTCAGCCCTGCTTCTCCAATCATCACTGCCGCTAAGGAAAAAGCAATATGTACCAACGTCAGCCCTAAAAGATTTGGCCAAATATGAAAGGCTAAAACGCGTATAGAACTAGCTCCATAAGACCAAGCTCCCAGTACATAATCTTCTTTTTTTAGATATAAAATCTCTGCCCGTACCAAACGAGCAAAACTAGACCAGCCAGATAAACACATCGCAAAAATTAAATGATATACACTAGTTCCTAGCATAGCCAGTATCGCCAAAGCTAATAAAAATCGAGGGAAAGCGGATACTAAATCTACCAGACGCATTAACATTTGATCGACGACTCCTCCTTGCAAAGCAGATAGAGAACCGATCACAAGACCCACTAATAAATTAATAAGCACCACGGAAAAAGCAACGATTAAAGATACCCGTGCACCATAAATCACTTGAGTAAATACATCCATCCCATTTTCATCCAAACCAAAAGGATGCGCAAAGCTGGGAAACTGCAATGCCTGGGAAAGATTCATTTTTAAAGAATCATAAGGCCAAATCCAAGGAGCAACAAATGCCGCCAGCGCTAATATACATAACAAAATAAGCCCTAGCTTCATCCGGCCATTAAATAGATTATTTCGTTTTGACATGCATCTTCCTTTATTCAACTGTCCATCGCACCATCAGAGCGATCGAATCTGCGGATGTAAATATAAATAAACTAAATCAGTAATTAAATTCACTAATATATACACAACTGCGATGAACATCACAGCTGCTTGCACTAAAGGGTAGTCTCTTCGTTGAATGGATTCCAAAAGTAAAAGTCCAATACCTGGCCAGTCAAAAATGCTTTCCACAATCACTGTGCCTGTTAACAAAGCGGAACTTTGCAAACCAATCACTGTGACAATGGAAATCAGTGAATTTTTAAAAGCATGTTTTAAATAGACATCCATAGTGGAAAGCCCTTTAGAGTGTGCAGTGCGAATATAATTTTTGTTAATGACTTCCAATAAAGCAGCTCGACTGATCTTCAACAGTATAGCACCCAAAGGCAGTGCTAAACTCACCGCTGGCAATATTAAATGTTTCCAGCCGGAGAAGGTACGTAAGTCACCCATTTCACTGACTGGCAACCAAGATAATTTAATGGCAAAAAACCAAATAAGAAGGGGAGCAACAAAGAAAACGGGAAGAGACATCAACACCAAAGATAAAGTATTTAAAAAAGCTTCCAGTCGGCCTCTTTTTAACACACAAATAAATCCTGCTGTGACACCCCAGATAACAGCCATTAACAACGCAAAAAAAGCTAACAAAAAAGTAGCTGGCAATGCCTGTAACAGGTGATGAACGACTGGTTGCCTGGAATGCAGCGAGCGACCTAAATCCCCTTGCAACAAATGCCAAAAAAACTGGATATATTGCTGACCTAAACTGCGATCCAGACCTAATTCATGCTGCAAACTTAAGCGCTGAGCGGCAGAAGCCTGATCGCCCAGGATTAAATCCACTGGATCACCTGGAACTGCATGAATCAAAAAGAAACTAAAACTGCATACAGCCAAGAGAGCCACAGCGCTAAAAAGCAAGCGACGAAATAAAGCAGCCATATCCAGTGTAGTCTGCCAAACTTTATCAGTTAAAACAAAAACTAATTGTTTGAAACAAACATCTGCTTCTAAAATAGGGATATGCCAATCACAAGACTTTTTAAAAGAAAACAAATAAAAGGGCAGTTATCTATTTTTGCCGCTATTATCTTTCAAACTTTATTTGTTTTATTCGCTATGTCTTTAAATATCGCGCTCGTCGTACATGATAAAATCAATTTACAAAACTCAGTGGATCTAGCGGCCTACTATGGAGCGATGAAACAAGCCGAAGTATTAAACGCTATTGCTCATATTAACTATCAAATTCGCCAATCTTGGAAATTAATGGTGTGGAGAAACCGAGTGCTTGGAACCATTGGATCTACTTCTACTAGAGGCTTAAGAACAATATTTCGCCCTACTGAACCGATTGATAGACAATTCCTACCACATACTTACGAAAGAGCAAGGGGACCTTATGTCACTTGCATAGGCTCTCCTGGATGGACATTATTGGAAAATGATAACAACATAGCATCATCATCTGGTGATGATAATTATTGTAACCAAATAGAAAATGACCTTCGGTATGTCACTGTCCCTAACTTTACAGGAGTACTAGGCGGGCTAAGCTCAATTCTACAGGGAATGACCAATAGTGTGATACAGGGAAATAAAAACATACGGCTTCATTGTCAGGCTTATGGTTATAACTCCTGGTTTTTAGCTTTTTTTTCTGTTGTGTATTTGCAGCGGGATCAAAGTGCCCGGAAAATTTTAATCTACAAGTTAGCTAAAGATCTCTTAAGCCAGGGGAAAGATTTAGACGGTAAAGAAATTGCAACTGGGGCAAAGAAAACTTTTTCAAAAAATCTCACCTACATTAACGAGCAATCTGCCACAGCAGACAGTCTTCAAACTTTTAACTCTCTTGCAAATATTCCACCTAATCAATGGCTGGAAGATTATGGCCTGCCAGCATTGCCGCTATACGCCCATATAGATGGTCAGGATAAGGACAGATGTGAAACATTCATAAGTATGATACACCAAGCTCCAGCGCACTGTAATAACAATTGGAATAATCCTAAATGCCAAAAAGCCAACCAGTTAAAGGATCAAATACTTTACCGAGATGACACTCCTGATTTGTGTTCTTCTGGGATATGCAAAATGTCTGCCGGCCTTCAAAAAAAGAAAGACTTTATTGTTTTTTTTGGCGCCTCAGCCACTTTGCAATATCAAAATCAAATTTTTCTGCCAGGAGGATCAATTAAATTAGAAGCTAGAGCTTACGCAAAACCTTTTGGTGGTCGAATTGGCCCGCCTAGAGGAATAGACAAACTTTTACCTAGCCGGCCTGGTGGAGGCAGTGGAACACAAATTAATGCAGAACAATTTGATGCCCATCATGCACCAAACTATTCTCGCTACCCGGGAGATCCTTTTGGCCTGCGGTCTGAATACGTACACTATCTATGGGCGAATTATTTAAATTCACTAGGTTCGCAAAGAAATATAAACAATTATCATTTCACACAAAAACAGGAAAACGATCCGGATATTTTAGCTAAAGATCACGATACCGGCAATATTACTAACATAACCGCTCGTTACTGGGAACTTGCGGCGATTGCACCGGACTTATTTGATGTGAGTTATTTTACGATTTTGCCTTATTATATGGAGACATATTTTCCAAAAATTAAACGACTCTTTGGACAAACACCAGGCGGCGTGCGTGGTGACTTAGGCTATGACCCAAGCCAAGGAATTAACTTAGAATGGCAAATAAAAATTGCATGGAATCGGCTACGTAATGCAGATACAGAACATAAAATAAAAATCTCTTCGGGAAATCCTTTTTATAACGTAGCTAAGTTAGATCAAATTTTAACCGGCTGGCAGGCGCCCAAACAAAAATACGTAGAAAATAGAGAAGAATACAAAGCAACGAACCCTAATCGTTTTCCATTTAGCTGGTGTTATCCTGGCAACTCCGGTAACAATGGTTGGGCGAGTGGCAGCAGAAAAATTGCGGCAGGTTGTTTTTACGGAGGCCGCACCGGTTATTCTGTTAAAATGGTATCTGCTTGTAGTCTATCTCAAAATGATTTATCTCGCATCGATTGGTATGATGATTCAGAGTGTTCCATCTAGAATCGCTTTTCAAAATTCACTAATTATTTTTCCAAGCTGGGGATAATAATAGGCGTTGGTTCATCATCATCGCTTAACCGCATACTTTCCAAAACGAGAAAAGGAATGAGTACAGAGTTACTATTATTTGCTGTTGCACCAAACGTTTGTAGCAACGGAATAAAAATTGGCATCGGTTCAATATCATCGCTTGTAGCTTTTCGTAGATTATTTGTATAAGCCCTCAAATGAATATCGTCCTGATAACTATAGCTCTTATAAGTACTATTATCATGAAAGGAAAAATAAGACGAATAATGTATATTATTATAAGAAACATAAATCCCAGTGACATCATGGTTTTCTGGATAGCTCACTTGTGCCAACATCTTCCCATCATGAGAATTGAACCGCAGGCCATCACAATGAAAAGAAAAATTCAAAAACACTACGACGGGTTTATCTATATTATCTCTTGTAGAAAAGCATCGTGTAAATATATTACTGGAAGCAATCTGCCACTCCGATTGCTGTGCACTATGAGTATACTTCATTGCAAACTCATTATTATCATCTTGAGTGACTAACCAACCTTCAGGAGTTCGCATAATAATTAATTGATAGGGCACATTGATCCACCGATTATTACGATGAGCCGTCATCACAACAATCGTATTTAAACGAGAATCATGCACTTGATCTAAAAGAGAGGATAAATGCGGACTTAAATCCAGGTAAGCACCATCTGATATCTGGCTATTATTAACAGCAGTCGCACTGTTTATCGTAACAACAGCTAGTAGAAGTAAAGTATAAATAAATTTCTTAAAATCATTCATTGTTTTAACTCACTTATTTGCTTATTTAAGCAAAATTTTCACCCCTTTATCAAAATAGTATCCTTCTTTTTTTCTAAAAATATATTTAGGATTACTATAATCTGGCTCCACCAATTCACGTAATCTTTTAACTGTCACATAAATCTTGTTATCATGAGTGCAAGGATCGTATTTTTGTTTCCACACTTTTTCCACTAATGCTTCTTTAGAGTATACTGTGCCTGGATTAGTCACAAAAAGCCGTAACATATCCAATAAAATAAACTGATTTTTAAAGTTCACATTCCCTTTTTGTTTTTCTACCAGCAATTTATTATCAAAATTCACTACGATATCGTAACTAACAATATTCTCTCTTAATTGCTCCAGAGCTTGATCAACGTTCCGGTACAGTTTTTTAAATATATCCTGATGAATGGATTTTTTAGCTAAATTAAGAAAAATAGAAGCTTGTTCGTAATCTTCTTTTTTCATATAGTTTATGCCCATGAAATAAAATAAATAAGGAGAAAGATGTTTTTTCTCCATACTTTTTTGAGAAAGCTCATAACAAACCCAGTAGAGTTTTTCTGCAGAATCACATTTCTTTTCTTTCCTTAAAATATTAGCTTTTAAAAGATAATAAGCCAGTTCTAGTTTTTGTAGATCTTCTTTAACTATCTTCAAAGTCTGTGACAAAGGAAATGTGGCCGTAGATGGTTCCCATCGCTTCAGTTTTAGTTCCGCTTCCAGAGTTTTACATTGCTCCAATAGCTGTTCCATATTAGTTAATTCCTGTACAGCCACCGGCATCTGGTTGTCTTCATTGTATAGTAAACTAGTAAACCCATAAGAAATAAAACACATATTAATTTTAGCGTTTAATAACTGACACGTATTATTATTTTCTTCTGCTATTTTTTGCGCTTGAATGGATTGAGCTAAGCCTTGATTCAAATGTTGCTGAGCAACTTCACATTGATTTTGTCTAAAATAGCACATTCCCAAAACATAATGAAAGATTGCTTGATCTCCGCCAGATTCTTTCCGCTTCCATATTATATCCACCAAGTCCTTGCGGATTTGATCAATTTCATCAAAATTTTCCATTTCTATATGTATAGCAATCAAAGATACTTGTACTTGAATGTATCTTTTATATTGAGCTTCTTTTAGAAAATAATCGCCAGCTGCTTTTAAAGTCTGAACAGATTCTTTTAAATGACCTGCAGCCAGCTGATGACTACCTAATGTAAATAAATGTTCCGCCTGATTCGTTTCTATCAAATTCATTAAACCCCTCCTGGGCTATCACCTCCAGATCTGGCTGATACGATGTGTAATTGGGCTTAATACTCCGTGTCAAGAGCTTTGTCTAATTTATTTTGGTAAATGATTAAAAACCAGACTCAGTGTTTTTGCATGGAAGTCTGTCTGGTGTAATGAGCTTTCAATCCGGATATCTTTTCAAAACGGCGTTTAAATAGATCCTGAGCGGATTTAATTTCCAGTGCACTCACTAAAATTTGGTCAACATGATGAACAGCAATAATATTTAATTTGTTTAAAATTTCTACAGGTATACTTTTCTCTTTATCTTTCAAATCTTTTTCATTTTCTTTAGGAATAATAATGATTTTAATGCCCTCTCGGTGAGCAGCTAGAATTTTTTCTTTTAACCCGCCAATCGCTAATACACGTCCACGAAGTGTCACTTCTCCAGTCATTGCAATCGTTTTTTTAACAGGAAAACGTGTAATAGCAGATACAAGACTAGTAGTGATAGCCACACCGGCAGAAGGCCCATCTTTTGGCACGGCTCCCTCCGGCACGTGGATATGAAAATCATGTTTTTCAAAAAAATCTATAGGTAATTCAAACAATGGTCCGCGAGATCGTACATAACTTAAAGCCGCTGAACAGGATTCTTTCATTACATCACCTAACTGTCCGGTAAAAATAAATTTTCCTCTACCTGGAACAACTGCAGCTTCAATAAACATGAGATCCCCACCAGTTTCTGTCCAAGCTAGCCCACTTGTTAGCCCAATTTCACTTCGTTTCTCCACTTTTCCATATTTAAATTTCCTTACACCTAGATATTTTTTAATTTTCGCCGGAGAAATAACATAATTCATATACTGACTATCTTTTTTATTAGCAGACACAATTTCCCTTACCAGCTTTCTACAAACTTTCGCAATTTGCCGTTCTAATTCCCTAACACCAGCCTCTCTTGTATAAAAACGAATAATATTTCTTAGTATTTCTTTATTAAAAGTTAATTTATATTTACTGATACCGTGTTTTTTAATTTGCTTAGACACAAGGTATTTACTGGCAATATTTAATTTTTCATTTTCTGTATATCCTTCAATAGGAATAAGCTCCATTCTATCTAATAGGGGGTAAGGGATATTATGAACAGAATTAGCAGTTGTAATAAATAAAACTTGAGATAAATCATAATTAACTTCTAGATAATGATCTTGAAAAGTGTGATTTTGTTCTGGATCTAATACTTCTAAAAGTGCACTGGAAGGATCTCCACGAAAGTTCGTACTGATTTTATCTATTTCATCTAACAAAAAAAGCGGATTGCCATGCTTCATTTTACGTAAGCATTGAATAATTTTCCCTGGCATCGCACCCACATAAGTACGTCGATGGCCTCTAATTTCTGCTTCATCCTGCACACCTCCCATAGCCACACGAGTAAAAGGACGCCCTAAAGCGCGGGCAATTGAACGAGCTAGCGAAGTTTTTCCAACACCTGGAGGTCCAATGAAACACAAAATAGGGCTTTTTGGCCGATCCGTCATTGTTCGCACAGCTAAATATTCTAAAATTCTTTCCTTTACTTGTATCAACCCCCAATGATCTTCATTTAAAATCTTTTCAGCAACGACTAGATCTTTTTTTTCTTTAATATAATCCTCCCACGGCAAAGCAATTACCCAGTCCACATAATTTCTTACGACGGCAGCTTCCGCACTCATGGGAGACATTATCTTTAGTTTTTTTATTTCCCGTTCAACTTTCTCCTTCGCTTCATTAGACCATTTCATATTAGCTGCTTTTTTTACAAGATCCTGAATCTCTTTTTGAAAATCATCTTTTTCCCCAAGTTCTTTTTGTATTGCCTGTAATTGTTCATTTAAATAGTATTCTTTTTGAGAACGTTCCATTTGTTCTTTCACACTGGTTCTTAGTTTTTTTTCTACTTTTAGAATTTCTATTTCTCGCGTAATATGTTTGAGTACCATCTTAAGCCGTTTCCCAGGATCAAATGTTTCTAGTAGTTTTTGCTGATCCTCCATTTTTAAACTTAATTGAGAAGCAATGTTATCTGCTAACTCACTGAAATTTTCTATTGTAGCAACACGAGCTAATACTTCCGGTGGCACTTGTTTATTTAATTTTACATAACTTTCAAAAGAAGAACACACCATACGAGTCAGTGCATTTGCTTCTGTTTCGTTTTTCATACCTTCTTCAATAAGCTCTGCTTCCACTTGAAAAAATTTGTCTGTTTGAACATATTTCCTAATATGCACCCTGCCTTTGCCTTCTATAAGCGCTTTCACGGTACCATCAGGTAATCTAAGGTGTTGAATAATTGTCCCCAGAGTTCCTACCAAATGAATATCTGCAGGAAGGGGATTCACGTTTCTAGCTTCTTTTTGAGCAACTAACACAATATCTGTCTTCTCATCCATCGCCTTTTGGAGCGAATGGATACTTTTTTCACGCCCCACAAAAAGCGGCATCATCATATGAGGAAAAATCACTAAATCTCTTAGAGAAAGTAAAGGTAGTGTAAGAATATTCGGATTTTTCATTGATTTCCTATTTGCTTTTCAAGCTTTTCGTATACTCTAACTTTTTTAAATCATTTTTTTAAGATTTTTTTTATATTTCAGGATCTTTTTTTTACAGATGATATTGCAGTTTTTTATCCATCATCAATGGAGTTTTAAGCAATTCCTGTAGAAGATATAGGTGTTTTATTACTCTTTATTTTCCGGCTATAAACAATATGTGGTTGTTTACGCTCTAAAATCACATCTTTCGTGATAACACATTTCTGGATAGAAGGATCGGATGGAGCATCATACATAATGGTTAACATAGCTTCTTCAATAACCCCTCTTAAGCCCCGCGCACCCGTTTTCTTTTGAATAGCTAGCTGCGCGATGGCCTCTAAAGCTGCTGGTTCAAATACAAGGTCCACTCCTACTTGTCGCATTAATTTTTTATATTGTTTCACTAATGCATTTTTAGGCTTCTGCAAAATATCCACCAGCGCTCTCTTATCCAATGGATCCAATACAGCCACAACAGGTAGACGACCGATAAATTCTGGGATTAAACCGTAACGAAATAAATCACTCGACTCTACTTTTTTCAATAAATTATGTTTGAGATGTATTTTTTCCTTATCTGTTTTGATATCTGCAGCTATTCCCATCGCTCGGTGAGATATGCGATTTTCTATAATATTTTCCAAGCCAACAAAAGCTCCTCCGACAATAAATAAAATATTGGAAGTATCTACTTGAATAAATTCCTGTTGTGGATGCTTTCTTCCTCCTTTAGGTGGCAAGTTAGCAACAGTGCCTTCTAGAATTTTTAGCAAAGCCTGTTGTACTCCTTCACCACTAACATCCCTTGTAATAGAAGGATTTTCCGATTTACGAGTTATTTTATCTATTTCATCAATATAAATAACCCCTCTTTGGGCTTTCTCCACATCATAATTAGCTGCCTGTAGTAAATTCAAAATCACATTTTCCACATCTTCTCCAACATAGCCAGCCTCTGTGAGAGCTGTTGCATCTGACATCGCAAAAGGCACTTTCAATATACGCGCAATCGTTTGAGCTAAAAGGGTTTTTCCAGAACCAGTCGGTCCAATCAGCAAGACATTGCTTTTAGTAATTTCTACATCTTCTTCATCCTTAGAAGTCATACTAATAGAAGATGTATCCACTCGTTTATAGTGATTATACACAGCAACCGACAGGATTTTTTTAGCCAGTTCCTGGCCAATAATATAATCATTCAGATGCGCATGAATCTCAGCAGGCGTGGGAATAGTAGGTAAAGGGGATTTACTTTGCGAATGACTCACTTCTTCCGCAATCAGTTGAACACATAAATTAACACATTCATTACAAATACAAACCCCATCTCCAGAAATAAGATTTGCAACTTCTTTTTTATTTTTTTGACAAAAACTACAACTATACTTTTGTGTGCTCATATATTCACTTTCTTTCGACTGGACACAATATAATCCACTAAGTAAAAAGTCAAAACCCTCTTTGCACTTATTGGATAATATCTTTTCATCCTTCCCATAGTTTTGTTCCTGTCTTTATATGTCTCTAACCTAAGCATGACAATATACCATTTTTAGTCCCTACGAATAAATATCGTAGCTTCTTTCCTCTCATTGGAATTTATTTGGATGCTAGTGAAAAGCTATTGCTCCTTCATGGCTCCTGCCAGACTTAAGTTCTGTTCATTATATCCGGCGTATGTCTTTATTAATGTATATGTCGGGTATCTCTTACAGGCACTTAAGCGATTATAATAATATTGGAAACAATACTAGATGAAATATTAAAAAATGAACCTCACATGTTTATCCTGTTCCATAAAATCCTTCAATATTTTATGGATATCCTTTGTCATATCAGAATATTTATAATGTTCAAAACAGGAACTTTTTGACTGGAAATTTTTACATTGCATGGTTTCTACTCTACGTTCACGTGCGTATTCCAAAATATATATCTTATCGGATATTAAATCAGCCATAGAACGACAACTGGATTTTAGTGTTTGATAGCTTACGTAATTCGCACTAGGAAAGAAGTCTGTTCGCTCATAAAATGTTAACTGGTCTACACAACTTTTAGCTGCTTTATTAATAGCGCTTAGAACAGTTGATATTTCCTGCTGCTGAGCAACGGAGGCGTCAATCATGCTATCCATAAACAAGTAAGTATATCTTACAAAGTAAAGCATAGGCAAATTGACAAATACAGAAACACTTATGTCACTTTGAGGAATTTTTTCATCCATGATAGATGGATTTTTAAGAGTAAATTGAATGAGCTGAGCGGCATTTTCATAATACACAATAGCTTCATTAAAATTAACAAAATATATAGATTCCTGAAGGGAATTATATAAGATATTTTGAGACGTATCTAAAGTTTTATTTGTCAAATAATACACTCCCATCCAATAATTAGCTGGAATGTAACCTAAATGGGCGGCTTTTTTGATATACTGAATACCTTCCAAATCTATTTCTCTTCCAATAAAAAAATCAATTTCTTCATTAAGAGATCTAATAAATTCTTGTACCAAATTGGATTCTTCTTGCTCTTTTGCCTTCTGATCACATAGATAGCGAAGCCCTAAATAATAATACTGTTCAGCCGTCATATTTTCCGTTTCTCTTAAAGGAGCATTTGCAGCTCCTAAACAGTCTATATCAACATCTATCTTCGCATAGACAAACAAAGGGCTTACGATTCCTATCAGAAATATTAAAAATGATTTCATACAATGGATCCTTAACAATAAATTAAGGAAAATATTACTGTCTGCAAATTTATCCGTCAATGATAAGAACAAAATAAAACTACACTAAGTAAAAATTACACAGCGATTCATTGATCATTTTGAAATAATCCTTATTGAATAAATAACTTTTTATTTTGTCACAAAACCGGAGAATAAAAAATGTGGATGAATTATGAGATATAATCCGATGATTTATGTTTTGTTTTTACACATTGACTTTTTTCCGACTGGATACAATATGATCCACTAAGCGAAAATTTAAAGCTTCCTTAGCGCTCATGTAACAATCCCGATCCATTGCTTCTGTAAGTTCTTTTTCTTTTTTACCCGTATGTTTCGCATAAATTTCCGCCATTTTTTTCTTTGTCAGTGACATCTCCCGAGCTTGTATTTCAATATCACTCACTTGTCCGGATAACCCCTCTCCTGCAACATGCGGCTGATGAATCATCACTCGTGCGTGAGGTAAGATATATCTTTTACCAGGTGCTCCGGAAGCTAGTAACAGAGAACCCATACTGGCAGCTAGTCCAATACAATAAGTTCTCACATCACACTTAATAAACTGCATAATATCATATAGTGCGATTCCCGCTGTCACACTACCCCCTGGAGAATTAACATAAAGATGAATATCCTTTTCTGGATTATCCATTTCCAAAAAGAAAATTTGCGCGATGATGCTGTTAATCACCTCATTAGTCACTGCCGTGCCCAGCATAATGATACGATCTTTCAACAGCCGCGAATAAATATCGTAACTTCTTTCCCCTTTCGGGGTTTGTTCAATCACAATAGGAACGAGGACCAAAATAAACTCCTTATTTAACTGATTAGACTTAAGTTTTATTTACTATATTATCTTGATGTCTTTAACACTATATGTCGGGTGTCTTGTGTATTCACTTAAGCCCTTATTTGGAATAAATACTAAATGAAAAACTTAGGATAAAGGTTTGTCCGCTCATTGAAAATATGTTACACATCATCCACTGATCAAAACAGTGAGTTTTAAGCGATTACTACATATAAAAACATAACTAATCACTTAACAAGGAGTACAGAATAGTGAAATTAACTATTTCCAGTTCGACAGATGGCCATCCAGCTTGCCAAATCGTCTTTGCATCTAAAAAAGGAGCAACAGACCTGAAGTCCGTTCCAGCACTCGCCCGCTTAGTCACACAACTAAATCAACAAAAAATATTCACTGGCCGATTAGAGGAAGCTTTATTTATTCCTTGTGGAGGATTAGGAAAAGCTAAACATTTACTCTTGATTGGCTTAGGCGATCCAGGAAAAGTTAATCCTGAAGTGATTCGCGCTGCCTGTAGCAAAGCGATTCGGAAGTTAGAAATACATCAACAAGAATCAGCGAGCTTGGATTTTTCATTGCTTCTTCCTTTTATTAAGAACTCACAAAATCTAGCATCAACGATTAGTGAAGGATGTCTTTTAGCAGCTTATCACTTTACTAAGAAGCAGAAAAAAAACAAAAATACTGGAAGCGTCAAGCAGATCACTCTTCTTCGCACAAAAGATAATGTAGCTATTAAAAAAGGGCTGGCACAAGGATCCGCTGTCGCTGAAGGAGTTAATTTTGCACGTTGGCTGGCCGATCACCCGCCTAATCTAATGACTCCCACTATATTAGCAACAGAAACACAAAAAAAATGTGAGAAAATAAACGGGTTAGAAATCACTGTATGGAATAAGGCGCGCATTACAAAAGAAAGAATGGGTGGAATCTTAGGCGTGTCAGCGGGTAGCAATCAAGAACCACGAGTAATGATTATGAAATATCAACCGACGGGTGCAAAAGGAAAACCAATTTGTTTTGTCGGTAAAGGACTCACTTTTGATTCTGGCGGAATCAGTCTTAAGCCAGCGAAAAATATGGATGAGATGAAATTTGATATGTGTGGAGGAACGGCAGTGATCGGAGCGTTGCTGACTATTGCACGTTTAAAACTCAATGTGCCGGTTTTAGGCTTAGTGGGAGCTTCAGAAAATATGCCGGGTGAAGGGGCAACAAAGCCGGGAGATATTTTAACCGCTCGCAATGGAACAACAATGGAAGTGTTAAACACAGACGCAGAAGGACGGTTGGTATTGGCAGACATTTTATCTTATGCTAGCGAACAAAAACCAGAATGGATTATAGATGCCGCCACTTTAACCGGGGCTATTGTAGCTGCCTTAAGTAATATTTATACCGGCTTATTTACTCGCCACCTAAGTCTTAGAGATCAAATTCAAAAAGCAGGTGAAAATGTAGGAGAAAAAATCTGGGCAATGCCGTTAGATGATTTTCATGTAAAGGACATTCAAAGTACAATAGGAGACGTCGCCAATATATCATCTGTTTCCGGTGGAGGCAGCTCTACCGCTGCTGCATTTTTAGAGCATTTTGTGGACAAACATATCCCGTGGGCACATTTGGATATTGCCGGTACCGCTTGGAATGTATCTAATCGTCTAGCTTACTGTCGGCCTAAGTCGGCATCCGGAGTCATGGTGAGAACTTTTGTTGAACTTGCCCGCACACATATCCGATGATTCTAGCATGACGTATAAAAAATTTTTCAAAGATAAACGGCTATGGATAAGCTTGTTGTCTCTATGCACATTTTTAGTGGGTTACCAGATTGCTGAAAAATCATGGGATAAAGAAATCTTTATTTACTTAAACCCTGCTAGCGCCACAACAGCATCTGTTAGAAATATAGCTAGCTTACAAAGTTCATCCATTAAACTACCTTCTTCTTTAATATTAAAAGAAGGAGCTCTTAAGAAAGAAAGTCAGAAAGATTTTGTCCATGCCTCCTACGTGAAGCATCAAGGACCAATGATTCATTTATATTTAAGTCGATTTATTACACCCACAAAAGACGGAGGATACACACCTCCCTGCCAACAGTATCAAACAATTGATATTATATTTACCGCGCACCGTGAATTTATTCACGGACATGAACCGAAAATGAATTTAAAAACACCGTGTATTGTTAATACAGAAAATCCCGCTCTCTTAGGACCCTTTGCTATTCCTAAACATCGTATTCTTACGTCCCCCATCCGGCGACAAGTGTTCCACTCTCCTTTAGTGCAACCACATGAGGGCAAAGCAACGTTATTATTTAGCCATCTAGGATTATCCTGGCCCACTGAATGGATTCTCACACAGCTAAGATTTAGTAACAAAAATGATAAGAAGGACCTATCTATTTATTTTTCTTCCGACCGACCGGAAGATTATCTCACACTCCATTTAAAATAGCCCCCTCAAAGGGAGAGTGACTTCGCCGCGATTCCTTGCATGCATGTCACAACTTTGCAAATTACTTGAATCTCTCTATTAAATTAAAAAATCAAACGGAAGATAAATGTTGTGTTTCATAGGCTAAAGCTAAAACACCCAAATAAGCCACCCATCCATACACATTTTCCATAGGATTACCTTCCACTTCAATCTCTAAATCAGAAACGCAAAGTGTGCGATACACTGCCCCCGGACTGTTTAAATTATCTTTCGTCCCTTTATCCTTATGCGTGCGCAAAAAACCACCCACAAGATCACCACCAATTAAATAAATCACCGGTTCTGACACTGAACCTTTTGTTTTTAAATGAGAACTAATCCCCTCTTGAATAATTAATTCCGTCACTTGTGCTCCACCTTTAGCTGCTTTCATTTTCTTCTTAATTTTATAATTCCAATGATCAATATCTTCAGAAGAATGAATAGTTGTCATCCCCAAACCATAGGTACCAGAATTGTTTTTTAAAAACACAAAAGGTTTTTGCCCTAATTGCTGATACTCCGGTTGTAATTTTTTTAAAAAAATATCTACTTGCTCTTTTAAGCGTTTTAAACACAATGAATCATGGACATTGAACTCCGTAAACCTCTGTGTCTGAATGGTTAAAGCGCTGGAATGAATATGTATTAACTCAGCAAATTCAACAGCTAATTTATTATATGTATGAAAAAAAGTATGTTTTTTTCGATTCTGCCAACCGGTGACAGGAGGAGGAATAACCGGCACGGAAAATTGTAGATCATAATTAGTTGAAAAATCATTATTACTAATCACCAGATCTGCACTATCCATTTTATTCTTTAAAAGAGATACCTTCAGCGTGCGACCAGATGCTGTAGCCAATATCCGATCCTTTAAAATAATCTCACCTGGGACACACACTTCTACCTTTGGTGCAGAGAATTGTTTAGTGGAATGCATTTTCCGCAGACCGTTTTGAATGAGTGTTTTTAACGTATACACATTATCCCAATAAAAAGGATTATGTGTGTGTTCTTCCGCCAATAAAATAACATTTGCCGCTGCCGGATAATATGTTTTTAAATAACGATATATGAATTCCGGTGCAGCTTCCCGATCCACTTCACAAATATTATTGAATCCGGCTGGAAATAAATTAGCATCTACCGGTGTGATTTTACGTGCAGAATCCCGTAAATCAAAACTAGAATAAAAAGGGAATAATAAGCCACTCGTTTTTTGATGAAACCAATTAAGCGCAGAATCATAATATTTCACAATATTATGATGAATAGTATCTTTTATCACTTGCTCTGGCATTGTCAGCTTTTTAGGTTATTTGTATTCATCATCTGATACGTTCTTTTATTAAGTGTTTTATAAATAATTCGCAGTTTCTTATTTTTCCCATGCTGAGCAATACGTTTTAAATGATTTAATAAACGATAAACCGATTCTGCATATAAAGACTTATCTTTCTCTTTTTTTATCTGACCCCATATTTTACGATAGAGTTCACCAAGTTGTCTCTCCGCATGGATAGACCATTCACCGGATTCTAGTAACATAGATTGAGTTAGATAAAATTGATAATGAATAGCTACTTTTAAAAAAGTTTTTAGCTGAATTTTATCCGGGTGAATATGGGATTCACCCATTAAATATAAATAACGAGCAAAATTTTGCTCTATGACAGAATGAACCGGAGAGGTGCTTCTTATTTTTTCCATATTTTGGTGCACTTGCTTGTGAATATCTAGCCCCATTTGTTCTTCTCCTACGCGAATATACGCTAATGCTAAACGAGCAGGATATTCAATAAGACGTTTTTCTTCCGAAAGTAAATAAAGATGTGGATGAGCAGCTTTTAAAACCTCTAAAGTCTTATCTGCATCTCCCAAACATTCGTAAATATAACTTAATAGCAAATAACTATGCGCTTTAACCCGAGCGTGCTCTTGTTGAATCAATTGATGATATAAGGTTTTTGCTTTATTACATTCTCCTAACTTTTTATGTAAGCCCGCTAAATTATATAAAGAGGCCCATTGTAATTCGTGCCCTTCATATCGTTTAGCTAACTTTTCAAAAACAGTTCTGGCATGATCATAACGTCCTTCTGTCATATCGGTGAAAGCTTTCTCAAATTGCGCTAGATCTTTAGAATTTACGTCACCATGATCGGAAGAATGGGGGCGGTTTTGCTGCATAAAAACGCAAGATGATAGCCCTAAAAATAAAACAACGATTCTTTTTTTCATCTTATTCATATATTTGTAGGAGTGAGCTTAAACGGAGGAAATAAAATAATATCTTTTAAAGAAACCTGATCGGTGAGAATGAGCACTAATCGCTCCACACCGAGACCCACCCCTCCTGTTGGAGGCATTCCCACATTCATTGCCTGGATAAATTCTTCATCCATTGGATGAGTGATTCCACCTTTGATTCTTTGTTCTTCCTGCTCTTTTAATCTTTGCTTTTGTTCCACCGGATCATTCAACTCTGTATAAGCATTGCCTAACTCCAGACCGGCAATAAAAGGTTCAAAACGTTCCACCAATCCTTTGTGTTGCCGATGCTCTTTCGTTAGTGGAGACACATCCTTTGGGTAATCTGTAATAAATACCGGCTGCCATAAATGTTTTTCTACAGCTAATGCAAAAATTTCCATAATCAAATTTCCCCTGGAACTATCTACATTTAAAACAGTCGACGCCTGCGTGGAATGATCTGCGTTTTTCATTAAAGATTGCACTTTGTTTAATAGTTCCTTCTGAGTTTTTTGCTGAACGGAGAAATTAGCATATTTTTGGATTCCCTCTTGCACACTCAGTCTTTCCCAAGGAGGAGTAAAATCCAAAGCACGTCCCTGATAAGAAATATTCAATTGACCTTTTATTTTTTTAACAACATGACAAACAAGCTCTTCAAATTGCTGCATTTGATATTGATAATCCGTGTAAGCTTCGTAATATTCCAGCATTGTAAATTCCGGACTATGTAGACGATCACTACCTTCATTTCTAAAATTTTTTCCTAACTCATACACTTTATCAAAACCACCTACGATTAAACGTTTTAAGTATAGTTCTGGAGAAATTTTTAAATAAAGCGAACAGTCCAAAGCACGATGATGAGTGGAAAAAGGTTCTGCCATTGCTCCACCATATAGTGGTTGCAATACAGGAGTTTCTACTTCCACAAAATTTCTATTGTTTAAAAAATAACGAATTTCTTCAATAATCTTAGAACGTATTAAAAAAATTTTTTTAGATTCCGGATTCATGATTAGCTGCAAATAGCGGCGCCGGTATTGCAATTGCTTATCTTCCAAGCCATGATATTTTTCTGGTAGTGGATCAACCGTCTTACATAAAATTTGAAAATGTGCACAGCGAACGGTTAACTCTCCTTTTTTCGTACGAAACATTCGCCCTTTAATACCAACGATATCCCCAATATCCACAAACGAAAAAAACTGGCGAGAAACGTCATCTAATTCTCCCATTTTGATATAACATTGAAACAAACCTTCCGAATCTTGCACATTAAAAAAAGCCGCCTTTCCCATGCTACGCATTCGCATCAAACGTCCGGCGGTAATAATTAATTGATCGGATGATTCTCCATCTGTTAAGTGCGAATATTGTTGCTGAATGTGCGAACTTAAATGTGTACGTTTAAACTGATGAGGATAAGGGTTTAATCCATTCGCCAGCAACTCTGAACGTTTTCTTTTTTTTTCTTCTGTTAAAACATTGTCTTTTAAATGATCTGTCATTTTTGATTTTTATAAATATCCATTATTTCTTTTAACAAACAACAAGCATCTGAAAAAGAACGTTTAAAAGCATTACGTCCCACAATACTGCCAAACGATCCTCCTTGAGACAGCTCCTTAATTTCTTGAATAAAAGCTGTTTTACCTTTAGCTGGACCTCCACTGAAGATCACAATTCTTTTTCCTTGAAAAGCAGATTGAATAACCAATCGCACCCGATCGGAAAGTTTTTTTATAGGAATATTCTCTTTTGTAAAAAGAGCTTTTACGTCTGAGTTTTCTATCCAGTCTGCAGGGGGCTTAACTTTGATAATATGTGCTCCCAATTGAGCGGCGATATGAGCTGCATAGGATACAATATCCACAGCCGTCTCTCCTTGCTTAGAAACACCACGCCCACGAGGATATGCCCAAATGACAACAACCAAGCCATATTTTCTAGCCTGACTGGCAATTTTAGCTACCTGTTCATACATTTGATTCGCACAGTCACTGCCAGGATAAATAGTAAATCCAATGGCGCTACAACCTAGCGATAAAGCATCTTCCACACAAGAAGTTAAAGCGGGTAAAGGTGCCGCCTCATTTTTATAAAACTGAGAAGAATTATTTATTTTTAAAATCAATGGGATTTCACCAGCAAATTCCATGGCACCCGCTTGTAGAAAACCTAAAGGAGCGGCATAAGCGCTACAACCTGACTCACAAGCCAGCTTAAAATGATAAAGTGGATCGTATGCAGCCGGCCGGCCGGCAAAACTTATGAGTGGACCGTGTTCAAACCCTTGATCCACCGGTAAAATCACTATCTTGCCTGTACCTTTCAAATAACCATGGCGTAAAATCCGCGCTAAATTACTAATAACGCCTGGAGTTTCCGCAGAATAAAAACGAAGTATTTTTTGTACTGAATTTGTCATAAAGATAATTTAATAATTTATCTTCATTTCCTTATCAAATCAAATAAAAACCGTTTGAAAAAACACACTTAAGAAGGTTATACTTAATCGCAATGACAAAACCAGCGGTAGAAACAACTATTTTTGTGGAAAGCACTCCCAATCCACAATCTATGAAATTCACTGTTTCCCATTCCATTACCAATGAAAATTGGGAAACTAATGATATAAATTCCGCAGGTAGATCTCCTTTGGCACAAAAAATTCTAGGATTTCCTTGGGCGACTAACGTGTTCATTGGGAATAATTTTATCACTGTCACTAAAGAAGATTGGGTAGACTGGGATGTTATTCAGAATCCTTTATGTCAATTAATCAAGGAGCACATTGAAAGTAATCAAACGGTACTACATCCAAAACCAGCCAAAGACCCACAAGCCAGCCCGGATAAAGAAGAAAACATGAGTGGCCCGGATGCGCATATCATCCGACAAATTAAACAAATTCTTCAAAAAGATATTCAACCGGCAGTAGCAATGGACGGAGGATTTATTTCTTTTGCCGGTTATGAAAATGGAGTGGTATTTTTAAAAATGCAAGGAGCTTGCTCCGGCTGCCCTAGTGCATCTCTTACTTTAAAGCAAGGTGTGGAAACACACTTAAAAAATCACATATCAGAAGTAGAGCAAGTCGTCGCTTTATAAAACCACTGGATACTCATCTATCAGAGTTTAAGCATTAGCTATGAGCTGCGTCCAAACGTTTTTGTTGAAACTGATGAATAAACACCACGAGAGGTGTTGCGACATAAATAGAAGAGTAAGTACCTATTAACACCCCTACTCCTAATGTAAAAGCAAAATCTTTAATCACTCCGTCTGTAAAAAACCACATCACTCCCACAGCTAACATGGTTGTCAGAGAAGTTAAAAGTGTACGAGATAATACATCATTAATGGAACGGTTACAGATAGCGCCAAACCCCATTTTTTTACCAAAAAAAGCTTGATTCTCCCGAATACGATCAAAAGTTACAATCGTATCATTCAGCGAATACCCTATAATGGCAAGTAGAGCAGCTAACGTCTGCACATTAACTACCAGATGAAATACAGTAAAAACCCACATGGTCCAAACTGCATCGTGAAACAAACAAATCACCGCCGGCGGAGCAAATTTGTAATCAAAGCGCAAACCAACGTAAATTAAAACCATAATTAAACTATAAAAAACAGCTAACAGCCCTTTTGTTCTTAACTCTGCCCCAATTTGAGGCCCTACAGAATCCACACGTCGCACTTCTATTCCTTGATCCGCAAAATCTTTTTTTAAAGATTCCACCAAGAGTTCCACTTGATGAAAAGTTGTTCCAGTAGAATGCACCAGATCCCCATCATCCTTACCACCGGTTTGACCGGTTCTAATGAGAAATTCATTATCCTCACCATATGTTTGGACAGAAGGCTTTAAAAATCCTTTTTCAGAAATGTAGTTTCTAAATGTTTCTATCTCCGGCGGCTGCTGAAAACGCACTTGAATTTCATTCCCACCGACAAAATCAATGCCATAATTAAAACCTGCGATACTGATCCATATCAACATCCCTATTGCCAATAAAAGAGAAATAGAAGTCACATAAGCAGAATAAGAAAGAAAATTAAACTCTCTTTTTTCTAGTGATTTTTCACGTTGTTTCATTTCAAAATCCTACTATAAGCTTTTTATTTGAAAGGTTTTTACTAAAGTATTTAAAAAAGTGCGAGACACAAAAATAGCAGTAAATAAAGAAGTCACAATGCCGCAGAACAAAGTAACAGCAAAACCCCGAATAGGACCGGTTCCAAAGGACATTAAAATCACACACACAATTGCCGTAGTGATATTAGCGTCTAAGATAGCGGATAAGGCGTATCGGTAACCATCCCGCACAGCTAACAATATAGCGGATCCTTTTCTAAGTTCTTCTCTTAAACGTTCATAAATGATCACATTAGCGTCCACTGCCATTCCAATCGTGAGGATAATGCCAGCCACACCCGGCAAGGTTAAAGTAGCGCCCAAGGAAGTGAGCAATGCCAGCAAACATAAAATATTCATACCCAGAGCCATATTCGCAACTAGCCCTAGCAAACGATAATAAAATAGCATAAAGATAATCACAACCAACCCGGCAATCCAACCTGCCAATTGTCCCTTTTGGATAGAATCCCGACCTAAAGTGGGACCCACCGTACGTTCTTCCATTTTCACTAATCTGGCTGGAAGGGATCCTGCTCGCAAAACAGTGGCAATCGTTTCTGCTTCCTGACTTAAATCCGAACCTCTCCCTAAACTAATACTACCTCTATCAGAGATACGACTTTTAATCACCGGCATGGATTTTAATTCTTTATCCAAAATAATAGCCATTGGCTTGCCAATATTTTTCCCAGTCAGTTCAGAAAATATCTTACGACCGGTTACATCAATATAAAACAACACTTGCGGATTACCAAAATCATCTACGCCCACAAAAGCAGTTTGCAAAATATCTCCATCCGCGCCGCTGTCCGTACGTACCAATACCGGTATTTTTCCTGCTTTCAAACTTTTGCTAGCGGGTGCTTTTTGAAAAACTAACTGATGATTGGCTGGAATTTTATCCGGTAAATCTTCATTAATTTTTTTCACATACTCCGGATAAGTCCACTCAGTATTTAAAGAATAGCCACCTTGTTTTTCCGCAAACTCCACCCATTCTATCAAATCGTTAGTAGATACTTTTTGATTCACCAAACGAAATTCCAACTTTGCCGTTCTTTGTATAATATCGCGCGCGCGGGCAGAATCCTGCACACCAGGTAACTGCACTAATACCCGATCGTCCCCTTGGGCAGTAATAATAGGTTCACTAACACCAAACTCATCTATTCGACGACGAATCACTTCTACCACCTGAGCAACAATATTTTTACGCAAGCGAATAAGATCTAATTCATTATACCCAATAACAAAGGTCTGACCGGAATGACTTAACAATCTAAATGGCTGACCTCCCAATAAAGAAGCCGTGTATTGTTTAAGCGCCGCACGAACTTTTAATTCATCCTCCATCTGTTTCAGGGATAAAACAATACGACCAGGAGGCGTTTTAGGCACTGTGATATCTGCTACTTCAATACCTTCTGTTTGCAACACATTTTTTAGCTCTGCCGTAAAACTTTTGGTTTTTTCATAAATCGCTTCATTAACTTTCACACCCATTACTAGATGTAGCCCGCCTTGAATATCCAAACCGTAAATAAGCCGGGTTTTTGAAAACCACCACTCATGTGGTTGAAACTTATAAAAATTCGGCGTAACCAGAACTGCTGCTATTAAAAAAACAGAACTAATAATCATCCAGCGTACTTTATTATTATCAAACATTGCTATCTCCTGAAAAACCATTTCACTACTAACATTATTCAATCAAGTAGTCTATGATTGTTTATTCACATAGGCCTGAATTAGATCGGAGTTAAAAACAGTAAAGTGTTTTATTTTTTAGGAAAAGGCCCTTATTCAAAATCTCTTCTGCTAAGGGCTTTGGCCACACAAAGTTACTTTCCCACACTTCGCATTATGGGTGCTTCCAGCAGCGATGATGTACTGAACATGAAAATAGGATTAAAATGTATTCAACTAGGAGATAAGCGACCGGTTTCTTGCGGAAATGGAGCGGCGCCATTTCGTTTTTTAGCCCTCCGAGCCAGTCGTGAAAGTGGATGCTTTATTTTAAAATGCACAAAGCGCTTACTACACAGGCCCCAGGAAGAACTACAATCTTTATTGCAGCAGTTAGGCAGTACAGTAACATTTAAAGAAGATAGCTTAATGATAAAAACTCGTGGCTGGAGGATTAGTGGTGATGCGTTAACAGTCAACGGTGAACGTTCCAGTCAATTCGCAAGCGCCCTGTTATTAAATAGCTGGAACTTTAATCAAGACATCTACATAAATATTGAAAGCAAAATGCGATCTTATTCATATTTTCAAATGACTCTAGATTTTTTACGTCAATTAGGCATGCACATTGAAGGAGAATCCGGAGAGTATTATATTCCCAAAAGACAAAAAATAAAGCAACTCATCTATCAGCCGGAGCAGGACATGAGCTGCTTATTTGCCATAGCGGCCTGTACAGTAAAAGGAGGACAAGCCACCTTTCAAAATTGGCCGACAACCAGTCTGCAACCGGATTTTATTTTTCCTACTGTTCTGGAAAAAATAGGATTCCAAGTGAAAAAACAGTCTTCTCTATTAAAAATACACGGCGGTAAAGCGTTACGTCCCATACATTTAAATTTAGACAATACGCCGGATTTATTTCCTGTTTTAGCCGCACTGTGCGCGCTCGCCAAAGGGAAAAGCCAATTAACCGGCGCAAAACATTTACAATATAAGGAATCCAATCGTATCACCGCGATGGCGGATCTGTTAAAAAGCGTCGGACGCAAAATCCATATCTTAGAAGATGGTTTAACCATATACGGTCAGCCTCTTACAGAAAGAGAAACACCAATGATCTTATTTGATCCAAAAGAAGATCATCGCTTGGCAATGGCTGCAGGAATTCTAAAGCAAGCGGGCGCTTCAATCAAAATTTTAAATCCGGAAGTGGTCAACAAAAGCTTTCCAAATTTCTGGCAAACCACAGGAATTAGCCCTTAAACATGATTTACTTAATCATTGGACACCGTGGTACAGGAAAAACATCTTGGCTTAAAAAAATAAAAAAACTGTTTAAAAGCAAAGTAATCCTCTTAGATTTGGATAAAGAAATTATAAAACGTGATGCTTCCTGGAAAGCCAATATATGTTGGAATAAAAACGTTCCACCCATCAATAGATGGTTTTTAAAGAGCCAAACACAATTTCGCCGCCTTGAGCGAAAAGTGCTAATGGATTTAATCCATCAATACCAATCACAAAAACAAGACACATTTATTGCTGTTGGTGCTGGAGCAAAAATTAACCCAAAAGGATGTTATGTGCTGCATTTGATTCGTGAAACCGATTCGGATGGCAGGGTATTTTTAGATCGTCCGCGGCTAAACCCGAAATTAAGCCCTTATGAAGAGTCCCTGTTTTTATATTCCAAACGCGAGAAATATTATCAGCAAGTGCGGGATGAAAGTTTTATTTTACCAGAGCAGGACATGACTTTCACAGAATCGGAAAAAATTTTTTTTGGATTAAAAGAAGGGCAGCTAGGAGCTAGCATCACTTTAAATAAAAACACTTTACCTAAAGATCCTAATAAATGGCCGACATTTATTAATAAACGATTAAAGTGGGGACTACGGTTTTTTGAATTTCGGAATGATGAATGGAGCCTGGCATCCTTAAGAAAAGGCCCTGGGAAAAATTTGTTAAACCTTATCCCAAAAAAAAAACAACTGTTTAGCTTCCGCCCCCAGAGGGGGTCACTGCGCCGCGATTCCGCCGCTCCGATGTCACAACTTTACAAAACATGTTTACAAACCTCCCGCTCGCTAAAAAAATTATCGATTGCTACCTGGGATTGGATGATAGAAACAGGGCCACCGCCTGCTGTTCCCCCCATCTTATCCGCGCATCATAGAAATGGAAAAAATCTTCGCCAAATATGCAAAGAGTTTTTAAAATATAAAGCGGATCACTATAAACTAGCCATCCCTATAAAAAATTTGAAAGAACTTTTAGAAGGTCATTTATGGTTTTTAAAAGATCCAAGCCGTCGATCTTTTCTACCCACGTCTTTAAAGCAAGCGACCGATGATTCTTTTTCCTGGCGATGGTATCGGCAAATTTTCGGCCCGAAAATGCACTTAAATTTTATCAGAGAATCAAGAGGGCAGGGATTAAAAGATCAAGCTTTTCTATGTGAAGTCTTTGAGAGAAGAAAACCAACCAGTCATTTAAAATTTGGAGCCGTACTTGGCCTACCCGTTTCGCATTCCGCAAGCCCGGGGTTTTATAGAAAGCTCTTTGCTAAACATAAGATGATTTTTACTAAAATACCTTTAACGGAAAAAGAATTTACAAAAGATCATTTACGTATTTTACAAAAAATGGGTTTGGTTTTTGCAGCAGTCACCTCGCCACTAAAGAAAAAAGCATGGATGATTTGTGATCAAATGGATACCAATGCACGTAGATTTCAATCAGTGAACACTTTAATTTTTAAAAACAAAAAATGGTTGGGCAGTAATACGGATTTATTTGGCGCAAAAACTTTGTTAAAAGCAGCAGGTCTCGGCAGAACGTTTCATCCGGAGCAAATAGTGGTATGGGGTGGAGGGGGAACAAGAGCTGTTTTAAAACATCTAATGCCTTTAGCTACTTTTTACTCTGCCAGATCCAAACAAAAAATATTTGGAAAAAAGCAAAGTATCCGACCAATAGTTATTATATGGGCAGTCGGACGAAGACGCATGTCTGATAATATGTTTCCTTTTATGAAATGGCGCCCACGGACAGTGATTGACTTAAATTACACAGTGGATTCCCCGGGAAGGGAGTATGCCATGCAAACTGGCGCAAAATACATTTGCGGCACGCAAATGTTCCAAGCACAGGCGGAAAAGCAGGAAGAATTGCTATTAAAACATTATCCCCTAAAAAAATAACTGAAAAGAATACCAAAATTGTCTATAAAACCTTTATGGGAGCAAACACATTTGGCACTTATTTTCAGGCCAGCACTTTTGGAGAAAGCCACGGACCGGCTCTCGGTGTTGTGATAGAAGGCTGCCCAGCCGGAGTGCCATTTTCATGGGAGCTGCTTCAGCAAAAATTAGAGCAAAGACGTCCCGGGCGCTTTGCATGGACATCTGCCCGACAAGAAAAAGATCAACCGGAGCTGTTAAGCGGAGTATTTGAAGGACGTACGATAGGCACTCCTATTGCTTTAATCGTAAAAAATCAAGATGCTCGCCCAGAGGATTATGATCATATTAAAGATCATCCACGCATCGGTCATGCGGATGATGTATGGAAAAAAAAATTTAATTGGGTGGATCCACGTGGGGGAGGGCGAGCTTCTGGGCGAGAAACTATTAGCCGTGTCATAGCCGGCGCAATCGCACAAATGTTTTTAAAACAGATCTTACCTCCATTACGCATTATCGCTTTTCCTATTCAAATTGGCCCCTTTAAAAGAACAGACTTTCCTAAACCGGATGAAGTCAATGAACAAAAATGGTTTGGCGGGCAAAGCTTAGAAGTGGAAAAATTTTTAGTGGAGCAAAAACAAAAAGGACTGAGCCATGGTGGAGCGCTCAGAGTGGAGATCCTACATGCACCAACCGGCTTAGGACAACCAGTGTTTCACAAGTTAAAGTCTGATTTAGCGGCAGCCTTTATGAGTATTGGAGCTTGCTATGCAGTCACCTTAGGAGAAGAACAAGATATCTATTTAAAAGAAGGCAGTCAGTTACACACACAACAAAATGCCGATATATATGGAGGGATCCGTGGAGGGATTTCCACCGGAGAAAAAATTATTTTTCAGTTAAAATTTAAACCACCCGCGTCTGTGTTACATATTGCTAAAAAAGGCCGCCACGATCCGTGCATTGTGCCGCGAGCAGCAGCTGTGGCTGAAGCTATGGCATGGCTTGTGATAGCGGATCACGTCTTATGGACTCGCTTAGACAAATAAAAACTTTGCGGAAAAGTGTTATGAAATTCTATTATTTTATTTGCGTCTAATCCATTCCCTAATAAGAACAAGAAAAACATTAAGAGCTATTTTCTTCTAAATGAAAAATGATTCATATACGAATAAGTGTCTTTTATACTACGAAACATATCTTTCGTATGAAATACAATTTGTTCCTGTATGTCACAATAGCGTTCCTTAGCTGCCTTATCTATTTGTTCAATTTTCGCCGGTTGATCTTTTCCTATAGGCAAATTAATCCAAGAAGCAATGAAAAAAGCTGCTGTATCTACCCAAAAGTTAGCCGCAATGAATACGTCATCTATTTCATTTCTCACTTGTTGTATCAGAGAAGAAGAATCGACTAAACACACCACATTTACTGAAACATGCCCAGCTTGAACGATTTGCTGACGAAGTTTTTCCAAAGAATAAATATGTCTCGCATAATTAGCTGCTGTAAAACAATATTGCCGTATGGCCAGATGCTTAACCGAATCAGACAGAAGATCTATTTTATAATAAAAAAGTAAATGCTTGAGACACTGATCAGCGGTTTTTCCCATATTATCTAAAGCCATTAACATTTGAGGATAATGAACAATATTCATATCATCATCCATCATGAAAATATAATATTTTGTAAAATAAAGAGAAGAAAGATGTGCAAATATAAACATATTAGAATCATCATGCACTTCAGATGAACTGCGCTCTGGGTATTGATCAATATATTTAGTAAAAACTTGAGTGGCTTGTTTATAATAAGAAACAGCTTGATCAAAGTGGGCGGGTGTAGTACTTATTTTTTTGGACGCATCTAAAGATTGATCCGCCATATAATATCTCCCCATAAAGCGATTAGCAGGCAGATAATTTAATCTAGTGGCATACACCATAAACTGCTTACCAGCTTTCGGCTTGTCCAAACAAAAAGCGGTGATCCCCAGTGCATAAAGATCTTTGGCACTTTTATTAGTAGTACCTTCTTTTAATCGTGGATTAATTTGTTCTTTATATATTTTGATTATATCTAAGCTGACATTATCCAAGTCACTACAATCCACTATACTACTTGGACCTGCAAAGAGCGTTTGGGACCAAACCACTAAACTAGCTATAAAAAATAAACGAACGGTTTTCATTATTTCCTACTTTCTACATCTTAATTGGTGACCTGTTACTGAATGGATTCACCTACAGAAAAACAAATTGATGAAAAATGAATATACTATAATAATTCAATTTTGACGCTATAAAATATCGTAAGAATGTATTTTTTACATATCTACATTTATTTAGCAAAAACCAATCCTTATCACCATGGGTTTTTATTATCTGTCAGATAAAAAATTTAATGTTCCAAAATAAAACATTCTCTTAAAGGAACATTAGTAAAAGTCCGATAAAAAGTACTGAAAACTGATAAAAACAAAAAAAACCATTTTGCTAGAAAGAACTAAGAAATTTAAAAAATAACAAGCGGGATTTAAAAAGTAAGGAAATGTTATTTAAGATGCAAACCTATAAAAAATACAGCTCTCAGCTATCTGATAAAATTTTTAAACCAGCTTATTATATTTTATTTCTACTGAGTTTAATGTACTTTTATTCTGCTGCTGTTGCTGAAGAAAAAGCTACTAATAATGACCAAGCAAAACAACAAGCTCCAACGACTACATGCGACAGCATCATTCCCACACCAGAAGAAATCATAGAAGAATGCTTTGATGAAAAAGCACCAGAAGTAGCAGAAGATGAAACAACTCAAAGCTGTGGTGGACTAGTCCAAAAAGCGGTTACCTGTTGCCAGACTCCTCTTCAGGGATGTATGGATAGCAGTCAAGTAGAAAGTGCGCTAGGCGCAGGACATGAAAGTCTTGGAATGCTTAATCAGCTCTTGCCAGCACTGAGCCCTGGCATCGCAAACTATGCGGCAGAAAGCGGGATTGCAGATATTTGCCAAATGATAGCCGCTTTAACAGGAGCTGCCAGCTCTCTTTCCGCAGCTGCTAAGGCTAATTGCTCTAGTGCTATGGGCGATTGCCAAACCGGCTGTGCAGATGAAATACTCTCTAAGTGCCAAAAAATAAAAGACATAAAATACAAGAAGTGGAAACCAAAAATATGTCAGGAAGTTTCTGATACTGCTTGTAAAACAGCACAATGTGGAACAGACACACTACCTTTAGACGTATGCATCGAAGAATTTAAAGCAGAAATAACAAAAGAAATAACATATATACAACGCCGTAAAAAGCAGCAGTGTGAGTGTGGCAGCCAAGCGAGTCAACTAGCTCACATGGATCAAAACATTGCTCAGTCCGCCAGTAGTCTTCAATCTGCCAGTGACTGCTTAACCGGAATTTCAGACGGAAAATTTGCCCGCACACAAGCAGAATGCCTTATGAAAGGAAACGCGTTTCAGTGGAGAGGAGTAGGAAAGTTCGGCCAATGTATTAGCCTGGCTGCTGAATGCACAAAACATGGAGGCACTTGGGCACCTATTAGAAACACTTGTCAGACGAGCAGGCAAGCATGCTCTACCACCGGTGGAAAATGGGACCCACAGAAACAAGGATGTGACTACAGCAAATCTACAACTAATACAGAGACTAATACTAATACAGAAGATTGTCCGGAAGGCCAAGCCAGAAAAAACGGTGTGTGTGTGCCTTCCACTTCAGATGATGCAACAAACGACTCCTTTGGAGGCGGAGGATCAGATAAAGATCGCGCCACCATTAGATCACCTTCTATTGCCCTACCTGGCACAGCATTGCCAGGAATGGCGACAGCATCAAATAGTCCAACAAACCCCTCAGCTCTTAAAGGAAGCGCCGGATCTGGATTTAGAATCCGTTCCTTGCGGCTCCCTAATTCTCCATCCAAAGAAGAAGAGGAAGAAGATAGCGACGACTATTCATCTTCCGGTGGAGGTGGTGGATTTAGAGGATACTCCGGTGGTAGAGGAGGAGGGGGATCATACAATAGCAACTCCAAAAGAAAACTCGCTGGCCGTCTCAAAAATAAAAAAGGCAAAGCAATTATTAAAAGAACCTCTAACCTGGCCGGTCAAAACAAACACCATAGTATTTTTGAAAGAATTACCAAACGTTTTCATCAACTCTGCGCCCATAAGATAAACTGTCATTAAAAAAGGAGTTAGTAAAATGGTTAAAAAATTAAATAGCGACTCACTATTTGCAATTAAGCACTTTATCATAACTTCTTTTATTATAATCTTTATTGTTGTTCCCTTTCAATCCAAAGGAGCAGATAGCGCATCTAAAATTGCAGACGATACTTCTGCAGGACAGAAAATGATTTCAGGAGTAACTGGCATAGCTGCAGGTGCTGCTGGAATGAAAGCAGTGGCAGCATGCAGTGGAAAGCCTAACCCCTCTTGTAAATATTATGTTGCTTTAACTGCCGGTTTGACCGGAGCAACTTATTTACTAATGAGCGAATCTACAGCTAATAAAGATTTAGCTGCACAATACCAGGGCAACTGTATAATCAAAGGCCCTGCCTATCAGTGGAGAGGAAGTGAATCATACGGTGTATGTGTGAGCCTGTCGGAAGAATGTACACAGCTGGGAGGTACGTGGGCACCTATTAGAAATAGATGTCTACTGCCGGAGGAAGCGTGCACTAATATTGGCAGAACATGGAATCCACAGACACAAGAATGTAATCTAATAGATCCAGATTCATCAGATCCTAATTCTGATCCTAATAAAGACACTAATAAAGATAACTGTCCGGCCGGTAAAATTAGAATAGCTGGTCTGTGTAAAACTCCTACTCCAGCAGAATGCTTACGGCACGGAAGAGAAATGTTAAACGGCAAATGCGTAGAAGGACACGGAGGCGGTGGAGGATCAGTTAAAAAACTGGAAGATTTTTTTAAGAAAAAAGGGATTAAATGGAATCCTAAAAAGCAACAAATCACTTTGCCAAATGGTATGACTGGCTTTGCAAAAGATATGGACAAAGCATTAAAGCATTTATCTCCTCAGCAGCTTCAACCTTTTAAAGATGCTCTTTCATCCGCAGCAGCAAAACTATCCAAAAATAATAGTAACAGTTTAGATAGTGATGAATCTGCAACAGACTCTTCCGGTGGAGGAGGAGGTAACATCTCCAAAAGCTTTAAAGGTTATACGAGCGGCAGAAGCCGCGGGCAACGTGGATCCTCCGGATTAAATTACTCCAATATGCTGGCGCAAAAACAAAAAAATAAGAAGTTAAATAAAATGACGGTTAGAGCAGGGAATGATCAAGTGGGCATTAGTCAAAATAATATTTTTCAAATGATTCATGCTAGATACCAAAGCAAAAGACAAAAAAAGGAATTTGTTAAATAAATATTAAAATATGTTTTTAATGATTTAAAAATACAATTTAACAGAATGTAAACAATCACAGAAATACATTGTAATATTCTAAATCATTAGAAAGATACGACTGAGTTAAATCGTAATATTGGCAGCCACCGGAGAGATAATTTCCAAAAAGCCATTAAACACATTCGTCACTTGAGCAAAAACCACCGGATCGGTTTTGCTGTTCATGCTGCTAACAGTACCTTTTTTATCATACGCGACCACTATCGTACCAACACCCGGACGAATAATCCGACTGGGTTTGCCAAATTGCTTATGATATTTAACTAAAATTTTCTTCCGAGATTGATCGTACATTTCACTAATTCGACCAACATGATCTCGTTTAACAATCACCCACCGACCTGTTTCTTTTTGTTGCACTTGAGTTAAATAGCATTTTGCCGAATGATAAGTAATTTTCGTATTGATCCGACGTACCACTTTTTTTCCCTGAATATAATTCACTTGCACGACTTGCGGCTTCCGACATTTTTTATGATAACCCGTAATCGGAAAAAACATTTGACGATTTGGTTCCATCCGTGCAACCAACAAACCGGTTTTATCATCATAAGTGTATTTGGTAGTCACTCTATTACGTGTAACAGAAGTCGGAGAACCTGTTTTTGCGTCAAAAGTCATATCTTCTACCTGACCATTAACAGCTTGCCGTGCACGATATAAGTACTTACCTCCACCTTTTGGTTTATTGCGATTCCAAAATTCATAGCGGCTCATATTTGTCACTTGATTACCACAAATTTTCTTCACATCTGTCCAATAATGATCTTTGTTTCTTGGATTTGTGACATAAATATAAGACTCCCTACAACCACGACGATCTTTAAAACCCGTTACCCAATCTTTATCTTCATTGTATACCAAAGATTCATAGGATTGATCCGAATAGCGAGTCTTTGTCATGTTGTGATACTCATCATATATATGCTGATACTGAGTTTTCTTTTTGCTACCGGCCGGCTTTCTAATCACCTGTTCCAAGTTATCCTTAACAATCATATAAGTAACCTTTTCACTCTGACCGGCAATACTAAACCCGGGAGTTTTTTTATGATTTTTCCGAAATTGCCAGCTAAGCCCTTTGTTCGTTAGCACCTTTTGAACAGTCGGTCCGCGACGAACTATTTTCATCCATCCACTCTTTGGATCAGACTCCATGACCAAATGACCTTGCTTACTAAACACTTGTTTTCTACCATCCAAGAAACTACGTCTGTATTCACTCCCCGTAAATAACATCGTTTCACCAGAGCGACCAACCGCTTGGTATCTTTGCCCAGCACGTGCTTTCCCTCTTAAACCAAAAGCCCGCATTAACTCCGATTGCAAAGAAGAAGATTTTTCCAAATCCATCGCTAATTTATTAACATACTTTTTGGAAAGCCCTTTCTTCTTACGTACCCTGATCATAATTTGTTGAATCATTTTCTGCCGATTAGGTCGGCCGTATGCAACCTCTAAGCCACCCCCACACTCTATTACTTTTAGAGAGTTATCCGGCAATACCTCCACCCGAGTTTCCAGATTAGAACACCATCCGTAACCAAATAAACCTCGGTAAATAGAACGAGAATTATATGCACGTTCCAAAGTAAAACCGTCAGAAGAAAAATCTACATATGTTTTAGTATAATTGCCGTTTTTAGTATCCACTAAAGCTAGTGCTGAAAAACTAACAAATAAACTATAAATAATTATTTGATTTTTCATCTATACTCCCTTAAAAGTGATCCATTTTTAGACCCGTATTGTAACAATTTTTTTCATCATAAAACTACCTAAAAAAATCAAAAACAAAATTAAAGCTAAGGAAGCCCAGCCCAAAGGCTTGGTCAACATTAAAACAGCTGTTTTTTTATTGAAAAAAAACATCATGACCAAAATAACCGCTGGCATGATAGAAATAATCATCGCTTGCATACTACCTTGAGCAGTTAATGCTTTAATTTTACTTTCTACTTTTTGTCGATCCCGCAAAGTGATCACAATGACTTCTAAAGTTTCTGCTAAATTTCCACCGGTTTCTTTTAAAATGTTAATTGCGGTTACCAGCATTGTTAGATCCGGCCGACGAATACGAGTTTCCATTTGAGTTAAAGCTTCTTCCACGCTCATACCTAGTTGAATTTTATTTAGCACTAATTGAAACTCCTGTGATAAAGGCCCAGACATCCCTTTCACCACTCTCCCCATGGATTGCGTAATACTCAGCCCTACTTTGACCCCATTAACCATCATTGTTAGACCTTCCACCATATCTGTTACTACTTGATCGCTTCTACGTTCCCAAATCGTCCGCATCACCCGTTGCACGCCAACCCAAGATAACAAAAACCCTATGCAAGCTAAGACCAGCCCCAACGGCAAATTTGGCCAAGCGAGTAAAAAAAATAAAAATGCCATACCTAAACCTAAAATCCAAAGTTGCACTACTACTTTATCTGGTTGAGTCTTTAGCATCATTCTACTAACAATATCCAATACCTCTTTTTGAGAATTTAAAGTTTTTGCTTTAAAAAACTGAATCAAAGAAGGAAAACGTAAATAACAAACAATAAAAATAAAAATACCAGTAACAATAGATAAAACTAAAGGCTGCAATAAAATACTTTTAATAATATTCATGATAGACAAACTCCCCTAAGATATCTTTTTAGTCGGTGATGGAGGTGAAAGAGGTTTTTTTGGTCGTGTACCCAAACCTGCCGGCATGGAACGCAAGCGAGCAGACGGGGATTGAGCACCTTGACTGAGAAGTGAAGTTTTTTTTGCTGCACTTGCCGGTGGCGCACTAGTTGTAAATAAAGAACGTGGAATTTTAATTCCCTTTTGTTCAAATTTTTCAATAAACGAAGGGATCATTCCCATTGCTTGAAATTGTCCGATAATTTTTCTGTTTTTATCAAAACCTTCTTCTTTAAATCTAAAAATTTCCTGTAAAGTAATTGTATCTACTTGTAAACCTACCACCTCTGTTACACTTTTGATTTTACGACTACCATCATTTAAGCGACCAATCTGAATAATTAAATGGACAGCTCCTGCAATCTGTTCCCGAATCGCTTTAATAGGTAGATCCATTCCGGCCATTAAGCATAAAGTTTCCAAACGAGAAACCGCCTCCCGCGGAGTGTTTGCATGCACAGTTGTCATCGATCCTTCGTGCCCTGTATTCATCGCAGATAACATATCCAAAGCCGCTCCGTCCCGACATTCTCCAACGACAATTCGATCCGGCCGCATTCTAAGGGAGTTACGAATTAAATCCCGAATCGTCACTTCCCCTTTCCCTTCAATATTGACCGGACGTGTTTCTAACCGAACCACATGTTCTTGATTCAGTTGTAATTCAGCCGCGTCTTCTACTGTAATAATACGTTCATTCACCGGAATAAATCCACTCAGTACATTAAGTAATGTCGTTTTACCGGAACCCGTTCCTCCGGAGATCACAACATTCAATCCTTGCTCGACACAAATTTTTAAAAAATCCGCCATCGCAGGCGTCATAGAACCAAAACGATTCACTAAATCTTCTATCTTCACTCTATCTTGTGGAAACTTCCGAATGGTCACAACCGGACCATCAATAGAAAGAGGCTCAATGACCGCATTCACCCTAGAGCCATCCTGTAACCTGGCATCTACATACGGACTTTTTTCATCAATCCGCCGACCCAGCGGAGTGACAATTCGTTCAATCACATTTCGTAGTTGACGATTAGAAGTAAAAGTAACTGAACTTAAATTCAGCCGACCAGACTTTTCACAAAAAATTTGATCGCAACCATTCACCATAATCTCCGTAACAGACGGATCGGATAATAGTTCTTCCAAAGGACCTAAACCTAAAGCTTCATCCAATACCTGCTTAATGACTTGAATGCGCTCTTGACGAGAAAGACCTTGCCCTCTTTTATCCACTAAACGTGACACCACTATTTGCGTTTTACCCTTTAATTCTTTTCTAGAATCTTCATCCTTAGCCTGTGTAATATCTTTTTTTAAATCCATTTCCTTAATAAGCTCTGTATGAATTTGCATTTTTAGAAGCGTTAAAGGATTTAAAGCTCTGGTTTTTTTTTGCACACCTCCGCCCGCTGTTTGACTAGCTGTCGATACAGTAATCGCCGGTTTCTTTTTAGGACGAACAAGAGATTTATTTCTTTGTAAGACACCGCCAGCTAGTCTTCGCACCATATTATGATAGTTTTGTGCTAGTAAACTGTCCGGACGAAATAGTACAAACGGTTGAGAGGTTTGCAAAGCTTGATGGCAGATGGCATCATCCTTCGGTAACACCGCAATCACTGGAAGACGTAAACTACTGGCAATAGCCTGCGAGGAAAGTCCCCCTGTCGCTGCATGATTGATCACCAACTGAAAAAGCTGAGAAGGCAAAGTAGCTGCACTTAATTCATTTAAAATTCTTTTCGTTTGATTAACGACCAATATTTCAGGAGTTAGTGCCACTAAAATTACACTTGCCATATCCAACACGGAAAATTGTAAAGAATTGAGACTACAGCCCGCGTCTACTACGATATATGTAAAAAGCTGTGAAAGACCAAATAATTGTTTACTAAATATTATTGGATCACCAGCTAAGCTTTGCTCTGGACCTGTGACAGCTCCTATGTAAGCGAGTCCACTTTTATGAAATGCAACTAACTGACGTACATTTTGTTCCGTAATCACTCCCGAAAATCGCGTAAGATCCAACACTGTTTTCACAGGTCTTTGCCCAAGAATAACACTTTGATCACCACAGCTTTTCTCATCCAAATCTACTAAAGCAACGGAAGCCCGCATTTCTTTTTGAATAGCTAAAGCTAAGTTAGCCGCCAAGACGCTTTTACCCACCCCTCCTTTGCCGCCAACGACAGCTATCACATGACATTTAGGATTTAAAAGCACTATGTATCACCGCCTAGAGAGTTTAAACTTTCTTTTAATCTGCTCTACACCGCTAGACGCAGAGTCTTTAATATTCGGAGTCACAAAAACCACAAACTGGCTTTGTGATCGATTAAATTTTTTAGAAGATAAAAAAGACACTAATGGATTAGCTCCTTGCTGTGCGGGCTCACGATTATAATCCGAGAAAAACTTATTACTAACAATGCCACCAATTACAGCGCTTAAACCGGATTGCACATGAACTGTTGTCTGTACGCGCCGACTAGTTGTAATCGGTGCTTGTCCCGTTGTACCCACTACATTGACAACTTCAAAACCAATCCTCATTTGTACGCTACTTCTACGCGGTCCAATAATATTCGGTTTAATTTTGATATTTAACCCTACTGTTGTTTGCTCAATTTTTTGTCCACCATTCGGACCTGCTGTCGCTAAAAATGGAATACTTTTTTGAGATCCAATATCAGCGGATACACCATCTTCCGTCACCACATTTGCAGAATGCAAAATACGAGCAAAACCAAAAGCTTTCGCCCAATTTAATTTAGGCAAAAAATTATTAATTGTGCCGGAAATAATTCCAGCCACCGTGCCAAGACCACCCGATCCCGAATGAAAAGTAAATTTCGTGCCATCATTAATCTGAGGCATCCATTGAAAACGAAAATTATCCGAATAATCTTTATTGAGTTCCACATAATGCACAACCAGCTGAATAAGTTTTTGTCTTCCATCTGGTTTTGGTTCTCGTACTTGAATATGATTAATCACTGCCGGACGATTTCTCTCCCTAACCGGCCCGCCAGAACCAGTCGCTGCATGAGAAATTTCATCTGGTACATATAATTCAGCAATTGCTTGTGCTTTTTTTTTCTCGCCATCATCGCTAACAAAACCTTCTAAAATAAAAGTAGTATTAATTACTCGTACAGTAACATTGCGATTATTAATTTCCTTTTCAATGAATTTCGCCATTTTACTTTGCGCGAGCGGGCTAAGTGTGACAAAAGAATTCGCAGTACCTCCATAAGCTACAATCACATCATGAATGCGCTTCATATCTCGCGGCACTAAAATTTCACCGTCCACTGTCACTCGGTTATTAACGATTTTAATCGTAATACCATCCACTTCTTTTAAAAGACCTTGGATTTCATTAGCAATATCCCGCAAGTTAGTCTTGCGCACAGTCAGCAACAATTTTTTAACAATCCGAGACTGCGAATCTTTAATATTTAAAGTGCCTACCCCTGTGCGCCTGGGAATGAAGCGAATAACTCCTGTTAGCGCATTATGATTCAAACTGGTAAACTTACGATAAGTTCCTTCAAACTTTAATTTTTTACCTTTTAAAGATTTGGATAGAAAATGATCATACTGAACACCTTTGTAAAGATACAAAGATTCCGGTGTCACCTTCTTAGCTGCAAAAGCGCCCAAACATACAAAGCATAAAATAATAACAGACTGTACAGCATAGAGTGAATAACGAGTGAGCAGCACCCATCCAACTTTCATATTTCCTTCTCCCAAATAAACTAACTATTTTTACTACCTATTTCTTCTTCTAATCGTCGGCAGACCACCTTTTGTGCGCGCAGGTCTCCTAGCTGTATTGTTTAACACCTGCTCAATGCCGGAAGTTAATACATTAGTTTCATGTTCATGATCACTAGGATGTCTTAAAGATAAGAACAAAGAACCTGGCGAAGTGGACAGCACATACACTAAATTTTGAATTGCTTTTTTATCTGCTTCAATTGTAATAGAATTAAAATTAGTCGCTGAACGTAAATTACGAATAAAATTATCTCCGCTAATTTCTTCCAATACACGCGGCAATTCACTAACCACTTTTATTCCTGTCGCTAAAATAACCACATCTTGCATAATAGTTCGGACAACGCGTTTTTGGTTGGTCCCTTCCCGAATATCTAAAGCGGCAATGACGTCTATTCTATCTCCAGGTTTTAACAACTTGGCGACTCCTCGCATTTCATCAATCGGTATCGTTAATGCGCGCCGACCGGGAGCCACTTGCAATGAAAGCCCAGTAGTAGGTCCGGGTTTTGTGATTTTAGTTTGCAAAATTTGTTCGCCGGTAGAAATAGGAGCTAGAGCAACAAGCCCCACTGCTTCTTCTACAGAAGACAGAGCAGCAGGCTGCACAAAACTGCTTGGAAATTCTTTTAACTGTACCATTGTATCATTGATAGTTTCCATCTCCCCAATATCTCTAACCGCTACCAAGACAGAAGTCTGGGCACCAAACCGACGAGAGATTTGCGCACTTTTCTCTTGTGTATAACTGTAGATCAGCATCACCGCAAAAATAGCTGCGCCAATACTCATCCATAAAGTAAGCGTTTCGTTTTTATTCATTAATGTTTTTGTCGGTAAATAAGCTCGAAAAGATAAATAAATTTAATCGCGTTAAAACAAGGAATGGCTATTCACAATCTGCATTCAGACAAATACCATAACCCACCATAATCCAAGCGGGTGAAACTAATTCACGGGTATTTTTTGACTTAATCAAACCGTGAATGCCAGTATGATCCGAATCTCGCAAACAACCTGATTGACCTTTGCAATCCGCCGCCGGATTTTTAAAATCTACAAAACGTAAAGTGGCTCGAGCCTTTTCATCTTGAGCGTCTTCTGACGTAATAAAAGCAAACCGGTTACGTTGATCTCTATAAAACATATCAGCTACCCCTACAAACGATAGGATACTATAGCCACCGGCTGATCCCAAATTCCCAAAATCTCTTAAGTAAGAAAGATCTGTTCTATTATTAAAATAAAAAAAACTATTATGTCGGGCGGCAATGGAATTTAAAATTGCTGTATGTGCTAACCCCCAAGAACCAAGAGCTGCGCCCATTAAAACAAACATCACTAATATAATAGGTAGTATCTCTATCATTGCCATTCCCTTTACACTAGAAAGCGAATTTCTTCGCAGGGATGTTTTGGATATATGATCTATAAACATCTGATTTATTTTTACCACTATCTTAACATCCATTATCAAAATAGCCAGAAGGAGCCCTGTCTAGATTTCCGGCAGGATTGATTTGCATATACCTTTTATGATTCTCATGAATCCATTTTAGTCTTACAGTATTAAATGATTCACACTCCATCACAGAAGGTTCCCTACCTAAATAGGAACCAATATTAGAGGTGAATATTTCATCTTTGCTACTGCCTTCCGTCGTACTACCCCAGAGTGGAATATTGATATCCAGCAGTTCAGCTTTAAACACAGTCCAAACCCCCATAAACAAATACGGGCTACCTTGACCACCTTGGTTAAAATCTCGATTCAAACCTATTTCCGGAGACTCCTGGATAGTAAACATTCCATTTGAATTACAATGACGAAAAAAAGAGCAAAGGGAAGAGTGCCTAGTTAACTTATTATATTTATTCGTTGCTGCAGCGATTTGTTGATCTTCATCTAGATGACCCAGCATAAACTGCCGACTGGAAGTATAAGTGATATATTGAACTACTTCCGCCACGGACAAAGTGAGTGTCAGCGCTGCAAAGATAGCTACAAATCCCATTAATAGCACCCAGCCAAATAAGAACTGCACGGCCAGACTACCTTTTTGAGATAACAAATATTTCCTAATCATTATGGCCCCGGCTGAACAGTATACATACGACTAAACTGATTGGGATGTTTGCTCCGCACTTGATTTCTTTTTCCCCAAACACCGGATTCCATCATACCGCCAATTTGCTCCCAAGGAGTTAAAATAAAAGCAGAAAACAAACGATGTTTATCCATAAAATTGGAACGAACGGTGTAACCAATAAATAACAAAATAGCCAGGATTAACACCATCTCCACCGTAATTTGTCCTTTTTTACCCATGTGTGTACCCCATTTTTCTTAATTCTTAAGTGGCTGTTTATCATTCACTGGCGAGTGTTCAGTTAGCTACTTTTTAAGTATACATAGTGGCTGTCAACCACCCTATCAACAAGCTGACAGAAAAAGGAAAAGCAGTTAACTTATCGGAAATAGGCCGTTTAAACTGAACCAGTAGCCAAAGATTGAGTAACACCATCCGAATTTTTTTATCTAAACAAGATTTCACCAACCCTAAAACACCTCCCCAAACAACAGCAAAAACGAGAGAAAAAAATAAAAGACGCGGCGAACTCACAAAACCTAAAACAACATATAATTTCATATCCCCACCCCCAATGACTTTCATTAAGACTAAAGGCGCAGTTAACCCCAAGGCTAAAACACTTTTGCCAAGCACAGGAAGCACACCTTCCATTAATAGCTGAGATAAAAAAGCAAAAACTAAAAGCTGATTTTTCTGCCGAATCTCTTCAAGATTCCAGTTTATTTGAAAACAAAAAACAAAAATTAAGGCTAAAGCCGCTAAAATTAAAATCAGCCGATTATGAATTTTTCTAGATCGTAAATCATCCAATACTCCCACCAGTAAAATACAAGCAGGGAAAATAACATCCATCATAGATAATATTTAACGATAAAATAAAAAACCTGACAATCTTTAAAGTGTAAACTTTTATGGAAGATAGCTCATAAACATAGACAATATGAAATTTTTGAAATTAAAAGAATAAACTTCTATCCGGAGGCGAGTATAGCGGTTTTTTCCACTGTACTTTGGAGCTTTCCCAAAAACCTCCTCCACAAGCGACATGTTTTTCTATACGTGCTGACAAATAAGGAAGAGATTTTTGAAATGTCTGTGTAAGTCCCCATTTGGGATGTACAAATACACCCATCACCAAAAACACATAAAAAGACAAAAGTAGCACTAATTCAGCTGTCATACTAAACTAATTACTTGAAACCTTGAATCTGACCAGCAATATCACCGAATTTGTCTGTTAATATTTTAGTTATTTGGCCTTTAAATAGAATGCCCACAGCAACAATGCCCACCAGAATCAATACATATTCGGCAGTACCTTGTCCGGATTCATCTTGCCATAGTTTTAAGGCTAGTAATTTAAGCTGTTTCATTTACCCCTCCTTAAGTACTTCGTTCGGCTAGCAGAAGAAAAAACTTTATTTTTCTCGTTTTGAAACAAAATAATCTAACCTGGGTAACCGATAAAGTGCTTAATGAATATTTTAAAAAAAATATCCTGCGACTTTGGTAGGTGTATTCCGATCAGCGACACGGATAATATTGTTCAGCAAACAAAATGTAGCAAATGTGTCCCCCCTCTTCATCAGAATCATAGGAGCGACAACCATTCTATCGCAGGACAGGCGATTGTAGAGTATGTACTTATTTTAACCGTATTAGTTTTTGTCGGAGGAGGACTTTTATTTACCTTCAATAAAGGAGTACAAGCTTGGGGAAAAGCTTTACTAGGAACAGATGGATATTTTGCCTGCTTGTTACAAACCGGTTTATTACCTATGCAAAATAGGCCAGGAGCAGAATGCGGAAGTCCGGCAGATTCCGCGAAAGCTTTTAAAGATATGGACTTAACGCTCCCTTCTTCTGGAGGTGGTGGTGGTAGTAACCCTAGCTCGCCATCAGGTAGCACAAATAACTCTAGTTCTAATAAATTATCAAATAACAAATCTGATTCATCTTCCTCAACAAATGAAAATGAAAATGGAAATACCTATCCAACTAGTAACCGGAGAACGGCATCCAAACCTACTAGATCTGCCGGCAAAAATAGCAGTACCTATCAACCCTCTGGACAGCTAATAACTAACAATAAACTAAACAACTTAGATGATATGGCATCTAATACTACATACACTAAACGCAATCGTAGAAAAAAAAACAGAAGATTAACAGTTAAAAAAAATAAGCCAGGGTTTAAAGGTTATGAATCGGAAAATAAAAACAAACGATACACACAAGTCTATTCCGGTGGCTTCTTAACAGAAAAAGAAGAACAAGAACAAAGATCGCGCGCAATCGCTGTCGCTAGCTTAGGAAAAAAAAACAACCTAACCAGCCACAAGAAAAAACCTATGCGACTGGTAAAAAAACTAAAAACTAAAACACAAAAAGATCTAGAAATTGGAGATTGGTCTTTTGGTAATATATTCCGATTTGTCTTAATTATTGGTATTCTGTGCATTATTGCTTTCTTGATCGCTAACCAAACTAACTCTGTTAGAAAAGCTCTCAAATAGAGTAACTTTTTAACAATCAACGTATTAGCTATTTATGAAACAAAAATAAGTTTATTAAAACTGAGGATTTATTTCTAAGTAGGTAAATATTTCACAATTATAATTGGCTCTTACATAGAATTTCTTTGTATTTTTTTGATATTGATCGCAGCCTAAGTAGTTTTTCGTACTAAAATGAACGACTTTACTATACATAAAAACAGGAACTTCAAAAAAACTAGTAGTTCCAGTATCAGAATCAAAGCACTGCATTGTAGAAAATATAAATGGTATGCAAGAACCAGATTTATATAACAAATTTGTAATATCCACTAGATCGCCTAACTCGTTAAAATACTTATGATTTCCATAGCTAAGAAGTGGTATTATATATTTTTTACCCTGATCCATGGTCATGCTTACCGGCGAATGATAAGAGATACTATCTGGAGAAAATATTTCCGAGTCAGTAGTATAACCATACTGAATAGCATCACAAGCTAAACTACCCCCTTGAGATTTCTTATATTGATTGACTTGTAATATATGAGAATCCCTTGTTTTAGAGTTGATACAGATAAGAGCTGATCTCCTAAATGGTAAGGGAGCGTTAGTTGTTAATTCTTCATATTGACTGTAAGCGAAAATGGGCACTAATATAAAACCGAAGGTGTAAAAAAATAAAATCCAGTTTTTCATAGTTTTTTCAAAATAAAATTTCTGATAATTATTGTCAATAATACACTGCATAATTTTTCGGAACCGATTCAAGTTTCGAAAGAACAAAGTTTTTTGATACTTTCAAATTACCAAGTGTTATTTGACAGAGTTTTTAAATAAGCGATATAAAAAACTCCAGTGAAGATAGCTCTAGCCCAAATTAATCCTTCTATGGGGAATATTTCCCTAAACCAAAAAAAAATTTTAAACTGGTGTTTAAAAGCCAAAAAACAACAAGCAGACTTAATTATTTTTCCTGAGATGGCTACCAGCGGTTATTCACCACTAGATATATTAAAACAAAAATGCTTTTTACAGAAAACACAAGCAGCCGTGCAAGCGATTTGCCAACGTCTGCCAAGCGGACTAAGTGTTATTTTAGGTAGCCCAGCAGGTCATACGCCACCAGCAACAAATAGTGCATTTGTTCTACAAAAAAACAAATGTAAAACATACTCCAAACAAATCCTCGCAGACTACGACGTCTTTGACGAAAAAAGATATTTTAAAAAAGGCTTATTAAAAGATAATTTTTTCTATTTACAAAAAATAAAAACACAGCTGCTGATCTGTGAGGAAATGTGGCAATTAGAAAATCATCACATCCAGCTAGATAAACCTCAGCTCATCATTAGCATTCACGCTTCCCCTTTTGAAATATATAAACATAGAAAAAGAGAAATGATAGCTAGCCGGCTAGCTCAAACATACCAATGCCCATTGATTTATGTGAATTTAATCGGAGGACAAGAAGAACTTATCTTTGACGGTGGAAGTTTTATCCTTAACCCCCAAGGAGAAAAACTATATCAAGCGCCATTTTTTAAAGAACATTTAACAATAATATCCATCACCCCACCAAAGAAGGTACCTTCGCCGCGATTCCCTGCACCTATGTCACAATCTTACACATCAAGTTTACCAAGTGACCCCCTCTGGGGGCGCCGCGATTCCTTGCACCCATGTCACGACTCTGTAAATTATGTTCACTTAATATCTGCTCTAGTATTTGGAATCAAAGAATTTGTACGTAAAAATAATTTCAAAAAAATACATTTAGGGCTTAGTGGTGGACTAGATTCTGCTGTACTTAGTCACCTGGCCTGCCAGGCATTAGGTGCTAAAAATGTAAGCCTCATTTTTTTACCAGGGCCTTTTACTTCTTCACTTTCTTTTAAAGCGGTTCAAGATTTATCCAAAAAACTTAACTGCCAACTATACACTTATAGTATCACTCCTACTTATCAACGAATTTTAAAAAATTGGCCAAAAGGCTTTGGGAAATCACGTGCCAGGAGTAAAGAAAATCTACAAGCTAGAATCCGATGTCTTTATCTAATGGCATGGTCCAACCAATATCCACAAAGCCTGCTGCTTGGATCATCTAACAAAAGTGAGTTGTCATTAGGTTATGCCACCTTATATGGCGACCTAAGCTGCGGACTTCTACCTATTGGAGATCTATTTAAAACAGAAGTTTTACAGTTAGCAAAGCATCTTAAACGTCCTGCTATTCCTCATGCTATTCAACATCGCCCCCCCAGTGCAGAATTAAGAGCAAATCAAACAGATGCACAAGATATTCCTCCTTATCAAGTATTAGATCCAATCCTTAAAAAACTAATAGAGCTTCAAAAAGATCCTCAAAATAAATTAGAAAAAAATATTTTCAAACAAATATTACTTAGCGAATTTAAAAGACGGCAAGCTGCACCAATACTAAAAGTTAAAGAACGTAGTTTTGATAGAGGCTGGAGATATCCTCTTTCTGTTCAACCAAAGTTTTTTTAATCAAATAAAGAAAATTGATGTGCTCTAAGTGGAGGAAACTTTAATTCTTTTTTTCCAGACAATTTTAATAAAGTGGGAATATCCACTGTGTATCCCCTGTCACGGATTTTCCGCAAAATAGCGCAAAACAATTTTCCGCAAGCCCATGCATCTTGTTCTGCACGATGAAAATTTTTAGAAGAAATTTTTAAATGCTCCGCCAAAGTGGATAATTTATAGTTGCTCAGCCCAGGCAATACGACTTTAGAAAGAGCATAGGTATCTAACATCGGACCGGAAGGTGCTGAACACTGATGTTTTTCCATAGCTGTAGCTAAAAATTGAAAATCAAAAATAGCATTATGTGCCACTAACCAATCCGAACTGCAAAAATCACAAAAAGGTTTTAACACTTCTTCTATCTTCGGTTCGGTTTTAAGCATTTCATTTGTAATACCATTGATCCGAGAAGCTTCCTCCGGCATTTGCACACCTGGGTTAACTAAGGAGCTAAATTGATCCTGGACTGTCTCATCAGAAAAACGGACAGCAGCTAGCTCTACGATATGATCCATATAAGATAAGGTACCGGTTGTTTCCACATCTACTGCTACGAAATTCATCTGTTCTCCGTTGCTTTAGTTTTAAAAAGTCTAGCTGTTTGTTCACCCTCACCTAAACGACCTAAATCCTCTCCATTTTGAAAAATTTGAACTAAATTAGATTTATCTGTTTGAATTAATAAAGAATTTTTTGCCTTCAACACTTCAAAATGATCTTTCTTCAAATAAATATTCTGAGTCTCCCCTCCATCGGACTGATAAAACACCTGAACTACCCCTAACGCTTTTACTACGATTTCTAAACCATTAGTTGACAGCGTAGGTACAACAACAGGTTTTTTCTCTACTAAACGAGGAGCCGGCTCAACACTACTTGGAACCTCTGGTGAAACAGATAATTGTTTTCCTTCTTCTTTTGAAGACGGATGAACAGTCGTTGGCATAACGGATTTAGTATTTGTATTTTTTATAAAAGATTTTGGTGTATCACAAGAACGAATCATATTGAAAAACACCAACACTCCACCGAGCACAAGCAAAATAATACTAGCGACTATTACTGGCATTAAATGTAACTCTGTTTCAACCATATTTTCCAAGTCAGATACACCACTAGCTGGTTTAACCGCTGGCACTTCCTGCTGAGGAAGCAACATTTGAACTTCCTTTAATAAACTTTGCTCTTTTAAACCAACAATACGTGCATAGCTTAAAATAAATCCACGTAAATACACATATACTGGCAAGTTTTCCATCTGCCCTTCTTCAATGGCCTTTAAAACAGTCGAGCTAATACAAGTTTTTTGAGATATCTCTTTTAAAGATAGATTTAAAGCTTTTCGTTTATCTTTTAAAGCCTGTCCAATATGTAATAACTGCTGCTGAATCTTTATTTTTGGTTCCATTTTCTCATCCAGTTCAAAGCTTGCGATCGATAATCACTTTCTAAATCTTTAGATAAAAAAATCTGTAGATCTTGTTTGGCTTTCTTCAATTGTCCCGTTTTATAATGGATCAAAGCAGAAAAATAATATGATTCAAAAGTAGGAGGAGTACAAGTAGGAGGAGCATTTTGACACCAGGTTTTAGCTGACTTAAAAATTGACATAGCAGCTGTAAAACGATTTAAAAAATATAAACTCTTTCCATGATATAAAGCAATCGCACAATTTTGTGGTTGGATTTTACGAGATACACTAAAATATCTTTGTGCCGGATGAAATTGCTTTTTTTTATAATAAGCAAAACCTAGATGCGCATGAATATTCTCCGGATTCGCGTATGTTAGATCTTCCTTAGCTATTTTTAAATGTCGAATAGCTGATGAAATATTATTAGTTTCTATTAAACTGCGCGCTAGATCTATTCGTGCTGGCGTAAAATTCGGTTTTAATTTAAGTGCTTTCTGTAAAAACTTTGTCGCTTTATCATATTTTTTAAACTGAAAATACACAAGACCTAAACTGTGATACAAATCAGGATCCAAGGGATTAAATTTGACCGCTTGATTTAACTCCTTTAGTGCTTCTGCAAACTGACATTTGTGTATCAAAGAAATTGCCAAATTATGATACGTTCGACTTTTAGCAGTTTTTTGATTGGATACGCACGACAAAGCTAAGCATAAACAAATAAAACCAGCTATTTTACTAAAGATGGCACGGTTCATTCTATGGATAAATCCTTAAAAAAAATAGTTAGTTCTCTGGATGCACTTTCCAAAGAATCACTAGCATGTACACAGTTTCGCTCTATACTTTCTCCATACAAAGCACGAATAGTCCCTTCTGTCGCTTTTGCAGGATCAGTGTGTCCAATAATTCTCCTCACATGAGCCACCGCTCCTGGACCGGATAAGGCCATAACAAATACTGGCCCAGATATAATATACTTAACCAGCGATGAAAAAAAATCCTTATCCTGATGCTCTTTATAAAACGTATGACATAATTCGGTTGATACTTTTATTAATCGTGCGCGTAGTAGTTCCAAACCCTCTTTTTCTAACTGATTCAAAATAGCTCCAATCAGCCGCCGACACGTAGCATCTGGTTTAATCATGCAAAAAGTAATTTCTTGTTTCATTATCTTATTTCATAAATTTTTAAATTGTTTTTTACAAGTACTGCCGATATCTGCCGGTGAATGAACGATTACCACCCCAGCGGACTGTAAAGCTTGTCGTTTACTTTCAGCAGTGCCACGTCCGCCACTAATAATTGCACCCGCATGCCCCATTCTTTTACCCTCCGGAGCACTCATTCCAGCAATAAATGCAACGACCGGTTTTTTAAACTCTTTTTTTATATATTCTGCTGCCTGTTCTTCCGCTGACCCTCCAATTTCTCCAATCATTACCACTCCTTCTGTTTGTGAATCCTGATTAAACAACTCCAAAGCATCCACGAAGCTTGTTCCAGGTAGAGGATCACCTCCAATACCTACACAAGTGCTTTGTCCTAAACCTAACTGACTCAGCTGCCAAACTGCTTCATAAGTCAAAGTTCCTGAACGGGATATCACTCCCACCTTTCCTGGTTTATGAATGTACCAAGGCATAATACCAATTTTACACTGACCAGGTGTAATCACTCCAGGACAATTAGGTCCAATCAACCGGGTCTTTTTTCCTTTAATAAATTGTTTTACTTTTAACATATCTTGCAAAGGGATGCCCTCTGTAATACATACCACCAAGTCTAACTCAGCACTAACAGATTCTAAAATGGCATTCATTGCAAAACGAGGTGGAACATAAATAACAGATGCGTTCGCTCCCGTTTTCCGTACCGCCTCCTTTACTGTATCAAACACTGGAAGATCTAAGTGAACAGAACCTCCTTTACCAGGAGTGACTCCTCCTACCAAGAGCGTATCAGTTTTTAATGTTTCTTTAGAATGAAAAGTTCCCTGCCGGCCAGTAAAGCCCTGACAAATCAATTTAGTGTTTTTATCGACTAAAATACTCATACAGCAGATCCGGTAAGAGAAATAATTTTTTTAGCAGCAGAAGACAAATCATTCGCAAAATGTATATCCAGTCCAGATTGATTGAGCACTTCACGCGCTTGCTTTGCACGAGTTCCCTCCAGACGAACTACTACAGGTAGGGTAATATGTAATTTACGAATAGCCCGCACTAAACCTTCCGCAATTAAATCACATTGAACAATGCCACCAAAAATATTAACTAAAATACCTTTTACTGCTGAGTCTTCTTTTAAAATCCGAAAAGCCGCATCTACTTTCTCTGCGTTAACTCCACCTCCCACATCTAAAAAATTAGCTGGTTCGGCGCCTTCTAGTTGCACAATATCCATGGTAGCCATAGCGAGACCGGCACCGTTAACTAAACAACCGATATGTCCACCGAGCTGTACAAAGCTTAAATCATACTTTAAAGCTTTTTGTTCTGCCGGAGGTAACTCACGAACATCTTGTAACGATTTTATCTCTTCTTGTCGAAATAAAGCATTGTCATCTATGCTTACTTTTGCATCTAAGGGAATTAAAATAGATTGATCGCCACTGGCCACTAAAGCTAAAGGGTTAATTTCAATTAAAGTAGTCTCTTTTTGTATCATTAAAGCAAACAATCGATGAATCATATCTTTTAAATTGGAAAAGTGCTCACTTGGAAGATTAAAAAACTTTAATAAATCCCATACTTGAAAATCCAAATAACCAAATAGAAAAGAAAGTTTAGCTTGAAATATTTTATGAGGAGAACTAGCCGCTGTTTGCTCAATAGTGACACCACCTTCTCGGCTAGCAACCAGGCTTAAGGTTCCTTGTTCCCTGTTAAACAATAAAGCCAAGTAAAACTCCTTTTGTATTTGGCATCCTTGCTCTACTAACACTTGATGAACTATTTTGCCATTAGGCCCTGTTTGATGAGTGATTAATTTACTACCGATTATTTGTGTAGCTACTGTTTTTACTTCTGATAGCGTACGCGCTTTTTTAATACCACCAGCTTTTCCACGCCCTCCTGCATGCACTTGCGCTTTAACAACCCAAAAATCTCCACCTAAATTACGTGCGATTTGTTCTGCTTCAGCTCCACTAGCAGCTAATGCTCCTTTTAATGTTTGAATGCCAAAAGAACGAAATAAAGCTTTCGCTTGATACTCATGAATATCCAAATTATTTTATTCTCACTTTCTAAATATTTGGTAGTTGTTCCACCTGGGAACGTACTACATGGGCAGAATTTTGAAATTGTTTTTTTTCATCTTCTGTTAAAGAAAGCTCCATCACTTTCTCTACACCATCTCTACCAATCCGGCACAAAACCCCCATAAATAAATCCTTTATGCCATATTGCCCATCTAAATAAGTACTAACTGGTAAAATACGTTTACGATCTTTAAGAATAGCTTCTACCATTTCCACCACACTTAAAGCAGGAGCATAATAAGCAGAACCGGTTTTTAAAAGTGATACAATTTGTGCACCACCTTTTCTTGCTTTTTCCACTAAAGCCTGTACTCGTTCAGCAGGTAAAAGATCGAGCAGTGGAATACCTCCTACGCAACATAGCCGCGGCACTGGCACCATCGTATCTCCATGTCCACCTAATACAAAAGCTTGTACATCCTGCACACTAACATTCAATTCCTGAGCAATAAAAGTTCGAAAACGAGCACTATCCAATACTCCTGCCATACCCATAATGCACTGCGTATTATTGTTTAATACCTTCCAAGCATAATAAGTCATTACATCTACAGGATTAGTTACCACAATAATAAAAGCCTTGGGCGCATATTTTTTAATCTGCTCACAAGCATTCAATATCACTTTCGCATTGACCTGCTGTAAATCATCTCGACTCATTCCTGGCTGACGCGCTATGCCAGCTGTAATAATCACTACATTTGATGCTTGAATATCCTGGTATTGAGAAGTGCCATAAATATAAGAATCTGCACTGACTAATGGCGAAGACTGCATAAGATCTAAAGCCCGTCCTTTAACCAAAGATTCTTTTAGATCTAATAAAACGATATCGCCCAAATCACGACTGAGAAGCCAATGTGCGCAAGTAGATCCAACAAACCCTCCGCCAATAATGGCTATCTTAGAACGATTCATAATAATTCACATTAAAAAAGAAGTCTCCCGAAGAAGTAAAAACTTCGGGAGACTTACAATATATTCAGAATATATCTACTTATCTTTTTTTTCTACGAGCTTTTTTCTTACGAGCAACTTTTTTCTTACGAGTCACTTTTTTCTTACGAGCAACTTTTTTCTTACGAGTAGTTTTTTTCTTACGAGCAACTTTTTTCCTTCTTGTTACTTTCTTTTTTCTCTTAGTTACTTTTTTCCTTCTTGTTACTTTCTTTTTTCTTCTTATCACTTTTTTTCTTCTCTTTTTTTTAGCAGGCATTGCATTCCTCCCTATGTTGAAACATGATGAAAATATTTTCATCGGTTGCTTTTCGCTTTAGTTTTACTTCAAGCTTGCCAACAGTCAATAAAAAATATGGTTTCTTTTTTGCATAAGAGTTTTTTATTATGTTGAGTTTAATTATTTTGTTTTTTCATACACTGCTCAACCTCCAATTATTATGGAACATCAGTAGAGATCGTCGACTAGCTGGTGTGATATCCCCAATGGTCTGGAAAATACTCATCATTTTTAGCATAACGAGTATTCTGTTTATCACTCAGATAACTGTTCAGTTCTTATTTTTTAAAATTTTATTGCTATATATCCCATCTTTTTTCATTATCTGTCTGCGATATGTGCTTATTTCTGTTTGGCAAAAGCAATTATTGGTCCAGTTTGAAATCTTCCTCAATCATTTAATTGCGCAAATTAAAATTGGTTGCAGTTTTCGCACTAGTTTTAAAATAGCGTTAACCTGTATTACTTCCTTATCTATTGATACACGATTCCGGAATCATTTAACTGGAATATTAGAATCCATTTTATTTTCTAAAAAAATTCACACGGAGCTTTTGTTTTCTCCCTTGCAGCAAATGATTCAAGAACTGCAAACAGCTGATCGATCTGTGCAATGTCTAGAGCATTTGGAGAACCTGCGTCATTATATCCGGTTAAGAACTTATTTTCGAAGAAAAGTCCATACAGCTTTATTTCAAGTGCGCATCCAAGCGTTTGTACTCACTGTCTTATACGTTGGACTGTTAGCTTTTGTACTTCATCAATATGGCTTGAAATACCTGAACGTCCTATTTGTTTCTTTATGTTGTTTTGCTTTTGGATTAATTATTTTATTTCAAATAGGAAAAAAATTTAAATGGACTATTTAGCGCCTCCTTTGAAAGCTTTACTCACTGTACAGTTAAAAATTAAAAGTGGTTTATCCGTCCGATCTGCTATTCAATCGTACGTACGAGATCATTTAGATTGTCCTTTTGCTAAGCAAGTGGAACTTTGGTTATTTTGTCATCAAACCGGACACCATTTTGATGACAGTAAATTATCCAAAAAAATCTACCGAAAATCCTTACTAGATATTTTTGACAGAGGATTAAAGGGAGAACCTATTTTACAGATTCTACAGGAATTTGAAGAAGAATTAAAAGAAATCAGTTTACAGAATTTAGATCAACAAATTCAAAAACTACCTTTTTTAACTTTGATTCCTTTATTTTTATTTCAAGTACCAGCATTTTTATTGCTATTGCTAGCTCCATTGCTACTGGATCTCGGTTCCCATTTATAATGATAAACAATCAATCTAAATGACCACAATACCACGCTTACCAAAACTATAGAATTGCATTATTTGCAATAGCATTTTATTCACTGCTACAATTCTACAATTTGTGGATAATAAAATTTCTTTAGCAATATTGGATGGACAAATAAAATCTTACTATTTAGTATTAATAAAATATAATTATCGTTAGAAATGCCCTGGTAATTTGGCTCATAATTCCCTTTTGATTTTAGTTTGGTTACATTTTCTTTATCCAAAATATTTTTATGTACACTACTAATAAAAGAATAAACTGCTCTTAATTGTGTATCAAATATCTGGTACTCTGTTGTTTCTTTTGATTCTTTTTCTAAAGCCGCCTTTAGAACCCCTGGTTTAAAATTCCCGTTTTCATCTAGCAATGTATTCATTGTTTTCTGAAGCTTTTTTATTTGCTCAAATGCATGTACATCAATATGTGGCTTAAAAGCTCCAGAGCATTTATTAGATTTACCAAATGAATTTGGTAAGCCCCCATCACCTGCTGTCGCAGTGTGTATGTAACCAAAGACTAAAAAATAACAGAAAAATACAATAATTCACACAGCATTTGTATCAGTATGTAAAAATTTTATCTATATACTATCTTTTTATTAAAAGACTGATTTTGTCCTGAATTAAGACATTTAAATTTATAAACTGATCCAAAAATTCAACAAGGAAGTGGTAAGTTTTTTGCTAAGTATTTTAACCAAATGTTATTATATTTATTCTTACTAAGTAGTATGGTGTGGGAAGTAACAAGCGCTAGTGAAACATGGATGCAAGCGAAAAACATAACTGAACTCAAACAATTCATTCAACAAACAAACCGGCAAAAACAATTAAAAACCACCTGCCTGTTCCAACTAAAAACAAATAAGATTCCTACCGGCTGCTATGAATGGTTATCCTTTCATAATAACCACCACAAAACACATGCCTTGTCTTACCTAGATGAAAAATGCCAAGAATTATCCGCTAAATTAAAACAATTGCCAAAAATCAGCCAAATAATGACTAACCAACATTTAAGCCCTTATTGCCGCAAACAACTCAAAAACAAAAAACTCATTTTAGAATACCAGCTTAGAGACAAACCATCTGAACAATTACTCAAATGGTATTTTCCAAAACATTTTTAACGATCGATGAAATTTTTTAGATTATTTAAACTTATTATGCGGAGCATAATAAAATATTCAAGCGAAAAACCGGCTAATTTTTTATCTTACTTGACTTTTTTATCATTTATTTTATTAGCTGTGTCATGTCTGTTCGGCTTTATTCGCAGCCGCATACCTATGAAATTCAAGAAATCCTTGGAGAAAGTCTATTTAGTATAGTGTATTTGGCCGTTCGGTTTGACCACAAACTTCAAGTTAAACAATCCGTTGTTATCAAAGTATTTAAACAAAGAAAAAGTCCACTCGCTAAATTGCAACTACAGTCTTTGCTTTATGCACGTCAATGTTCACATTTAGTCAAAGTGCTTGCTTTTGAGTACTTTCAAAACTGGCCAGCTTTAGTGTTAGAACATATTCCAGGATTAAACCTAAAACAGCTTTTACAAAAAACACAGATAACAGCGGAAGAAAAACAATATATTTGCTCGGAAATTCTTTTAGGACTAAAAGAACTGGAACAAGCTAGGCTCTGCCATGGAGACCTTAGTTTAGACAATATCTTAATCGATACGCGAGGATCAATTTTATTAACTGATTACGGACTCGCAAATTACGCAGATAAGGATGTATACAGCACCCAACCATTTAATGCGCCTGAACTTAGTCAAACAGTAAAACCTAATTTTCAATCAGACCTCTTTTCCCTGGGAGTTTTAGAAAAAATTCTTATGAATAAGATTGATAAAAACAGTTTAACTGCTATGCGAAACGAACATTTTATCTGTCCGGAAGATCCTCTCTTAGACGTTAATCCACAAAACAGAAAATATAAATCTTTTAACTATTCTTCAGATACAAAAATTCTCTTAAGCAAAAAAGTGCGGCGAGTTCTAGCCTTAGGTAGTTTAAACCAAACAGTACGCAGTCTACCGTTTTTTCTTCAAAAAAAACTGTCTTTTATTTTACCAACCAAATGGCTACTTTGCTCTCTTATTTTGATACTACTGATATCATCAGAAATCCCTTTGTTTTCTAATAAATGGCAAAACAACACTAATATAAATGATATAAAAACATCTGCATCTGCCAAATTATTTGTCCGCACACGCAAGTGGGTGCATATTCAAATTGCTGGTCATAAAGGCTATGCACCAATAACTATTATTCAAAAACCTGGGGTATATAAAATGAAATGGAAAACTCAAACAGCTAGTGGAGAGAAACACATCATTCTCCACCCAGGACAAAGTATGATTTTAACGGATCAAGATTTTACCAAGTTTCACGGTGCTTTTTACAAATGATATCCAAAACAACATCTACCCTATTAGGGGTGTTACAAGGATTTAGTGAATTTTTACCGATATCTAGCTCTGGCCACCTGGCGCTTGTTCGTTGGTGGTTACAATTACCGGCAATAGATTTATTTTTTATATCCGTACTTCATTTAGGCACCTTAGCTGCTATTATCAGCGTCTATCAAAAAGAGTTAAAAGGAATTTTATGGCCTAGAGGATTAAATAATGTATTTTATCGACGCATAGGACTTGTGATTGCAGCTTTACTACCAACCATCTCCGGCATTTTTATTAAACCTCTTATCGAGCAAAGCTTAAATCAGCCACTCTGGATTGGATGCGCATTTACATTAACTGGACTTTATTTATTTTTCACCAAAAAGAAATCTGCTACCCTTACACTCCATAACAAGGATCATTGGCAGCAACATATTAGTTACCCTAAAGCTATTTTAATTGGCGCTGCCCAAGTTTTAGCACTGTTTCCTGGAATCAGCCGCTCTGGATGGACAATTGCAACAGCTTTATTTTTAAACGTCCCTCCAAGAGACGCTGTATTTTTTAGCTTTCTACTGGCTATTCCCACAATAATAGGAGCAGCAATATGGGAAAGCAGTAGTCAAACACTACCTTCATTACCAGAGATTAGCTTGCTTTTTATTGCTTTCATCAGCTCTTATTTAACTGGATATATAGCTTTAAAATGGCTGATTCGCTCTTTACAAACTCATAAGTTTTACTGTTTTGCTTTTTATCTGTGCCCCTTGGGCTTGTTTGTTATTTTAAATGAATTATTATAAATAAGTATGAAACAGAAAAAATCCACTACCCGGCATTCCAAAAAATCACAAATAAAAAAACCGGTTCATATATCAGAAAATACAAAAGGCTTTGCCACCCGAGCTATTCATACAGGACAAGCACCGGATCCACATACCGGAGCAGTGATGACTCCTATTGTACTTTCTTCCACTTATGCACAAAGCGCGCCTGGCCAACATAAAGGTTATGAATATTCTCGTGTATCTAATCCCACGCGAAAAGCTTTTGAACAATGTCTAGCCTCTTTAGAAGAAGGAACATTTTGTTATGCTTGTGCCTCTGGAGTGGCAGCAGAAAATTTAGTGTTTGAGTTTTTACAACCGGGCGATCACTTAGTTGCAGAAAAAGATTTATATGGCGGCACTCTTAGAATTCTCACAAAAATCTTAACTCGCCGAAAAATACACATTCACTTATTAGATTTATCCAATAAACAAAATCTGCGAGAAATTCCTAAGGGAACTAAAATGATTTGGCTGGAAAGCCCTACCAATCCTGAGATGAAGTTAATAGATATCCAACTGATTAGCACTTTTGCAAAAAAGAATAAGATATTACTTGCTGTAGATAACACTTTTATGAGCCCATTTTTTCAAAAACCCCTAACATTAGGAGCTGATATTGTCGTACATTCAGCTACTAAATATCTAAGCGGTCATTCGGACATCGTTGCAGGAGCTGTCATTACATCTCAGCCACTACTGGCAGAGCAATTAGCATTTTGGAGTAAATCTTTAGGTCCTATTTTATCACCTTTTGATTCCTATTTACTATTAAGAAGTCTTAAAACTTTAAGTGTGCGAATGCAACAACATGAAAAAAATGCGCATGAATTAGCCCATTTTTTAGAAAAACATCCAGCAGTTCAAAAGGTTTTATATCCAGGTTTAAAGTCACACCCACAATATACTTTAGCGCGAAAACAAATGAGTGGCAGTGGTGGAATGATCACAATTTATCTAAAAGGAAACAAAAAAAGCGTATTTACATGTCTAAAAAATTTTCAGATTTGCACACTTGCAGAAAGTTTAGGGGGAGTGGAATCATTAGTAGAACATCCTGCTACCATGACTCATCTCTCCTCTCCATATCCTCCAAGCAACTCTATGATCCGTATCAGCTGCGGCCTGGAAGATATTAACGACCTTAAACGTGATTTTACCCATGCCTTAGCTCATCTCACCTAATATTAAAGAATGATGTTTAACAAAGATTTTTATATAAAAAACCTACTGATACTTAAATAAAACAACGCTGTTTTGCAAAATATGACAACTTCACTCTTCTAAAAAACCAGAAACAAGTTTATGGTAACAATCTTTAACTGTTTAACCACTAAAAGGCTCGGTAGCTCAGTTGGTAGAGCAGGAGACTGAAAATCTCTGTGTCGGCGGTTCAATTCCGTCCCGAGCCATTTTTTTTATCCTGAAAATATAATTTATATACCCATCACAAACTGTCATTTATTCATTCAAATAAAATATATAAATAACCAGCTAATCACTTTACAAATAGATGATAACTTTTGAGGATTATTTCTTTTTTTTCTTTTAAACAAAAAATATTTTTACGCGATAGCCAATTCCATTAGCAGATACTGGACTAATAGCTAGCAAATAAAATGCTCATATAAAAACTGTTTAAAGTTTAGACAATCACTGTACGATACATATTAAACGATTAATTGTCTAAATAAAGGCTAACACTGATGTTTAATTGGGAAGATCTTAAAAACCTCCTTGTTGTCAAACAAGTACGCCAGATTATTTATAAATGGTGGAACATTGATATTTTGATTTTAGATACACAGATTATTGAAAATAATTCCTTCGCATTAGTACAGGATTTAGATTTTAAAAACCCTCTAATAAAAGATTTATTTCAAAATAAACTTTTCTGTGAATCTTTTTTTAAACAGTTACAATTTTATCAAAACAAACCAGTGAGTAATGCTTTTTCTCTTTTAGAAAAATGGCCGGAAACAGGATTACATATCTTATTAATTCCTATTGAAATCTATCAGCAACGTACCGGTTTTGTCATCGCGACTGGATTTTTAACGGATCCCAAACCAACGGCTACTGATCAATCTGATTCCCCACAATTGATCGCTGCAAAAGAGAAATGGTTAGCGCACGGTTTTACTAATGAGTGGTATGAAACACATAAACAAAACATTCCATTTATTCATGGAACAGACAAACAATATTTTATTGATCTAACTGAATTGATCACAAAAGAAATTTTATCCGTACAACAGGAAATAACAGAAAAAAGCCAAATAAAAAATATTCAAAAAACCAATAATACTTTATGGTACAGTAATATTATCGGTAATTCCAAAATTATGCGCCAACTATATAATCTATTGGAACAAATTAAGCATTCCAACAACACTATTCTCGTCCAAGGAGAGAATGGCACAGGTAAAGAATTAATTGCTAAATCAATACACGACAATTCTGTGCGAAAAAATCAACCATTCATTGTGCAAAACTGCTCAGCACTAAATGATAATTTATTAGAATCAGAATTATTTGGTCATGTAAAGGGAGCTTTTACAGGAGCTTATAAAGATAAACCTGGATTATTTGAAATAGCACACAAAGGAACTTTCTTCCTGGATGAAGTGGGAGATACTTCACCAGCAATGCAGGTAAAATTACTTAGAGTGATTCAAGACGGTAGCTTTTTTGCCGTTGGAGGAGTTGAACCTAAAAAAGTGGATGTGCGTATTATCGCTGCCACTAACAGAAATCTAAAGCAAATGATAGAGCAAGGAAAATTCAGAGAAGATTTATATTATCGTTTAAATGTTATCAATATCCAGGTACCAGCCCTTAGAGAGAGAAAAGAGGATATCTCTTTACTGGCAGAATTTTTTATCAATCAACTCAGTTCCCAAACAAAAATATTTACAAAAAAAGCAATGGATAAATTAATTCAATATCCATGGCCTGGTAATGTTCGAGAGTTACAAAATGAAGCAGAAAGATTAGCTATTTTTTCTAGTAAAAATACTTATATAAAAGAAGAATTTCTATCCGAAAAAATTAGAAATAAAGACGAAAATAAACAACTGGTAGAATCATTAAATTATCCAAGTGGAAAAATTATGAAAAAAGCAATTGCTAATCTAGAAAGTCGTCTGATTGCTCGTTACTTAAGAGAAGAAGGATGGAATAAAACTCGCGTAGCGAAAAAGTTAGGTATCTCACGAGCCGCTTTAGTCTCTAAGGTAAAAGATTATAAATTGGAACGCCGGTTAATCAAAAAAGCGCCCTTAGTACAAAAAAAAGCTTAACGACTTAATTAGTGCTTTTTTCGTCTGGTGATTTCGATTCATCTGGCATGTCACTAGCTGGCAGTTCATCTATTGGTTCAGGAGATAAACGAAATTTTTTACTAAAATGAAGCTTTTTCACTGAACGAGCAAAAGAAGAATTTTTCAGCACAGATTCTAAATGCTGCTCTAAAGACTGCTCTCCTACTACCACTTGCAATGCAATAACAACAACTACTGCTGCTGCTAGCTTTAATAAAAACCCTATAAAACTAAAGAAGAACCGTACAATCATTAGGTGAAAAAACACGCGGAGTATCATCAATACATTCTAATAGATTTCTAGCCGTAGTGTAAAAGCAAAAAACTTTCACATTACATCATAGGCATCCCGCCGCCAGCTCCCATACCAGGAGGTACACCACCTGCCGGTGAGTCATCCTTTTTAGGTGCATCCGCAATCATAGTTTCTGTTGTAAGCATTAAAGATGCAACCGAAGCAGCATATTCTAATGCTGAACGAACCACTTTCTTAGGGTCAATAACACCAGACTTTTGTAAGTCCTCATACTTTCCTGTTAAAGCATTAAACCCAAAGGATTGTGATGATGATGTGTTTTGATGTGCTTCTAACACCTTATACAGTACAATAGCTCCATCTAAACCAGCATTAGCAGCAATCTGCCGAATAGGTGTTTCACAAGCTTTTTTAACAATGTTTACACCAAAACGTTCTTCATCGCTGACCTTTAAGGAGTCAAGCATAGTAGAAGCTTTTAACAAAGCGACTCCTCCACCAGGAACAATTCCTTCTTCTACAGCTGCTCGAGTAGAATTTAGAGCATCTTCCACCCTTGCTTTTTTCTCTTTCATTTCTACTTCTGATGGTGCACCAACATGAATAACCGCAACCCCACCAGTTAGCCTAGCTAGTCTTTCCTGTAATTTTTCCTTATCATAATCACTTGTACTTTCTTCCACTTGTGATTTAATTTGCGCTACCCGATCAGCAATATCCGCTTTTTTTCCTGCCCCATCGATAATGATTGTATTATCTTTATCAATGACTATTCTTTTAGCTCTACCTAAATTCTGAACTGTCACGTTGTCTAATTTTTCTCCTGCCTCTTCACTCACCACACGAGTGCCCGTTAGAACAGCAATATCCTCTAACATAGCTTTTCTGCGATCTCCAAATCCAGGAGCTTTGACAGCCGCTACTTGCAAGGTACCTCTTAACTTATTAACCACTAAAGTAGCTAAAGCTTCTCCTTCTACGTCTTCCGCAATAATTAAAAGAGGTTTATTGGCCTGTGCCACTCCTTCTAAAGCTTTTAATACATTTTTCATAGAACTAATTTTTTTGTCATAAACGAGTAAAAAACAGTCTTCTAAAATCACTTCCATTCTTTCTGCATTAGTCACAAAATAAGGAGATAGGTATCCTCGATCAAATTGCATACCTTCGACAACATCTAACTCCGTTAGAGAGGTTTTACTTTCTTCCACAGTAATAACACCTTCTTGACCCACTTTTTCCATTGCCTGTGCAATAATATCTCCAATCTCTGAATCATTATTAGCGGAAATAGTACCCACTTGAGCAATCTCTGTCCTACCTTTTACAGGACTAGATAACTCAGTTAGTTTACTTGTAACCGCCGCGACTGCTTTATCAATACCTTTTTTAATTTGTGTGGGATTATGGTGGGCTGTAATATATTTTAACCCTTCACGATAAATGGATTCAGCTAAAATAGTAGCACTAGTCGTACCATCACCAGCTTCTTCATTAGTTTTATTGGCTACTTCTTTAACCATCTGAGCACCCATGTTTTCAAATTTATTTTTCAGTTCAATTTCTTTAGCAACTGTTACACCATCTTTAGTAATCACTGGTGCACCAAAGGATTTTTCAATAGCTACATTGCGACCTTTAGGACCTAAAGTAATTTTCACAGCATCTGCCAGTACACTCACTCCACGAGCAATAGCATCTCTTGCACCATCACCAAAACGAAGTTCTTTGCTCATAATAATTCCTCCCTATTTAAAAACTACAAATTTTAATTTAATACTCCATAAACATCTTCTTCTCTCATCATCAGCAACTCTTCCCCTTTAACTTTAAATTCCGTACCGGAATATTTGCCAAATAAAATCTTATCTCCAGGCTTTACTTCCAGCGGCAACCGTTTACCATCATCTGTTATACGACCCTGACCGGTATATAATACCTTTCCCATCTGAGGTTTTTCCTTAGCTGTGTCCGGAATAATAATTCCGCCAGTTGTTTTTTCCTCTTCTGGAAGACGCTGTACAATAATACGATCATTAAGCGGACGAATATCCATAACTATTTGCTCCTTGTTCTTTCATTAGATAAATAACTCAGATTGTCATCAAATATGAAAACAAAAGGTAGCTTGTCAAGTAAAAACCTTTATAGAAGTAATGAATCGCAAAAATTACTAATTATTTTAACATTTTATTTAAAAAATGCTGTTTTTAAATAAAGACTTGTCTTTCCTTGTCCAGCTGTCATCAATTCTGGCAATGATCCTTGTGCAACAATGCGCCCTCCTTCTGGCCCTGCTCCTGGGCCCATATCAATTAAATAATCTGAGCGAGTCAGAGCTTCCAAGTTGTGCTCGATCAATAAAACGCTGTTCCCTTTTTCCACCAAGTTATGTAGTAACTTCATCAGAAGCTGAACTTCGCGAAAATGCAGTCCCACTGTAGGCTCATCCAGGATGTACAAACAAGGTGAATCATCGGCATGTATTAATTCACGCACAAGCTTTAGACGCTGTGATTCCCCACCAGATAACGTAGAAAGGCTTTGTCCCAATACAAGATAGTCCATCCCTACTTTCTTTAAAAAAGCAAGCGGCCTCCAAATAGCCGGATAAGAAACAAAAAAATCCAAAGCTTGTTGAACGTTCATATTTAAAATCTGATAAATATTTTTACCTTTCCACTGAGCTTTTAACACTTTCGGCTGAAACCTTTTACCCTGACATTCTTCACACAAAATACGAACAGGATCCATAAACACCATTTCCACCTCTTGATATCCTAATCCACGACAAACAGAGCAACGTCCTCCATCTACATTCAAACTAAAATCCCTAGGAGAAAGAGGACAAGATCGAGCAATCAGTTGCCGAATAGAATCATAAATTTTTAAATAAGTAACTGGCAAACTTCGTCTCGTTTTTTCTATGGGAGAAGTATTCACTAAAACTATACGACGAAGATAAGATGCCCCTTTTAGTGTAGAATATATACCACCAGGTAACATTTTTTTATTAATTGCACGTGCCAGCGCCGGATACAGAGTGTATGTCACTAAAGTGGATTTGCCAGAACCACTTGGTCCAGTCATACAAACTAAACGATTTAAAGGTAATCGCAAATGTACATTTTTTAAATTATATGTCTGACATCCCTCAATTTCTAAAAAATATTTATATTCTTTAATTGCAACGGGCCGACGTGTTTTTGCTAAATGAATTGCATTAGAAAGTTTACTATTGGATAGCGGATTTTTTGTTAGGTAAGAACTAGTTAAACTTTTACTTTTTAAAAATTGCTCCTTTGATCCTGAAAAAACTACCTTTCCACCATTTTCACCAGACCCTGGTCCTAATTCTACAATAAAATCTGCAGATTTAATCATATCTGGATCATGTTCTACTACTACCAAGGTATTACCTAGTGTTTTTAATTTTTGCAGAACAGCACTTAAACAAGCAGTATCACTTGGATGTAACCCCACCGTGGGTTCATCTAATACATACAGAGTTTGAGAGAGACCAAGCCCTAATTGATGCGCCAAACTTAAACGTTGAAGTTCACCTGAAGAAAGAGTTCGCGCTGCACGATTTAAATTTAAATAGCCAAGTCCAATTGTATTTAATGTTTCTAAAAGAAAACGAATTTTACGAATAACTTCTGGTATTTTTTTTCGCTCCAAAACAGAAAATTTTATTTTCTGAAAAAAATTAAATAAAGATTGAATGTCCCTATCCAACATCTCTGGCAAAGTAAATCCTTTAAATGTAATGTAAGAAACTTCCTTTCTAAATCTCTTACCTTGACATTCTTCACATATCTTAGGGGTTTTATATCTGGATAAAAATACCCGTACCGGGAGTTTATATTTTTTAGTCTCCAAATAATTAAAATAACCTTGAACACCTATAAATCTTGTATCTCCTTCCCAAATTTTCTTTTTTTGTTTTTTAGACAATGTTTCCCAAGGAGAATGCCAATCTATTTTTTGTAATCGGCAAAATTGTCTTAAACTTCTAAGTTCTGCAGTAGCAGAAGGCATTGTAAAAGGTTCTATCGCTCCTGCTGCCAATGATTTCCAAGGAGAACGTACAATCTTATTTTCATCCAATACAAAATGATTACCAAAACCCCTACATTCCGCACAAGCGCCTAAAGATTCATTAAAATTAAAAAAAGAACTTTGTATCGTAAAAGGAAATTGGTAGGCACACACAGGGCAACAAGATTGCCGACAACTGATATATAAATTTTCACCCGTAGTGCTTACAATCCTTAAAAGTGCGCGGGAAGGATGGTATGTTTCTACTGCTCGTTGAGCCGTTTTTAAAGAATCTGCTAATTGCACATGATTCTCAAACGCCAACTGATCGACAACTAAATATACTTGTCCTTTAGGCCATGTTTTAATTTGGTTAATTTCTTGCAGATGATATCTAATACTAGCCGCCGGTTTTTCTGAATGATAAATATAACGAAAACCATCTTTCAATAGCTGCATTTTTTTAGCCATGACACGTTGGTTTTTTTGTCGACTGGAATAACGAACGTCCGCCTCCATTGTTAAAGGAACTAAAACAAAACCTTTTTTATGTTTAAAAGTCTGTACAATTTTTTTCACCGCTTGAGATGGTGAAAAGGAAACCAAAGGTTGCTGATGTACAGGACACAATACTTCTCCCATATAAGTAAAAATAAGACGTAAACATGCTGCAAGTTCTGTAAAAGTTCCTACAGTAGGACGCCAAGAACGTATTCTATTTTTCTGCTCTAAAGCTAAGGCAGGTGGGATATTATGAATGTGGCTAACCATTGGTCGCGGCAACTGTTGAGTATATTGACGAGCATAATGAGACAAAGTCTGTGTATAGTGCCGATAACCTTCTGCAAACAAAGTTTCAAAAGCAAGTGAACTTTTTCCCGATCCACTAGGGCCACACACTACTGTTAATAAACCCAACGGGATTTTCAAATGAATAGATTTTAAATTATTTTGTTTAGCTCCTATAATTTCAATACATTTCACTCAGAAAGATCCTCTCTTAAAAAATCTTGATCTTCTTGAAAATCCGTATGCTCATCAGATTCAGTGGGTTGAGTCCCTTCTATAAAAGCTTGATTCACTACTTTTTTAGATCTACTGGACACAAGCTGACCGGTTTCATTATCAATATTTGCAAAAACAATTCCCTCTGGGACTTCAAAATCTTGTTTTTCATCTATTAGATCTGTTGTATGTACTTCCTTCATAAAATTTAGCCAGATAGGAAGAGCTGCACGCGCACCCGTCTCCCCTATTCCTAAACTTTTTTCATTATCAAAGCCCACCCATACACCAGCAATAAGATGAGGAGTATACCCAATAAACCATGCATCGTAATAACCATTCGTTGTGCCGGTTTTACCAGCAGCCGTACGATGAAGAGATCGTGCACGAGCGCCCGTGCCACCTGGTTCTTGTATTGCTGCATTGAGCAGAGTTGTCAGAATAAATGCGGTTTGTCGGGAAATTAGCTGATCTGGATCCGTAAAGAAAAATGAAATGTCACGAGGAGAGGCAGCGCTAGATGTACCTTCAGAATCCATTTCGTTTAGGAAATTTTGTCTTTTCTCTTCCATGTCCTGTTCAATAATTTGTAATTGATTCACGAAACGCGAATCCAAGCTCATAGAATCCAATAAATTTTCTTGCCCTAAAGACACTCCTTTTAAAATGCGTGGACGAATCTTTTTACCTAAGCGGCCAATAACAGAAAAAGCTTTTGTCATCTCATAAAGAGTCACAGAACTAGAACCTAAAGCGAGGGTATAATCAGGATTTAAAGGATGAAATAATCCAAGTCGACGCGCATAACTGCTAACCCATTTGATACCAATTTTTTCAATGACTTTAACTGTCGGCACATTCATAGATCGAATCAATGCATTTCTAAATAAAATATCCCCAGAAAACCGGCGACTATAATTAAATGGTTTCCATTTTTGATCTGCAGAATCTTGAGATTCCTCATCTGCTAAACTATCTGATAAAGGAGGTAAATTTTCATTTTTTACTATTTTTTTTATTATCTCCGAAGTTGCTTCTTCTGCTTCTTCTGTTGCATAGACAACCGGTTCGTCTGTAATCAAATCCGCTGGAGTAAAACCTTTATCCAAAGCGGCTAAATACACAATAGGTTTAAACACGGATCCGGTCTGACGAATAGCTTGATAGGCACGATTAAATTGAGATCGCGCGAAATTATAACCTCCAACAAGGGCTGTAATATCCTCCGTTTTTTGATCGAGCACAAGTATTGCACCTTCCACTAAAGGCTCTTGATCTAAGGATAGTTCCAATAATTTTTTTGAAACGGAAGATAGATTTTGATCCGTTGGAATCGTCAAAGTCGCATCCGAATATTCTAAATTTTTTACTTTAACCTGGATCACATCACCTTGCTTTAAAGCTAAAGATGGTTTTAGTAAGTTAGCGTATTTAGAACTAATTTTAGGATTAGGCTGTCGGGCCCATTTCATATTTTCCAATGGAATAATACCAAACTGCTTAAAAGCTAGCTCTACTAATACTTGTTTATCTGAATCACTAACCACTCGCACAACTGCACGCGCTTCATCTCCACCATTAAAAGGTATCCTTTTGTTTTCCAATGAGTCCTTATTTACCAAGGATCCCACTGGTAAGTCATTGTTATCTAAATGTTCTTGATCTAAAGCAGTTTGTTTCGATGAATCCTCATTTGGACCAACAAAAATAAATTGTTTATGTTTCTGAATTAAAGTGTTCTCTTCTTTTTGAAAAAAAAGAACGATATCTTTCTCCGCATTTAAATGTTTAAGTGGCCCTCTAAAGCCCTGTCTTTTATCTAATTCTTTTAATCCAGCTCTTAAGTGTTTTTTAGCTAAAGTTTGCATATTGTGATCCATAGCGGCTTGGATCTTAAATCCTCCAGTAAGAAGCGGATCCTTTCCTAACTCCTCACTTAATATCTGACGCAGAATCTCCATGTAATAAGAATGAGTTTTACGAACTCTTTCTTTTAAGTAAATTTTTACAGACTCTCCAGCCGCTTGTTGGGCAGCTTGAGAGGATAGATGTGATTCTTCTACCATTCTTTGCAACACATAAAGTTGACGCTGGCGAGCACGGGTTGAATTACGAATAGGAGAAAATCGGCTAGGCGCTTTAGGTAAACCAGCTAGTAATGCACATTCTGCAAGATTTAAATCTTTCACTTCCTTTCTAAAATAAACTTTTGCCGCCATTCCTACTCCATAAGCTCCATGCCCCAAATAAATTTGATTCAAATACAAATACAAAATTTCCTCTTTACTTAAAGCTTTTTCTATTCGCAGGGCTAAAACAGCTTCTTTTAATTTACGCCGATAAGTTTTTTCAGAGGAAAGTAAAACAGAGCGCGCCACTTGCTGAGTAATGGTAGAGCCCCCTTGCACTTTACGACCTTTTTTTAAATTAGCTAGAAAAGCCCTAAAAATAGCTTGATAATGCAACCCCTTATGCATAAAAAATTGGCCATCTTCAGCAGACACAAAAGCTTGAATTAAGTTTTCTGGAAAATGCGTATAGGGCACCAGCATTCTGCGCTCGCGAAAAAACTCTCCCACTTTTTCTCCATTCCTGTCCACCACAGAGGACACGAGCGGAGGATGATAATGTTTGAGCTGATCTAGACTGGGCAAATCTTGGATAAGAAAAAAAATAGACACGCCTAGAACAAAAAAAAGACCGAGGATAGCTAAACTAGCGTATAACAGAATGACCTTAAAGCTGGTTTTTTGAGGCAAAAATCGCAAAACAGATTTTAAAAAATACGGGTGTTTAGTCAGGAACTGCGGTAGATATCGTTTTATTTTTTGCAACTGTTTTATTTGATTAAAATTTACCATTTTTTATCTCATATTTTATTATACATTTTTACTATTTTGCCCTGTTCCTACAGCATCTTGCGACTACTGCTAGGTTTTACAACAAAATCTACTCAAAATAAACTTAAAGAAAATACAATATCATTCCGATAGAAACAACTACTAAAGTACCTTTAAAGGAGAAGTGAAGATATGACTTTTCTATCCCGATTTTTTATCATCCCCGCCCTACTTATTTTTTCCACAGCAGCTCAAGCGGATAAGGACGACGATGTACAAACACCCGACAATCCCTCCTCAGTGCCCACTTCCTCAGCACCCACCACTTACATAATGGGCCATTCAGCAAATAAAGATTCAATAACACTAAAAAACGAAGCTTGTACTGCAAATCCAGAATCAGATTCATGTAAAGACTACACAAACAAATGGCAATGGGAAGAAGACAAAAAAAGACGACAAGTTAAAGCAGATAGAAAAAAAGACCAGCTCGAGCTTAAAAAAGAACAACGTGAGTGGGCATTAAAAGTAGAGGAAAAAAGCGAAGCGAAGATCAAAGCTACAAAAGACGAATGCAAAACAGCTAGAGAAGATTATGATCAAAGAATAAAAGACAAAAAAGACACGCAAAAAGACTTGCAAGAAGAACTGTACGAGTTGGATCAGCAAATCACAAAAATAGAAAGTAGCATGGCAGAAGATCAAAGCGCATTAGCAACTGCACTAAATGATCTTCAAAACACCTCGAATCAAAATGTACAAGCATTCAAAGATGAAATGAAAACACAAATAGAAGAACAAGTAACTCAGGCGATTAAACAAATGCAAGATACTATCACTCAGCTACAAGCCAAACAGGAAAGTATTAAAATTAAAACTGATGCAGCTTATCTAAATCGTAGACAAGCAATAAACCAGCTTTATGTTGCTTGTTTTACAGAAGCCACAGCAGAAACAAAAAAAGCTGAAGAAATATTTAGAAACAGAAAACAAGCAGGCGCCATTAAAAGATCCAGCTTACAATCTTTAGCCAAAGGCACGAAACAAAATATAAGAACAGATTTTCAAGCGCAATTTGATCGCTTTTTACACTCCTGCCTTAAAAGACCAAATGTTACGATTCAAACGCAAGACGCGCAGGCTAAATTAGTGCTCGTACTCACTGAATTAAATCAAATGAAAATAAATATGAAAAAACAAATAGCACAACTACAAAACCAAATTCGATCACTAGCTACTAATAAGAAGGTAGAAATTATGACAGAATTTAAAGATAAAATGCAGCGAGAAGTTAAACAATTCAATAAAGAATATGAAACAAGACTCGCAAATTTCCAGACTAAAAGACAGCAAATTAATCAAGAAGTCGAGAAAATAAAACAACATAAAACACAAAAATCCACTCAAAGTCAGCAAGCAGAAAGTACTGTGACTCCACAAGATAAGCAATTAAATTTACTACTATACCGATGTAAGCATAGTGATCAATTATTACAATCTGCTTCGCCGCGCAGATTATCCTCTTGGGAAGAAGACGATGATCTAGATACGGGTTCTACTCAATAAAATTAAGTGAGCATTAATAAATTTTAATTTTGTTTCACTAAGCAAAACGGAATATTATGTTGGATTTGTCGTTGCCATTTGCTTAAAAAATTTATCCACTGACTTTGAGTCACTGGTTGTGTGAGGGAAGCCTGCAAGTACCCAAATGGATCGTTCGGAGAAGTAAATACATTTAATCCGACACCAATAATCATTTGATGTTGATCCGCATTTTCGCTAATGGCTTCTACTAGCAGACCAGCTATTTTTTTATCTCTGACATAAATATCATTTGGAAGTTTCATTTTTAAAGGTAGACTCGGCCAGGTATTTTTTAAGGCTTCTAGTATCGCTTTTCCCATTAAGTAAGTTGTGTGCGGCTGCGGAGGTTTATTCACTTGGTACTTCCAACTAATCATCAAATCGCTATCTAGCCATGTCCGTCCTTTTTGTCCACGTCCTTCTGTTTGAGATTCAGCAATAAAAATCACAGGGGAATCTGTGTGTAATGATTTCTTTGCTGCATCATTTGTGCTAGTGATTTGACGGTAAAACACTAGTGGAATCATTTGATCCGCTGCCCAATACTTTGTCCATTGAGGAATTAATTTCATTTTATTTATCTAAAGATGAATGGCTGATTTTTCAATGACTAGTTTTTTTAGAATCTGATAGAAAAATAAGTAAGGAAGGCGGGATGGAAATGAAATCCGTGTTTGTTAAACGGTGGATGACCACGGTAACAACTTTAGGCTTCCCACGGCAAATTACTTGCTGCAGGCGTGCTCACCATTATCAGAGGCAGTCTCCTGGACTTATAAATTGTAGGATTCATCCCTTGCGCCTCCCTTTATTTATTTAGTATAGCATATAGTGATTATTTTGCAAAATAATTATTTCTAATGGCAGTTATTTAAGAGGCTAATAAATGCCTTCTTAATAAAAAACCGTAGTTATATAGTCATCGTGCAAAATATATGGTGCGCAATAAGTAATTCTTTTTTGATAGGAAATGTTTAATTATGAAACAACCTTTTTCCTCCGATATGGCAATAGAAAATAACACATGTTATTCCATATCCAAACTAACAAAAATGATTCAACATCAGCTGGAAAAAGGATTTCCTCCTTTATGGGTACAAGGAGAGCTTTCTAATTTTACCGCTCATTCTTCAGGGCATTGGTATTTTACACTAAAAGATTCTACATCTCAACTGCGAGCCGTGATGTTTCGTTTTGCTAACTCAAAATTAAAAGGTTTTCGGCCAAAAGCAGGAATGGAAGTTAAAGTATATGGAAAAATTAGTGTGTATGGTGCAAGGGGGGAATATCAAATAATTTGTGAACAGATGGAAGAATGTGGTCAAGGAGCTTTGCAAGAGGAATTTGAAAGACGAAAAAAACAGTTGAGCCAAGAAGGAATATTTGACAGAAAATTACCCTTGCCCTTATTTCCTCAGCATATTGTCATTATCAGCTCACCAACTGGCGCAGCGATACAAGATATTCTAAATATCCTAAAAAGACGATGCAAAGGAGTAAAAGTCACTCTAGTTCCTGCCCTCGTACAAGGGAAACAAGCAGAAGGTAGTCTGTTACAAGCTTTATCTCAAGCAAAGCAGATAACAGATATGAATGTGTTAATTATTACTCGCGGAGGAGGAAGTTTAGAAGATTTATGGGCGTTCAATAGTGAACAGCTTGCCCGCGAATTGTTTAAGTTTCCTAAGCCAGTGATTTCCGCTGTGGGACATGAAATCGATTTTAGTATTTGCGATTTTGCTGCAGACTTAAGAGCCCCTACTCCTTCTGCTGCTGCAGAACTAGCAGTACAAAATACAGTAGAATGGATAGATAAAATAAAAAAAATAAAAAGCAATCTCTATCAGAGTATTCAAAGGGAAATGAATTATTTAAAAAACAGTCTTCAAAGGCTTAACCAAACATTGATTAGTCCACAAAAAAAACTACAAGACCTTATTCAGAAGGTTGATGAACTGCATCAACGTTTAATGAAAATCTTTGCCACTCACATTCAGTTAAAACAACAAAAGATACAAAATTTACATTCATTACTAGAAAGTTTTAACCCTTTCAAGGTTTTGAGTCGTGGATACACAATCATAAAACGAAAAGGAGCGTCTATCCACACTGCTTCTACTTTAAAAATTGGAGATGATATTCAAATTCAGTTTGCCAGAGGACGCGCTTTCGCTCATGTTACTAGAATAGACTTAAAACAAGGGGAGGAATAGTGAATTTTGAGCAAAAAATAAAAGAACTGGAGAAAATCACAGAGAAGTTAGCGGGTGGGGATTTATCTTTGGAAGATGCCATAAAATCTTTTGAAAAAGGAGTGAAACTTTCTACTGAATGCTCTAAAGAATTAAGCCAAACAGAAAAAAAAGTACAACAACTAATTAAAATAGACGAAAATAGTCAACCGATAACAAAAGATTTTAATGGTGAATAGTTTCCTTCAAGATAAAAAAATGAATCAGTTTGTGCAGCAGTTTGAAAAATTTTTAAAAAACTATTTTAATCAGTTTCAGCCGCTTGCTTTTCGTGGACATCAGCGATTATTAGAATCTATTCGCTACACATTATTTACTGGTGGAAAACGCTTTCGTCCTCTACTTATTTTTAGCACGGCTGAAATATGTGGATTACGTACAAATTTAATTTTACCTTGGGCTGGTGCCATTGAAATTATACACACAGCCTCTCTAATACATGATGACCTGCCCGTTATGGACAATAGTTTTTCGCGGCGAAGACAGGCAACCAATCACCGGCTATTTGGAGAAAATATTGCCCTTCTTGCTGGCAACTGCCTCTGGATTGAAGCATTCCGCATTATTGAGCCATATACAAAACACACTAACTGGCTATCCTTACTTTGCCAGGTAGTGGGATTTAACGGTCTTATGGGAGGACAAGCTTTAGATCTTAATCCAGAGCCTTCTGAAAAATATTATAATGATTTACACGCAATGAAAACAGCTGCATTAATGGAAGCTAGCATAAAAGGCGTATTATATTTGCAACAAAGAAGCTTGCAAGGTTTATATAAAGCAGCCGGATTAATTGGCCATGCTTTTCAATTAGCGGATGATTTAGAAGATGACAAAGAAGATAAAAAATCAAATATTACTGTCCTAGGAAAAAAACCGGCGCAAAAAAAACTACAAGAATTAAGCTCAAACATCTTAAAATTAATTCAGCCATACACAAAAACTGATTACTTAACAAAACTGATTTTATTTAATGCAACCAGAGCGGGAGTCTCTATCTAAATTATGGCTTTATTCCCTATAGAAATTTATCAAGATCGCCGAGCAAAAGTGCTAAAAAAAATGCCGAATGAATCTGCATTAATAATTCCTTCTAGTGCTTTAGTTTTTCGCTCACAAGATGTACATTACCCTTATCGTCCCCATTCTGACATGATTTACTTAAGTGGATGGGAAGAAACTAATTCTATCCTCATGCTCATTCGTAATCCGGATCAAACGGAAAAACAAATTTTATTCGTGCAAGATAAAGATCCTAAACAAGAGTTATGGACCGGGCCTGTACATGGACCAGAAGCAGCTGGGGAAATAACTAGAATGGATTCCTGTTACACATCCAATCAGTTTTTAACTGTTGCAAAGGAATTATTAAAAAACATCCAACATCTTTATTATTCTTTTGGATGTAATCCATTATGGGACAAACAGGTTAAGCATCTTCTTTGGAAGATAAAAGACCAGAGAAATATTAGTCCGTCTTTACATGACTCTATCCAGCTGATTGCTCCACTGAGAATGCAAAAAAATCAACAAGAATTAGAACTGATGAAAAAAGTAGCCCATATTTCAGCTCTTGCTCACAAAGAAGTCATGCAGCTTTGTCATCCGGGAAAAACAGAAAAACAACTGGAAAATATATTTCTAGCAGCTATCCGCAAAAATGGAGCGAATGAAGTAGCTTATCCTGGTATTTTTGCAGCTGGGGAATCCGCTTGTATTTTACATTATACACATAACAATCAAACTTTAAACGACGGAGAATTACTATTAGTAGACGCTGGAGCTGAATACCATTACTATGCATCCGATATTAGCAGAACTTTTCCTATCAATGGTCAATTTTCCAAAACACAAAAACAATTTTATAAACGTCTACTGCAAATACAGAAAGCCTTAATTAAAGAATTAAAACCAGGAATATCTTTTCAAGACGTGCAAAACCGAGCAGCGACACTCATGAGTGAATGGATGATAGAAGAGAAATTATTATCTGGAACTTTAAAAAAGGTGTTACAAAGTAAGGAGTATAAAAAATATTTTCCACATAATTTCGGCCATTCTATCGGCTTAGATGTACATGATGTAGTGTTTTCTAGCAAACCACTTATATTAGAAGAAAATTTTGTCGTAACCATGGAACCCGGAATCTATTTCCCGGTTAATGATTTTTCCCTGCCAGAAACATTAAGAGGCATGGGAATACGTATTGAAGATGAAGTGCTAATCCAAGCGGATGGTGCAAAAGTACTCAGCTACGAAGCACCCAAAGAAGTAGAAGAATTAGAAGCACTGATCGGCTGTTCTAAGTAAAACCATTTTCTTTGTTTAGCAATTGTGAGAAGAGCTTGTTCTGAGTCGTAATTGCGCCTCCCATGAACGGCAGAGGCAATAACTAATCGTATATGGCTCGCCCGTTCCAAGAGAGCTTGATCAGAGAGAGTATTACCAGATGAAAATATCGGCGGCGAATCTCCGGCACAGCGATGAAAAGCTAGTGGTTTATCTTCTTGGATAGGTGTTGGTTGTACTAATTGATTGGTAATCTTTCCGTGTACAGTTTTCGTTTCCACACCAATAATATTCTGACATTTAATAGGGTATCCCATTGGAATAGCCTCATCCAGCACCCATTTCAAAGAAGAACTAACGACAAAAACAGATACCTTGTATTTAATTAACCACTCAATTAAATGTTGCTGAAAAGAAAAAGGATTAATGGGATGTTTTTTTAAAAAATCAGCTACTTGTTGTCTAATATCTGTCAAACGACAACCAGCTTGTCCTAAAGCTAGCCATTCAAGTGCTTTTTTTTTACTGGTTTTGTCTTTTATATTATTAAATTCTTGCTGAGGGTCTGAATGATTTAAAAATTTCTGCCGGACTTGATATTTAAAAAAGTCTTTTCCAATATCAGACGGCCAAAGCGTACCATCTGCATCAAAAGCTGCCATAGGATTCTGAGTTTGATCGATCACTAAACGTAGTGATTTTTTTATTTGTTCCAATAATAAAGCATGCATTTAGGTGACAACCAGCTCTCTTAAAAGTGATAGCTGATCGAGTACTTGGCCTGCTCCCAATACTACACAAGAAAGAGGATTTTCCGCTACAGCAACAGGTAAACCAGTTTTCTCCCTTAGTAATACATCCAAATGTTTTAATAAAGCTCCTCCACCCGTTAGAATCACTCCATTATCCACAATATCTGCTGCGAGTTCAGGTGGAGTTTTTTCCAAAGCAACTTTCACTGCATTGACAATTTCATTTAAATTATCTTTCAAAGCTCTATTCAGCTCACTACTTGTAATTTCAATAGTTTTAGGCGCCCCCATCATTGTATCTCGCCCTTTTATTTCCATTACTTTTTTTTCTGACTGAGAATCCGCAGTCCCAATGGTAATTTTAATATTTTCTGCCGTTCTTTCTCCTATCATCAAATTTTTCTCTCGCCGAGCAAAATTAATAATCGCTTCATCTAATTTATCTCCAGCAACTTTAATCGATTCACATAACACAATTCCATTTAAAGAAATAATGGCAATCCCTGTAGTACCCCCTCCAATATCCACAATCATGCTACCTCTAGCTTCTGTAATGGGCAGGCCGGCTCCAATCGCAGCTGCCATCGGCTCTGCGATCAGGTAAACCTCACGCGCACCAGCAGAATATGCAGATTCTTTTACGGCTCTTTTCTCTACTTGAGTAATACCAAAGGGAACACAGATAATAATCCTCGGACGGATTAATCGGCGGGAAGGAGGAGAGGAACGGGAAATAAAATATTTTAACATCTTTTGCGTGATCTCAAAATTAGCGATCACACCATCTTTTATCGGACGAATAGCATTAATGCCGCCAGGCGTACGGCCCAACATATATTTAGCCTCTCTACCTACAGCCAACACTTCATCTTCACCTGTAACTGTCTTTTTAACAGCCACCACAGACGGTTCATTCAAAATGATCCCTTGTCCTTTGGCATACACCAAAGTATTAGCTGTTCCTAAATCAATGGCTAAATCCTGCGAAAAATAATCGTATATCTTATTAATGAAATTCATTTTTATATACCTTAAACAAGGATTGTTTTTGTTTTTGTCACTCTACCTAGTCCTTAAAAACAGGTCAACTTTTTGTCATTTATCTGAAAATGTTTATCAGAAATATTTTGATTTCGGCGAATGTCAGAAAATTGGTATTGCTCACTATTGCCATTTTTCCATTCTATGGAGGCTGTTAAAATCATATATCCTTCTGTTTTTACAGATAAAGATTGAATATCTTCTGCGTTACCTATCGGCTTGAATTGTCGGATATATGTACGGCCCTTCGGATGAGATGAAACAAAACGAAAAACTTCTGAAAACCGATTTTTTTGAAAAAGTGCTAAAATTAAAACAGCGCTTTTATCATCTTTAAAGCTCCATTGAGTGACCTGTGGCTTACCACTCAAACACATGATATACCATATCGTGTGATTATTTAATACCATCCGAGTGTTTAACTTGTCCTCTAACTTTAATGCCATCGCTTTTTTAGATAAAAATATTTGCCCGGTTGATATACGAGTTTTTGTCAACAGTTTTAACCGTGTTGTTTTCTTAAAACGCATTATGATACCCATCCCATCGGAATAATATTGAATGATATCTGTCATCCTGGGTGTTTTAGATGTATCTACTGTCTCTTTTGCACCAGCAGACCAAAAACACATGATACTGGCGACCAGCCAGCTAAAATAAAAGTACCCATTGATATACTTCATAGATAACATAAAAATCTCATCTATATCATACTAAATTAGATCTGATAAGAACACCAAAAAGTTAGAGAAGTTGTCGCCAGGCTAGAGTAAAAACTATAAAATTTTTAGAGACACTCAGTGCTTCTCTGGCAGCAACAGCAGTAGAACCTGTTGTTAATACATCATCCACAAAAATAATATCATTCAAATGAGAAACATTATTATTTAATTGGAAACAAAGCTGTCGACGATGGCTTTTATTTTTCTGTTTTTGCTGAACAGATGTAGAATCCAGTCGACTCAATAATGGAAAAAAATGGTAACCGGATAACTGACTGAGTGACTGGCTTAAATAAAAAGCATGATCCTTAAAGTTTTTTTGCCCAGGAGGAGCAGGAACAATGACAGGTGAATTGCAGTATGAATCCGGCACATCTTTTTGATCATAAAAACTTTTTTGCAAAGAAAGCTTAGCTTTTAGACCAGAAGAATCAGATAATGTAGTTAAAGAGCAAGTATCTGACACCTTCCACAAAGAAGGCAACACCTGTAGAGCGCGATAAAATAGTTCCTGCATAAGCTTATTAAAAATATAACTTTGTCCCCCTCCTTTTAAACTATTAATAACCGCACGTATAAAATAGTCATTTTCTGTATTCCAATCCAGTAAACGAATATGAGTAAAACCATTTTGCCATCGAATCATATCTTGTGGATTCAGGTAATAGCTTTTTAAACGTCGATCGCATGAGTGACAAAGCCATAAAACAGGAGGCAAACTAGATCGGCAAACAGCACACCCTTTAAACCAAAAAGTTATTTTCTGTAGCAAAGATCTTTGTCTGTTCATTTCCTTAAATAAGGCTAGCAAAATCTAAGCCAACTTCTGGAAATTAAGAGCAATATATATTATGTAATAATTACATTTTATAATATATTAACTGCAAAAATTAAATAGTTAAAATATTATTAGCTTATTGAATAAATAAACAGTAGAAATATGATAAAACTAACTGGAAAAATCTTACTTGCTGGTTTTTTTATACTAAACGTTAATATAGCTGTAGCTATTGGACCTATTCATTCTGAAGTTAAAAGATTAACTGAACACATCCAAGAATTCATTACCAAAGGTTTTATAGAAGAAGAAGAATCAGCGTCGCTAATAGCTTCTTTCATCGTAAGAGAGCTCCATAAACTAAATGGTAACCAAATACACACAGTAAAGATGTACGCACTCCATATATTAATGTGGGATCGAAATAATAATTGTTTTATGTATTTCCTCCCAAAGCATATAGTTGAAAAATGTAATATACCAATACCAGAACCAGAACCAGAACCAGAAATAAATAATAAAGAGAACACCTTAACACAGACTAGATTTAAAGTAGAACCTGTAAGTACCACAATAATATTAATTGTTATATATCTCTTTATTTTCAGTGTGATATCAACATAACATATAACTAATAATTTAATAGATGCCTACAATATCTTACATTTTAACTAGGACAATAAGCGATGGCTTTTTTCCATAAATCTTCTATCTGATAGTATTCCCTCGTATAGTCATAGAAAATATGAACAATCAGATCGGTGTAATCTAAAACAATCCATTGTCCTGTTTGCTGTCCTTCTATATATTCCGCAGAAACAGAAAATTGCTTCTTGATTTGTGCCTGTAAATAAGTAGATAGCATTTTTGTATGACGAGTATTCTGTCCAGAAGCAACTAAAGTAAATTGAAATGGCGTATTGGAAAACTGACTAAAATCAAACGCCTTGATTTTTTCCGCTTTTTTATCTAACAAAGTTTTTGCACAAAACTGAACTAATTTTGGTAATTTCAATGACTGCTTTTTACTGGAGTACAATTGGTTTTTTTTAATTCCTTGGCTCACTTGTGCTGGCACTAAATGAGAAACTGGCTTGCTATGTGCCACTAACTCACGCACCTGTGAAGAAGAAATGTCTACATTTTTTAGATCTAAATAATAAATATTTTTACCGGTTTTTAAAAGAGCTTTATGAGAATCAAAACGTTTAATTAAGTCGCGTAAAGTTTGCGGCATGTTTAACTTTTGCCAAGGATAATCTTTTCTGGAACAAGCAATAATATTTACTTTTTCAAGAATTTGTTTAACTTGTCGCCAACGATCCAAACATAATAACTGATCCATTCCCATCATTAAAAAAACATCTTCAAATTCACGAGCAATATTATTAATTGTTGCTATTGTATAACTACATTCTTTATTTTTAATCTCCCTCTCATCTATTTCCACAAAGGATTTATTTTTAAACACCTGTTGAAGCCACCTAACACGAACTGGAGTAGAAGCTTCCGGCAACTGAGATTTTAAGGGATTGATATAAGCCGGCACTATTTTGATGATATCAAAAGAAAAATGTTTTTGTACCTCATCTACTAAATGAATATGTCCTAGATGCAAAGGATCAAAAGTGCCACCAAGCACACCGACTGTTTTAACCTTTTTATGCACATGATCCCGTAGTTTTATTTTACTCAAACTTCGTATTCCTTTATTCATCGAGATCTTTGCTACTAATTTTTTACTTTCTTAGCCATTTTGTGTATCTGCTCCAAAAATTTTTTTAATACACTTATATCTTTATCTATGGGCAACATAGTAACTGGCAATTTTTGATCATAAAATATTCGTTGCTTAAAATTACTTATTCGTTCTCCTTTTAAAAGGATTAATTTTAATTTATCACACAAGCTAGTCTTGTTTTGTTGATCATAGTACTTTAATTTTTGTTCTAATAGCTGATACTGATGCCATGGATTTTCATCTGTTAGAGAGATAAAAAATAAAATAATTTTTGTTCTCTCTGCTTGCCTTAAAAAATGCAGCGTGTGAGAACTTAATCCAGGTAAATCTACCAACACGACTGGTGAATCAAATGTTTGTGATTTTACTAAAAACCGTCTGGGATAAACAGTGGGCATTAAAGTTTCCTTCTGCCACCGATCACAAAGATCTAGTAAAAAAGAAGTTTTACCAGCTGCTCTAAAACCCAAAACTGTTGCTGTACTTGCCCATTTCATTTCCAAAATAAGATTTCTTTGTTTTCCTGCCTGACCTGGCTGTGATTTTCTAGGAGCTTGGAGTCTAGGTGTTTTAAAAAACGTATTACCTTTTCCTCCAGATCCTCCCTGTAAACAAAGCCAATCTTCTTTGTACAGCTCTTTTAATAACTGGCCTTTCAGATTATAGCAAAAAGTGTTTTCTGGTACTGGCAAGCATAAGGGCTGGCTAGCTGCACCTTTTTTATTTTCTCCGCTACCTGGCTTACCATCTTCAGCTCTATAAACCGTTATTCTTTTTAAATGAGATAAATCTCTTACTTGTGAAGAAGGAGATAAGATAACATCTCCGCCTTTACCGCCATTCCCACCATCTGGACCAGATCTAGGAGATCTCCTGGTGCGATTGAAATGCACAGATCCACTACCCCCTTTGCCAGAGGTTAGCTTCACTTGTACCCGATCTGTAAAATTCATTACTTACTAAGAAGGAGAAGTGGTACACACATCCACTTTATATTTTTTCTTATTGAGACGCTTAAACTGTACATAGCCTGCTTTTTTGGAGTAAAGAGTAAAATCGCGCCCCATACCTACAGCCAAGCCTGGATAAAAACAAGTTCCCCGTTGCCGTACAATAATCGCTCCTGCTGATACCATTTGCCCACCAAAACATTTAACTCCTAAGCGTTTACTTTGGGAATCTCTTCCATTTTTCGTACTGCCAGATGCTTTTTTGGATGCCATTTCACTATCCTTTTTCTAATAATTTTTTTGACTGCTTAATATCTCCTGCCGGAGTTTTTATCAATTCAACATATATTTCTGTAAAATCCTGCCTATGCCCTTGAGTTCGACGATATCCCTTCCTACGATGTTTTTTAAAAACTAGTACTTTTTTAGATCTTCCGTGACGACATATTTTTCCAACCACTTCTACTTTTTCCACAAAAGGTTGGCCAATATAAAGTTTTCCTTCAGGATCCTGAAAGGTTAGAACTGGGCTTTTCCACACCGCACCCTCTTTCAGTTCTAATTTTTCCATTCGAATAAACTGACCAGGTTGTACTTTATATTGCTTTCCTAAACCTTGAACCACTGCAAACATTATGATCACCTATTGTTTTAACTAATACTGTTTTTTCACATATTTTCCCAATATTTGTCAATAATTTATAAAAATAACTAACAAAAACCACTGTTTATAAAATATAATTTTTCACAATACCAGAACCCTGACAATCTGGACATGGTTGACACAAGATTTGCCTTAAAGAAGGCTGACGACGTTTTCTAGTCATTTGCACCACACCAAGTTCTGACATAGGAAACACTTGAGTATACGCACGATCCTTCTTTAATCCATTCATTAGAGTCTCCATCACTTTTCTGCGTGACTCATCTTCTTTCATATCAATAAAATCAATAATAATAATTCCACCACAATTTCTTAAGCACAATTGACGAGCTAGCTCACTAGCTGCTTCTAAATTTGTTTTTAAAATATAATTTTCTACATTTTTTTGGCTCCGAGAGCGCCCTGTATTAACATCTACTACTACAGAAGCTTCTGTCTCTTCAATAGTAATAAACCCTCCGGATTTTAACCATACTTTCTTTTCCAACAAATCACTTATTATTTTTTTTATAGAATATTTTTCAAACAAATCTTGCGGTTCAGAATAATATTGGATGTGATTTTTAAATTCCGGCATACAGCAAGCGGCAAAATCCTTTAACGCACTGACAATCTGTGTATCATCCACTAAAATTAAAGTGTGATCTGCTTTAGTCAATGTATCTCTTAAAATTTGCACAGGTAAACGAACATCAGACCACACGAGACCAACTGTTTTCTGTTCAATAAACTTTTTTTGAATACCTGCCCATGTCCTTTGTAATTGATCTAGTTCTTTTTGTAATGTTTCTGGTTTAGAATCTGCCCCTTTCGTGCGTACAATTACTGATTGCTCTGAACACCACATGCGAATCTGTTCTTTAATTTTCTCTCTATTATCAACATCATTTATCTGTCTGGAAAGACCAATATAATTAGAAAGTGTTGGTAAATATACTAAAAACCTACCAGGTAAACTAATCCGAGTAGTGACTACAGAGTGCTTCCCTCCTAAAGAATCACGACATACTTGCACCATTAACTCTTGTCCTTTATGAAAAGGATTTTCCGGCAATGATGAATTGGAAGGAACTTTATCATATAGAAAAGCTGATTGATCGGCACCAATACGGACAAAGCAAGCCCCTAAGCCATTATGTACTGTAGTTACTTTAGCTTTATAAATATTACCAACTAAAGACGGATGAGAAATATTTTCTGCATAAAAATCAACTAGACGAAAATTTGTTTTTCCAGTTATATCAGATACAATCTGTGCAACATATGTTTGATGTTCATTAGATCTAATAAGAATAACATGTTGTACAGTAGCAAGTATATCTTTTTGCATAGAGAATATTTTTTACAGATCTTTTAAACTAAATTACTTTCAATCAATACAGATGAAATAAAATGAAGTCCAGCCTATTTATCAACTAAAACTTAAGATGCAATAGAAACCACCGGTTTATCTCTTAAACGAGGGGAACTATTCGTTTCCAACGCAATATTGAACACTTCATTTAAATGTTCCACATAGAGGAAACGGATTTTTTCCCTTAATTCCTGTAAAGTATTGTCTTTATTATTTCTGTTTTCAATATCTGGCTTATTTTTCAATGGTAAAATCACATTAAAAATACCTTGGCTTAAAGCAGCAAGCGCTTTTTCTTTAATCCCTCCTACTGGAAGTACCTGACCTTGCAAACCTATTTCTCCGGTCATAGCAATATCCTTTCTAACAGGAGTACGTGTAATCAAACTAACTAAAGCTGTCGCTAGTGTGACACCTGCTGATGGGCCATCTTTCGGTGTGGCTCCAGCGGGAATATGAATATGAATCTCATTTTTCTTAAACCATCCACTGGAAATTCCTATTTTCTCTGCATACATACGCACATAAGAATATGCTGCTTTTGCAGACTCTTCCATCACTTTTCCAAGTTGGCCCGTTAAGATAATACCTGATTGGTTATTATTGGAACTAATACGGAGTGCCTCCACATATAAAATTTCTCCACCATAAGCAGTCCAAGCAAGTCCTGTACAGACACCAATTTTATTTTCCTTTAAGCGATCCTCCTTAAGAAATCGTTCTGGGCCTAAAAGTTCATTAATTTTCTTAGGAGTCATTAGCACTTGACTAGTGTGTCCCAAAACTACTTTTTTAGCCACTTTTCGACACAAAGAACCTACCTCACGATTTAAATTCCGAAGACCTGCTTCTTTTGTGTAATGAAAAATTAAATAATCCAAACCTTTTTCACTAAAATTAACATGAGCGGGATCAATTCCATGATTTTTCATTTGTTTATTAATAATATATTTCTTAGTGATCTCCGTTTTTTCCTTAGGTGTATAACCAGAAATAAAGATAATTTCCATACGATCTCTCAAAGCATATGGAACATTCTCCAATGTATTTGCTGTGGCAATAAACATTATCCGACTGAGATCAAAACTCAAATTTAAGTAATGATCTTTAAAAGAAAAATTTTGTTCTGGATCCAATACTTCTAATAATGCAGCACTAGGATCTCCACGAAAATCTGCACCTAGTTTATCTACTTCATCTAACACCATAATCGGATTATTAGATTGCACTTGCTTTAATGCCTGAATAATCTTCCCTGGCATCGCACCCACATAAGTACGTCGATGGCCTCTAACTTCTGCTTCATCTTTGACACCACCCAAAGCAATACGAGCATACTTACGCTGCATAGCAGTGGCAATACTCTTCCCTAAGGAAGTTTTACCAACTCCTGGTGGACCGATAAAACATAAAATTGGACCTTTTATTTGAACATTCTTCTTTAGCTGCCGAACAGCTAAAAACTCTAGTATTCTCTCTTTTACTTCATAAAGACCAAAATGATCTTGCTCTAAAATTCCCCGCGCACGATTTAAATCTAAATTATCTGTCGTATTTTTACTCCAAGGAAGTTCTACTATCCAGTCCAAATAACCTCGTATCATAGAAGCTTCACTGCTTTCTGGATGCATTTTTTCCAACCGAGAAATTTGTTTGAGTGTTTCTTTTTGCGAATCCTCCGGCATTCCAGCTGACATAACTTTTTTTGTTAGATCCTGTATCTCTTCTGTCCGCTGATCATTACCCGCGCTGGGATAAGAGGACAAATACGGTGGCTGATTAGCTGGATGAGAATTAGATTCATTGGGAAATTTAGTTAAATTATTTTTAACAATTTTTTTAATGCGATTTTGCATACGCAGAATCTCCAATTCCTTATTTAAAATTTGCTGCAATTTTTTTAAACGTTCTTCTGGATCAAATATTTCTAAAATATTTTGCATTTCGTATACTTTCAACTCAAAGTGACCAGCAATTAAATCTACTAATTTTCCAGGATGTGTCACTTCATCTAAAATCATTAATAAATCTAAGGAAGAACCTCCGCCTAAGGCTGTTATAGTTTTTAAAGTATCTTTTACTTGGTCCATTCGGTTAATGGCGTGTTGAGTAAATGCTTTATGTTCCAAATCAGGAATTTCTTTAACCTGTACAACATAATAATCTTCCAACATTTTCATATCAGAGATGCAGCCACGCGCTAATCCTTGAATCAACACTTTCATCCGACCATCTTTCAATTTTCTCATACGTAGTATCATTGCAGCAGTTCCAATATTAAAAATGGAGTGTTTAGAGATATCTTCAGTTTCTTTATTTTTCTGTGCAGCTACAAAAATAATACGATTATTTTTTAAGGCTTCATTAATTGCTTTTTTAGAAACATCCCGCCCTATATATAAGGATAGCAACATATAAGGGAATACAACTGCATCTCTTAATGGTAAAAGAGGTAAACTTTGAGGAATAGGTATTTTATTGTTCATTTAATTACACCTTCAGTTATGTTAATCTTTTCGGATAAATTAAAAATGGCTTTAATAGAACTATTTATAAAAATAAAATATAATCAGAAGTCTGGATTTTATTTAACAGAAGCTACAGGATTGGAAACTAAAGAGATTTTTTTGTTTTCTATTTTAAAAATAGGAAGAGGACGGACAAATTCCCTGTTTTCATTAATATGAATCCAGCCAATAGGCCCATGAAATCGTTTTAATATACTTAACTGTTTTTTTAACTCACTGCGTGAACGAATACCTCCAGCAATTAGCTGACGAAAAACTAACGAAGATTCATAAGCTTGCGTTTCAAACAATCCAGCTTTATGCCCAAAGGTGCGATAAAACATCTGATAGAACTGACTATTTTTAAAAGCTGAACTATTGAGACCAGTATCTGCAAAAAATATTTTATTTACATATTTAGACTGTTTCCTTATTGCCTTACCCTTGTTCCATAAAACCGGACCAATAAGATAAATATCTTTAATATCATTATAAGCTAAATGAGAAGCGATTAAACTGAGCACCTTAGCTGAATCCGGAACAAATAATACTTTAAAATCAACCTGTGGCTCCAATAAAGTAGTTGGTGGAGTCAGACGACGACCAGGACGATAAGCTTTTTGCTGATACCATTTTTTTAATTTTTCTCTATATTCTTGCTCTCTATCTTTTTTATAATATGTGCCAACTAGACGTTGCAATGGACCATTAAAGTCTGTTTCACCTGGTTTATAAATTTGAGCTCCAGTAATGACACCTTTTTTTTGTTCAACAGCAGACCAAAAATTATTGGCATAATCTACTCCATAACTATCGTTTGGATAAAGCAAAGCAAATCGCTTAATAGATAATTGATTCATGAGAAATTGAATCATTTGATCCACAACTAAATGAGAGCTTAAGCTATTTTGGAAAATATATTTTTTACCACGAGTAATCCAAGCTTTTTGAGAAAGCAAAATAGTTGGTACACCAAAATTTTGTGCTTCATCAGCTATCGCCAAAGCCGTTTTACTCAGTACCCCTCCAATAATGCCAATCACATGATGTTGCATCACTAAAGTTTTAACTGCTTTTTTTGCTTCACCTGATAAACCTTGGCTATCCAGCACCGCTAACTGAAAAGTGGTGTCTGACTGAGTATAAAATCCTAATCCTAATTGCAGCCCCTGTAAGGTACGTTTACCAATAGATGCCGATGGACCACTTAAAGGCAAAATAGCTCCAATACGATACGGATTTACTTTTTTACGAGATTCAATCGCTTGCACATATTTTAGAGCTCTTGCTTCTAAAGATGCATGACTAGCAAACTTAAGCGCTTTTTTAAAAAAACGATAAGATTGTTTAAATTCTTCACGATAAAACAAAATTTTTCCAGCTCGAAAATAGATCCAATCTTGCATCGGTTGAATAAAACTCTCTTTCACAAGATTTAAAAGATTTTGATCCTTTAGTGAAAAAATTATATTCTGTGCTTTTTTATGATAAGAATCTTTATCTCCCACTTCATTGCCTAGAATAACACTATATACCTTTAGAAGTTTTAAAGGCTGATTGGGGTAGTGTTTTAAAACAATCATCTCCTGCAACCGACAAGCTTCTTTTACAATTTTTAATGAAACGGAGTTATTAATAATAAACATCAGAGCTTTTTCAGCCTTAATATATTGATTTAAATAGTAATAAATTTTTGCTTGGTTTAATTTAGCCTTTTCTTTCCAAGGATTATTTTGCACCATAGAATAATAATGGAGTGATTTCTTATAAGATTTAATATGAAGATAATGTTGTGCAAGGATCATTAAAGTAATATCTTTAATTCCAGCTGGTATCGGTTTTTTTAAAATATTCTTTAAACCATGAACCCTTTGTCGACTTAAAGGTTTATGAATAACTGTTTTCTGTGCTTCCTTTACTAAAGAATATGGCTTAAGCTGTAACTGCTTTTTAACTACTTTGGATTTCACTTTTTTAATTTGTGAAAAACGTGGTAAATAACGTGTCGTTGGCATCAAAACACAGTTAACAACACAAATAATAAAAATACTTGCGTATATAAAATGACATATCCATTTTAATTTTTTCAAATGAACCATACTTTACTATCTTTCACTCATTTATTCTTCTATCTTTCAAAAAATGTTTATACTGAATATTAAACTCCGAGACAGATTGACAAAGCGGCCGGCGATCATGTATTTTTTTTATCCAATTCTTTTCCTCTTCAGATAAATCAGTTGGAATATCAATACGCACAGTAACTAACATATCTCCTGCATCTGCCTTAGCTGTAGGAGGAAACCCTTGTTTTTTCAGACGAATGGTATGGCCATTATGACAAGCAACTGGCAGCTGAAATGATACAGCCCCTCTAATAGTTGGCACCTCCACTTTACCACCCAAAACAGCTGTTGTAAAAGAAACGGGTAAATCCATTAATATGTCTTGCTCGAATTTTTTAAAAAATGGATGTGGCTGATAACATATTTGAACGTATATATTATGCAAAAAGGGATAAGACTTTTCGTTAACTTTAATCTTCTGCAAATGTTCCGATCCAGGCGGTACAGTAATCAATATTTTTTTTTGGATTTTTTTTCCTTTTTCTGTCATCTTTACAATAATGGATTTTTGACAACCAAAAGCTGCTTCTTCTAATGAAATATCCAGCTTTCCACATATTATGTGTTCCGTATGTAAAGAATTTTGAGCACTTTTAAAAAAAGTTTTCACCATTGTAGCAAATCGATTGAATATACCCCAAAAATCCGGAGAAGATGACGGAGGATGAGACATAGGTGGTGGCTGCCATGTAGAAGATGGGGGGCTTTCAAATGCTTCCGGAGGATATACATGAAAAGAATCATATAAAGGAGAAAAAGAATCTTTGTGTTTAAAATTTTCTTTTTGTTTTTTTATTTGTCGATCAAAATCTTTCCTTTTAAAGGAATCACTCAAAATTTGGTATGCTTCATTAATATCATTAAATATCTCTGTTGCTTGTGGATTACTTTTATTTTTATCTGGATGATATCGCTGCGCTAATTTTTGATAAGATTTTTTAATAGCCCGGGAACTAGCTAAAGGGGATACCTGTAAGATTTTATAGTAATCTTTTTTATTCATTCTTCTTTTGCTTAGGATCTTCTGCAACGATCACTAATGCTGGACGAATAAGTTTATCGTGAAACATATAGGCCTTTTTCAAAACACTTAAAACATGTTCAGGAGGTACTTTATCACTAGAAGCAGAACCAATAGCTGAATGCACAGCGGGATCAAAAGGTTTTCCAGAGCTTTCTAACTCTATAACACCTGCATTTTTGAGCACCTTTTTAAAGCGATCATAAATCATTTGAATGCCTATTTTAAAGTCCTGTAAACTTTTATCTGTCAAATTCCATTCCATTGCTGTATCAAAATCATCTATTACAGAATTTAAGAGATTCTCAATAAAAAACTGTCCGTCATATTTTTTTAAATGATCAATTTGTTTGTTTGTTTGTTTTTGATAATTAGCATATTCTGCTGATAAGTATTCATATTTTTTACGTAAACTATCATGTTGGTTTTTCAAATCTGCTAAGAGGTTTGCTTCTTGAGAAATAGAAGGATCCGCACCAGTAGATTTCTCTGATTTTCTACTAATTTTAAAATTCTTCAATTTTTTTAAGGCCGCTATTTTTTGACCACGAGACATAATTGTTTTTGCTGCTTTTTTTAAAGAAGATTTACGAGTATGTTGATTTTTTTTTACCGAGTTCTTTTGTGAAGTATCTTGATTGTTATTTGGCATGTAAGAAACCTTGAAATATAGAATAATTATAAATAATTTTCATTTTTTATATATTTACTATCAAGCATATAATATTCAACTTTTCCTATTAAATACTTAATATACAATATTATTTAAATATAGTTATACGTCTGTATATTTAAACGGGTATATTATCTCTTGTGATAACTAAAAAATCAAGAAAGAAAATCTAATCGGCTAATTTTTTGAATATTTGAAAAAGTATAATCAATTTGTTATGATTGACTACAAATGCTCAAACATCATTTAGCAACAACAGCCCCTGAATTCTTTAAAACTTTAATTCAACGAAAAATGACTGAATCCGGCGTATATGTTTCTACAGAAGTAAAAGATTATCTTAGTAACTTGCTACAATTTTATATTTTCACAGACCATTTATTTGAAGGAGTTACTTCATCTGGCAAAAGACATATCAGGACTTTAGCAGAAACTTATTTATACGCCCATTCTTCTTCTACCTCTATGAAAAGTGCTTTAAAAAAAGTAGGAGATACCAGCTTATATCTAAGTGGATTTTTTAGGGATTCATTAAAGAGAAAAACTGTTTCTGTAGATTATTATATCACTATGGGTCGAAGAGCTTATGAAACATTAGCTAATTTACAAAATCAAACTGTATTTAAAGAACTAGCCGACCGATTTTTAGACTTAATGTTTATTTTATTTCGCATTCAACAACATTCTCTAGCTAAAGCGCCTTATTTATTATCTTTAATTAACCAGTATATGGACACTCATTCTCCTCAAGAAGCTAAAGAATTAGTGCGCTATGGTATTAACATTTCTTTTAAAAAGATACATAAAACTCACTAGGAGAACATATTATGTTGGGATTTGGTATAATAGAATTGATCAGTATCAGTTTATTGATTTTAATTTTATTTCGCCCTAAAGAACTACCCGTTTTAGCCCGTACGATAGTGCGTTGGATCCATGAAATGAAAAACATTTTTCACCAATTAGAAAAGCAATGGAATTTACCTGTTCATCCTAAACACTTAGATTCTACTGCTAAAAACACACAACATGATCATGCAAAAAAATCCAGTTAGCGCTGACTTAGAATCGCACTTAACAGAGTTAAAACAAAGGTTATTTAAAAGCCTTTTTATCATTCTTATCTGTTGTATTATATGTTGGTTTTTCAGTTCACAAATATTGTATTTTTTACGCCAACCTATTCAACCCTTTTTAAAACACACAAACGGATCTTTGATATTCACTGCACCTTTAGACGCTTTGTTAGCTTATTTGCAAATTTCTGCTTTCACCGGAGTATTAATAGCTAGTCCATTTTGGAGCTATCAAATATGGCAATTTATCGCTCCAGGATTATATCAAAAAGAAAAAAAAGTATTTATTTTATTTTGGATAGCTGGTTTATTTTTATTTTTATTTGGTGTGATCTTTGTCTATATAATAATATTACCTCTTGTATTTCATGTATTAATTCCATTTGGTAGTGTAGAAAATCAGCCCTTTATCACAATTAAACATTATCTATCTTTTTTCACACGCTTTGCCTTAGTCTTTGGTGGAATCTTTGAAACGCCATTAATTTTAATCGCTCTTTGCCGAATGAATATTCTATCCCCGGCAATATTAAAACGATATAGAAGGCATGCAATAGTGCTGTTAGCTTTTATATCTGCTTTAATCACTCCACCGGATCTAATAAGCCAAATTGTACTTCTACTCCCTTTAATAGGGCTTTATGAGGTATCTATTTATCTCACTCAAATCCTAAGTAAAAAACAATAATTCATAAGATTATTTGATATAATTTTTTTAAGAAGAAGTATTTAGCTGTAGAGACATTAAACACACTCCAGTACTGACGCTCTGTTCTTCTTTAACATAAATTTTTTTAATAATACCACTACCTGGTGCCAAAATTTCATTTTCCATTTTCATTGCTTCCATGACCAATATTAAATCACCTTTTATAACTTTATCTCCTACTTTTACAGGAATTTCTACTACTCGGCCTGGCATACCAGAATGAATATCTGCCGCTGCACCACCAGATAAAGAGCTTGCCATTTCCTGTAAAAATAATCTCTCCTCTGTCAGAAGTTTAACCGTTTTAAAAGAACCTCTAGCAAATATAGTATAATCATCTTTATGAACAACAATATCCATTAAATAAGAACGATGATTAAAAATAAAACTAATAAATTCTCCCAGCGGATGAAAATTTTTTTTAGCGACAGAGTGAGTTTGTGTTTGACCCGTCTTTTTATCTGTCAATTGAAGTTGCCATTTCAGTGCTGTTTCTCGCACTTCTACTGTGTATTCCTTATCATCCGCCTGAGCAATAAAGATCATTTAAAACCTCTAGTTTTCCAATCTTGCCTTCTGCTTCCAACGATTACTTGTATTGACCAACGGCTGTTTTTTATATTTTTTATACGCCATAATCGCTGCAGAAATTAAGAACACCCGATCATCCACAAAACTGGATAACTGCTTAGTGCTCTGTTGACTAATAAATTGTTCTATAAACTGAGTAGTATAATCGCCACTTAAAAAGAGTTCATGCATTAAAATATTCCGGTGCAAAAGAATATTAGTTTTGATGCCAGTTAATGAAAATTCACTCAATGCTCTTTGTAATTTATTAATACAATCTTCTCGATCCTTACCCCAACTAATTAATTTAGCAATCATTGGATCATAATGAATAGGCACCTTATATCCTGTATAACAATAGCCATCCACACGAACAAAAGGGCCTTGAGGAATGCGACAACGACGAATGCGACCTGGGCTAGGTAAAAAACTATGAGGATCTTCTGCACAAATTCTCAATTCAATCGCATGTCCTTTTTGTTGAAGCTGCTCTTGAGAGAGTTTTAATTTATGTCCAGCAGTAATAAAAATTTGTTCTTTTACCAAGTCCACTCCTGTCACTAATTCTGTTACTGGATGTTCCACTTGCAACCGAGTGTTCATCTCCAAAAAATAAAATTTTTTTTCTTTACTATCATAAATAAACTCAACAGTACCCGCATTAGTGTAATTGATTTTTTTCACAATAGTTAATGCAGCTGCCGTCATTGCAGATCGCACGGATGAAGGTAAAGTGGGACTTGGAGATTCTTCAATTAATTTCTGGTGTCTTCTTTGAATAGAACACTCACGGTCAAATAAATGCAATGCTTTACCATGCTGATCAGCCAGCACCTGTATTTCTATATGTTTAGGATTAGTAATTAATTTTTCCATAAAAACATCTGCTGTACCGAAAAAATTCTGAGATTCTGTTTGACAAGCTTTAAAAGCACGACTCAGTTCCACTGGGCTATGAGCAGCGCGAATACCCTTTCCTCCACCTCCTCCACAAGCTTTTAGTATTACCGGATAACCAATTGTACGTGCAGTATCCCGCGCATCTTTAATATCTTTTAAAGGACGATTTAAACCAGGAGATACAGGTACACCCAATTTCTCCACTTGCTTTCTAGAGTGTACTTTATCTCCCATTGCGGAAATAATTTCTGCTGACGGACCAATATAGTGAATACCAGCATCTCGACAAGCACGGGCAAACTCCGCACTCTCACTTAAAAACCCATATCCAGGATGAATAGCATCTACTTTTGCTTTTAAAGCAGTGCTAATAATTCGATCAATATTTAGATAAGATAACCGACTCTCTGCTGGACCAATATAATAAGCTTCACTAGCTAATATAACATGTAAACTGTTTCGATCTGCTTCAGAGTATACAGCGACTGTTTGAATACCTAATTCTTTACAGGCACGAATCACCCGAATAACTACTTCTCCCCGATTAGCAATAAGAATTTTTTTAAACATGTTATCCTACATAAAAGTCTTTTTATTTTATCCATCAAGCTTTTGCAAACTAACCTCTCACCTTACTTATTATGCGTCAACCAAGCGATATCAAATAGATATTTTATGCCTACATAATAAAGCTTCACAAGGGAATGTTACCATGTTTTTTTTCTGGCGCTTTTACTCTTTTATTTTGAGTAATATTTAATGATTGGATGAGCTTATATCTTGTGTGAGCTGGTTCAATAACTTCATCTATGTATCCCACTTCCGCTGCACGATAAGGATTATTAAAAATTTTTTCATATTCTTCAGTATATTTTTGTTTTTCTTGTTCTTTATTTTTAGCCAAACTAATTTGTTTTTTATGAATAAGTCCCACGGCTCCTTCAGCCCCCATCACTGCAATTTCTGCTGACGGCCAAGCTAAATTAATATCACCACCTAAATGTTTAGATCCCATAACAATATATGCTCCACCATAAGCCTTCCTAACAATCACAGTAATTTTTGGCACGCGAGCTTCTGCATAAGCGTAAAGTAGCTTCGCCCCATGAGTAATCACTGCACCATATTCTTGATCCACTCCTGGTAAAAATCCTGGTACATCCACAAAGCTAATAATAGGAATATTGAAACAATCACAAAACCGAATAAATCTACTAGCCTTCAAACTGGCTGAAATATTGATACAGCCTGCAAGCACTTGTGGTTGATTTGCCACAATACCCACTGTAGATCCATTCAGACGAGCAAAACCAGTTAAAATATTACGCGCATAATGCTCTTTTAATTCTAAAAAAATGAATCATCCACCACTTCTTGAATTAACTCTTTCATGTCATATGATTTTTTCACATTATCTGGAATAAAATGATTCAATCCAGTAGATATTCTATCTATTGGATCTTTACATTCAACGATAGGTGGATCTTCTAAATTATTTGCGGGCAATAAACCCATTAATAATCGAATCATCATCAAACATTGTTTATCATCTTTTAATGCAAAGTGTGCGATACCTGATTTTTCTGTATGAATAGCGGATCCGCCCAGTTCAGCTTTACTAATCTCTTCATGGGTAACCGTTTTAATGACATCTGGTCCGGTAAGAAACATATAACTAGAATTCTCTACCATAAAAATAAAATCTGAAAGAGCTGGAGAATATACCGCCCCTCCAGCACAAGGGCCCATAATAGCACTAATCTGAGGTACCACACCTGATAGACGTACATTTTGTTGCATAATATCTCCATAAGCACCTAAAGCAGATACCCCTTCTTGAATACGTGCTCCACCAGAATCCTTTAATCCAATAATCGGTGCTCCATTTTTAAGAGCTAAATCCATAACTTTTAAAATTTTATCTGCTTGCGTGCGAGACATACTACCACCAAAAACAGTAAAATCCTGACTATAAACAAACACTGGGCGCGAGTTAATTTTTCCAAAACCTGTAATCACTCCATCACCGGCGATTTGCTTTTCTTGCATGTTAAAATTATGACAACGATGAATCACAAAGCGATCTAGCTCATTAAAACTACCTGGATCTAGTAACACCTGCAGTCTCTGACGTGCAGTCAGCCGTCCTGCCACTTGATGCTTTTGTATCTTATCTTCTCCACCAGCTAAAAAAGCCTGTCTATTTTTATCTTTTAACTGCTGTAATTTTTGAGAAATTTCTCCTGAGTTTTCACTACTTGTTAATTTTTTAGATGATTCTTTCAAAAAAAAGCCCTCCCATACATTCTTGGAAAAGCAATACTTTCCCGCACATGATTTAAACCACAAACCCAACTTAACATTCGTTCCACACCTAAACCAAAACCACTATGTGGAAAAGTTCCATATCTTCTTAAATCCAAATACCATTCAAGATGTTTCTTCTCCAATTGATGTTGTTGTATTTTCCGCTCTAATGTATCTAAATTATCCTCTCTTTCCGATCCACCTACCAGCTCCCCATATCCTTGGGTCCCCAATAGATCAAAACTTAAAGAATATTCAGTATTCTCAGGATCTGTTTTCATATAAAAAGCTTTAGCGGCTAAAGGATAATGATGAATAAAAACAGGTTTTTCAAAGCAGGAACTTAAAATAGTTTCATCTTCTCCTCCTAACCCAGCAGCAGAATCTATTTCATCTGTTGAATTTTTTTTCTCTTTTAAAATTTGACAAGCTTCCCTATAAGATAAACGCGGAAAAGGTGCAGTAATTTTTTTTAAAGCGACTTTATCTACTTCCAATAGATCCAACTCTTTTTGTTTATGTTGCAGTACCTGTGCGATAACATACTCTATTAGTTCTTCTACAAGTACCATACACTGATTAAGATCATAAAAAGCTATTTCTGGTTCTACCATCCAGAATTCCAATAAATGTCGGCGAGTGCTAGATTTTTCAGAACGAAATACTGGATTAAAACAATATACCTTACCAAATGCTGCCGCGGCGGCTTCCATATACAATTGCCCACTTTGGCTTAAATACACATCTTCTTTATTAAAAAACCGAACAGGAAAAAGACTGCTACTTTCTTCACAAGCTGTAGGAGTTATCAAAGGAGCATCTACCTGCACAAAATCTTTTTGCGCAAAAAAACTATGAATAGCTCTTGTCATTGTATGACGAATTCTTAACACTGCCCAAGGTCTTTTAGATCGTAACCATAAATGCCGATGATTTAATAAAAAATCAATTCCATGATTTTTTTTTCCCAATGGATATATAAATGATTTTTCAATCTGCGAATTTTTATTCAAAGCTAATTTAGAAAGATGCTGAACATGAACTTCCCAGTCTTGCTGGCGATTTTTCACTACTCCTTCTACAACAACACAATCTTCCTGCTTTAAACTGTTAAATACTTCCAACTGTGCGCTGTTTTTATTTATCTCATCTGTACGCACGACACATTGGCACCATCCACTACCATCTCTAATTAACAAAAAACTAATTTTTCCAGAAGAACGTAAACTATATACCCACGCTTTTATCCGTACAGTTTTGCCTTCATAGTCAGATAAACGAGCAATAGAAGCAGCGCGCATTTATAAACCCTTTGTTCCGTCAAACCAATCCTCTAAAGCTTGCTCTTGCTTAGACAGTGCTTTTAGTTGCTTATTTTCTTTTTCTAAAAGCGCGGTGAGTGTCTGTAAATCAGCTAATTGATTTTGTAAATCTGTAATTTTTTGATCCTTAAGCTCTAACTGTTTATAGAGATCACGTTGAGATATTAAAAACTGATCTAGTACACTTTGTGGTTTTAAATTTGAGAGCTTTATATCCGGCATAACAGAATCTAGATTCATTTTTTTTTTCTGAGGTGATTGATTATTTTTAGGTAGTTGTAACTGGTCTAATAGTTGAATATTTTCAGGTTTTACATCTCTCAGAAAATATTTACCTGCCTTTAAATAAAAACGAATGCATCCAGATCGAATCCTTCTTCTTAATGTAGAAATACTAATATGATACTTATTAGAGTATTCATTTAAAGAAAGCCCTTTATCACTTTTTTCTGTGCTATCTTTAAGGTCACCCATTGATACTTTCCTTTATTTGAATATCCATATTATCTTAAATATGACTACTCTAATTGATGACTATTCATAATTGATGACTACCCCAATGACTAAATACTATTTTTGACTACTCTTATACTTCCATTACTTTACTAATCATCAATTTCTACCTATATAATCCTTATTTTATGCTGACTAGTCAAATACGCTACTTGTTAAATACTATCACCTGACTAATCAAATATAATATTAAAATAACTGATAGAAACGTTGTGATTATCCATAATGAATAAATATGGTTATTCATTTATGACAAACTGCTTCAATTAAATTCTACTAAGAATGGATAAACTCCCATAATGATAATAAACACAGTTAGCGAAATATGAATGCCGGTTATTAAAGCTGAAGGTTTTTTCAATTCAACTACACTGCTAGAAGTATCCATATATAATAAAGCCACAGGTTTTAAATAATAATAAAAAGCAATCGCTGAGCCTAAAATAGCCCAAAACAGCAGCCACCAAAAACCTTGATTCAACAAACTATGAAATAAAAATAATTTAGCAATAAAGCCCCCGAGTGGTGGAATCCCTGCTAGGCTAAGCAAAAAAATAGTAATAAAAAACGCCAACAAAGGTTGGCTTCGTGAAAGCCCTTTTAAATGACTCAGTGGTACATGAGGCTGACTGTCTTTCTCCAAGGGTAAAAGACATAAAAAAATACCTGCTGTCATAGCGGCATATATCATCAAATAATAAAGTAGACCGGAAGGAGCTAGAGTAGACCCAGCAGATGCAGATAAAAAGATCATCAGTAAATAGCCAGAATGCGCCACAGTAGAAAAAAGTAGCATTTTCTTAAAGTCAGTTTGTAAAACCGCCAAAATATTACCAAAAAGAACACTTAAAACCGCCATCCATTGTAAAACAGACAGAAAAAACATGGGCTCTAAGCCAGAAAACAAATTTTTTGTCCATTGATACAGTAAAGTAAAAACAGCAATTTTCATTCCCCCAGCCATCAAAATTAATAATGGAGTAAAAGATCCTCTGTACACATCCGGCAGCCAAAATTGAAATGGAAACACAGACACTTTAAATAAAAATCCCGCGCTGATAAAAACCACTCCTAATGCCAACAGAGGGGAACTGCTTAGCAACTCAGGATTTTCTTGCAACAACCGAGCAAGATCAAAATGATGCACCATCCCTACTACAAATGCCATTCCATATAACAAAATCGCACTTGCTAAAGATCCTAAAACAAAATATTTAAAACTAGCAAATAGAGCTTCTTTCCGCCCCTTAAGACCTAAAGCGATTAATAAGTAAAAAGCCATACTTGCTAGTTCTAAACTAACAAAGGCAATCAATAAATTATTAGACCACGTTAATGCCAATAAGCCAGCTAAGGCATTCAAATATAAAAACAAAGTTTCAGATAAATAGGATAGATCCACTTGCGGATGAAAAGGAGTTATCAATACAACCACTAGCGCTAGTACCAAAAGTGAAAGAGAAGCATAACTACGAAATATATCTAAAGCTAAAGTGTTAGAAAATAAATATACGGATTCACCTGGCCAAATATAAAGGAGACATCCAGCAGATAAAATTAATCCTACAATACTAGCGGTGCATACCCATTTCTTAGCTACCTCCTGGTTACCATTGAACAGTTTCAAAGTTAGAGGAATAAGACTGGTAATGACTATCAGCCAAATGGGAGAACTCAACCAAACATCATTCATTAACTACACCTTGAGTAAAATCTGGTACATATACACTCAACGAACATTGATCCTGCCTTTTGATAAGACAATCCAAGCTTTTAGAAGAATATTTTAAAAATGCACCAGGAAACAACCCAGTGACAAAAATAAGTACCACAAACGGCACAAGCAAATATTTTTCTCTTCTAGACAAAGGAAATAATTTCTGTGTACTTGCTCTAGGCATTCCAAAAAAAACACGATGAATTAAATACAGCATGACTGCAGCTGTTATCACAATAGCTGCAACTGCAATAATTAAACTCTCCCATTTGCCTGCAGAAAATGCACCTATTAATACAAAAAACTCAGAAATAAAACCTCCGGTTCCTGGTAAAGCAATAGCTGATAAAGACACACTAACAAAAAAGCAAGCTAAAATAGGCATACGAATTGCTGCCCCCCCATATTCAGAAATATTTAAATTACGTGTTCTTTCCTGCAGCATACCTACCATTAAAAATAAACTAGCGGAAGATAGAGCATGAGTGAGTGCCTGATAAAAAGATCCAGTTAAACCATAAATATTCCAACTGAATAACCCTAATAAAATATACCCCATATGAGATACGGAAGAATAAGCCACCAATTTTTTGATATTTGTTTGAGCTAACGCCATAAAAGCACCATAGATAATACTAAAGGCACCCAACCAACATACTACTGGAGCAAAAAATTCTGCTGATTGTGGAAATAATGGAAAGATAAAACGTAAAAAACCATAAGCTCCCATTTTTAGAATCACTGCCGCTAACCACGCAGATCCAGTAGCTGGAGCCTCCACATGAGCTAAAGGTAGCCAAGTATGAAACGGTACCATAGGTAACTTAATAGCAAACGGTATAAAAAAACAAAAAAACAAAATATTTTGTTGATTCAACCAATTAGAACGAACAAAAACTGGAGTCACAGAATAAAAATCCACAATACTTGCACTCATTTGACCAGTATTTTGCCATACCAAATGCATAAATGCCGCAATGCCAGCTAATAGAAACAAAGAACCAAAAGCAGTATAAATAAAAAACTTCATTGCAGCATAAATACGCTGCTTTCCACCCCAAATACCAATAATAAAGTAAAGCGGAACTAAAGAACTTTCAAAAAACATATAAAAAAGAACTCCATCCAAAGACAGAAATGTACCCATAATAGCTGTGATCATTAAAAAAACACAAATATGAAATCCTTTAACTTTTTCCTTAATTGAATTCCAAGAAGCTAAAACACTAATAGGACTTAAAAAAGCTGTTAAAATAACAAACCAAAAAGATAACCCATCTATTGCAACAAAATACTGCACACCTAATAGAGAAAACCATTCCATTTTTTCAACCAGTTGCAAGTGCTCACTATCTGGATTAAAAAAATAAAAAAGGAGCAAGCTAAATAAAAAATAAAAACTACTACAAATCAGCGAAACGACTCGTACCGTCGTTACACGTTTGGCAGGAATTAAAAACAAACTAAACAACAAAGGCATAAATATCAAAATACTTAACATAAGCTTATCCTAATAAAACACCCAACATTAAAACAATGACACCAATTAAGATATAGGTTGCATATTGCTGGATTTTTCCATTTTGCATTAGCATAAATGTGTCTTTTAATAGCAAGATCCAGCGTTGCGGGACTATTAACAACCCTTGCACTAATCCACGATCGACAGAAACCTCTAATTCATGGCTGAAATGCAGAACTGGTTTAACAAAAACTTTGTGATAAAAAGAATTAACAAAACCACCTTGTTCTAAAGTATGAAATAAAAATAAATATTTATTTTTAATTCTTTGGAGAAATTCTGATTTCTTTAAATATATATACCCGGTCACACTAGCAACTAAAGTAATTACAACAGACGAACTAATCATTAAACTTGCTTCTGCCCATAAAATTGAATGCGAATCAAATAAGTGATGTACTACAGGATAAGGAGATAAAGACGACTTCAAAAATTCCTGTAAGAAATGAGGAGGATGACCAGGAAGATAAGCTCTAATTAAATGTGGTAAGCCTAAAACGCCAGTGATAACGGATAATACAGATAATGCCATTAGCGGAAATTTTGCACAAAAACCTAAAGAATGTATCTGTTTTTTATCCAGGCTCCCTCTCGGCTGACCATGAAATACCAATATAAAAAGTCGGGTCATATAAAATACAGTCAAAACCGCTGCTAATCCAGCGACGACAAATAAAGCTATCTGGCCAGAGGATAAAGCAGACCATAAAATTTCATCTTTGCTAAAGAAACCAGCAAGAGGGGGTAGTCCTATCAAAGCTAAAGTTCCAATAAAAAAACTAAACCACACGAATGGTGCACGAGCTTTTACTCCTCCCATTTGATAAATATTTTGCTCACCAGCACAAATATGAATGACAGCTCCTGCAGATAAAAAAAGTAACGCTTTAAAGCAAGCATGTGTCATTAAATGAAACAGCCCTGTACTAAAAGCACCCAACCCCACAGCAATAAACATATATCCCAACTGAGACACAGTAGAATAAGCTAATACCTTCTTTATATCTGTTTGAGCAGCAGCCACTAGTGCGGCCCAAAGCGCGCTAATCGCACCAATCCAACTAACAATATTTAACATCGGTGGTGTTAAAACAAACAAAAAGCTCATCCGGCAAATTAAATACACTCCAGCTGTTACCATCGTAGCTGCATGAATTAAAGCAGAAACTGGCGTTGGTCCCGCCATTGCTGGAGGTAACCATACATAAAGCGGAATCTGAGCTGACTTTCCCACGGCTCCAAGTAGTAGACAAAGACAAACTATCCACACAGAAGCGCCTTCCAAAGATCCTGCAGAAACAGCTGATATCATCTCCTTAAATTGTAAAGAACCTAACTGCGAGAACAAAATGAACATTGCAATTAAAAAACCAATATCACCTACACGGTTAACAATAAAAGCCTGCAACCCTGCACGAGCTTTTTTTTCATCCTGAAACCAAAAACCAATTAATAGATAAGAACACAGCCCCACGCCCTCCCAACCAATAAACATGAGTAACAAATTATCCGCCAGCACCAAAATCATCATACTGAATAAGAATAAATTCAGATAAGCAAAATATCGAGCAGGTCGTGAATCGTGCTTCATGTAATAGATACTAAACAAATGAATTAAAAATCCCACACCAGTTATCACTAGCAACATCAACACACTTAAAGGATCGATTAAAAAAGAAAAAGAAACGCTAAAATCACCAACTTGTACCCAAGGAAAAAAAGACACATCAAATGCGTCTAATTTATTATTCAATAATAAAATAAACAACATTAATCCACAGATAAAAGATACCATACAAGCTAGGGAACCTATCGCACCAGCTAAGTGAGTCCGCACATCAGACCATCTCCACCCATTGAAAAAAAAACCAGCTAACGGCGCTAACAACAAAATAGTTATTAATATTTGAATCATGAATTTAAAATCTCCTGAACCCATTGCGTATCCTTCTTCACCCGGCGACTAATCAAAACAATTAAAGTGAGTCCAACACCAGCTTCCGCTGCCGAAATACTTATAACAAATAAGGCAGCAACTCCAGCCGCTGGAATAGCATGTAACTGACTAAATGCTACAAACGCCAAATTAACTGCATTCAACATTAACTCAATGCTCATAAGTAATACTAATAGATTCCGACGAGAAAGAACCCCAAAAAAACCAATTGCAAACAACATTAAAGATACCATTAAATATGAATCAATACTTACTCCCATTTGTTCTCCTTAGGATGAGGACGCAAACAAAGTACAGCTGCTCCAACAGCAATAACTAATAACAATACCCCGACACATTCAAAAGCAAATAAATATTCAGAAAATAATAATTTAGCAAGAGTGACAGTAGAAGCCGGACTTACTTCCTTAATAGTAACAGGGTATAACACGTACATTGACGCTGGAAACACGCCAGCAACAAGCCCTGTAAATAAAAATACTATTGCTGCTTTTAACCCAACCCATGAACTAAACAATTGCTGATTCGATTCCTTTAAATTAAAAAGCATTACTACCATTACAAATAGCACCATCACTGCACCGGCATAAACTAAGACCTGAACCGCCGCAATAAACTGTGCACCTAAAATAAAAAATAGTCCGGCCAAGGCCAACATAGATCCAGCTAGATGTAAAGCACACACAACTAAATGTGTATGAGTGACTACCTGAAAAGCCCCATATAATACAACTGCAGAGAGAACAAAAAACAATATATCCAATATCCGCTCCTATTTTATAACCCGCTCAAAATAATTATTTAAGTATAAAAGTTTACTTATTATATTAAATAATACTCCTGATCGATTAAGACCAGTTTGTTCTCATTAAAAAAATCCACACTCCAGTTATGACCACATTAAAGAGCGCCCATGGTAAAAGCGTTTTCCAACCTAAATCCATTAATTGATCATAACGAAAACGCGGCAAAGTCCATCTAACCCAGATAAATATCCATAAAAATATAACGGTTTTTGCCATAAACACTAAGTGTAAAACCAAAGAACTAATAAGACTAACATAAGTGGGAGAAAAAGAAGCAAGCAATGCACGTAAAGTATCCGGAGTTAAAAATGGCCACAAAGTATAACTGCCGAAATAAAAAGTAACCATTAAAACGCTTGCTAGCAACATATGACCATACTCACCCATATAAAACATAATAATTTTAATCCCTCCATATTCTGTATGGTAACCAGCAACAAGTTCTGCTTCTGCCTCCGGTAGATCAAAAGGCAAACGATTGCTTTCCGCAAATAAAGCGATAAATAATAATATTGCTCCAAGAGGTTGATAGAAAATTCCCCAATTAGGCAACATCAACCACGTTACCTCTTTCCCAAAAAAATGAAATTGCATAGGACCGGCTTGTGCCTTCGCAATTTCAATAAAATCAAACGTATTAAACAACAACAATACTCCAACTACACAAAGGCTAAGGGCTAATGCATAACTAATTGTTTGAGCGCTTGCCCGAAGCGCACCATACAGCGAAAATTTACTTCCCGATGACCAACCTGCCAGTAATAATGGATATACAGCCAGTGAGCTAACCCCCAATACAAAAACCACCCCCACACTCATAACAAATGACTGAAAGTAAAAAATATAAGGACCCCATGTATGTCCTAGCCATTCAAAAGCAGTAATTTCTACTGGTGCAGATAAAGGAACCGCTCCTAACGCAAGTGCAGCTGGTAAAAGTGACAATATTGGCGCACAATAAAAGAAGCTTTTTTTTACATCTTTTCCCATAAAATCTTCTTTAAATAAAAATTTAACTAAATCGGCTAAAAGTTGTGTAAGCCCTAAAGGGCCTACTCGATTTGGACCAAAACGATTTTGAATAAAAGCAGAGCCTCTTCTTTCTATCCACACTAATACTGGAACCATTTGCACCATTAGAAAAAAAATAACTATTATTTTAATAAGATTAATTGTTATTTCAAAAATATCTGTTCCCACTCATCCAACCCTATATTTCTTAATTTATTTCCACTGAAGAGCTTTAGAGTAAATTTCCCAAAATAAACCATAAATAAAAATTAACAAAAAAACACTAATCCCACCAAGCACCTGTAAAATTTCCCCTTGAACAATGAAATCATTAAATGCTAAAGCCCAAGGAAACAAAAAGACAATTTCAATATCAAATAAAATAAATAAAATAGCTGTTAAATAAAATTGCACTGGCACTCGACTGGTGGATTGTTTTTCTCCTTCAATGCCACACTCATAAGGTTGCTGTTTAGCTAAAGAATTCGAGGAAGCTTTTGAACTGAACAACCTAGCAACTACCATCAACAAACTACCAAATATCAACACTACCCCAACACAAACGAACACTGGAACCAAAGAATCCATCTTTACTCCTTTTCGCTATTCCCTACTTCTTCTGCTAAAATAATAACTTTATTTGGCTGCACTTCACAATATCCCCAACGAATTTGGATGGCAGTACCTTTTGGTATAGCTTTCGTATAATATTTCAACGTGCCAGTCGCTAAAGTAGAAATTAATGACGCATGTCCAGGTAAAATACCTAGTTCACCTGTTTTACCAGGCACAAGAACTTCAGTGACTTCCAGTTCCTTTAAAATTTCCTTCTCTGGCGTCATTAAACTAAGTGTCACCTGAAAAGCTCCCTTGTTTATTTTAACGTTTTAGCTTTTGCTAAAGCTTCATCTAAAGATCCTACCATATAAAAGGCTTGCTCTGGCACTTCATCACACTCTCCGCTTAATATCCTGGAAAACCCATCTATAGTATCTTTAATGCTAACATATTTACCGCTCATTCCAGTAAAAGCTTCTGCAACAAAAAACGGTTGAGATAAAAATTTCTGTATCTTCCTCGCACGAAAAACAATTTGTTTATCTTCTTCACTTAGTTCATCCACACCTAAAATAGCAATGATATCCTGTAATTCTTTATATCTTTGTAAAACTTCCTGTGTGCGACGAGCCGTTTGATAATGCTCTTGTCCTACTATTTCAGAGGCTAAAATACGAGAAGTGGAAGCTAAAGGATGAACGGCTGGATAAATACCCATTGCAGCTAGATCACGATCTAAATTAGTCGTTGCATCTAAATGAGTAAAGGTCGTTGCAGGAGCTGGATCTGTATAATCATCTGCCGGCACATAAACTGCTTGTACAGAAGTGATAGACCCTTGTTTAGTAGAAGTGATTCTCTCTTGAAGCTCTCCCATTTCAGTTGCTAAGGTTGGTTGATAACCCACTGCAGATGGAATACGCCCAAGTAAGGCAGACACTTCGGATCCAGCCTGAGTAAAACGAAAAATATTATCTATAAATAATAATACATCCTGATTCTCTTTATCCCTAAAATATTCAGCAATGGTTAATCCACTTAAACCTACACGCGCTCGTGCACCTGGTGGTTCGTTCATCTGGCCATAGACTAAAGCTGTTTTGTTTAAAACACCAGACTGCTTCATTTCTAAAAACAAATCATTTCCTTCCCTTGTTCTTTCTCCTACTCCGGCAAAAACAGAATATCCCCCATGTTCACTAGCAATATTCCGAATTAGCTCCATAATAATCACTGTCTTGCCAACACCAGCGCCGCCAAATAACCCTATTTTGCCACCCTTCATATATGGAGCTAAAAGATCCACAACTTTAATCCCAGTCACTAGCATTTCTGCACGGGTAGATTGTTCTTCTAGCGATGGGGGTGAACGATGAATGGGCCAGTGAGTAGAAGCGGCTATATCCCCTTTTTCATCTATAGGATCACCTGTTACATTTAAAATTCGGCCAAGAACTTCTTTTCCAACGGGAACGCGTATCATATTGCCCGTATCTTGTACGATTATCTCACGCTGAAGCCCCTCTGTTGCAGACATTGCTATTGTTCGGCAAAGCCCATCTCCTAAATGCTGAGCAACCTCTAATACTAAATCACGATCTTTTACCTTTAAAGCTCTTTTAATAGGAGGCAATTGATCGGTAGGAAATTCTACATCCACCACAGGTCCTAGTATTTGTTTTATAGTTCCTTCACCTAGATTTTTATTTTGCACATTCACTTCAGCTTCCTCCTTTTAAATAACTACTTTATTGCTATTTCATAGCTTCCACGCCACTACTAACCTCAATCAGTGCAGTTGTAATGGAGCTTTGTCTTAATTTATTAAAAGTTAATGTCAAATGTGAAATAATCTCTTTAGCGTTCTTTGTTGCATTATCCATAGCTGACATCCGAGCACCGTATTCAGCCGCGACACTTTCACACATGCAACGATACGCTTGAACGGCAAAGTGTTTCTTAATTAAATCTTCTATTAATTGTGGCGCTGGTACTTCAAAAATTAAATCTTTAGAAAAAATATTTTTCTCTTCTAAATAAACTTCTGACAAATCTAAAGGTAAGAAAACCTCTTTTGTCACCTTCTGGGCAATAACAGACTTAAAACTATTATAAATAAAATAGATCTTATCATAACGTCCTTGAGTAAAATAATAAATCAATTCAACAGCTATTTTCTGAGCTAATTCATAAGAAATCTCTTTATCCAATTGAGTGATTTCACTAATTCCGCTTTGTCCTCTGAATTGAAAATAATTTTTAGCTTTCTTACCAATAAAGAAAAAATCTAATTTTTCGCCATTATTATGAGTCTGATAAAAGTTTTCTGCTGATCGACAAATGTTATTATTAAAACCTCCACATAAACCTCTATCACTAGTCAGTACAACTAATAATATTTTTCTAGCTACATCTTTTTGTATTAAAGCTGGGTGCTGAATACCACAAGCAAGAGCTACATCCTTCATTACAGATAAGATCTGACGCGCATAAGGCCGCAAATTTAAAATGCGCTGCTGTGCTTTTCTTAGTCGAGCGGCCGCTACCATTTTCATTGCTTTAGTGATCTGTTCAGTGTTGTGTACACTGGTCAGTCGACCACGAATTTCTTTTAAGTGACTCATTTTTCAAAACCTATTATTGACGTTATCTATCTTATCAACCATGAACTCATTGTCTAATTTATCTTCACTTTATCCACCAATATATCTTTTTTTTCAAGCCAACTAATGTCACTATTTTCCAGGCTGTTGACGCTGACGGGCTTTTAATCGCTTAATTTCAGTATTTAAAAAATCTGAAGGAGGTTGACGGCTTAATTCCTCAATAGCTAAATGAAATGCTTTTTTTTGCTCATAAATAAAAGATATATACAAGAACATGTCTCGCTGTTTAAAAAATTTAGGTGATAATTTTTGAATCTGACGAAATATCTTTTCTGACGAAACATATTGTTGTGTTCTAATCAACACACGAGCTTTTAAAAATAAAAATTGTAATTGAAAAGGCTTTCTCTTAACTAAAGGAATATGTTTTTCTATCACTTGTAAACTTAAATCCCATTTTTTTAGATCAAAATAAGCTTGTGCCAGTTTCAAAGTATATAAATGATTTTCATTTTTTACATGAGCTTTTAAAAAACGATAAGAAGGGACCACCGCTGCATAAGATCCAGAAGACTCTAATATGCTCACAAGTTGCCTATGAAAAACAATTTTTCTTTGATCGGAAATATTTTGCTGAGTTAAATATTTATAAAATTGGATAGCAGTTTTTGATGATTGCTTACGGCATATGTTAGCAGCTTCTTCTGCAAATCGTAGCAAACGTGATTTAACAGTTGCCGACGATGACATAGTTTGAAATAGGTTCCAGGCCCTTTCACAATCTTGTTTTTTTAAAGCTTTCTTAGCTCCCAGAAGCGGATCTGTAAAATAAAAACAGCCTGAAAAAGCACTTAATACTAAAGTAGTATAAAAAACTTTTTTAAGAATCCGTAGATTCTTCAGATTCTTCATCACTTAAAAGGCTCGTACTTCTTACTGTTTCATCTGACTTTAACTTTATTAAACGCACACCTTGTGTTGAACGTCCAACAACAGGCACTTCTTCACAAGAAAAACGAATGGATTGACCTTGAGAAGTAATCACTAAAATATGATGACCAGGAGCTACAACACGAGCACTTGCAACTAACCCGGTCTTACCTGTCAGTTTATGAGCAATGATTCCTGTGCCTCCTCTATGTTGCCGTCGGTATTCTGTTAATTTTGTTTTCTTACCATATCCACATTGCGTAACGCTAAAACAATAGTTTGAACTATCTTTTTGAACAGCTTCTATACCAACAACACTATCTCCTTTTTTGAGAGAGATACCTTTTACTCCCTGAGCTTTTCTTCCAATAGCACGTACACTATCTGTTGCAAATCGAATACTATAACCTCGTTTTGTTAAAATAAAAATATCTTCTCCTTTCTGACTAATACAACCAGACACCAGCTGATCTTGCTCTTTCATAGCTAAAGCAATAACACCCACTCTACGAGGATGAGAAAAGAACTGTAAAGTAGTTTTTTTAAACAAACCTTTCTTAGTTGCTAAACATAAAGCTATAGAGGAAAGTTCTTCCAAAGAAGCAGACAAATCTACAGGAATCACTACTTGTACTTTTTCATCTGTTTGCAACTGCACAAGATTCCTAATCGATCGACCGCGCGCTGTACGCCCAACACGTGGAATACGAAAAGCTTCCAACCAATAAAGCCGTCCCCTATCTGTTAAAACTAATAAAGTACTATGCGTACTTGCACAAAGAGATTGACTCACTAAAGCTCCTTTTGTTTGAGAACCTTTTGTGCCAACCCCTCCGCGTTTTTGTAAACGATACTCTTCCAATGAAATTTGTTTTATCTCTCCATCCATATTTAAAACAATCAGCACATCTTCTTTAGGAATTAACTGTTTAGTCTCTATTTCATCATCTTCAGTAGATTCAATTTGACTCCGACGAGGAGAAGCAAATTGGGTTTTTATTTCCTGCAATTCAGTCTCAATTAATTGATATATTTTTTGATCACTAGATAAAATATTTTGAAACTTTTCTGCTTCCTGTTGCCAGTGCTTTAACTCCTGAATAATTTTCTGTCTCTCTAAACTAGTTAAACGTTGAAGTCGCATATCTAAAATTGCTTGTGCCTGCTTCGTAGAGAATTGAAATCTTTTTATTAGCTGTTGACGTGCTTCACGTGTATCTTTTGCACTACGAATTAACTGAATCACCTCAGAAATATACTCTAGTGCTCGACTTAAACCTTCCAAGATATGTGCTTTTTGACGAGCCGCTTTTAAATTAAATATCAATCGTTTTGTCACCACTATATAACGATGATTCACAAACGCTTGCAGCATTTCTTTTAACGAAAACAGCTGTGGACGGCCTTGAGCATTCAACGCTAGAAGAATAATCCCAAATCTAGTTCGTAGCTGACTATGTTTAAATAATTGATTTAAAACCACATCCGCATTTGTTTTTCTTTTTAAAACAATTACTATACGCATACCTTCTCTAGAAGATTCATCTTTGATATCAGAGATACCTTCTATTTTTTTGTCTTTAACTAAGCTAGCAATTGATTCAATCAATCGAGCTTTGTTCACTTGAAAAGGTAATTCATGTACAATAAGTTGAGATATTGCCGTTTTTTCTTGTTGTTGAATTTCCACCTTTGCTTGCACAGTAATAATACCTTTGCCTGTCTTATATGCAGATATAAGCCCAGCTCGAGCTTTAATAGTACCCGCTGTAGGAAAATCTGGCCCAGGAACAAGTTGTAATAACTCCTCATCTGAAATATTTGGATTTTTAATTAGCGCATGTGCCGCCGATATTACCTCTCCTAAATTATGAGGAGGAACACGAGACGCCATTCCAACAGCAATTCCTTCACTGCCGTTAATAAGTAGATTAGGAAAACGTGCAGGCAATACTTGTGGAATACGTAAACTATCATCATAGTTCCACACAAAAGAAACAGTTTCCTTATCAATATCCTCTAATAGAGCTTCTGCTAAAGGGGTCATTCTAATTTCTGTATAACGACTAGCTGCTGGAGCATCTCCGTCCACTGAGCCGAAGTTTCCTTGTCCATCTACCAAAGGATGCCGCATAGAGAAAAGCTGAGCCATTCTCACAATACTGTCATACACTGCTTGATCCCCGTGTGGATGATATTTTCCAATCACATCTCCCACTACCCGTGCTGATTTTTTATATGGTTTATCATGTGTATTTTTTAAAACCCTCATCGCAAATAAAATACGACGATGAACTGGCTTTAAACCATCTCGCACATCTGGCAATGCTCGACCTACAATTACACTCATAGAGTATTGAAGATACGACTCTCGCATTTCCTGATTGATATCTACATCAAAAATATTTGATTCAGTTTCAGCCATTTCTAAATATCCAAATAACCGACAGCTAACGCATGTTTATAAATAAACTGTCTTCTGGGCTCTACTACTTCTCCCATTAAAGTACTAAATGTTTCATCTGCCTGACTAGAATTCTCTAAGGTTACTCGTAAGAGTCTCCGATTATTCGCATTCAAAGTTGTGTCCCAAAGTTGATCCGGATTCATTTCACCCAACCCTTTATACCTTTGAATAGAGATTCCTTTTTTTGCTTCTAAAATAAATTGTTCATAAAAAGATTCATAAGAAAAAAATATATCCGTCGCTGGATTCGTGCTACTCCAGCGAATAGACATTGGTATAGAACAAAACTGCCGAAGTTGATTAGAAATTGTTCTTAAGTTTTTCCATTGCAAAGATTCTTCTAAAACAGAATCAAACACCATTTCTTTATTTCTTCCATATTGCCCGCTCTCTACAATAAATCCAGCTTGAATGGAACGCAGCTTTGCCACCGGTGGCGCGCCGCCTTCAGCATATAAAGTTTTAGTTCTCTGATTCTGCCAATTAGAAAAACGTTCTTTTGCTTGATTCGGATCTGCTAGAAAAAAAGATAACTCTTCTGGCTGTTCAGAGAAAAATTTCACACTCTCCAGTTCTTTAGAATGAAACCCTTCTAATAATTGTTGTCTTTTTTGAATATTTACAAGAAATTCCCGAGAGCTAGTCGTTTTATCTAATTGATTAATAAACAACACTGAATCCAGTTGTTTATCCAATAAATATTGATTTAAAGTTTTTTCATCTTTTAAGTACACAGACTCTGATCCTTTTTTCACTTTATAAAGGGGCGGCTGTGCAATATATATATATCCTTTTTCTAAAACTTGCGGCATCTGACGATAAAAGAAAGTAAGCAAAAGTGTGCGAATATGAGAACCATCCACATCCGCATCCGTCATAATGATAATTTTATGATAACGAATTTTAGAGATATCCATATCTTTTTGTCCAACTCCGGCGCCTAATGCGGTAATGATTGTTCGAATTTCTTCATTAGCAAGCGCTTTATCAAACCGAGCCTTTTCTACGTTGATAATTTTTCCTCTTAAAGGTAAAACAGCCTGATTCCTACGATCTCTTGCTTGCTTAGCACTACCTCCAGCAGAATCTCCTTCCACTAAAAATAACTCGCATTTAGCTGGATCGACTTCTTGACAATCTGCCATCTTACCAGGAAGAGCGCCATTATCTAATGCACTCTTACGACGAGTTAGCTCCCGCGCTTTCTTAGCCGCCAATCTAGCATGTGCTGCCTTTATACATTTATCAATAATTTTCTTAGAAGAAGAGGGGTGCTTATCCAACCAATCGAACAAGTGCTCAAAAATAAATGACTCTACAATTCCTTTAATTTCACTATTACCTAATTTAGTTTTTGTCTGTCCTTCAAACTGAGGTTCTTTTACTTTCAAAGAAATAACCGCGGCTAATCCTTCCCGAATATCTTCTCCTTCTAATGGAGAATTTTTTAAATCCTTTAAATGGTTTTTTTCCTGTGCATATTGATTAATCACGCGAGTTAATGCTTTACGAAAACCGACTAAATGCACTCCCCCCTCTATAGTGTTAATATTATTACAGTAAGTAAAAACGGATTCTGAGTAAGAATCATTCCATTGAAGAGCTACTTCCACTTCCACTTCTTTTTTCTGACCAGAGAAAAACAAAATTTCCGGATGTAATGCTGTTCGCGCACGATTAATATGCAAAATAAAATCAGACAGACCATTTTTAAATAAAAAATTTTCTATTTTCTCTTCTTCATCTCTTTGTTCTTTTAATTGAATACATAAACCCCGATTTAAAAAAGCAAGCTCTCTAAATCGAGACGCTAAGGCCCCAAAATCAAACCGAACATTTTCATTAAAAATATCCGGATCAGGTTGAAAGGAAGTATAAGTGCCTGTCTGATCCGTAGGACCAAGATCTGTTAGCGGTGAAGTGGGTAGTCCTCTCTCATATTCCTGACTCCATTTTTTGCCGGCTGTTTGAACCACAACGCGACATACCCGAGATAAGGCATTAACCACCGAAGCTCCTACACCATGTAAACCTCCTGATACCTTATAAGAATCATGATCAAACTTACCTCCTGCATGCAATACCGTCATCACGACTTCCAAAGCACTTTTTTTAGATCCTTTGTGCTCTCCCACAGGAATACCTCGGCCGTTATCTTCTACAGAAACTACTTCTCCAGGGTGTAAGATCACCTGAATATTTGAACAAAATCCCGCCATGGCTTCATCTACTGAGTTGTCTATAATTTCATAAACTAAATGATGATACCCTCTGAAACTTATATCTCCAATATACATCCCTGGACGCTTGCGCACTGCCTTTCTGCCTTCCAATACTTGGATAGAAGAAGCATCATAATTATTTGATGGCTGGGTTGCTAGAGGTGCTTTTGTTTCTTCTTTCATTATTTTAGTTCCTTAGATCTTTTAGATACTGTGTCCATTCCTAATTCATCTATAATTTAAACAAAAGCCTGCCCTCTAGTATCCAAAAAAAGACGGGATTTTTTATTGTAATGAACTCAGTTCAAAAGAATAGTTTCACTTAAAAAATATAACAAAATAAGCTAATTTTGTCTATATTATATCCGCTGATTTTTTGATAACTTTTTACTACCTAAGAATGAACGATTCTGATTTGTTTTTAAATAAATTAAAATTGCCTGAATAGCCACAGGAGGCATCCCACTGATACGGCCAGCAGAGGCTAAAGTCCTAGGCTGCACCTGCTTTAGTTTTTCCAGAGCTTCCCGCGAAAGACCTTTAACTTGATCATAATCTATGCCTAAAATAAGAAGATCTTCCATTTGGCGATTCTTAGCAAGAAGCTGTTTCTGTCTTTGAATATATCCTTCATATTTACAGCGAATTTCCGCAGATTCCCAAGTATCTCTAGAGAAAGAAAAAGGCGCAGACGAAGACATCCTTTTATTCAGAAACTGACTGATTTGCAGCCAAGATATTTCTGGCCGACATAAAATATTTTTCAAAGATTGTGGCTTGGAGAGAATCGTAGTTTTCATTGTTTGTAGCTCATATTGAGTTTTTCGACTAGGAACCAACTGTGTTGTTTCCAAAATCTGAGCAAGTTTTTTTCTTTGATTCAATCGTGTACTTAGAAGTTTTAATTGTTGATCATTTAACAGCTGGTATTTTTCACTGATATCAAAAAGTCTTTCTATTGCATTATCTTCTCTTAATAATAAACGATATTCAGCACGAGAGGTCAGCATACGGTAAGGTTCTTTAGTGCCTTTAGTTGTTAAATCATCAATCAAAACACCAATATAAGCATCTTGTCTCTTTAAAATTAAAGGTTCTTTGTTTTTAACTAAACAAGCTGCATTAATACCAGCAATCAACCCCTGACCAGCCGCCTCTTCATAACCGCTACTACCGTTAATTTGGCCAGCAAAAAATAAAGCTTTAAAAGGTTTTGTCTCCAATGTAGAAAATAGTTGCTGCGGATCAAAAAAATCGTATTCCACTGCATAACCAGGGCGTAAAATCTCTACATGGCTTAAACCTTTAATTGTCCTTAAAAAAGCCAGCTGCACTTCTACCGGTAAACTGGTAGAAAGCCCTTGTAAATAAATAGATTCTCCATTAACAGTCTCCGGCTCTAAGAAACTTTGATGTTGAGTTTTGTCTGGAAAACAAGTGATTTTATCTTCCACACTAGGACAATAACGCGGCCCACGTGCTTGAATAGCCCCTGTATAGAGCGGAGATTTATGTAAATTTTTATAAATCAGCTCATGTGTTTTTCTGTTTGTATAAGCTAGATAACAGAGCTTTTTCGGCAAGCGCTGCGAAGATAAACTAAAAAAACTAAAGGGCTGAAATACTTTATCTCCCGCTTGAGGAGATAAAACAGAAAAATCAATACTACTTTTTTTTAACCTGGGCGGTGTGCCTGTCTTTAAACGATAAACAGAAAAGCCCAAACTCTTTAATTGATCGGATAAACCTTCCGTAGCTTTTTCACCAGCTCTTCCGCCCGCTTGAACGCGCTCTCCGACATGCATACGCGCTTTCATAAAAGTGCCTGTTGTCAGCACCACAGCGCGAGCATAAATTTTATCTCCTTTATCAGTGATCACCCCTTGACAATAATTTTTCTTAAAAATAAGGCTTTTTACTTCTGTAGATAAGTAAGAAATACGTAAGCAAGCTGGATCAAAATCAAACAAACACGCTAAACTTTGCGATCGCGCTAATTGTGCAGATAAAAATTGTCGCACATATAAACTATATTGCACCTTATCACACTGCGCTCTAGACCCGCGTACCGCTGGCCCTTTGCTTCTGTTAAGTTTTTTAAATTGAATACAAGACGCGTCTGCTGCCCTAGCCATCACCCCTCCTAAAACATCTAATTCTTTAACAATATGACCTTTTCCCAGGCCACCAATAGAAGGATTACAGCTCATATGAGCCGTGCAGTCCCAGCGCACTGTAACAATTAATACACGGCAACCTAACCTAGCTGCAGCATAGGCTGCTTCCACACCAGCATGACCGCTTCCAACAACAATTACATCATATGATTTCATTAGTTATTTTCCGATACAAAATTCCTTAAAAATTTGTTGTATCACTTCCTCATTATATTCTTTGCCCAATAAAGCATACAAAACCATTAAAGCAGATTGTAATTCCAACGCAATGATTTCACTAGAAGCACCTTGTGTTAGAAGCAAAGCCGCTTGATCTAAAAACCGACTAATTTTTTCTAAGCTGTCTTTCTGTCTCACAGAAAAAATAAAAATATCTTGTACAGATCCTCTTGCTTTCTCATAAAATAATTTTTTCAATAATTGTATTTCTTCTCCTGTGTGAGAGCTAATCCATACATACGATAACATCTTTCGATCTTTTTTATTCGTACAACTATTAATTTTTCTCTGCCGAAGCTTAAAAAGATTCATTGAAATATTTCGTTTGTTCAAACAAAAATCTACTTTTTGTGAAAACTTTTTTCTTTCCTCTAAGTTTAACTTATCTGATTTACTAAAAACGATGACTGTTTTACTCAAATCTTGTTTTTCCAAACCAAATAAGCTCTGCGGACGAAAAGGAAGAGAGCATTCCACAAGAAACAAACAAAGTTCTGCAGTCGCAATTTCTTGACAAGCTCTTTTGATGCCTTCTCGTTCCACTGCATTTGGGTTTTTTCGAAAACCAGCAGTGTCCTTTATACAAAATTCCGTTTGATTAAATAAAGCACGTGCTGACAATACATCCCGTGTAGTGCCTGCCATTTTTGCAACAATTGCTTTATCCTCTTGTAACAAACAATTAAACAAAGAAGATTTACCAGCGTTAGGTGTGCCAGATAGCACGACACAAAAACCTTCCTGGTTGATACGACCTTGAGTGTAACTAATTAAACCTTTCTGAAGAGTTTTTATTAATTGGCTCAATAATTTTTGCTGCTGTTTTACAGAAAAAGGTTGAATGTCTTGATCACTAAAATCAATGCTGGCTTCTAAATGAGATAGCAGTTTTAAAAGATCTGTTTCTATTTTCTTTAGATAATTTGAAATAGAGCCCTTTAGTCCCCTTAAAGCTTGAGTGTGAGCTTTAGGAGATCGGCTTTGAATTAAGCTTAGGATACTCTCTGCCTGTACTAAATCTAGCTGGCCTAACATAAAAGCACGATAGCTAAACTCACCCCTTTCTGCCACACGAGCTCCAGCCTTAACCAGCAAATCCAACACGGTAGAAGATAAAAAAATTCCTCCATGGCAAGAAATTTCTAAACTCTCTTCTCCTGTAAACGAACGCCCTTGTTTAAAATAAGTTACTAGCACTTCATCCACATCTTTTTTCTTAAAAGGGTCTACCAAGGTGCCAAAATACACCCGATGAGATTGCAGACGTTTTTTAAGCAAAAAGGGACATATTTTCTGAACAATCTTAGCCGCATGACTACCGCTGATTCGCACTAAAGCCAAGGCTCCCTCTCCAGGAGGAGTAGCAAGAGCGCATATTGTATCCTCGTCCTGGGGTCTTAAATAGGCCATTTCACCTTTAAAAAGATCTCTTCAGCTGATTAGGAGTAATACAAATATTTTTATAAAAACCATCTCCAACTGAAATGGTTTGAACTTGTTTATCTTTAGATAAAAACTGATGCACTTTCCTTCTTTGAAAAGGAGGTAAAGATTTAAAATATACAGGCTGCCCTGTTTGTAGCGCCTTGTTTTTTAGTTTCTCCGCCAAATGCAACAGCTGCTGATCTTTTTGCTGGAAATAAGCACCTGAATCTATCCGTACAAAAGCTCCCTCTTCTCTAGAAGAACAACGGTGGATCGCTCGATTCAAATAAGTTTGAAGAGCTAACAATAACCGCCCATCTTTATTTATTAATAAATGCTCGTCCTCACCAAAAATATCTATAAAAATCTCTCCGGTAACAGAGTTTGTTTCTATATTAAAAGACAACAAAAAACCACCTCGATCTAATAACTCCTGTAACAGATGCTCAGCAACTCCTGCAGGGGTGCTATTTTTAGACTTAAACCATTTTGTAAATAACATCTTACTCCTAACAATTTGGGTTCATTTTTACTTCATATAAAATTTCTTTTCCATTCCATATAACACGTAAATAAAAATTCGCTGGTTTGTATTACTCATCTCAATTTTGTTTCTTTTTTTCTAGCACGTTAGCTTTATTAATATAGATCTGCTGAAGCAAACCAAACAGAGAACTAACTAGCACATATAAAGTTAATCCGCTCGGCAAATTTATCATAAAAACAACAATAACAATAGGCAAAAACTGCATAGCACGAGCCATTTCCCGATTTAAAGAAACTGGAACTAATTTTTGCTGCACAAACATTAAACCTCCAATTAAGACTGGCAAAACATAATAAGGGTCTTTCCAGCTCAGATCTTGAATCCAAAACACAAAAGGAGAACGATAAAGAGAATAACTGCTACCAAGAGCTTTCCAAAGCGCCCAAAAGACAGGAATTTGTAGAAGCATAGGCAAACATCCACCAAGAGGGTTCGCACGATGTGTTTTCATTAAGGCCATCACTTCTTGATTCATTCTCTGTGGATCTTTTTTAAACCGTTCTCGAATCTTTTTAATTTCTGGCTGAATGGTCTTCATAACTTCCATTGAACGATGAGAAGATAACACGAGCGGTAATAACAAAAACCGAACAGATAAAGTGAGCAAAATAATAGATAGACCCCAATTTTGCACAATAGAAAAGAAAAATGTCAGCACCTGTAAAATAATTCTCGCCAGTGATCCGAACCAACCAAAGTCCACCCACTGTACTAACTTTGGATGTTGATCACCAAGCAAGTTTAGTGATTTAGGGCCCATAAAAACCCGATAGGAAAGCGAAAAATTACTTTTATTTAATATTGAATGTTTTAACTCTCCAACTAGTTGTTGATGAGAATGTATAAAACGAAAATCTGCTTCCACATCCGAGTCATCCATCCACGCTTGCCCGAAGTACTTAGTTCCTACAGCCGCTATTTGCAAAGATGAGATAGACGGTTTCGCTGTATGTTTTTCCCAATCGGGATTGTCCGGATAAAATGTTGTATTTTCCGCTCCAGTAGTACCTGAAAAAACAAAAAAAGATAAAAAATCCGGCTGAGTAAAAAAAGAAAAAAACCCTTTCTGCTGAGGAAAAGATCGAAAACTAGGAATGAGCAAAGTGTAGATTTCAGATATCTGATCTAAGTTTCCGCTAAATTCTACTTTCGTATGAACTAAAAAATCTTGAGATTTAATCTCCAGCGTTTTCTTTACCCACAATCCTCCCGTTTTAGCTAACCCTTCAAAGACATATTTACTTAAACGCCGGACTGTAAAATTTAGAGGCTCGTTCGGAGATATCCGTGTTTCAAAGGCTCGTAATGATATTTGCTGTTTCTCCTTTTCATCCACACGAAAAATCCAAACAGCCTGTTCTTTCCTATCTAAAATCCTATTTAACTTAAATTCCTTAAAGCCCATTCCCTGTGAAGAAAGCGTAAAAAACAAATCAGAATCACTATAATTAAAAGTCTTTTCTAAAACGCCCTTTCTGTCTTTCGACTTAAAAATAGGAGAAGTTACTAAGGGTGAATGACGCTGTGGTTCTTGAGGCTTTTCTACAACTAAATCCTTTGTGGAACGCACAGGAGGGTACTTCTCTCTCATATACGAATCCCAAGCAAACCAAGCGCCTAACACCAACAAGCAAGCCAGAAGAGTGTTCTTATCCATAAAATGATTTGTTTCCTTATTTTTCTGCATGACTGCCGTCCATTTGAAGTATTTTTTGTTTAGATCTTATGATGCCTAGCATAAAAACATTTTTCCGCCTAGTTAAATCCATTTGAAAATCATTCTCACAGTAAGATGGAACAGGATCTAAAATGAAAGATTGGCCTAGAAAATGACACTTACTCAATCTCTTAATTATCAATAATAAACTTTTACGCAATGGATAGCGCCGAAGAGCTTGCTCGGCATAGTGAGAACAAGAAGGATAAAACCGACAAGCTCCTCCAAAATGAATAGAAAATACACACCTATAAATAGATAAACAAAATAAAAGTAAATTCTTACACTTTAATTTGCTGGCATAATTTTTCAAAAAAATAACAGAACTCTTCATATTTTATTTGCTTCGGTGGCTGATCAGTTGCCGTTGGTTTTTTTGTCACACCGCACAGTACGTCCAAACCAACTGACCACGTTAAAATTTTCTGCTTCATAAACTCTCTTCCCCAACGCTTCAGGCGGTTTCGTTGAAGAGATCTAGCTTTGCCGCTCACATAAAAGGCCCAAGCAAAACGACAATAAGGCAAATGGTTTTTTCTATAAAGGAGAAAAAATTTATTTTTTCTTAAGTAAATCCCTTTTTTCTTAAGAATAAGAAAATCCTTTCTTATTCTTATAGAACTTAACTTATTTTCCACCAATGGTTACGGAAAGACTTTTTCGACCTTTGCGCCTTCTGCTGCTTATTACGGCTTGGCCAGACTTTTCTGACATTCTGGATCTAAAACCATGGGAACGGCTTCTTTTTATTCGGCTTGGTTGATATGTGCGTTTCATTTTTCCCTGGCTAATAATAAAAAGTTAAATGGATTTTGACGCATAATAAAAACATATTTTGTCTCTCCTCGTCAAGAGCTTGATTGTGGTACAAGTTCACTCCTTCTCATCATAAGCGCTGACAAAAAACCAATAAATAGTTTATTACGCCTACCCAGGAGGGTTTTGTGTCAGAATCAGAGTTATGGATTCAAATTAAAGATCACCTGCAACAAAAAAGCAAAGGGCAGCTTCTTCGTTCTGTATTAAGCTCCACACAAATGGAAACACAGATAGTGGAAGGAAGAAAACAATTTACATTAACGGTGCCTACTGCTTTCCATCAAAAATGTATTCATAGAGTGTTAGAAGACATTCAAACACATATTAAAGAACAAGGATTAAATGAGAAAGTTTTTGTCCAAAAAACATCCAAATCAACTACAGATATACCTATAACAAAATTACAAAAAATAACTTTCCTAAAAACTAAAAATAAAACCTTCTCAAGGAATTCATCTGATTCTGTATTTTCCGGATGGAATTTTATGGATTTTGTTGAAGGCCCAAGCAATACTTTTGCGCTAGCAGCTGCTAAAAGCGTCGCAAAAAGCCCCTCTACTAAACACACCAATCCGCTCTTTATTTATGGCCCCACCGGGCTAGGAAAAACCCACTTACTACTAGCCATCGGCAATCAAATAAAAAAAACTCAACCAGAGAAAACGGTTTATTATCTAGCTGCTGAACGATTTTTCAATGATTGCATTACTCATATCCAAAAAAACGCTATGCCTCAATTTAGAGAGAAATACAGAAAACGTTTCCACGTGCTTCTACTAGATGACGTGCAAATTTTAGGAAGAGGAGAAAGTACACAAGAAGAGTTTTTTCACACATTTGAATTCCTCATTCAAAACAATTGCCAAATTGTTCTCGCCAGCGACAAAAACCCAAAAGACATCAAAGGGTTAAAAGACAGAATGCGATCCAGATTCAGCGGAGGGCTAATGGTAGATATACAGCCGCCGGATAAAGAAACATCTTTAGCAATTATCAAACAAAAAGCTAAAAAAATGAAAATCCATTTATCTGAACCAATGTGCTTCTACTTAGCTGAACTCTCTTCTAATTCCATAAGAGAGATAGAAGGCTTCTTAAATAAAATAAAGATTTTTTGTGATCTTTATCATGGTGCACCTTTATCTTTTGCTGTTCTAAAGCAACTTTTTGATACCGAAAATCTTTCAAATAAAAAACCTTCTGCCCAAGTGCTAACTGTAGAACAAATACAACAAACCGTAGCTAATTTTTTTCATTTAAAACCATCTGATATAAAATCTCGCTCTCGAACACAAAAAATAGTCTACGCTAGAAACATATCCATGTTTTTAGTTAGAGAACTTATGGGCATATCCTTAGCTCAAATTGGGCAGGTTTTTGGAGGAAAAGATCATAGTTCTGTACTAAAGGCCTTACAAAAAACAACATTAAATTGTCACAAAAACTCACAAATAAGCCTGCAGCTGGAACAATTAAAAACCATATTATTTTTTCCAACTAAGTGACTATCTTGTGAAAAAGAAGAACAAGAAATGCTAAAAATGAAAAAATCAAAAATTTTCCACATTATTTCACAATTTTATCAACAAAGTTATTCATATGTTTTTATGAATTATTTTAAACACTTAAGTCGGTTTTTTTACTTATTCACAACCTTACTATGACTACTTAAAAACTAAATTATTAGACATATAGGAATGAATAAATTAAAAAAAGTGAGTAACACAGAGCGCTTTGACGCTGCAAGACAAAAATTATATAGAAAATAAAAAATGATAAGTAATAAAAATATACGAAAATCAAAAGAGACCCAGGTTAAAATGAAAAACCTGTCAGTCTCCAGCAAGAAAACTTTTATGAAAGCGTCTGTTGAGCATGCGGATTTTTTGGATCTAGTTTCTCAAGCAAATAGTTTGATTGAAAAAAGAAGCATTATACCTATTTTATCCAAGGTGTTAATTCAAGCTAAGGATAATAGCCTACATATACAAGCTACAGATCAGGATAATAGTATCCAGGGAGCTGTTCCAGCAGAAGTGGAAAAAGCAGGAGATGTTGTTGTAGATTCTCAAAGTTTATTTGATATTTTAAAAGAGTTATCCGAAGGAAAAGTTTATTTAAACGAACAAAACGGAAAAAAACTTCGTTTAAGCCAGAACGTTTCTGTTTTTAATTTGATTGGAATGGATACGCACGATTTTCCTGCATTTCCTTCTTTTGCTATAAAAAAACCCTTTTTTATTGAATCTGAAACTTTAAAAAACCTACTAGATAAGAGCTCCTACTGTTCTTCTATGGATGAAACGCGGTACCATTTAAATGGAGTGTTTTTTGAAACCTTACCTTCACCATCTGGGTTTTGCTTTCGTTTTGTTGCTACAGATACTCATCGACTAGCTCTAGCAGAAGAACCTTGTTCAGAAAAGCACCTAGAGGACGGGGTTATTATTCCAGACAAAGGGGTAAAAGAAATAAAAAAATTAGTCTCGTATAGCGAAGGGGATAAAATTGAGTGTGTAGTAGAGTCTCCTAGAATTTTATTTCGTCATAAAAAAACAGTTTTGAGCATTAAATTAGTAGAAGGAAAATACCCTAATTATCAGCAACTAATACCTAAGAAAAGCTCTATTACAGCGACAGTGGACGCTGATAATTTTCGCCAAGCTCTTCGTCGAGCGGCTTTGCTTTCAGCCACAAGGTTTAAGGCAGTAACCATGGATATCCAGAAGAAAAAAATACAAATGAAGGCAGAAGATTCTGAAAGAGGTTTTGCGCAAGATGAAGTGGGCGTTCTGAATAAAACAGGGCCAGACTTAACTGTTCGTTTTAATGCGCGATATGTACTAGATGCAGTAAATAGTTTGAATAGTAAAAAAATTATTTTGGAATTTAATAATAGCGAATCTGCTTGTCTTATACGGGCGGTTTTAAAAAACAAGCAAGAAAACCGTTATATTAGTATCATTATGCCTATGAAAATCTAGTTTTTGTTGCTTAATCTAAAAAGTTTTGTGTGTCTTCTTTTTATTTCTATAACTGAGCTTAGGTTTAAAAGTTTATGTGTAAGGTAGTTTAAGGCCGCAAAACCTCTGTTTAAAAACTATTGTGTGTATAAATGTTCCACGTGGAACAAAAACATAAACGAGCACTTATAGAGAGATAAGATACCAACGGCTGTTTTTCTTTCCCTTGTTAGCCAAAAATAACTCTATGCATTATGTTTAGGGTTGTTTTTGGATAGGCAGGTTTGAGTATTCAAAAACTACGCTGTAGTTAGTCAAAAAGCCTTTCGTCTGGACAATAAAGATGTTTCAGTTACAAACTGACTAGTCAAGGGGGTGTGTTTTGACTAAGCTTGTTTGTGTGGCTAATCAAAAAGGCGGTGTGGGAAAAACCACAACAGCCGTGAATTTATCTTATGCTCTGTCTTTGGAAAATAAAAAAACCTTGCTATTAGATATGGACCCTCAAGCCAGCACATCTAGTGGCTTAGGGGCGCCCAAGGATAAAGCTTTTATGTATCCTGTGTTAATGGGAAAACGCAGCATACATACCTCCTGTTTTGTTGTGGCGCCGGGGTTAGATTTACTAGCTGCTGATGCTCATTTATCAGGCGCAGAAATGGAATTAGTCACACAGGAAAACAAAGTATTTTTCTTAAAAAATGCGGTTTCTTCTATAAAATCAAAATACGATTTCATAGTTGTTGATACTCCTCCATCTTTAGGGCTCTTAACGTTAAATGCACTTGTAGCTGCTGATGCTTTTATTGTTCCGCTTCAATGTGAATATTATGCTTTAGAGGGCTTAGGACAATTACTTCAGACTGCTCGTGAAACAAAAGAGAGGTGGAACGCTTCTTTAAAACTACAGGGAATCTTGCTCACTTTATTTGATTCACGAAATCGGATCAGCCATCAAGTCGCAGAGGAGGTTCATCGACATTTTGGAGAACAAGTTTTTCAAACAAAAATACCTAGAAACGTACGCTTAAGTGAAGCTCCTAGTTTTTCTCAATCTATTTTTCAATATGAACCTACTTCTACAGGGGCTAAAGCTTACGAACAGTTGGCCGGAGAACTATTGAAACAGATTTCCGGCCAAAGAGCTACAGCGCCACTAATGGAAGCTCATGTTTAAGAAAGTCACCATAGATGCAAAGTCGTGATAAATATACCGAACAAGATTCAATACCTTCTTCTGGTGTTAATAAAAACTTAGAGAATGACAAAGAACACTTCAATCAAAAGAATCTTTCTTCTTCAAATGGTCGAAAGGTTTCCTCTAGAAAAGCCTTGGGCCGAGGGTTAGAAAATTTATTTCCTCCTTTGCAGATAAAAGAAAACGATTTTTCAGTTATTGGTATTGAAAAGATAAAGCCAAATGCGTCTCAGCCAAGACGAGATTTTAATAAAGAATCTTTAAAAGAATTGGCAGAATCTATTCGTGTAAATGGACTGATTCATCCTATTGTTGTGCGGCCTTTATCTTTAGGAGAGTATGAAATTATTGCTGGAGAGAGAAGATGGAGGGCTGCTCAGCTAGCTGGTTTACATAAAATTTCTGCACGGGTGTGGAATAAGACAGGAGAGCAAAGTTCTATTCTGGCTTTAGTGGAGAATCTGCAAAGGCAAAATTTAAATCCTATAGAGCAAGCTAAGGCATATAAAAATATTATGGAACAAAAAAATTGGACACAAGATCAACTGGCTTATCAGTTGGCTGTTCCTAGGGCGTCTTTAGCTAATCAGTTGAGATTACTTTATTTAGCTGATGAGGTTCAGGCTTGGATAAAAGAAAAAAAACTCTCTGTAGCGCACGCTAAACTCTTACTCAAATTAAAAGATCCGGCTAAACAAATTCATTGGGGAAAAATTTTTATATTGAAGCGCATGGGAATAAGAGCTGCAGAAAACCTTCTTTCTCAAACGGCGCCGATGAATCATCAGAGGCAAACTAAGAAAACGCATACCGTTTTACTTTGGCAAAAGCAGGCTTTAAAGAAAATTCAAGAAACGCATGGAATAAATATAAACTTAAGTTTTCATAAAACAGGAGGGAATTTAAATATTAGATTTTACTCTGAGGAAAACTTAAAATTTATTTTACAACTGTTATTAGATCAAAAACCATAATAAATTTATGGTGGCAGACAATGAATGCCAGAGTTTTGTGTATGTAGTTCGTTACTGTGACAAGGTGAACGATCGATAACTGTCGCTCTGTTTACAGTGTTGTTCGTCCTCCATGTAGAAGTGTGATTAAAATTATTTAATGTAGGTATCGTTTGATTGGATCGGTTAATGCGCTGAGGGATTTTTTCTTTTTCATAAAAAAAATCTCTTTGAGTGACTATTATTTCTTTCTTTTCATTTGTAGAAATTTGCATAAATGGACCAGTGCCACTATTGGATCCTTTGCTACATGAACCTTTATTAAACAACAATTCTCTTTGATTAGTGTTTTGATTGAAAAAATTAGAAAGCGGCTTGGCCAGAACACTAAAGCTTTTATCTTGCCCTAGATAGGTTTTAGAAGGGTGCATAGCAGATAATATATGCTGATTAAATTGATAGGATAATACTTGCTGTATCTCTAAACGAGGAAGATGAAACACAGCCCCTAACCAATGTAAACCGCTAAGTTCCTGTGAAGAGCAAAGCTGTGTGAATTGATGCAGAAACATCGGAAAACTAATTGAACCATTAGGCTCTAGTTTTATTAAAAGAGAGCTTCCTGATGGCAACCCAGAACTTGCCCCTCCATTTGTTGTTATTTTTTCACCCCATATAATATTTGCCTCTTGGGAACGGTAAAAGCTGTTTCCCTGTTGATAGTATAACCCTGTTACTTGGAACGTCTGTCGTCTTTTGATTTGCGTGGAGTGAGGCGCGAAGTAGTTTTTGATTTTTAGAAATACAGGAACAGCATAAGGATTATGAAAATCGTAGGAAAAAAGTAAAACAGAACCAGAGCTGTATTGGATCTGATCATATAGTTTCCTTGAGTTTTGAATTTTAAAAACAACTTTCATGCTTGGTGGTTGGTGTGGGAAAACGAGATGAAATTTTAAGGATATAGCGACTAGCATTTTATTGTGATAAGCAAAGAGACGGCATTTTTGAATAGGCGTTGTTTGTGTATCTGGTAACATGTTCATATCATTTTTTTTAAAAAATGAAGAGAGCTGCATGGTGTTTTCTGAAAAACCAGTTCGTTGCAGGCTGAAATGATCGCATTGTAATTTTAAAGTGTTTATTGGTGGACTATTACCCGTGCTGGCCACATAAGCGGTTTTACTAATAAAGAAATGGGGCATTTTTTCAAAAAACATATAAGGAAAATCTTTAGACATTTTAACAGAGGTTTTTTGAGAAATATTACGATCCTTGGGAGCTTTTATGACATGAATAAATTGGTTGGAGCTGTGATGAATATTCATTACAGGGGCGTGGGGCATTTTAAAATAATGGGAAGCTCCGCTGGGATTTTTTGCAACAAAGGAAAAACTACATATTGGCACTTCCATGCTATCGTCTAAAAATATTTCTTCTGGCAAAATAGTGATTAAAGGAATAACGCGAGTGAGTGGCCGGTGAAATGTTGCTTGGTATACTTTAGTTTTATTTTGTGTTGAGCAATAAGATTCGATCGTTAACTGAATATTAGCTATTTCTTGCTGAGCCATAATGAGATTCAACTGATTGAACACAATAGAGTTGTTTAAATATAATATGTTATTTTTTTCTGTGAGCTTGGTAATAGGGAAGCGTAATCTTTGATTTGTGTTATCCACAATGAAAGGCTCAGGAAGCGCAACTTTGTTATTTTGTTTTTCACTGGCGTTAGATAAAGAGACGGCTGCGGTTGACATAGCGGTCTCCTGAATAGATTCCCGGTTGGGAAGAGCGCAAGCGCTAAGCATAAGAAAAAGACAAAACCAAACAAACATGACAATCAGAACTGACAGGCTATTTAAACAATGTCAAATTTTTCAGAATGATCTGGAGTATTTAGTTGGGACAGTGAAAAATATTCATACGTTAAATTGAAATAATTGTAAATTATACATGTGTTTTTAGAGTGAAACATTATTTAGGTGAGCATCTGTTGCGGTCATTGTTTGAAAAATTTACAAAGGCTTAGGGACGTTGATTTAGAGCAATATTTAAATCACATGGCATTTACAGCGCGTGATGTTTTTATTGGCTGGAGATGTAAAAGCTAGAAAAACAAAATGTTCTAACAACTACATGGACAGGAAGAGTTATAAAATCACTTGGTTAAGCAATCTCTTTTTTATGATTTGGCTTTTTAGGGCTGGCCATTTCATTTTTGTGAAAATAGAAGGAAAAGCAACTGGAGATTACTGCAAGCCCCATAATTGATAACGAATCACGTGATAATATAATTGTATAACACATAATTGAAATCATAAATATAATGCATATTTTATCCCATCTAGACATAAAATACCAGGAAGACCGCTGTGTCCATTTGTGAGTAAAGTAAACTACTACTAAAAGCCCTAATCCTAAATTAATAAGGAGCAACCAAAGAGACTCAGACGTTATGAGAGCATTAAACATTTTTATTTCTCTCTATATAAAAAGATGTGCTTCTTTAAGTGCCCAGGAAGGAAATTTTAATACTTCTTATAAAAATGAGCAAGCTTTTATAATTGTTTGAATCAGTTATAACTTGATTGGTTTTGTAATGGATAGTTATAAGAATGTAGTTGATGAAAGACAAAGTAATCTTATAGAGGGAATTTAGGAAAGATTTATTTGCGGGACAGAAGAACATATTGTTATGGTATAAGATATGAAGAATTTTGGATCTAGTTTAATTTTACCGCGTGGGGCAGAGTTTAATGGCCGTCTGAGTTTTCGAGGGGCTGGAAGAATATGTGGGTCTTTTAAGGGGGAAATTATTGCGCCAGAAGGTGTGCTGATTATAGAACCAGGCGCGCGAGTGGAGGCTAAAGTGTGTGCTAGGGAAATAGCGGTTAAGGGATGGATGAGAGGAGAAGCAGTAGCAAGTGAATCCATTACTTTACTTGCTGGATCAGAATTTTACGGCATTTTGAGTGCAAATAAGTTACATATAGAAGAAAGCGCTATATTTGAAGGCCAAGCCGTAAAAAATCAAGTGCAAAACATTTAGTCTTTTTGTAAAGAATTAGTATAAAAAGCAGCATGCTTTTATTTTGCTGATTGGAAGCTTAAAAAGCTTGATGAAGCGTGTAGAGCATGGAAAAATAAATAAAGCCTTAAGATAAGAATTTTCGTAATGGCTGAATTTATATTTAATTTAAGTTAAAACAGGTGATTAAATGCTTTCTTCTTTGGCGCAGGCTTTAGGTTTAGATTTTACTTTTTTTGTACAATTTTTATTGTTCTTATTGGTGTATCCCGTCGTATCTTATTGGCTATTAGGTCCTTATATGGACTTACAAAATAAAAGAGAAAAACAAACTTTAGGAGCTAAAGCTGTTGCTGAGCATTTACGTCAAGAGGCAGAAAAGCTACGTCTTCAATATCAACAAAAAGCTCGAGAGGTGCATGGTATATTTAATCAACAATATCAAAAAGGTTCTCAGCAGTTAAAAATGAAATATCTGCACGAAAGCCAAGACATCAAAAAACAACTTCGATTAGAATTTGTAAAAAACCAAGAGCAATTGAAACAAGAGTTAATTACTGCAGATAAAAAACTTTTTTTAGAAATACCTACTCTTACTCAAAAAATTGTTCAGATTCTTTTAAAAGAAGGCGTGTAAAAGATGAGAAAAACCACGTTACTTTTATTAATTCCTATGTTTGCAATGGCAAGTAGCTTTTCAGGAAATGTGAGCTTTGTTTTTTTTCAGTGTTTTAATTTCATTGTATTTTTAGTCGCTCTTATGTTCATTGCTTATAAAAAAATTCCTGGATTCTTAAGAGAAAAACAACAGCAGTTTTTATTAGATAGACGAGAAGCAAATGAGTTAGAGGTGTCCAATCGTCAGATTTGTGAATCTCTAAAAAAAGATATAGAAGAATTAAATAAAAAAGAAAATAATATTGAAGAAAGGGTGAATTTAGCGCTTAAAAATCAAGAAGTTAAATGTAAAAAGCAATCAGCACAACACAGCGGAATTTTAAAACAAGAGTTAATAAGGGAAATAAACAGAAAAAAAATACAACAAGTTCAGTTATTGAAAAATAAAATCCTTAGTTTATCTTTGAAAGCTGTTGAAGCGCAGTTTACTAAATCAAATTTCAAACAAACGACTAATATTTTAGAGCAACATATCCTAAAACAGTTGGAGAAGATATGAGCCTTCCTGCTACATTTGTTTATGCTACAGCCTTAAAAAAGATTTTTTCAGATGAAAAAGATTTTATCTGTTTTGCGGAAGAGGTAAAGAATTTAAAGGTTATCTTTCAAGACGAAATATTTACTTTTTTTTGTTCGCCTTTCATTTCCTCAGATATAAAAAAACGATTACTAAAAAATGCCTTGCAGAAGGCATCCGTTCTATTATTGAATTTTCTATGTATTCTGATTGATAAAAATCAATTTCATTTGTGGCCAGATATTGTAGATCAAGTAGAGCAGGAAGAATTAAAAGTAAAACGCATTATTGTGGTAGAAGTGGAATCTACTACACGATTGACAAGATCTACTTTGCAACAAATTGAGAAGCAGCTAAAACGGTTTTTTAATAAATCTCTTCAATTGAAGGAGATTATTTCTCCAAAAATAATTGGTGGGATAAAAATACGAGCTGGAGGAATGATCTTTGATGATTCAATATCTTTTCATTTAAGTAATATAAAAAAAGGGAGTGAAATATATGGCAATACAAACCAGTGAAATTAGTCGGGTACTTAAAGAACAAATTCAGAATTACCAAAAAACACTTTCTGTTCAGGAAACTGGTCAAGTGCTGTCTGTTGGAGATGGGGTATGCCAAGTTTATGGACTAGACAACGTGATGGCTGGAGAGCTTGTGGCTTTCTCGGATGATTTGTTCGGTATGGTATTTAATTTAGAGAAAACTAAAGTGGGAGTTGTTATTCTAGGGAATGATTGGGGAGTATCTGAAGGGATGTTAGTGCGTCGGACGAAGCGAATTGTCCAGGTGCCAGTTGGAAAATCACTACTTGGTCGGGTTGTGAATGTACTAGGTCAGCCTTTGGATGGTTTAGGGCCTATTCAAAGTGACACTTTTTTAGAGGTAGAAAGACAAGCGCCCGGTATTATCGAGCGACAGCCTGTGCATGAACCTCTCCAAACAGGAATAAAAGCTATTGATGCTCTAATTCCTGTTGGAAGAGGACAAAGGGAACTTATTATTGGAGATAGACAAACTGGAAAAACGACAATTGCTATAGATACAATTTTGAATCAAAAAGATAAAAATGTGAAATGTTTTTATGTAGCTATTGGTCAAAAAAATTCTACCCTGGCTGGAGTAGTGGAAAAATTAAGAGTGAACGGAGCAATGGAATACACTACCGTAATTACTGCTACGGCATCTGAGCCTGCAGCTCTTCAATTTTTAGCTCCTTATGCTGGCACATCTATGGCGGAATATTTTCGTGATCGTGGAGAGCACGCATTAATTATCTATGATGATTTAACAAAACAAGCACAAGCCTATCGTCAGCTTTCGCTTTTGTTAAGGCGTCCGCCCGGTCGGGAAGCTTTTCCTGGAGACGTTTTTTATATTCATTCCCGTTTTTTGGAAAGAGCAGCTAAAATGAGCGAAAAAAAACTTGGTGGTTCTTTAACCGCTTTGCCCATTGTGGAAACTCAAGCTGGAGACATTTCTGCTTATATTCCTACAAATGTGATTTCTATTACGGACGGACAAATTTTTTTGGAAACCGATTTATTTCATAAGGGGCAAAGGCCAGCGGTGCATATTGGAAAGTCTGTTTCTCGTGTTGGTGGAGCTGCTCAGGTAAAAGCTATTAAACAAGTTGCTGGTTCTTTAAAATTAGAGCTTGCTCAATTTCGTGCTCTAGAAGCCTTTGCAGCATTTTCTTCAGATTTAGATAAAGCTTCTCAAAGTCAACTTGCTCGTGGGCGTCGATTAGTGGAAATTCTTAAACAAGATCAAAATGAACCACTGGATTTGGAAATACAAGTCATTTTAATTTTCTCTGCTACAAAAGGGTATTTAGATTCTTTACCGGAAAAGGATGTATTGATGTATGAGAAGCAATTAAAAGAATTTTTAAAAACACAATGTTTTGAATTATTGGATAAAATTAAGGAGCAGAAAAAAATAACAAGCGAGATTGAAAAACAAATTGCTGATTCTTTAAAAGAATTTGCAGCTGTTTTTAAAGTGGATAAATAGTTATTTATATCTGAAAGTATTCGTCTATTTTGTGTATTTGCTTTTAGATAAGCTTAGAATAACCTTTTTTTTCTAATTCTTCAGCCAAAGAGTGATTGCCGGTCTTTTGGATTTTTCCTTCTTGGATAATGTGCACAAAATGTGGTTTTATATGATGAAGTAAACGATCATAATGTGTAATCAAAATAAGCGCCTTGTTTTTATTTAAAAATTCTTTTAAGCATTGGGCGATTAAAACTAAGGAATCTATATCTAAACCGGAATCTGTTTCATCTAATATTGCAATACGAGGGGATAGAAGCGTCATTTGTAAAATCTCGTTTCTCTTTTTTTCTCCACCAGAGAAATCTTCGTTTACTGAACGATGAAGAAAGGAAGCAGGTAAACCAACTCGCTTTAAGGTTTTATCTACTAAAGATAAAAAATCTTTTTCATTCATTTCAGGCGCTTTGTGATGCTGGCAAATCGCATTAAAAGAAGCTCTTAATAATTGTAGATTACTAACGCCATGTACTTCTACAGGATATTGAAATGCCATAAACAATCCTTCTTTTGTTCTTTGTTCAGGAGGCCAGTTAGTAATGTCTTGATATTTAAAATCTGTTTCCAACTGAATTTGTCCTTTGGTTACTTGGTACTCTGAATGTCCAGCGATCACTTTGGCTAACGTGCTCTTGCCAGACCCATTAGGTCCCATAATGGCATGTACTTCGCCTGCGAAGACTTGTAGGTTAATACCATTTAAAATTTTTCTAGAAGATGTTTGAACATGTAAGTCTTTAATTTTTAGCATAAGTATTTCTCGTGAGGGTTAGTATATTCTGATATTTAAGCAATACTATTTTCTAATTTCATTTCAATTAATTTGACCGCTTCTACAGAAAATTCTAACGGTAGCTGCTTAAATACTTTGTGACAAAATCCATTAACTAATAGTGAAATAGCGGATTCTGTGTCTAGTCCTCGCGTTTGGAGATAAAAAAGCTGGTCTTCGTTAATTCGACTAGTCGTTGCTTCATGTTCAACGACAGCAGTTTTATTTTTTATTTCCATTAATGGAAAAGTATTGGCTGTGGCCGTTTTTCCTGCCAACATAGAATCGCATTGAGAAAAATTTCTAGCCCCTTCTGCTGTTGGCATAATTTTTACCATTCCACGATAGCTATTAACAGATTTATCTGCAGAAATACCTTTAGAAATAATAGTACTTTTCGTATTTTTTCCTATGTGAATCATTTTAGTTCCTGTGTCAGCTTGCATTTTATCGTGAGTAAGTGCAACAGAATAGAAAGCGCCGGAAGATTCATCTCCTTGTAAAATGCAGCTAGGATATTTCCACGTGATAGCAGCGCCAGCTTCTACTTGGGTCCAGGAAATACGAGAACGTTTTCCCAAACATCGACCACGTTTAGTCACAAAATTATAAATTCCGCCTTTACCTTCTTTGTTCCCAGGATACCAGTTTTGCACAGTGGAATATTTTATTTCTGCATCTTGTAAAGCAACTAGCTCTACTACAGCTGCGTGGAGTTGATGAGAATCTCGCATAGGGGCCGTACATCCTTCTAGATAGTTTACATAGGAGTTTTCTTCTGCAATAATTAGAGTGCGTTCAAATTGACCTGTATTTTTTTCATTCATGCGAAAATAAGTGGAAAGATCTAAAGGACATTTAATACCTTTAGGGATGAAACAAAAGGATCCATCTGTAAAAACAGCTGCGTTCAGACAAGCAAAAAAGTTGTCTCTATACGGGACAACGCTACCAAAGTATTTTTTTACTAGTTCTGAGTGCTTAGATAAGGCTTCTGAAAAGGAGCAAAAAATGACACCGCTTTTTTTTAAGACATCTTGATGAGTGGTACCTAGAGACACGCTGTCAAAAACAACATCTACGGCAACTCCAGCTAAGCGTTTTCTTTCACTGAGGGGAATTCCTAGTCGTTCAAATGTTTTTAATAGCTCTGGATCTACTTCTTCTAATGTGTTTGGTTTTTGTTTTTGGCTAGTTGGAGCAGAAAAATAATGAATATCCTGGTAATCTATTTGTGGATATTTTAAATCTGCCCAGTTTGGTTCTTTTAAAGTTAACCAATGGCGATACGCTTTTATCCTGGCATCTAACATCCATTGCGGTTCATTTTTTCTCTTGGAAATACGGCAAATAACGTCCTCGTTTAAACCTTTTGGAAAAGTTTCTGTAGGAACTTTTGTGACAAAACCGTGCTTATATCTTTTTTTTATCATTTCCTCTTGCATTGTGACATAAATTAGGTATTTTTCAACTGAATTGATGAAAAAACTATTTATTGTTGTTTGTTTTGTTTGTTTTGTTTGTGCATTGTGGTCCTGTTTTTTAGGCGCAGTTGGTGATGCGCCAAACTTGGTAAACCCTGCACGTCCGGGAATAATATCATTACTTTTATCTGCTAGTTTAGTGGTACAACTTACACTTCTTGTGCTAGTTTTTATGTCTGTTTTTTCCTGGGCAGTTATTTTAGGTAAAAGGTCCTTGTTTAAGCTTAACAAGGAAAACAACGCACCCTTTGAAGATATTTTTTTTAAAGCGTCTTCTTTGGATGAAATTTATGAGATGTTTAAATCTTATCCAAACAGCTCTTTAGCTGCTGTATTTCGTGCAGGATATTCAGAGTTGAAAAAAATTGTTAGCACTAGAAATAAAGATGGCGAAGGATCTTCTAATCAAAATTTGCTAACAGGTATGGATAATATGCAAAGGGCTTTAGGAAAAGCAGTTAGGAATGAAGTATCTGCAATGGAAAAACATTTGTCTTTTTTAGCTACAGCCGGCAGTGTTAGTCCATTTATTGGTCTATTTGGCACGGTTTTTGGCATCATGGATTCTTTTCAACAAATTGGTGCAATGGGTTCAGCTAGTTTGGCGGTAGTAGCACCAGGTATTTCTGAAGCGTTGATTGCTACTGGAATGGGCCTTTTTACTGCTATTCCTGCTGCTGTTTTTTATAACCAGTATGTTAATGAAATCAAAGTAGCTCAGTTACAAATTGACAATTTTGTAACTGACTTTTTAAATATTTCAAAGAGAAATTTTTTTAAATAACCATAAAACAAGGAGTTGTTTTGGTGAATGTTCAAACAGAGAAACCAAACGGCGCTGGGGAGTTTTCTTCTGCTTCTCGTCCTATGTTGAGTGAGATAAATGTTACGCCGTTCGTAGATGTTATGTTAGTATTATTAATTATCTTTATGGTAACAGCTCCTATGATGCAACAGGGGCTAAATGTACAATTACCAGAAACTGAAGCTCAAGCAGCAGCTGTTTCTAAAAACCCATTCATTCTGGTGATTAAGAAAAATGGCAGAATATTTATTGATACTTCCTTGTCTACATTACGTACATCTAAAATAGAATTGATGGAAGTGCCTTTACAGCAATTAGGACAAAAGTTAAAAGCTGTGTTATCTGCTCGTAAGGATAAGCACATATATATTCAAGCAGATAGATTAGTCAGCTATGGGAAAGTGGCAGCTGCTTTGGCAGAATTACAATTAGCTGGATTAACAAAAGTAAGTTTAATTACTGCGGTGAAAAAAGATAAACGATAAATAATGGAATGTTTAACTATATGCTCCCGTTTTTATTTTATTCTATTTTAGGTCATTTTATTTTATTAACAGTGTTTATAGGAGAATGGTCACAGTTATTTTTTAAACCGCGATTACAAATAGAAAATGCTATTCGGGTGGATATAGAAGCATTACCAGAGATGCGCTTTCCTGCACCAATTTCAGGAATTAAAAAAACTGCGGTGAAAAAAAAACAGCTGGTGAAAAAAAAGATAGTTCAAAAAAAACTCAAGAAAAGAACGTCTCGCGCCAAATCAACTAAATTGCCTTATACGTCAAAAGATTTGGAGAAAAAACAGCGCCAAGCTCTTGATAAACTAAAAACTTTACAACATATAGATAAAATGAGAGAAGATTTGAAAAGTTTTCATTATAAAGGAGAAAAAATTTCTAAAGGTCAAAAAGTAGACGGAAAAGTTTTAAAAAACCCAGAAGACGCACAGTATTTTATGGCGATTAAAAATCATATTAATTTATACTGGAATTTACCTCAAGAGTTAGCAGATGAAAACCTTAAAGCAAAAATTTACGTTGAGGTTAATTCAGAAGGGGAGGTTTTAAATTGGAGAATTGTGCAATCTTCAGGGAGTGAAGATTTTGATGCTCGAGTAATGGAAACTATTCAAAGAGCTTCTCCTTTTCCTAAGGCCCCTACACAACAATTGCAAAAAAACATGGCAGCAGGGGTAGTTTTTAATTTTCCGGAGTGAAGATAATAATAGAAGTGGATGGGTGTAAAATGAAAATAAAATTATTGAGTATCATTAGCATTTATTTATTTGCGAGTCATGGTTCAGCATATGTGTCTATTGATGTTGGCAAAGCGCATATCCGACAGAGTCAAGTTGCCCTTCAACCTTTTATTTTAACATCACAAGGGCATTCTCCTACTTTACCTGTTCTCCAAGCGGGTGCTCAACTCTTCAAAATACTACAGCATAATTTGTCTGCGCTTGGTCGATTTAGATTGATTGATCAACAGGCTTTCTTAGAGAAACCTGGAGAAAAATCCCTTAAGCCTTATCCTCAGGATAATAATGGGTTTATTTGGAAGAATTGGCAGCTATTAAATACAGATTATCTTATTGTGGGTAAATATCATATTATAAATAATGAGGGTAAAATTGTATCATCTAAAGAAAAAAAACGATCATGGAGAAAAAACAGTGATCAAATATCTAAGCAAAAGATTCAAGTAGAATGTTTTTTGTATCATATACCTTTGAAGAAAAAATTATTACATAGACGGTATATAACAGACATACAGAAACTGCGCCACCTGGTTAATTACATTTCTGATGATATTGTTCAAGTTATTACAGGAACTTCAGGATTTTTTTTAACGAAGATTGTAGCAGTTAAAAATATGTCTGGGATAAAAAAAGAGTTATTTTTAATGGATTGGGATGGTAGTAATTCACAGCAAATCTCTTTTCATCGTTCAGTAGTGGTATCTCCTTTTTGGTCTCCAGACGGAAATAGCCTAGCTTATACAGCTTTTTTATATCATCGTCGTCGTCGCTTACGTAATGCTGCTTTACTATTATATGATCGAAATAAGAAAACTAGGCGAATTATATCTAATCGTCCAGGAGCTAACTTAGGGTTTGATTTTTTTCCTACTGGTCATTGGATTTTAGGTTCTTTAATATTGAAAGGAAACAGAAATATCGTTCAAATATCGCAAAAAAATGGATCGGTACAACCTATCACTTCATTTATGGATGGCTCTATTAACGTTGAACCTACAGTGCATCCACAAGGTAGACAAATTGCTTTCTCTTCTGATCGTGGAGGGAAAGTTATGATTTATTCTATGAATCTAAACAGAAGAAATATTAAACGTTTAACTTATCAAGGATCTTATAATTCAACACCTGATTATTCCCCAGATGGTCAACAGTTGGTATTTTCTGGACGGGATAATGGTCGCACAGATGTGTTTATTATGAATACAAATGGATCACAGATTCGTCGCCTTACTAGTGTGAGAAACGCTGATGGCAAATGGGCAAACAATGAATCTCCTTGTTTCTCTCCAGATGGTCGGCATATTGTTTTCGCTAGCAATCAAAGTGGTAAATATCAGCTGTATATTATGAATATTCTTAATTACCGAATAAAAAAAATTACTAATGATCCTTATGGTTATAAAGCTCCTAAATGGTCACCGTTTTTGAATCCTTGAAGGTGTAATGAGTAAGACAAATAATTTGATTCCTTTAGTAGTGGATTTGGATGGTACTTTGTTGAAAGCTGATTTGCCTTCGGAATCTTTTGTGTCTGTCATGCTTCATCGTCCACTGATACTGATTCAGATAATTATTCAAACGGCTGTTGCTAAATTGTGTAGCTCAAGCCCTGTGTCTTTTAAAGTAATATTGGAAAATAAAGCTAATAATTTACGTTTAGATTTGATGCCGTGGTCTGAAAGCTTTTTACAGTACTTACAAAAAGAAAAACGCACAGGGCGACGTTTAGTGCTTTGTACAGGCTCCACACAAGGATATGCCGATCAAGTGGGAAAGATGTTAAATTTATTTGAATCTACTTGGGGGTCTATTCCTGGTCATAATTTAATAGGTAAAAAGAAAGCTTTGTTTTTAGTGGATAAATATGGAGAAGGGCAATTTGATTATGCTGGTAATGCTACAGCAGATTTAAAAGTAGCTCCGCATGCCAGGCATTTTATTTTAGTAAACCCCACATGGCCGCTGCGTTTTTTATTACATACTGTTAAGGTAAAAATGCGGTTTCAGGATAAGAATATTAATGCAGAAGGTTTAATTCATTGTTTAGGATTAAAGTTATGTTTAATCAATAGTGGTATTTTGCTAGTGTTAGTTTTTTTTCAGTTGTTTTACGAATTAGTTTTTAGTTTGTTTGTTTTTTCTGCCTTTAATTTTTTGGCAATATCCGCTAGTTTGTTTTTTTGTATTTGTAATGTTGAGAGAGATAGAACGATAAAAACTACTCATAAGAAAAAACAATGCAACTTATTTGCATCTGGAGATATTAGCATCTTATATGGACTATGTTTTGCCAGTCTGTTTTTGTGTTTTAGTATCTTATGTTTCATAAAAGCATATGTAGGTTGGTTATTTTGTCTTATAGGTGGAGGTTTGTATATCTTGTGTGTGAGAGAGTTAGTGGATCAATCTATACAGGATTTAAAAAAACGACTGCTAATGTATTTTTGTGCTAGCTTCTTTGTCGCGCACCAGGCGTTGATGATTTTTATAACGTTTTTGGTGGTTAGTTTCAGTAAGCTTTAAAAAAATGTGTTAATATATTTGATGTGGATCTTTTCGTGGTGCATTCAAACACTGGCAGTACTATAGTATTTTTTTAGTTTGTAGTTTTTTCTGTACAAGAACTTTTATTTTTTGGATTAATTGGCTTTCTATTTGCCGAATATATTCCCGCGTGACAGAATATTTCTGACCTATTTTTTGTAAAGTAAGTGGCGAGTGAGCAAGTAATCTGTTATCCAATATAAAAAGTTCTTTATCATTTAATGTTGTGCGTAGTTTAGCAAGAACTTGTTTTATAATATTTCTTTCTTGAAAAAGGTTTAAAGCTTCTTCCTGTGATAATTCTTCTTTATTTTGTTGTAGATCAATTAGACGGGTAGAAGTATCGGAGGAAACAGGATGATCCAAGCTAATGTCTTTAGCTATTAGTCTTTGCTGCATTGTTTGTAGCTCTTTTTCCTGGAAGTTAGAATAAGTTAAAAACTTTTCTTTATCGTTTAAATTGGGTAGTTGTCGGAGTTGCTCTTGTTGTTTCCTAAGTAAGTAAAATAATTTTCTTTGCTTAGCAGTTGTGCCAATGCGCACGAGGGAATGTTGACGCATAAGGTATTCCTGAATATAGCCGCGAATCCACCACACTGCATAAGTGATCAACCGGACATTTTTATAGGGGTTAAATTGCCTGATCGCCTGCAATAAACCAATATTTCCTTCTTGAATAAGATCAATTAAACGAGCTCCAAATCGAGTATATTCCATTGCGATTTTTACAACAAAACGCAAATTAGCTTGTGCTAAAATTTTAGCAATGTTTGGATCTTTTGTGGTCCAAAGTTTTTTACTTAACCGGCTTTCTTCTTCTTTGCTTAAAATAGGATATTTAGCTAGTGCTTGTAGATAAAGATCAAGAGGGTCTTTGGTAGTTGTGAGTGCGCTTTGATTCACAGGGACAATACCTCTATTTTTTTTGACCATCATTTATCCTTATAATTTTAATTATATCTTTATATATAAGAAAATTTTTACCGATTTTATTTTTCTAGCTCAAAATATTTTCTTTTTAAATATTGAGCTTGTTTGTCAATGAAAATAAGTTTTTTTGCTTTATTCCTATTAATTATGATAGTTATTAACACATAATATCTTCTACTAAAAGGTAGATTTTAGTAGATTGAAGGTAATAATAACTAATAGATTTAAGGTATTTAATCATAGTGAAACAAAAAGTCTTTATTAAAGATTTAAAACGTAGCTGCTATTGTGGCCAGATCTCCAGTAGTTACATTGGAAAATCAGTTATTATTATGGGCTGGGTTAAGCGAGTACGTGATCATGGACAGCTTTTGTTTATGGATGTGAGAGACAAAAGTGGGTATGTACAAGTGGTATTCGAACAAGACCAGTTTGAAACAAAGAAATTATCTTTCAATATTTCTTCTTTATTTTCTGAAAGATCTCCTCGACAAGTGGGGTTGGAAAGCGTGGTGGCTGTTCAAGGTCGGGTACGTCTTCGACCAAAAGCAATGATTAATCATAAGAATCCAACAGGTAAAGTGGAAATTGTCGCAGAATATTATAGTGTACTGTCTCCTGCTAAATCTCCGCCGTTTTTAATAGATGATTCTAATATCTCGGAAAGCTTAGCGCTTAAATATAGGTATTTAGATTTAAGATCTGTTCGTTTGCAAAAATACATGCAATTAGCACATGAAGTGAGTCAAACTGTCAGAAAAGAGCTAGTTAGCAAAGACTTTATAGAAGTGGCAACGCCTATCTTATATAAAGCAACCCCAGAAGGGGCTAGAGATTATTTAGTGCCTTCTCGGCAGCACCCTGGTTCTGTTTATGCATTAACACAGAGTCCTCAAATTTTAAAACAGTTATTGATGATTGGTGGGTTGGATCGTTATTTTCAGCTTGCTCGTTGTTTCCGTGACGAAGATTTACGATCGGATCGGCAGCCGGAATTTACACAAATAGATTTAGAAATGAGTTTTGTTGGTGAACAAGAAGTATTAGAGGTTAGTAACCATCTAGCTTGTGTACTATGGAAAACTTTTAAGAATCAGGCAATAAAAACAATCCCTTCTCTATCTTATGATACTGCTTTGATGGAATATGGCACCGATCAGCCGGATTTGAGAAATCCGCTTAAACTAAGAAATTTAAGCTCAGTAATAAAAGGTTCAGGATGGCATCTGTTTGAGAAAATCTTAATTAAGAAAGGTATCGTTCAATCTTTAACTGTGCCGATGGCAGCAATTTTAACTAAGAGTCGGATTAAAAAACTGACAGAGCAAGTGCAGCAGTTAGGATTAGGAGGGCTGTTATGGATTCAAAAAGATATTAATGGTAAACAACAATCATCTGCTGGTCGGTCTATAGACCCTGTGTTATTGGAAAAATGGTTTGATGTTGCTAGTGAGAGTCTTTTTTTAAATCAATCTCGTATTGTTTTTATTTTTGCGGGTGATGTTAAATTAATACAAGCGGTTGGTCGATTTTTGATTTCTACTTTAGGCAATGAATTAGGTTTAGTGCAAAAAAATCAAGATCAACTTGTTTGGATTCGAGATTTTCCATTATTTCAATATGATGAAAAGACGCAGAAATGGCAAGCTTGTCATCATCCTTTTGTCGCTCCAATGGAGGAAGATATTTCTCTATTATTAAAGCAAGATTTAACACAACGTTTATTAAGGGCACAAGCGTATGATCTAGTGTGCAATGGTCAGGAAGTAGCTAGTGGAAGTGTACGAATCCATCATTTGAAGCTACAACAGGCAGTATTTCAAGCTTTATCGTTAAGTCAGGAGGAATGTGAACAAAAATTTGGATTTTTTTTGGAAGCACTTCAATATGGAACTCCTCCACATGCGGGTATCGCATGGGGAATGGAGCGACTATTAATGTTATTAGGAGGAACAAAATATATCAGAGATGTCGTCGCTTTTCCTAAAACGACAAGAGGGGTTTGTCTAATGTCATCTACTCCCTCTATCCCTCATCGGGAACAGCTCTTGGATTTGGGTATTGAAATCATGGGTAAAAAGAGTTTCAAATAAAAAACCTGTTTTTTCTACACCAGAAAGTTTGTAAATACCTTTTAAAATTCTTTGTGAATAATTAGGGTTTCTAACATCCTGTGTGCGACCAAGGATGATTAAATGGTTAATGCTTAAAGTAATCATCTGTTGAATGGTGTGTGTGCTCCATGAAGGGCTTCCCATCTGCACAAGCATTTCCAATCTCCATAATGCTTGTTTATGGTTTTGAGCATGAATAGTACCCAAACTACCTTGATGACCGGTGGCTAAAGCCATTAATAAATCTTTTGCTTCTGATCCTCTAGCTTCTCCCATAATAATTCTATCTGGTCGCATTCTGAGACTTTGGCGCACTAGCTCTGTTTGTTCAATTGGGATAAGATTTTCTTGTCCTTGAGTACGAGGGATCAGTTTAGAACTAAAATGGTTGGGAAGTAATAATTCATCACTATCTTCAATAGTGATCACTCGTTCACAAGGAGGTAAGCATTGTAGGCAAGCATTGAGTACGGAAGTTTTTCCTGAGCTAGTTGGACCACAAATAAGCATATTTCTTTTTTGTTGGATCAGTTTTTTAATTAAAGTGATTGCATGCTTAGGAGCCCAGCCTTGATCCATTAACTTGGAGAATGTCCATGGGTTTTTGGGATGTCTTCTAAAACTTATATGATAGTTAACATGTACAACAGGTTTTCTAGCAATATGCACTCGCCATCCTCTCCAGTTGCCATTAGCAAATGGTTGATTTAAAGTTAAAATCATACTTCCTTCTTCACATATGCGGTGAATAAAATTACTAAAAGTTAAGTCGGATAGAAAATGATCATTTAATTCTATTAATTGACCGTTTTTTTCATAAAAAATATGCATTCGTCCATTAATGATAACTTCAGAAATGTTAATATTATTTATTAGAGATTCAATTGGGCCAAGTGAGAAAAATTCGTTTACTAATCGCTCACGATGTTGGTAAGAAGATATTTTTTTAATAAAAGTTTTTATATGATTTTGATTAGATTGGATCTTTACATGGTTTGAATGTAATAAATTTGTTTGTGGCTGCTCTTTTAGTTTTTGAAAAACATATTGAAACTCTTCTGTTAGTGTTCTAAAAGATGTTTTATTTTCTCTATTTAATTTATTACTATTGATGGTATGTCGGGTATTTGTATGTATTTGTTCATTCATGATAGTTATATTTTTCTTGCGCTTATGATAATATTTAGCCGGGTTCTTTCTTTTATTCTTCCTGTTGAAGAAAGAAATTTACTAACAATCGGAAGCCGAAAAATTAACCAAGGAGCTAGCCAGTTTTCTCCCGTTTGGTGTCGAACCAAAGTAGAAAGAACTAAACTTTGTCCATTTCGTAAAGTGAAAGAAGAACTCAGAGAGCTAGATTTTAAAGAAGGAGCTTGTCTAGTAGAATACGTATGATCGACATCTGAAATATTTATTTGTGATTGAATATGAATATTTTGTTTTCTACCAACTTGAGTTTTAAAACTTAATTGTACTCCATAAGGTTTCCATTGGATGCTTTCAGCTCCAGTGGTAGGGTGGTAATGGGGGATAGCTACTTTCCCTCCAGAGTGCAAACGAGCAGTTTGGTTATGTTCATTTAATAATGCAGCTTCTGTTAAAATATGCGCTTGTCCTTTACTCTCCATTGATTTAAAAAAAGAAATCCATTTTTGAAAAGATTTGTGTATCAAATGAGAAACGAAATTAGTGTCAATAGAATAGTTTTTCATAGATATCTGTTTTGTTTCCTCATCCATAGATTTTTGGTTTTCTTTCCAAGAAAATAAATCTTGTGTAGAATGATTAATTCCTGTTTCTACTAGTAATATTTTTAATTCCACTAATGGGAATTGGGTTAATAGTGTAGAATCAGATTCAACAGAGATACCATATTGTGACATTCGGTTTTGATATAGTTTAAGATAAGGATGATCCATTGGAAAAATAAGTCGTAAAGGTTGAACGTTCCATACAAAATTTAATTGTGGTTTTTGATAAGAGGAAGTAGTAATTGATGTATTGTTTTCCGGATCGATATGCCAATTAATGATATGTTTTTGTATATATTGTGTTAGATTATAGCGTAACGATAAAGGTACTCTAGCAGAAAACCAATAAGAGATTTGATATTTTTTTGCTAAAATAACTAAATCTTTAAAGTCTTTTAATCTAAGCAGATCCCCGTTGATGGAAATCATAAAATGTGATTTTCTTATTGGATAAGAGTTATTTGGATTGACTTTATCAGAGATATTTTTTTGATTTTTACTGTTTGAAATCGTCCAAGTTAAACCGCTTCTAGTAGATAAAAATTGTTTAATTAGTATAATATCTTTTTTAACTTTTGTAGATACGACATAAATTGTAAATAACTTTTGCCCTATACTTAATAAAACTTTACCTTGTTTTTTTCCTCTTAGATGTAAAAAATTACCTCCATCTGTTATAGAAACTACCTTGCTTCGGCTTAGCCATGTTTTTTCAAAAGCGGGTGAGGAGATTTGAATCATCTCACCTTTCTGTAATACGATGATGGAGGAATCTTCTGGGATAGGATTCCCATGGATAAAAAAACTAATCATTAATATAAATAGGCAGTTTAGTTTAAGAGAGGATGATCTGGCTTTTAGCATAATTGTTGCTACTAGCAAAATTCATACCAAACCAGTGGATGTCGTTTCCGTAGATATTTTTAACGCTATGCATCTGTGTTGTGTTTAAGTATTTTATTTCTCAAATTTTTTATTCGGTTGGTTAGTTATTTTACTCTATCCGCGATTTTTTATTTTAAAGTAGTTTAGAATAATTAAAGAAAAAAACATATCAAATAATAATGGATATTCATTTAATGGATAGGAATGTACACTATATTAATTATTGTTGAGATAATTTAGTTTATTGATAGGGAGTGAACTATGCATGTTATTCGTAAAGTAGCTATTGCTAATCGTGGAGAGATTGCTGTGCGAATTATAACTGCTTGCCGGGAATTGGGAATTAGGACAGTATTGCTCTATTCTGCTGCCGATCAAAACAGTAAAGCTGTACGGATAAGTGATGAAAAAATTTGTATTGGGCCACCAGAATCATTAAAAAGTTATTTAAACATTGAAGCAATTGTTACTGCAGCGCTGAGTGTGCGTGCAGATGCTATTCATCCAGGTTATGGTTTTTTATCGGAAAATCCTGGATTGGCAATTGCTTGTGAGAATAAAGGACTTATTTTTATCGGTCCACGCGCGAATCAATTAGAGTTGTTTGGGGATAAAACGCTGACTCGTCAAAAGGCTCAGGCTTGCGGTATTCCAGTTTTGCCAGGTGATCTTAAGTGTCAGATCAAACAAGCTCAAAATATAGGGTTTCCAGTTGTTATAAAAGCTTCACATGGTGGAGGAGGTCGTGGGCTGCGTGTAGTGCATTCGGAGAAAAATTGGAATGAAGCTTTGGCAGCAGCTAAAAGGGAAGCAAAGAATGCTTTTGGTTCGGAAGCAGTATTTATAGAAAAATATTTACCAGATGCTCGACATATAGAAGTACAAGTTTTTGCAGATGCATCTGGCGAAGTACATTATCTGTTTGATAGAGATTGCTCTATTCAGAGAAATCACCAAAAAATAGTAGAAGAGGCACCTGCTGAATCTATCCCTCTGGCCATTCGTCAGCAAATGAAACAGGCAGCATTAGAGTTAATACGTAGTGTAGGTTATCGACAAGCAGGCACAGTGGAGTTTTTGTATCAAGACGGCAAATTTTATTTTATGGAAGTGAATCCTAGATTGCAAGTGGAGTGCCCTGTGACAGAAATGATTTTAGGTATTGACTTAGTAAAGGCACAGATTTTAACAGCAGCTGGGCACTTTCCTTTTATTAGTAAGAGCTTTACACCTAAAGGGCATAGTATTCAGTGTCGTATTTATGCAGAGGATATGCAAAAGCAAATACCAACATTTGGTTGTTTAGGTAGCTGTGTTTTTCCTTATGGAGCGGGACGAAGAGTGGATGTAGGTTTTGAATCCGGTGATGAAATTTCAGAATTTTATGATTCTATGATTGGAAAAATTATTGTATGGGACGAAAATCGTACCCGAGCTTTAAAACGCATGAAACTAGCTTTGAGTGAGACAATTATCTTTGGAGTAAAAACTAATATTTCTTTTTTACAAGATCTATTGTCTCATCGTCAATTTATAACATCTCAGACAAACACTCGTTTTGTTCAGGAAGTTTTTTTAAAATCTTGGCAGGAAAGAAATGTGGATAGCTTAGATCCACAAGTCATTAAATTGGTTGTAGGTGCATTTTCTAAGCAGAAGAATTTATTACATTCTTATAAAAAAACAAATCCTTGGACTGATTTTTATAAAAAAACATAATAAAGTAATTTTTTTAAGTGACTAATAATTATGAAAACTATTGAAGCTGTTATAAAAGATGAAACTGTTTTTATTTGTACGGAAATGATTCAAGGACAGATATGGTTTCATTTTAAAGGATCTATCTTTGTAATTCCTCATACAGGACAGATAACAGATAAGCCGGATTCATTAGCGCTTAAAAAAAATTCATCTGTTTTTAAGATTAAACATTCAGGTATTAATGAAAAGAAAATTCTAGCACCCATGCCGGGGCAAATTGTGAAAATTTTAACTGTTACAGGCCAGAAAGTTCTTAAAAATCAAACACTTCTTATTTTATCAGCAATGAAAATGGAATACACTTTAAAAGCACCTTATCACGGAGAGGTAACTGGTGTGAAAGTTAAAGAGGGTGATAAAGTAACAGTGGATCAGGAGTTGATCACTATCCAGGAGGACGAATGCCAACCGCACACATTGTAGAAGTGGGTTTGAGGGATGGTTTGCAAAATACATTTCGTACCTTACCTGTAGAGAGCCGCTATCAGATCGTTAAGCGATTAAGGATAGCAGGAATAAAGAGAATTGAGTTAGGCTCTTTCGTTTCTCCTAAGAGATTGCCTCAAATGCAGGATACGCCTTTATTAGTGAAAAAAGTGCTGCGGGCAAGCCGTCGTGGTGGACTGTTAAGTGGAGGTGTCTATTTTGCATTTGTGCCTAATGAAACAGGTTTTTATCGTGCAGTAGAATGTGGTTTGCAAGAATTGTCTGTTTTTCTATCTTGTACAGAATCTTTTTCTAAAAAGAATATCAATATGAACTTGAAAGAGAGCATTAAAAATTTACAGCTTATTGCTAAAAAAGCCAGGCGATTAAAGATAAAAATTCGGGGCTATTTAAGTGCGGCATTTTTTTGTCCTTATGAGGGTAAAACAAGTGTCGTTAAAGCAGCGGCTTTAGCGGATCAAATGATGCAAGAAGGGTTATTTGAAATATCTATTAGCGATACAATTGGAGCGGCTGTGCATTCTGACGTACTCCGATTGATGCATGTAATTCAGAAAAAAATTCCAGCAAAAAAAATTGCTTTACATTTCCATGATACCAGAGGAACTGGTTTGGCAAATGTTATTGCAGGATTACAATGTGGAGTTAGAATATTTGATTCTAGCATCGGAGGGTTGGGGGGGTGCCCTTATGCGCCAGGCGCGAGCGGAAATATCGCAACGGAAGATTTAAATTATATGCTAACAAAAATGTGTTTTACTACTAAGATACAGACTCAGAAATTGATAGAAATATCTAAAATGTTGGGCAAAAAATGGCGTATCCCTTTGTCTTCTCGCCTAGTGCAAGCGGGTCTGCCATAAGACATTATTAAAGACAACCAAACACTTGACTTTTAAGGTATGCTATAGCCACATTAATAGATATCTATCTATGGATAAATAGTATGAGTTAAGCGTCACTTTAGACAGAAGAAAAGGTATGTTAAAGAACAAGCATGAAAATCCTGCTGGACTAAAAGGCATTGAGTTTATTGAGTATGCTTCGCCCGATCCGATAAAACTCATTCAGCTCTGGCAATCTATGGGATTCACACATAAGGGTTCACATAATACAAAACAAGTAGAGCTTTTTTCTCAAGGGCACATTAATTTTGTTTTAAATAAAGAAAAAAACAGCTTTGCAGAAGATTTTGCTAATCAACATGGTCCTTCTGTGTGTGCTTTAGGTTTTCATGTGCAATCAGCTAAGGAAGCTTTTGATTGGGCAATAGCTCAAGGTGCAAAAGCAGTGGATAAAGATCCAGCTAGTCATAGTTTTCCAGCTATTTATGGTGTAGGGAATTCAGTTATTTATTTTGTAGATAAGAATATTTCTTATTTATTTTCTGACGGCGTATTCACATCAACCCTTTCCTCCGAAGGGTTACTATTTATCGATCATCTAACACATAATGTAGAAAGAGAACAGATGCAAAAATGGTGTGATTTTTATGAGCAACTATTTCATTTTACTGAGCGACGCTACTTTAATATTCAAGGAGAAAAAACTGGATTAGTTTCTAAAGTCATGCGTTCTCCTTGTAATACCATTACAATTCCTATTAATGAGCCATCTCCTGGAGAAAAGGGCAACAAATCACAAATTCAAGAATACTTGGATGAATACAAAGGATCAGGTGTGCAGCACATTGCACTAGCAACAAAAGATATCGTACATTCTGTGCAAAAACTATTCCGAAACGGGATTTTATTTTTAGATGTGCCAGATACCTATTATGACACTTTAGCGAAACGAGTACCACAAATACAAGATAAAGTTTCTGTTTACCGAAAAAATGCAATACTAGCGGATGGAGATAGCCAAGGATATTTAGTGCAAATTTTTACTAAAAATGTCATAGGCCCTATTTTTTATGAATTAATTCAGAGAATGAATCACGATGGTTTTGGAGAGGGTAACTTTCAGGCACTATTTGATGCTATTGAACAAGATCAGATACAAAGAGGATATTTATAAATTAGTCTTTAAATTAGGAGAAAATATGCATCACTATTGGCAAGGACTTATTCATTCTCAGGCGCATAAAGGTATTCCAGAAGGATATTATGAAGAAGAACAAGGTCGTAAAGGTTTTTATGGTCCTGTTTCTCATTTAGTTAAAAAATCTCCCAGTACGCGTTGGAAAAATATTACTGGACCGTTAAAGCCCAGGATGTATCATTTAAGTAAATTATCTTCGGAAGATACTCTGCAAAAACTTCTATTTAATTCTGCGTTAAGAATTAGTTATTGGAAAATAAATAAAACTTCATTAACAAATTTAAAGGCTAGAAGAAACGCAGATTCGGATGTTATTTATTTTTGTCATAAGGGATCTGGTGAAGTGCTTACAGAGTATGGATTACTTTCTTTTCAAGAAGGCTGTTATATTGTGATACCAAAAAATGCGACACATTCTATGATCATGAAAAATTCAGCTGAGTTTTTAGTGATAGAGAGTCGCTGCGGGTATTTTTGTCCTCCTGAACGAGGTATGTTAGGGCAACATGCCGTGTATGATATTCAAGTATTACAAAAACCGAATTTATTATTACAGCAAAAACTGCAAAAAAAACTTCAATTAAATGTCTGTGAAATAGAAGTGCAACGGCAAGATGAAAAAACTATTTTTTCTTATGAGCAGGATGTCTATGATGTCGTAGGATGGAAAGGTAATTTATTTCCATTTGTGTTAGATATTGGAGATATTATGCCAGTGATGAGTCATCGCGCACATTTACCCCCTAGTGTGCACACTACCTTTCTTACTAATCAATTTGTTGTGTGCTCTTTTGTACCACGTCCTTTGGAACGGGATGTAGATAGTTTAAAAGTACCATTTTATCATCAAAATATAGATTATGATGAGGTGCTTTTTTATCACAAAGGAGATTTTTTTAGTCGAGATCATTTGGAAATTGGTATGATGAGTTTTCATCCTAGCGGCTTTCCGCATGGCCCTCATCCTAAAGCTTTTCGTTCGGTGAAGGATAAAACGGATACAAATGAATATGCCGTTATGGTGGATTCTGCTCTTCCTCTCCAAGCGGCTAATATGCTTTCTAGTGTGGAGTTAGTGGACTATTGGAAATCTTGGCAGGAATAAAACTCTCTCGCAAGCAAGCGATGCAGCTTGCTATTCAAGAAGCGAAAAAAGGTTTAGGGCATGTAGAACCTAATCCTCCTGTCGGTTGTGTTATTTTAGATCGTAATTATCAGTTGTTATCTTCCGGGTATCATACAAAATATGGTGAATCTCATGCAGAGATAGAGGCATTAAATAAAATTAAAGATAAAAAAAAACTAAAAGATGGGCATATATTTATTACTTTGGAACCCTGTCATCACCAAGGAAAAACTCCTTCTTGTGCAAAACAAATTAGTTATTTTGATTTTAAATCTCTCACTTATGGTGCGTCGGATCCTTTTACTCAAAAAAAAGGAATAAATTTTTTAGTAAAAAAAGAAATAGACGTTATTCATGCAACTTGGTTTCAGGATGAATTAACTGATTTAGTATCTGCTTTTGCTTTTAGTTATCTATATCAGCGCAGTTTTGTTAGTTTAAAAATAGCTTCCAGTGTAGATGGAGTGATCGCTTTAGATTATAAATATTCAAATCAACCGAGGGCTAAGCAATGGATTACGAGCTTAAACACACGTCGGCACGCACGTTTTTTAAGAGCAGTTCATAGTGCCGTTTTAATTGGAGCAGATACTTTAATAAAAGATAATCCAAGATTAAATATTCGTTTGCCTCATTATGGGCAAAAAAAAAATAAAGTAATCATCTTGGATTTAACTGGTAATACTTTAGCTCTTCTTCCTCGCTCTCGGTTGGTTAAAACTCATGCACCGGATAAGATTTTTGTTTTTTGTGCGCCAGAGGTGCGAGTTCCAAAAGGGATTGAAAAATTAGCGCAAGTACACACATTTAGTCATTTCTTTAATCCAGAGGAGTCAAAATCATTAGTAACTAAAAATGCGTCTAGGCGAAAACGGGTGTTTTGTTTATCTACTTTACTGGAAAAATTGTACCGAGAGGAAAATATACAGTCTATTATGGTAGAAGGTGGAAGTTTTTGTATCTCTCAATTTTTAAATCAACAAGCAGCACAAAAGATATATTTATATATTGCCCCTTATATTTTGGGTTCTGGTTTGCGTTGGTCAGAACATTTGTCAATTAAAGCTTTACCAAACAGGTTCTTTATAGATAAGTTGAAACTGCATAGTATCCAACCGGATTTTATGTTAGAAGGATATCTTAATTTTACTAATAAGAAAAGATAGTATCTTTTTACTTCGTTTGAACAGGAATTTTTGGACTGATTATGGATCAAAAAACGTTATCTCAAATTGCCCATCTAGCGCGTTTGCATCTGTCAGAAAAAGAGATGCAGATGTTTCATTCACAGCTGACAGTTGTATTTGAATATTTTAGTAAAATTATGTCTTTTTCCAAAAGTGAACAATTTTCTGCTTTAGTGGATCCTTTGGATAATTTACGAGGAGAATCTGATCCAATGCGCTTGGATAAAATAGAAAATATTTATTCAACGGAAGAATTAATGCAACTGGCGCCAGAGAGGCTAGGACAGGAATATTTAGTGCCTCCAGTAGTGGAGTAAAAATGGATTTACTGTCCAGCAGTTTGAAGCAAATTAGTCAATTGATAAAGCAAAAGAAAATTTCTGTTTTAGAAGTATGTGAGTTTTTTTTAAATCGCATTGAAAAATATCAATCTCTAAATGCTGTAGTCACTGTCAATCATCAGGCGCTAAAAATAGCAGAGCATATGGATCAGCATTTAACTCAGTATATGGATAAACCTCTTGCTGGGGTGCCCATTCTGGTGAAAGATGTTTTTTGCACAAAAGGTCTTAGAACAACCGCTAGTTCTAAAATGTTACAGAATTTTATTCCTCCCTATTCAGCAGAAGTGGTATGTCGCTTGGAACAAGCTGGAGCTATTATCTTAGGTAAATGTAATCAGGATGAATTTGCTATGGGGTGCAGCAATGAAAATTCTGTTTTTGGGCAAGTATTTAATCCTTGGAATAAAAATTGTGTACCCGGCGGATCCAGTGGAGGTTCAGCGTCAGCTGTCGCAGCGGGCTTAGCTCCAGCAGCACTTGGTTCTGATACAGGAGGGTCTATTCGGCAACCAGCAGGGTTTTGTAACTTAGTAGGCATCAAGCCCACTTATGGTCGCATTAGCCGCTATGGAATGATTGCTTATGCTTCTAGTTTAGATCAGGCTGGGCCTATGACAGTAAATGTGGAAGATAGCGCTTATTTATTGCGTATTTTATCTGGTAAAGATCATAAAGATAGTACTTCTTTAAATGATTTACCGCCTCTTTGGGATCAAAAATTAAATTCAGATATTCAATCTATGAAGATTGGGTGGCTTAATAAAGAACAACAAGAACATTTATGCTCTTCGGATGTTTTACGAGTAATGAATCAAGTTGAAGAGGTTTTTGAAAAACACGTAAAGGTGTTGGCAAAACCACATCTATCTGCTTTAGAATTGGCAGTACCAGCCTATTACTTAGTTTCCACTAGTGAAGCTTCTAGTAATTTAGCTCGTTATGATGGAGTTCGTTACGGATATCGGCAAAATTTTTCTCAAAAAAAATTAAAAAACATGGTGGATTTTTATTGTCAAACTAGAGGTAGTGGTTTTGGTAGTGAAGTTAAAAGAAGAATTTTAATGGGAACTTTTTGTTTATCTCATGGATATTATGATCAATATTATAATAAAGCTTGTCAGGTGCGTCGTTATATTAGGGATGAATTGATGCAATTGTTTTCTAAATTTTCTGTACTAATGATGCCTATCTCCGCAACACCTGCGTGGAAAATAGGAGAAGCTCCATCTGGTTCTCTTAAATCTTATTTGAATGATCAATTTACAGTAGTGGCTAATTTAGCAGGATTGCCTGCGCTATCTGTTCCTGCAGGATTTTCGTCTGATGGATTACCTATTGGTGTTCAGCTAATAGCTCGTCACTTTGATGAACAAAGTTTATTTAATGCCGCATGGGTGATTCAAAAGGAATTACAAGCGGTAGGAAAAAGGCCACATGGATACTAATTGGCAGCCAGCGATTGGTCTTGAGATTCATGCTCAATTACTCACTCATAGTAAGCTTTTTTCTCCTGATGCTGCTGAGTTTGTAGAACAAGAAAACATGCATATTCATCCAATTAGTTTGGGAATGCCTGGTACTTTGCCAGTGTTAAATCAAACAGCTTTAGAATACTCTATTCGCACCGGTTTAGCTCTTGATTGTTGTATTAATAAAAAATCAGTGTTTGCTCGGAAAAATTATTTTTATCCTGATTTACCAAAAGGTTATCAAATTTCTCAATATGATCAGCCACTATGTGAATACGGGTGTGTAGAATTTATCTATCAAGAGCAAAAACACAAGGTACGTATTCGTCGGGTGCATATGGAAGAAGATGCGGGTCGATTTCATCATCAAGTTAATCAATCATTAGTGAATTTTAATCGATCGGGCGTACCTTTAGTGGAAATCGTGTCTGAACCAGATATTTGTTCACCGGGCGCAGCAGCACAGATGGTTCGTATGGTACGTAGTATTTTACAGTATATTGGAGTGTGTGATGGTAGCTTGGAGGAGGGGTCTCTTCGTTGTGATTGTAATGTTAGTGTCAAAAGAATATCTGATAAGCAATTGGGTACGCGAACAGAATTAAAAAATATTAACTCCTTTAAATTTATAGAGAAAGCTATTGAATATGAAATTAAAAGGCATATCTTTATATTAAGTCAGAATAAGCAGGTGGCTAGAGAAACTCGATTATATGATCCGGCTAAAAATAAGACCTTTTCTTTACGATCTAAAGAGGAAAGTAGTGATTATCGTTTTTTTCCAGATCCAGATCTGCTTCCAGTTATTATTTCTGATCAATGGATTCAAAAACAAAAACAAAAAATTCCTGAATTACCATTACTAAAGGTTGAACGTTTTCAAAAGCAATATGATATGTCTCAAAAAGAGGCTTCATTATTAGTGAATGATCAAGCATTTGCTAATTATTTTGAACATCTTTATCTTGCTAGTGACAAATCACGACTTGCTGTGAACTGGTTGATTAATGAAGTGATGGCTAAGTTAAATGAAAATAAGTTAAATATTACATCTTGTCCCATTCAATCAAAAAATTTAGGGAATCTTATTAAGATGATTGATCAAAAAATTCTATCTGGAAAAATGGCTAAAAAAGTATTTATTGAAATGTGGAACAATAAATTTAGTGCTGAACATGTTGTTCAAAAATGGAATTTGCAGAGAATTAGCGATGAAACAACGTTGTCTCAAATAGTGCAGAAAGTTATTAGTGAGTTTCCTAAACAAACTGCGGAATACAAAAGAGGAAAAAGAAAAGTATTTGATTTTTTTATCGGTCAAATTATGAAACAAACGCGTGGACAAGCAGATCCTGAAAAATTAAATTCTATTTTAAGAAAAAAACTAGACTCTTAGATTAAGGGAGTTATTTAGACTATTATCTAAAAATAACCTGACATAAAGTCTATTCTATTAATAGGTTCATAGTATTTGTTTTAAACTATAGTCCAGTTACAGACCTATGTATTAGACTTTAATTTTTTTATTAGGTTTAATTAGAAATAAACAAATTTATACAACTGCGATGAAACATTTTATTCTATTTTGTTTAATTATTATTTTCATTTCTGCTTGTTCAATATTTCGAGACACAAATTTGTCAGAAATACCAGCAGAAGATTTTCTTTCTGAAGAAGGAAAAGAAGCTGATGGTAGCAGTACGGATTCATCTAACACAGAAGAAGTAAGTGAAGTTGATGAGGAGGACATTGAGTATATCGATCCGGAAGATGAAGATATTCTGGATGAAGGTATAGTAGTGGATGAAGACTTCCCTCCAAGTGATATAGATTCTATTTTAGAGACAGATGAACAAGAAAACACAGTAGATGAGTTTGCCCAACTAGAAGAGGCAAAAGATACAGAATATAGTTCATCATCGTCACCACCATTACCACCACCTTCTATTGTTCAACCAAAAAAGTGGATCTCTCTTAAAAAAATTAAATCAAGCCCTTATGAAAAAGCAGGTTTTTTAGTTAATGCGGTATATATTGCTCGTAAAGGTGATACGATAGAATCAGTTACTCAGAAAATTTTTACTTCTGATGAATCGGCTCAATTATATGCGATTAATACTTATCTAAAGAATCGTCAGCAACTCAAAATAGGGAATAAAATTTATTATCAATCTCCTCGTCGGTCTCAGGATAATACCAAGATTTTGTTTTATTTTGAGGATATTCAAGCGGAACCTAAATATTATCGTGTAGAAAAAGGTCAGAACATTCGTAAGGTAGCAGCAGAGCTTCTAGGGTCAGTAGGTGGTTCCTGGAAAGAAATCTGGGCAACTAATCCTCAATTAGTGTCTAAAAATGTCGTCGGTGAATCGGTAGAAATTAAATATTGGACTAAAGTATCTGCTCCTGCTGAAGATAGTGATAATATGGTAGCAGAATCACCTCCTGATGAATCATCTAATGAAGACACCACATTCGCACCACCAGAGGAAGTAGAACAGTCGCAAGTGCCTCCTCCTCCATTATCAGTGGCGGAAGAGGGAGAGATAGAACCTGACACTGACGACAGTTTCAGCGAGACAGTGAGTAAAATGATCAATTTTTCTATAGAAAATATTATTCTAATATCTTTAGCTGCTATTTCACTTATTATGGCATTTGTTTTGTCTAAACGGCGCAGAAAAAAGGCAGAATATGACTTTACAGCGGCTAATTTTGAAATTGATGATGAGGATAAATAATATTTTTTTATTGGACTAAAATTTATTTTTAGAAAAAAATGAATAATTCCGATTGACAGATAAAATAAGTTTCATATAAGATTTAACTTAACCTTGTAGCACCGTCATCTTTTAAAAATCATCTATTCTTAATTATAAATAAAGAGGCTATATAGTTTTAAAGATATATCAGGTAATCAGGAAAAAAGGGCATTTCCCTTTAAAAATTTGTATGGACCGTTCTGAATCAGATAAAAATAAAATATCTTCTTCTAAAAACAGGGAGGGGTTTTCCTCTTTTGGGGATAGAAAGGGTCGTAGCAGACAATCTATGCACTCCTCTGGTAAACCTCGGTATAGAAACAATAACAATTATAATGATAATGGTCGAGCGCGGATCCCTAGAGAAGATTTTGCAGTTGGTGTTTCCTCTACACAAGAAGTAGATTTATCAGATATTTCTTTAACAGAGCAAGAGAGAAAAGATCTAGATTTTAAGAATCTTAGATCTAAGGATATTAGAGAGATTATGGATTTAGCTGTTAAGCTAAAAATCGAGAATCCGGCTGGGCTTAAAAGACAGGATATGGTGTTTGAAATTTTAAAAAGAGGAGCTCAATTAGGGGATATTTATGGTGGAGGTGTTTTAGAGATTCTTCCAGATGGATATGGCTTTCTGCGTTCGCCGGATTATAACTATTTACCTGGTATTGATGATATTTATGTCAGCCATTCTCAAATCCGTCGATTTGGTTTAAGGACTGGAGATAGCGTAACGGGTACAATGCGTCCCCCAAAAGCAGGTGAAAAATATTTTGCGGTTTTAAAACCAGATGGTGTCAATTTTGAATCTACTGATCGATCAAAAGAAAAAATTTTATTTGATAATCTTACCCCTATTTATCCTGAGCAACGTTTACGGATGGAATGGAATCCGTCAGAGTATACTACTCGTGTAGTAGATTTAATGTCTCCGCTTGGTAAGGGACAGAGAGCTTTGATTGTTGCCCCTCCTCGGACAGGTAAAACGGTACTTTTGCAAAATATTGCTAATGCCATTTCTAAAAATCATGAAGAGGTATATTTAATTGTTCTTTTAATTGATGAACGGCCAGAAGAAGTGACTGATATGTTAAGACATGTGAAAGGAGAAGTTGTTTCTTCTACTTTTGATGAACCTCCAGCTCGCCATGTGCAAGTTGCAGAAATGGTGATTGAAAAAGCTAAGAGATTAGTGGAGCACAAAAAAGATGTGGTTATTTTACTAGATTCTATTACTCGCCTTGCACGAGCTTATAATACGGTGATACCTCCATCTGGCAAAATTCTCTCTGGTGGTGTGGACTCTAATGCGCTTCATAAGCCGAAAAGATTTTTTGGAGCGGCTCGTAATATAGAGGAAGGAGGCAGTTTAACTATTGTTGCAACTGCTTTGGTGGATACTGGATCTAGGATGGATGAAGTTATTTTTGAAGAGTTTAAAGGTACTGGAAACTCAGAGATTCATTTAGATAGAAAATTAATGGAAAGAAGGATTTTTCCTTGTATGGATATTAACAAGTCTGGCACCAGAAAAGAAAATCTTTTGGTGCAAGAAGATGAATTAAACCGTTTGCTTATTTTGCGTAAAGTGTTAGCACCGATGAATGTTGTAGATTCCATGGAGTTTTTACTAGATAAGTTAAAGAAAGCGGGTTCCAATCAGGATTTTCTAAATAACATGAGTGGCTAACTTTCTTATCAAACCTCATTAAATGTAAAATATATAATATTATGTTGATTCATCTAATGGAATGGATTTACGTTATTTTAATAAAAAATGTTTAAAAGACTAGATGAAATAAAAGTAAAACATAAAAAGCTAGAAAGTCAATTGTCACAACTAGAGCATTGCTCGTTGGATCAGAGAAAAGAAATCTTAAAAGAATATTCTGCTCTTTCTAAAGTAGTAAATCTTTACGAAGAATATAAAAAAATAGAAAAAGAAATTATAGCACATCAAAATATTATTGCGAATGAAAAAGAGGATAAGGATTTTATCTTACTTGCTCAGGATGAACTTTCTCAACTAACCACTGCAAAAGATGATGTAGTTCTCCGCATCCGAAAGGAACTTTTGCCAAAAGATCCTATGAATAAGAAAAATGCCATTATGGAACTACGTCAAGCTTCAGGTGGAGCAGAAGCTGCTTTATTTTGTGAAAATTTATTTCAATTATATTCTCATTATGCAATTAAAAAGGGTTGGACAACAGAAATATTATCTTCTGCTGCTGGCAGCAGTGGGGGTTTTAGAGAAATAATTTGCTCTGTATCTGGTTCGTCTGTTTATGCATATCTTAAATATGAAAGTGGTGTACATCGTGTACAAAGGGTGCCACAAACAGAATCACAAGGACGAGTGCATACTTCTACTGCAACGGTTGTCGTATTACCTTTAGTGGATGAAAAAGATATTACTATTCATCCTTCAGATCTACGAATAGATAGTTTTCGTTCCAGTGGAGCAGGAGGGCAGCACGTCAATACAACAGATAGTGCTATTCGGATTGTGCATTTACCGACAAAAATAACAGTTCAGTGTCAGGATGAAAAATCTCAGCACGCCAATAAAGATAGAGCAATGAAAGTGCTGTATGCACGCTTATATGATCAACAACAGCAGGAGCAAAAGAGCAGAGAATCCCGCGCTCGACAATCTCAAATAGGTACAGGTAGTCGTTGTGAAAAAGTACGCACATATAATTTTCCTCAATCTCGTGTGACGGATCATCGTATAGGATTAACCCTTCATAATATAGATGAAGTGTTAAGAGGAGATATTGAGTTATTTATTGAAGCTTTACAAAAAAAACAAATAGAACAATTAATTGAATAAATATATCTGGAGAATTTTTATAAATGACATTAGGAAATATAATTAGCAGTTTTGTTAATATGCCGATAAAAGGCTTTTGTGGCCGATTAGATGCAGAATTAATATTAAGTTATGTTCTCCAATGCCGCAGGGAAGATCTATATATTCATTGGAATAAAAAATGTTCATTAAATGTTTTGGAAGAATACCATTCTTTATTGAAGTTAAGGAAAACGGGTTGGCCAATGGCATATATATTAGGTCAAAAAGAATTTTATGGCCAAATGTTTTATATAGCTCCAGGTGTGTTTATTCCGCGGCCAGAAACAGAGACTATCATTACAGCCGTGCAAAATATGTTGGAGGATAAAGCACAGAGCTGTGGGCAGTTATTAACAAAATATAATAACAAAAACTGGAATATTATAGATTTTGGTAGTGGGTGTGGCTGCGTTGGATTATCTCTACTGTTAATATTGCCAAATGCACGTTTGATAAGTGTAGATTTAAGTGATACAGCGCTACAGTTTAGTAAAAAAAATACTCAGAGGTTGGGATTAATGGATCGCGTGTTATTTATCAATAAAGATATATCCAATTTAAAAAAACAAGATTGGCAGGACTGGATACAGTCAAAAGAGATCCATATCATTACAGCTAATCCTCCTTATGTTGCCTTTGATGATAAAACGATAGAGGAAAATGTACTGCGCTTTGAACCACCTTCGGCTATTTTTTCTGGTTTACAAGGTTTTGATCATTTACAAACTTGGTTGGAAAAAGCTGCAGAGATGTTAAATGTTGGTGGACATTATTTTTTTGAAATGGGACGTGGACAAGAAAACTATTTACGAAATATTCAAATAGAAAATTTATCTTATTGTTCAGAATTTAAAGATCTCTCTGGTTATACTCGCGTGATGCATTTTCAAAAGGACAATGGATAAAATTGTTATTAAAGGAAAGAAAGCCCTTAGTGGGGAAGTAACAGTCAGCGGGTCTAAAAACTCTATTTTACCCTTAATGTTCTCTTGCTTACTAGTAGAAGGTAAGCATGTTTTTCATAATGTACCTTCTTTAAAAGATGTAGAGACATCTTGTTTATTACTTAAATATTTTGGGTGTGATATTAGCTGGCAAGGACGTAGTTTAATTATTAAACATAAAAAATTAAAAACCAGCCAAGCTCCTTACCATTTAGTACGTCAGATGAGAGCAGGGATTCTTGCCTTAGGACCTTTATTAGCTCGATTAGGATCTGCAGCAGTGAGTTTACCTGGGGGGTGTGCAATTGGAACACGTGCAGTGAATTGGCATTTAAAAGGGCTAGAACAAATGGGTGCGCAAATTAAAATTAAGGAAGGACATATTATAGGTCAATGTAAAGGATTAAATGGTGCACGTATTCTAATGGATTTTCCTTCTGTGGGAGCAACGGAAAATTTAATGATGGCCGCGTGTTTAGCTAAAGATGTTACTGTCATTGAAAATGCTGCGCGAGAGCCAGAGATAGTGGATTTAGCTCAATATTTAATAACTATGGGGGCTAATATTCAAGGGGCTGGAACTAGTGTAATAAAGATTTATCCTTCTAGTGCTTTAAAAGCGGGTGAACACACTGTGATTCCTGATCGTATTGAAGCAGGAACATTGTTGTTAGCAGGGGCTATTACCTACGGTGAAGTGTGTGTTAAAAACTGCCTTCCAATACATTTAGATGCTTTAATCTTAAAATTAAGACAGTCGGGATATAGTATTCATACACATTCGGATATTATATCGCTACGTTCTCCAAAATCTGCACGATCTATAGATATTGTGACAGCTCCCTATCCGGGATTTCCAACAGATTTACAGGCTCAGTTTATGGCCTTATTAACACAGACGGAAGGTTCTGGTGTGGTGAAGGAAACAATTTTTGAAAATCGGTTTATGCATGTGCAGGAACTGGCACGATTTGGAGCGGATATTTGTTTAAATGGATGTGTTGCTCATGTGAAAGGAACTTGTGATCTACAAGGTGCTCCTGTTACTGCTACTGATCTAAGGGCTAGTGCCTGTTTAATTTTGGCAGGATTAGCTGCTAAAGGAGAGAGTACAATACATAGAGTATACCATTTGGATCGGGGTTATGAGCATCTGGAAAGAAAGCTTAGCTGTTTAGGTGCTGATATTAAAAGACAGTAAGTTATATGATACACTAATGTACTAATGAGTAAAGATTCATTATGGCTGGTTAAAGGTAAGAATGGACGCGTTCGCGGACCTTTAAGCACATCAGATATTATTCAAATGATTCATCAAGAAAACATTGTTGGTGAGGAATCTATTTCTTTATATCCAAATGGAAAATGGAAGCCAATATCCGTAGAACCTGTATTTTATGATAATTTAATGGGTATTTTATCCCATACAGAATCCTCGTCTGCTACTTCTCAAGATTTTTCCAAAAAGGTTGTATCAACGGAAGAATCTGCAACGATCATTGCAGATCAAGAGGCGATAAGAGCTTTAAAGAAGAAAAGAAAAAATAAAAATGTTCAATCTTTTCAAACGGGAAAGTATAGAAAAAAAAGAAAATCTAAAACCCAAATTATTTATGATACTCAACTATTAAAACATTCCCAGTTAGATGAAGAAGAAAAAAAAATTACTTTATCTAATAGAAAATATACAAAACGTTTGATTGTTGGGATTCTTATTGCATCTACTGTTGCTGTTTTTGCTCTTGTCTTTTTTTCACAATCTTCTTCACAATCGAATCAAGAATTTATTTCATTAAAACTACCTAGAGATAATCAGCCAACTTTAGGACAGAAAGAAGTGAATTTATTGATAAAAAATGGTTTAGCTTTTTATTTTAGAAGTCATTTTTCTTCATATGTAAGATCCCAGGATTTGTTAGTGCAGGCGGTAGAAGGTAATCAGCGTAATACAAAAGCAATGGCTTTTTTATGTTTGGTACACTTAGAACTGTGGCCTTTTTCTCGGCACGACTTTTATGCAATGCGTGTGATTTCTCGTATGATTCATAAAACTTCTTTATTGGATCAGGGTGGTATTCATTCTGGTGTGTGCCAGATAGCAGAATCTTTAATTAAAGGAGAATATAATAGAGCGAAAAATATGGTGGATAGTGGTTTGAATGGATTGCAAAATCAAGCGACGATAGAACCATCTTCTCAGTCTTTTTTATCTGTACTATATTATTTGAAAGCTCTTTCACTGTATTATTTGGGTGATTATGTAACGGCTGTTAATTATTTGGATACCTGTCGACATTTGCTACCTAAATGGATTCAGCCTTGGCTTTTAACTGGAGAAATTTTTTTAAAACAAAATAAACCGAATGCTGCCTTATCTATTTATAATCATGTGCTCAAGTTATACGCTACACATAAGACGGCACGTATTCGAGCTGGTTTAATAGAATTTAAAAAATTTAATAAGATTCATAAAGCCGAAAATTTACTTATTACAGCCGTTAATGATAAAGAAAGGGTGTCTCATTCAGTTATTTCAGATGCTTATTTAGGACTATCTGAGATTTTTTTAAAAAAAAATGAAGTCAGTAAAGCCCTAATGTATGCTCGGCAGGCATACAGTTATAATCCAACAAATAAAATTAGTCGTAATTTAATTATTGAATTAGGAGGTCTAAAGGACTTAAATAAAATAAAAGTAAAAGGTAACCAATTAATTTATAAAGCGGATCAGTTAGTATTAGATGGTAAAATCCGAGCAGCTATTGGGTATTATGAAGAAGCTTTTAAAATTAGTGGTGGAAAAAATTCCTTAGTAGCTATTAAAGCCGCTAAAAGTCTCTTTCAGTTAAATTTATTTGATGAAGCAGTCGCCTGGCTGAAAAATGCGATAGAAGCAGATCCTTATATGATGGAATCCTATGTATTAATGTCTAATTTTTACACGACAATATATGATTTTTATAATGCCGCAAAAATATTAAAAATCGGTAGTAGAAAATCACCTGGCAGCTATGCAATTGCTAGAGGTTGGGCATATTTAAATTTAAAACAAGGCGCTTATCAACGAGCCATTCAATATGCTAAGCGAGCTTTAAAGTTATATGAAGCGGATGTGGAATCTTTAATTATTTTATCTGAGGCATATTCTAAAATAAATAAAATTAACGAATCTTTAATTTTTTCTACTCGGGCGAAAGAAATGGAGCCTAACTCTACTTTGGTGCAAATCACATTTGCTAAAGCTTTAGGTAATATACATGGAGTGGATACAGGAGTGCATTATTTTAAAAAATTGATTAGCAATTACCCACTTATTTTGGAATATCAAATGGCTTTAGCAAAATATTTATTTGAAGATGATCGATATTCATTTGCAAAATCCGTATTACAAGGGCTAATTGCTATTCAACCTAGTTATACGGATGCTTATTTTTATCTAGGACGTGTATTTATGTATGAGGAAAATTATTCTGGGGCTTATGAAGCATTTTTGCAGGCAGCTGTTTTTAATCCTACGGATCCAAAGCCGGTATTTTATATTGGTCAATTACGTTTAAAAGAGAAAAAATATCAGATGGCTGAAAAGTTTTTTAAGAAAGTTATTGCACTGAATTCACTATATCCTAAAATTTATTTTTATTTAGGGAAAGTATCTTTTTCTAAAGGTGATTATCAGAAAGCGATTTATTGGGCACGTTTGGAAACTAAGACAAACCCCAATTTGCCTGCTCCTTTAGAATTAGCTGGCCGATCCTATGAAAAATTAAGCCAATTTCGCAACTGTGCGGATGAATATCAGAAAGCGATTGAAAAAGATCCTAATAATTTTTATTTTTATATTCGAGCGGCTCGCTGTTATAGAAAGTCTGGATTATTGGATTTAGCAGTGGCTATTTTGTTAAAAGCTTCTGAAAATAATTCTGGTCAGCCAGATTTGTATAAAGAACTAGCGGTGATTTATAAAATAAGAGGTGCTTTTGTGGATGCAGCGTCGTCTTATTGTAATTATTTAAAATTAAAACCAACAGCTGCGGATCAGGGAGAAATTAGAAGAAAGATTACTGCATTGGAAAAACAGATAGGAAAAAAAATACCTGACTGTGATTTATCAAAATAATACATAGTACTTTTATTTTTGGAGGAATGGAAATATCAAATGAATCAAACGCCAAGGATTATTAAGCGAAAGAGCTGGTATTTAAAATATTTTTTATGGATATTTAAAATATTTTCTGCTGTTGGGTTAGGTATTTTTTTAGCTATTTTAGGGCAAGCTTTTGTGGGCTATGGTATGTTTTCTTTTGTATTTATTTTTTTAACCGTATTTTTTTCTTTTCTAAGTCTTATTAGAAAGTTGCAATTTTTTGGTGTGTTGTCGGTAATAATATTAATTATGTTATTAGTATTTTTTGGTCGAATGTATATAATGACTGCTTATTATAAATAACAGGAAATTGGAGAGGTGGCAGAGTGGTTGAATGCACCGGTCTTGAAAACCGGCAGGCCTTTTCGGGTCTCGTGAGTTCGAATCTCACCCTCTCCGTTTTTTATTAGTGTGTTATGTTGAGCTTAAGTTAGTAGATCATTAAGATGAATATGATGTATAAAATAAAAAATACAATGAGACTTAAATGGTATATTAAGCTTAATATTTTGGTAATAGTGTTTCTGTGTGTCATTTTTGCCATGAGAAAGTGGAACACTGTAGCTTTTCAGTCAGGACTACAGATATTATTATTTCCCAAGGGCCAAGTGAAAAAACGGTCTGTGCGTATTCATCATTCCACTGTGCCTGCTTCTTATAAAGACAAATAGTTTTATTGACAGTCAGCAAGTGGTTTTTTAACTTTATTTAATAAGCTGATGTGGTGTAGCTCAGTTGGTAGAGCAGGTGGCTGTTAACCACCGGGTCGGGGGTTCGAGTCCCTCCGCCACAGCCACTTAAAAACTTTTTTATTTTTTCAAGTTGTTTTTGGAGATCGGTAAAATAGGGCTTTCATTATCTAATGGATCAGGAGATAAAGCTGCCCTCGCCACTCTTTCTTGAATCGTTTTATGCTGAAAATCTGATGAACTGTTTATATTGTGATTATTAACATTATTATTTTTTTGTCCATTCGGATCATCTAAAATTGTTTTATCTCCCATACGAGCTTTAAATAAACCCATTTCTGCTAGAAAATTAGAAAAACTTCCATCTCCTTTTCGGATAATGGATTTTAAAATATCTAAAGGAGCTGAACAATGAGATTTCTTTTCGGCACCGAAAATAATTTGAGTCAAAGTAGCTGAAGTAATATCGCTTTTTGTTTCATTATCAATAATTTGAACTTCTTCTTCGTTACGAATCATCTTAGCAATATCATTTAATACTACATAAGAACTTTGTTCCGTATCATATAACTTACGGTTTCCATATCGTTTGATGATTTTTGCTTTTCTATGGGCTTCTCTAGATGCTGCACTGCTGATGAAATCTTGATCCACTTCGGACCTCCTTTATATTGAACAGCTATTAAATCATTCCATGAAAAAGCAAGAGCATCAGTGCTTATAGTTATTAGCTAGGCATGATAAAAACCGGTGGTGGCATATATTGTCAAGATTTGTTTTGTGAAATTTTTTTATGTGTTTCTTCTGGCTTATTCTGTAAGATATCTAGAAAAAGAGGTTGACCTACTTTTATTATTTTTTTAACCCTGATAGCATATCGCAAGGTGATTCATAAAGCGGTTTGTTGTTTTTTAGGATTATTCCTGCTTATATCCTGTCAGACTCTCTCTAAAAAGGGAAGAGCAGTGCCGGATGATCTAACACATTATTCTTCTGGATCTTTCTCAGGTTTTATTGTCCTGCGACAATTTAAAAAAAAGAGCTATTTTATGGCAGATATGGCTGTGTCTAAAAGTAAATTAAGAATAGATTTAATAGCTTCTATGGGTTTACCGGTCATGAGTCTTCTGTCAGACGGTAAACAAAACACTGTTGTTTTTTTTCAGATCAAGCGTTTTTATAGAGGAGAAAAATTACAAAATGTTATAAAACAATTCTTTGATTCTCCTGTAAGTATCGGAATTTTTAAAGATATTTTGTTTGAAAAGCCTCCTCATAATGCTATATGGCAATGTCAACGAGGCGCTGCAAATCGGTGGAAGCAATGCGTTTATCAAAATACATATATTAAATGGATTCGGAAAAAAGGAAAACTCTTATCTATTAAGAGCCCAGGGCGGATCTTTACTTTTCATTACTCTACATTCAGCCCTAAAGTACAATCTAATATGTTTGATTTGAAAATTCCTGATCATTTTAAGCCACTTTTAGCTCATTAATGAGCAACTAATTAGATAGGATATCTGGACATAAAATAATAAGTCGATATATTTTGCTTTATGATTGAAAAATGGCTTACTCGGTTTTTTGGTACTCAATACGAGAGAAATTTGAAACTATTTTCTCCGTTAGTGGAACAAATCAATGCTTTAGAATCAACAATGCAAGCTTTATCCAATTTGGACTTACAAGCTAAAACAGCCGCCTTCAAGGCACAAATAGAAAAAGGTCGTAGTTTAGATGAGTTATTGCCAGAAACGTTTGCTGTTTGCCGAGAGGCTAGTCGACGGGTATTAGGAATGAGGCATTTTGATGTGCAGCTCATTGGCGGGATTGTCTTACATCAAGGAAATATTGCTGAAATGAAGACAGGAGAGGGAAAAACTCTAGCGGCTACCTTACCAGTGTATTTAAATGCCTTAGGGGGCAAAGGAGTACATGTTGTAACTGTTAATGATTATTTAGCACAACGAGACACGGAATGGATGGGGCAAATTTATCACTGGCTAGGTCTTAGCACAGGAACAATTGTGCATGATTTAAATGATGAAGAAAGAAGAAAAGCTTATGCGGCGGATGTTACTTATGGCACAAATAATGAGTTAGGCTTTGATTATTTGCGCGATAACATGAAGTTTGAACTATCACACTGTACGCAAAAGCCACTTAATTTTGCAATTGTGGATGAGTGTGATTCTATTCTCATTGATGAAGCTCGAACTCCACTGATTATTTCTGGCCCCAAGCAAGATTCCACCGCAAAATATTATTATGTTAATCGTATCATTCCACAATTAAAAAAAGATATTCATTTTACGATGGAAGAAAAGTCTAAGACAGTGTCTTTGACAGAAGAAGGTAATGGAAGAGTGGAGCAACTTCTTAAGATTAAAAATTTATATGATATTGCTCATATCGATTTACTTCATCATATTTATCAGGCGTTAAAAGCACATTATTTATTTAAAAAAGATGTGGATTATATGGTGAAAGATAGTGAGATTGTTATTGTGGATGAATTTACCGGTCGGTTGATGCCTGGTAGAAGATGGAGTGATGGTTTGCACCAGGCAATAGAAGCGAAAGAAGGAGTGCATGTTAAAAAGGAAAATCAGACTTTAGCTACTGTTACATTTCAAAATTATTTCCGTATGTATTCTAAATTGTCTGGTATGACAGGAACTGCTGAAACAGAGGAGATGGAATTTCGTAAAATTTATGATTTAAATGTTATTGTCGTACCGACCAATCAACCTATTTGCCGAGAAGATTATAATGATGTTGTTTATAAAACTCGTCTGGCAAAACTTCAGGCAATTGTTGATGAAATCACTCGCGTGCATCAAACCGGACAGCCTGTTTTAGTTGGTACAGTTAGTATTGAAACGTCTGAATTATTAGCCTCTTTATTAAAAAAATGTAAAATTACTCATAACGTTTTAAATGCAAAACATCATGAACGGGAAGCGGAAATTATTGCTCAAGCTGGACGTTTAGGGGCTGTTACAATTGCTACGAATATGGCTGGTCGAGGTACAGATATTGTTCTAGGAGGTAATCCAGAATTTTTATCTCGTTCTGAACTAAGCTCTTCTGCAAGTGAAGAGGTGAAAAAAAGATCACAAGAGAAATTTAAGGAAATTTGTGAACGGGAAAAACAAGCAGTGATTAAAGCAGGTGGACTATATATTATTGGGACAGAAAGACATGAATCTCGGCGGATTGATAATCAGCTGAGAGGACGTGCTGGTAGGCAAGGGGATCCAGGTGCTTCTTGTTTTTATTTATCTTTAGAAGATGATCTAATGCGCATTTTTGGCGGACAAAATATGCAAAAAATAATGAATATGCTGAAGGTTCCAGATGATGAAGCGATTACTGCTAAGCCAGTGACTCGCTCTATTGCGAGTGCACAGAAAAGAGTGGAAGGGCATCATTTTGATATTCGTAAGCATTTGCTAGAGTATGACAATGTAATGAATCAACAAAGAACAGCTATTTATCAGACGAGACGTCATATTATGAGTGATAAACATTGGGAAAAACAATGTTTGGATTTTTTAAGTGATGTTACATCTGAGTTTTTGGATCGTTATGTAGGGGAAAATACTCGTCCAGAGCAATGGGATTTAAAAAGCCTTCACCAAGCTTTATGTCGTCAGTTTGGTTTTTCGCCAGAGATGAAGCCTTTAAATGCTTTACCTTCGTGGTTTCAGAATTCAGATCCTTCAGATAAAAAGCAGTTAGCATTAATTGTGTCTTTAATAAGAGATGAAGTAAAGAAAGCATATGATCTTAAAAAAGAAGAATTAAAAGAACACTTTCGATCCGTGGTACAGCTTATTTTGTTACAGACCTTAGATGCGCGTTGGAAAGAACATTTGGAAAACATTGATCAATTAAAAGAAGGAATTAATTTAAGGGCTTATGCACAAAAAGATCCTCTGGTAGAATATAAGAAGGAAGCATTTGTTTTATTTGAACAAGTGACTTTTCAAGTCGCAAGGGAATCTATTGAAAAGATATTTAAAATACAGATTCAATTGAATGAAAATGAAGATTATGAAGAAAGATCAGACCAATCAGAAAAATGGAATTATGAAAGACCAAATATGGATCCTGGATTGTTGTTTTCAAAAAATGCGGATGCATTGCGAGATTCATCGGCTCGGTTACGCAGTAATGATAAGGAAGATTCACTTAATCGTGCGCAAAGAAGAAAATATCAGAAATTAAAAAAGAGGAAAATTAAAATATGAAAAGAGCTTGTCCTTGTTGTCATCAAAGTTTTGAATTTTCTCTATCTTCAGAAGATAAAATGGGAAATTTACTAGAATGTCCTCACTGTCATTCAACTTTAAAATGGCATGAGCAAGAGCTACAAGTGTTACATGAATCTCAACCGACAAATAATCTTACTTCTTCTGTTGAAGAAAAAAACATAAGTTCAGTAGATCTGGATACGGAAACAGCTCAGGAGGATGATCATAGGATATCTACGGAAGAAAATAATGAAGAGATAATATCGGATAAATCTTCCTTGGTAGTAGATGAAAAAGAGGATTCTTTAGAAGATACTAATGAAGTAGCAGATCCAATAACTGCTGATTCAAATTTGGCAAAACAAGAAGATGAATATGTCACACCATCTGTTGAATCAACAGAAGATCCAGTGAAAGAATCTACCTCTTTAGCGGGCATAGATACGTCTACTGCTAAACAAGATTTGTCTGATGTGGCAGCGTATGGAAATGCTGAATCAGCGACTCATAAAGGTCTTTTACGTTATGATTTACAAATTACAGGAGTGGACTCTAGTAGTGTAGAGGCGCAAATTTTATCTATTCTGGAAGATCCTCGATTAAAGCAAGATGCGAAAGCTTGCTTGGATTCCAAAAAAAACGGTATCGTACAAATTAAAAATTTAAATCCGGTGAAAGCAGTGTATTTAGTATCTCAGCTGATGCATTTACCAGTAGAACTAAGTTGGAAACAATATATGGCTGTTAACGTATTGGAGGAGCATGACACAGGAAAAGTGGACATTAGTTAAGAAGTATCAAGATATTCGTTTAGAGCGTACACAAGATGGGGTAGGAAAAATTACTATTTGCCGACCAGAAGTACGTAATGCCTTTCGTCCACAAACAGTGGTGGAGATGAAAGCAGCTTTTGAATATATTAAGGATGAATCATCTATTGGTGTTGCAATTTTAACTGGAGAAGGTCATCAAGCTTTTTGTGCAGGCGGGGATCAGAAAGCGCGAGGGGCGGGAGGTTATATTGGAAAAGACGGCGTGCCTCGTTTAAATATCTTGGACGTGCAAAAGCAAATTCGCTATTTACCTAAACCGGTCATTGCTCAAGTGGCAGGTTTTGCAATTGGGGGAGGGCATGTTTTACAGGTAGTATGTGATTTAACGATTGCTGCAGAGAATGCGCGGTTTGGACAATCTGGTCCAAAAGTAGGATCTTTTGATGGAGGTTTAGGTTGTGCATATTTAGCTAGAATTGTAGGACAAAAAAAAGCCAGGGAAATATGGTATTTATGTCGTCAGTACAGTGCGAAGGAAGCTTTGCAAATGGGACTTATTAATCATGTGGTACCTTATGAACAATTAGAATCAGAAACTTTAAAATGGGCTAGACAGATTCTAGAACATTCTCCCATGGCTATTCGTTGTTTAAAATCTGCTTTGAATGCAGATTGTGATGGACAAATGGGATTGTTAGATCTTGCTGGTAATGCCACACTTCTTTATTATTTAAGTGAAGAATCTCAAGAAGGTAAGCAAGCTTTTTTAGAAAAACGAAAACCAAATTTTTCCAAGTTCCCTCGTTATCCATAATGTGATTGGGTTTTTTGTCTCAGTGATATATTATTTCTTGAGTATGAGTATGTCTAAAATTGTTTTAGATAGTTTGTGGTGTGATGATTATTAGGAGGTTTTAGTGATGAAAAAGTTACTGATTGTTTTAATTGTGATGGTATGTACAGCGAGTGCTTCTGCGGATGTGTATCGGGACTATGAAAAGCATGTATATATTCAAGGATTGGCTCCTCTTTCTATTATACTAGGAACAGATGATAATATCTATGCGGCTTATCCTTTTGTTATTTCTTTAGGTTACTCTAAGAATTATGGTGATTTTGAGTGGGGCGCAGCTGGTGGAGCTGCTGGTTTTATTATGCCATTTATTTCTGTTGTAGGAGAGTGGCATTTTTTGAGAATGGATAATATAAGTTTTAATTTAGGAGGAAGAGTATTATATGGTTATGTCGGAATGGGTGGTTTTGACTTGGGAGTTATAGATTATGAAGGGCATTTTATGGGAGGCTCTCCTTATTTATCCGCTCGGTTATTTAACAGAAGATGGTATGTATCTTTAGGTGTAGAATATCCATTGATATTAATAGGGTTAAATAATACGCCTCCATCATTTACAAGGACAATAATGGAAAAAGAGAAGCCAACAAACCCGCTCACGATACCTCCTCTTAGAACGAAAAATCTATCTCGTATTTTTTACTATGGTGCTATTACGATTAGCACAGGATTTTATTTTTAGATATTTTTTGTATTATTAAGAGTCATTATTGTGATGAATGTCTGTTTTTTGTGTTTGTTATAATAGCCGATCAAGTTATTTCTAATGTTTTTGCTACAAAATAAAATTGTTTATGTAAAAAATATACTATAAAATATTCAGCTTAATAAGCTGAATGATTATGGAGGAGGTTATGAATATGAGAATACTGCTAATTTTTTTAATAGCGATGTTGTTTACTGCTAATGCTTATGGAAAAGAGCATCGGAGATATAAAAACCATGTATATGTTAGTCAGGCAACTATGTTTCCTATCACATTTGACTTGGCTAATGTAGGGCCATTTGGAGGTTTTCTAAGTTACTCCAGACATTTAGATGATTTTACGATAGGTGTTTCTGGTGGTTGGTTTACGCCCAGAGGCTTGACTATTGCTGCTCTGGGAGCGTGGAATTTTTGGAAAAAAAATCGTGTAAAGTTAAATCTGGGATCTAAACTTTATGTTTCAAGTCCAGATGACATGCTTTCTGTGGATGGTACTCCTTATTTATCCGCTCAGCTATCTCATGGAAGATGGTATGGGTCTTTAGGATTAGAATACCCTGTGGTAACATTAACTGAAGATAGAAATAAAACACCTGAAAAAGATCGGTTTACAAAAGCTATCCTGGCAATCAGCCTAGGGTATTGTTTTTAATTTTTATTTTAGCGGTTGAGTTCGTTATTACTATGAACAGCTGTTTTTATATTTAGGATAGCTGATTAAATTGTTTCTTGGTTATTTGGATCAATAAGTTTTTCTAAACTATTTCATTATAGTTCAATAAAATCACATAATTTATATGTGATAAAAATATTTTTATTTGAATCTCTTGTTGGTAATTATTTAATTGATGTATATAAATGATTATGAACTTTCGTTATTGGTTAGTCTCTATTCGTTCTCCATTGTTAATCGTTGGATTAGGTCCAGTGTTGCTGGGAATTTCAATCGCGTTATCTCAATTACAATCAGTTAACTTATTTTTAAATGGGATGATTGTGCTTTGTGTTCTATGTATTCAAATTGCGACTCATTTTTTTAATGATGCATTGGATTTTTTGAAAGGCGCAGATAATCCCAATCGCATTGGACCACATCGGATGGTACAAAAAAGGTATTTGCTTCCTAGTTCTATGATGAAGGTAGGCGGCTTATGTTTAATTTTGGCCACTCTGACAGGCGGTTACTTGGTATTCATAGGTGGCTGGCCGGTTTTTTTAGTGGGAACGGTCAGTTTAGCTTTAGCTTATTTATATACAGGCGGGCCATATCCTTTAGCCTACACTGGTCTTTCTGATTTGTTTGTCGTGCTCTTTTTTGGCCTTATTCCCACTCCAGTGGTGTTTTATTTGAATACGGGATATTGGGAGATATCTACTGTGGTGGCAGGATTGCAATGTGGTTTTCTAGCTCTAAGTGTATTACTCGTTAATCATTTGCGGGACTTTAAGGAAGATCAAGCAGCCGGCAAACGTACTTTAGTTGTTCGCTTTGGGCTGTCTTTTGGAATGATTGAATGGACTATCGTTCGCTGGATTCCTTACTTATTAGGATTTTATTGGTGGTTTCATCAGGAATATTTAACGGTTTTTTTACCATTTTTGTTTTTGCCTTTTGCTTTTTTACTTCAATGTTTTTTGTTAAAAGCTCCTGCAAACCCTCCACTATATAATAAGATATTAGGCTTAACTTGTGTTTATCATTTTTTATTTGTGTCAGCATTAATCATAAGTTTTTGGTTTTAATGAGAACATATGATCAACCGATTAAATTAGATCATTTAAAAGTAATGAGAGTATTTTATGTCTATACAAATTAATCCCTCTAAAATTAACTGGGATTCTAATGAATCTATTTTGCTCTTTAATAAGAACCCTTCTATAACAGATACATTATTATCTACTGTAGCACATTTGCCGAATTTATCAGCTCATGTATGGTTAATGACTTCTGGTAGTAGCTGTTTAAAATTAGTTGCTTTGTCTAAAAAAGCACTGCTACATTCAGCCTTATCAGTTAATCAACACTTATCTGTTTCCAGTCAGGATCGATGGGGTATTTGTCTGCCTTTATTTCATGTAGGAGGATTATCTATTTTAGCCCGTGCACATTTATCCTCCTCTGCAGTGTCTTATTTTCGCTCTAAATGGTCCGCTTCTACCTTTGTTACTTTTTTAAAACAAAATCAAATTACTTTAAGTTCTCTGGTTCCTACACAAGTGTATGATCTGGTATTAGAGAAACAAAGTGCACCATCGTCCTTGCGGGCAGTCGTTATCGGAGGAAGTGCTTTATCACAAAGCTTATACCACGCGGCACGCGCTCTTGGCTGGCCGCTTTTACCATCCTATGGCTTAACAGAATGCAGTTCTCAAGTCGCTACAGCTGAATTACAGTCTTTAAAGGAAAATACTTTTCCAAGATTAAAAATATTATCACATGTACAAATTAAAATATCTAAACCATCTTTCGGAGAAATTGGTTTACAGTCAGGTAGTTTATTGACTGGATTTGTCTTTTTGTCTGGACCAAAACAATTTACTTTCCAACGGTTTAGGGAAGGTGAATGGTATTGGACAAAAGATCAAGGAATAACAACAGATCAATTTTTAGAAATCAGTTCTTCTGGTCATCTAAAGATTTTAGGAGAACGAATCAGCTTAAACAGGTTAGAAGATGATCTAATGAATATTCTTTTAAAATATAAGGTATCTCATTTTTGCCGTTTAGTAGCCGTACCTCATTTGAGAAATGGATTTCAAATAACTCTTGTCACAGACAGCTATTCCTTTCAGACTTTATATCGCATTATTCAAGATTTTAACCAGCTGCATTCCGGTTTTGAAAAAATACAAACACTTTATATTATGCCGTTTGTGCCTGTTTCTAATATTTCAAAACCGCTTTATGCAAATTTACTAGAATCTTTAGCTTTTTTTAATATAGAATCCTTGTCCACTCACTAAAGATAATTATATAAGTTAGGCTCTAAAATGATCTATTTAGATAAAGCTAGTGATTTTAAAATTCCCCAAATGAGGGATTTATATAAAACTTTGTTTTTAAAGGGTAAGGGCTTAAGAGCTAATATAACAACTCAAGTCGCCGGTTTTTTAAATATCCCGGAAAAGCAAAAGCAAAAACTTGCTCGTATTGTGGAATATATCCATCATTCCTCTATTTTGCACGATGATGTTATTGATATCTCTCCTGTTCGCCGTGGTGGTTTGTCCACTTGGATGCAGTTTTCTATGAAAAAATCTGTTTTAGCTGGTGACTATTTGCTAGCTCAAGCAGCAATGGATACAGCGGACATGAATAATCTTCCTTTAATGAAGCTGACAGCTCAGGTTTTAAAAAAACTGGTTGTGGGTGAATGGATGCAGAATTCTTTAAAAACTAGCAGATCTGAAGTGAATTTACGTACAGTACATGAGTTAAAAACTGCTTCTTTGTTTCAGTGGTGTTTGAAAGCACCTTTTTTAGTGAGTGGACATTATAGCAGTACAATCCATAAATATTTAGATCGTATCGGTCTTTTAATAGGTATTTTATTTCAAAGAGCAGATGATTTGTTGGATTTTGATATTAGAAATTATGAAAAGAAAATTATTTTTACAGATTTAAAAGAAGGATATATTAATTCTTTTGCAGTATTTTTATCTAAAAGCAGAAATAAAAATTTTATTTCTGTTTTGAAAACTTGTCGGACTTTAAAAGAAGTTAAACAGTGTATTGGTGGAGAACACGCTTTGCAACAAGCAGTATCCAAATTTGATGCTATAAATTCCCGTCTTATTCAGAGTTGCCATCGTCAGGTGGATCTTTTAGGAAAAAACTTAACAAATGAGATAACGAAATATCGTGAAGATTTAGTAAAAGAATTAAAATGTTGGCCAAATAGATTGTATTGGAGACGTAATGTCTGATTTTGAATTAAATAAATGGAAACAAAAAACACAACAACTCACTCAACAATTAGAAGAGAAAGAACAGATTATAGAAGAATATAAAAAAACGATTGAACAAAGTAATCAATCTATTAAAGAAATAATGGATAAGCTATCTTTAGAGCTTAAAATGGCAAATCAGATGCATCGTATTTTATTGCCAGTGGATTTGCCAGTAATTTCTGGTTGTGAGTTTAGTTTTAAATTCCGTGCCGGAGAAGTTGATAATCACGGAAAAGATTTTTATGAAGTGGTTCCTCATCCTCGCCGAAGATGTTTTAGTATTACGCTTTCCAGTTGTACTTCTCATTCTTTGTCTGCTCTATTGTTTTCAGCGCGTTTGAAAGCAATGAGTTGGTCAGAAACACAAGCTGCTTGTCAGCCGCATGAGTTTATTTCTTGTCTGTCTGCGGAAATTCAAAAAGATATTAAAACTTCTTCTTTTAAAGGATTAATGATGGACAAGAATCTATCTAACAATATTGATTTATTTTATGCAGTAGTGGACCAGCGATCCTACCAAACGTCTTATTGTCTTATTGGTAAGGTAGCTGTTTTTGTTCAACGTACCGGTCATAAAAAATCTGCACAGGAAATTACTGTTGATTCAGATAGGACACAATTAAAATCTCATACTATTTCTCTGAATAATAAGGACAGATTAATACTATGTAGTCCAGGCATTTTAAGTTGTTTGGATCCTTCTGGGCAACGGTTTACAGCGTCTTATTTAAAGCAAATTATTGAAATGGAATCTGATTCCTCTGTGCATGAATTGAGAAATCGTATTTTATATGAGTTAGATAAATTTTGTCAGGGACGTCCAAAAGGTAGAGATCAAAGTGTGCTAGTGATGAGTGTTAAACACACCGCTTTAAAATTAACGTAATAGTGAATGATTATGTCATCTGAGTCATTAAAGAGTAAAAAAAAAAGACGAAAACAAGTTATTTCACTTTTAAAAAAATATTACCCAAAAGCAATATGTGCTTTAAATCATAGAAACCCAATTCAATTATTGATCGCGACTGTTTTGAGTGCACAATGTACAGATGTAAGAGTCAATCAAGTAACAAAACAATTATTTAAAAAATATTCTTCTGTCGCAGATTTAGCTAATATAGATTTGAAAACTTTGGAAAAGCTTATTTATTCTACTGGATTTTTCCGTTCTAAAGCGAGAAATATCCAGTCTGCTTGTCAAAAAATACAAAAAGATTTTAAAGGACAAGTACCTAATAAACTAAAGGATTTATTGACACTTTCTGGAGTAGGGCGCAAGACAGCTCATGTTATCTTAGGCACAGCTTTTCAGATTAGCTCCGGTATAGTGGTTGATACACATGTGACTCGTCTATCTTATCGCTTAGGGTTTACAAAGGCTAAAAACCCTTTAAAAATAGAACAAGATTTAATTCATTTAGTTCCTCGCTCCAATTGGATTTACTTTTCTCATGCTCTTATTTTGCATGGAAGAGAGGTATGTAAGGCAAGAGCGCCACGTTGCCATGTTTGTTGTTTAGCAGAAATATGTCCTAAAAAAGATGTTAAAAATAAATATCGTATGCGTGCAATTAGTTTTAAAGTGGTATCCACATGAAATGGATTGTTTTGTTTTTGTTTGTTATGTTGGTGATATTTACTCAGATTTATATCGTTTCTTCTTCATCAGATAAAAGAACTCTTCGGGTAATGACTTATTCTTCTTTTGCGGGTGTGTTTGGTCCAGGGGATGCCCTAAAAAAAATATTTGAGGAAAATTGTTTTTGTCGAGTCAAGTGGATTAAAGTTCCGGATTCTACATTATTTATCCAACGTTTAAGTCTCCGTCCGGATGGTTTTAAAACAGATGTAGTGATGGGGTTGGATCAACTTTCTTTGAGAAAGGCAAAACAGTTACAGTGGAAACTAGCTAATAAATCTCCACCAGATTTATCTATTTTTACTTTATTAAAAGGGGTATCTAAAGATATTGGTACTATTTTTATCCCTTATAATTGGTCGCCAATGACTTTTTTATCTAGAGTACCTCTTCCTCGTTTACTTTTACAGGACTTACTACATGAGAAGTATAGACATAATATTTCACTACCTGCTCCTCATACTAGTACTGTTGGACTGCAGTTTTTATATTGGATTTGGTCTGTTTTTCAACAAGACACAGAACAATTTTTAGTAAAATTTAAAAACCAGTTATATGGTTTGCCTTCTTCGTGGTCGACCTCTTATGCTTTATTTCAAAGAGGACATGTGGATTTGAGCTTTTCTTATTTAAGCTCACTACTTTATCATTTACAGCAGCAACAAAAAGATTTTTATCCAGTTTTATTTCAAAAAGGACACCCTTTCCAGGTAGAATTAGCTGCTATCTCAGGGTTTTGTGTAGAATGTGAGTTAGCGCGTCAGTGGGTACATTTCTTACTAACACCACCCGTTCAGAAAATTTTATTTCAAAAAAATTATATGTTTCCTGTCATCAAAGTATCTATGGGAAATCAAACCGATCGTCTCTTATCTGGAGTTGAACTTATCTCTTATGATCATTTGGATCTTTTTTTAGATCAAAAAGACAAGTGGCTTAAGCAATGGAAGTAAAATCTGGTATTTGGAAAAGCCATATATTATCTATTTTGCTAATTAGTTTTATTTTATGTCCAATTGTTATTTTTTTTTATAAAATTTCTATTATAAATTTGTCATTAGATGATCAATGGATAAGGGTGTTTATTAACACAGTGGTTCAAGCTAGTGTGAGCGCTTTATTATCTATTGTATTAGGCATTCCAGGTGCCTTAGGTTTTTGTGCTCTTTCAAAAAATCCATACCTTCGCTGGATAGAGTTAATCAGCATACTCCCTGCTGTTTTACCTCCGTTAATGTCTGTTTTAGCTTGGATGAATGTAACAGAATATTTTTTTCGGATGCCGTTTGGTTGGAGCTCTGTGATCGCAACGCATGTGTTAATGAACGTAGGCTTGGTATCTGTTCTCTTAGCTCGTGTTTTTAGTGCAGCAGGTGGTGTCTCTGCTTGGGCATTAGTGCATGGAGTGAAACGTAGTGGATTTATTATTAAATGTTTGTTTTATGAATGGAAATCCCATTTGGCTTTAATTTTTATTATTATATTTTCATTTTGTTTTACTAGTTTTTCTGTCCCACTTTTGGTGGGAGGAGCTAGTGGACAAACATTAGAAGTGTTTATCGCGGAGAGCCTTAAAGATCCAGTTTTATGGCCTCAGGCAGTTACTATATTTGGGATAGAGGTAGTAGTTTTATTTTTGTTTTTTGGTTTTTTATATCGTCAGGATCAGAAATGGAGTTTGTTGCCTAAACATTTGTCTCAGGAAGTACACTTATTGTCTTTTCTGCCCGGCTTAGTCGTCGCATTATTCCCCTCTTTATTGTTGCTTTGGGGTTTATTGGGGGGAGTGTCTATGGCTGGTGTGCAAGAACTTTATTCAATCTGGCCGGTTGTGTTTTCTGCTAGCGTTCAAACTGTGCTAGTTGGTTTAGGGACAGGGATTGGTGTATTATTTTTACTATGTTGGATAGGGTTTTGTCTTCGGAGCTTTTTTTTAAGGAAATTTTTAGTTGCCTATGTTGCTTCTACCCAAGCGTTTATGGGTTTTTGTTTTTTACTGATTGGGTTAGATAATAGTGGCTGGATTTGGTTTAAATGGAGCGCAGGACTAGCTCTAATTTTTTTACCGGCATTATATCGTTTAATGGGGGAGCCTATTATTTCTCATATAAAGCGTCAGGTATTAGTAGCAGATCTAATGGGTGCTAGTTTTTGGCAAAGTTTTGTAAAAATTATTTTACCTCAGGCTCAATTAGCATTTTTCTTTTTAGCTGGTATCGCAGCATTTTGGGCAGTAGGAGATTTTGCCTATTCAGGGATTGTTGCATTGGACCAACAACATCTTGCTTTGCTTATTCAGGATATTATAGCTTCTTACCGTTTGGAATTAGCTAGTATTTTAATTTGGATTTTACTGATTATTGGAATTATTTGTTTTGCTTTTTTTGTTTGCTTAGGTTTTATTTTTAGCAACAAGGCTAAAATGAGTACAGATAATATTTAAATACAATCAGAATATATAAAATGGAAGGTGATTTTTGTCTCAGATTAGGAAATGTATTTGCCGTTTTGATTCACAGTTTAAGAAAGATGAAGATAAAAAAAATAGTGGAAATTTTTTATTTACAGTTTCTAGTGAGGATAAAAATAGATACCCCTTTGCTTCAACAAGGTTTGAGTTAAATATATCTGAGATGGATTTGCCAGATGAAGGAGTTAGTATTTTATCCGGCCCATCTGGTTCAGGGAAAAGCACTTTTGCGTTAGCGCTTTGTGGTTTACAGCCTACACAGCCAGGATTTGAATGGTGGTTTAAAGGAAAAAATTTAGCAAATCTTTCTCCGCCAGACAGAAGAATATCTTTGTTATTTCAAACATTAGAATTATTTCCACACCTGACTGCAAGACAGAATATTTTGTTTCCAGTAGAAATTTATTTAAAAAATCAATTACCAAAACATCTTTTATCTCGCGCAATAGATATGTTTCGGTATGCATTATGTTGTCCGTCATTAACTCCTTTGATAGAGGATCGGTTTAATTTGTTGAAAACATCTTTAAGATTAGATTCTTTTTTAGATAGACCGGTGAGTGTATTATCAGGAGGGGAGAAACAAAGAACAGCTCTCGCTCGTGCTTTAATTATAAAATCTCAGTTTGTCATTTTAGATGAACCTTTTGCTTTTTTAGATGCATCTCTTAAGATGTCTGTTGTTTTGTTATTAGAAAAAATTGTAGAAATAGATAAATTACCGATTTTGCTCATTACGCATCATATGAAACAAGTAAAAACTTTAGCGAGCCGAATATTTTATCTTCAAAATGGACGGCTGCAAGATGAAATGAGGGGATAAAAGGTGAAACCATTAATAGTAAAAAATAAGCTTTGTACACAACTCGCGAGTCCTCCTAAATATTTTGTGTCGGTGAAAAGTAAAAAAGGGACTCAATTGAAACTCGCCGATCCTGTGATGACTCGATCCGCTTTAGCTTTAATGTGTATGCAAGCTGTTTTGGGAGGAGCAGCTAGTCATTGGGGCGGGCCTTGTGCTTTTGTAGAGATTGTATCTGCGCTGTATGGATTAATATTCAACATAGCTAATCATAACAATCAGGCTTGGCATACGTTGTTTCATATCATCAACGATGCCGGTCATTGTGAAAATGGAATTTATGCGGTTAGAGCTAACTACGGCTTAGGAGGACTTAGTTTCCAGGATTTAAAAGGCTTTCGGTCGATTCATAGTCGGCTGACGGGTCATGGAGAAGCACATTTGTTTCCGGAGGGGGTGTATTTAAGTAATGGTCCGTTGGGCTCTACTCTAGCCCAGGCGGAAGGATTATGTATGGCGGATCGTTTACAGGGTAATTTACGCACGACTTGTGTATTAATCTCTGATGGTGCCTGTATGGAAGGAGAGGCAAAAGAGGCTTTAGCTTCGATTGCTGGTTTGGCTCAGAAAAATAAATTGAATCCCTTTATTTTGATTGTGAGTGATAATAATACCAAATTGAGTGGCCGAATTGATCAAGATAGTTTCTCTATGAATCCTACGTTTCAATCTTTGTCTGTATTAGGTTGGCAGGTACTGGATTTACCTCAGGCACATCAGCTCACAGCTTGCGTAGATCAGATAGAGGAGGCGTTATCCCTTGCGAATACTTCATCTTCCAGACCAGTCTGTATTCGAGCTAAAACGGTTAAAGGCTATGGGGTGAAAGCGACAGAAACCTCCAAACATGGTGGGCATGGATTTCCTTTAAAAGATCCGAGTCAGTTATCCGGTTTTTTAAAAGAAATTTGTGGGAGTAAACAATTACCGGAAGAGTTAGTGGCATGGCATGAAGAGCTAATCGCAAAGCCTTCTTATTCTGTTGTCAATCCTGCGGTTAAAAAAACTAAAGTACAAGAAGGGATTGGTCGTGCATTAGTGCAGGCAGGTGACAAAAATTGGCCCGTTGTATCTATTAGTGCGGATTTACAAGGGTCTACAGGGGTATTACCTTTTCGGAACAAATTTCCCGATAGAAGTTTTGAAGTAGGTGTCGCAGAAGCAAATATGATTTCAGTGGCCGCTGGTTTTTCTAAGCAAGGTTTTATTCCTGTCGTGGATACTTTTACGCAATTTGGAGTCACTAAAGGGGCTTTGCCCTTGTTAATGGCTAATTTATCTGGCGCACCAGTTATTGCTCTTTTTTCTCATGCTGGGCTTCAGGATGCTGCAGATGGAGCTTCTCACCAAAGCTTAACTTATCTTGCGCAAACAGCTTCTTTACCTTTAACAGATGTCTATTGTCTAACTTCTGCAGCAGAAGCTTTTGCTTTGGTTTTACAGGCAATAGAATCTTTTATGACAGCTTATCAAAAAAATAAAACTCCTCGGACGAAGATTTTCTTTTTTGGGCGGGAAGTTTTTCCAGATTCTTATCTTCCAGAAAATTATGTTTATCAATTAGGCCGTGCACAAATAGTATTTTCTCATTCTGCGTCTTCTCGACCAAAAGCAGTTAGTATTGTGGCAGCCGGTCCTATGTTGGAATCCGCTATTTTAGCGGGTCAAGAGCTCGCGGCACAAAACTGGACAGTGAGAATTATTAACCCTTCTATTATTAATCATCCAGATATTAAAACTATTCAAGCTTGTTTAAAGGAAACAAATGGGAGGCTTCTGACAGTAGAAGATCATTATTTAATTGGAGGGATGGGCAGTCTGTTGTCACATCAATTGATCACACAAAGGTTAAAAGTGGATATACAATCATTAGCCGTGCGTTCTGTGTTTGGTCGCAGCGCTTATCAGTCAGCTCATTTATATAAACAAGAAAAACTGACTGCAAAAGATATTGTAGAATCTGTATTATCTAAGTGGTCTTAAGTTGTTATTAGTATTTTATTTTTTTGGTTCTATAGGATGTTGAGAGGGTTGACGATCTGGATCCAAATCTGTTTTTACTGGAGAAGTGGTTGAGTGGTCGTCCGTGTTTGTTTTATCCAATTTATCCGATGAACCCTCTAAGCCTTTTCTGAAATCTCTAAGAGCTTCGCCTAAAGATTTTCCTAGTTCTCTAATTCGTTTATGGCCGAATAGAAAAATAAAAATTACTAAAACAATTAAAATTTGCCATAAAGAGGGATACATAGGATCTCCTTTTTTTGATCTTTATTTAAATTAACATATTTATTTTTTTATGTGTAATGAAACAGCGTAAAATTTTTTGGATTAAGCTGGATGGCATATTTCCTAACTGGCTGGGTGTTAAGTGACGTTTACTGGATAACTGGTTTGTTACTGTTTGTGGCTTTAAGATATTTTTTATATTGAACCATATTAAATCTCCCATTTTTGTCTTTTTAAGCTGATTTGCTGTCTGGTTGGTCTGGATTTGTACATAAATGGTATGATGAGTAATAAAATGAATTAAATGGTAATTTTTAGGAATAGTGCTTTGTTTAGTGATATTACCTGGGAATACTAAATATTTTTTTAAAAAGGGTAGTTGGTGGTTTGATATAAGTGCCACTTGATTTTTTTTGTTTAGAATTTTTACTTTCCATAACCATATTTCCTGATTTTTTTTAGGTTTTTTTAGAGGAATTTGTTGAGTTTGATGTGTATTAAAAGCGACACAGCTTCTGTGGATAGGACATTTCTGACAAAGAGGTTGAGCTGGAGTAGTACAGATTAAAGCTCCCAGCTCCATTAAAGCTTGATTCATAGTAGAAGGCGTATAAAGTTTTTTATTCGGGGAGGGATAGATATTGTGCTTCCATTGATTGATCACCCAATCATCTGCTACTTTTTGCAGTTGGTTTTTGTATTTTGCTTTCCACCAGGGATGTTTCCATCCTAGGTAGCGAGACAGTACGCGGATGACGTTTGCATCCAGTACTCCAGTTTCTTGTTCAAAAGCAATGGAACTGACAGCTCGTGCTGTATAAGGTCCAAATCCTGGTAGTTTCAGTAATTCATGATAAGATTGAGGAAAATATTTATTTTGATGTATGATCTTAGCTGCTTTATGTAAATTGTATGCACGTTGATAATAACCTAAACCGGACCAATAAGCCACTACGGTTGTTGGTTTTGCTTTGGCTAATGTGGTGATATTCGGAAATCTGGATAAAAATTTATTATAATAAGGAATTACTGTTTGGGCCTGGGTTTGTTGTAGCATTACTTCTGAAATCCATATGCTATATGGATTTTTTTTTTGTTTTCTCCAAGGAAATTCCCGTTTATTTTTCTGATACCATCTCACCAGATTTTTTTTCTCTGCGACTAGAACACTCTGGTCTATTTGTTTCATATTTTTATTACTTGTTGAATCGTTTCGATGTGTATTATTTATCCATTTTATTGGAATTTAAATAAGTTAATAATTTTTGTTTTAGATTTTCAAATTGTGTTTTATTAGTAACTACTCCTTGAGCGATATGTTTTCCTCCTCCTCCTCTTCCTTCTAGAAACGGAGCGATGATATTTTTCAGTATATCACTAGCAGAAATATACTCTTGAAGAGATTTGGATACTATGACCACTAATGGGTGCTGTCCATTAGAGTTGTTTTCTCCTAGTAAGACAGTGATGGCCGGATCAGGGCTTTTAGAATGTATGTTACTAGCTATTTCCACTAGCCATTTTCTATCTTCTATTTCTAGTGCGACAGTTAGTAAATATCCTTTAATATGTTGATGAGAAAAAACTTGAGATTGTTTTATTAATTGGTGGATATTTCCCTTTTTGGATAAGTTAGTTATTTGTGTTTTTAATAAAGTAATTTGCTGTTGTATTTTTTGTATCATAGAAAGAAGGATGTTTTCAGTTTCTTTTTCCTTAGGAAGAGGAAGTTCTAAATAAGCTCTTAGTGATTCATTTTGCTGGACTAACTGATGAGATAGCTGATGAGAATTAACTGATTTGTTTATCATAGGGGGTGGTTGGAAGATATCTAACGGGCGGATTATATTTTCTGAACTCAGTAGAACATTTTTTAGTTGTTTTTTTAGATACTGAATTTCTTTTTCTTTAACCTGTATCCATTGGATAAAGGGGTTTTCTTTTTGTAGTCCGTTGGGAATCGGCCAATTTAAATAGGCTCTGATCTGTTTGTTTTGTGTTTCCATTTCTTGTAACCAGGATTTTAATTTTTGACTAGTATAAGCGAGGATACGTCGAACGCCTGACTTAACTCCTGTACAGGAAATAATTTTAAATCCACCGATTTCAGCACTATTTTGTACATGGATACCACCACACAGCTCTCGACTGTCTCCGATATGGATAACACGTACTTGCTGATCATAAGATTCTTTTTCTAAAAACAAAGCTCCATTTTTAATAGCAGTTTCATAGGATTGCATGGAAGAGGAAACTAAATGGTTCGCTTGGATTGATTGAATCACTTTACACTCAACATCTTTTAGCTGCTTAGCACTGGGAGCAGATAGACTATAAAAATCAAATCTCAGTTTTCCTGGTTCCACTAAAGATCCCATTTGTTTAGTTGCTAGCCCTAACACTTCTCTAAGAGCACGGTGTAACAAGTGGGTGGCAGAATGGCTGGTTGTTATTTGCTGTCTGCGTTCAATGTCTACAGATAGGTGTACAGTTTGGTCTTTTTTGAACTCACCTTCTTGTAACGTTATTTTATGAAAAATAAAACCGCCGTGTTGTTGAGTATCTAATACTTGAGCTTTTCCTTTCTCGCTGGAAATTTGACCGGTGTCTCCTACTGCTCCCCCCCCTTCTGGATAAAAACAGGTTTGATTCATTATCAACCAGCCGCTTTGTTTCTCTTTTAAAGTGAGGACAGGGGAAAATGTTTTAGTAGATAAAAGGAGTAAAACTTGTCCGGTCTCAGTGTTTCTTTCATACCCCGTAAATAGGGTTTTTTGGGTTAAAAATCGGCGGATCACCAAAGCACAATCTTTTTTAAAATTTTCTTTATCATTGCTGTGAATGATTTTTTTAGATGAAGAAGTGTCAAATTGTGTTTTTAATTCCTTCAGTGTGATTTCTGGTGTGGTGAAGTTATTTTCTTTAGCTAATAATTGAGTCAGGTCTGGTGGAAATCCATAAGTACTATAAAGATCCCATATGAGTGCGGCATCAATTATATGCGAAGAAAGATGTTTTATTTTTTGAAAAAACACTGCTTTACCTGTTTCTAGGCTTTGAGTAAATAATTGTTGTTCTTTTTGAATCGTGGACTGAATTAAATTTCTATGTTGAGTCAGCTGGGGATAAATGGAGTGCATTAAATGAATCGTTTGACTAGCTCCTTCCCACAGAAGATTTTTATCTGGATGTAATTTGTTACTATAAAATAATGCTCTTCTTAAGATACGTCTTAAAACGTAACCTGCTCCCATATTAGCCGGCTGTACGCCATCACTGATTAAAAAACAAACGGCTCGTGCATGATCGGCGAGAACATGAAAAGGTAATGATTGTTTTTTGTTTTGTATATCCGATGGATGATATTTTTTCCCAGAGGTAGTTTCTATGGATTGAATAATAGTTTTAAAGAAATCTGTCTGGTAATTATTTTTAACTCCCTGTAAGACCGCTGTCAGACGCTCCAACCCCATTCCCGTGTCGATACATGGTTGTGGTAGTTGTGTTTTTTGCCCTTTATGATCTTCATTAAATTCCATAAAAACAAGATTCCATACTTCTAGCATATCTTCTGGTGAAGGATGTTTTTTAGGTCCGTCATAATAATAAATTTCTGAGCAAGGTCCACAAGGACCTGTATCGCCCATACGCCAAAAGTTATCTTTTGCTTCTAACCGGAAAATTTTTTCATTTGGAATATGGTGATTAGTTTTCCATATCTTAATACTATCTAGGTCTTTTTTGAAAACACTAACCCATAAGCGATCTTTAGGTAAGTTAAGATGATTAGTTAAAAAATCAAATGCATAAAATATAGCTTCTTTTTTAAAATAACTACCAAAAGAAAAACATCCCATCATTTCAAAGAATGTGTGATGATAAGGGGAGATGCCAACTTGCTCTAAGTCATTATGTTTTCCACCGGCACGAAGGCATTTTTGAATACTACATATTTGTGGGTGTGGTGGAGAAGCAAGGCCTAGGAAGCAATTTTTGAATTGATTCATTCCAGCGTTAACAAATAAAAGACTTAGATCCCCTTTAGGAATCAAAGAGGAGCTAGGGACTAAATGATGCCCATGGATAGTAAAGTATTGTTGGAACTGGTTTCTAATGTCTTTACTGTTCATCATTTTAATAGAATCATTTTTTGGTTGCTTGAGGTTTTCAACAATTAATTTCCAATAAGGATCATACGCAATATTGGTTGTAAAGCAAGTAGGAGCCACTTAGAAGATGTTGTTTGTTTTTTAATTTCTTAGTTAATTAATGCAATTTTTAGCTGATCTTTTTTTTATCTGGCTTTATTTCTAAGTTGTTTATCGCCGTATCTTTGAGAGAAAGATGCTGTATATTAGTTGTTTTTGTCATGGGGTTGTTTTGTGCCACAGAAAAACTTTGTTGCTTTTGTGAGTAATTACTATCACTGCTAATTCCTCGTAAAGCAAGAGCGAGATCATTAGAAGAACTAGCATGCCTATAAGCTTCTTCCTGGGAGACGAGACCTTTTTTGACTAAATCGACAATGCTTTGATCGAATGTCTGCATTCCATAATGATTATGGCTACTATGTATAATAGTTCTTATTTTTTGTGTACTTTCATGTTTTTCAATAGCGATTCTTATGCGAGCGTTGTTTATCAAAATTTCCGCGGCAGGTACATGCCCGTTATTTTTTTTATTCAGCAACAACCTCTGGGCGAACACAGCTTTTAAGTTAGCAGCTAAAATTTGGCGTAAGAAATTTCCTTCATCTGCACTAAAAGAACTAATTAACCGATTGATCGTTTCAGCTGCATCATGTGTGTGAACGGTAGAAAACACTAAATGTCCTGTTTCCGCTGCAGTGAGTGCGCTGACAATACTGTTTTTTGAACGTAATTCAGAAAATAAAATAATATCTGGATCTTGTCTTAAAGCTGATTTAAGAGCCGTGATAGGATCCGTGCAATCTACATCTAACTCTCTTTGTGTGATTAGACTTTTTCGATCTTTAATTAAGAACTCAATTGGATCTTCAATGGTTAAAATATGTTTGGATTGTGTTTGGTTAATATAATTAATTAAAGCAGCTAGGGTGGTGGATTTGCCGGAACCAGTTTTACCGGACACTAAAATAAGCCCTCTTTCCGTTTTGTCTATGATGTCTAGGTATTTCTTAGGTAGATTTAATTCTTCAATAGTGGGGATGGTGTGAGGAATATGGCGGGCAACAATTCGAAGAGATCCCCTTTGAAAAAAAATGTTAAAGCGAAATCGTCCCAAGCCTTTTATTCCATATCCGACATCGACAGAGCCATCTTGGTTGAGCGTTTCTCGCTGCGAATCATTGATTATAGGTGATACAAGCTCTTGAATAGTTATATTGCTAATAGACGGTAGGTCAGGGTTTAAAATAAATAGTTTGCCATATTTTCTCATAATAGGAGGTGCATTTACTTTCAAATGTAAATCACTTCCTGCTTCCTTTACTAATTGAGATAAAAGTGTGTCTATTGTCATTTCATCTTGCCCCTACTGAGAAGAATGTGTACACCGAAGATCATCGGCGAGCTGATATTTTAATTTGAGCTATTTTTTAAAAATAGGTAAATAGGAATCTAAACTGGCACAAAAAAATATAATAGCTGATTTTCCTGCTGTTGTTCAAAAACTGCACCAACTGCTTCTGCAGAGAAAAGAAACATTAGCTGTCGCGGAAAGCTGCACAGGAGGATTGTTATCCTACTGGTTGACGGCACTTCCAAATGCCAGTCAGTTTTTTTTAGGATCTATCGTCAGCTATTCCAATTACGTTAAGCAAACTCAGCTAAAAATCCCTGCTGAACTATTAAGAAAACAAGGAGCAGTCAATTCATCTGTTTGTCGGTTAATGGCGCAAAGCATTATTAAATTATGGGGCAGTCATTGGGCTTTATCAATAACAGGAGTGGCAGGCCCTGATCGTGGGGATAAAGATCCTCCAGTGGGGGTGGTTTTTGTAGGTTTAGTTGGTCCAAGTTGTGATATTGTGCAACAAATTGTACTAGATAAAACCCATCGTCAGGATATTCGGTATCAAAGCGCACTTTTTGCTTTAGATTTTCTCTATTCTAGTATTAAATGAGCTGGCTGTTTATTGAGTGGATATTAATTAAATAAAAGGGGAGGCAAAAATGACAGAGAAGCAAAAAGCTTTGGATTTAGCTATTATGGCGATTGAAAAGCAATTTGGTAAAGGTTCTATTATGAAGCTTGGCGGGCGAACTTCTCTGTATGAAAACGTTCCAGTTTATAGCACAGGTTCCATGGGATTGGATTTAGCTTTAGGAATAGGAGGATTGCCACAAGGTAGGGTTGTAGAGATTTTTGGCCCAGAAAGTTCTGGTAAGACCACTTTAGCCTTATCTACAGCAGCGCAGGCGCAAAAGGCTGGTGGTTCTGTAGCATTTGTGGATGCAGAACATGCTTTAGATATTAATTATGCTGCTAAATTAGGAGTTAAGGTGTCAGACATGTTGGTGTCCCAACCAGATACAGGTGAGCAAGCTTTGGAGATCACAGAGACGCTAGTACGTTCCGGAGCAATTGATGTATTGATTATAGATTCTGTAGCAGCATTAACCCCCAAAGCGGAAATTGAAGGGGATATGGGTGATTCTCATATGGGACTTCAAGCGCGATTAATGTCGCAAGCATTACGTAAACTCACAGCAGCGATTCACCGTAGTGGCACTTTAGTTATCTTTATTAATCAGATGCGAATGAAAATAGGAATTATGTTTGGTAACCCAGAAACAACAACTGGAGGAAATGCATTAAAATTTTATTCTTCTGTTCGTTTAGATGTGCGACGGGTAGCTGCTATTAAAAAGGGAGATCAAGTGATTGGGAATAGAACGGTTGTGAAAGTCGTAAAAAATAAAATGGCACCTCCATTTGCTAGAGCTGAATTTGATTTAATGTATGGAGAGGGTATTTCCCAAGAAGGGGAATTGTTGGACTTAGCTTGTGCAAAAAATATTATTCAAAAATCCGGTGCTTGGTTTAGTTTTGAAGGAAATAAAATTGGGCAAGGCAGGGATCTAGCTCGTTTATTTTTAAAGGAAAATCTAACGGCAGCAAATAAAATTAAGCAGTTAGTATTTAAAAATTGCGGTATAAAGATGACTATTATGCATAAAACTTCTGTTGGCGGGAAAACGAATATTAAACGGAGTTAAATTTCCTGGATTTCATCTGACGTTTAGCTTGAAAAAAGGATTGTAATAACTGTTTACTTTCTTCATGTAAAATCCCTTGGGTTATATGTACTTGGTGATTCAATCGTTTATCTTGTAAAGTTTGGTAAAGAGAATGAATGGCTCCTGCTTTTGGATCTTTACAAGCATACACTAGTCTGCTCAGTCTTGCTTGCAGACAAGCGCCTGCACACATTAGACAGGGTTCTAGTGTGACATAGAGATCACAGCCATTTAATCGCCAACTATTTAGTTGCTGACAGGCTTGTTCAATGGCTAATATTTCTGCATGGGCTGTCGCTTGTCCTTTTTGTTCTTTTTGGTTAAAACCGGTAGCGATAATAGTTTGATTTTGTACGAGAACAGCTCCAACAGGGACTTCTCCTTGCTTTTTGGCTTGTTCAGCCATTTTCAGAGCTTGTTTCATAAAAAAAATATCTGATGGTGTGCTCATTAATCGTGCTTACTTGTATTTGTCATTATTATCTGATATGCATGGTTTTTTGTGTAGTCTAATCCAGGTAGTAGTATTTCATAGTAATCGTTAAGGTGGTAATGAATCAATGCCTCAGGTGAAAGTACGTGCAGGGGAGAGTTTTGAACATGCTCTTCGGCGGTTTAAAAAATCTTGTGAAAAATTTGGCATTCTTTCAGAAGTGAAAAAAAGAGAATATTATGAGAAACCTAGTGTGTATAAAAAGAAGAAAACTCTAACTGCTCGCCGCCGATCTTTAAAGAAAATAAGAAAATTAGGAGTTGAAAAATAACTGTATTATGAGCAGTTAAATAAAAATACTTCTCTATCACAAGAGACCGGGAATCAGGAGATTAGATGAGTGAGGATCCTTTAAAGCTTCGAATAATGGCTGATATGAAACAGGCCATGAAAGACAAAAAATCAGATATTGTGCAGACATTAAAACTCATCTGTGCAGAATGGAAAAACAAGGAAATTGATTTAAAGAAGCCTTTAAATCAATTGCAAATAGCAGCGGTTTTAAAAAAACAAGTGAAGCAATATCAGGAAAGTATTGCTCAATATGAGCAAATAGGAAGACAAGTTGAAGCTGAAGGGCAAAAGACAAGATTAGGTGTTGTACAATCTTATTTGCCTAAATCGATTTCAGATGAAGAACTTAAATCGCTTATAGAAATAAGTATTCAGCAACATAAACTGGAATCAATTAAGCAGATGGGGATTGTTATTAAAGATGTTCAAGCACGCGCTGGCGGCTCTGCAGACAATCATCGGTTAGTGGAGTTAGTAAAAGAGAGATTGCAAAGTTTATGAGGAGATTTACTCCAGAATTTATTGAACAAGTGCGTTTGGTAAATGATATTGTAGATACAATAGGAGAAGATACTTTTTTAAAACGGTCTGGTTCAAATTATATGGGACTTTGTCCTTTTCCTTCTCATAAAGAAAAAACCCCTAGTTTTTCTGTTTCACCGGATGCACAGTTATATCATTGCTTCGGTTGTGGTGAATCAGGAAATATTTTCACTTATCTGCAGACAAAAAGAGGGTTTCATTTTCCAGAAGCTGTCATAGAACTTGCTCAACGAGCGGGTATTACTTTACCAGTCAATGAAAGAGATAATCTAAATCAAGACGATCAAACTTATGTAAAAAGAAAAAAACTATTAGAACTAAATGCTTTAGCTTGTGCGTTTTATGAGAAAGCTCGGCGAGCAGCAGATGAAAAATCTAGCGTTAATCAATTTTTAAAGGAGAGAACTTTTTCAGAAACGACGATAGAAGAATTTCGCTTAGGTTATGCAGATTCTAGCTGGGATGGATTGGTAAATTTTCTTAAGCAAAAAGGACAGTCATTGGAAGAGGCAGCTAGCTTAGGTTTGGTTAAAAAAAAGACTGAGCGGTTTTATGATGTATTTCGTAATCGTTTAATTTTTCCTATTTTTTCTAAAAATGGTAGAGAAATTTTAGGCTTTGGTGGGCGTGTTCTAGATGCTAGTTTACCTAAGTATATTAACAGTGCTGATTCTGTTGTTTTTCATAAAGGAAAAACTTTTTATGGTTGGCATAAATCTGCTGCTGATATTCGTTCTGCTACCACTGCTATTTTAGTAGAAGGTTATACAGATTATTTGAGCTTATACCAAAATGGTGTACAAAATGTTGTCGCCACTTTAGGAACAGCTTTGACAGTTTATCATTCGGAGTGGCTCGCAAGATATGTGCAGCAAGTGGTTTTATGTTTTGATGCAGATTTAGCAGGAAGGAAAGCGGCGGATAGAAGTTTAACTATTTTGCTGTTTGCCGGTTTAATACCTAAAATTTTACAGTTAACAGATAAAGAAGATCCTGATTCTTTTATACGTAAAACGGGAAAAACGGCTTTTTTAAAAAAAGTTCATTCCGCTCAAGATTTATTTTTACAGAAATTATTAGAGGAATTAAGAAATGTGTCTTCTAATATAGGAGATCGTTTTTCTTTGATATATAAAACGGCGCCGATTTTAGCGAGTACGAAAAATAAAGAATTAAGAGAATATTATATTCATCGAGTAATAGATTTATTTGGTTCTAATGAAAAGTGGGCCCGGCAAACTTTAGATAAAGAAATTCAAAAAAATATCACTAAAATGCGAGATAGAAACCTAATGGATCATTCTTCAACATCAGAAACAAGTGCTCTGCACAGCACTCCTATAAAAGAAGAAAAAATCTCTCTTCAATCAGCAAATAAGGCAGAACTTTCTTTATTAATACTCGCATTCGATCGTTTTGAAAATTATGTGCTAATTAAAGATTCTCAGGTGATAGATAAAATTAGTCACCCAGGCGTACGTTGTTTATTTGACCAAATAGATTCTCAATTACCGACAAAAATGAAACATTTTAATACAATATTGGATATTGTATCTTCTCAGGTTTTAGAGCCTCATTTGCTCAGAAAAGAGCATGATCCATCTTTAGCGCTACTACCGATAGAAAAAACAGCGGTTTATATTCGCGATTGTATAGAAAAAATTAAAAAAGATAGACAATATTTACGATTAAAGGAAATAACTGCCAATATGCGTGTGGATGTGGGTAATTCAAAAAAATATCTAAAGAAAATTATTGAATTGACGAAAAACATTGACGATGGAAATACTTACTGATGAGAAATAAAAATATTACTTATAAACAAATGGTTCAGCAAAAAATGATTTCTAAATCGCAGCAGATGATTTTAGTGGAAAAAGAATTATTGCGGTTAATTCATTTAGCTAGCAAACAAGGCAATATTTTACATATTGATGAACTGCATGAACAATTACCGCCAGAAATCACTGATTCATCTGCATTAGATCATTTAATGCAAACTTTAGAAAAAAAATCTATCTGGGTGAAATATCCACCGGTTGTTACAAATAAACCGGTAGTGGCAGAAGGTAAGGATGAAGAGGATAGTAGTGAATTAAAAGCGCAAAGAAACAATGATCCTGTTCGTTTGTATTTAAGAAAGATGGGAAAAGTATCTCTATTAGATCGTAAAGGTGAAGTAGAGATTGCAAAAAGAATTGAAAAAGGGGAGAGAAAAATAATCCGTGCTGTTTTAATGTGTCCTATGGGAACCGGTGAAGTTATTCGCTTAGGAGATCATCTTAAAAAGAAACGTTTAAAAGTAAAATCTATTTTTCGTGGGTTAGAAGATGAAGAGCGTCACTATAATGAAAAGGAATATGTAGATAAAATCTTTGAATTAATTGGACATGTTAAAAAATACCAGAAGAAGAGTGAAAAATATTTTTGTATGATTCGGGATAATCCACACCAAATTCAAGAAATTGAAAAAGGTTTAGATGAGTTAAGTGCTGATTTAATGACGCGGTTTAAGAGTATTAATTTTAATCGCAAAATTATCAATCGTATTGTTATTAAATTTCATAATCTTATGAAAAGAATGGAGGAATTACAGAAACGTGTGGACGATGCAATAGAGAAGACTTTTTCAAAGAATTTTGATGAATTAAAAAATACTTATTTTTTAATGTATAATAGTGATAAAGAAGCTGTACGCATTCAGAAGGAAATAGGCTTAAGTTTCAAGCAAGTAAGAGAGTTTTATTTATCGTCAGAAGATGCTAGAAAGCGACTCAATCGTTTGTATAAAGAAACATGGATGAATTACCAATGGATTAGTTCAGTGTGTTCCGCTATATGGAAGGGTAAGAGAGAAGCGGATAAAGCAAAGTCTAAGTTAGTGAAAGCGAATTTACGTTTAGTAGTTTCTATTGCAAAAAAATACACTAATCGTGGGTTACAGTTTTTAGATCTTATTCAAGAAGGTAATATTGGGCTAATGAAAGCGGTGGATAAATTTGAATACCGAAGAGGATATAAATTTTCTACTTATGCAACTTGGTGGATTCGGCAAGCAATTACTCGGGCCATTGCGGATCAAGCGCGCACAATTCGTATACCAGTACATATGATTGAAACGATTAATAAATTAGTCCGAACATCTCGTTTACTGATTCAAGAATTAGGACGGGAACCAACACCCAAAGAAATTGCTAAAAAAATGGAATTGCCAGTGGATAAAGTCAGAAAAGTTTTACGTATTGCTAAGGAACCTATCAGCCTAGAGACTCCAGTTGGAGAGGAAGAAGACTCTCATTTGGGAGACTTTATTGAAGACAAAGGAGTCATCAATCCTTCTTCTGCAATTGTGAGCTTAAATTTAATAGAACAGACCAGAAGAGTATTAGCCACTTTAACTCCTAGAGAAGAAAAAGTTTTAAGGATGCGCTTTGGTATTGGTGAGGAGAGCGATCATACTTTAGAGGAAGTAGGTCAGGATTTTAATGTGACTCGTGAAAGAATTCGGCAAATTGAGGCGAAAGCCTTACGTAAATTAAAGCATCCTAGTCGTTCGGATAAATTAAAAATGTTTGTGGATACGGATAATGAGATAGACAATATAGATACAGAAAAATAATCATTTATCTGATTGTTAAAGCTGCCTATATACTGTGGGTGGTATTATTAAAGTGATTTTTACATCTAAAAAAAATATAATAGAAAATATTTTAAGAATTAAGGGGGCTTAGCTTAGTTGGTTAAAGCATCCGGCTCATAACCGGAGTATCGGAGGTTCGAATCCTCCAGCCCCTATTAATTTTTTTATAAAAGAATTATTTAGTTTTTCTAGATACATTATTCTATGATCTATGGTGTCGCTTTTACATATACAGTACAAGTATAACCGTTGCTTTGGAGTATACGCGTATGCTCTTCTTGTTTTAGATGGCAAAATTCATGGTTGTGTTCATGAAAAGCTTTCAATCTGCTGTTTAGAAAAAAAGGAGAGATCTGTAGCAACATCACTTGTCTGTTTTGGTGTGTGCAGTATATTATATTCTGTTCGGATTTTTTACAGCCAGGCATTGTTCTTGTAGTATCTTTTGTAATATCTACTATGTCATTAATACGTGCGTGTTGCAACGATGGCAATATGAATTGTTTAATTGTGTTAGCGTTAAAATCTATTGTTACGCCATTATTTGATTGCACGTCGTAGCTAACAAGTTCACACGCTAAAGTACTGGTCTGTCTATGTTTCTTGGATTCTAATATGATATGCATCTCTATATTTTTGTTAACACAGATTTGATATTTTGTTTCAAGCGGATGACTAAATTCAATAGGAATGCTAGATTTTAATTCTTTATATCTGCAAAGGCTATCATCTTCAGGACAGGATGAAATTTGAGATGTAGGAGTTGCAGCTATAGTCGGTGAAATTTCTGTAACAGAAGTAGTTGCAGCTGCAGCAGATGAATTTTTTGTAGCATTGGTAGCTATAGTTTTATTAGTAGCAATTTCATTTCCTAAAATAGCTTGTGAGGAAATAGCGTTGTTTTTATTTGTGCATGCTAGAATCAGCACAGAGCTGATAACACAGAAAAATAAGAATCTATTGATCATTACACTAACCTCCAATGGATCATATAATTAAACATATTGATCAGCAATTTTTTTTGCGCTGTATAATTTAATTAACCAGAGGATTTTATGAGGAAAAATATTGGTATTTATTGCAGTGTGTATTTTACATTCAAACTAAATTCATAACCGGAATATCGGAGGTTTGAATCCTCCAGCCTCTATTAACTGTTGCATTAATAAAAAACATTTAGTTTGTTATTAATAGATAGCCGCGGTTTTCTATTGTATCAAAAGTTCGCATTGCATTTATGATATCTTTTGTCTTAACCCATACCCAATGATACTTACTGGAGTTTACATCCATAATCAGAAAAGAATCTGTCTTTTTATCATAAGCTCCCAGTGGGGAAATATGTCCTCCACCTTTCTGGCCAATAATAGATCGTTTGTAATTTATAACAACATAATCTTTTCTGCGGCTTAAGTTAGAAAGGAATTCTTGTTTAATACGCTGATCGGATAGATCCTTATTTACAATACGTAACTTTGATTTTGCTCCATGCGTGAGAAAAATTTTATGAAGCTGTCTTATCTGGAGACCAAAATCATTAACATCATTTATCGGTTGTCCATAAAGTTGTGCCCAGTTTTTGATTACTTGGGCTTTTTGATTCATAAAACTATCTGGCGTATACCTGGCGACACGTGGGTCACGATGTTTTGGCAGGTACTTTCTATACTTTTCTTTAAAATTAACTTTTGGTAGGGCAGCTTTTTTGTTTCCAATTTTTAAGGCATTTAAGATGATTGCGCCAGTTGTTGGCCCACAAATTAGGCCATCTAATTGATTTTGAAATTGGTTGGCGAGATAAGGAAAGTCCACTTTATATTGGGACTGACTAAATCTCTTTAACCCTTCAGTGGAATGCCAATCCACAAGCTTTGGTGTGGATGCTGCTGATAGGAAGATGCTGTTTGAGCAAAGGAATAAGATAATAAAAAAATGTAATTTTTGCCACTGCAATTCTGTCGCCCATATATTGAGTCTATGAATATAGATTTTTTTAAAATAGTTAAGAATAAGATCATAAAAAGATTTAATGATAAATGTTATTTGATAGATTGAATCTTTCATATTGTTTCCTTAAGTAAGGATAAAATAAATCTCTTCTTAAAATAGATCATATTAAAGAATACAGCCACAGATCTCCAATCGGAACCCATAAAAACACTAATACACTAACGTTGAGCCAAAGAAAAAATGGCAACCAATTTAAGCATTTGGAAAATTTTATGAATTCTATAAAAAGTTTTATACATAATGGAATTAAACAAATAACATATAGAATATTCATTTTAAAAAGCAGTGGTGAAATTAACACCATACCTAAATAAGATAAGAGGTAAATACCTATGTAACTAATGGTTACTTTTGAACCAAGACTAACTGGTAATACAGGAATTCCTGCCGCTCGGTAATCTTCTTTGTAGTGCAAAGCCAAAGCCCAGAAATGTGGCATTTGCCATAAAAATAAAATAAAAAATAAATATAAACACTCTATGGAAAAAATAGCAGAAGATGCTGCAGAATAACCTATCATCACTGGTAAGGCGCCTGGTACAGCTCCTGGTACAGCTGCAAATATCCAATTTTTTTTCCAAAAAATAGTGTAAAATATATTATAAAGTGCAATTGCTAAAACAGCTAAGCCTGCTGTGAGCGGCTTAAGCATTAATAAAATAAATAGGCCGCATACAATCTGTACCGTTCCCAAGGCAAAAGCTTGGGTAGCTGTTATTTTTCCCGCTGGCACTGGCCGGCGACATGTACGCTTCATTAAACGATCTAAAGGCCATTCCATGCTTTGATTAATGGCAAAGCTGCCACTAATGACTAGCCACAAACCTAGTAACAACAAAAATAAAACAGTTAAATTGCTAAATCCTGATATTATTTCATTACTATTTACAGCGACAGAAGAACTGTAAGGATGGGAATGATAATAAATTGTTGCTGCTGCATTCCTCACTAAATCAGTTGTTTCCATATTGCGTGAAGGGTGCTGCAAAGCAAATACATAACCCGCTGCTGCGCTAATTAAAGCAAATAGAACAATTCCTGCTTTACTTAATATTAAATATTCGTGAAAAATAGATCTAATTTTTGTAATCAATGCTGGAGGGTGGTTATTTTCTATATTCATTAGTTTACCATTTATGTTGTGTCTTTTTTAACCGGAGTATCTGGTTGGTTATCAGGGTGTGCTTTCTGGAATGCGGGTATTACACTTGTCCGATGATCTATTTCTAGCAATCTGGGGTATTGTTGTATATCCACATCGAATCTTCGTGCACTGTAAATCTGTGGTACAATACAACATTCTACAGCGGAGATATTATGCCCATTCCAACAATTGTTATTTTGTTTCAGTAACATTTCTACAGCCGCTAAACCTTTTGAGATCCAAAACTGATTCCAGTTTTTTCGTTGATCTTCATTTAAATTAAACTTATTTTTTAAATATTGCATGACGGCTAGATTCTGTAATGGCTGAATACCACTGTTGATGACTTCACATACACTGATTATAAAAGCTTTTTTATAAGGATCTTTAGGAAAAAGAAGTGGCTGTGGTTGAATCGCGTCCAAATATTGAATAATAGCCATAGACTGAGTGAGTGTTTTGCCTTGATGTACTAAACAGGGGACTTGAGATAGAGGATGGTATGATTGGTAATCCATGTGATATTGTTCACCACCAGATTTTAGAAGATGAATAGCTATATAATCAAAATTAATTTTTTTAAGATAAAGTGCAATGCGTACACGATATGAGCAGGAACTACGATAATAACTATATAATTTAAAATCTGGTGGCACACACACTCCTTTTTTTATTAAAATAATACAGATTTTTCTGGCACACGAGTGATTAAATCAAATTCACAAAAACCAAATAACACAATTAAGAAAAACACTCCTGTTAAAAAAATAACTAAAAACATTTTATTGTCATATTTTAAATGCATAAAGAATAGTAGAACTAAGGTTGCTTTAATCGTAGCAATACTTAAAGCAATTACTGTGTTTAATATACCAAAATCCAGCTGTGCAACGGCAACTGTCAAAGCAGTCAAAGTAAGTAAAGAAATTAACACTTTAATATAAACACTAAGGGGTACAATATGTTTTATAGATTGCATATTTTATTCCACCAAATACAAAATAGGAAACAGATAAATCCAAATTAAGTCCACCAAATGCCAAAAAAGTCCTACACACTCCATAGGTAGAAAATATGAAGCATTAAAATGCCCTTTATAAGAACGAATAATCAACCAAAAGATAAGAGCCATACCTATTAATACATGCAGACCATGTAATCCTGTCATACAGTAATAGAAAGAAAAATAAAGCGGCAAATTAGATAAAGTTGGTTGATCTGAATAAGTAAATAAATTACCAGGGGCTAAACCTAAATGTAATTTATGAGAGTATTCAATGTATTTCACTCCCATAAAGATGAATCCACAAAGCAAGGTCAACCATAGACAATAAAGCGCAGTAGAGTTTTTACCTTTTTGAGTGTAATAAATACTTAAGGCCATTGTCAGGGAGCTAATTAACAGTACAACCGTATTGATAGATCCTAATTTCCAATCTAAAAATCCAGCCCCTTGAAAAAACACCTCCGGGTACATTCCTTTGTAAATAGCGTAAGCAACAAATAGTCCACCAAACATTAAAACTTCTGTGCACAAAAAAATCCATATTCCCATTTTGCTAGCTGCTTCTGCTTGTTCTATGCTGTCAAAATGATGAGGAATTTGCCGTCGTGTCATTGGAGTACTAGCGGTACTCATATGGACCCCCTGTTACAACAGGTGCTTCGTGAAAGTTATCATGTGGAGGAGGAGAATCGGTTTGCCACTCTAAAGTAGCTGCGCCCCAAGGATTAGCTGGGGCTTTTCGTCCTTTAAAAATAGCATAAATAATCACAAAAAAAGCTAGAAGGAAACCAGACCCAATGATCCAAGATCCGACGGTGGATAGTTGGTTTAAAGGTTCGTATGCAGGCAGGTAATCGTGATAACGACGAGGCATCCCCTTTAATCCCAAAATAAACTGTGGAAAAAAAGTGATATTAAAACCGACAAAGATGAGAGCAAAAGTAATTCGTCCCCAAAATTCATTATACATTCGCCCGAACATTTTTGGCAGCCAATAGTAGAACCCTCCCATGATAGCCATTAAAGTACCCCCTACCATGACATAATGAAAATGAGCGACAACAAAATAAGTGTCATGAACATGAACGTCAAAAGCTAAAGTAGCTAGCATGATTCCTGTGACACCACCAATAACAAATAAAAATAAAAAGCCGTTTGCAAATAACATGGGTGTATCAAATTTTAAAGAACCTTTATACATGGTGGCTATCCAGTTAAATACTTTAATAGCTGTGGGTACTCCCACTAGCATGGTTAAAAAGGAAAATAAAATCCCCGCCCATTCTGATTGGCCGCTAACAAACATATGATGGCCCCAGACAAAAAAACTAACCGCAGCAATTCCTACACTAGAAAAAGCAATTGCTTTGTATCCAAAAATAGTTTTGCGAGAGAATGTAGTGATCAATTCGCTCACTACACCCATTGCTGGTAGGATCATAATATAAACTGCCGGGTGAGAATAAAACCAAAAAAAATGTTGGAATAAAACTGGATCGCCACCTAGTCTAGGATCGAAAATACCAATTCCCATTATACGCTCTATGGCAAGTAATAACAAAGTAATTGCCAAAACAGGAGTGGCTAAAATTTGTAAAAGAGCTGTGGCGTAAAGAGACCATACAAAAAGAGGCATTTGAAAAAACCCCATACCTTTAGCTCTTAGTTTATGAACAGTAACAATGAAATTTAAACCGGTTAGGATAGATGAAAAACCAATGATGAATGCACCGAGTACAACCCAGAGTGTTCCATTATCTGTGCGAATACTATAGGGCGTATAAAATGTCCAACCTGTATCCACGCCATTAAAAAATAATGAACACAGTGCAACAGTAGAACCAATAATTAAACAATACCAGGATAACAAATTTATCCTAGGGAAAGCGACATCTTTTGCTCCAATTTGTAATGGTAGAAAAAAATTACCTAAAAAAGCGGGAATGCCAGGGATGATAACCATGAACACCATAATAGCTCCATGAAAAGTCATCCATTGGTTATAAATATTAGCTGGAACTAAATTTTCACCGGATTTAAAGAGTTCTAAACGTAACAGAAGTGCAAATACTCCACCGACTAAAAAAAATGTGAATACAGTGATCATATATAAGATGCCGATACGTTTATGATCTAAAGTAAAAAGCCACGAAGCTAATCCTTTTTTTTCATTTAAATAATTTACTGTTGAATGATTCATTTTTTCCTCTTAGTTAGTTTTTAAAGATTTAATATATTCAATTAATCCTGTCAGTTCTTCTTCTTTTAAAAGACCGGTAAAGGGAGTCATTTGATTGGTAAACCCTTTTACAATTCGGGCGGAGGGGTTTAAAATAGATTCTCGGATATAATTTTCATCGGCAATAAGTCTATTTCCATCTTGAAAAACTCTTTTAGAACTAAAAATTCCTGCAAGGCCTGGACCAATTTTTTTATCTGTTGTTGTATGATGACAGGCAGTGCAGCGTCCCTGAAATACTTTTTTGCCTATCTGGACTAAGTTCATTCCTTGATAAGGATCCTCAGCTAGCCATTGTTCCCATTTTTCCCTATCCATAACGTGAACCCTAGCTTGCATTTCAGAATGGCCCGTCCCACAAAATTCTGTGCAAAATACATAAAATTTTCCCAGTTTCGTTGCAGTAAAAGATAACGCTGTATATGCCCCTGGTAAGACATCTTGTTTTATACGAAATGCTGGTACGTAAAAACTATGAATAACATCTCGGGAGGTCATAATTAGTTTAACTGGTCGGTTGCGAGGGACATATAGCGCGACAGTTTTGCGGCCATTTTTATATACGAAATCCCAATTCCATTTCTGACCATATACGTGTACTTCTAATGCTTGCGCACTGTCTTTCGGCATTTGTCTCATTTGGTTGTATAATAACCAACCCCAACCGAAAATAAACATAAAGATGAGAAGAGGAATAAAGCTCCATAAGAACTCCAATAAATAATGATGAGTAATTCTTGGAGGAGAATCTGCTTCTGATTGTCGTCTAAATCGAATGGAAAAATAGACAAAGCCACCGATAACTAATAGTGCGGATAGAAGACTAATGCCTATTAGAAAATTGGTTAATTGATCAATATCCTTTGCTAATTCAGTTGCTGCTGGTGGAAATATATCCGCGGCAGCTAAAGGAATAAAAAATTTTAACATATTAAAGTAACCTTTTTTTTAATTTGCGGTTTTCTTTAATCCATACTGGAATTAAAAAACCGAGAAGAAGTAGTAGGGTAATCAATCCTCCCGCTCGCATAATGTTGTAAGCATACCATGAGTACTGACTTCTTTTGGGGTCAAACTGAAAACAAAAAAGTAACACGCGATCTATGATTGTGCCAATCCGACCCTGTCCAGATTCTACTAAAGATAACTTGAGTACTTGATCGGAAAATTCCACGCCGTAAAGATAGCGAGAAATGATTCCAGTTGGAGTTAGTACATAAGCTACAGGTAAATGTGCATATATTTTTTGATTTTCATCCCAGCGAAAACGAAAGCCTAAATTTTGGCTAATAGATGAAATATTTTTTGGTGAACCCGTTAAGAAATGCATTCGTTCAGGGGGAAATAAATATTTTTTTGCATAATTTTGCTTTTTCTGAGCAGCAAGTGCTGTGGTTTCCCTGTGATCCATGCTAATAACTACCCATTCAAATTGCTGTTTAAAAGTATCTGGAAGGGGTTTTAGTCCACTACCTAAACCATTTAGATGTAAAGTGCATAAATTCGGGCAGCCATAATAAACAATTGTCATTAATACTGGCTGATTAGATTGGAAATATTTTTTTAAAGGAACTGTTTGGCCTGAATCATCTGTGAAAGATAAATTTAAATCTAATACTGAACCAATCTTTTCATTAATTTGAAGGTCTTGTAACTCCTCTGGTACTTGGGTAGCTGTTAAGTACTTTTGTGGGTCATAAGCCTTAGCAAAAAACCCGAATAAGCTGACTGGCAATATCAAGCTTGCCAAGATATACCCATTATATTTAAGGATCTTTTTTTGCGAAATCTTCCAATTTTTGAAGATCATCTTTTACCTCATTTTTTGTAATAGAACGAATATAATGGACTAAAGCCCAGCGATCCGCCTTTGGTAGATAAGCAAAAGAGACCATAGCTGTGCCTGCTATTCCTTGAGTTAAAGTTTTGTAAAGCTGTATAGAACTACCCCCTTGCTTCCATTGTCCTTCGACTAGATTACGTGGGGGAGGAGTTAGTGCTTGGCCAGCAGGACCATCCCCTAAACCTTTAGGGCCATGGCAGGCGGTACAGTAAGTTTGATATATCTTACTTCCTTTAGTTATGAGATTAGGATGAGATAACCAAAGTTTTTCAACTAATTCGCTGGAAGAAGAGGGTTTTTCATCATTGGCCATAGCTTTTTTGTCAGATAGAGGATCTATTTCTCCCAAATCCACAGAAGATACTCCATAAACAACCCAAATAAACCATATCAAACTGCCTGCTACAGTGGCTAGCAAGACAAATAAACCGGATTTATTGTAATTCATGTTAATATTCCATTTTATCATTCAGCTTGCCGGTTTTTTCTGCAAGCTGAATAATTATTTGTCAAATAAAAGATTTTTTTGATATTATTAGCATAATATAAACCGCATATAAAAATAAAACTTACAATAAGTTGTAACTTAATTTTCACTCATAAACTATCTTCATCATAGAGCACAAAAAGGATTTTAGAGATAGAATGATAGGATTACGAATAATAGTATGGATAATCTTCTTTAGTTGTCTGATCTCCTGTGTCAGCACTTATACTGCTTTACAAGATCTACCTTTAGGTAGTGATAAAACAACAGTCAGGACTGTATTAGGCAAACCAAATTCTGTTGGCCGCATTGATGGTCGCGATCGATGGACTTATAAATTTAAATGGCAAGCGCAAGAATACACCAGAAATATTCTTTTTGAAGAAGGGATGGTGCGGAAAATCGGTCCGATAACACCTTATCCTAATTACGAACAGAAAATGTTAGAAGCGGACTCTTTAGATGATTATGAGACCAATGCTATGCTCTATCATCAACAAAAAGAAAAAGGATTTCGTAAAATTAATTCCTTACAAAAGTCCCAGAATAAACAGAAACCACAAAATCGTTCTAAAAAATAATATATTGTTTTGCGTAAGAGGTTTTTATTAGTTCTCTGGTTGTTCGTAATTGGCAAACTGGCAAAAAGTTAATTGTTTAGACATTATTTTCTTTACTCAGAAGTAAAGGAGGTTTCGTAGAAATGAAGACGGGTCAGTTTACCTAAAAAGTCTTGTTTAAGACACCAGGAGAGAATAGGTAATAAAATAACTCCTGTTACGCATGAGACTAAAAACCGCCAAAATAAAAATCCAGGATGTACTACAGTATCTGTAATAGATAATGGGCTAGGATTTGCAGTTTTATTGGGAGAGCGATTAATTGTTGCTTTGCATAATCTTCTTCTGGAAAGCATTTCTCCATAAGTCTCCGCACAAAATAAGCGGCAAAGCAGGCAATATACTTGTGAGAATAATAAGAAGGAGATTATTACTGGCCATTTAACAGCCGCTAAAATGAACAAAGGTTCTGGCTCACTCAAAAAAATAAAAAGTAGTAAACAAGGAAAAAATAGCGTTCCAGCTAGGATAGCATCTACTACAATGCTTTTTAGGGAAAAAACACTGGCAGGTATAATGAACGATTCTGTTGATTTAGGATGTTTCGTTGGCAGGAGAGTGTGCATGTTTGAACCATTTGATTTTTTGTTATTTGGCTCATTTTGCTGCAGATCATGATTTGGTATTTTTTCAATTATTACACGGGATTTTTCTGGAGCGATAGCTGGTGGGTTTAATGTGGCATGAGCCGTTTTATCATTGCCGGCATTTTGATTTTGTGTGTTTCCCAGCCACGGCTTTTCTAAATTAGATAAAATTTTCTGATAGGTATTCGTATCTTCAAAATCCCATTTATCTTCCAGCAAAAAATCCGGTAAATTTATTTGATCATTTGAGGTAGGTAAATGAGGTTTTTTATTTGATAGAGGTGATGGTAGTTTGTAAAACCCTAAACCTGAACTTAAGCTTTTAACAGATAGTTTTTCCACAGCAGTTATTAAAAGATGCATAGCAGATAAAAGCAAGCAAACTTATTAATCTGTTTATAACAAAACACCATAATACAAAGGGATAATTATTTTATACAGATAAATACTGAGAAGATTTTATTTCGGATTTATTTTTGTTTATGGACTGATGCACTTCCTCACGATGTACTTTTGTAGATCGTGGAGCTTCAATGCCTAAACGCACCTGCCGACCTTTGATTTGAACCACCTGAATAGTGATCTGATCATCAATAATAATCCGACTGCCTACTTTGCGCGTTAATACTAGCATTTTTTAGACCTCCTTGCCTAACGATGCATTTTTACTCTATGCTTACTATTTGATGTCCATATTTTTTGTTTGTTACTACTATCATAAATGGTTAAATGTAATAGCAATATTTACCCTTAGTTAGTGTTTTATATGTCTCTTTTTGCAACATAAACAACACGCCAATGAAAACTAATATTTGTTATGTGGAATGTCAAACGGCCTTTGATGTTAGAGTTAAAATTATAATAGAGGGTAATTTTTACATTATATGATATTATAAATTAAGATATTTTTAGTAAGATTCATATTGCTATGCGTCTTATTTTTTCTCTATACAATTGTTATTTCTTGATTTTCTATATGCTTGGCGGGCTACAATAATGTTTAAAGTGAAAAAACAGACAATTCAGCTTGTTATGCTGTTATTTTTTCTTTCGTTCTCTAGTTTTTCAATAGGAGCTGGTACTTTATCTCCTTCCCTAGTGCGAAACCAAAATATTATGTTGGTTCAACCATTTTCTGATTTCCCAGCATTTAATAATCATTGGATACAAAGCTGGATTAAGTTATTTCAAAATAAATACTCGGATCGTTTTCGGTTATGGTTAGAGCGTTCATACCGTTATGCAAATTTGATGCAAGCTATCTTTCAAAAAGAAGGGTTACCTCAAGATCTTATTTATATTGCTATGATTGAAAGTGGTTTTTCTGCTCATGCGGTTAGTTCTGCCCAAGCTGTTGGCTATTGGCAATTTCTTCGTCAGACAGCTCAACGATTTGGTTTAAAACAAACCACTTGGTTAGATGAAAGGAAAGATTTTGAAAAAAGCACTTTGGCTGCCAGTCAGTATTTAAAATTTTTATATAATAAATTTGGGACATGGTATCTAGCAGCAGCGGCGTATAATATGGGAGAACAAAGATTATCCAAATTTATTAAAAAATATAAAACAACTAATTTTTGGTATTTAGCGCAAAAAGCAGATTTTCCGTCAGAAACTGCTCAGTATATTCCCCAGTTAATTGCTGCTATTACGATTGCTAAAGCTCCTGCTCTTTATGGATTTAATTATCTCAAAGTAGAAATGCCTTTTGATTATGATGTGTTTTATTTACCTGGAGGAACTAATTTACGTCAATTAGCACAGCACATTGGTTATTCTTATCAAAAGATAAAGAATTTAAATCCAGCATTATTAACGGATATCTTACCTGATTCATTAGAAGATTGGAGTGTACGCATTCCTAAAGGTGCAGGACGGCAGGTGTCCAGTTTTATTCAAAAGAGAAAAGTATAATGTCATATCAAGTGCTGGCTAGAAAATGGCGGCCGGCTGTTTTTAAAGATTTGATTGGTCAAGAGTCTGTTGTGCGGATTCTGACTAACTCTCTAAAAGGTAAACGGCTACATCCTTGTTTAATTTTTGCTGGTCCGCGGGGCACTGGTAAAACTTCTACAGCTCGTATTTTAGCGAAAAGTTTGAGCTGTAGTGCTGTTCAAAATCTAGAACCTTGTAATCAATGCTCCATTTGCCAGGATATTAATAACAGTCGATCACTAGATGTAATGGAAATTGACGGAGCTAGTCATAATGGTGTGGAAGCGATTAGACGGCTAAAAGATACGATTAGCTGTATGCCATCGTCCGGGCGTTTTAAAATATATATTATTGATGAAGTGCATATGCTCTCAGTTAGTGCTTTTAATGCTTTGTTAAAAACATTAGAGGAACCTCCTGCCCATGTCATTTTTATTATGGCTACGACAGAGATGCGGAAAATTCCAGCAACAGTACTTTCACGTGTACAAATTTTACAATTTCGGCAAATAGCAGATCATTTAATTCATAAACATTTACAAAAAATTTGTCAGGTAGAACAGGCACAAGCAGATGAAACAGCACTATGGATGCTGACAAGAGAGGCGCAGGGTTCTTTAAGAGATGCACAAGGATTACTGGATCAAATGATGACATTTTGCCATAAGAAATTTCAAGCAGAAGACGTTAGCCGAGTGCTAGGGTTAACAGAACGTTCTTTGTTAAATGATAGTTTGCAAAGCCTGTTGAACAGAGATTCTAAGCAAATGCTGACAGTGCTTAATCGTCTATATGTTAAAGCGACAGAACCTTCTGTATTTTTACAAAATTTAATATTGGAGCTAAGAAATTTATTATTGCTTAAATTAAATTCTACGGACAATGCAACCCATTTAATTCATCTTTCTAAGGAGGAAAAAGAAAAAATGAAAAAATGGATTCAAAATAGCTCTTGTGAAGAGTTGCATCTATTATTTGATATGGCGCTTAAGGGGGCTAGTGAAATAAATCGTGTACAAGATACAAAAGTTTTTTTAGAAATGTTACTTTTAAGAATGTGCCAAGCGCCTTATATTGAAACTTTATTTTCCTCTCCAGATGTTGCACTTGCACAAAAAAACAAAAATAATTCAAATTAAACAATAACAAATTGACAGGGCAGACAAACTCATACAAGAAAATAGTAATTTATGGCATACAAATATCAAGTTCCATCTTTAGATCGTTTAATTCATGAATTAAAAAAATGGCCTGGGGTTGGCCCACGAAGTGCCAAACGATGGACAGAGTGGTTACTGAAACTTCCTAAGAGTGAAGTTCAAAAACTTTGTCAATCACTAGAGGGTATCAAAAACCATATTCGACAATGTGTGAACTGTTTTAATTTAACAGAAGAACCAGAGATCTGTTTTCTATGCCAATCTGATCGCAGAAAGGATCTCATTTGTGTGGTAGAAGAACCTTTTGATATTGAACAAATAGAGATTTCTGGTAAGTTTAAAGGTCAGTATCATGTGCTACACGGTGTGCTATCTCCTTTAAACAATGTTACTCCGAAGGATCTGACTATCGATCCATTGCTAAATAAGATAAAAAATACTCAGGTGATAGAAGTGATACTTGCTTTTGATGCAGATATGGAAGGGGATATTACTGCGCTTTATTTAACTAAGCTAATAAAAAAATATTCTATTAAGGTATCTCGTCTAGCTCATGGTATTCCATTTGGAGGTGATATTGATTATATTGATGAACAAACTTTAGGTCGTGCACTGGAGAATCGTGTGGAACTGTAAATGTCTTTATTTAATTATAATGCTAAGGAAATTCATTGTAAAATTGTTTATGATGGCATAACTGCAGCTGGTAAAACTAGTAATATAAAATGGATTTGCCGGCATACATCAAGTGCCGATAAATTGGATATTTTATCTATTCCACTGAGAACAAAACCCAGCTTATTTTTTGATTTTCTACCTCTGGATGCTGGTGTGATTCGCGGATTTAAAACACGATTTCATCTTTATGCTCTTCCTGCTCATTCTTTATTTAGTACTTCTCAAAAATTAATATTAAAAGGCGTAGATGGAATTGTTTTTGTTGCTGATTCTCAGAAAGAAAAAATGGAAGAAAATAAAGCTCGTTTTGATCAACTAAAAAAACAATTAGATGCAGAAGGTTTGCAGATAGGAAAAATTCCCTTAGTGATACAATATAATAAAAGAGATTTAAGCGATATTCATTCCATTGCCCAAATGAGGACGGAATTAAATCATCATAATCATCCTGATTTTCCAGCGATTGCAGAAGCAGGGGAAGGAGTATTTGAATCATTAAAAACAGTACTAAAGCTAGTGATCACTGTACTCAAAGGAGGACAACCTTTGTAAAATTCTTCAACCTCTCATAGAGGATTCCAGTACTTTGATTCTATTTTTAGTAGTCTTCCAGTAAAATTGTGTATTAAAAATACACAGTTTAAAAAAAAGAATAAACTTATTTAATAATTTTTATTTATTGACCGACATTGATAGCAAGACTAAAGACTAGGTGATGAATTTAAGTGAAATCAGCAATAGAGGCCGTGAAAAGAGGAGCATCCTAAGTCAATGAAACCAGAGCACAACCAGCATTTTAACACTTTTAAAGCTACTTTAATTACTTTGTCCGGTGAAGAAAATATTATTATCAAAAAAGCTTTTATCTCTCAGTTAACGTCCCAGGGTTTTGATTTAATAGTACACTATCGGGATTTAGTTCCTACATTTTTAAAATCTCAGTTGAATTTAGATTATTTGTTAAATAAAAAGTTATCTTTATACATTCCACTAATGGAAATAGATTTAGAAGTGACAGTTATGAGCGCTCGTCATTTAGGAAAAGGCAATTTTAAAATCAAAACTGAGTTTTTTATAGAAATTCCTCAATATTGGCGAGAATGTTTATGTGAGTTGTGGCCGGCGACACTTCCTCTTCAACGTGTAAAAACAATTCAGCAAAATTCTCGACTTAGGTTATGGAATAAATAGCAGAGTTGCATTTATTTTAGACAATAAAATACATTATTTTGTAATAAAATTGAAATAAATCTAATTGTTTTTTAACCAGAAAGGCACAAATCCGTTTTCATCTTTAGAGAAATGGTAAGGGTTTAAATAAGCAGTTAATTGTTTATCAAATGTAGGAGCGAGTAGTTCCATTTTTCCATCTCCGTCTACATCAACTACAGCTAATTGCACAGCTTGACCGCGGTGGTCGAAAAAACCATCTGATACATTTGGAATCGTAACTTCGCTAATTAAGTAGCGGCTACCGTTTTGTGTTTCAGAGTAAAAATCTAAAGTCACTCCTGTTACCGTTTTAGATTTTACTACTTTTATTAAAGATCCATTGTGTAATAGATCTCCATATACAACAGATAGGACTTGCTTGTTTTGAGTGTCTATTTGTTGCCTTATCCAAAGTCTAGCTGGAGAAAAAAATAAAATAAACATGGAGAAAATATTTAAACTAACAAAGATAATAAAAGTAAAAACCCACCATTTTTTCATTTAATAAACCTCTTTTTCCAGAAAATTTTCGTAAATATTAAGATGTTATTTTACTCTATCGGCTGATAACTCTATAGTTATAAAATTTCTTTTGTTAATGGCAAATAGGCTAGAAAAGAACGTAAATTTTCTGGCCAAGGAAGGCAAAAATCTAGACGATGTTTATGAATAGGGTGAATAAAACTTAATTGAGCGGCATAAAGTGCAATGCGATTTAAAGATTGGATTCTTTTTTTCATTGCTAGATTGATATTAGTTAACTGTTTTTTGGGACAATATATTGGATCTCCTATTATCCATAAAGCACGACTCGCTAGATGAACGCGTATTTGATGTGTTCGTCCAGTCATTAATTGGCATTCTAAATGATGACAATAATTATCATAAGATTGGATGACACGATAATAGGTAATTGCTTTTTTTGCATGTGCGGGCGGCTGCTTTGTTAGGTGACAATTAAAAGAATGAAATTTTTTTCTATCTTTAGGGTGACGGCCAATGAAGCTTTCTATTGTTTGTTCTTTCTTTACAAGAGGGTGTTTGGCATAGATGATACAATGGTAGATTCTTTTTATTGTTCTGGATTGAAATTGTTGCAGCAAGTGATCATAAGCTAAATGAGTCTTGCTAAGTATCATTAAACCACTCACATCTTTATCCAAACGATGGACCATTCCTTGTCGTAAAGCAGAAGATCCTCCTTGTAAGGTCGTTTTATCAATCAAGGCATTGATGAGGGTATCTTGTTCATGGCCACAGGATGGATGCACGACTAAACCAGCCGGTTTGTTGATGACTAGGATGTGTGAATCTTCAAATAGAATCGGTATCGTTACATTATAAGGAAGAAGTTTTTGTGTTGATTTTTTTTTAGTTGCCGGGTAGTGAAGGGTGAAACTATCTCCTGGTTTTATTTTGTAAGAAGGTTTATTAATTACTTGTCCTTGTTTGTCTTTTACAAAAGCTTGCTTTAGATATTTTTCTGCTTGAGAGCGGCTGGATAAATGAGAAGATAGAAATACATCTAATCTTAAACCTTCCTGCTGTTGTCCAGCAGTTATTTTTGTTTCTATTATTGTTTTGTTTTCTTTCATTTTTATTTTACCTTCAAGATGGACACAGGAGATCTTAAGTAAACTGGTTGTAATTGTTGCCAAGAGATAGGTTTTAAATAATTAAATTCTTCTTTATAAAGTTGTGCAAGACCACTTGTATGAGGAAATGCAGTGGTTACCATAGTTAATTTTTTTTTCCAGTGTTTTGGCCAAAATGTTTCATACGCTGTATAACCATCTCCAATACAAAAACAAGGGCTTGTGAGATAAGTATCTAGGTTGGCTAAAGATAGAGTTGGGTGATTATCTGATATATTGCTACGGGTACTATCTTTTGAAGATAAAGTAAACACTTGTGGTTTTATTAATTCTGTTATTCTATTGTTTTCTTTATGATAGAGAGCTAAATAAACACTGTTTTTAAAAGCATTAACTAGTGTTAAAATTCGTGCGGGTTGTGGTTTGATTTGAGTAGATGCAGCTAAAATACATAAAGATGAAAATGGATACAGTACAGTATGACTGGCAAAAGCTAAAGTTTTAGCAAAACTAACGCCCATTCTAACGCCAGTAAAGCGTCCTGGTCCTATCCCAATGACGACTGAACTGATTTTGTCTGTAGAAAGTTTTGTTTGTTTTAAAGCTTTTTCAAAAGCACAAGTGATAAAAGCACTGGTGACCGATCCGGACCATTCTTCCAAAGTTAATAGCCTCATTGTCTGAGATTCTTTGTTAAAAGAATATAAAGCTAAAGAGCTTTTTGGGCTACTTGTTTCAAGCAACACACAAACCATCATATTACCAGATATTCATCCATCTATCTAAATCGTTAAAAGTGACAAATACAAATAAACTGAGTAATAAAATAAATCCGATATAATTGATAACGATCATTTTATTCATGCTAATGGGTGTGCCCTTTAGAAATTCAATGAGATAAAAAAATAAGTGCCCTCCATCTAGTACAGGTAAAGGAAGTAAGTTTAATAAAAACAACTGAATAGAAAGTAATGCCATCATTTCAAAAAAATACTCTAGCCCGAGGGAATAACTTTTATAAGCTACTTGTCCAATAGCAATGACTCCCCCCAGTGTTTTACCGGAAACTTCGCCCATGACTAATTTTTTCACATACATTCCGGTTACACCACACCACTTAATTACTTTTTTTATTGCTATCCATGTTGCTTTAAAAGGATTAAGAATACTTGCTCGATATGTTTCTCCCGCTGGAATGGCAGTGTAATGAGCCGCTCCGCTAATAATACCCAGCATATAATGTGTTTCTTCTTTCATTCCTCGCATCACCCGTTGTTTTTTTGGTGTAATAGATAATTGTTTTATTTGTCCTTGCCGGTTAACTTCTAAAGGGAGAGGGTCTGTTTTTGGATTAAACTCTTCAATCGTGTGAACTAACATAGCCCAATCAGTTATTTTTTTATGGTTAATTTTTAATAATAAATCTGCTGGTTGAAGACCGGCTTGTTTACCTGGGCCATTATTTTTTAAGTTGGAAATAAATAAATCTGGCGGACTTAAACCTAATAATTTCCACTTCTGTTTTGCTAAGTTGGTTTTTGTTACTGGTTGTATTGTGGTTGTTTGAATGGATCGTCCTCTTTGAAATTGGAGGACTAATGCTGTTTGGAGATTATGGGATAACAGTATATGTTTCATTTCTGTCCAGTTACGAACAGGTTGTTGATTAATAGATACGACAGTATCGAATGTTTTTAATCCTGCACGACCCGCTGGACTTAAGGGATCGGCTACTCCCACAACAGCTGAAACAGTAAAGGGAGAAAGTCCATTAATAGCTCCCCCTTGTTTTTCAAAACCAAATTCAGATAAAACTGTTTGTTTACTTGGCGTAATAAGTAATGTTTTTATTTCTCCGGATGATTTTTTAACTTGAAGCTTTAAAAGTTGAGAAGGGTTATTAACAATAATATGATTAAATTCTTTCCAATAAGTCAGTTGCTGTAATTTTGGTATGTTATTGGATGTGTGATAAACAGATAAAATACGATCTCCTGATTCAAAACCCATCTGAGCTGCAGCAGACGATTTAGTAATATCTCCTACTACAGGATGTATTCGTTTTTGTCCGATCATTGTCATGATGGTTATAATCACTACGGCTAATATAAAATTCATTAAAGGCCCAGCAAGCACAATTGCTGCTCGCACGGGTAAGGGTTTATGTAGAAAGGAAAAAGCTTGATCTTCTTTAGCGATTTTTTCGGGCTCAAAATGATGCCCGAACATTTTAACATAGCCTCCTAAAGGAATGAAACCAATGCAATAGGTGGTGTATCCTTTTTTCCATTGCAATATTTTTTTGCCAAATCCAAGACTAAAAACTTCTACTCGTACACCTGACCATCTAGCGACTAAAAAATGACCTAGTTCATGAATAAATACCAACACTCCCAGTAGAATAATTACCGGAAGCAAAGTAAGCCCTGCATACCATAAAGAAATAAGCCCATTGAATAATATATGCATCATTTCATACTAACGATCTTCAAAGAAAATCACAACTAGCTGGTAGAAAATTTCAGTAATACCAGTATACTGTACATGAAAGGCAAAGCTAATAATACGCCGTCCAAACGATCGAGTAATCCGCCATGTCCAGGTAGCAAACTACCTGTATCTTTTACATTTGCTTGTCGTTTAAAGGTAGAAACAAGTAAATCTCCTGTCTGGGCTACTAAAAAACACAAGATTCCTAATATAAAAAAGAAAATTGGTTTATTGGTGGTTAGAATTAATTGCTTATTTAGATAGATAGATATAGCTGCTGATACGAAGCCAGCGGATAAAAGGCCAAATATTAAACCTGAATAAGTTTTGCGAGGAGAAATATGAGCCATCCATTTTTTGCCGTTTAAAATCGAGCCGAATAAATAGGCGAAAATATCTCCAGTAAATACGACACATAAAATCCATATTAGATAGGCTGGGCCTTGTTTTTCATATAAAAAAACTTGTAGAAATAAAACCGATGGACATACTAAATAACATAAGGCAATCAAGGAAGCGCCCATATTTTTAACTATATTTGCTGGTGTTTGGCTTTGAAATATCCAAAAAGATGCAACCATAAATGTAAGCACTACGAAAATCATTCCTTCTATCAGTGGAATTTTGGCCGTTAGGATCCATATACACAATACATAAAATAAAGAACAAAGGAAAAATAATGAAACCCGCAGTCGCTTTTCATTCTTTTGGTAAAAGATGAGTCGTGTGTATTCCCAGATTAATGCTGCAGTTAGAATAGATATTAGGATAGTTATTCCGGCAGGAGGTAAAAAAATAAAAGCAGATAAGGATATTCCTGCAATAAGAGTTGCTGTTATTGTGCGCACAAAAAATGTTTTCATCTTGTTCTAGTATTCCTTTAAGTGTCTGTATTTGGGATCGCACCAAAGCGTCGATTGGTACGCGTGTAAAAATCAAAAGCTTGTTGTAATTCTACTTTGTCAAAATCCGGCCAAAATACTGAACTAACATAAAATTCAGAATAAGCTGCATTCCATAAGTAGAAATTAGATAATCGGCTGACCGCTCCTGTGCGAATAATTAAATCTGGCGGTGGAAACCTAGATGAAGCAATAAATTGAGAGACTACATTTTCATTTAAATCTTTCGGATGAAGTTCACCAGATTGAATTTTTTCTGCTACTTGCTTAATTGCCTGTACAATTTCACTGCGGCCTCCATAATTAATTGCGATAATTAATTGTAGACCTTTGTTCATTTTAGTATTTTCCATGATATCTTTACATAAATGTTGGATGGAGGAATCCAAAGGTTGTATATTACCTATTATATGTAACCGAATTTGATTTTGTTCCATCATTTTTCTATAACGTAAAAGAGAGCGGCTCACGAGTTTCATAATAATGGCAACTTCTATAGAAGAACGTTTCCAGTTTTCCGTGCTAAAGGCAAATACGGTTAAATAAGGTACGTTGTTATCTACACAAGTTTGGATAATATGTCGGAGGGTTTTCACTCCACGAAAATGTCCAAAATGACGTGGCCAGCCTTTTTCTTGTGCCCATCGGCCATTGCCATCCATAATAATTGCTAAATGTTTAAACCCTGGTGGCAGGTTAAACTCGCATAAGTTCTTGTTGTTTTTTTTCTGAAAGTTCATTCACATCTTTAATAAATTGATCTGTTATTTTTTGAATATCTTTTTCTTGTTCTTTAGCTATATCTTCACTAATTTCTTTGTGTTTTAAAGTTTTTCTCACTGTTTCGTTCATTGTTTTACGAATATAACGAAATTCCACTCGTGCTTTTTCTACATCTTTTTTGAATACTTTAATCAATTCTATTTTTCTATCTTCTGTTAATTCTGGCACTTTTAATCGAATGATCTTTTGTTCCACAACGGGTGTCATTCCTAAATTACTTTTAATTAAAGCCGCAGAAATGTTTTGTAATACGCTTTTATCCCAGGGAGAAATGAGAATGGAACGGGCAGAAGGACAAGAAATAGCAGCGATATGTTTTAACTCTTGTTCACCTCCATAACAGGATATTTTTATGCTTTCTACTAAAGAAGCATGTGCTAGTCCAGTACGTACTTTCTTGACTTTCTCCTGAATGTGAGAAAATGCTTCTTGCATTCGATTCTGTGTTTCTTCTTGTATTTTTTTATCTGACATAGTTATTCCTATATTAACAAATAATAGTACCTAACTTTTCTCCTTTAACGATACGTGCGATATTTCCTTTTTGTTTTAAATTAAAAATTACTAATGGCATTTTGTTATCCATACAGAGACTCACTGCTGTAGAATCCATCACTTTGATTTCTTTATTAAGGACTTCAATATATTTCAGTTGACTAAATTTTTTGCAGTTTTTATTTTTTAAAGGATCTTTGTCGTATACACCATCCACTTTAGTAGCTTTTAATAAAATATCTACTTGCATTTCCATCGCTCTTAGTGCTGCAGCAGTATCTGTTGTAAAATAAGGGTTACCAGTACCAGCCGCAAAAATCACAATGCGATTTTTTTGTAAATGTCTTAAAGCTTTTCGGCGGATATAAGGTTCGGCTAATGCAGAAATTCTTAAGGCAGTTTGTACCCGTGTTTCCATTCCTTGGCTTTCCAGAATTTCCTGTAGTGCTAAGGCATTAATGCAAGTAGCCAGCATTCCCATGTAGTCCGAACTAGCACGATTCATCGTGTGTGCTTCACCTTGTTGTTTGCCACGAAAGATATTTCCGCCACCGACCACTAAAGCGACTTGTACACCCAATTGACATAATTCTTTTAATTCTTCTGCCAGTCCTTGTAAAGTGGGTGGATGTAGACCAAAAGTATTTGATCCACAGAGCATTTCTCCACTAATTTTTAATAAAATTCTTTTATACCGTAACAAAATTAGTTTTTCTCCTGAGAAGGCAGGTGAGAGTGGCAAGCAATAAAACTTTCTTTTTCTCCTAATTCAAAGCGTACGAAGCGGCGAATAACTATGTTCTCTCCTAAACGAGCGATTAAACTTGTTAGAACTTCCTGTACTGTTTGTGGTTTGTCACTTTGGGAAGTACTCAGAAAGATTTGATTCATTAAACATACTTCTGAAAGCCATTTATCTAGTTTTCCTGTTGCTATTTTTGTTAATAGGTTGTCCGGTCTACCTTGCCGTTTGGCTTGCTCTGTAAATATTTCTATTTCTTTTTGTTTTCTTTCTTCTGAAAGATCTTTTGTGTGAATAAAAAGAGGATTCATTGCTGTAATATGTAAACAAAGCTGATGAACAAAAGTTTTAAAATCATCTCCACCCGCTGCAAAATCAGTCTCCACATTTACTTCCACTAGTACGCCAATTCGTCCGCGGCCGTGCAAATAAGAAGCTACACGACCTTCCTTAGCTTCTCTTAAAGCTTTTTTTGCTGCTTGATCTAATCCTCTTTTTTTAAGCCATTGAAGAGCTTTTTCTTCGTCGTGATTAGATTCTTGAAGTGCTTGCTGGCAAGCCATGATTCCAGCGCCAGTCAAAGCTCTTAACTGTTTAATCGCATGAAGGTTGTTCATTTTTTATCGCTATCCAGCTCTATTGAAATCTCCACGTCATCTGCTAGACCCGCTGCTACCAACTTTCTCTCTTTGACATTTTTAAATACTTTAACGACGGTTGGGCCTCCATCTGTTCGTACATTACTCGTTACACGAGCTGCCCCTGTAGCTATACTTCTTTTTTCTGGTTGGGTATCTTGTTGATGAACTTGCGATCTTAAAGTTTCTGTCCATTTTTTTCTACCTTTTAGGCAAGCTTGGCTGATTAGTTTAATAAAGAATTCTATAGAACGGGAAGAATCGTCATTTGCTGGAATCGGGTAATCAATATTACGTGGATCACAATTAGTATCCACTAAGGCAATAATAGGGATACCTAATCGTGTAGCTTCTGCAACAGCAATATTTTCTCGGTTAATATCTACGACAAATAAAGCTTGTGGCAGTTGCTTCATATCTCGGATTCCATTCAGGTATTCGTTTAAGCGATTATATTCTTTTTCAATTCTTGATTTTTCTTTTTTTGAATAATGGTCTAAATCACCACGTTCCTTCATTTGATCAATTTTTTTCATACGATCAATGCTTACTTTGATCGTTTCAAAATTGGTAAGAGTGCCTCCTAGCCATCTTTTACTGACATAAAACTGCCCAGCTTGAACAGCTTGACTACGAATGCAATTTGCGGCTTGTTTTTTTGTACCAACAAAAATAAAAGTGCCGCCTTTGGCATTAATATCTTCTGCTGCACGTAAGGCATTTTTTGCGCATACCAAAGTTTTTTGTAGATTGATAATATGAATACCGGAGCGAGCTGTGTAAACATAAGGCTTTATTTTAGGGTTCCATTTTTGGACTTGATGCCCAAAATGTGCTCCAACGTCTAGCATATTTTTAATATTTAATTCACTGTCCATAACTAAAGATATTTATCTCCTGTAAAACTGAGAGCTATCATAATTTATTGTGTCCGCCTAGCTAATTTTGTATCAGATGGGTTTCTTTTTGTTTTTACATAAGATGAGCAGGGTCCTGGTTGATATGTACTTGTACAGCAGATGGCAGATTTGTGAGAATAGAGTTTATTTGCCGTCCGGCCTGCTGCAAAACAGATAAGCTGTGGCTTTTTAGTAGCAGGTGGTAGCGGTATTTATTTCTGAGGCGGAAAATTGCGGGACGAGCTGGTCCAAGTAGGTTTAATCCTTTTATTTTTTGGATATGGTTTTTAATCTGAATAGCCGCTTTCAGCGTATGAGTATCTGAAATTCCTTGTGTGCGCACTAAAATTAATTTTACAAATGGGGGATAGGAGTATTTATTTCTATACTTTAGCTCTTGTTCTGCAAATTGCTGATAACTTCCTTTGGTTAAAGCTTGGAGGACAGGATGATCTGGGTAATAACTTTGTAGTATCACTCTTCCTGGTCGGGTTCGGCGGCCGGCACGGCCAGCCATCTGAGTGAGTAACTGAAAACTTTTTTCCGATGAGCGAAAATCTGGTCGTCTCAAATCTTGATCCGCCAACACCACACCCACGAGAGTTAGATTAGGAAAATCTAATCCTTTAGCAATCATTTGCGTGCCCACTAAAATATCTACTTCTTTGTTTTCTATCTTTCGTATACATTCTGTCCAATCTGTATGATTTCTTACCTCATCTCGGTCTGCTCGCATTACTTGAGTATTGGGAAATAATTTTATCATTTCTTTTTGCACTAGCTCTGTTCCTAATCCAACAGCAGATAACTTATCCTGTCCACATTTAGGACACTGAGTGGGTTTTTCTTCTCTCCATGCGCAGTAATGACAAACCATATGGTTTTGTTGATGTTGAGTTAGTGAAATATCACAGTTTGGACAGGAAAAATGAAATCCACAGGCAGAACATAATATGCAGCTAGCTTCTCCTCGCCGGTTAATAAATAAAGCCGCTTGTTCTTTGTTATGTAAAGTATCCTTTAATGCTTGATATAACTCATCACTGAGCCACCAAGGCGGGTGAGGAGCGACCGATCTCTTAGGGTGGACACGGGAATTAATAGATGGTGTCCGCTGGCGCATATCTACTAGCTCCAATCGTGGTACTGGCGCTTTAAATACACGGTTTTTTAACTGGTAGTAGCGATATTTGCCAGTTTGAATATTCCACCAGCTTTCTAAGCTAGGAGTAGCAGAAGCTAATACAACAGGAATATTTAGTTGTTGTCCTAAAATAATAGCAGCATCTCTAGCATGATATTTTAATTTTTCATCTTGTTTAAAGTGTGATTCATGTTCTTCATCTAAGATAATCCACGCAGTGCGTGGAATGGGACAAAATAAAGCAGAGCGAGGTCCAATCAGTATTGTTTTATTTCCTTTAACCATTTGTATCCATGCAGTTGCTTTTTGTTTTGGACTCATACCGGAGTGTAAGCAGGCTACTTGATTGGGAAAGCGGAGAGAAAAACGTGCAATATGCTGAGGAGTTAATGAAATTTCAGGTACTAAAACTAGTACACTTTTTTTTTCTTTGATAGCTAATTCAATCAGCTGGAAATAAATTTCTGTTTTACCGGAGCCAGTTACTCCATGAATAAAGTGTACTTGGAATCCTGTATTTGATTGAGATTGAATTTTTTGCACACACATTTCTTGTTCAGCGGTTAATACAACTGAATCAGATGGTTTTGATAAAAGTTTGTCATTATCTGATGGCTGTAGAATCTGATTCCAGGCTTTTGTGCTCAGATGAGTAATAAAAGAAGGATAGCTTAAATGAATCACAGCACCATGGGTATGTTGATAATAATCAGCTACCCAGGATAACCAGTTCAACCGGCTGGATGATAGAGGAGGTAAATGGGGTTGGATAGAGAGAATATCGCGCACAGGAAAAGATTTTTGAAAGTCATCTATTCTCCGTAAAACCACAGCTTGCGTGCGCCGATTTCTCAATGGCACTTGGATAAGCTGGCCAACCGGCAGTATTTGATGAAAAGAATAAATCAGATTTTTTTTTATACCACTGGCAACAGCTACTTCATAATAATATCGCTTATTCAAGCGTTCATACCCTCTTTATTAATATAGATATGGTTAATTTTATCTGAATTGTTTGTAAAATTCACGAATGTTGTTCTGATCAGAAGGTGAGATATGAGTAGGAATGTGATTTTTACGTCTGAGATGGCGAAGATGAAATATCTTCTTACGATTAGCTATTTTTTGTACTTTTTTTACTTTTATATGTATTTCTGTCGTTGGCCAGATAAATCGTCGATGGGTTGGAAAAAATAAATTTCCAGGATAACGTACATAATCCCAGGCGATTAACTTTCCGGATAATTTGTTTCTATTTTTTATCCACTCCCATTCACGAATGATAAATTCATCTTGTTCCAGCCATAGCTGTGCATGAGTTTTGTTTTGAGCAATGTGGTATTGCACGATCCCCTGTCGTCGATCTAAGCGAATAAAGTCATTTGTCGGTGGAGAGTCTTGTTTATCCACTTGTCGTTGTCGGGGAGCTAACTTCCATAAGTGAAATAAACGTTTTAAGCGATTTGCACTTCTTAAATGAAAAGGTTTATCTATGTGATAAATAGAAATGCGAGCTTTTTGTCTTTGTCCTTTTTCATTATTAAATATTTTATAAGGGTTTTGATAAATAAAGCGCAAATATAAATTTTTAGCATTAGGGGAAGTGGGTTTGACATCTAGCCGTAATTGGTTGTTACCAGCTATCCACCATATTTCTGTCAAAGATAATGAGTTAGTGCTATTTTGAAAATTGATCGTTTGTTCAATACGATAGACACCATTGCCTTGAGCTGCAGCTAAGTGGGATAATATCATAGAATAAGAAGGAATATAGGCCAACGTTGTTGGTGAGAGAATCCATATAATAAATAATATTAAGTTTTTCATAGTGCAGATACTACTTAATTTTTGAAAAAATGAAAAGAAATGAAAAGCGTAAATTAACACTTGATGATTATTATATTCTTAATAATACTCTCTTTTACATGAAAGGCTATTATTTTATCTTATTGGGAAGGGTTGTCAGTCAGACAGTTTTTGTTATTTTATTTTGTTTTTGTGCTTTAGCTGAGGAGGCAAATCTTGTCGCGCCTTTAGCTTTATCTATGGGAGGAGCGGGTAGAGCATCTGTGGGAAAAGGAGCAGAATATCATTTATTAAATCCTGCGGGAGTCGCACACACAAAACAAACGCAATCAGCTGGTTACTATATTTTTGGTGATTTGCCCAACCCTTACTGGGGGATATCTCTCTCGGAGAATAATCGGTTGCCAATTGGCGCTAGCTTTATTAAGCAGTGGGACACTAAAAAATATATATTAGCGGCTAGTCTAGCAGGTTTTATAGTTCCTGGTTGGAGTTTAGGAGTTAGTATTAAACGGCTTTACCATGAAATAGAATCTGGGTGGAGCATGCAAAGTGGAATATTAATTAAACCAAAAGGGCAAAAGGTATTTTCTTTAGGAGTGGTTTGGAATCATATTTTAGTATCCAATAAAGCTTTTAAAGCGAATGAACAAATAGGGTTAGCTGCATCTTATCTAGTCAATCAATGGTTGTATGTTCATGCAGACGCCATTTATTATTTACCTACAACGTCGGTATCTACAACGTCAGAGTTAGTCACTAATCGGACAAAACCGTCACAAAAAAAATGGATGATTATTGGAGCAATAGAAACTATTTTTAGCCAATTTTTAGTATTTCGTATGAGTGCGAGATGGGATGTAGTCACTGGTGCTATTTTTTATTCTGGAGGGAGTGGTTTACAAGGAAAAAGAATTGGGTTGGATTATAGCATCTACCAGAATGACAAACAAAATTGGATTCATGGCTGGAATATTCACACAGCTTTTTAAGTTATTTAAACAATAAAAATTTTTATTTTAGTTATTTTGTTCTAACGTACGAAGAGAAATGGTTTCTTTAATTTCTGATTCTTTATCTAAAGAAAATTTTACTAAATGTTTCACCCAGCCTTCTTGTCCTGGATAATACTGGTAACGGGATAATGTTCTAATGGCTTCATTATCTAAAATATTATGTCCGGAAGAGCGATTCACATGTATATTTTCCACGAAACCGACTGGGTTCACATAATAAATCAGCTCTACATCTCCTTCCCATTTTTTGATCCTGGCTTCTTTAGGATACTTAGGAATGGGGTTGCCTTCTTTTTGTTTTAGCTGTGTATAAGTTCGCGCAGATATAGCTGCCGGAATTTTAGGTAGACTATTATTGCTACTGACCGCGGCAATATTATTGCTGTCGTTTTTCTTTGCTGGGGCTGTTTGAGTGTTGCTGTTAGATTCCGTACTACTGTGTTTTTGTGTGTTAGGTTTATTAGTTGTTGGTGGATTCTTATTTTCTTGATTGGAGGATGAGGGTACATTTTCCTCATCTTTAGGAGATTCTTCTATCATTTCATCTTCTTCATCTATTAATTCATCTGTTTCTTGTTCTTCTGTATTTGTATTTTTATTTTTTGTTTCGTCTTTTGTATTATTTTCCGTATCGTTTTTCATCTCTTCTTCTTCTTCTTGTTCTTTTGTTTTTTCTATCGCTTGGTGAGGAGCGGGAAGTGTTGCTTGTGGAGTTGGAAGAGTTCCTTTTTTATTTAATTGGTTATTCTTGGTTTTATTATTAGTATTCGTGTTTTTATTTTCTTTACTGGCATTGTTTTTTGTTATTTTGGGTAAGCTTTTTACTTTTTTCTTAGCTGGCGGCTTATGATCTTTTTTTGAGGTATGAATAACGGATGATTTTTTAGGTTTCTTTTTGGTAACGGGTGGGGGGGCTGGTTTTTTTAGTGGAGTCGGTTTTATTGATGTAGGTGTAGGTGTAGGTGTTTGTTGTGATTCAACGGGTGTAATATCTATTGTTTCTCCCTCATTTGTTTGATTTGGATGAGAGGCAGCTTTTTTATTTCCCAGCATTTCAGTTCCGGAAAATAAAGCTGCTCCCACTGCCAGATGTAATGCAACAGAAAATAGCACAAAAGATAAAAAGCGGTTCATTGTGAATCCTTTCATTCTGGATCTAAAGGTCAATCACTGGATATTAAAGTCGGATGATTGGAGAGAGTAGTTTAAAAATTTTGGAAAAATAGGTATTTTTAAGGGATAGTGCAAAGATAGTCGTTGCTGGTCAATATACGCACTTTTTCTTCTGCCTGTTCAGTGCAAAATGCAGTGTCTTGGTCGCTGAAAGCTTTGACTTCACTATATAGCAAAAATGGGGTGTATCGAACAGTGACTGACATGTCATTAGCATTAGTACAAATTATTGTATCAACGAGTGTGGATGTTGTGTGGCAATCAGACATCATGTTTGTAATGTCCACTGTTTCATGTACATGTGCATAGGGAAGCGTTGGCAATATATGTGTTATGATCATATCTGTAGCAAGGTCTTTAGTAATACCTTCTGTTGAGCGCACATCATAGCTGATTAAATCACAGGCTAAAGTACTGTTAGGGGATGAAAGTTCTCCATATTGATTAGCTCGTAATATGATATGCATACCGATTTGTGAATGGGTACAGATGTAAGTGGATGCATGGGTAGCATTCATTGTTCCAGCTTTTAGTTCTTTATATCTACAAAGTTCAAAGTTGTTATCTTTAGGGCAAGCAGAAACCACTTGTGTAGGAGGGGTTACTGGTGTTGTTGGTGACTGAGCTTCTGGTGATGGAGCAGTATCTGGTACAGAATCTGATGGGGAAGATGTAGCCGTCTCCTCTGTAGGTGTAGCAGTTCTTTCTGTAGGTGTAACAGGTTTATCAGTAATAATTTTATTTCCTAAAAGAGCTTGTGGCGACTGATCTTTGCTTTTATTTGTCGCTTGATTACTACATGCTGAAGTCAGCATTAGTGTAAAGCTTAAGGTATAAAAAAGTAGATTTTGCATATTCGTTAGATTAAACATATTGATTATTTTGTGTCAATTTTAATGTCTAACATTAAGAGGGTTAATATTAATTTAGACTTTTGTTTTTTTTTCACTGGATATTAAAGTCGGATGATTTGTGAGTATAGTTTAAGAATTTTAAAAAATAGATATTTTTGAATTCTTAAAGTTGGATAGTGCAAGTATAACCGTTGCTGGTCAATATACGCGCTTTTTCTTCTGCTTGTTCAGTACAAAATTTGCTATCTTGGTCGCTAAAAGCTTTGACTTCACTATGTAGTAAGAGAGGAGTGTGTTGAATAACCATACTCGCCTCACTATTATCAGGATCAGAGCAGTGCTTCATGTTTAGGTTTCTGTGGCGGCAGGGTATCTTTTGAGTAATGTCTACTGATGCGTGGATTCTTGTAAGGTGAAGTGTTGGTAATATGAATGTTACGATCGTGTCGTTAGCAAGATCTATGGTAATACCATCTGTCGTACGTACATCATAGCTAATTAAATCACAGGCTAAAGCCTTGTTAGGGGAAGGAAGTTCTCCATATTGATTAGCTTGTAATATGATATGCATACCGATTTGTGAATTGATACAAATGTGAGTGGATACATGAGTAGCATTCATTGTTCCAGCTTTTAGTTCCTTATATCTACAAAGTTCAAAGTTGTTGTCTTGAGGGCAAGCAGAAACCGGTTGTGTAGTAGAGGTTGCCGGTGTTGTTTGGGTGGATGCAGCAGTCTTCTCTGTGGTTGCGGCAGATTTATGAGCAATAATTTTCTTTCCTAAAAGAGCTTGAGGCGACTGAGTTTTGCTTTTATTTGTCGCTTGATTACTACACGCTGAAGTCAGAATGAGCGTACAACTTAAAGCATAAAAAAGTAGATTTTGCATATTCATTAGATTAAATATATTTATTATTTTTTGTCAATCCAAATGTCTAATCTTAAATTAAATTTTTAGTTTCTCTAATTACTTGTGGTCAGAGATTTTTTGGAGCAAATGTTTTTTTTATGCCGTCGACGGTACCTTTTTTCCATGTGCCGTTGAGCCATAGGCAGCCGCGCCAATCGCCATCCAGCCATGTACCGCCAGCAAATACGCCATATTCACATATGCCGCCATGCCATGTGCCTCCATAAAAGATACCACCCATCCAAATATCTCCACGCCAATCGCCGTCAAACCATTCACCACTGATCCAATATATTTTGCCATGTTCGAGGCTGATGAGGGCATTTTTTGTTTTAGCAGCTCTCAGCCAGTTCCAGGATTTATATCTAGCTGCCCGACAATGTTCAATTATATGTTCTACGCTACCACTGCAGTCTGTCCAACCTTTATCTTCTGCAGTTAATTCATATGAAGCGACAGCTGGTGCAACGACAGATATACATAAAGAACAACAAATAATATTAAATAGCTGCTTTATAGACTTGTTAATCATGTTTTTTCCTTGTTAATTGTTAATTTTAAAACAATTTATCTTTAATTTCTGTTAATTAATGATCATATATTATTTAATCTTATTTCCAGTTATTATTTGTTTTCTATTCCTGATTAAGGGGACTACATTCATATTGTTTATGCTCTTGAAATGCTTTTAAAACTGTTTCTATTTCTTCTTTATTAAGGTATTTGCTGTATTCATTACTACAAGATAAATGACTGAGGTGGTTTATAGATATCGTGAGAAAACATAACTGAAAAACGGATATACAAAGCCATGTTGCCATAATTTTTTTCCTTATAAAATAAGTTTATTTGCCTATTATATAGATGCTTATTTTATAAATTTGTTTTTAAAATACAAGCTTTGCATGAAGGAATGTAAATTTTACATTCTTTATGAAATTCTTGATTTGTTTATACTATAGATACATTATATTAAATAAATGAGACTTATATTAATAATAGCTATTTTGATACCTATCTATTCTTTTGCTTGTGCTCTAGTTTTTAACAGATCGGATCCAGAGCATAGGAATAATTTTATACAAATGGAGCTTAAGCGATATAAAAGAAGGCCGCATGACCCTTCTTTAGATCGTTTTACACGTGGCTTGGAACCATCAGAGATAATGGATAATTTTTCTCTTTTATTTCCTGCAATGGCAGAATTTTTTACGGCAGAGCAATTGAAACCACAATATTCGAAGATAAGGAAAAAACGCTCTACTAGATTATTATGGGGACAAGGTGCTTATCTATCTCTTGAAGGAGTTAAGAAGTTAAAAGTAGGTAGTGTTTTCTATAGAGATTATGGTCCTCTTCCACATTTGCCAGTTGAATTTGTTCCACATTTAAAACCGAAAGTAATACAAAACTTAAGAAGTAGTATACGGTATCTTTCAGATAAAATGATATATATGAGAAAAGAGCAAATCCAAGCTCTTTATTTAGATCAAATTGATATTTTAGCAGAATCACTGAAAGATACGGGGCAAAGCTCGGAATTCTCTGAACGACAAATAACAAATCTTTTAAAATTTGATTTGGAATTATTTAGATCTCTCAGACATATTGATCAGAATAGTATTCTAGTAAATATAATGTTGAAACAGGTTAATAACAGGCTATTCCCATTTCCTTATATACCAATTGATGTTGTTAATATAATACCGACTAATAAATTTTCTTTAGAGTTTTTACAGGCATTGAAAAACAGATCATATATATATTTTAATAATATTTCACTTCAAAAAATCTATGATATGGATTTTGACTTACAGAAATATATTGTTACAGAGAGGTGGAACGTTTTTCTAAATAATGTCCAACCGGAATTAGAGTTTAGAAATCTTTCTGTTGAGAAATTTAAACAGCTGAGTGCAGCAGATAAGCAAACAGTTTTAGATCGCGTAAATATATCGGAAGAACTTTTTCTAAATATTTTAGCTAAAAGTTAAATTTTTTATTCTTTCTAAACTCTTTAATGTAATTGATCTTTAAAAAAGATAAATAGTGTGTCTTTGAAGACTCGGAAAAACTTTGTTAATCAAGTTCAATATTTTTTATATTTCTTTCCATCTTCAGACCTTTTGAAATCACTAAATTTTCTACGAACGCGACCCCTGTATCCAAAATGATAGCTAGAAGACAAGCAGGAATAGCTCCTAGAAAAATCAGCCTTGAATCCAAAGTTGCTATTCCACGAAAAATAGGATCCCCCAGGCCTCCAGCTCCTATAAAAGCCGCTAGAGTAGCTGTTCCCACAACAATCACTGTAGCCGTTCTCACTCCGGCTAGAATCACCGGCAAAGCTAAAGGAATCTGGACAAAAATTAAAATCTGCCAGGCATTTAAGCCCATTCCTGCTGAAGCTTCAATGTAAGTTCTATCTACATTTCTAATACCTTCAAAAGTGTTACGAATAAGAGGTAAAAGGGAATAAAGAAATAAAGCCGAAACGGCTGGCACAAAACCAATACCTAGCAAAGGTATCAAAAGACCTAAAAGCGCTATGCTAGGGACTGTTTGCAAAGTGTTGACTAAAGAAAAAACAATTTTCTCTACGGAAGCATTGCGAGCAGACCAAATGCCAATAGGTATAGAAAAACATAGAGCGAAAAACAAAGAAACAAAAATCAAAACCAGATGCTCTATAAGGATTTTAAAAAAATATTTCTTTTTAGAAAGGTAATAATCTATCAGCTGAGCTTTTTGTAATTTTTGGACTTTACCAACTAAAAGATTTTTTTTGATCAAAAAATTGCGAGCGGTTTGAGATAACCCATAATCTAATTGATCCACCTGATTATTTAAAGAAACAATTTCTTTCTCGCTGATATTATTTTCTAGAGCTTTAAATGCAGCTTGCACTTCCGGCCAAGTTTCCAGGACATCTTGTCGAGTTAAATAGGCGGCTTCATAAGAAGGAAAAAAAGACTGATCATCTGTGAGCGTTCTTAGATTAAAAGCTTTGATTCGGCCATCTGTAGAGTAAGCCATAATCATATCTACTTCTTTATTGTCTAAAGCGGAATACATCAAAGCTTGGCTCATTGTCACTAATTGATTCTTTAAAAAATGTAATTGATATTTTTTAGAAAAATTTTCAAAGCCATCTTTTCTTTCAGCAAATTCATGTCCCATCCCTAAACGAAATAAGGCTATGTGCCCTCTTAATTGACTAATAGAGTGGAATTTTTGAAAACGAGCATCTCCTGCCCGCACAGCTAAAGTGTAAGTATTCTCAAATCCTAAAGGTAAAGACCAAGCCATTTGAAATCTTTTTAAAAATTCTGATTTAACAATGTAATAAGTTTTTTTAGGATTTGTTTCTCCTGACAGCCGTAATAGCATGGTATAGCCTGTGCCAGTGTATTCAGGATAAATATCTACATGTTTATTTTTTAAAGAATCAAAAACCAGTTTTGTTCCACCCATATTAAATTTTCTAATAATCTTGAAATGATATTTTTCCTCCAACAAAATAGACAACATTTCAGCTAAGAGGATATTTTCTGTAAAAATTTTAGATCCAATAACAAGCCGTTTATTCCTCTCGCTAGCAAAGGAGATATTCTCCTTAAGAGAACAAACGAATAGTAGAAAGATAAAGAAAATAACTTTATTTTTTTTCACTAAAGAAATCCTTAACAAAAGAAGTAGCTGGAGAATGTTTAAAATCTTCTAAATCGCCTTTCTGTATAATAGATCCTTTCCGCATTAAAATAACTTCATCTCCTATTTCAAAAGCTTCATCCAGGTTGTGAGTCACCATAATAATTGTTTTTTTAAGCGTTTGATTTAAGGCCTTAAATTCTTTCCTAAGGGAAGAGGCTGTAATGGAATCTAAGGCACCAAATGGCTCATCCATAAGAAGTAAAGGGGGGTCTTCCATTAACGCACGGGCTATCCCCACTCGTTGCCTCTGTCCTCCACTTAATTCTATTGGGTAGCGATTTTTGTATTGTTCAGGGTTTAAACCGACAAATTCTAAAAGTTCATGTACTCTTTTTAAAATAAATTTTCGGTTTCTCTTTAAAACGCGGGATAAAAGAGAAATATTCTGTGTCACTGTTAAATGCGGAAGAAGTCCTATTTTTTGAATCACATATCCTATTTTTCTTCTCCATAAAACAGGATGCACTTGATCGCTTTTTACTCCATTGATTTCAACATAACCATCACTGGGTTCAATCAAGCGATTGATCATTTTTAAGGTTGTCGTTTTTCCACAGCCACTCGGTCCAACCAAACAGACAATACCTGCTTTTTCTACGAGAAGTTCTTTGATATCAACCGCTTTTATTGTGTTGTCATTGTAGAATTTTTTTAAATTTGCTAAATAAAGCATAGTGTTTTTTATACTCTTCAGTTTACTTTGGCAAGTTATCGGATAAGAAAATTTTTTACCTTAACAATCATATCCAGATTTTTAGTGTAAAAAGAAATTAAACTCTGGACAAAGAATGTTTAACGAGTTATCAAGAGATTTTAAATCTAAGCTTTTTATTTAGATTTTTATTGCATAGCCTTAAAATTCTTAAAAAGCTTATTAAATATTTTTATATTAATTTTATTAGAAAGAGGAAATGCATGTCTCGAACAATCACTATTGCTTATGGTGACGGTATTGGCCCAGAAATTATGACAGTTGTTTTAGACATACTTCGCAAGGCAGGATCTGACTTTCAGGAAGATGTGATAGAGCTGGGCGAAAAAAATTACAAACAAGGTTATTTGTCAGGTATTAAACCGGAAGATTGGCATATTATCAGTAAGAATAAGGTGTTTCTTAAGGCGCCTATTACGACTCCTCAAGGGGGCGGTTTTAAGAGTCTCAATGTCAAAATTAGAAAAAGTCTTGGTCTTTTTGCGAATGTGAGACCGGTTCGCGCTTTATATCCTTATGTGGAGACTAAGTTTCCAGGCATGGATGTGGTCATTATTCGTGAAAATGAAGAGGATTTATATGCTGGGATTGAGCATCGTCAAACGCATGAAGTATTTCAGTGTTTAAAATTAATCAGTATTCCAGGTTGCCAGAAAATTGTTCGTTATGCGTTTGAGTATGCCAAGCAGATGGGGAGAAAAAAAGTAACTTGTATGACAAAAGATAACATTATGAAACTTACGGATGGGACGTTTCATAAGATTTTTGATCAAATAGCAGAAGAATATCCTGACATTGAAAACGAGCATTGGATTATTGATATTGGTGCGGCAAAGTTTTCTACAAAACCTTCGGATTTTGATGTGATTTTACTACCTAATTTATATGGGGATATCCTGAGTGACATTTCTGCTCAGCTTGCTGGATCGGTCGGTATTGGGGGATCTGGCAATATTGGAGCAAATCACGTGATGTTTGAGGCGATACATGGTTCAGCGCCTCGGCGGGCAGGGCAGAATGTAGCAAACCCTAGTGGGTTACTAAATGCAGCTTTATTGATGTTAAATCATATTGGAGAGAATGCTCTTGCGGAGAAAATACAAAATGCTTGGTTAAAAACGATTGAAGATGGGGTGCATACTTATGATATTTACAATGAAAAAACCAGCAAGCAAAAAGTAAGTACAACGGATTTTGGAAAAGCCGTGATTGAAAACTTAGGGGCTAAACCTAAGAAGCTTATTTTTTCTTCTGTACCAAAAGACCATAGACCCATACGTGTGCAAGTCTCAAAGACGCACTATGCTTCTCAGGAGAAAGTGTTAGATGGAGTAGATGTTTTTGTTTGTGATCCGAACAGAGATCCGGAAGTATTGGCAAAAAAATTAAACACTGCAACCAAAAAAAATACTTTTTTAAAGCTTTCTTATATAACGAACAGGGGGATTAAGGTTTATCCGGATCCGAACCCTGAAACATTTTGCACAGATCATTGGCGATGTCGGTTTATAAAAATAAAAGAAAATAGTTTGTTAGATCAAAATCATCTGATTGCTTTGTTGCAAGATCTTGTCTCTAGTAAAATAGAGATTATAAAAACAGAAAACTTGTATTCTTTTTCTGGAGAAAAAAACTACTCTCAAATCGGGTAGTGGATATTAACATCACAGCCATTTTAAAAAATGTGTATCTGTGAATAAGGTATGGCAAAAGATGAATACATTTATAATTTGGAGTAAGATAAAGAAATTTTAAGTTGTTGATAATAGTTCAATTTACTTTCGGGCATCAGACATGGAAAATTTTATTAAAGAAAAACTAAAGAAGGAAGTTGCTTTTTCTGCAGTTTCCATCTCTATCCTGGAACCTCCGCTTATGCCACTATTTTTAACTGTTTTCAGCTAGTGAGTTCTATTTCAAGGTTAATATAAAGATCTCCGGAAATTTAAAACAAGGTTGTTAGAATAAACAGAATCATGCCAGATAATAAAAAGTTGACTAAACATGTATCTTTTATTCAAATTTTTCTCTGAAATACCGATAAAATATGAAAAATCACTCTTATCTTTTTGATGACATTATTACTAGTATATTTATTTGCCAATAATTTTTCTATTTATGAGGCTAAAGATAAATATCTAAAAATGTAATAACAAGGATAAAATATAGATGGGAACTTCAATATCTCAAGTATCTCCTGGTTCCGGCCCTGGATCTAATGAATGGTCTAACTTCCAAAATGATATTTCATCTGGAAATATTACTCCAGATAAAGCTTTGTCAAGTGTAAAAGAAGCTTTTAAAGGGGAGTACGGTAATGAATATGTTAACATCATCGTAGATAAAGGTGTCTCTTTAATTGAAAACTTTGTTAAAAAATTCACTTCACCACATAATATTCCAGCTGAGGCTGCTTTTATTGTTCAAGGACGCAAGCTTCTAGCTCAACATCAATCAAATTCATTTTTAGCCGAACTAGCTCTTATGAAGGCAGCTGCTTGTTCTTCAATTGATGACATTGGAAAGAGAAAAGTAGCATTTTATACAAATTATTTAACGGGAGTTGTAGATTATTCCGTCTCAAGAGATTTAACAAAGATATTGGGGAATATCGGAATAAGTAATATCTCTAAATTAGAGAGTTATATCAATAATGTAAAAAGAAAACTATCAGAGACAATAACTAAACAAAAAAGCCTTAAGGAAATTCTGAATGACTAGCTTTAAAATATTAGTAAATAGACAATTGACTTATCCTAAGATTGATAGTGACAATAATGAGATAGAAATTCCTTTAAGTGTTCAGTCACCTATATATAAAGATAATTTAAAACCAATTTATCGTGGAAACTTAGAAAAGGTAACACCTGAACTAAGAGATTTTATAGAAGTTGCATCAGTTATCAATTATGCCGATCGTTATTGTATTAGAAAAGAGAGAGAAAAGTGGTGCAGAAATATTGAAATCAATATTTCTCTAAGATGCCCTGAAAAATTTAAATTAATTAAATCAGATTTAGAATTATGTCTTACTATACTTAGTGGAGATAATTTTTTATTTAATGTAAATAAGATAGATAGTAACCTTTCTTATCCTTTGCGCTCTCGAAAAAATAAAAGAAAAAAAGAAATACAAAAGCTTTTAGATCAACTTACTCATATTGTTCTAATCTCAGGAGGACAAGACAGTTCTATAGCTGCTTATGATTATCTTCAAAAAGGTAAGGTTCCTTTTTTTGTACGAATTGACACACATGATAAAGCCAATCCTCAAAAACTTCTGAAACAAGCAAATAAAGAAGGAGTTAATTACTTTTATTTGAATCAAAAGATTACAAAGCTTGATGCGACTATATTTAAAGGAAATTCTTTCCCTAAAGAAACAAGCCAAAGATTGAGATCTTTTTACTTTTTATCAGTGGCAACAACAATTGCTGCTACCACAAATATTAAAGAGGTCAATATTAATGAAAATGGAATAATGGCTATACATTTACCTTTGGATATATCTAGATCATCTAGTTTTTCAACTCGTACAGCTTATCCACCATATTTGTATCAGTTTTCTCAAATAGTTCAAAAATGGCTTGGAATAGATGAGTTTGAAATAAGAAATAAATGGATTTTAAAAACGAAAAAAGAGGTTATTTCCTCTGGTTTAGAAAATAAGCTTGAAAAAGTTATATGTAATTCAACTTCATGTGCTCATGCCGCTATAGTGCAAAATATTGCAAAAATTCATAAAAAGAAAATTAATTATATAAAATCAGATGGTAGTGATTTACATTGTGGTTACTGTTTTCCTTGCATATTAAGGCGAATCTCAATGTCTAACTCTGGGTTAGGAGATAAAGATGTATTTTACGTGATGAATCCTTTTGGGGAAATGATTGTCGATGCTGAAACTTCAAAATTTAATTTTTTACAAGAGTCTAAATCAGCCATTTTGTCTTTAATCAGATTTAGTAAATTATTCCGAGAAAAAAATACAACTGAATTAACGTCAGAGTATCCGCAAATTTATGAATGTGCTTTTGCTCTTGATGACATTAATCTTGTGAATGATATTGTTGATATGTATAAAAGATTTTCAAATGAGGTATATCAATTTATATCACAAAAATCCCCAAGGTTACTTTTCCTATATGATGATGAAAAATCTAAGCTTGTTGATAAAATTATAAATTCAGTAGCAACCATAAATTCGATGGAAGAAATTTTAAATTCCTTTAAAATCGGTAACTGGAATGAACACTTTGAGAAAGAGTTGAAGACTGCCTATAGCTTAGTTCGTTATAGAATTCTTATAGCATTAGGCAATGATTTGATAAATCAAAATCAGATTTTATTTTTTTTTAAGCAAGCTCTGGAATCAATTCTACCTCACAAAGCTGAAGATCGTAAAAGATTACAATTGAATATACAATATGGAAGAGAAGTAAAGAAAAAAATACTAAGAGATTGTAGCTGTCCTCCCTTTACAAGAAGAAGAATAGGGTAATTTATGAATTCTGGAAAAAATGAAATCGTTACTATATATTCTCATGTTGTATCACAAGTAATATTTATTTCTACATCGGGAATTGCTGCTGGAGTTACATTATTACAGGCAGGTGTCATTCAAACATCTTATTTGTCACTGATACTTTCTTTTATACTCTTTGCCATTTCTCTTATATTAGGAGTTTTTGGCTTAACAACACTCCTTGGACAAGCAGATACGGGAAACCCTGATATTCATAAGTGGATAGTTCGTTGGCCAAATTTAATTTCCATGTGTTCATTTGTATTTGGAGTGATCTTTTTTACATATTCATTATCTTCACATTTTTTTTTAAAGCCAATTGATAAAAACATAAAACCAATTAAAAAAATCCTTGTTGAAACTGTCAAAAAATCTAATCTTAATTGCTTAGTTGGTAATTTAAATAAAGAACAAAGGCTACTTCTAACTTACTTTATTGAGAAGTCTTTCCAAAATATAGTTTGCCAAGCAGTACAAGTTGATTTACTAAAAAAAATAGAGAAAAATATTGATATCAATAATAAATAAGGAATTCATGGTCATTTCAAGAGGAATTTTTACCACCTGATTCCAAACCTGCCATTTCTACTCATTTGCAATGGCTATGATTTATGAGACTAAGAGTGAAATGTTGAATACTAAATTAAAAGAACAAAAACTAGCAGGATAGAGAGAATGTTAAATTATAATTTTAAGACAAAAGATAACAGTAAAAATTAGATAGTAACATTTTCTACATAACTCATGAAACTGCGGTCATTTTTAGAACTAGGAAATACTAAACTAACTGCATAAATTGGAAGTGCTTCTAAACCCTTGATCATTGTTTCTGGTAGTGCTTTGGAGGGATCAAGAGGGTATATCAGTAAAAGTCCTCTTTCTTTTGGTCGCTTCTCTCTTCTGAGTTTTGTATCAGTTGTGCTAATTTTAGTCATTTTCTTTCTATACTCGCTATAAGAGTCTGATTCTGGCTTTAGAATGTCCGCCATATCAACGGCTTCGTGCAAAGTTGGTACTAATGACCTAAGTGTTATATATTCTTTACCTTCTTGTGGTTTATCAAGTGAACTACGAACAGCTAAATAAACCTTTTCTCCAGAAGGAAGTGTATATTCTACTTTTCCTGACTTACTTGACATTAAACATACTGACCAATTTGTGAGTTCATCGTGTTTATTCAAATCAGCTATATAACGAATTCCAAGATTCTTGTTGAATCTAATGTGTTCTGTATTTAATTGGAAATTCTCAAGGAATTGAATTATATATTCTGAAGATACATTATGATACAGTATAGCATTTTTAAATTCGTTAAAAATATATCTATTAGTTCTCTCTGCTTGATTTTTCAGTTTACTAAACAAATTTTCCACGGTTTTTCTATTTTTGTTTAGAATAGAAATATCATCGATTTTCATAGTTCGAAATTGAATTTTAGAACCTGAATAGGTGAAACTAGATCTAACTGCTGTCCTCATTTTATTATTAGATGTTATCTTAAGGTTAGGAAAAGATCTTATTCTGACAGCAACATCAATAGGTCTTTCTTGATTTACTGCCATTGCATTAATTTCGTCACGAATCTCTTGTTCAACAGTTGCTAAGTTATGGAAATTAATTATCATACTTTCTGAAACAAAAATTCTTGTTAAATCAACATATCCCTTTCGGTAGCCAAACCAACGACCCATTTGTAGAAGAGTGTCGTATTGTTTTGTAGTTCTATCGAAATAACTTATTGTTAATCCTTCTATTGTTAGCCCTCTTGAGAGAGTATTTCCACCTATTACAATTCCCCAAAGAGGCTCTTTTCTATCAAAAGAAAGTCTGTCTGAAGATGCAGAGTTCTCTAATATTATTTCTAACTTATCAATAAAATTACGAACTTCTTTAAAAAACTGATTTGATTTAAAAAAAATATCTTCTTCAAGAATAAATTTAGTTGTTACCTTATGGTCATCTTCAAGTATTCTATTGAATTCTTCAGGTAGTTCCTCATAATCATCAAAGGCTAATTGAAGTTCTTGAATATATTGTTGAATCCATTCATGGTATCTTTCATGTTCACTTATTAGATGGGATATATGCACAAGCATCATAATATGATCATTTCGTTGACCTCTAAATAACCTTAGTACACCAGAAATTATGAAAGTCCTAATTGCTAATTTTAAGGATTCTGGAATAACTTTTTTACCATCAACAATATTATCTTCATTTTCAGGGAGAGTTCTAATTACGGGTATAGGTCTCTTCTCATCATCTCCATTCACACCCATTCGACCAAAAAGTTCTTCTGGTCCAAAATAGGTAGGAGGTTTTTCCAAGCAAATTAGAAAATCTCGTGGATAGATATCCCCATCTAAACTTCCATCTACAAGGATATTAGCGAAGGGAGTTGCTGTATATCCAACATAACTTACCTTATCAAAATGATTAATTAGATCTCGTATCTTAGAATTGATTGCCGTGGGGTCTTGTTCAGGTTTATTTGTGTTAATACTTGCTTGGTCAGATTCATCATCAACTATCAAAGTAGCACAATTTTTAATATTTTCTTTATTTGCTTTAGAAATCCAATCATTGAATGCTCTTAATACATGTGTATTCTTTTTAAGTACAACAAGTGCAAATCCGTCTTTGGATCCAAGAGCTCTGTTGGCTGTAACAGCTTGTTTTTTGTCAAAATCTCCTTTTTCATCAACTCTAGTTAAAGTCATACAAGCTTCTGGTTTAGGCCTTTCTAACTCCTCAACTAGTCTGGTTTGGGTTTGAAGCCTAAGATTATTATGCATTCCACTTAATACAATGATTAATTTATAACCTTCATCAATGGTTTTTGCTATTACAGCGGAAAAGTTGGCTGTTTTACCACTCTGAATGTAGCCCAAAACTAACCCTTTACTTGTTAAAGGACGTTTTGACTTAGGTGGAACAAGATGTTCAACAATACTGTCAGAGGCTAAGTCTAAACTTTTAATCATCTCCTTAGTCCAAGGGTTCTTTTTATTAAATAGATGTTCCTTAAGAAGATTCCAATGACTATCTTCTTTATCTCTAGGACCTTGATACCAACCTAAGTAATCTTGATTCTCTGAAAGAGCAACTGGAGCAACTTCTCCAGCTAGTATAGGATCTGATTCTTTAATTTTCTTGATTGCAGTTTCGACTTCTTCTTTCCCAAAGATATTTCTTAAGGCATACTCTGCATCTTCGAGAGTTTGCCCTAATGCTAATTTTTCTCTAATTGATGTTTCAATAAACTGGAATCGTTGATCCATGAATTTATTATAGCCTTCGTAGAGGTTAGTCTCAGGTTTTTAACTTATAATTAGCTAAGGCTTAACACTACAGACTTAAGTATAGATGTAGCAAGAAGTTAATTTATTTAAAAAATTACATCTTTGTAATTCTGGACTCTTATTTGTCTCAAAATGAACCGAAATTATTTAAACAATTGTGAGGTCAAGGATGAATAGAACAGTTAAATGGCAACTTGGAAAAGTATCTTGGTTTAATGATGGATCAGGAGAAGGTGTTATTCGCACAGAAACAGGAAGAGATTTTTATGTTCATTGTTCAGCTATTCAATCAAACAAAAAAAAACGATTTTTAAAACCAAAACAAAAAGTAAAAATTCAGGTTTTAGATGATGAGTTTGCAAGACATATCACTAAAGTTTCTTTGAATGTTTAAAATTATTTCTAATTTTGGATATACCATCATATGGCGACACAAAAAAATATAAAAGAAAATTATCTATATAAATATAAGAATCCTCTTGAACTTGTCGTAGATAATACAGATTCAATAAAGAATCCAGCCTATTGGGAAAGCACTCTGTTTTCTGAAGTTTATCTGAATAATGATTTAAAAAGGGATTTTAATGAAAGATGGGATAAAGATTTTGATGATATTGTATTTGATGAAAATGGGAATACAAAAAAATCAGGATTTGCACACTTTTATAATGAGTTTAGAAACATTGCTCCAGATTTAAAAGCGCTTACTAATAGAAAGCTTAGTGAAACAGACACAATTACAAAAATTATTGCGCCTATATTAAATGTTCTAGGTTGGTTTGACAAATGTGAAAGTAATGCTCAAGAACCCTATGCCGCAGAAACCTCTTTTACTATAAAAGGAAGGGGTATAGAAAAAGATAAGACATATCGTACTGACATGCTACTTGTTGATGACCATCGAGAGGCAACTTATATTTCTGAACAAGAAACTTCCGATCAAAGAAGAGGAGAAGCTAGACGATATTGCATTGTACCTCTTGAAGCAAAATACTGGAACCGAATTACTGATCAAAAAGGTAATAAAAAATTTGATTCAAAAAGAGAGGATAAAAAGAAAGATGATACTGGAAGAAGCTTTTCTTTTAATGAACAAGTTTTAAATTATATGAATATCCTCCATAAAAACTGGGGAATCGTTACAGATGGAAATACATGGAGACTAGTTCATTTGGAAATATCAGAGGAGGATTCAGAAAGATGTTTTGAATTTAAATTAGAATCACTTCTATCAAAAGAACAACATATTGGAGAGAGTAAAAACGATCACGGTGAATTTTTAGAACTAGCGAAATATTTCTATCTTTTCTTTGGGAAACCATCTTATGTTAAAGATGATATTGGAAAAGTTTTTATCGATGAAGTTTTAAAAGAAAGTCGCAAATACATTGATTCCATTGAAGAGGATCTCACGGATCGATTTATTTCTGCGATGAATATTACTTGTAATGGCTTACTTAGAGCTGCTAAAGAAAATGGAACAATTACAAAACCCACAGAAGATGATCTAAAATTGATCAGGACTGTGGCTGAAAGTCACTTATTTAATATTTTATTTATTAAATCCTGTGAATCTAGAAGCATTCTACCTACCAGAAATCCAGATTATTACAACATTTCATTAACAAGAATTATTGATCGTATTAAAGATTTTGATCCAGAAAGATATAGAAAATCTAGAAGAGATAGAGACTATATTAATCAAAAGCTTTTAAAATCATTAAATGGAAGTAAATTTAAACCTGAAGGTACAAATCTGTATAAAAACCTCATTAAACTCACTGAAGTTATTCATGAAGGGACAGAGAAATATGATTATGGATTTGAAATCAAAGGATTTAAAGAAAGTGTTTTTTCAAAAATTGAGTGGAATTTTTCTAAGAAACATTGTCTTACAGATGCAGAAATGGTTCAGGTTCTTTTTCAACTGGGATATTCAAAATCTAATAAAACCCTCCAAAGAAATTACCGACAAATTCCCTATAACTACTTTACACCTAGACAACTCGGGTCAATCTATGAATCCTTCTTAGAATACCAACTTGATGTTGCTCAAGAGCCTATGGTTTACCTCAAAAAGGGAAAGCACAAACAGTGGATAAAACTCACAGCAGCTATTGAAAGAAAACTTAAAGGATGTGATCTTATTGTTAAAAACGGACAACTCTTTTTTACTCCTAATAATTCTGAACGAAAAGCCACAGGGAGTTACTATACTCCAGATTATATTGTTCAGTATATCGTAAGAGAAACAATCAGTCCTTTGTGTGAAGGAAAATCAAGTAAAGAGATTCTTGAGTTAAAAGTTTGCGATCCAGCTATGGGAAGTGGTCACTTTCTAACCGGAGCACTAAATTTTTTAACAAGAGAATATTTAAAAGCTTTAGAATTAGAAAAACCATCTGAAGATATACCAACAAAAGAAGAAGCTAAAAGAATTGTATTAGATAAATGTATCTATGGTATGGATATCAATCCAAGAGCTGTAAAATTAGCAAAAATGAGCTTATGGCTTGAGAGCGCTCATCCTGGAAAAAAATTAGAAAGGTTAGATGATCAACTATTTGAACAAGATACTTTAAAACTCGAAAAACCAATTGTTGAAGATATTTCTGCTTATATCGGTAATCCGCCATGGGTGTTAAAAAGAGATAGTGATCTGACAGAAGAGTATAAAAAATACATACAACTTAACTATAAAAGCGCAGAAGGGTTTAAGAAAAATATTTTTTCTTTGTTTGTAGAAAGAGTTTGTAAGTGGTCAGGTGACTTTTCAGTTAATTTAGTTTTACCAGATAGATTATTAGTCACTCCAAGTTATATAGAAGCTAGAAAAATAGCATTAAAGTCATTTACAAATACTAAAGTGACAATTCTTCCAGAGGAAAGCTTTGAAGATGTGACTGCATCATATATAACTTTTCATCTCTATAACTCTAAAAATGATATTGGTAGTATCAAAATATATAGTTTCAAAGAAGACTCTATGAAAGTGCACTATAACTTAAACGAATTAGGTACTAATTTTAAAATAAATATCCATAGAAATCCATCTTTAGCTCCATTTATTGAAAAATTAAATAAGATAAGTAAACCTCTGTCTGATAGTTATTTTTGTCATGTAGGAATGATGGTGAAAGATAATAAAAATGAATTCGCTAGGATTTCTGATAAAAAAAGATCCACAAGAATTGTTAAAGGGCATTGTTTAGGAAAATTAGAGGTTGATTTTACATATTTTTTTAATCCAAATTCAGTTACTATCTTTGGTGGAACTAAAAGAAAAAAGAAACATGCTGTTAGTCCAAAACTTTTAGTAAGAAAAACTGGAAATTATATTTTGTCATCTATAGACAAAAATTCTAAACAGCCAATATATGCAGAGCAATCAGTCTATTTAGTTATTCCTAAAAATCAAACGGCTACAGAAAATATCGATATAATTAATATATATTTGAATACTTTTATTCCTACACTATATTTTAGGAATGAGTTGATAACCAATCCAAACTCTTATCCTTATATTCAACAATATGATCTTGAACAGATTCCTATACCTAGAGTTTTATTAAATGATAAAATACTTATTTCAAAGATAAGGGATAAAATCAAAAAATGTAATAATAAATCACTTGCTTTAGATAGAGTTTGTACTCTTCTGTGTAGCAGCTTGGATCTACCATTAGAAAAGAGCGAAATGCTATTTAAAATAGCATCTTGAATCTTTATAGATTTTATGAATCTTGCTCAGATTTCAATAGTTTTTTTATCTAATTAGTATTAGTTTAGAAATAAGCTTTTTTGTTTCCAATAGAGTAATTAGTAAACTTGATTGCATTCTGTATACAACTATACTTAGCCCTAAAAGGAATATTGGTGATTTAATTTATATTTATACTATATTTCTGAATTCTAGTTATGCCATAAAATGGTTTTCTAAAAATACGATTATTGAAGGTTACACATGGTAGAGCTCACAACTTGGCTTACCGTTACCATCTCTTGAGGAAGTCAAGAGTCATCCTCTTTATAAAAAGATTATAAATTTAGGTAAACATCTTTATAGTGAGAAAAGATCTACACTAACAATAGATGAAATAAAATTAGTAGATGAATTTTATAATTCGTTCACGTTAAATGGAGTCAAACTAAATTTAGCTCCTTAATGTAAAAACAATGTATTTTTTAGATACCATCTTGGCGGTGTCTAACGTATACAACATATTTAGTTCCCGTACTCTCTACCATTTATGAATTTTTCAATATTTGATCACCAGTTAAAATAGAGAGCTAATTTTTATTAAAATTTCCTTTGCTATTTTAAAATTATAATTTTTAGTAAAAACTGCCGATTACTCATCTATAATCTTAAAAAAATTAGTGAGATAAAAAAATGAAAAATCATCGGTATTTGACAAAATCACGCTTTAAACTTGGGTTGGAGTGTCCAACAAAACTCTATTATACAAAAAAGCCAGAATATTCAAATCAAACAAAGGATGACCCCTTTCTTTCTGCTCTTGCAGATGGAGGTTATCAGGTTGGCGAACTTGCAAAGTTATACTTTCCTAATGGACATAACATCACAACGCTTGATTCTGAAGAAGCAGAAGCACAAACGCTGAACCTGTTACAGCAAGATGAAGTGATTATTTATGAACCTGCTATTAAATTCAAAAATCTTTTTATAAGGGTTGATGTCTTAGTTAAAAAAGGTAATTGCTTTCAACTCATTGAGGTAAAATCCAAGTCATTTGATACAAATAAAGAAAAACCATTTTTAAGTAAAACAGGAACGATAAGATCAAGTTGGAAACCCTACTTATACGATATCGCTTTTCAAAAATATGTCCTGACAAGTGCTTACCCTGAAGCTTCGGTTACTTCCTATTTAATGCTGGTAGATAAAAATATAAAATGCCCGATTGAAGGTCTAAATCAGAAATTTAAAATTATTAAAGATAAAAATAATAGAAAAGGAATTAAAGTCTCTAATACTCTACCTAAGGAATGTTTAGAGGAGAAAATATTGATACAAGTTCCTGTGGATGAAGAAATTCAGCTTATTTATGATGGCAAAGATTCAAAAGAACAAACAGAGAGAAGCTTTTTTGATAATATTATATTCTTAGCTGAGAAATATGAAAAAGACGAAAAAATAGTATCAGACATTGGATCAAAGTGTGCAAAATGTGAATTTACCTGCTCAAACGAAGAGGAAAAAAGTGGCTTCAAAAGTGGTTTTAAAGAGTGTTGGTCATCAAAACTAAATTGGTCTGATAAAGACTTTAAAGATGAAAATGTTTTAAGCATTTGGAGTTTTAGAAAAAAAGATGAACTAATAAAACAAGGAAAAATAAAGTTAGCTAATCTAGTTAAAGAGGATATAGCTCCTAAAGAAGATAAAAAACCAGGTATATCCGCCAGCCAAAGACAATGGTTGCAAGTGGAAATGGCTCAAAAAAAAGAGACGAAACCTTTCTTGGATGTTCCAGGGTTGAAAAACGAAATGGACAAGTGGGTATTCCCGTTACATTTTATTGATTTTGAAACAACAAAAGTTGCTTTTCCTTTTAATAAAGGTCGTAAGCCCTATGAAGGAGTCGCTTTTCAATTTTCTCATCATGTAGTCTATGAAGACGGAACAGTAGAACACGCTGGACAATATCTAAATACAAAACAAGGTTTTTTTCCTAACTATGAATTTGCAAGACAACTAAAGAGTGAGCTTGAAAAAGATAAAGGCACTATATTTAGATATGCTAGCCATGAGAATACATACTTGAATAAAATCTATTGTCAGTTGTTAGAAGACCAAAGCAACATTCCAGACAGAGAGGCTCTTTGTGAGTTTATAAAATCCATTACAAAATCTGATAAATCTAGTCCTGAAAAATGGGAAGGTGATAGATGTATGGTGGATATGTTTGAGCTGGTAAAAAGATTTTTTTATGATCCTTATACCAAAGGCTCTAATTCCATTAAGCAAGTTCTTCCTGCTGTTTTAAATTCCTCAGAGTTTTTACAGAAAAAATACAGTAAATCTATTTATGGCTCTTCAGGAGGTATAAAAAGTTTAAATTTTAAGGACTGGAAATGGATTGATTGGAAAGAGGGAAAGATTATTAACCCTTATAAAATGCTACCTAAGATGTTTCAGGATGTATCTGATAAGGATATGGAACTCTTATCAGAAGAGAATGAACTATCCGATGGTGGAGCGGCTTTAACTGCTTATGGAAGAATGCAATTTAGTGAAATAACCGAGTATGAAAAAAGAGAGCTTGAATCCGCTTTACTTAAATATTGTGAATTAGATACACTTGCAATGGTTATGATTTACGAAGCTTGGCGGGATATGTTAGATACTAAATTAAAAGAAAACAAAATAGCTGGGTAAAAGTTGATTAACGGTATGTTTTGGGTTTTTTACATTTAATAGAATTTTTCTTTATAACACAAGTATTCTGCGTCTTGGTTCCCATATGTGTGGAATCCTTATAAAAAAAACTGTTTTGATCCCATCGCACATATGTAGTGATAGCTCCATAAGTGGGAATTTTAATCCATTTTAAAACTTTGTTATCTTTTACAAGAGTAAAATAAAGGTTTCCCCACCAGTTTTTTTCATATTCAATATAAATTATTTTCTGTGAAGTATTGAGAGGATTCGGACAAACTGTAATATCCGGGTTTTTATACTGTTTCAGATAATGCGCTTTCTTTGATTTGGAAAGGGATTTTGATTTAACAAGATTATCATAATGGGCATTCAGTTGTTCATTAAATTTTTCTTTAAATGTCTCTAATAAAGGGGCTGGTGTTTTCATTTCTTTTGTAGTGCAAAAAGATTGCTGAGATAAAGCCTTATGGGTTGAGAATAAAACAGGTATACAAAAGAGAATGAATTTAGAATAATTCAATAGAGGCATTTTAAACAATATCTCCTTTCCATAACTTTTCAAGAAATTTTTCCCAGGGAAAAATTTTAATGTTGTCCTTTGTTACACGCTTTACTGAATCAAGAGAAACAACTATATATTGTTCTATCAGTTTTTCTTCTTTTAAAGCTCTGATCCCCTTGAGATGCTTATCTTGAACTAATTCAGTTGATTTGATTTCAATTGCGACTTTGTTGCCAATGATAAGATCCACTTCAGATTGTGATGTGGATCTCCAATAAGCCATACCAAAAAGTTTTCTGGAATAACTAAGGTAAGCTCGTACCTCCAAAATAATAAAATGCTCAAAAGCTTTTCCAAAAAGCTCGCTTCTTTTCTTAATTACACCTCGCTGGCAAAGAGCATTAACAACCCCTACATCAAAAAAATAATACTTTGCCCTTGTGATTGCTTTTCTTTTTCTTGTTTTTACATAGCCTGCTAACGAAAATCCCAGCAAAGTGTCATTCAATATTTCAATATAATTTTTCACAGTACCTGGAGAAGTTTGTAAATCCCTAGAAAGGTTTTCATAATTTATTTCCTGACCATTAGAAAGAGCGATTAAATCCAAGAACTCTGCAAAAGCTTGAACATTTCTTGTAAGAGATTCATTTTGTATTTCCTCCCTCAAATAAAGACTGATATAGGCATTTAATTCCTCCTGATAGTCAGAAGAATTGTAAATAGAAGGAAGTCCTCCCCGATTGAGATATTTCATCAAGTTGAATTGAGGAATTTCTGACCAAGAAAGAGGAAACATGTTTGCCTGCCAAGCTCTTCCAGCAAGTAAATTCACAGCCGGTTTCTTCATTTTTCTGGAACTACTTCCTGTCAGAAGAAAACGATATCCCTTTTTTTGAATCAACCTATGAACTTCGTCTAAAAGTGTAGGCTGTTTCTGTATCTCATCAATAACAATTACTTTTTCTCCTGGACTGTTTTCCTCTTCTAGTATTTTAGGTCGCTTTAAAAGGCGTCTGTAGGTTTCTGCATCCAGAAGATCATAGATTCTGGCCTCCTTCAAACTTTGTTGAATTAAAGTTGTTTTTCCCGTTGCCCGAGGGCCAAAGAGGAAAAAAGATTTTTTCTTAAGAAGTTGTCTTAAATCCAATTTTCTTTTGTAAAACATATTTTCTCTTTGTTAAAATCCACAACATAGTTGTTGATTTTCATTATTTTCAACAACTTAATTATGGATTTTCAAATCTATTTTGTCAAGATTTTACCATTTCTTTTGAGTCCAGATAGGAAGGAAAAGCTTTTTTTCACTATCTTTTTAAAGATAATCAAACATTTAGACCGCCATTTTATAGACCACTTTTATCTGTTTTTTAACTTCCATCAATTCTGGATTTTCAAATAGAATCGGTATAAAGTATAAATAAGGAGGAAACTATGAAAAGTAGAAACTGGCAATGTCCTAAATGTAATCACCATGCCTGTGATGTTGACAAAATTTCAACCACAGGTGGAATGCTTACAAAATGGCTCAACTTACAAAGTAAAAAATTTTCCACGGTTACTTGCAAAAAATGTAAATATACAGAGTTATATAAAGCCACGACCAATCAATTAGAAAATATATTTGATTTTCTCTCTGGATAAATACAAACAAGCTCTTCTAAAAAAGAGAGTAATTTATGACAAAATTAAAGGCATATAGTGTGGATGGTTTTTTACATTGCCAGTGTAATTAAAGAATCATATAAACTATTTGACTTGCATATATTCCGTGGATTATCATGATAATACACGAAATAGATGAGGAAAAAAATGATTACTAGATATTTAAATCCAATGATGTTATTGAAAAAGTCATCCCATTTTCTTCTGGGTCCAAGAGCAGTGGGAAAAAGCACACTTATCAAAGCATGTTGTCTTAAAAGTTCTTCTAGTTCTAAAAGCTTTTCTGTGGATTATATAAATTTGCTGGATTCAAATCTCTATTTGCGATTAAAAAGCGATCCCTCTCTTTTGAGTTCTCTAATAAGTAAAAAATATGTGATTATTGATGAAGTTCAAAGAGTTCCTGAACTGCTTAACGAAGTACATCGTTTGATCGAGGATGAAAAAAAATATTTTTTACTTACGGGTAGCAGTGCAAGAAAGATCAGGCGAGGAAAGGCAAACCTTTTAGCCGGTCGTGCCTTTAGATCAGAGTTGTTCCCATTAACTTGGTTTGAACTTGCAGAGAATAAAAAATTCAAATTAAATCGTTATCTTCGCTTTGGAGGTTTGCCTTTAGCTTATTTAAAAAAACATGGTGAGGAGTATCTCTATAACTATGTGGATACCTACCTGAAAGAAGAGATTCAATCGGAAGCTATAGTGCGCAATTTGCCTAATTATATAAGGTTTTTACAAAGCGCCGCTTTTAATAATGCTCAACTGCTCAATTATACAAAGATAGCTAATGATTCTCAACTCTCACCTAATACTGTGAGAGACTATTATCAAATTTTAGAAGATACTTTAATTGGTTTTTCTGTATTTCCCTGGACACAATCAATCAAACGAAAAGCTGTTCAAACCGCAAAGTTTTATTTTTTTGATCCGGGTATTGTACATACTCTTTGTGAGACACAATCTCTGGACCCTAATAGTGATCTTTTTGGTCGGGCTTTTGAACAATTTATCGCTTGTGAGTTAAGAGCTTACCTTTCTTATAAAACAATCCGCACGCAGCTTAGATATTGGAGATCAAAATCGGGTTTTGAAGTTGATTTTGTTATTGGAAACAAAATGGCTATAGAGGTAAAATCCAGTAAAAAAATCAGTTTAAGGAACCATAAAGGTTTGTTGGCTATTAGTGAGGAAAATAATTGGAAGCATCTCATCATTGTTTCTCAGGATCCGATTGAAGCACAATTTAAAAATGGAATTCAACATTTGTATTGGGAAAATTTTTTAAAAAAATTGTGGAAAGGTAAGTTTTTTTGATAAAATCTGTAAAATATAAAATTTAGAATGGTTATGTAAATATATTATTGAAATAAAATAGATTGGAGTTTCTTTTTTGTAGATTCTTTTCCATAGGTTTTAACAGCTCGCTGGAGGTTTTTTTGATCCAGTTTCCTGAGTTGTCTTTTTAATAAGCTTTTATGTTTTACAGTGTCTTCTGCTAATTTATTAAAGCGGTTTAAAAATTCAACATATAAAAACTCTTTGAAAAGTTTTCGAGAAAAATCCTGTTAAATTAAAATTTGAATCTAAAAAATTAATAAAATTAGATACTTATAAAAATGGCATTCCCTACGGGACTTGAACCCGTGTCTTCACCTTGAAAGGGTGATATCCTAACCACTAGACGAAGGGAACAGTGTGACCCGCCTTGGACTCGAACCAAGGACCCTCTCCTTAAAAGGGAGATGCTCTACCAACTGAGCTAGCGGATCATAGTCAATCATTAAACAAAGGTCTGCATTGTATTATTTTTTCTCTTTCTACACCAATAGAAACCACATCAATAGGAATATCTAGCTTTTTTTGGATAAATTGCACATAATTATAAGCATTCGTGGGCAAATCTGCCATCTTTTTTATATGCGAAATATCCGTTCCCCAACCTGGTAGTTGCTCATATATAGGCTCACATAAAGATAGATCTTCCGATCGGATAGGAAAATGTGAAATGACTTTTCCACGTAATTTGTAGGCCGTACAAACCGGAATTTCTTTTAGCTGAGATAAAATGTCCAATTTCATTAAAGCTAAATGAGTGACCCCATTGATGCGGGTAGCGTAACTTAAAGCCACTAAATCCAACCAACCACAACGCCTCGCTCGCCCTGTCGTCGCTCCCCACTCTTCACCAGATTCTCGCAAATAACCTTGCATCGTATTGTGACATTCAGTAGGGAAAGGCCCTTCCCCCACTCGTGTCGTGTAACTTTTCACAATAGCTACTACCTTCTGAATGGCAGCTGATCCTATGCCAACACTCACTAGAGCCATACTCGCTAAAGTATTAGAGCTGGTTACATACGGATAAGTTCCATGCAAGATATCTAATAAGCCACCCTGCGCTCCCTCAAATAGTACCTTTTTTTTCTGAGCTAAGGCTTGATGAATGACACTAGAAATGTCATTTAAACGATGACACTCTAATTTTTGTCGCAAAACTAAAATATCTTGTAAAATGCTACTCATTGGACGAGGCTTTTTATGATAAAATTTTTCAATTAAAAAATGTTTTTCTGCAATCGCTGCACTTAATTTCTTTTTTAAGATATTTTCCGGATCAAATAAATCACCAAATAATAAAGCTTTCCTGGAAGCTCTGTCTTCATAAGCCGGGCCGATTCCTTTACCCGTTGTGCCTATTTTGCCCGAATGAGCTGCGTCTTCACGCGCTTGATCTAGTTCACGGTGGTAATCCAACAAAACAGTTGCTGAATCAGAAATTAACAATTGAGAAGAGTGAGCTAAATAGCCTAACTGTTTGACCGCTTGTATTTCATCTACAAGGGCTGCAATATCTACGGCTACTCCTGGTGCAATAATGCACACAGTGGATGGATGGAAAATGCCAGAAGGAATTAAATGTAAAACTTGTCGCTGACCTTTGATATATAAAGTATGACCAGCGTTAACGCCACCTTGATAACGAACGACATAATCCGCTTGACTAGAAAAAACATCAATTGCTTTTCCTTTTCCCTCATCCCCCCACTGGGCCCCTATGACGATAATACCAGACACAAAAGACATATAGTCTGGGTGAAGCAAGCTTGGCAAGCTGAAACATTGGTTAAACCTTATTTTTGATAGGTAAGACCTAAGTCAGTTAAATGCTTGTTGATTTTTATTTAATTTATTTATTCAACTTGCCGATTTTTGCATTGTAAGGAAAATTATTTATGCGACATATATTTCTAGTTATTGCTAGCTTATTTATTGTTTATCTCTCTAGTTGCAGGGATCTCTCTTTGGATGATCGCCCGGATCGTCGACGAGAAGACCCTTATGGCAAAGTAGAATTACCGGAAGAAGTCATGGATGAGGGTTTTTTTGATTTTACTAAATGTAAACCTTCCGTTGATACGCCGGATAATACTATGGATATCCTTACTGGTTTTCTTCCAGTCAAGAATCCATTCAGGATAGCTAGAAGATGCTTAAAGGATAAACTAGAAAAAGCACATAATAGTATATGTGAAGCCAGATATACTTTAGAAAACCAAAGAGAACAAGCAAGAGATAATGCCACTAAGAATCGGATAGAAAATCAAATTTTCAGGCTAGATCAAATTCAGTGGAGATTTAATCAAAAGATGCAAGACATGGCTAGGTCATCTGATGACTATAGAGAAAAGGCAGTAGATAAAAAAGACTCCACAAGTTCCAATAAGTGGTGGTTAACAACTTTATTTTGGATGGAAGAACAAGAAACAGCAGCGTACTCTAATATTTTTGATATAGCTTCTTATGATGAATGTTATGCTCCGGTTAATAATAATAGTCGTCGTGACACTAATAGAGACAGAACAGACAGAGATAGAAATCGAACGAACGGTCGTCGAATAAGATAACGTATTTTTGTTCATAGTAGATAAAACAAATATTTCAGTATCTTTGCTTTGTTTATATATTTGATTCAACTTTTGTTGGTTGTTTGTATCTTGACTTAGGTGTAGTTAGCAGCCTATTGTAGTGTATGCTTATTTTCAACAAACTGGTTGTTAAACAGCTAACTTCTTTTCTAGCAGTTTTTTTTATCTTTTATTCTCATTTTGTTACAGGTGCATTCCAGTTTATTAACGAACAAGTAATAGAACATCATTTTAAATTTAATAATATATCGGTAGGGGGATTGTCCGGTTTATATTATGATCCTTATAAGAGAACTTTTTTAGCTCTTTCAGATGATAAAGGTCGTCAAGGCCCTCCACGCTTTTATGAACTAAAGCTTCATAAAGCTTTTTTTGAAAAATCCAGTCAAACACACTATCAGTTATCTATAGAAAAGCAGCGATTTTTATTAGATAAAACTGGTCGGTCATTTTCTATTGATCCAGAAGGAATATTTACGCTGCCTCGACAAATATTTATCAGTACAGAAGGACACCAACTCAAAGCGGGTGAGACTAAAAAAGATTTCCAGATGCGCCCACCTGCACTGCTGACATTTGACCTAGATGGACTGCTTCAGTATTCATGGCCTTTGCCAGCGATGTTTTGGCCAGAAAATTTAAAACAAATAACCCACTGGGGCGTAAAAGCAAATAAAGGTTTTGAAGCTCTATCCTTAGATCCAAATAATAAATATTTTTGGATTGCTGTGGAATCTTCACTACGTCAGGATGATTGTTTACAGACAACTAATTTTTGTCATTTTAAAAAAATAATTCAAAAACCTCAGGCGGCAACCAGTCGTCGGTTTTATAGCTGTGGTCAGCAGTATATTCGCATGAGTCAGTGGGATATAAACCGCAAAAAAATGTTGAAACAAGTAGCCTATCCAATGACAAAATTCATTAAAGTGCAAAACGATCTACCGGCAAAAAAAATGCTGCTTAAAGGTGAGGTTGGTTTGACAGATTTTGCCTATCTTGGAGAAGAACAATTTTTAATCATAGAGCGCAGTTATTTGAAAAATAATTATCGCTCAAAGTATACGACTGGTCATAATAAAAAAGCAGATGCTTATTATGTACAGCTGGTATTGGCAGACTGTTCTTCTGCGAGTGATGTTTCTAGTTATGACAGTTTACATAAAAAAACATTTACTCCTTGTAAGAGAATTCATACTGTAGATTTACAGTCTTTATTGAGATCGGCACATATTCAGGTGGATAATATAGAAGGGATTGCGTTTGGGCCTAAACTCTCCAAAAACAGTCAACTATTAGTGTTAGTCAGTGATAACAACTTTAATTCGACACAAAAAACACAATTTTTATTTTTTAAATATACGCCCAGTAGACGTATCCTACGTAAATGAGGAAAGAAAAGCGAAAAAAGTCTTTGTGTGGCTTTGTTCCTTATGACAAACACCAACAACCTTCTCTCGTGCAGCCAGAAAAATGGCTGTCTTATGTTTATGGAAATAAAAAATGGATCCAGCTTCCTCAGCGGGCGATACTGTGCTTTTCTGATGGACTAGCTATTCGTTTGAGAAAAAAAAGAGTGGAATTTCAGAGATCTCTTCCCACTGCAAGTTTGGGGTTTCATATAGATCTTTATAAAAAAAAAGAGCAATCTGTTATTGTCGTTAGTCATTTCGGGGTGGGGGCACCAGCCGCTGTGCTTTGTTTAGAAAAACTACGTGTCATGGGAGTTAAAGAATTTGTCAGCTTAGGATGGGTTGGTTCGCTTACTTCGCGGTTGCCAGTGGGAAGTAGAGTGATTTGTACTCGCGCTTTCAGAGGAGAAGGATGCTCTTATCATTATTTAGAACCCTCTCGCTTCGTTAGCTCTCCTGCGAATATAGATTCATTAAAATGGATTCAAAAATTAAAACTTAATACTGTTGTTAGTTGGACGACAGACGCTCCATTTAGAGAAACTAAAAAAGAATATATTCAGTTTAAAAATAAAGGAATAGAATGTGTGGATATGGAATCAGCTGCCCTAATGGCTGTAGGACAGCATTATCAATTACCGGTTTTTTGTATAGGAATCGTTTCGGATCATTTGTCTGCTAATAACTGGACGCCACAGTTTTTGCATACTCAAGTAAGGAAAAATGTATATACCGTGCTGAATCAAATCTTATTTTTATAGTATTTATAGTAGTGGACAGTTTTAACTGATTCAGGTTAAACCCATAATGCTGAAACATTTAAAGATGAGATTTATAAAAAATGGAATACAATACACAAAATCTAAAACATTTTTTTCAAAATAAATATCATCAACTTAATATTCTTCCTCCATCTTTGCATTTTGTATTAGGCTCTTGTATGGGTTCAGCGTTAGATGAGGTTCGATCGAATGATTTTTTTTCTTGGGAGTATACAGGGCATGTATTATTTTCTGAAGTGCCCGATTTACCATCCCCATCTGCACCTAATCACTTAGGTCGCTATGATTATTTTGTACATAAAAAAACTAAAAAAAGTATATGTTTTCAATCCGGTCGTTTACATGGATATGAAGGGTTATCTCCATCGATCGTTGCTAGATCCGTCATTGGCCCAAAACTTGCTGGTACAGATTGCTTTATTTTATCTAATATTTCTGGGGGATTAAAACAACAAACACCGGTTGGTTGTGTCGTTGCGATTCAAGATCATATTAATTTAACAGGAAAAAGCCCTTTACAAGGTCCTCAGTTTGTGGATATGACAAATGCATATCATCAACCACTAACTTTATCTTTAGTATCTTATATAAAAAAACAAGAACTAAATTTACGATTTGGTGTGTATGCTATTATGCCAGGGCCACAACTAGAAACACCCGCAGAAATTCGTATGTTAATTACTGCTGGAGCAGATGTTGTTGGAATGTCTACTGTATGGGAAGTCATCTCTTTACATCATTTAGGAGCAAAGATTAGCTGCGTATCCGTAGTATCTAATATGGCGGCAGGTATTGGAAAATCAGTATTGATTGATTCGGTTCGTTTGCAACCAGTTTTTATAAAATTGATCAAATCATTTATTCTGTTTTCTGAAGAAAAGGTGCAGCAGAATTAAAAAAATAGTAGCTTGAAAATAAATGATATAAAACGTGAAGGAGCATAGATTCAGATGAGACGTATATTTTCTTTTCGTTTATTTTCTGTCATTACTTTTTTTACTCGTTGCTTATTTTCTAAAAGATCTAATGCAGTTATTCGTCGAGTATCTATTATCTGTTTATTAGGTTTGATAGTTTCTACAGGGAGCTTAATTGTTATTTTTAGTGTAATGGGAGGACTTGGACAGACAATCCGGGACAAATTTTTAGCTTCTGAGCCACATGTTATTATTACTTGGAAGTCGTCGACACAGCCGGATCTATTGGGTACAAATTTAATAGAGAAAAAGAAGAATAAAATTCAGCATATTTTACAGACGACTGGTTTAGATACAGGAGTCGCTGGTTTTTATTTTTTTGAAACAACAGATTTAGTGGTTAAAACTGCTGATGGAGTGTTTTCTGGTGCAATCGCTAGGGGTTATGAGCCTGAGTATTTAAAATTTTTTTTAACCACCCTTCGTTCCAATAAGGTATCTCCATTTATTCATTTAGATAAAATGAGGGAGTTTCAGGCTAGGGAAGTTCTGTTGGGAGAAGAGCCAATATTTATTATTGAACAAGCTCATTTAAAACCAGTTTCAGAGAAAAAAATTATCATGAGTTTAGGTTTAGCTAGTGAGTTGAATCTATATGAAGGTGAACAAGTGCATTTAATTCCGGCAGAAAGCTTATTGCTTCCTCCGAGTGAACCGATTGACTTTGAACTTGCTCAGGTGGATCAAGTTGTATCTGCTCAAAGTGAATCATGGAATTCTAACTTTATTTTTTATAATCGCCAGATATTTAATTTTTCCGAGAATAGTTCTTATCTGCCTGGATTTGAAATTCGTCTAAAAGATCCTAAACAGTATGCTGTTTATCAGAAGGTATTGGAAAAAGAGGGTTTCTTAATAGAGGTATGGCCAGAAAGAAATTCGTCTATTTTTTTCGCACTTAAGTTGGAAAAAATTATTATGAGTCTTTTTCTATCTTTAGCTGGGTTAATTACTTTGTTAGCAGTTTCTTCGTTATTAGTTCTATTAATTGTGCAGAAAAAAAGAGAGATTGGAGCGTTGCTGGCTATCGGTTTTCCTATTCAAAAAATCCGGCGAATATTTATTGGAATAGGATTATTATTATGTGTATTTGGTATTTTAGGGGGTAGTTTGTTAGGGTTGTTTACTTGTTTTTTATTACAGAAAGCTCCTCTACATTTTCTACCATTTTTTTATCAGGAAGGTTTATTGCCTGTAGAATTTCACTTAAGTTTTTTTGTGTGGTTTCCTATTTGTGCCTTATGTGTTTCTTTTTTAAGCTGCTGGTTTTCTGTGCAAACACAATTGAGACATACACCAACCGATTTGTTAAAATCTTTACAGGGCTAATAGAGGTTCATTATTTTTTTGACAGCTAAACCCTTGAGCTAAGTATTCTTTTATTTTATCTGTACAAAATGTTTCAGTACAAAAAGTAAAACGAATAAGTTCTTCATTAGCAAATATATCACATAATAAAGCATTTTTAGGTTTAAGCTGAGTAGTGTAAATATAAGTGTTTACAATCAATTGAAGAGAAGAAGCTGATGCGTGTGAGCAGATATACACTTCTGTTATGATATTGTCCGCTGCTGTTTCCTGCTCCGATTCTCTATACCTACATTGATTGTAATCTACATTGTTAGTGGGATCACAAAGAGTGAAATTATCTTTTACACACTTTTGAATATCTTCTGTGAGTGAGGGAAGGATAGATGGCGGGACAGAAATTGCTGGAGGGAAAGGATTTTGCTGGTTAACTGGAGTAGAAGGAGAAGGAGAATGATCTTTTGGAGCAGGTAAAAGGGCTGTATCTTTTTCATCTGGTAGCGGCTGGCATCCGATTTGAAAAGCAGCCACATAAATACATACTATAAGAAAATAAGTAATATTTATTGTTTTTAAAGACATTGTGTAATGATTGTTAGCTTAAAAGGCACAGTTAGTTAGATATTTTAAACCTGTGGTTAAAAAAATAACAATCATTTCCTTCTATGATGATAGGGATCTTTACTATTGAGCACCTGTATCTTGTATACAAATATATCCCATGTTTGGTGATTGATAATGATCCATTAGTTCTTTTAAGCTGTCTCTTTGGCCATTTGGCTTGCCGTTGTTGCGGCAAAAGCTTTGTGTGTAATTTGCAAATCCTTTTAAGTGTTCATTGGCGAATATAGTACAAACTAACGCATTATCCGGTCGAGTCGTTGGATAGAAAAGTTCTGTTAAACGCAATACCACATCCGGCTGGCCATCTTTTCGGCATATATGTGTTTCATGCTCTTGTCTAGCTTTTGTGGATGCACGTCGCGATAGTTCAAATTTGCAGGTTAAATAACCTGGATCAGTTTTTTCGCCGCAAGATTCTATTTCATTTGTTTGCTGTGTCTCCATTGTTTGTGTATCTTGCGGAGGTTCTGCAATAACAAGTTCTGGTATCTCTTCATCTGAACCTGGTCCGGATTCTGCCGCGGGAGAGTCTGAGTCGCTATTATCTGTTCCACAAGAAGATAATAGAACGAAAAATATAGGGCATAATAAAAAGATTTTTACGAATTTCATAGTTCCTCCCGTTTTGCATATTGTAAAACTAGATGATAAATACTTAAATTTTCATCTGAATATTTTTTAATTTTCGGCTTTTTATAGAATTTTTCAAGTATTTTTTTATAAATTTGCAAATAAAAAGTTTTGGTGCGCCCGGAGCGACTTGAACGCTCATGTTCAACAAAGAACACCAGGCCCTCAACCTGGCCTGTCTACCAATTCCAGCACGAGCGCAGAAAAAGTTCATTCGTTAAGAATAACAAAATACGCTACGTTTCCCAATATTGTTTAGGAATATTATCTGACTAGATTTATGAAAGGCGCGCTATCAAAGATTTAGACTTATTCTTCCACCCATGGAGGTTTTTCCAGCTCTGCTGGCTGCTGCTGCTGGCGGGGTGAAGCGTTTGTATCTGCTGGAGTGCCTCTGCTAGCAGGTGCTATTAGCGGAATATCAGTGGCAGAAGTACCTGGAACGTCTTTTTTTGTGGTGTTAAGGTGTAAGTCTTCTTCTTTAGTGCATTGGTATCCAAGTCGCTTATATTCCTCTAATGCTTCATTTAGGCTGTCTGGTTCTAGTCTAGACGATTGATTGTCGCGGCAAAATCCTTGTGTGTGGTGTGCATAGCCTAGTACTTCTCCCATTGACTGCACTTCACAAAGTAAAGCATCTTTAGGAGTAACTCCTTTATAGCTATATTCTACTAAGAGTATTTGAACTTTTTCATTTAGAAATTCTTTTTTATCTTCTGTTGGTAAACAATTATATGTTTCATAAGTTGTAATGAAGCTTTGACCTGTGTTTTTAGCAGTATCAGTGACTGTTCTGGATTCGTGGTATTTACAGTCTAAATAGTCGGAAGCTCCTTTTACGCAAGGTCCAGTTGATGCAAAAGAATCTACATCACTCGCTGCTTTATGGCCTTTAGATTTTCTTTTTTTGTCTGCTCTACTACGGCGCTTATATGATCTACGATTTTCTCCATCTAAGTCTACCTCATCTTCCTGGTTTTCTTCATCAGTAAATCCCGCCATTAATTCCTCAATGGCTGCATCTTCCATCTCTCTGTCTTCATTTGTACTGGATTGCTGATCTCCACAGGATAAGGTCAAAGTTAGAATAAAAAACACGGAACATATCATATAAAAAATATTTTTTAAATTTTTCATAAATCACCTTTGTTTGTTGCTATTTTTATATTAATTTGTGCAAAAAATAAAATCAATTATTACTATTTTAGCTGTGTATTTTGGGCTTTTTCAAGTCTTTTTATGTCAATATTTCTGTCCTGGACTTTTAGCGGTTCTTTGTAAGAGGTTTCATCAAAATCTGACAGTAATTCACTTTATATAAGCACAAAGAGAGTTTTACCATTAAACTACCTAGACTTTTATCTAAATATTTTAAGCAATTGACAGCTGTAGTAAAATGAATAATGTTGCACTTAATTTCTGTAATTATAGATACATTTTTATATCAGTAATTATAGTTACATCATTAAACTTCTAACGTGGAGATAATAAATGTGGATTCCTATTGCATTAGCCGCATCTACACCTTCAACACCAGTAAAGCCTCACTTTATTGAACAGATCATGCCGTTTGTTTTTATCTTTTTGCTGTTCTATTTTCTATTAATTCGTCCTGCACAAAAAAGACAAAAAAAGCATCAAGGGATTATTAGTAATCTTAAAAAAGGGGATCATGTACTGACTTCCAGTGGCATTATAGGAACTATTTACGGTTTGACGGATGAATTCGTAACGCTAGAAATTGCCGAAAATGTGCGTATTAAAATCGCTCGATCGCAAATTTCCTCACTGGCACCTACACAAACACATTAAACATCATAATCCACTTCCACTACATGGGATTTTGGCTTAGCTTGGCAGGTCAGTATTTCATGCCTTTGAATATTGCTATCTTCTAAAATGCCCCTTTCTTCTTGTTTAATGCGTCCTTTTTTTAATACAGCCAAACAAGACATACAGGATCCAGATAGACAAGAAAAAGGAGGATTGTAACCACCAGCTAATAATTGCTCTAATATTGGTAAATCTGATTGGGATGGGATTTCTATTTTTTCCCCACCGATCATCGCTTTTATTACTTTAGCCCCTACTGATTGATCCACTTCTGTTTCACCTTCTTCCCCTATAATCACTACTCCAGAAGTAGTAGATGACGTTGTAGTTGAAGTGGTTATCTGTGATTGTTTAATTGCAAGCAAAGATGTTGTTGACAAGAAACTTTCCTTATGAATTTGTTTTTTATCTATTTTCTTTTTTTGTAAAAACTCCTCTACTGTTTTCATTAGACCAACTGGTCCACATAAATAAAATAAGCCGGATGAATGATCAGCAGGCGAAATAGCTAAATATTTTTCTAATATTTGTGGGTTTAATCTTTTTCGGATAGTGCACCATTTTTCTCTTGGACGAGTGAGGATATGTAGAATGTGAAAGGAGGGATAACGAGCCTGCCAATTAGCTAATTCTTGCTGGTAAATAATAGAGGACTCATCCCGGTTTGCATAGAATAATGTTACTTGATTTTTTGGATCACTTAGCAAAGCTGTTTTTATAATAGAAAATATGGGAGTAATTCCACTCCCTCCGGCAAATAGATAATAATGCTTAGGTTTTAAATCTTTAGGAGGTTTAAAAAATTTACCCGCTGGTTGGCGGGACATAATTTTATTTCCTTCGCATAAATGATCAATGATATAATTAGAAACGATACCTTCTTTGACTCGTTTTACTGTTGTTTGCAAATTTTCATCTACTAATGGAGAAGAAGAAATAGAATAACTTCTTCGGTGTAGAGTATTGTTGACGCGAAAATAAAGAGTTAAAAACTGAGCAGGAGTATAAATAAAAATTTGCTGATACTGCTTTGGGACAGATAATAACAAAGATACGCTATCTTGTGTTTCTTGAATTTTCTTTTTTATTGTTAAGGGATAAGTTACTGCCATTATGAATTACCCTTCACAGTTAGTTATCCATTCCACTGGAGAAGATAAGGATAACTGTCCATTTGAATAGAATTGTACAGTCAGTTGCCCTCCTGGCATTTGTACAAATACTTTGGATATTTTTGAATGGTGACAATGGCGATATGCATGAGCGATTGCTATAGCCCCTGTGCCACAAGCAGGTGTTATCTGTTCCACACCTCTTTCAAAAGTCGCCGCGCGTAGCACAGGTGACATATTGTTTTTGTCGCTCATCGGTTTTAGTTGTGTATAAAAAGAAACATTCATCCCGTTTTTATGATGTGTGCGATTACGTCTTAATTTTTGTCCCAGGTTTGTTTCTAAAGAAGTTGTATATAGATCTGTTTTTGCACTTAAACTGCGTAGCTCCACTACTGCATGTGGCACTAAAGCGTGTATAAACAAATAAGAAAATATGTGGTTTTCAAAAGAGATACGAAATGGGCCCCGAATATTTTGAATTTGTTTAATAAAAATTTTTCCGTTTTTTGTACCAGAGTTTGTAGTAGAATGACCGGTTGTTTGTTGAAATACTCCTTTAATAATACCGGCACCAGTTTTTAAGGTAATACACTGACTGGAAGCTAATTTTTTTTTAAAAAGATATTCCACTGCACAACAACCAGCATTGCCACACATTTCAGCCGTTGATCCATCTTTTTGATAAAAAAGCCACTCCCAGTCTGCTTTTTCAGAAGGTTTTAGCACGACTAATCCATCGGTTTTATTTTGATGACAAAGTCGGCGGCTTAGAGCGGCCCAATTTCTCCGATTTTTCAACTGTGAACGATTTAAATGTGTTACTAAAAAACAATTGCCGGCACCACTCATTTTAGCCCACTTTTCGCTAGTATTGTTCATCAATAAGCACCTTTTTCCAATTAACTGTTTTAATTTTTTAATAATGCAACATAAAACATAAAGGAAGTTAGATACAAGATGAATAAGTAAAAATTTGAATTAAATGACAGATATTCATATCATCAGAATCAGCGAGCAAAATATGAAGAAGGTATATTTTGAAAAAAGGGGCTAATGCAGCCAAGGGAATTTTCTTGAATATTCTACTTGTTTTTTACGTCCTGGAAAATCAAAGCAATTAATTAAATCTTTAATCGTTTTTCTAGCTTGTTTTTTTGCTTGAATACAAACATCAAATAAATTATCCCCTTCGCAGTGCACTTTTACGTTCAATACATCAGGGATTAAAATGAAAGTTACTGAATATTTGGATTTATTTTTGTCTTGGTTTTTTTTTAAAATAACGCCAATAGGCCCACGATTAAAAAGTAAAGGGCTTAATTCCATCGCTTGTTGGTAAACAAAAGCTTTTTCTTCTCCAGAGGGCTCTAATATAGTTAGAGACTTAGATTTATCCATACTTAAAAGGCTGGTTCTTACTTGTTATTTTGTCAAGTAAGAGAGCTATTTTTGGTTAAAATATAGTGAGAATCCTACATTTACTTGTCTTATCTATGGCAAAACTGTATTAATTTTGTCTGATTGACTATTTATATGGCGAAACCCACTAATCGCGTTAAGTGTAATGAATCTAGATCGTAATAAAACTGATTTTTGTTTCTAGTACTGATTCATATAAGAAGGGTTGGTTTTATGAATGACGACTGTTTAGAATCTTCATTCAAGGAGGATTCAACTATATTAACTTCATCGGCGGACAAAATTCGTCTGCCAAATAATTGGAAAAATCATTTGATAACAGAATTTAGTCAACCTTATATGTTGCAGTTGAAATCTTTCTTACTATCTGAAATCAAAGCCGGTAAAACCATTTTTCCTAAACCAACAGAATATTTTAATGCATTTTACATGACTTCTTTTTCCGAAGTGAAAGTGGTTATTTTAGGCCAAGATCCTTATCATGGCCCTGGACAAGCACACGGGGTTTGTTTTTCTGTGCCACCCAAAATGCCTTTACCGCCTTCATTGAGAAATATTTTTGTGGAGTTAAAAAAGGATATTGGCAAACATGCTCCTATCTCTGGTTGCCTGGAGCTTTGGGCTCGTCAAGGTGTGCTACTACTAAACTCTACGTTAACTGTGCAAGCGGGTCGTGCGGGTTCTCATCAGAATAAAGGTTGGGAAATTTTTACCGATCGAGTGATTCATCTGCTGAATAAAGAAAAACAACATTTGGTTTTTATGTTATGGGGTGCGTATGCTCAAAAAAAAGGTGCTTTTATTGATACTAATCGACATCTTGTCTTAACCGCAGCACATCCTTCTCCCTTGTCTGCAAGTAATGGTTTTTTTGGTTGTGGACATTTTTCCAAAGCTAATCAATATTTAAAAGCGCATAGGAAGACGATAATTGATTGGAATGCTTCAGAGCGAAAACAAACCTCTCAATAAAAATAAAATGCAAAAATGGATAATATCAAAATAAAGTTGCAAAAAGATCATGTTTATTTTGATTCTACATTACCGTCTCATTCTCAATTACTAAAAAATGTGTTGCGTTCTTCAAACGGTATACAAAGAAGTAAATTTCGCACCGATAACACATGGATGGTCATTTGTGACAAACGTTTGCGGCAGCTACCTTTTGTAAAAAAATGGCTAAGTAATCATTTAGTTTATTTTGTCGTTGCTGGTGAGACACTAAAGGATTTTGGATTTTTTAATGAGCGCATTCAGCGAATTTTACAAATCGCGGGAAAAAAGCAAATTGCTGGTTTTATTAGTCTTGGTGGGGGTAGTGTAGGGGATTTTACTGGATTCCTAGCTAGTGTTTTTCATAGAGGAACTCCAGTGGTGCACATTCCCAGCACTTGGCTAGCTGCTATGGATTCTGCTCATGGTGGGAAAACTGCTTTAAATGTTGGGAATATTAAAAACATTCTTGGTTCTTATCATTCTCCACAAGCTTGTTTCATTATAAGAAAATTGTTTTTGTCGCTTGCACCCAGGGAAATTCAATCAGCGGGTGGTGAACTATTAAAAACAGCTTTTATTACCGGTGGTCAGTTATATTCCAATATAAAACAAAAACCATTACATCCTAGTCGCCTACTATGGCAGTGTTTACCTTCCGTCATTCGGACTAAATTACAGATAGTGAAAAAAGATTTTTTAGACAAAACAGGTATACGTCATCAATTAAATTTTGGTCACACAATTGGTCACGTACTAGAATCTTATTTTCGGTTGTCCCATGGGGAATCTGTGTTATATGGGATGGTATTTGCTATTCAATGGAGTCATCATCGACTAGGACTGAGTTCCTCTTTTGTCCACTCAGCTTTAACGTTAATAGACAGGCATTTATCTTGGTTGGATATTACTCTTAATAAGAAAACGGTTGTAAAAACACCTAAGGATCGATTACAGAGAAAACAATTTTGTATTTTGAAATTAGCAAAATTGTTAAAAGAGATTCCAAGTTCCACTTTTCAGTCATTGCTTTTTAATGATAAAAAGAGAGTGAGCGGACAGAAAATAAATTTTGTATTTATTAAAAAACCTGGTCATGTTTTTGCACAAGTTGTTCGTTTGTCAGAAGTGCTGAGAGAAAAAAAAAGACAATCACAAAATGAACTCGGTGAATAGGTATAGACTTGTCATTTAAGTGGCTATCATGTTATTTGTTCATTTCTCACTTTGAGTTGTTGATGTATGAAGTGCATATGTAGTTAGTCTCCTTAAGACTGATACATTCAGGAGTTTTTAGTGATGAAATTTGGAAAATTATTGTTCGTTTATATTTATCTGCTGACCTCTTTTTTAGCGGGTAGAGAAGCAAGTGCTACTTTAGAATTATCCGCAACGTATTTAGCAAAATCTGCTGTGGAAGAGAAAGTATCAAAAGATATTATAATACCTGTAAAAAAATATGCAGAAATATCTTCTGTTCCTGCGAATGATTTTGCGCAAGCTTTGTCGGCTTTTACACAGGGTAAACCAAAAAAAGCAGAGCAGCTTTTTTTAAACTTTTTACAAGCGCATCCTTTTTCTACTCCGGCACGTTATAATTTAGCGCTTACTTATTATCAGCAAAAAAATCCAGCTTATGCATTAGCTATTTGGCGGCAGCTGCTTTTTGAGCAGCCTTTTGATTCAGTTGTTCGGCAAGCTTTAATGCACACACAGTCACAGATTCTGCATTATTCTACTAGTCATTGGAGAGGAAAAATGCCTTGGGGAGCAACACCGGTATGGCTATGGGTTCCGCCAGATGTTATTTTAAGCGTAATAACTATTTTTTGGGGAATATTGATTTTATTTTTATATTATAGGAAATATCAAGTGATTTGGTTGTGGTTGATACCTATGATTGCTTGTCATATTGGTGCGGGTTATTATTTTTCTTTTCGTTGGGATGATTATGCGACTTTAATAGAGGATATAGAATTGAGGAGTGCACCACAAAAGCAAGCAGTGATTTTATCTACACAGACAGCGGGTCAGCTGGTAAAAATAAAACAGCAGTTACAAGGTTGGGCTCAGGTGTCCTCTGGCTTGAAAAATGGCTGGATCCTTTCATCTAAATTAGTTCCAGTTAAAAAAGCTATGAAAAGTAGACATTCACCGCTATATTCAGGCAAAATACTATGATGGATTTTTTGTGGAAAAATTTTTTTAATAAAGAAGAAAAAAATAAACAGGAAATTTTGCGAAATAATCCGCTATTTTCTTCTTTGAATAAAAAAGAGATGGCTGTGCTGTCTCAAATGATCTACACCCGATCTTTTGTCGCTGGAGAGTTTATTTTTCAGCCAGGCCGAGGGATCGGTATGTATATTATTGTCAGTGGTCATGTTCATATCTTATATGGCAAATCTGGTGGTGTAGATACTCTTATTATGTCTCGTCTAAAAGATGGTGATTTTTTTGGGGAAACAGCTTTAGTGAGGGAACAAGGGCATCCGTTTGTATCTGCGCAGGCAGCGGAAGAGTGTACACTACTAGGATTTTTTAAACCCAGTTTACTAACTATTATTGAAAAAAATCCTTCTACTGGGGCTAAAATTCTAATGAAATTAGGGGAAATTTTAGAAAAACGGCTAAGAAAAGCAGGAGAAAAACTCTCCGAACTCAATTATAAAGCGGAAAACTAATGCTAGCTGTTACTACTGAACAAAAAAATCACCTTAAACATATCAATATTATTCGTGTCTTAGTGTTCTTAGGCATTTTAGTTGTTTCTGTCAGTCTGCTTGTATTAATGAATAATTTATTTATTGCCCTGTTGTTGGCATTTGTCATTAGTTATCTTACTCGGCCTTTAATTCTACCTTTGGAAAGAGCCGGTTTTAGTTACAATCAATCTTTGATTATTATTTTCATTACTGGTTTAGGGTTATTGTCTTTGCTCGGGATATGGCTTTTTCCATTGGCATTAGAGCAAGTCGCTCACTTGCAAACAGAGTGGCCTCGTTACTTTGAGGGAATCGCTGCGTTGATTGAAACAACAGAAATGAAAATTAAAAATTGGTTAAGTATAGACATTGAGTTACGAAAAGTAGGAGAAGCGCGGTTGGCAGCTTTAGGTAAGCTGATTGTTAAAGGTTTGCCAGCTAGAGTTATGCAGTTAGCAACCATTTTACTTCTCGCTCCTTTCTTAGCTTTTTTTATGTTGAAAGACGGACATCGGCTATCTAAAAGTTTTATGGTGTTGGTGCCCAATAATTTATTTGAGATGGTTTTGGATTTACAGTATCAGATCAATAAACAATTAGGGTTGTTTATTCGTGCACGATTTACAGAAGCTTTCATTGTTGGGTTAGTTACTTTTGCTGGCTTAAGTATTATTGCTTGTCCTTTTCCACTTTTGCTGGCAAGTTTTGCTGCAGCTACTAATTTAATTCCTTATTTAGGTCCTATTATCGGAGCTGCTCCTGCTATCATTGTTGCTTTAGTAAATCATTTTACACCTTTGGATCTGTTTTTTCTGGTCCTGGTGTATATTGTCGCCCAATCCATTGATACAGGTATTTTAATTCCTCTATTGGTAGCGCGAATAGTCAATCTGCATCCAGTGACAGTTGTGTTATTAATTATTTTAGGAGGACAGTTTATGGGAATTTTAGGAATGATTATTAGCATTCCTCTGGCGAATGCTTTAAAAGTCACTTTTGTAGCTGTTTATCAGCATCTCACTCAAAGCAAACAACTAAATCTTTGACTTTTTATCTACTAAAATTAGAAAATGCCGGCCATGGTGAAATCATATAACTTTTATTATCAATTAGCTTTGTGGATAAGCCTGATTGGATATTTATTTTTATATCCTGCTTGCCATTCTCTATCTTCTAAAGAAAGTCATGCGAATGCAGAAGCCTTGTTTAAGGATGCCGAGCAATTAAAAAACCGAGGATATTATAATGAATCGATATCTCAGTTAAGAAAACTAAAAAACAGATGGTTATATTCTCGTTTTTTTAAAGAAGCTGATTTAACGATTGCAGATATTTATTTTTTAAAAAAAGAATGGAACAAAGCAGCTGCGGCTTATACAGTGTTTTCTAAGATGTATCGGAATCATCCTCAAGCGGATCGAGTATCTTTTAGACTGGCTTTATCTGTTTTTCATCAGTTACCCTCTATTCCCGATAGGGATTTACAGTTAGCAAAAAAAGCATTAAATCATTTTAATCGACATTTAAAGTTATTCCCTAAAAGTGTTTATAGAAAACAAAGTTTGCAGTATAAGCAAAGTGTTTTATCCCAGTTGGCTCGTAAACAGTGGATGATTGCAAAATTTCATATATCAGCTGGTAGAAATCGCTCAGCATTACCTTATTTAAAAACCTTAATTAAAGATTTTTCTGATCCGTTACCCCCAGATGTTCCTTCTATGAAAACCCTTAAACAAAAAGTTTCTGCGTTTCAGGCGCTATCGAAAAAAAGGACAGTGAATTGAACTACTATTACAAAGCACAGCAGTTGTATCAGAAAAATCAATGGGGTGCTGCTCGCATTATTTTGCAAAATGGTATTTTAAAATCTGATGCTGAACCGCGAGTCTATCATTTGCTGGGGTTGGTATTGTATCATCAGGGATATTTTAAAGCGGCAGTGAAACAATTAAAAAAAGCTGCGGCTTTACAAAAGAATCCAGAATATTTTTTAAACCTTAGCATTGTTTTAAATGAATTGGGTTTTTATAAAGAAGGTAAAGAAGCCTATTATCAAGCAACGAAACTACAACAACAATCTGTAGAACAAAATTGGAAAGTACATATTGCGGATCAACATTTAAATTTAGCTCAAGCATATTTAGATAAAAAGTATTTTAAACCAGCACTCAGATCCTATACACAAGCTTTACAATTTAAACCACAGGATCCCAAGGTGTATATGGGGTTAGCAAAAACTTTATGGCAGATGGGCCAAAAAGAAGAAGGATGGAAAGTTTTAAAATATTTTATTCAAATAGAACCAACATTTATAGCGGCACGCCTATTATCAGCTGAATGGTATTTTGAAATACAGCAAATTCCACAAGCAGTTAATGAGTGGGAAAGTGTCTTATATCAAGATCCGAAAAACGAAGAAGCAAAACAAGCTTTAATGAATATTCAACAAATAGCTCCTTGGAGCTGATTGAATGAATACAACAGAATAAGTATCAATGATAATAGAACTATAAAGTTTTTGTGTTAAATAAGTAAATTGTTAGAAATATTTTGATTTAAACGAACACCTTTATTCAATACCGCACGTTCAATATAGCAATCCGGTGACATTTGGCAGTTGTCTCCTAATACTGCAAAATGCTGTGCATGTAGATGAGGTAAACCTTTTACGTTACGTCCACAAAAAATAATTGTATCTGGTTGGTGGAACACTCGCCAACCCGGTGAAAATATATTCAATATATCACATAGGAAAGCAGGCTGGTGAGCAGAGGATGAAAATAACCAAGATAAAGCTTTCTGGGTTCCATCTAAATAAGAAGATAATTGATTCATATCTAATGTTTTTAAGCCACGCATAGCGTGCACACGCACAATATCTTTTTTGCAAGCTGTCTCTAATACATCGTAAAATAAATGTTTTGCACGCATAGGAATCTTTTGAAAAATTCGGCGGGACACCAGAGCTAATCCGCAAAAATGATATTTTCTTTTATCTGTTTTACTTGGATGTGTAAATGAATGAATGCGCCCTAAACTGTTTGTGCGTAAGACGGCTTGTTTCTTATTTGGTGGACAGCATAAAAAGCTCACTAACGCATGAGATTTTTTATGAGCTGTATAAAACCTTTGCAAAGTGGTCGTGTTAGGTAGCCATATCATACTATCCCCATTTAAATAATAAAAATCTTCTTCTTTTGTTGACATAAAAAATGGTTTTAGCTTACGCAGTCCTCCTGCGGATCCTAGTAAAGTATTTTCATAACTGATGTTTAATGAAATGTTCACTGTGCGTGCTATTTTTTTTAATTGTTTAGCTAATATATTTTTATGTTGTCCGTATACATTTGCTGCTGCTTCTTGAACACCTAATTGTTTTAAAAGAAATAAATTATAAGCAGCTAAAGGTACATTTAAAAATGGTAACAACACTTTTGGTAATGAACGTGTATGAGGATAAAAACGTGTTCCTTGTCCAGCACATAGTAAAAATGCTTTTAAAGATTTGATAATTTCCTCCGGTGGTTTGCGAGTAGATCGCGTACTAATTGTAAAAAACAAGGGTATAGTTTTATCTGCTGTAACAGATTTTCTAATGTTTTTAATGAGGGGTTTATATATGGCAGATGGCTGCTTTGCCCTCGTATGGAGTGAAAGCTGGCGAAACTACCACAGGCTTTAAATATGCGTTGCACAGCCGTTATAAATAATTCTTTTTCTATCGCTTGTTTAGAGCAACCTCGCTGCGATATTAAATATTCTATAATTTGCATTTGAAAAGACGTATCTAAATTGACATAAGAATCATAAAGTAGACTAACTAAATCATAGCAACGTGGGAAAAGTTTTGCGTCTTGAAAGTCAATTAGATATACTTTATCGTTTTGAATCATCAAATTTCGACTATGATAATCTCTATGTGTTGGACGGTAAGGAAAACCTTCTAAACTTTGGCATAATTGTTGCCATTCGTTAAAACATTTGCTTAAAAATGATTCTTTCCATTGAAAAGCCAGTAATTGATCTACTAAATGTTCCTTAGTCCACAGCATTTCTCTAAAAAAATCTGAAGCGGAAAAACGTGACCATTCTACGCGATGCTCCTGTAAGCTCACCATTTGATCCACTGCTTGTTGATAATAATGGAAAGCATGGGTCGGGGTTTTTAATATTTTTTTTTCTAAATTAATATCTCCTAAATCTTCTAAAAGTAGCAAACCTTTTTTCTTATCTATTGCTTTAATAGTCGCTACACGTGTACCGGCGGCAATAAATGTGCGCTGCTTGGAAATATATTCATCTATTGCATCAGATTGAATAAAGCTCTCTTTAGGAGAAGGAAGTCCCCATTTAACTAAAATCCATGAACTGGTTTGTGTTTTGATGCGAGTAAACGAACGGAGGTTAGGTGGGCTACCTTCTGGTTGCAACGGAATTTTTTCATAATGATCGGTTTTTAATTCCCACTTTAAAAAATGATCCATTGCAGGAGTATTATATAAAAAAATAAACTAAATGAACAAAGGAAAAGGACGTAAAAATTGATTAATTTCAGCTGGTGGTGATTCATCCGCTTTCATGCCTATAACTAACACGCATGGCAAGGGGTCTTTTAAATCTTTTCGTAGAATATTCTGCTGATTCGTCGTTAATTGATAAAAAGAGGGGATACACACAAAAGCTCCATTTAGTTTTTGAAACATACCTTCTTGCCAATTCAGTTGGTCTACAATTAGAAAAGCAAAGCATGTCGATTGTAGATATAGATCGTGTGCTTTATGGCGTACTAGTTCTTCTGTATCTTGTTGAATAAGAATCGGTCGTGTAAAATCTTTTGGAGAAATTATTTGATTTAATTCTTTTTGTGAATCGATTGATGAATTTATTCCATATTCTATTTGTGATTTAGGTAAAGAATGAGTAGGTGGTAAGTCTGTTATCCATTGATTATTGTTATGAGTAGTTGTTGTTTGTACGGATACAATAGCGGATTGAATACAGTAATCAATCGTTGCTTTTGTTAAATCAGCTTCTGTTGGTTCTATAGCAGACATCACCATTAAAAATCCTAAAGCAGGTGGAGATAATGATTCATTGACAGAAGAGTTATCTGTCATCTCTAGTGGGAAGCATATTCCTGTATCTCCTATAGTGACCCAAGGTTTAATAGCAGTTAACGATAATTTTCTAAAATGTAAAACTGGTGTTTCGTATTGTTTTTTCAGAATCAATATAATAGAGGGTATCCACCACCGGATAATTTGTTCTATTTGGCCTTTTGTTAAATTACAGGGGTTGTGCTTATTGGTAAGTTCCATATTATCTTATGGTGCAAAAATCAGACCATACACATACTTTTAGAAAAGCATTATCAAGAACGGGCTAGTTTAAGTAAAATAGGTGACGAAAATAGGATTTTAAAGAGATTTTGAAGTTATTAACTGTACAAATTGTTCAATATAAATACGCATGTATAAATTTTATACTGTTTTTGTAAAATGGAGAATAGGGATAGATTCCATCTAATTTTCACACAACATAGTAAAATTTGTTCAGTGTTGAGGATAAGTTTTCGTGCTTTATGGCAAAATGCAGATAGTTTAAGTGATTTTAATGTGGCAGAAAGAAGCTTTTTCCAGACGATTCCATATTGCTTCCCAAGATTCAGATATCTGTTGCTTTGTTTTATAAACATATATCACATGATTAGGGTTGTTAGATAATATATCTAAATCATGGTAGAGCCATCTAGCACTTAATTCAGCTGAATTTTTTAAATGGAGTTGTTTGAAAATATAATTATTAATGCTTGTTTGTGGATACATTTTTTGGAGTTGTGTTGCAATCAATGACTGTGTTTCTGTATTTGTCGGTAAAGTTTTGCGATGAACTGTGAGGACTGCTAAAGGTACGGGTGGTTGATAATGCTTACCTCCTTGTCCCGGGCTTAAAGTGGAAAAAGTTTTAGTGGTTATTTTCCAATTTTGCAAATTATTATCATCTAACCATTTTCTTAATTGTATCTTGGAAATTAATCCCGGGCGCAAAATCATTAAATGATATTTATTAAAATTTGGTTCTATCACAGTGGATTCAATACCGCCAGTACAAGCTCCTCCATCCAAAATGGGTACACAATCTTTAAAAATTTTTTTTACATGATTGGCTGTTGTTGGAGATAACTGTCCATACATATTAGCACTGGGAGCACATAATGCATGACCCGATCGTTTAATTAGTTCTAAAGTAATAGGGTGACGTGGGATTCTAAGTCCTACTTTATTTTGTCCAGCTGTAATTAATGCATGCGTTGCTGGTGATTTGTTTAAAACAAAAGTTAAAGGTCCTGGGCAGAAATCTTGTATCATTTGATTTAATATTGGATGTTTGACAGTATGAAATTGACTCATTTGCTCTGCATGATAGCAGTGAACAATGATTGGATTAAATAAAGGTCTATTTTTAATTTGAAAAATTTTTTTAAGCGCTTGTTCGTTCGTTGCTGAACCAGCCAATCCATATACAGTTTCTGTTGGTATGGCTACTACTTGTCCACGCTGAATAAGAGATATTGCTTGATCCAAACTGACATCTATATTGGACATGGCATTTAATACTGGTCTGTAGAATGAAAGAGAGTGTTTTTGGACAAAAATATTGGATTAGAGATCCCTAAAAATATCAGTTGGCTGGGTGTGTTTGGAAACAGCCACACACAAATAAACATCAAAATAAAAAAAGTATTTAATAAAAATTGATACATATAAAAGCATTCATTAAAAATTTTTCAAAAACAAGAAATAAGAAATAATTTTTATTTGCCGGTTTGTCGTAGCTAATTTAAATCCGGAGTGAAATAATCAATCTATCTACCTACTTCCTGTCCGGCGTATTCTATTATTTTTTTGCTACTCCGGCAGATTTTAAAAATTGATCTAAACCTTTATCTGTCAAAGGATGCTCTATCATTTTTGGAAATAAAGCAGGAGGAATCGTCACAATATCTGCTCCAATATGTGCTGCCTCCATAATATGGCCAATGTGTCGAATACTCGCTACCAATACTTGTGTTTTTATTTGATATTGGGAAAATAAATGCACGACTTCTTCTGCCACTTCCATGCCACGTATCCCTATATCGTCTAGCCGGCCGACAAATATGGATACGATACTGGCTCCCGCACGTGCTGCCATTAAAGCCTGAGTCGCTGAAAAACATAAAGTAACATTTGTAGAGATATTTTGTTGGGATAATTTTTTTATAGCGATCAAACCTTCTTTTATGAGCGGAATTTTAATAACCACTTGAGAGTGAATATTTTTTAATATTTGGGCTTCTTCATACATTTTTTGTGCATTGGTAGATAACACTTCTGCGCTGACCGCCGCTCCTGGTACTGCTTCACATATAGAGCGGATGACACTATGGTGCTCCTGGCCACTTTGAGCGATTAAAGTTGGATTGGTCGTCACTCCATCTAACGGAAACCACTTCCCAATTTTTTTTATTTGTTCCAGATCTGCTGTATCAACAAAAAATTTCATTTAATTCCTTTGTTATTATTGTGATCAATCACTTCGTTTTGCATAGTCAAGTATAAATATCATCTAAGCAGTAAAACCCTGGTTTTTGCTTTATCAGCCAGCGAATGATATTTAAAGCTCCTTTAGCAAATAGCCTTCGATTTAACGCTTGGTGCTCTAACCTGAGTACTTCATCCTCTGTTGTAAAACAAATGCGGTGTATGCCAAATTCTCGTCCTTTACGTGTGCTTTGAACCGTGACTTTTTTTCGTGTAGCCGGAGAAAAACAGTTTATTAGTTTTAGAGCTGTGCCACTCGGTTGATCTTTTTTATTTTTATGATGGATATCTTCCAGTTGAATAGAGACATCTTCAGGTGCTGAAATTTTTTTTATCCAATTTTTCATTAACCATATTCCCCAGCTCATGTTGGATTCATAAAATACTGGAATACTTTTCGCAGCAGTTTTTAATAACTGCTTTTGTTTCTTATTTAATCCAGTGGTACCACTTACAAGAGGCTTTTTATTCAATAGACACCATTTTAATGTCCATTCTAAAAGTTCTGGAGAGGAAAAATCCACTACCGCTTGTATGGAATGTGCATTGGATTGTCGTTTAGTTGGCATAGTGATTTTGTGCGCATTGCGAATTGTTTTTGTTGGTCTTGCTTTTGGCCAACTGACACTAATGATAAAGTCAGAGTTTTTTTGCTGGACTGCTTCGCGCACCGCTTTTCCCATTCGGCCTGAAGCTCCACTAAGTCCTAAATAAATTAATTTTTTTTTGTTCATCTGTTTATCGTGGATTCATCTATTCATTTACTCGATCATTTCTGTTTTACTCTATATTTCATACTGAATGGGTTGTTGTCACAATCGTTTTTTATATTGCCTTGTTTGATTCTGTCAATAAACTAACTTAAAATAAATTTTTCTGGCAGTTTTGTTATAGAAATGCAGCATTTGTTAGTGATAGAACAGGATTATCAAAAGGAATGACTCTAATGTTTATATCTACATCCGTCTTAGGGAAATCTAAAAATTAGAAAGAAACAAATATGATGTTTACGAAATGGGAAAAAGAAGGATTTTTACTGCAGATCTCTAAGAATCGTTATGTGTTGGGAGTCGGTCCTTTTTCACTTGCGCAAAAACCAAATCCCTATCAATGGAGCTTGTTTTATCCTCCATTTTTTCTCTCTTCAGCAGGTAAGTATTGGTATCATCCTAAAGCGGCTGATGTGTTGTCACAGATGGAATTGAAAAAAGTTTTTAAAAATATGCAGTTGAATCACTTAAGTAATGAAAAATCGTTAAAAAACCAGCAAAAGATTAATGGGAGTAAATGGATTCAACCCAACTTTGAAACATTTAAAACAGTTTTTCAAATCGTGCAAAAAAATATTCAAGTAAACAAAATTCAGAAAGCCGTTCCGGTTTTTTTTGAATCCATTCCTTACTCTTTGGATAAAAATAAATTATTGTGTTTTTTGCGCCAGATCATTTCTTGCCGAAAAGGTTTCTCTTATGCTTTCTGGACTTCAAAGCAGGCAGTCATTGGTTGTACTCCTGAAATATTATTTCATAAAAAAGGCCGGTTCGTGCACACGATGGCTCTAGCCGGTACCGCTCAAAATTCCACTCATAATTTATTAAAAGATGCCAAAGAAAAATGGGAACATCAGTTAGTGGTTCAAGATATCCAATCCTCCCTGAAAAAACTGGGAAAACTTTTCACTTCTCCGTTATATGTAGATAAAACAAACCATATTCATCATTTGAGGACAGATATTGAATTGTTGTTAAAAAAAAATATGTCTTTTGATTCTCTTTGCCGAATTTTACATCCAACACCGGCTTTGGGAGGTCAGCCTAAAGATTCTGCTTTACAATTGCTGCGTCGGTTGCAAAATTTATGTGGCAAACGATTTAGATTTGGCTCTCCATTTGGGGTCGCTTTTGGTAATATTGCTTTTTGCATAGTGGCTATTCGTAATATACAGTTTATCCAAAATACAATGTATGTTGGATCCGGATGTGGATTAGTCAGAAACAGTCAAATAGATCGAGAATGGAAAGAATTACAAATAAAAAGAGAAGCAATAAAAAAAATATTGTTATGAATATTCAATTGGCAAAAAAAGTAATTGATGATTTAGCCGCATTGTACAATGTGGATACTTTCTGTGTTTGCTCCGGATCTCGTAATGTTCCTTTTGTCTATGCTCTTTCAACCGCAAAGGGTTTTACAACTTTTCCTTTCTTTGATGAAAGATCTGCTGGTTTTTTTGCTTTAGGCTGTATTCGTCGGACCCACCATCCGGTGGCAGTTATCACCACTTCCGGTACTGCTGTCGCTGAGCTACTGCCTAGTGTAGTAGAGGCATATTATTCCAGTTTGCCTTTAATTCTCCTAACAGCTGACAGGCCTTCCATTTTGCGTCGCACAGCTGCGCCGCAAACTATCCAACAAATAGGTATCTTTTCTCATTATGTGGACAATACATTTGATTTAGAAAATAGTTTGGATTTTGATTTATCTCAATGGTCCGCTCGCCGACCTTGTCATATCAATGTTTGTTTTGATGAACCTTTGTTGGATATCAAACACACACCCGTGCAGACAAGGAATAGCCCCTCTGGTAAAAAAAAGTTTGATTTCATTGTGAATAAGGATGAGCAATGGAGTGAGGATGAAAAAACCATAGCGGATTTTTTTTCCGCTTCCCGTAACCCTGTATTTATTTTATCTGAAATGCCAAATAAGTTTAGAGGCCAAACTGAAGATATTTTATCTCATCTAAAGTGTCCTATTTATGCAGAAGCGCTATCTGGTCTACGTGAATCAGATATATTAGATCCTTTGATTTTGAAGTCCGGCGATAAAATTTTAAATGAATGGGTGCTGGATAAAAAGATAGATGGAGTCATTCGTATGGGTCGACGTCCTTGTACCCGATTTTGGATGGATTTAGAAAAAAAACATTCTTCGTTGCCGGTTTTGTCTGTTAGTGATCAATCTTATTCTGGTCTTAGTCGACGTCCTTCTGCTGTTTCTTTTAAATCTTTTTTTAAATTTTCTGATTGCTTGTTAAACAAGCGTCTGTGCCCACCTTTAGAGGCACTTATTCAACAGGATCGTCAAAGAGCTAAAACCTTGCAGATGTTGCTAAAAAAATATCCTTTAAGTGAACAAAGTTTAGTCCAATCTTTTTCTAGTAAAATTCCTGCTAATTCTTTATTATTTTTAGGCAATAGCTTGCCCATTCGGGAGTGGCACTTATCCGCAACATACAAAAACAATAAATTAAAATACACAGGTAATAGAGGGGTCAATGGTATTGATGGTTTAATTTCTTCTTTTTTAGGTGAAAGTCAGGCGTCTCATCAAAACTGGTGCTTGCTAGGGGATCTTAGCTGTTTGTATGATTTGACCGCACCGTGGGTTTTAAAACACCTACCTAACAAAGGGGACTATTTTATTGTAGTGATCAATAATGGTGGAGGTCAGATTTTTTCCTCTTTGCCCGCTTTGTCTTCATTACCATCCGTTGGTTCTGCCTTATTAAGAAATCCCCATCAGTTGACTTTTGAAAAATGGGCACAGCTATGGGATATGCATTATTATCAGTTAGAGGAGTGGCCAGAAAAATTTTGTTTCCAATCTCCTGCAGTAATAGAGCTTGTTGTTCATCGTCAGCAAACACAACAACTGACAGAAGCATTGAAACAACTATAAAAACCCGACCAGACTTTCACCCTGTCAAGAGTTTTTCACTTTTTGTAAACATTGATCCAGTAAAAGATTTTTTTTATCTCATTTTGGTACAGGACGTATTATTGACGTCTTTTTTTTATTTTTTTATGTGTCATAATCATTGTATGAACATCATCATTAATTTATTGAAACAAAAAAATACTTATTTAACACGGTTCAAGCGGTTAAGCATATGTGAACATCGCCGCATTCAAAATGGAGATTTCAGCCGATTGGATGCATTCTATCATAACCGGCAGGTTTTATTAGAAGCGATTGAATCTCTTGATAAAGAATTAATGCAACATAAATCCATTTCAGTTAGCGAAAAAGATAAAAAAACTATTATCAAGTTACTACATGAAAAACGAGCGATCATTATGTCTATTTTAGATAAAGATCTTTGCATTCATTCTTATTTTAATGAATGGGAGCAAAGTATGATGAAAAATCAAATTGCCTGAAAGCACCACAAAACATGATATCTGTTTCTAATAGTCAATGTGAAGACAATTCTATTAGGGATATACAAGCCAGAATTAAATTATCTAATCGTTTATTCTCTGCTAATACAATTAAACAATTTTTAGGTGCGTTGTATAAAGAAACTAGTGGGCCATTTAAAATTAAAAGTTTTGTGCTGTGTTGGCATTCAGGTCATTTTGGCCGGTTTCAATATGTATATTCTAAAGAAGATACATATAAAAGACAGCCGACTAATTTATGGCCTAAAAGATTTGCTTTAGGTCTTGCGAACGTTGATGTTAGACGATATATCGCTAGTGAATTAGGTCGTCCGGTGCAACGTATTTTAATTGTACCCATTTTTTTAAAAAAATATTCTGCTAAAGAGTCAGCAGTTTTATTTGTGGAGTTTTTCACAGCAAATCCTATTCCATTACAACGTTTTTATCAAACATTTTTAAATTGCATTACAGTTGGTTTAGATCGGCTATTATTGCAAGATCATTTGCAGACTGGTTCTGATCTTTTATATTCTACATTTAATCATTTGAAAGAACCACTTGCTGTATTGGATCAAGATCATCAGATTAACAGTTCTAATAAAATGTTTGATCAAATGGGATTGTTGGAAAATACTCAAGCAGCTAACAATAAACAATCTTCTGTATATCACATTAGCCAAAAAGTGATTCACTGGAATAATCGGGTTTATGAGAGATATTCTTATCCAGCTTGTATTAAAGATTCTGTTTATACTATTTATCATTATGTGGATGTTACAGAATCATTAGCTCTACGTAGTCAGATGATCCAAAGTGAAAAAATGTCTGCGCTGGGTAAACTAGGAGAAGAAATTGCTCATGAACTAAATAATCCTTTAACGGGTATTTTATCTATGGCGCAGTTGCTATTGCATTCTCGGCAATTAACAGATGATTTAACACAAGATATAGATGCGATTGCTTTAGGTGCACGTCGCTCACAAAAAATTATTTCTCATTTGTTGGATTTTGCTCGTTCTAGTTCTCAGCAGTTACATGAGTGCAATTTAAATTTAGCCGTTCAAAATACTCTCTCTTTTTTAAAATCTGTTACTTGTCAGGTGGATTTTCAGATTCAGCTTTGCAAAACACCAATATTTGTTAAAGCACAGCTTTGTTTGTTGCAGCAGGTAGTATTTAATTTAATAAAAAATGCTTGTCAGGCGGCGCAAGATCATTTTGCTAGTCGTTCAGATCAGGCACGTGTAACAGTAAGTGTTGGGAAAGTAAAAGATTCAGCCTTTGTGTCTGTGGAAGATAATGGCCCAGGTATTAAAAGTGAAGATTATAATATAGTTTTTAAGCCGTTCTTTACTACTAAACGGAAACATCAGGGTACTGGACTGGGATTAAATGTTAGTATGAATATTGTAGAAAGTTTTAACGGGAGTTTAAAACCATCCCGTTCTGTTATGGGTGGGGCGTGTTTTACGTTACAACTACCGATTAATGGATAGTAAAATATGAAAGTTTTAATTATAGATGATGAATTGCTAATTAGACGCTCTCTTTCCCGAATAGCAAACGAAAGAGGGCACCAAGTGAAAATAGCTAGTGATGGCCAAGAAGGTTTAAACATTTGGTTAGCATTTCGTCCGGATTTAGTTTTTTTGGATGTTTTCCTTCCCCAATTGGATGGGCCTTCTTTGTTAAAATCTGTTGGTAAATCAACTGAAAAAGTAGTTATGATTTCTGCTCGTCATCCAGAGCTTGTTAAAAGCTCTCATCTTTTGAATGAAGAGAATAATTTTCGTTCTTTTTTGGATAAAAATGTAGATTTATTTATTCCCAAGCCATTTGATGATATTTTGGCTGTTTTCAATCAGGCAGAACAATTATGTATGCGTTATCAACATGAACTAGGCACAATAGATGCTGGTCATATAATATGATAGCTCAATGAGAATTATTGCTGGTCGATTTAAAGGTCGACGTTTATGTACTTTTACTGGTCGTCACATTCGACCTATGACAGCTAGAGTAAAAACATCTGTATTTGATGTGCTTAGTTCACGTATTTCTTTTTCCTCTCATAAAATATTGGATCTTTTTTCTGGAACAGGGAGTCTTGCTTTTGAATCCTTATCCAGAGGAGCAAAAGAAGCGCATTTGGTGGATTCCGGTCGGCAGTTTATTTCTGTTGTGGAAAAAAATGTTCAACTGTTAAAAATAGATAAAGAAGTGGTTATTTATCATCGAGATGTCTTTCGTTTTCTGTCTAGTCGGGCTGTTACAGGAAGAAAATCTATTGAATTTGGGCTAATTTTTGTGGATCCACCTTTTAATAAAAAATGGGGGCTAAAGGTTTTAAGTTATCTCAGGCAATTTACAGCTATACAAGCTGGCGCGATATGTGTACTGGAGATTTCTATTCAAGAATCCTCTCCTCCTTCCACAGATAGTTATCATTTGTTTACGGAAAGGAAATTTGGTGATAAAAAAGTATTGTTTTATCAATGGAAAGGCTTTGCCACGTGAGTGATTCGCGTTCTTTATCTGCTGTGTATCCAGGAAGTTTCGATCCTATTACAAAAGGTCATATTGATTTAGTAAAAAGATTGAGTGGACTTTTTGATACTTTAGTTGTTTTAGTCTCTACTTTTTCTAAAAAAAAATATTTATTTTCCTTGCCTGAGCGTTTGGATATCGTGTCCCGTTGTTTAAAAAATATACCTAGAGTAAAGGTGTGTTCTAATGATGGACTGACAGTAGATTATATGCGTCGCAATCAGATTCAAATCATTATACGTGGTGTACGGGCAGTATCTGATTTTGAATATGAATTAACTATGGCTGCTGCTAATAAGCAGCTATTTAATAATTGTGAAACTTTTATTGCTTTTACTCGTCCGGAATATACACATTTATCTTCTCGGGTAATTAAAGATATTGCTTTGCATGGAGGAGATTTAAGTCAATGGATTCCAGAAATAGTTGTTCAAGCATTAAAAAATAAACTAAAGGATAAATGATGCTTTCTAAACGTTTATCCAGCATGCAGCCATCATTAGTGATGAGTTTAAGTGCGCGGGCAAATCGTTTAAAAGCACAAGGTAAAGATGTCATTTCTTTATCCATCGGAGAGCCTAGTTGGGCAACGCCCGCTGCTATTTGCTCCGCTGGCATCCAGGCGATTAAAGATGGCCGAACAAAATACACTCCAGCGAGTGGAGAGCAATACTTGAAAGATAGTATTGCTAATAGTTTCAACCGATTGTTAGGTGTGAAAGTCGGGCCTTCACAAGTGACTGTATCCATCGGAGCTAAATTTATTTTATTTTCTGCTATCCAATCACTTTGTGATCCAGGGGATGAAGTATTGGCTCCCGCGCCTTATTGGGTCAGTTATCCAGCGATTGCAAAGTTGGCTGAAGCGCGTTTTGTGCCTATTCCCACTTCGGATAATTTTAAATTAACTGCATCCGCATTGAAAAAATGTATTACTGCACAATCTAAAGTGTTGATTTTAAATTATCCGAATAATCCATCGGGTGCTGTACTCAGTTTGTCAGAATTAACAGCTTTGGGACAAGTTTTGAGAGAGTATCCGCGGATAATTATTCTTAGTGATGATATTTATAATCATTTGTATTTTTCAGGGTTTATGGCTCCTCATTTATTGCAGGCATGTCCAGATTTAGAGGATCGCATCGTGTGCATTAATGCTGTTTCAAAAAATTATTCTATGACCGGCTGGCGAGTTGGTTGGGCTGTAGGAAAGGAGAATATTATTCAGGCGATGTCTAGTTTTCAAAGCCAGTCCGTTAGTTGTGCCTGCTCCATTTCTCAAGCTGCCGCCTCTTGGGCTTTAGATCATTGTGACGCAGAAGTGGAACAAATCAGGCAGAATTTAATTCAAACTAAAAATATGGCCTTAAATAACTTTCAAAGTATTAAGGGAGTTCATATCTATCCTCCCCAAGGTGGACTATATATCTGGTTGGATATCAGAAAAATAATTGGAGGCATGTATCAGAAAAAACAGATTAGATCTTCTGCTGATTTCGTGGAATGTTTGTTTCAAGATCAATCAGTGCTATGTGTACCTGGAGAAGCTTTCGGTCAAACGGGTTATATACGGATTAATTTCACTGTAGAGCCAGAACTTCTCACTAAAGCAGCTGGGAGAATCCAACGTTTTATTTCTACTTTGGACTAAAGTGGTTATTGGGACGAAGAGTCACAACAGATAGCTTGTTGAGATTTTTCTTTTATATTGTTTTAATTTTATTCAGGATCACCAAGTAGCATGGAGGAGGAGTTCTTTTGTTTTTTACAAGTGGTATCTTAATTGCTTTTTTTTGTTTTGCTTTTTATTTAATTTGGGATCAATTTTTAAAGAAAGATTCCAGGCTAAGCACGGGTCTTCAGGTTTTAAGAAAAAAAATGAATGAACTGGAGAGTTTATCTGTGCAAATAAGTTCTCAGATTAGTCGACAGCTATTTTCTTCACAGGAAAAATGTCGGAAATTACAGGAAATGGTGGAGAAGGCACAAGCGGTATGTGATCAGTTGGAAAAACGTATTCACGTGGCTGAAAAAAATTCTTCTACTACACGTAAATTAAAAATTGTGCATAAACAGCCTGTTTCAAAACCTGTGCATAAGCAAGAATCGTTGTTTCAATTTGGCAAATCGCCTTTTAAAGACGTAGATTTTATACCTTCCTCTTCACCGAAAGAAGGTCCAGATTCTTCCTTATAATGTAATTATTATTTAATGCTATTTTTTACGAATAAACTCATATAATAGCGAATAAGGTAATCAATACTGATAGGTTTATTATTATATGTCCATTTAAGTTCGTTAAAAGGTCCCCATTCTCCTTTAATAAAATCAGATGGTTCCTGTTGTTTAGTTTCATTACCAGTCATTAAAATGTTGCTGTTAAAGTTCATTCGGATGGACATAAGTCCAGGTTCTTTAACTGAGAAAATTAACTTATGTCCATGACGAAAAAGCATAAAATCCACTTTGGTGCCCGCAATCCCATAGATGCGTAAACTTCCTAAAAAACCTTTGATATGGTTAAATACGGAACAATGAGAAGTGAAAGCGGATCTTAACTGTTTCATAAATTCGTCAGTGTGTTCCGCTAGTTCGTCTGGAGAAGCTGTTGCTTCCGGTAGAGAGACTTGCCCGGAAGTTTCCATATCCTGTTCCATGCGAACCAAATTTTTTATCCATTGCATATCTTTGTTTTCTGAAGTGTCCATATCGTTATTTTCCCATTCTTAAAAAGTGCTGGCAAATGCGGGTGAATCATCTAAGGCAGAGCAGCAAAAGTCAAGTGGCAAGTGGCAAGAGGTTATTACAAAGATTTATGATAACAAATATTTAGAAAAACCCTCTTGTTGGCTGATTTTTCTGCTTTGCGTCTCCCTTTGTTTGTGGTTATACTATTCAGTGTTAGGGACAAAAATAATTGCAGATAATTTGAGCTTAGAAAGTTTAACAATTAAATAGGGAGAATAGCATGAAAAAAGGAATGTTGATGTTGGTGATCAGTTTTATGTTTACTGCTTGTGTTACAAAAGAAAAAAAAGCAATTGATCTTAACAAATTAATGGGTGCAGGAGCGCAGGATATTTCTTCGCAAGATATTGATATGGATAACAAGGGTAGTGACGGTGGATCTATTGAAGGTTTAAGCACAGTATATTTTGAATATGATAGTTCTGTTTTGTCAGAAGAGATGAAAGATACTTTACGATCTAATTTAGATTGGCTTCGTAATCAGGAAAAAGTCACCCGTGTAGAGTTAGAAGGGCATTGTGATACAATGGGTTCGGAATCATACAATATCGGTCTTGGCCGTCGGCGTGCTCAAACTGTGAAAAACTTTCTAGTGTCAGAAGGCTTAGATAAGCAGATTTCTATTATTAGTTATGGAGAAGAAAGACCACTTTCCGAGGTGGAACATTCTAAAAACAGAAGGGTGAATTTCGTTCCCTTATATTAATGAAATTCTGTTTGTTGGTCATTCTTTTATGTATGTTGGGTGCTTGTTCTGGTCGGCCTCCTTTTCTGGAATATACTTTAGCTCGTACGGCTATCCAGTCTGCTAGTCATGCCAGGGCTAAGCAAAACGCAAAATTACAATGGATGAAAGCGATGGGTTATTATCATAAAGGTGAGGAAAATTTTAATGATAGACATTATCTGTCTGCTCGTCGATTTTTTAATGAATCTATGCGATGGGCAGAGAAAGCAGAAAATATTAGTCGGCTTAAACTCGGTACAGGAAGTGGATTGTGAAATATTGGATTATGATTTTTATCCTTTATTCGTGTAGTGGCTGTATGCTGACTCGTGCAGGTATGAAGCAAGCTGGAGTATGGGGTAGGGGTAACTCCGCTATGGATCCTTCTTCTGCAGATAAATCTCTCAGTAGTCATCACACTCAGCGGTCACTAAATTTAGCCTCTGAAGATGTAGTAGAAAAACCAGAACAGACAGCTATCACATCGGAGAATCAGCCAGTGGATACTTCTGCGCGACTTTTACAACTGGAAGGTTATTTGCGGGAATTAAGAGGACAAGTGGAAGTGTTGGATAAAGTACAAAAGGATCAAGCTTTTCTCATTCAAGCTTTAGATTCTCGTCTGATTGATTTATCTAAAAAAAGTGAAGCACAAAATGCACCAAAAGATTCGTCACAATTGACTAAGGAAGAGTCTTTTAATCAAGCGGAACTGTTTTTTCAAAAACAACAATGGAAGTCGGCGATTGTATATTATGAGCAATATCGGAAAGATAACAAAAAAGGACCTCTTTATAAAAAAGCAACATTTCAAATTGGTCTTTGTTTTAAGGAATTAAAGATGAAAAAGGAAATGCGGGTATTTTTTCAAGAACTGATTCATCTATTTCCTAAAAGCTCAGAGGCTAAAAAAGCTCGTCAATGGTTGAAACAAAAATAATTCACAGTTTAAATCAATAACATCTTTAGAAAGTATAAAAATAAATATTAATGAAGCACAAGACAGGTGCTATAACAGTCTGTGATGAAGAAAATTTTAGCTGTAGAGACTAGCTGTGATGATACAGCAGTGGCAGTGGTGCGGGCAGATGGTTTCGTAGAACACCATCTGGAAGTACACCAGCATACAGTGCATCAATCCTATGGTGGCATTGTACCGGAGCTAGCCAGTCGGAATCATGTGCATCATTTGCTACCTTTAATCAAGCAAGTATTGGAGGAAAGCCATAATTCTTGGGAGGATATTTCTGGATTGGCGGTAACTAATCGGCCTGGTCTGGTAGGTGCTTTAATGGTTGGGTTAGTGACGATTAAAACTTTGTCTTTGGTAATGAAAAAACCTTATGTAGCGGTTAACCATGTAGAGGGACATTTACTATCTCCTTTTTTATGGGACAAAGAATGTGTGAAACCTTCGCAGCTTTCTTTTCCTTTTTTAGCTTTGATTGTTAGTGGTGCTCATACGCATCTGTTTGTTGTAGAGGAAGCCAGTCGGTATCGCTTAATTGGACATACAGTAGATGATGCAGCCGGGGAGGCGCTGGATAAATTTGCGAGACAACTGGGACTAGGATATCCTGGCGGGGCTAAAATAGATAAGCTTTCCCAAGGGGCTGAGCTGGGTCAATATCACTTTCCTTTAGTACAATTAAAAAAGAGCGAGCTAAATTTTAGTTTTTCAGGGTTAAAAACAGCTGCTGGGCGAAAATTACAAAAGCTAGGGGATCGGAAAGATAAAAAATGGATATCTAATTTATGTGCGGATTACCAAGAGGCGATTGTGGATCATACTATTTCCCGTTTGGAAAAAGCGATTCAGAAATTTAGTTTACGCAACGTAATGATTGCAGGAGGCGTGAGTGCTAATTCCAGATTACGTGTAAAATCTCATACTTGGGCAAATAAAAATGGAGTGTCGTTAGTGTTGCCGCAAAGTCGGTATTGTACAGACAATGCAGCGATGATCGGTTATGCAGCTTTTGCACCTTTTCTGAAAGGGCAATATAGTCATCAAGATACTAATTGTTATCCTTATACATTGCCATCGGATTTTTTATGAATGTACGAGAGATTAAAAATACAATACAAGAATTAAATTTCACACCAAAAAAATTTTTAGGGCAGCATTTTTTAACAAATACAGCATTGATTCAGAAAATGATCACTGCAGTTAAAAAATTTGATCCAGCATTTATTATAGAAGTGGGACCAGGCTTAGGAGCATTAACAAAACCGCTAATGGATTTAAGTATTCCTTTGGTAGTCATAGAGCGAGATGTTATTTTATGCCGGTACTGGGAAAATAAAATATCTATTATTAAAGGGGATGCATTGAAAAGTAATTGGATAGATTATTTAAAGCCTTCATCTTTGTTGGTTGGTAATTTACCTTATCAGATAGCTAGCCGTTTAGTGGTGCAGTGTTCGCAAAATATCCAACATTTACGTTATATGGTATTGATGTTTCAAAAGGAAGTGGCTGAAAGAATTTGTGCGAAATCTCATTCTAAAAATTATGGATTATTGAGTGTATTGTCGCAATCTGTTTGGGAAATAAAACACTTGGCGGGAGCTGATCCAAAAGATTTTTATCCACAGCCAAAGGTTTCTTCCAGCGTTTTGCTCTTTCAGAAAAAATCAGCGGGTGATGTTGTTTCTGATCTATCCGCATTTACTGAATTTATTAAATTATGTTTTACTCAGCGTAGGAAATTTTTGTTTAATCGGCTACAAAAGAAATTTGGAGCTAATCATGCGAAGGGTGTGTTTAATAAAATGGGGCTTTTATTATCTGTGCGAGCAGAGGAAGTGTCTGTGGGGCAGTTTGTGCATTTGTTTTGTCAGTTAAATAGATTGAAATAAAATTGATAAAAATAAATTTTTATTTTTTAAAAATTAATTTGTTTGCGTGAGGAAGAATGAAAGCGGATACGAAAAATTCTAAGAAAGAGGATAATCATGTTATCGTGGCTACTCATCGCCGAGCTAAATTAGATTATTCAGTTTTGGATACTTGGGAAGCGGGATTAGTGCTACAAGGTTCAGAAGTAAAGTCTTTAAGAAAAAAACAGTGCCAGTTAAAAAATGCTTACGTTGTATTTCAAAAGAATGAAGCTTTTTTGCTGCATTTACATATTAGCCATTATACTCCAGCAGCTTCTCGGAATCACGATCCAGAGCGAAAGAGAAAAATTTTACTGAATCGTTATGAATTGCTGAGATTATCTGGTCAGATTCATCAAAAAGGACTTTCGTGTATTCCTTTAAAAGTTTATTTTAGAAAACAGAAGGCTAAAGTGCAGTTAGCCTTGGTAAAAGGTAGAAGGAAGAGAGATAAAAGAGAGTATATTAAGAAAAAAGAAATGACCAAATCCGTGCGGCGTGCACTTCGCCGAGATAGATAATTTCGTAGTTAATTGTTTTTATTTATTGTTGATTGTATTCACGGTTTATCTACAAACTATTTTATGAAATTTTTCCATTTTTCCTCCTTCCTAGGAGGCAATAGATAGTTGTATCTGATGATTAGCATATTTATATGGGTTAGTAGCAATAATGTTACTATTTTATTGATTTTTTAAATATAAAATTTACTAATGTTTAAAGATATTGCATGTGCTGATGGTTTATATTATTACTTACTTAAATGAAGGCAAGCTACGGCTTGTGTTGGAGGAAGTTATTTTATGAAGTTACATATTTTACGTATCGCTTGTTTGTTAGGGATAATTTTTGCTTATTCACTTTCTTGTTCTAAGACTACGAAAGAAACTACAAAGACATCCACAGGTGAGGAGGTTGAAAAAATAATATCACGTGGTGATGGTAAAACATGTGAAGTAGATCCTGTATGCGCTTATAACTATTTTCATGACTGCTGTGATCAAAGGGACAACTGTAAATGGTCAGAAAATCAAGGTGGAAGATGTGTCGCTAAAGATTGTCTTAATACATCTTATTGTCCTAGCAAGGACACCATGGACTGTTGTAAACAAGATTCAAATTGTACATGGTTACATGGTCAATGTTTAGTTGCTGTTTGTCCTGAAAAAAAATACCTACCTTTATGCAGTAAAAGAGGGACTCAAGTTTGCTGTGAAGAATCACCTACGTGTGGTTGGATTAGTTCGCATAACAAGTGTGCTTCAGTAGAATAAACAAGGTTCATGATGATTTAAGAGGGTTATTCTCCAGTCTCTCTAGCCACAACCCCATTCACTATGAGTGTGACGAGATATTGTATCATTCTCCAGTCTCTCTAGCCATCCATCTTCAAATATTCTAAGAAATGAAAAACATTTCCTCCATTGTATCCATGATCTGTGGCTTTCCCGATTCTCTCTAGCTACTTTCCAGTTCTCTTCTCTTGCCTTATCCTCTGTCTGCAATCGCAATTTATGCTTTTCTAAATTATGCTCATACTCCGCCTGAGCTTTGGCCTGAGCTATTATGTTATTTTGATATACAAGAGGTATTTTATGGACAGGTGTTACGCTTTCAACCTGCTTGGTTTGATGTTCATTGTTTATTTCCTGTAACTTAGCCTGTAATTCATCGTCTATTTCCTGCAACCTAGCCTTGTAATTCAGCCTCCCTTTTATTGACTCTTGTATCTTGGCTTGATGTTCATCGTCTATTTCTTGCAACTTAGCCTGTAATTCATCGTCTATTTCCTGCAACCTAGCTTGTAATTCAGCCTCCCTTTTATTGACTTGTATCTTGGCTTGATGTTCATCGTCTATTTCTTGCAACTTAGCCTGTAATTCAAACCTAGCTTGTAATTCAGCCTCCCTTTTATTGACTTGTATCTTGGCTTGATGTTCATCGTCTATTTCTTGCAACCTAGCTTGTAATTCAGCCTCCCTTTTATTGACTTGTATCTTGGCTTGATGTTCATCGTCTATTTCTTGCAACTTAGCCTGTAATTCATCGTCTATTTCCTGCAACCTAGCTTCTTGTAATTCAGCATCCCTTTTATTGACTTGTATCTTGGTTTGATATTCATCGTCTATTTCTTGCAACTTAGCTTGTAATTCAGCCTCTATTGCTTCTATTTTTTGAGGTAAATTTGCCCTTGCAGCATCAGCTTTTCTTTGCAGATCTTGTATCTCCCTATCAGTTACTGTTGCTGAAGTCTGACCGACACTGAATGCAACAAATATATAAAATAACGACAAATATCCCATCTTAAGCATCCTTTTTCAATGGCCTTATGTATGAATCTGTTTCCTATCCCTGCTTTATAGTAATGTAAAGCCATTTACCGAACAATTAGTTTTTAATTTTTTAATTTTCAGCGTATAAAATTTACACATATCCACAATAGCAAACTTTATATTGCCCCAAAGGGGTAAAAGAGGGACTCAAGTTTGCTGTGAAGAATCACCTGACTGTGGTTGGGTTAGTTCGCATAACAAGTGTGCTTCAGTAGAATAAACAAATTAGTTTCTTTATTTTTAATGTGCTGATTACAACATTTTCAGTTTGTTAGATTCTGCTAGATGTTGTGTGTGTTGATCATTACATCTGCTGCTGCTGTTGCTGCAGTTTTTGTTTTGCGCATGAAATTTAATTCATTAAATGAACCATATAAATCTTAGGCTAATAGTTAAAGTATAACTAAGAAAATAAAAAAGCTAAGATAGCCAATAATATCTGTTTTTTTGTGCCAAAATTTTTATGTAATATTGCTTGTTAATGGCAGATTATCATGATAAATTATATTTATGAGACAAATTATCACAAGATGCTTAGATATATCTTTGGAGCGTGGGCAATCGGCTTTTCTTTGGGGGCCTCGCCGGGTAGGGAAAACTTATTGGTTAAAGCATCATTTTTTAAAGCCTCAGTATCATTTTATTGATTTACTAAAAACAGATACTTATTTTGAATATGTCTCTCGACCGGCTTTATTGAGAGAAAGGTGGAAGGGACAATTAACTGTCATTGATGAGATTCAAAAAGTGCCAGCTTTGCTGGATGAAATTCATTGGCTGATTGAAAATAAATCTGCTTCTTTTTTATTAACCGGTTCTAGCGCTAGAAAACTTAGACGGAGTCATTCAAATCTGCTGGCTGGGAGAGCTTGGCGTTTTGAAATGTCTCCTCTTTCTTTTTATGAAACGAAAGGTTTTATTTTAGAAAAAGCTTTAATAACAGGATTACTTCCTTCTCATTTTTTATCCTCCTCTCCTTTAAGGGATTTAAGATCTTATGTTGCTGATTATCTCAAAGAGGAGATTGCTATGGAATCTCTAGTGAGAAACATACCGGCTTTTACTGAGTTTTTAAGAACAGCAGCTCTAACTAGTTCAGAACTTTTGAACTATACAAATATGGCTAGAGAAACAGGCATAAAAGCCAAGGTGGTTCGGAGTTATTTTGAGATTTTAGAGGATACTTTTTTAGGTTATCGCCTTTCGCCTTGGAGATCATCTAAAAATCGCAGGACAATTTTGACGGATAAATTTTATTTCTTTGATGTTGGAGTGGCTAATTATTTGGCAAAGAGAAATCCTCAAGTAGGTAACGAAGCTTTTGGAAAAAGTTTTGAACATTATATTTTGATGGAACTAATGAGTTACAAAAAATATAAAAATCCGGAGCTGGATATACATTATTGGAGGACGGCTTCTGGTTATGAAGTAGATTTTATTTGCGGTGATATGCATACAGCAATTGAAGTAAAATCTTCCAGGAGAATACATAGTAACCATTTAAAAGGACTTAAAGCTTTGAAGAAAGAATGGAAAGTTAAAAATTTAATGGTGGTATGTTTAGAAAAACAAACTCGGGTGGTGGATAAAAATATATTCATTCTTCCTTGGAGAGTATTTCTGAAGAAACTTTGGAAAGAAGAACTAATTTCTTAAGCATTACAACATTTTCAGTTTGTTAGATTCTGCTAGATGTTGTGTGTGTTGATCCTTCATTTGCTGCTGTTGCTGCTGCAGTTTTTGTTTTTTTTGCGCGTGAAACTCAATGTTGGCAGTCAGTAATATTAAAAGACGATTGTCGGGATATAAATTCCTAATCGCAGTTATCACTTTATTAAAATTACAAAATAAGCTTATTGATCTAGTAAGAAGCTTTCTGTTTGGGATAAAAAATTCTCATAATTATTTTTGTTAATAAAAATCGGGTGAGCTTTTTTGAAAGCATTTAAAAAAGCTTCCATTCCTGATACTATTTTTTTCTTTCCAAATTTCACTTCAATACCATAAATTTTATTTTGAAAATGAAATACAAAATCAATTTCTTTATTTCTATCTCTCCAATAGTACAGCTCACCGGGAAGGCGTAAAAGCTGCGCTCCCACTGTTGCTTCAAAAACACGAGAAGCAATATTTTTTTGATGACTAAATAATGAAAAGCAAGGACAAAGAGGTATAAACTTTGGAGAGCTTGATTTTATTTTTATCGCCTTAGATGAAAATTTTTCTAAAGATGCAAATAAAAAAGCTTTTTCATAAAAAGAGATATAGGTTTTTATAAGATCGGTATTTCCTTTGCTTTGCAGTTGTCCTAAGAGTTTTGTGTAGCTAATTTCCTGAGCAGGATAGTTACATAAAATATTAAAAACCTGTTTAAACAAAGCTGGTTTTTGAATATGCGAGAAAGGCAAAATATCCATATTAATAACAGGTTCAATAATGGATTTTTTTATAAAGTTCTCAAACATTTCTTTTTTTTTGATTAATGAGTAAGAACCAGGATAACCACCTATTTTTAAAAATTGTTCAAGAGAAATAGAAATAATCTTTTTTGTTTCTAAAAAATTCCAATGGTAAACATTGATGATTTGATAACGGCCAGTTAAGCTTTCTGTGAGTCCTCTTTGGATTTTAAGAGAACTAGATCCAAGTAAAATAAATTGGATTTTTTTATGTTTGGGAGATCTTAATTTCTCATCCCAGATTTTTTTTATAATCTCTGACCAATTTCTTATTTTTTGAATTTCATCAATCACAAAATAAGTCACTTTTTTATGACAAGCTGTTTGCCATTCACTTAATATCCAAGAAAATTCATTTTCCAGGACACCATCTGCTGAAATATAATGATAAGGCTTTTTTTGTGATTTTAAAAAATGAATCACTCCTGTTGTTTTTCCAACCTGTCTTGGCCCTTGCACCACTTGAATTAAGTGACCAATAGACAAGTTAGATTTAAGCGTCTTTATAAAAGGCAAGGGAACGATTTTCATAATAAATACTATACAACAAAATAATAGATGTGTCTATCATTTTACTAGATATATCTATTATTTTAATTGGTAGGGATTTGTATTATATATATATGAAGCTACATGTTTTACGTATTACTTGTTTGCTAGAGGTCTACCTTTGTGCAGTAAAAGAGGGACTCAAGTTTGCTGTGAAGAAGCACCTGATTGTGGTTGGATTAGTTCGCATAACAAGTGTGCTTCAGTAGAATAAACCAATTAGTTTCTTTATTTTTAATGTGTTGATTACAACATTTTCAGTTTGTTGGATTCTGCTAGATGTTGTGTGTGTTGATCCTTCATTTGCTGCTGTTGCTGCTGCAGTTTTTGTTTTTTTTGCGCGTGAAACTCAATGTTGGCAGTCAGTAATATTAAAAGACGATTGTCGGGATATAAATTTCTAATCGCTGTTCTGGCTTTGGATAAAATGAGCTGTGTATCTAACAAAGAGTAATTCTCATTAATCAACATCTGACGATATTGTTCATGTAAAGATTGTACTAGCCTTTGATAATGAAAATCGGATTCTGGTTGAATATATAAATTTTCCAATTGCTTTAATTGGGTGAATAAAGCTGGCTGCTCTTCTGCTTGTTTTACTTTAAAATTTTCTAGTTTTTCCCAACAATTTCCGCGGCACATTTCACCACTCCATTGATTATCTTTAACCCTAAAGCAAATAAATCCTTTATAGGAATCTTCCAATATTTGGATATGAGAAGGACTCATCTGGAAAGAAGAAAGATAATGTAGTTCCGACAACGAAGTTAATGGTTCAATGCAACCATTATCAATGATAGCCATTGGACCAAAATTTGATACTTTTAATTGTCCATCAAATTTAAGCACGACAGCTACTACATGCTCAGGATGGTGTGGGATGATTTCTATTTTGTCTCCTGTAGATAGATCTTTTTTGAGGCTGGTATCTATTATTTGCGCTAAATCCTTTTCCTGCTTGATTTTAATTAATTGCCAATTAGGAGCCTTAGCCATGTCTTCCGGTTCACACTCTGACCAGCTATGTAGCCCAGCAAAGTCTGATAAGCTTTCTGTTAACGCTTGCTGTAATAAATGCAGGCGATCTTGCCAGTAAGGAATCAGTAGCACTTTTCTGTAAAAATTTTGCAACAATTCAAAACTTATTTGCTCATCCGGTTGACAAAAATAAGAAAAATAATTGTGCAGAACAAAAAATTCCTTATCAGAGGATGAAGATAATTTATTAGATAGATATTTTTGAAAATCAGTGACAGCAGGCATAGTTTTGGAATAATAAATGTAATGTAAGTACCTAGTCGAGTAAATTTATTTATACCAGAGGGGCTGTGTCATAATATTTGTGTCATTATCGTAAAATTATGTTATGAAAAAATAATTAGGAATCAGATAATAAAATGAATCGTAAGATAAAATCTCAATTATTTGAAAATGCTGCAGAGCGGGAATCTACACAACAAAAAGTACAATTATCCTTAAAAGATTGGAAGGAAGTGATATCACGATTAAATCAAACACAATTACAGGTTGAATCTTGCCATGAGAAAATAAATACAATGTATTCTCGGTTGGTAGGTTGGTTAACTCGCATTACAACAAAAATAGATGAAGTCTCTCAAGCACGTCAGAAATTGGAATCTGCTACGCATAATTTATTTCAGCAATGGGAGAAAAAAGTATTAGGTTGGGTAAAGCCTGAACAGAGACAGGAAGATCAAAGACATGTTGTTGACTTAATGCATCGCCATAGTCAATTTATTCAAGGTTATGGGCAAAACTTGGATACTCTTAAGAAATCTATGTCCAGAAATGAATATCATATTTCTCAGTTGTTGAGCGAGATCCGGAACTTTCGTTTAGAAATGGATTTAGTGAAACGACAAGTGCATGCTCAGTCAGTGATCGCGGATCAATCTCTTCGATCCAGGTCTTTTAATATGGATTACGAGCTATCCGAAGGGGATGTCTCTACTTCTGTTCTGTAAATAATAAAAATAGCTGAAAACACTCCCACTACAATAAAAATATCTCCGATGTTAAAAGCCGGCCAAACAAATCCTCTGAAATGGAAATCAAAAAAATCCACTACATAACCAAAATGAATTCGATCAATATAGTTACCCATTGCCCCGCCAAAAATAGAGGAAAAAGCTAGCAAATGAAATTTTTGCGTAACTTTTAACTGATGGATAATGGATACGATAAAAACAAAAGCTAATACCGGTAAAATTAAGAACAAGATCGTGCGAATCACATCATTACTTTGTGAAAACACACCAAATACACCGCCTGTGTTTCGCACATACGTAAGGTTAAAAAAACCTGGGGTAATAATTTTTTCCTCTCCTAGATTGAATTGAGTATGAATGATCAATTTTGTCGCTTGATCCAAAGCAACAATCGCCAGTGAAATCGTTAAAAATAAACAATATTTCATATATTTCATAAGTTTGTATTTATAGCAGATTTTTTGTACATTTAAGACATATTTTTTCATTATTTAATTGTTCACTGTAATGCCAGCACCGTTCACATTTCTCGCCTCTTGCCTTTTGAATAGTTATTTTTAGGTCTGTGGCAGATTGGATAGAAAGCTGTGACACGATCAACCATTCTTTAAAAGAGTCCAACCATTGACTGAATTCTTTAAATAAAGCTGGAGGTGCGTGGATCGTAGCTTGTACTTCTAAACTGGAACCTATTTGTTTATCTTTCCTCATTTGCTCCATTTTGGCATAAGCTGTTTTTCTAATGCTCAGCCAAGTTTCAAATTTTTTCTCCATTTTCGGTTGTATCCATTCCGATGGAGTCACAGGGAAATCAGTCAACAAAACGCTTTCTTTCTTTTCTCCAGGTAAGTGCTGATAAACTTCTTCACTTAAAAAAGTTACAATGGGACTCATTAAAGAAGTTAAATTTTTTATTATTAAATAGATAGCACTTTGGGCAGACCTTCTCTCCTGACTATCTTCTTTAAAAGTATACAGGCGATCTTTTAAGATATCTAAATATAAAGAAGATAGAGTATTAGTAAAAAATACATTGAGTGTTTGATAAGTTTTGTAATAGAGAAAATTATCATAATGAACTTTAACTTGCGAGATGCATCTAGCGAGTTGACCTAAAACCCATTGATCTATTTCCTGCATTTTGGAAAAAGCTAATAAATGTTGATTGGGTGTGAAATTAAATAAATTTCCCAGCATAAAGCGAAAAGTATTTCTAAATCTTCTATAGGTTTCAGTGACTCTATCTATGATTTCAGCACTGAGTTGAAAATCTTGTGAATAATCTTCACTGCTAACCCAAAGCCGCACAACGTCCGCTCCTCGTTGCGTAAGCATTGTCTGCAAATCAACAACATTTTTTTTGCTTTTACTCATTTTATATCCTGCAGCATCATTGATAAAGCAGTGGGTGATCAATGTTTTAAAAGGAGCTTTACCGTTCAAACAAATAGAAGAGTTTAGGCTGGTTTGAAACCATCCGCGGTGCTGGTCACTGCCTTCCAAATAAACATCTGCTGGGAAAGTATCTTGGCCGTATTTTTTTTGGCACACAAAGTGGCATATTCCACTATCAAACCAGACATCCAAAATGTCTTTCCCTTTTTCCCATGTATTGTTTTTGCATTTGGGACAATGAGGAACTGGATTAGGAAGTAACTGCTTGGTTGTGTGAGAAAACCAATATTCAATGCCTTGCTTAGATTCTTCCATTTGATCCGCTATCCTTTTCATAATATTAGGATCGAGTAGAGGATGATCACATTGGCTGCAATAAAAAACGGGGATAGGTACACCCCAATGTCGTTGCCGGCTAAGGCACCAGTCCGGAGAATGTTTGATCATACTGTCTAATCGTCTACTTCCCCATGATGGGCAAAACTGGATCTGATGATGAATAGCTTCTAGAGCTTTTGCGCGCACAGGATATTCCGGTTGGTCAAGAGCAATAAACCATTGCTCAACCGCTCTTAAGATTAATGGAGAATTTGAGCGAGGATTAAAAGGATAATTATGTGTAATTTCTGTTTCATGTAGCAGCATTTGTTGCTGCTTTAGTTTGTTAATAATTTGTGGATTGGCTTTAAATATAAAAGTACCTTTCCACTCTGTTACATCTGCAGTGAATTTTCCAGCAGCGTCTACAGGAGCAAAAATGGGTAATTTGTACTTAACACCGACTGTAAAATCATCTTGTCCATGCCCAGGAGCTGTATGTACACAGCCTGTTCCCTCTTTTGCAGTCACATGATCTCCTAAAATCACAAGAGAGTCTTGAGAAAGCCAAGGATGTCGGGCTTTTTGCCGTTCCAGGTCTTTACCTGGAAAAGAACATAGTTGATTTAATGAAAGATTTAAGTTTTTCTCCATAACACTTTTTAGTTGCTCCGCTAAAATTAATAGCTCCTTACCAGAATCAAAAACGCCATAAAGTAGATCCGCTTTTAAACAAATGGCTTGATTGGCAGGAAGTGTCCAAGGAGTGGTTGTCCATATTACAAAATAGCAAGGTTTTTTGCTTTTTAATTGTAGATAAGTGGGGATATGCGGTGCTGGAAATTTAACATAAATAGAAGGGCTTTTACGTAAAGAATATTCCACTTCAGAATTGGCAATAGCTGTGTGTAAAACAGGGCACCAATACACAGGCTTTTTCCCACGGTAAAGTAATTTTTTATCAGTAATCATTGCCAGTGCGCGCACTTCTTGTGCTTCATATTCTGGATCCATTGTGAGTAAAGGATGATCCCAGTTAGCTAATACTCCTAAACGTTCAAATTGTTGCTTTTGCACTTCCACCCACTTCAGAGCTTCTGCGCGACACATTTTACGGATTTGTTCTCCTGTCCTAAGGTCTTGATTGCTTGATTTTTTCAATACGGCCAGTTCAATTGGTAAGCCATGACAGTCCCAAATGGGATTGAACGGGCAATGCCTGCCAGATAAGTTTCTGTACTTTACTGTAATATCTTTTAGGATTTTATTTAAAGCATGTCCGATATGTAACCGCCCATTTGCATAAGGAGGGCCATCTACAAAACTAAATAGCTTTTGTTGCTGTCGTTTTTGCATCAATTTTTGATAAATATGGTTTTTTTGCCAAAACTGAATGAGCTTTGGTTCTTTTTCCGCCAGACCAGCTTTCATTGGAAAATTTGTTTTAGGAAGGTGCAAAATATATTGTTTTTTTTGCTCAGACATGTTTTGTACTTATGTTTTAAATCGCCATAGAGGGATGCCTATTTAACTATAACTGATACCAAATGGAGAAAGCACAGAAGATAAAATAAAAATAATTCATAATAATCTGTCACAGATATGGTATCAGTTAATAATTATTTTTGCCTACTGCCATACTGTTGCTATCCTACAACATTTTATTATGGATACTATATAAAATATTATATGTTATGCACAACTTAAGTTGTAATTTTTTCATCAGTAGTCAATATTTTATAAAGCATGCATCAAGGGCATTTGTCATGGCAAGGATCATTTGTAATAATGGAGCTTTTCACTTTATGCAATTAATGTAGATGCTATAAGGTGATTAAAATTTGTGACAACGAAGGCAAGAAAGAACGGATGATGACACATAAACACGGATGGTTATTTTATTTTGTAAAAATGATGAGATACTTGCCACTCATAGGTCTTATTTATTCAGCACAAGTGTTTGCAATTGGTAATCTGCTTCATTGCTATGGAGATGCAGAAGTATGGAACCAAAATGCACAGCGAATATTTAATAAACTTGTTGAACGTACTAAAAATAGAACTTTCAAAGACAAAACACAGCTCTTAGCCATAGCTTCTTATGATTTAGGGCTTAGTTTTTTGTGCAAGGAGAATATTCCAAAGGGAATAAAGTATTTAGAAATAGCATCACAGAAATATCATATTCAAGCTACCTATTTATTGGCTCTTTTTTACGAAACAGGATCCACTTTTGATATGAGGCACACAACAATTACGAACCACGAATTACAAAAAGCCATTTATTACTATAATGAGGCGGAACAACAAATTGAACGAGCAGATAATTACCCTTATGGAATCCATGAGGATATGTTTTTTATAGAGCAACGTGAACACACTAGCGCTAAAGTATTTGTGAATTTGCCGAGGCAGGTTTTTAATAAATTTTCTCGTGAATTAAATATTTATCTTAGACAAGAAAGGACGATGGATCGGCAATTGGATATTTCTCCGGTAAAAACTGTGCGCTCTCTATTTGCTATGCGCAATTATGCAGATAAATGTTTGAGTAGACCTTTCCCGGCTACTTGGTTGCGTGGAAAAATGAGGATACGACAGATACAACAGACACAGTGTCAGGCTATGGGGGACTTTGCTATTCAGGCTATTCCATTGGAGGCACGGCGATTACAACTAGCCGATCGTTGCCGTCATTGGTCTGCGGCTAGTAGTTGTGCAGAACATGATATTGTCACTGGCAAGCTAATACAATTATTTAATATTATGAAAAATCAGGTCTTATCTGTTTCTTTATATTAAAATAGCTCGCTTAGTTAGTAGCGCTCATGCTAAAAAATAAGAGTTATGCGCTGGAATCAGAATCTTTCTAATTATTTAACTTCTTTGCTGATCAAAGAATGGGAAAAATCAGGTGCTGCTGTGTTAAAAGCTGCGCCAAAACAAGTAGCACAGCAGGTACATGCTCTTTTAAGTCAGGATTTGAATAAAGAAAAAGAATTAGAGCAAGAAGTACAACAAATGTTGGATACATTGGAAAAAACACATACTGGCCGATTTGAAAGATATAAAATGTATCCTTTATTGAAAAAGAAGCTAGCTGAAAAAAAAGGAATAATACTTTAAAAAAGTGTGTGGCAAGTAAAGCGTAGTATTTAACTTGTCTTATATGTGATATTGAGACGGACTGAATGGCTAAGTGATTAAACGTGTATGCTGTATAAATTGTAGAAAAATAAAATTAAGAGGTAATTATGATATCTGAAAATAGATTATCCTATTGGTTACATTTAATAGTCGACGGATTATTGGAAAAAAGCCTTTTAGAATGCATGGATAAAGATAAAGTGATTCGTGCTGCCCGCCGAGCCGGTGCAAGTTTTATGCAGGAGCATAAGAGAATAGAGGAAAAAGCACGTCAAAAAATTGTTTCTCTTAAAAGGGATGTACCAGAAAGTAGCACTGAGTGGGGAGTGCTTTACTCCAATTATTATGATGAGGAATTATCCCGTAGTCATATTAGTCGCACCAAAGGAAGTGGTAATTAACTGTCGGCGTTATATTTTATAGTTATATGGATATGTTTTCCTCTAGCTAATTAAAAACTCTAATAATTTCATATAGTCACAGGTATTTAGGATATTTTTCCTATTACAAATACGCGGCGTGTATTATATGGCAATATATGGCAACATATACTCTGCTTGACGAAGTAAAGAAATGTTTTTAACTTTGCTTCTGCTTTTCAATTTGTTTCTGGTTGTGCAGTTAAATAGGTTAAGATGATAAAAATATTATTTTGTATCTTGTCACTGTTTTTTACTGGCTCTTCTGTAGCCGTGGTATTGGATTGGTCTGGATCCTATAAATTGGAAGAAGAATTTATACAAAATGTGGGTCAGGGCGGTTGGCAGTTTCATATTTTGCATAACTTACGTTTAGAGCCAGATCTAAAAGTATTAGATGGTTTAAGCGTGCAGTCCAGTTTTCAATTAGCATCGCCCCCCAATGTTTATGCCAACCACCCAGATGTTGAATTTTATTATCAAAATGGATCTTACTTTGGGTGGAATTATGCTGGTGCTACTGCTAAAGCTTCCTCTCCCACTACTGTTCCTCTGGCCACTGAATTAACTACTTCTCCTCCTGCTGCCACTGGGGGGGGGGCCACTCATTCTCTTGTTTCTCACACACCGCCTAGCTTGGAAGTGCGGCATTTGTATTTAAAATTTGCTCATAATTTTGGTGTATTTCAAACAGGCTGGAAACCACATCATTTTGGTATGGGTATGCGTTACAATGATGGGTCCAATGTTTTTAGTCCTGTATATAATAAACAAGGTAGTCGTGGATTCGTTTCATGGAAAGGATTTTTTGGATCTTATTATGTACGGCCTATGGTGCATTATATCGATCAGTTATGGTTCAATCTTTTTGTTCAAGGTGGATTTGAGAAAGATCAATATGGAGTAGAAGCCATTTATAAAATGGACCCTATCGGGTTAGGTGAAAAACAAGTAGAGTGGGGAACTAAGTGGCCAGCTTATTTAGGAGTATATGCGTACTATAAAACCACTACTTTTTCTGTGCAGGCGGAAGGTGGCCAAAATGGTAACGTGCGTGGCGGTGCTTTCCAATTAAACTGGCACACTCCATGGAAAAAATTAAAGACTAAATTAGGATTAGGTTTTAGTTCTACGAATCAAAACGAAGTTTTTTACTTTGATCCTTCTTTTTCTTCTGCACTGTCTTTTGTGATTGAAAGATATGAAGGTTTTAAAACTAATCAACCAGAGTACCTAAAAAAATATTTGTTTTATTCCTTTCATTCTGCGTTTTATGCAATGCCAGCACTGGTATTTTCTGTAATGGATTCTTTAGATATAAAAACTACTTTTTCGATCCACTTTTCTTATCCCGATTGGACAGTCCTACTGTACGGAACAGATCTTATATTAAGTTATCAATTACCTGCTGGTGTGAAATGGTTGAATCGTATAGGGGTTCTATTTCCATCAGCGGATGATTGGCATATAGGGGTAAATAGCGGGGTTGCCATTACTTTTTAAGTTAACAACTTGGAATTACTCATTATTTTTTTATCATCTTTGAGAAGCATTTCAGGATGGCAGCTCCGCTTTTTATCTCTCTTGTTGCTCATTAACTAGTTAAATATTTACCAAGCAATTCCAGCTAGCCTTCAGTCATACCAGCTAAAGACATACCTTACTTTGTCCGATTAAACTCTTATGAAAAGTGTTTTGGTCTTTATCTTGTGTGGATTGTTTGCTTACGGCTGTAATCGTATTGATTTTTCCAATGATGAAGACAGAAGCCCTCATAATTATGTAACAGATTATCAACTTCATTCTTGCGCAGGTGATTCTTGTCAAGATAAGGATTCTTTCTCAGAAGATCAAATAGAAAAAACAGAAGGTGATTTAATAGAGCATTTTAAAGTTACCAACAGAGATCAACTGGAAATTATCTTAGTAGTAGATGTTTCTGGTTCAATGGATGATGATTTAAAGGCGGTTGGTAGTAATATGACTTCTCTTTTATCGTATATTGAAGAAAAGAAATGGCGTATGGCTTTTACGACTGCGGATCATGGTGATCATGATAGAAATAATCCGTCCCAGTCTGAAAGATGGCAGGATTATACAGGATCTTTACCACGTTTTGGACAATTTATGCCCCTGGAAAAAGAAGGTCAGATAGGAGATCAAAAAATTTTAGATAAACATACATCTAACTATACTAAAGTGTTTAGAGATACACTGACTCGTGAATCCTCTGACGAATGTCACTTGCCACCTTTTTGTCAAGGTCATAATGAGCAACCTTTGCGTGCTCTGAAAGCTGCTATTCAGCGAGCAGAATCAGATAGAGTGCATCAAGAGTTTTTTAAACCTAATACAGATACAGTGGTCATTATTGTGACAGATGAAGATGAAAGAAGACAGGAACCTTTATATGCGACAAAGGCTAGGGAAGTTCTGCAAACTTATAGTACTCAATTCAAAGGACAGAAAAAACGTTTATTTGGATTTAGTATTAGCATTCAAGATGAAGCATGTTTTAAGCAAGAAAAAGGTTCTTCAGGATGGTTTGCTGAATGGTTTGATACATCAGCAGCTAATTATGGACGGGGAGTGGCTCGTTTGGCTGATATCACTGGTGGCAGTAATATTTCTTTGTGTGAAAAAAATTACAGTGTGTCTTTACGGGATATTTCTGAGCGTACCAGAAAACTTGTTCATTCTGTTACTTTACGAGAAATGTTCTATATTCCGGATACAGTAGAAGTAGAGTTGACACCGAATCAGCCAAATATTTCTTGGAAATTGTACGGTCGCTCTTTAGTATTTTCTGGTGAGTTGCTGCCAGAGACAAAAATTACAGTTCATTACAGGTATGAACAGTGATACGATAACTTTTACGGCTTTGGTCTTGTCCATCAGGTATTTTCTTTTTAAACGAGCTCAAAAAAATTAAGATTAATGTATCAGCTGGTATTGGGCTGAATTAGTTCTGTATTACTTGGTTCAGCGTTTAGTTAAATCAAAGGATTAACAAGTGTTTTTTCAATTTATATTGGTGTTTTTGTGTATCATTTTTACGGCTTGTGAATCTAAAGTGCAGTTTTTAATAGAAGGAGATGATTGTATTACTAAAACAGTGCGTGGCAAAGAAGTATGTGTACAGAAAAAAACACAAATGTTTCGTGTCGCTGGATTAAAAGATCATCCAGTTGATTTTATTTTTGTGTTGGATGTATCCGATTCTATGCAGGATGATCTTGCTCGGATAGGAAAAGCTTTTGTCCCTTTAATATCTCAAATTCAGGAAACAGATTGGCATATTTTATTTACGACAGCGGATCATGGGGATCATCATTTTTCAGAGTCTAAGGAGACTGGTAAAAAAACTTTCACAAATCAGCAGTGGAGAGATTATACAGGTGACAAACCTTATTTTGGACAATTTATGCCTTTAGAACACCAGGGCAGTTTGTTGCTTGAAAAACAATTAAGCAAAGCAGTCCCTCAATATCAGGAAGTGTTTAGAGATACTCTCACGCGCAATTTTGAAGATAGTTGCCATCTTCCTCCTTTTTGCCAGGAGGGTATGGAACAGCCTTTACGTGCTCTTAATGCGAGTATAGAACGTCTGGCAGATAGTCCATCTTTGTTACACTCCTCTGGGGATATTATTGCTTTTTTGGTAACAGACGAAGATGAAAGGGTAGAAGATGCAGAATCGGCTGATACAGCAGAATCCGTAGTGCAGAATGTTCAGCAATTTTTTCCTGGTCGATCTTTTCATGCCTTTACGATGGTTATACAAGATGAAGAATGTTTGTTGCGACAAAAACAATATGCAAAAGGATCTCAATATGGAACAAAAGTATCAGCTATTGCTGAGTTAACTCAAGGTCAGAGTCTTTCTTTGTGTGAAGAAGACTATCGTGTCGCTTTTGCAGAAATGTCTTCTCTTTTGAGAAGCTTAATTGAAAAAATCACTTTAAAAGAAAAACCAGTATTACCTAAAACCATGCAAGTAAAATTTATAAAAGGGGCACCCATTCCTTGGCGTCTGCATGGCCAGAAGCTGATTTTTGAGTCTCCTTTAGATCCTGGTAGTCAGATTAAAGTGAGTTATTGGACTCTCAAAAAAGGTGAAAAATCTAGTTAAAAAAGTATCTTTAGAATCGTAGCAAAAAAACCGATCTAGATATCCTGAACGTTATGTAACAGTAGATAAAATAGTGTAGAGAAAAAAAGTTACTTGTGAATAATAAATAATGAGGAGGATGTAAGTGAAATATATTTTAGGACTTTGCTCATTTTTGCTGGTAGTTGCTTTGCCGGTTTATGCCTTAATGGGGGATGAACGTGTGGGTGGTTATATGGATAACAGCGTTTTTTGTCCTGATAAAACTGGAGTTGATAGAGGAGTTAATGTGCAAGATGCTGTTGCTACTTTAGTTCCTTCCATTGTGGAGGACCAAAGAAAAAGAAGGAAGTGGCGATCCAAATCAGATGCTGTGCAATAATACACTTACTGTGATGGCTAGCACTGATTAGCTTTAGCCAGGCAAAAGCTTTGTACATTTTAGCTAATTTCGCATTTTTGACTAAAAAAATGCCTAAAAAGTTAAAAAAAACCTTGTTTTTTTACAAAAACAGGCATAAAAGTGGTTTTTGTTTCTGGACAGTTTGTCTAATTTTTATCATAACAAAGTGATAGTAAAAAAAAGGAGAGGCCGTTATGTCATTAATTATTGTTAAAAAAACAAAAGATTTGTTTAAAGCTCGGGGTTTAAAAACTTCTGATGAGGCTATTAAATCTTTAAATGAGGAATTTGAAAAGATCTGCCGTAAGGCAGCTGAAAATGTAGAAGCTAATCGTTTAAAAACAGTTAAAGGGGTGCATGTGCCAAAAATTTCTTTGCAACTGAACACCTCTTCAGAAGATTAATTTTCTGTCAGTAAGAATTTTTTCTGAAATTTCTGCCAGTTTAAAGTTGGTATATTGAGTTTTTTGGCTTTTTTTAGTTTTCCACTCGATGCCGTGGTTTTTTTTGTGTTTCCCACAATTAAAAAGTCTGTTTTTTTACTGACTGTACTTTGCACTTTTCCGCCTTTATTTTGTATTTGCTGAGTGACCGCCGTCCGGCTAAGCGGTAGCTCTCCAGTCATGACAAAATGATAATGATCCATTGCTGTTTTATTTTTTATTTGCTTTGCGGATTTAATTTTTATTCCTGATGTAAAAAGCTGGCTTAGTTCTTTTTGAAATTCTTTTTTAGCAAATATTTTTTGTATAGAAGTTCCCACAGTTAAACCCACATCCGGTACTTGCATTAACTCTTCCACAGAGGCAACGGCAATTTTTTGTAAAATTATTGGCAAATAAGGAACAACTGTTTTTTTACCTTTGGTTGGTTTTTGAGCAAAAAAATCACTTAAAGCATGAGCCGTTTGTTCTCCTACATGCCGGATTCCCAGTGCATAAATAAAAGCAGGTAAAGAAGGGCTTTTACTTTTTTCTATGTTATTTAAGATATTTTGACTGGATTTTTCTCCCATGCCAGCTAGCCCAAGCAATTGTTTTTTGTTCAGTTGGTAAATATCAGAAAATTTTTGTATCAGTCCATTTTGATAAAGCCGGGTCATCAATTTAACTCCTAGTAATTCTATATTCATAGCCTTTTTTGATGCAAAGTGAATCAAAGAACGTAGTACAACAGCAGAACATAGTGGATTGATACAAAAGAGCATATCATTTTCTTTGTGGATAACACTGGAACAAACAGGACAGGAGGAAGGTATTTGAAATATTTTTCTATTTTTTTTTCTTTTGGATAAATTGACACGGATAATTTCAGGAATAACATCTCCAGCTCGTTCTACAATCACTTCATCACCAATACGGATATCTTTTTTATGGATTTCTGATTGGTTGTGAAGAGTCGCATGTGTGATTTGTACTCCACCGACAGATACTGGCTCAAGTTTAGCAACAGGAGTTAGTACCCCTGTCCGACCCACTTGGATGTGGATAGCTTGCACTTTTGTGTAAGCTCTTTCTGGTTTAAATTTGGCGGCTGTAGCCCATTTGGGGAAGCGACTAACAGAACCTATTTTTTTCTGATGGGAAAAAGTATTTAATTTAATGACAATGCCATCTATCTCAAAACTCATTTTCTGTCGGATGCGACTCATTATTTCAAAATACTGGAGAATTTCTGTGAGATTTTTGCAAAGAACGCTAGCAATAAACGGTTGTTTTTTATTCTTTGCTTGAAAAACTGAAAAGCGAGTAACAGGTAGTGTGGGAAGACCTAATCTTTGAATGGTTTGTAAGAATGTGTGTTGGTTTTGAATAGATATCGATCGATAGAGTCCTGGAGAATGTGCAAAAAACTTTAAAGGGCGACTCGCAGTGATTTTAGAGTCTAATTGTCGGAGGCTTCCTGCAGCCATATTCCTTGGATTGGCAAAGTGAGGTAGTCCTTTTTCCGTTCTAAGTAGATTAATTTTTTTAAAATCTGTTTTCAGAATAACAACTTCTCCCCTAACTTCTAAAAGATCCGGCTTGGCATTTAACTGTAAAGGCACAGACTGAATAGTTTTTATATTTTCCAATACTTTTTCTCCAGTTACGCCATCTCCTCTAGTAATGGCATTTATTAGTTGTCCGTTTTCGTAAATTAATTCCACGGCCACTCCATCTAATTTAGGTTCTAGTAAAAATTTTGCGGATGAAGGTTTTAAGAAAGATAGAGTTTTTTTATAAAAATTAATTATTTCTGCCGTATTATAGGTGTTTTGCAAAGACTGCATAGGTAAGCTGTGAGTGCTTTGTTCAAACTTCTCCAGCACTTTTCCTGGTATTCTTTGAGAAGGAGAGTGGATATCTATTAAATCAGGATGTTGTTTTTCTAATTGAATCAGTTTTTTATATAGCTGATCGTATTCATAATCACTGATTTCCGGCTGATCTAAATTATAGTAGTAATGATCATGCTTTTGAATAGTTTGTCTTAATTCTTGTATTGTTTTTTTTATGCGGCTTTTTGCCATAGTTTTCATTTTTTCCCATTGTCTTTATTTTCACTGATTCTCTCAAGCTTTATCTGATGAATTTTGTCTCTTTGTTGTCTAAAAACTAGAATGGATGAGGTAGCTAGTTGTTGTTCAGCAAAAGAGAAGTATAAATTAAAAAATTCTTTGTTTAAAAGTGATAACTTTAATTAATTTGTTACATAACAACGACAGTCAGTTATTTAAAATGTAATGGATGATTTATGCAAAGCATAATATAAGATAAAAGTCCTAAAAGCAAGATCACTGAAATATGTTAGCCATTCACCATTGATATCTATAAAATAAAGCTGGTGATACAACTGCTTTTTGCATAATCTACACAATAGGTAATTTTGTTTTTCATATAGTAAAGGAAGCTGCCATTATGTTGACAGAACGTTTAATTATTATCTCGTCTATCGCCCATGAGGGTATATTGTGGTCTTTGATGTTGCTCAGTGTGATTTCTGTAGCTGTTATGATGGATCGTTTTTTCTTTTTACGAAACGCCAGGTTAGAATCAGCTCTTATTTTATCTGAAATGATGTCTGCGGTGGAAAGTGGTCGTAATGCGCACATGAAACTTATCTATGACAAATATTCTTTATTGCCGATGGGCTACATTCTGCAAATTGCGTGGGATTATATTCTTAATAAAGGATCTTCAGGGTTAGAAGAACTAATCAACTCGCAAATACTCACCCGCAAGTTAAGCTTGGAAAAGCGACTTGGTTTTTTAGCTACTCTGGGGTCCAATGCTCCTTTCATTGGTCTTCTGGGAACGATATTCGGAGTGATGGAATCCTTTGAAGCACTTGGTTCACCCAATGGATCGGTGGATATCGTAATGGTCGGTATTTCAAAGGCTTTGGTTGCGACTGCTGTTGGGTTAGTTGTCGCTATACCAGCTATCACTGCATATAATTATTTGCAAAAACAATGGAAAATTATTGTTTACCAAATGGAATCAATGAAAGAAGTGGCGCTGTCTTTTTCTAAACATTGTAAAAGATAAATATGAATCATTCATTCATACCGGAAGATCAACCGATTGCAGAAATTAACATTATTCCATTTGTGGATATCATACTTGTCCTGTTGATTATTTTTATGGTGGCGACTCCTTTTTTAGTTAAAACCGGTTTTTCACTCCAATTACCAGATGCTTCTTCTGCAAATAAAATTACATCATCTAATGTACATATCACCATCCATGCGAATGGAATTGTTTTTTTAAATAAAAATCCATTTACTCTTCAGGAGTTAACCAATCAGCTAAAAAATAACTCAGCTATTTCTCCTGATACACCTGTGGTTATTGCTGCGGATAAAAATATTTTACATGGAAAAGTAATTGCTGTGATTAATGCTGTACAAGCAGCCGGTTTAAAAAAAGTAGCTATCAGTGCAACCTCTGCTGCTCCTCGATCCAAAAAATAATTTGTCTAAATAAATAAACAAAGTGGTTGCTCAATTGACTGGATAAAAAATCGTATCGCACGAGCTGCTTCAGCGCCATCAATCAGGCGGTGATCACATGTTAATGAAAAATTCATTGTTTTTTGAGGTTGAAAAGTTTGACCATTCCAATGCGGTTGAATCATTAAGCGATACATTCCCAAAATAGCCACTTCCGGTGGATTGATAATTGGAATAGCCGAATGTCCACCCACACTGCCTATATTGGTAATAGTGATTGTCCCTTCACTCATTTCATGGGGTTTAATATTTCCTTCTCGCGCTCTCAGTGCAAGATTTTGAATATCAACTGCTATTTCCTTTAAACTCTTTTTGTCTACATTCTTTACGACGGGTACTAATAGTCCGCGTGGTGTATCCACTGCAAAGCCAACATGATAATTTTTCTTTAATATAATCTTTCCTGCTTCATCGTTGATAGAAGCATTTAAATTCGGAAACTCCATGACTGTACGGCAAAGTGCTTTCATAACAAATGAAAGATAGGTCAGCTTAATATTTTGATCTTTTAACATTTCTCGTACAGAAGTTTTTATCTCATCCAGTTTTTCAACGTTGACGGATTCTAATATGGTAAAATGAGGAATAACTTGCTTGGATAGTTGCATGCGTTCAGCAATTTTTTTTCGCAATCCAATGAATGGGAGAATTTCTTCATTTTCTGATTTGCTATCTTGTATTTTACTGCTGGAAGCGGATTTTAGAATATCTTGTTCAAGGATTCGTCCTCCTGGGCCAGAACCTGTTATTTGTGATAAATTTACGCCTAAATTTTTAGCCAAGCGACGGACAAGTGGCGCGGCAACCGATTGATTATCAGGAATTCTATGACTACTTTGCTTAGCGATAAAATTTGTGTCGTTACTTTGTGGTTTGATTCCAGTATTGTTTTTACGAGAATCATTCCTCCTATCTTTTATCTCTTTTTCTTCACTGTCGGATTCTAAAGTGAGTAAAGCATGCCCTACCTGAACACTTTTTCCTTCCTTTACTAACAGTGATTTGACCACTCCAGATATAGGGGAAGGTATTTCTATAGAAGCTTTATCTGTCATTATCTCTGCTATTACTTGATCGGATTGTATCGTGTCTTTTTCTGTAACTAACCATTTAATTAACTCTCCCTCTGTGACACCTTCACCTAATTCGGGTAGTAGGATTTCTCTACTCACGTGTTATCCTTATGAAGATCTTTAGTTGTTTTAAACAGCCCTTTTTTGATTAATCCTTTTATAAAAAACTCGCCGGCACGATAAGAGCTTCTCACTAGAGGACCACTAGCTGAATATAAAAACCCCAGTTCCAATGCACGTTCTTTCCATTCATTGAATTTTTGAGGAGTAATATACTCTACAACCGGTAAATGTCGTTTTTGAGGACGTAAATATTGGCCAAATGTTACAATATCGCAGCCCACAGATCTTAAATCTATTAAAGTGCGATCCACTTCTTCATTAGATTCTCCTAAACCAAGCATGATAGAACTTTTTGTATAAATACCTGGTTTTTCTTCCTTAGCCATATTTAATACTTTTAAGGATTGCTGATACCCTGCTCGTCGGTCACGTACACGTGGTGTCAGTCTTTCCACTGTTTCTATATTATGGGCGAATACATCCGGTTTTGCAGATAAAACACTGCGCAAACAATCTACTCTGCCTTTAAAATCTGGAGTTAATACTTCTATTAATATTCGAGGGTTTAATTTTTTTAAGTGAACGACTGTTTTAGCAAAATGCCCTGCTCCCTCATCCGGCAAATCATCTCGATCCACAGAAGTTAACACGACGTAATCTAAACCCATATAAGCAATCGCTCGGGCCACTTTTTCCGGTTCTTCCGGGTCTAGCCATCCCTTGGGGTTACCTGTTTTTACATTACAAAAACGACAGCCGCGGGTACACACATCCCCCATTAGCATCAAAGTGGCTGTTCCGCCACCCCAGCATTCAGCGATGTTGGGACAATTAGCTTCCTGACAAACTGTGACTAGATTTAGGGATTTTAGTAGCCGCCGAATACGAAAATATTTTTCGCCACTAGGCAAAGGCACTCTTAACCAATCCGGTTTTTTTAACGGGGCAGCTTGAGACATTAAATTAGTTCAGCTAGCTTATTGCTCTTTATTTTTTTCATCCTTATTTGCAGGTTTTTTCTGTTCTGCAGCTGGCTCTGGTCCTTTTAAATGACGATCAATAATAGTTTTGAACTTGGAGTACGGTAAAGCTCCTGGAACTGTAATACCACCAACTAAAAATCCAGGTGTACCAGAAAAACCGAATTTTATAGCTTCCTTGCGGTCTGATTCAATAATATCTCCCACCTGTTTTAAGTCTTTTTCTAATTGAATAGAATCCACTTTTAATTGCTCAGCTATTTTCTTTAAAGTTTTTTCACCACCACTACGTACTTCACCTTGCTTGGCAAAAATCATGTCATGAAATTTTCTGGCTTTCTTTACATCTTGTCGGCCAATTGCTTCATAATACTTGGCGGCTGGCACAGAGTTCGGACTTCCAGTGACAGGGAAGTGTTTATATAACACCCGTACCTTACCTGAATAAGTGTTTAAAACTTGTTTTACCGTTCCAACTGATCTTGCACAGTAACCACATTGGAAATCAGAATACTCCACAATAGTGATCGGAGCTTTTTTATCTCCAAAATAAACGCGGGTATCAGGCATGTCCGGCTTTTTGGGGTTCTTATATTCTCCCTCCTGCCGAGTTAACTCATCTTTAGCCTGCTGCTTTCTTTTTTCTTGCATAAACGCGCGCTGTGCTTCTGTCAGTGCTTCTAAATAAATCACCGGGTTGCTTTTAATGGATTCCGTAATGATCTCAGGATGATCTTTAATAATTTTCTTTAAAAAAGCTGGTCCGCAGCCGCTGCTTAGTAGAATTAATACACTAAATAAAGTGACTAAATGAGTTTTGTTCTGTTTCACAATACTTCCCCTTTTGTTAAGTGTTGACACTATTTGTTCAGCTAAATTTAATTTTTAGGAAGTTAATCATAGCATAAGATCCCAAAAATTAAAAAACCCTAAATGATAAAATCTATAAAATAAAAAGACGCATAGCAATATGCTCAGTTGCTTAGTTGACGAGGATCAAAGGCTTTTTATAGCACTAAAATGCTATGAAAGTAGGTATTGTCGGAGCAAGTGGAGTCGTAGGGAGAACTTTTCTTCAATTGATACAGGAGAGAAATTTTCCGATTAGTCATTTAAAATTATTTGCTGGTAGTCGAAATGTCGGCAAGCAATTATCTTTTCGCGCAAAACAATTGCCATTGGATCCTCTGAGTGAGTCCAGTTTTCATGGTATGGACCTGGTGTTTTTTTCTGCGGGAGAAGATATTAGCTCTGAGTGGGCTCCCAAGGCAGTTGAAGCCGGAGCAGTGGTGATTGATAATTCTGCTACATTTCGTATGCAAGCAGATATTCCATTAGTGGTGCCGGAAATTAATCTTTCATCTATTTCTATTTCAAAAAACAAGGCAGGAATTATTGCAAATCCTAATTGTTCCACGATTCAACTAGTCTTAGCATTGCATCCTTTACAACAAGCGTTTGGTTTGGAATCCGTCTATGTATCGTCTTATCAATCTATCAGTGGTGCTGGATATCATGCACTGGAGCAATTTAAAGAAGATTCTATCCAATTATTAAAAGGGAAACCTTTATCAGAATCTGTTTCTAAAAATTCATCTGCTTTTAATTGTATCCCCCAGATAGGTTCTTTAGATGAGAGTGGTTTTTCTACGGAGGAGCTTAAAATCATGCAAGAAACAAAAAAAATTCTAAACTTACCGGATTTGAATATTAGTGCAACAGCTGTTCGGACACCAACTTTCAATAGTCACTGTGAAGCAGTGTGGGTGATGTTAAAAAAGTCACCTGAGATGCAAGAAGTGTTAACTGTATTAGTGAAGCAAAAAGGATTACAAGTGGTGCGAGAAAATACATTACCTAGCCAACGTTTTGTAGATGGATGGGATGATGTATATGTAGGACGCTTGCGTCGCATGAATCATCCGCAAGGTTGGATAATGTGGGTTGCTGCAGATAACCTTAGAAAAGGCGCTGCGCTTAATGGTTTACAAATCGCAGAACATATTTTTGCTTAACTATTGCTTTCATAAATAAGTTCTTAAGATTAAGAGATGGACAACATTACATATATGCAATATATGATTAAGTAAAGCTACCATAGCAAACAGATAAACTATAGTTATTGGGGTACAATGATCCAATCTGACAATGATACCAGAGCACACCGTTTTTACTACGGGCAGGTATTTTGTTGTATTTGTCTTTTTCTAATACCTATTCTTGCTCCAGCTATGTTTCATTCGCCGCAACCGCGGTTTCAGTTATTTCAAATTATTAATGAAAATAATATATCTTTTGAATGGACTAAAATGACGGTTCAATCTGATAGTCAAGTGATCCAAATTGCTCAGGGTATTAAAAAAAGTTCCTTTTTTAACCGACAGCTTGTGCAATTGAATTTTTATAAAAATTGGTTACAAATTTTCCGTGTTTTCAAGTGGGGCTTTCAGGCGGGTGCCGGTACGACTGTCTATTATAATAATCAAAAAAGTTTTTTTATTCCTATGTACGTAGGCAGTGTGTTGAGTTTGCAGATCACTCAAAAGCCATTTATTATCCCTTTTATTTCTGCTGGTTATTCTATGTGGAGCATTGGATTTCATACCTTATCCTCTGTCCTTTCTCATTGGAGTGCAGGTGCGCTCATCAGCTTTGCCATTATGAAATCTTCTCTCGGTTACACACTTTTAGATGAATATGGGATTCATGATATGGGTATTATTGTCAGAACCTCTTCTTGTTATTCTGTAAAAGATTGGCTACCTCAAGGGGATGTTTTGGCAGCTTCTTTGCATATTGGAGCTTATTTTCGCTTCTAAATTTCTTAGGATATGATCTGTGGCAAGATTCCGGCTTTTAGTTGCTTATCATGGTGCATCTTATTATGGCTGGCAAAAGCAAAATGCTAACATGCCAACGATTCAATCCGTTATTGAACAGGCACTATATCAAGTTTTCCAGCAAAAACTTTCTGTGGTTGGTGCTGGCCGAACAGATACTGGCGCACATGCTATTGGGCAAAATATTCATTTTGATTTAAAGAAACCTTTACCAGCCGGACTTTCTATTGCTAAAGCCCTTAATCATTATTTGCCAGCAGATATTCGCGTGCAAAAAGTATGGAAAGCTCCTGCTACTTTTCATGCTCTGCGCTCTTGTATCGCTAAAAGCTATATTTACTGTGTTTTCAATCAGCCACTACCTAGTGTATTTTTACGAGGGCAAGTACATTGGTATCCTTATAAGATAGATTTACATTGTTTGCGGGAAATGAACCATGTCATTCAAGGTCGGCATGACTTTAAAAGTTTTCAAAATTCCGGTACTTTGGTGAAGAGTACTATCCGCACGATTCACCAGGCTCGCTGGATTCAACGTAGCAAAAATATTTTTATATTTTATGTTCAAGGGGATGGTTTTTTAAAGCAAATGATACGCAATCTGGTTGGGACACAATTAGCATTACTGGCCAAAAAAACAGATCCTATTCAGAGTGGAAAAACAGTGAGTGCAAAAAAATCTGTGCAAATATTGAAAAACTGGCGCGCTATTTTACTGGCAAAAGACCGCAAAGCAGCTTTAAAAACAGCTCCTGCTGATGGGTTGTATCTATATAAAGTCTATTATCCCACAAAGCTTGACAGGAAATGCAGGGAAATTTAACAATGTCTCTGTCATGCGAACTGCACAAGCTAAAATGAATGAAATACAGCGGGATTGGCAACTAATCAATGCGGCTAATCGTCCCCTGGGTCGATTGGCTTCTGAAGTGGCTGTTTTACTAAGAGGAAAACATAAACCACAGTTTACTTCTCATGTAGATACAGGGGATTTTGTAGTTGTTATCAATGCTGCCCAAATTCATTTAACTGGTCGCAAATGGACAGATAAGAAATACTATTCTCATTCTGGTTTTTTTGGTTCTCTTAAGACAAAAGCAGCTCGCAATTTGTCGGGGACACAGCTGATTCGTCAGTCGGTTCTTGGAATGTTACCTAAAAATAAGATGCGAAGAAAATTGATTAAAAAGTTAAAAATTTATGAAACAGCTTCTCATCCACACCAGTCACAAAAGCCTACTGCCATTTCTGCCCCCCTTGCCACGACTGCTTCCCGTCCCTCAACAAAAGCAGTAACACCTACATCAGCAACTGTTTCCTCTGTTGAAGTGACTCCTTCGTCTAAAACAGTCAAACAGTCTCATTCACCAAAAAAAGGTGGCTAAGTTATGAAAGTTTTTTATAGTACTGGCCGCAGAAAAACCGCTACTGCTCGTGTGTTTCTTAAGCCAGGTACAGGTAAGATTACTATTAATGGTAAAAACCTTAAGGAATTTTTACCTTATATTTCTAAGCAAACAGAAGCTTTGCGTCCACTGCATTTAGTTCGTGAATCTCAATCTCTAGACGCTCTTATTACTGTTCGTGGAGGCGGTATTACCGGACAGGCAGAGGCTATTCGGCATGGACTGGCGCGTGCTTTGATTGAGTACCGTGCAGACCATCGCCCAATTTTAAAAAAAGAAGGGTTATTGACCAGAGACTCTCGCATGGTGGAGAGAAAAAAACCCGGTCGGCATAAAGCTAGAAAAAGTCCTCAATTTACCAAACGATAAATATATGAAGTGTGGTATTATTGGACTTCCTAATGTGGGGAAAAGCACTCTTTTTAACTGCCTCACTGCTCTAAAAGCTCCTGCTGAAAACTATCCGTTTTGCACAGTAGAACCTAATGTTGGAAGAGTTTTAGTGCCCGATATGCGCTTATATGAGTTAAGCCATATTTTCCATTCTGAAAAAGTCACTCCTGCCAGCTTAGAATTTGTCGATATTGCCGGTTTAATCCAGGGAGCGCATAAAGGAGAAGGACTGGGTAATCATTTTTTAAGCCATATTCGGGATGTACACGCCCTGCTACATGTTGTGCGGGTTTTTGAAGATGCGCATGTTGCCCATACAGCACAATCAATAAATCCTTTAAGGGATATTCAATTGATTGATACAGAACTACTTCTAGCGGATGTGGCATCCTTAGAAAAAAAACAAAAAAAACTGCTTAAACTGGCTAAAGGAATCAGTGATAAAGATTCTAAAATAGAACTTTCTTTAGTGGAAAAACTTATTCATTGGCTGTTAACAGAGGAAAAGCCTGCTCGTGAATATTGTCCTCAATCCATTGAAGTACCTTATTTTCATTCATTGCGATTGCTTACTGCCAAGCCGGTTTTATATGTATGTAATATTGGCGATAGTGATTTAACAGATAACAAAAAGGTTCAGTTATTATGTGATCAATATTCTGAACATTCAGTATTAAGCATTTGTGCGCATACAGAATCTACAGTGACTCAGTCATTGAAGCAGCCTGTGCAAGAGAAAATATTACCTGTTAATGAAAAAGTATCAAAATCATCACACAATTTATCCGCTGCACACGCTTCCTCTGGACTCGCTCGTCTCATCCAGAAAGCTTACGCATTACTTGGCTTAATTACTTTTTTTACTGCTGGTAAAACAGAAACACGAGCGTGGACTATTTCGCAAGGAACCACTGCGCGCGCAGCCGCTGGTAAAATTCATAGTGATTTTGAAAAAAAATTTATTAAAGCAGAAGTGTACTCTTTTACAAATATGCGTGAATTAAAATCTATAGATGCTCTCCGCCAAGCCGGCAAATATCGGCTAGAAGGGCAAAATTATATTGTTCAGGATGGAGATGTTCTTCTATTTAAATTCAATCGTTAAACCTAAAGGATAAATATTTATATATTTATTTTCTCTGTGCTGTGTTTTTTGTATCTTTGTATGATTTGTGTTAGGATATTTTATGATGAATAGTGTTGTTACAGGATTGGGAGCTGGGATTAGCTTAGGTGTATTTGTTTCTTTCTTTATCAATGGATTGTTCAAAAGAAAGAAGCTCAATCGTGCACGTCGAGCGGCGAATGATATTATTGGAACGGGTCATGGTAATAAAGATCTAAGCCATACTTCCATTATGGATAATGTAGAGGCATATAAAATAAAATTATTAGCCAAACAGGATCAAAATCAAGAGGAAATTACCCGCTTTCACCGACGAAACAAATCTGAAATAGATAGATTGATTCAACAAGAAAACCGTCAATGGCAGAAACATCTTAATGAAAAAAATAAAACAGCAAATGAAATGACAATTTTGTCACAAACAGTAGAAAATCAGGCACATCAATTAAAAGTTTTGCAAAACCAGTTAAATGAAAAACAACAATCTATTACAGCAAATTTGCAAAAAAAATTTCATGTAGATGTTAAACAACTTCAATCCGATTGTCAGGCAAAGTACATGACAGATACAAAAGCTCAGTTGATCCGGGAAATTAAAAATCAGGAAGAACATTTTGCACAAAATTTAAATCGTGAAGCGCATTTTATTTTGTATTTAATCCTTGGCCGGTTTTGTCAGCCTTATTGTTCGGAAAGAGGGATTAAAGCGGTCGTGTTTTCCAGTCAAAGTGCTATGCAGGATCTACTAGGTTCTGATTGGGATAAAATGAAGCTTTTGGAAAAAGAGTGCGGAGTAGATATGAAAGTTAGTGATACAGAACCTAGTGTGACTATTTTTGGCATTGATCCGGTCCGGCGGGAGCTGGGTCGCGCGGTTTTACAGCAAGTGGCTCAAAAAAGCCGATTAAAAGTGGCTGAAATTAAACCACTAGTTCAAAATGTGAAGAGGCAGTTGTTTTACCAAATTAAAAATGACGGGGAAAAAATATGCCAGGCTTTAAATCTACAAAATGTCAAAACAGAAGTGAAAAATTTAATGGGAGCTTTAAGGTATCGATATTCTTTTGCTCAAAATCAATATTTTCATTGCTTGGAAGTGGGTTGGTTATGTGGCCTGTTGAATGCTGAATTAGGCATGTCAGCCAGTTTAGGTCGGCGGGCAGGAATGTTCCATGATATTGGTAAAGTGATTGATTATTCTAAAGAGGGAGGACATGCTGTCATTGGTGCTGATTTCATCCAAAAATATCAAGAGGCAGCTAATATTGTGCATGCTGTTCGGGCGCACCACTATGATGTGGCTCCTGAGGAACCATTAGATTTTTTAGTGATTGCAGCAGATGCTCTTTCGGGTGCTCGGCCAGGAGCGCGCCGCTCGACCTTGGATTTTTATAACCAGAAACTGCTCACTTTGGAAAAAATTGGACGGAGTTTTCAAGGAGTAAAAGATACTTACATTATGAGTGCCGGTCGCGAAATGCGAGTAATTGTGGATAGTCGACGTGTCAGTGATTCACAGGCATTGGATTTAAGTAAGAAGATAGCTCGTAGAATTGAAGAGGAATGTTCTTATCCAGGTTTGATTAAAGTCACAGTTGTTCGTACGGTTACTTGCCAAGTGGTTGGTCAGCAGGATTGGGATCGAGCGGCTACTCGCCACTAAGTAAATCATTAAAAATAGTCTCTTTTCTCTCTTAAATGCGTAAATTCGGTGACTGTACGGGATCGTAAAAAAGGATTTGTCTTTAATTCTTCAGATAGAGGAAAAGGCACTGTGGGTTGTTGGTTTTTTCTCTTGGTAATGACTTCTTTCATACGTGTTTGTAGGTGAATATTATGCGGATCTTCACGTAAGGCAAACCGGCCGTTTTTTTCTGTGTATTCATGCGTGCAATAGATTGTGGTTTTTGCCGGAAGTTTTTTAATTTTTTGCAAGCTATGAAACATTTGCTGTGGTGTACCTTCAAATAACCTTCCGCAGCCCATCGCGAATAAAGTGTCACCGCAAAACAATATGTCTGCACGACTGAACCAATAAGCAATGTGACCTAAGGTATGCCCTGGCACAAATAAAATCTGAGCCATTTGAGAGCCAAATGTTAATTCATCATTATCATTGAGTGTTTTATCTATGCCGGGGATACGGTGTGCATCTTGTGAAAATCCCATTATCTGACAATTCCATTTTTTTTTAAGAGCAAGATTACCTCCCACATGATCTGGATGGTGATGTGTATTGAAAATATAATCTAACTGCCAATTTTTTTTTTCTAAAAAAGCTTGTACTGGTAGAGCAATAGCTGGATCCACAACTGCTGTTTTATTTGTCTCTTTGTCATGCAAAATATAAATATAATTATCCTGTAAAACAGGTATTTGAAACACATACATTACATCGCCTCATTGATATAGATTTTCCATAATTAGCTATTATACATGATGTTTTTATAAATATCATTTGATAAGTTTTTATTTAATTTTTTCTCAGAATGACAAAAATATACAAAACGCCGAGTCATATCATTTCACCTGTGCTTTATTGTAATTTCCGCTTGATAATCATTATTGGATATGTTTTATATGTCATCAGTTTCATGTTTTTTGGAGCCTGAAGTATCTAAATAAATGGCTAGCAGCCAAAATACGAGAGGTGGTTCAGTGAAGTCATTATTTCGCATAACATTTTTAACGCTTGTACCTGTGTTGTTTTCTATTTCTTCATTTGTGCAAGATGTGGAAGCTGTTGAGAAAATCAGTGTCATTGGTTCACATATTAAGCGCGTACAAGCCGAAGGCCCTTCTCCTATTTTAGTTATTGATCGGCATCAAATTGAAGCGTCTCCTCATCAATCCGTGTCAGATCTTTTGCGAAATTTACCAGTTGCTACTAACGGTGCGGGACGTGGACTTTCTGGGCAAAGTCCAGCTACTGCTACTGATACTAGTTTACGTGGTATGAGAGCAGATGAAGTATTGGTGTTAATTAATAAAGTGCGTGTGGTTTCGACAGGAGGAAGTAATGTTGTAGACTTAAGTGCGTTTCCTCTGATTGCTATAGAGAGAATTGAAATTTTAAAAGACGGTTCTTCCGCTCTTTATGGAGCAGATGCTATTGGGGGAGTGATCAACATTGTTACCAGAAGAAACTTTAAAGGTGTAAAAGTAAGCACTCAGGGCAGTTTAGCGCAAAGAGAAGAGGGGAACACTCTGACTGGTCTAGCTTCTTTTGTGGATTTTTGGGATTGGGATAGAAAAGATTTTTCCGGTAAAGGGGATCAGCTAAATGTGGAAGCTGTTTATGGTGGCGATAAAGATAGTATTAGCTATCTCTTAGCCGGTCAGCTTCGGGTACATACTCCTCTATATTTAAGGGATCGATCTTTTGGTCGGCCAAGAACAGAACATTTTAGCGATACAGGTAGCCCGGGATCATGGAAAAGTGAAGAGGCATTAAAGTGGAATCCAGGGCCAAAGTGTCCAAAAGATAGGATAGATAATACAGGACTTTGCCGGTTTGATTTTTCTCCTTATATGCAATTTACTCCACAGGAAATACATGCCAAAGTTTTTTTGCATGCAGTAAAACCCTTAGGTGCTAGTGTACTGGAAAGTCAGACAATTTATTCTATGATTCGATCCCGTGGTATTGTAGCTCCAGCTCCGGATAGGTTTTCAGGGCCAAAAAAAACTGGTGATTCAGACTACCGTATTCCACCTAATGTTTTTAATAATCTGTTACAGAAAGCACTTAGCCAAGGAAATGGAATAAATAATACAGCTGCTGTTTCTGCTACAGGTCCAGTGACTATGCTGTACCGCATTGTGGATGAAAAAGGTGCCGGTTCTAGAGAAGCGATTATATGGAATCATTTTCTGCATACACAAGTCAGATTTGTTCAGTCTGTGATGGATACTATGGAGTTTGAGGGGAATGTTAGTGCTTCTGGCAATTATTATACGATCACTAATCATAAATTTTTTAATAAAGAGATTTTATTTAATAGTTTGCAAGACGGCACATTTAATCCTTTGCTTCCTAAAGGAAAAAAAAGCGATATTTCCAAAGCGAGGTATGAGCCTCTCAATCATATTTTTTCTGGCTTAGTGAGTGTGGAGCCGCGTCTGAGCGGAGAGTGGCTAGAGATCCAAGGCCAGCCTCTTTTTTTTGCTACTGGGGCTTTAGGCGGTTGGCAATATTATTTAGATCACAGTGATGAAGTCACAACAGCAGGCAAGCAGTGGGGCGGTGGCGTTGCACATAATGGTTCAGGCAACCGAGCATTTGGTGGTGTGTATGGAGAGCTTTCTTCTGTGATAGCTGGCCAGGCAGAACTACAGCTAGCAGCACGCACAGATTACTATCAAGGGTTTGGCCTGGCTTGGCAGGAATGGGAGCTTCCATTTACAGAAACTTCTGTGCCATTTCCATTTTCTCCAAAAGCTGCAATATCCTGGCAGCTAGTCAATCCGTTAAAGCTAAGGGCATCTTGGGGACTTGGTTTTAAGGTTCCATCATTAGGTGTTTTATTTCAAGATGAATCAGTAAGTGCTGAAAGTGCTAGGGATATGAAACTTTGCACGGAAGAATATTTTAAAACACATGAAAAAAATAAAGAATGTAATCCAGGTACGCAATATAAAACATTTATACGGGGTAATCCAGATATAGGTCCGGAGCTGACTGAATCCATCAATGTAGGTTTAGTATTGGAACCGGTGGAGCAGCTTTCATTTAGCATGGATTATTATAGCACGAGACAACAAGGTGGTTTAGGAGGTGCTCTTGGTTTAAGAAGTGTTTTTGAATATGAAGCGAAGAACGGCATAGAAAAACTAAGAGAACTGGGCATGGATGTCAAACGTCGAGCAGATGGCTCAGTAGAACATGTTGTGACTACATCGGTTAATGCATCTAGATCGAGACTACATGGTGTGGAATTTGACACTATTTTACGTGTGCCAGTGCGTAACGGATGGTATGCAGGATTAAAAGTTGAACATTCTCATTTGCTCTATACGGAAGGTCAGGCAACGGAAGAATCAGATGTTAAAACAGGGGTTCCGTTTTACAGCTGGATGAAAAGCTTGTTTGGTGTGGAGGATGGAGAAAAAAACCGCAAAACCAATTTAACATATCCTGACGCTCCGAGATGGAGAAATAGAGCGACTATTAGCTTTAGAAATGACAATCTAGGACAGGAATATAACTTGGTTGTTCATAATATGCCTTCTCGGTTACAAACACAGGATTCTCCTGCTGATGCAGTAATTGATCATTACTGGCAGTTAGATGTATCAGGCACTTGGGAACTAAGTCAGAAAAGTGAAGTGATTTTTGGAATCAATAATGTGTTAGGTCTGGATCGTCCTCATAATCTAAAACGATTTTATCCCGCATCGTATGTTGATCCAGATCTTTATTCTCTTCGTGGGCGTACTTTAAACGTGAGGTATACTTATCGTTTCTAAAAGGTGAATTATATTGTTAATCATTCAAATGAGGCTAGCTGGTTCTTTAACAGCCAGCCTCTTTTTTTTACTGATTGTTTTTTCTTCGCATCTACATAGTTTTGCTGCGGAAGAATCAAATATTATTATTCCCAAAAAAATATCTTCTACTAGTTCCGAAGAAAAGAAACTCCATCGCTTGATTAAAGAGCAGAAGCAAAATCATCAACAAGCTGCTCAGTCGCAGCATGCAGTGTCTACTTTAGCAAATGAAACCAGGGATTTAGTGCATGAACATCGTGTTATTTTACGTCAGATAGCAGATGCTCGCACCTATAATACGCAAACGAGAAAATTCATTAAAGATCAAGAACAAGAAAATAGTTTGATCCGGCAGCAGATTGTTGAAGTTAAACAAACTAAAAAAGAAATTATTCCTTTCATGTTGGAAATGTATACTGTGTTGGAAAAATTTATTCAATTGGATGTGCCGTTTTTGATGGAGGAGAGAAAAAATCGCTTAATGGAATTGAAAAAAATTATGAACAGAGCAGATGTTACTTTATCTGAAAAGTATCGGCGACTCATGGAAGCTTACGGGATAGAAAATGAATATGGCAAAACTTTGGAAGCTTATTATGGCATGCAGAATATTGATGGACAGGAGATTAATGTTAATTATTTGCGTGTGGGTCGGATAGCATTAAATTATCAAACGCGTGATGGTTCTCATCAGGCTTATTGGGATCAGAGTCAAAAAAAATGGATTCCTCTACCTTCTCGTTGGCAGCGCGCGATTAAAACAGGTTTGCAAGTTGCTCGCAAACAGCAAGCTCCTGAGCTTTTAATTGTACCGGTTCCTTTTCCTACACGTAAAGGGAGCACGCTGTGAAAAAGTTTTATAATTACTCGTTTTTTATTATTGTTTGTATTGGGCAAGTGGCATTTAGTGTAGCCAGCCCATTCGCTGATGCCAACACCTTAGATGAACTTTTAACACAGGTCATGGATGAGAGGACTTTGCAGACAGAGGAGCTGCGCAAAAGAGAAGAGACGTTTAAGCAAAAAAAAAATGAAAGAAAAATATTGCTTAACTCTGCGATCAAAGAATTAAAACAACTGGAACAAATTGGAGCAAAACTAACCGCAACGTTTGAACAAAACGACAAAGAACTAGCGATTTTAGAAACAGAACTAAATGCTACTGTAGGTGTCTTAGGTGAATTTTTTGGTGTGGTTAAGCAAGTGGCAGGGGATTTTAGAGGTCATGTTTTGCATTCTATTGTATCTGCACAGATTCCTGGTCGTGAAAAATGGATCGAATCTCTTTCTGCCCGCAAAAAGCTACCCACTACGAAAGAGCTTAGGCAACTATGGTTTGAAATACAGCGGGAGATGACAGAGCTAGGTAAAGTGACACAATTTCCTGCGGAGGTCATTAGTGTAGATGGTAAAAAATCTACGCGTCAGGTGACTCGTGTTGGGGGCTTTAATCTTGTGAGTCAAGGTCAATACTTAGGTTATGAAGAACCTGTTACCGGTAGTCAGTCGCAAATTGCAGCATTAGAAAGGCAACCAGGAAGGAATTTTACTAAGTATATTAGTGATTTGGAATCTGCTCAATCCGGTTATCATTTTTTTGCTTTGGATCCTTCCAGAGGTTCTTTAATTTCTATTTTAATTCATGTGCCGGATTTATGGGAAAAAGTGCAACAAGGAGGTTGGGTAGGTTTAGTTATTATTTGTGTCTTTCTATTTGGCCTTGTGCTGGTTATTGAAAGATTAATCGTGTTGAGTAGAGAAAAAAGTCAAATATTGACTCAATTAAATAATGTGGATCAACCCACAGACAATAACCCTGTTGGAGTCATTTTAATGACGTATGAAAAAAATAAAAATCTGGATTTGGAGTCATTGGAGTTGAAGCTGAGTGAAGTCGTCATTAAATATCTTCCGCGGTTGGAAAGAGGTATTGGTGCGATTAAGATGTTAGCTGTGTTATCACCGCTATTAGGGCTTTTAGGCACAGTGACAGGAATGATTTTAACTTTTCAAGCCATTACTCTATTTGGTACAGGGGATCCGAAACTAATGGCAGGTGGTATTTCGCAAGCATTAATGACAACAGTGATGGGTCTATGCTGTGCGATACCTTTGCTATTATGTCACACCCTGATCGTTGCTCGTGCTAAACGTGTAACACAGATTTTAGAAGAACAAACAGCCGGCTTATTAGCTAGAAAAATTCAAAAGGAAACAACAAAAACATAAAATATATAATAAATAAATTAGAAAAATGTATAGTTCTATTGATAGAAAATAATTTATTTATCATGTGAAAATTAGGAACGATTATGTTTCATTTTTTTGAAGCAATTGAAACTTTTCTAACTCGTGGTGGCTGGGTATTATATTTGATTTTTACGACCATTTTTATTTTGTGGATATTAATTATTGAGCGATTTTGGTATTTTTATTTTGGTTTTAAAAAAGATGTGCAAATTATTTTTAATCAATGGAAGCATTGTTCCGATCCTATGTCCGCTCTGTCCAGAGCAATATGGAAAGCAGATTTTTCCTTATTGAGTCAAAAACTGAATCAAAATATTTGTTATATTAAAACAGCAGTATCTCTTTGTCCTTTGCTGGGCCTTTTAGGCACAGTGACGGGAATGGTGGCTGTGTTTGAAGTAATGGCTCAAGTAGGAACCGGTAATGCTCGTTTAATGGCAAGCGGTATTTCTATGGCTACTATTCCTACAATGGCGGGTATGGTGGGAGCTTTATCCGGTATTTATATTACCCGCATTCTTGAGAATTATGTTAAAAAACATCAAAACCAGTTGATCCATTGGTTTTCTCATTTAGATAAATGATGAGCAATACTACAAGGGTTTTAGATATGTACTGCTCAATTACAATCAGGAAAAATATTCACCCTCTTTATATAAAAGTTGAAGACCTAACCAATTTTAGGTAAAAAAACACTTAATAATGAGAAGAATTTTCACAAAAAGACGAGAATCAGAAGAAAGTAACATTGATTTAACACCCATGTTGGATGTGGTGTTTATTATGTTGATTTTTTTTATTGTAACGACTTCTTTTGTCAAAGAATCTGGTATTGATGTTAGTCGTCCTTCAGCGCGAACGGCTGAAAAAAAGCAACGTGCTTCCATCTTAGTCGCTCTCACCCATAATGGAGAAATTTGGATTCAAAGAAGAAAAGTGGATATTCGTTCTGTGCGAGCAAATATTGAAAAATTACATGCAGAAAGCCCGGAAGGAACTGTTGTAATTCAGGCGGATAAACGATCGGAAACTGGTTTATTGGTAAATGTCATGGACCAGGTCAGACTGGCTGGTGTGAAAAATATTTCTATATCAGCTAATCAAGAATTGTAAAAGGAGACTGCATGCAGTTATCAGTTATGTGGAACTATGTGATTCGTTTTTTTCTTTCGTGTTCGTTAGTGTTTCATCCTGTTATTTTTGTTCATGCGACGGAGGGTGCGGCTGATCAGGATATGATCGATGAAAGGGGAGATAAGGCCCTAGAAGCAGATCATGCGGTATTAACAGCTTATGAATTTAATAAGACAGTTGAGTCTTTATCCGATCATGTTTTTGAGGAACGTAGTCCGAATGCTTATTATCAGAATCATCTATTGGATGTATATTCTCTGATTCATCAACAAGTAGAGAGTAGTCATAATATCCATTCTGTGAATCATAAAAAAATTCTAGTAGAAGTGCTCAACTCCAAAGGCCAAGTACAATCTGTTTTTAGTTCTCAATCAGTTAAGGAAATTCCGCTGGAAGATTTAAAATCTATATATAATACTTCCAATTGGAAAGCGAGTCAGGAAAAGCAATATACATTTCAAATACGTTATCAAGATCAAGTGATACATACATTTGCCAATCACGTGCAATGGATGAGTTTTTTAGGACCGTACTTGGTGTTTGCCGAACCTGGTCAGTTTTATGAAGGTGGTCGCGGTTTTATTTCTTTTATTGATTTAAGATATTTTGAATCCGCTTTAGGAAAAACTGCTTTACCTATCTTTCGTATTCCTATGTCTGCTGTATCTGGTGTTTTATCTCATGATCAAGCGAAGGAAGTTTTTCTGCAGACGCATGATATGGAGATGGATCAAAAACAGGATGCTTTAGTGATTAAAAAATCTAATGAAACAGAATATCAACTGACGATGGATCAACTCAATTATTTATCCCGCATGCAGCAAATATCTTTTAATACTATGGTGTCACTAGTGAGTGTGGATCGATATGAAAGTGATTTTTATCCTTTTCTTCAGAGTATGATTACTGAATTTCAAAAGTCCGCGGAAAAAGAAAGTCGTAGGCAGTTTAGTAAATCGGACTGGGATGAATCTCATAAACAGTTAATTGAATTGCTAACTAAAGAGATTCAGCAACGGGGTGATATTGGATCTTCTAAGGATTTAACTGGTCATTATGGGCATTTAAAGCAAACACAAATGGAGCTAGAGCAATTAAATAGAGTAGCGGAACAATTTTCTGGAGAAGGTGTTTCAATGCCATTTTATAAAAAATTTACCGATCATTTAGATCAAGATCAAAAATTTCAAGAGATGTTATCCCAAACAGCTAGTGAAAAATTTCGCACTATAAAATTATTAGAGCGATTAAAAGGATTATATTTATATTTAACAAAGCCGCAGCCTTTGGGTGCGCCAAAAATTCAGGAAGCATTGGGCACGTTAGCTGGTGCTATCAATGTAGAAAAAAATATAGATAATCGGTTTTTTTTATTTAAAGAAGGTATGTTGCAAGTGCTAGCGAATCGAACGGTACGTATGGTAGGTACTCCTGTGTTAATTGGTGCGGCTTATTTTGCACATCCTGCTGTCGCAGATTTTTATCATCAAATATTGAGCTTTGGTGCGGATTGGTTCTATCGGTGGGCAGATTTAACCCAAGTCACTGTTGAAAAAGGATTTGCATTTTTAAATCCTCAAAATCTGCATAGTCAATATATAGCCGGTGACAATTATATTTATTTAACAAAAGGTATGACAGCAATGCTAGCTATGACTTTTGGTTTATTTGGCTCGGTGCATATCCTGGTTAATGCAAAACAATTTATGCAGCACTTAAGAAGCGCAGCAGTCAAAGATCATCAACAAAAAACGGATCGTTTATTTAAACGTTGGATGAATTATTTTCGGAACGCCCCAGGGGAATACATTAAATTTGTTAATCATACAAAAAAGGAGTTTATACAAAATTTATCTAATATGGAATGGAGGAAAATTGGTTTAAAAACAGATTTTATCTTACCAGGTGCAGATCGGCCAATTAGCACGATTTTTCAAACAAATGAAAGGTGGTCTAACTTTTTGGATAAGTATAAAAGAGATGGTTTTAATATTAAAATAGATTTATTGATTAATAATGTTTCCGTTTTAAGTTTGGTATCTGTTTCGCAGGAGGAGCAGGCTGCTCAAAAAAATACATTAACGACTGTACAGCTTCATCCACCGAATGGTTTATATGCAAAGCGGTGGTTTAATATTGTTGGAGATGGAGATTTTAATCTAATTTTCAACTATGAAAATGGGATTCATTCTATTAAAGATGAAGTATCCATGAAACTAACAGGAATGAAACAAGGTGCTTCAAACGGAGAAAAATTTATTGCTCGAGGTATGTTGATTGATAACAACTTTACACAAGAAGAAGAAAAATTAATACAAGCTACATTAAAAGAGGTGCGAGAAGAACAAGCCAGTAAATCTTTTATTAGAAAAGTGATTTCTAAAGGGAGAAAACGCAGAAGTGCTTTAACAGATATAGCTATGTCATCTTCTTCCTTTTCTACAAAGGAAGTTACCAGTTTTTCTCGCGCTTTATTATCTTTATTTGCTTATCCACACTGGGCTTATACAATGAGTAGTTTAATTAAATGGTGGAGTAGTTCTTTTCTGTTCCGTAACTTATTCTTGCGGCCAAGTGCTGGACTGCCGGCATTGTACTTTGCAAATTATTTTGATCGTTTTGCACGGCAAAATCATAGAGCGACCATGTTGAATGGAGGTTATGACACTCGTTTTCAGAAATATATAGATCGGGTAAAAACAGTGATTCCAATAGATCAGTCTACTGTTTCTACTAAGGAATATTTGTCTGCTGTAGCGGATTTTGACAAACAGGTGATAGAAATAGAGAGAAATTACTGGAGGGCGGCTGTTGAAGAGGGATTATTATTTGGTATCAGGCAGTTTATTCGCCATGGATCTAAAAAATCAGATGAAGGCTTAAACCGAATGATTGCAAAGGGTGTTAAGCAAAACCCAGAAGAATATAAAAAGGAATATAAATCAGAAGGTCAAGCAGCTAATGTGGGGTTGAGTGTTAAAGGCTTGAACAAAAATCAGCATTTTTTTATGGAGCTTTACGTTAGGGAATTATTTGATCAATCCATGCGATCTTTAATAATAGATCAAGTGCCTAATGGAAAGTATTTTTCAGATCGGCAAATTAGAAATCATTTATTGGCAAAGATTAAAGCCGGTCAAAAGGTGTCATTGCCGAAACAGAATATGCAACAGATTAGAAATCGTGTACGGAATGAAGCTAGTGATAAAGAAATAGGGCAACGGATCACTCATATTGTTAATAATGTTTTTTCACTTAAAAGATACAGGATTAAAAAAAAATTAAAGAATGAACATACTTTAAATCCAGATGCTAGTTTAACTATGCAAAGATATACTATTGGTGAGGAAAGAGTCAAAGACCCTGAAGATGTAGCGCGAGTAACACGTTATCAACTAGCTAAAATAATTGTAGATAAACCAATTGAGTTAGCATTTTTATTTTTAATATTAGCAGGCGTCGATCAAGGGATTTTAAAAGTGCTTCATCCGGAGACATTTAGTGAAGACGCTTTATTTCATTTATCTCGTGTAGCAGTTTGGAGTGTTTTTTTCTCTAGTGTAGTATTAGATATGCTGGCTGGTCCTTGGATGAAATTGCAAATAGATGCACGGTTAGGATCTACAGATATATTTAATGGTATTCCTTCTAAAGAAGAGGTGAATCAAAAATTTCCTGAGTGGAAAGGTTTTCAGAAAGCTTTTAATGAGAAGGAGAATTCATTGAAAGAGAACTACCTATTTCATTGGAGAATGATTGTGGCTAATTTGGGTGCAGCAGTAGTCACTATCGGTACCGTTCATGCCCTTACTTTAGGAAGATTTGACGCGGATTTATTTTTAAATATGTATTTAATGGCTATTTTACCTTTAGGTGCTTTGTCTCTTAAGATGGAAAATTCTTTTGAGTCAATGGCAAATTTTTCATTAAAAGACTTAATTAAAAAAGGCTTAGACTTTAATAAAAACAAACATTTGTTAGCTCATCCTGATATTCAAGCATTTAGAATACATCAAACTAATATTTTGCGTCGAAAATATAATGTATTGAATGCTATTCTTTATAATAACTTTGTGGATAATTTAACCAGTATATTTTCTAATATTAATACACAATATGGAACTCGCATGTTTCAAAGGCAGTGGTTATTTGGTTTGACTCTTACGGAATATTGGGTGTCTTTCATGAATCGTTTAGAATCTATGGGAGTGCCTTCTGGAGTGACTAAAGCTTGTAAAGCTGTTTTTACAAATAATAGAACAGATTTAATGATTAAATAAAATTAAAGTATCGTTCGGGAAAAAATGTCTGATTTTTTTCTAAAAAAACTAATAAAAGTTATTATCGTAACAGGGCTAGCTTTTGTTATTGCATTATGTTTGTTTTATTTTATGTCTATGTTAATTGCTCAAACCCCTTCTTTAATGAGGAGTGATCGGATAACTGGAATGATTGAATTTATTCGCACAAAGCCACGTTCTTTTTTAGATGAAAAGAAGCGACAGTTACCACAAAAAAAATCTAAAGATAAGCCTCCTCCTTTTATTGCACGTTCCAAAGTGATATCCAAGCCAACACAAAAAAAATTAAACATTAATATGTTGTTAAAATCAGCATTAAAAGGGACAGGGCCATCCGTGGGAGGTTTAGGTAGTGTGTTTGGTGCCGGTGGTGCACCTCTCGTTCGTATTAATCCACAATACCCTAGAAAAGCAAGGATGTTAGGTATTGAAGGCTGGGTGACTTTACAATTTGCTATTACACCGATTGGTTCCGTTACAGATATTAAAGTGTTGAATTCTCATCCAAAAGATTTGTTTGAACAAGCGGCGGTTCAGGCAGTGTCAAAATGGAAATACCAGCCTTTAATGGAAGATGGAAAACCAGTTAAACAAGAAAATATACAAGTACAGATAGATTTTAAATTGGAAAAATAAATAAAAACTATCGTTTGATTCATATCGTGTTATTATTTTATTGGTAGATAAGATAGAATCTATTAGGTGATGCTGTGAATGTGGTATATTGTTTTACTTGTTCCAAACGAGTGGAACGGGATCATAAACTAAGCTTTAGGGAAGAGTGTCCTTATTGTTCTTCTGATTTACACAGTTGTCACTGTTGTCGTTTTTTTGATCCATCTTCTTATAGAGAGTGTCGTGAATCTTCAGCAGAACATGTGAAAGATAAAGACAGAAATAACTATTGTGAGTATTTCGCACCTAAAGGTTCTTTGTCGGATTCAACGACTAGCCAACGTGGGGACCATTTAAAAGCTGCTGAAGATCTTTTTAAAAAAAAATAAAATATCACTACATCTTCTGAATTAAATTATTGAATGTATATACAGTTTAGTTATTTAAAGTTTTTTGTTAAATGGTGTCGGGATGACTGGATTTGAACCAGCGGCCTTCTCGTCCCGAACGAGACGCGCTACCAGGCTGCGCTACATCCCGAGTTTTCTTTATAACAATGCCTGATAGCCTTGTCACAATAACTAATGATTTTTAAACTGCTTTTTAAGTAAGATGTATATTGTGTTTTGTTAAAAACTTCTGTACAAAAAGTAAAAATATGCAAAAAGATCAACTTCTTGGTGAATTAAAGAAAAATCCATTTTTTTTAGCTCCGATGGCTGGTATTACTGACTCTCCTTTTCGCTCTTTTATGAGGGAGATGGGTTGTGGCATTGTGACGACAGAATTAGTGTCCGCAAAGTCACTACAGATGGATCATCCAAAGGCTAAACAACTAATGATGTTTGAGGCTATCCAAAGACCTATTGGGGTTCAAATTTTTGGTGAAGAACCGCAAGATTTTGCTGATGCTGCGATTATCATAGAAAAATCTGGTGCGGACTTTATTGATTTAAATTTTGGATGTCCTGTTACAAAAATTATTAAAAAGGGAGCTGGATCGGCTATTTTAAAAGATCTATCACGATTACGAAAAATTTTAAAAGCAGTCCGACAAGCATCTCATTTACCTGTATCTATTAAAATTCGCACAGGTTGGGATTCTGATTCCAGAAATGCTGATGCGGTTATTCAAATTGCTGCGGATGAAGGTGTTATATGGCTGACCATTCATGGTCGCACTCGCGCACAAGGATTTTCTGGCAATGCAGATTGGAATTATATAACTGATGTTGCAAAACATCCTCCTATTCCTATTATTGGAAATGGAGACTTAGTGCATTCTAATCAAGTACTTAGTTTACAAAAACAAAGTGGTTGTAGCGGTATGATGATAGGTCGTGGTTGTTTAAAAAATCCTTGGATTTTTCAGAAAGTGAGAAAGTTACCAGTTAAAATGGAATATGGACGGATATTAGAACGGTTAAAATATCACCTGGAAAATTTTTATGAGGAACGGATGTTCCTCTTGCAGTATAAAAAATTTTGTTGTTGGTTCTCTTCTGGTTTTCCAGATAGTTCCTTGTTTAGAAAAAACATATTTCAATCGCAGAATAGGGAGCAAATATTAGATCTAATAACTAGTTATTTCAGCTCTATTAAAGTAATAGATCAACAACGAGATACAGTGTATGATCCATCTTTAATGCAAGGGCATGGATAAAAAAAGATCTATAAAATAAGACTCATTTGGTTCTTGTTAGTTGAAATAATATGCGATAAAATAAATATTACTATTCATTAGTCGCAATATTATTTTTATTTTAATTGTTGCAAAATAGATCTTTTTAAGATTTTATAGTGAAATACAATGAAACTAGCATCTATTAAATCACATAAAAAAGATGGTGAACTAATTGTTGTATCATCAGACAATCAGAGGGCTATTCGCGCTAGTCATATTGTTTATTCTTTAAGAGAAGCAATTGAAAATTGGCAGGAATGTCGTCCTCTTTTAGAAGATTTATATCAACAGATCGAATCTTCTTCTACTAAAGAGATATTTCCTATTAAAATAGATCAGTTATCTGCTCCTTTGCCGAGAAGTTTTGCTTGGATAGATGGTTCAGCTTATATTCAACATATTAAGTTAGTGCGTAAAGCCAGAAATGCAACACTACCGGAAACCTTAGAAACAGAGCCTTTGATTTATCAAGGTGGCAGTGACACTTTTTTAGGCCCTCTGGAAGATATTCCGCAAGAGGATATGGATCATGGCACGGATTTTGAAGCGGAAATAGGTGTGATTGTAGATGATGTTCCAATGGGGACAAGTGCGAAGGATGCTCTAAATCATATCATTTTATTTGTTTTAATTAATGATGTTTCTCTCAGAGGTCTCATTCCAGGAGAGTTAAAAAAAGGATTTGGTTTCTTTCAAGGAAAGCCTTCCAGTAGTTTTGCTCCTTTTACTGTAACAGTAGATATGTTAGGTGATCGTTGGAAAGATGGTAGAGTACATCTTCCTTTATTGGTGGATTATAATGGAAAGGCTTTTGGTAGGGCGAATGCGGGTGAAATGCATTTTCACTTTGGCCAATTGATTGCTCATGCAGCAAGAACTCGTAAGCTATCTGCTGGGACAATTATCGGTAGCGGTACGGTCTCCAATAAAGACCCCTCAGTTGGGTGTAGCTGCATAGCGGAGAAAAGGATGTTAGAAAAAATTAATACAGGATCTATAAAAACTAGTTTTATGAAAGTGGGAGATACAGTTAAAATAGAGATGTACTCTTCAAGCGGGCAAAATATTTTTGGAACCATTGAACAAAAAATCGTATCTTGGAATGCCATTAATTAAAGATTCGAATCATTTACGTAGATAATAAATAAAGATACTATGTATGCAATTAAATAATTTGTCGGTTACTGCAAAAAAAAAAATATTGATCTTAGCTTCAGGGACAGGCACTCTTTTTGAAGCGATTGTGAGTGCGTGTCGGAATCAGGTGCTTCCAGCAAAAGTAATCAGTTTGGTTAGCGATCGTCATCAAGCTTTAGTGCTTGAAAAAGCTAAGCATTATGGAGTGCCGGTTAAAGTGTTTCGTCCGAAGGATTATGATTCTTTTAATCAATGGGATAAAGCCTTATGTACTTACTGTTATCAGAAGAAACCAGATTGGATTGTACTGGCTGGTTTTTTAAAAAAACTAGGATCGCAAATATTATCTACTTTTAATAAGCGTATTGTTAACATTCATCCTTCTCTTTTACCTCATCATGGAGGAAAAGGAATGTATGGTGTTCATGTGCATCGATCTGTTTTAGATCGGGGAGATAAAAAAACTGGTATTTCTGTGCACTTGGTGTCCAGTGAATATGATGCAGGCCCTGTACTCGCTAGTAAGGAAATTGCGGTATCTTCTAATGACACAACAGAATCTTTGCAAGAAAAGGTAAAAAAACAGGAACAAGTGTTTTATGTGTCTGTATTACAAAAAATTTTTCAAGAAAAAAACGGGTAAAATACATTGATGAATCAAATAGGTAAAGGTAGTCGTTTTTTTCAGATAATAATGTGGATATTTAATGGTTTTATTCTAGGCGTGGCGGTTTTAGTTCCTGGACTGTCTGTTGGCACTTTAGCTGTTGTGATGGGTATTTATGATAAAATCATTTGCATTGCTGCTCGTGCTCTTCCTTTTTCTCGCCGGACAAATCAATTTCAAGATAAACTGTTTATGTGTTGTGTGAGCATAGGGATAGGATTGTCTGTTTTTACTTTAGCGGAAGGTATTTCCTATCTATTACAGTATTATCCATTCCCTGTTTATTCTATATTTACTGGTTTGGTATTAGCTTCTTTACCGGTCCTTTTTAAGGAAGTGCAGATAAAAAGACATTTTATATGGTTTGTAGTGGCAGCTGCTATTATGTTTAGCGTATCTGTTTTATTTGTCGTAGAACCTGTTATTCAATCTTCTCCTTCTTTGTGGTTATATTTTCTATCCGGTTTTTTAGGATTCTTTTTTGCAGTTTTGCCAGGGCTTTCCGGTAGCATGGCGCTTCTTTTATTAGGCACATATCATTTTATATTATTAATATTAAATACGTTAGTTTGGAGTCACTTAATAATGTTTTTAACTGGTGGGGTTATTGGATTGGCGTGTGTATTTTATTGTCTACAGTTTTTATTTAAAAGAAATAAATCATTTATTTTTTCTATTATTTTAGGTTTCATTATTGGTAGTTTACCAAAGATTTTTCCTTGGAAGCACTGGAGTATGGAAAATGATATCACTTTTTTTATAACCGCTTTTTGTTTTATTACAATAGGAATAGGTTTATTCTTTTTTATCAATCATTTCTGTCAGCCACTCCGTTTGCATCGTTCTTATGAATAGTGGGAACTTACTCAGTCAAACAGCCATAGCTTTGTTGTCTTAATATATTCCATTCTTCTAAATATAGATGTAAATCAGAAGGTTCTTGAATAGAATCTTTATCTGGTTCTTGATAAGTGCCTTTGATGCCATCCCAACCAGTCGCTATGATTGTGTGTTTGTCCAGCAATAGTGAACTGGTGGGTACTATTTCTACTTTTCCCCCTCCTCCTGGAATGTCCATTGCTAAGCGAGGTGTGGCTAAACCGGATAATACTCCCCATAATTGTTTTTGTATCCATCGGGAATTTGCAACAGAAGTGCGCAAGTGATCTGTTCCCAAAGATGGATCGCATTGGAACATATAATAAGGACGCACCCTTAAGAAAAGTAATCTTCGGCATAGAGCTTGTACAATTGCTGGATGATTATTCACACCGTTAATCAGTACCATTTGATTAAAAACAGCAATTCCATTATCAGCTAGCTGATTGAGCATATCAGCTGACTCTGCTGTAATCTCTGCAGGGTGATTAAAATGACTCATAATAAAAACAGGTTGATATTTTTTAATCATTTCAATAAAAGTCTTGGAGATTCGCATAGGGCATACTGCTGGCATTCGGGAGCCAATGCGTATAATTTCTATATGTTCAATGAGTCGTAAGTCCTTTAATATTTTTTCTAGTGATCCGTCGGATAAAGTCAGTGGATCTCCTCCAGATAAAATCACTTCTCTAATACCTGATCCAGATTGAATGTAAGCCAGTGCTTTTTTGTATTCATCTGCTGAGATCATTTTTTTATTGACGGCAGTAAATCTTTTTCTTGTGCAATATCGGCAGTAAATAGGGCATAAGTCAGTGACTAAAAATACCACACGATCTGGATACCGGTGAATAATATGCTGAACAGGACTATGATCCTTTTCTCCTAATGGATCTAGCATCGCTTGTCGTCCAATTTGTTGTTCTTTTATGCAAGGAATAATTACTTTCCGTAGAGGATGTATAGGAGAAGAACAGGCTACTTGCGCATAATAAGGCGTTGTTTGAACAGCAAAATTAGAATGATTAAAACTTTGTTCTTCCTCAGTAGTTAAATGAAAATATTTCTTATAATCTATTTTGGTTTTTAAACAATGGCGCATTTGCCATTTCCAGTTTAACCAATCTTGTTTGGAAATGTTATCCGGTATTTTGACCGATAGAAAATTCATTAAAGCACTCATTTTTATTTAAAAGTAATATGTTTTGTTATGCTTTTTTGAGTGAACAGGGTATTTGAGATTTTTATTAGCATAACGTGCTAATGAAATAAAGCGTGTCAATTTTTCTGGTATTTCATGTAAAAATTGACTAGGTTTATTGTATTGTAGCATACCAAATTTATGTCGTTTCATTGCATAAGACATAATTAAGGTTTTTTTAGCTCTGGTCATACCAACATAAGCAAGTCTTCTTTCTTCCTCTACTTCCTGTTCATTAACACTTTGAGATACAGGGAACAGTCCTTCCTCCATACCAGACATAAAAATAACATCAAATTCTAATCCTTTAGATACATGACAAGTCATTAAAGTGACATTATCTGTTGCTATGTTTTCGGAGGTGGACACTGTGTCAGAATCCGAAGGTGTTAACAAAGCCATTGTTTCTAAAAACTCTTCTAAAGATACAGTTTTATTTTCTACTTCAAATTGTGCAATGACATTAGCTAGCTCTTGCAAGTTATCTAATCGGCTAATTGCTTCAATAGAGGAGTTATTTTCCCATTGGCGTGAGTAGTTTGTTTTATCTAGTACTTCTTTATAAAATTCGGAAAGAGGCATAACAGTTACTTTATTTTTTAAGTGTTCTATTATTTGCACAAAATTGGTGATTGCCTGACAGGCAGCGGATGGCAAAGAACGTTCCTTAGATAAGCAAGTCATTGTTTCATAAAAGCTTTTTTGCAAATGGTGAGAATGTTTAGCTATTTTGTCAATAGTGGTGTGTCCAATTCCTCTGCGAGGTGTATTGATAATTCTTCTTAATGAAGTTTCATCTTTATTATTTAGGATAAAATTCAGATAGGCTAAAATATCTTTTATTTCAGCGCGATCATAGAATTTTAATCCTCCAGCTACTTTATAGGGAATACCTTTCGTGCGTAAAGCATCTTCTAATACTCTGGATTGGGCATTCGTGCGGTAGAAAATGGCAAAATCCTTATAAGAGTAACCTTTGTTATAACAGTGATCAGTAATAATATTGGCTATTAAATGTGCTTCTCCGTATTCATCTATTAATTCGTATATTTGAATAGGAGTGCCATCTGTATTCTTAGTAAAGAGTTGTTTGTGTTTTCTTAAGCTATTGTGTTGAATCAGTGAGGAAGCAGCAGAGATGATAGTTTTTGTCGATCGATAATTTTGTTCCAATTTAATTACTTGGCATTTAGGAAAATCTTTATCAAAATTTAAAATGTTAGAAATGTCAGCACCTCTCCAAGAATAAATAGATTGATCTTCGTCTCCAACAACACAAATATTTTTATGTTTTTCTGCTAACTTTTTAACGATTAGATATTGGATTTGATTAGTATCTTGATATTCATCAACAAATATATGTAAAAACTGATTACGGTAACGTTCCAGGTGTTCAGGAAATTTTAAAAAGAATTTATAAGTTTCAAATAATAGGCCTTCAAAATCATAAGCACCAGCAGTTTGTAATGCTTTTTCATAATGGTGATATAACTCTGGAAATCGACTGCCATACGCACAATCATTTTCACTAATATCTTTTGGTCCTTTTGCTTGCCGTTTATAGGTAGCAATTTGAGCAGCAATCATTTTCGGATGATAGCTTTGTTCATTAAGATTGAAATCTTTGATTAATTTTTTTACAAGGGATAACTGATCCATAGTATCATAAATAGTGAATGCGCCTGATGCACTCAGTATGTTCTTATTATCTCTTAAAATACGGGCACACATAGAGTGAAAAGTACTAATCCACATTCTTTCGCTGAGAGATATATTTAAATGTTGAATTAGATCAGATACTCTGTTTTGCATTTCTCGGGCAGCTTTATTAGTAAAGGTAATAGCTAGGATATGTTGTGGTTGAGCTGTTTTTTGTCTAATCAGGTAAGCAATTTTACAAGTTAATACCTTGGTTTTACCAGATCCGGCACCGGCAGATATTAATAGAGGTCCGGGAGGAGCTTGTACGGCTGATAATTGACGAGTATTAAGAGAATTTAATATGTAATTAAATGTATTATTATTATTATTCACTGGATTGAATTTTATTTTTGGATTTTTTAATGATAATTTTCTCTATCCGCATAGAAGGAAAGTCTTTTTGATTTTCTATTTCTTGTAAAAATCTTTGCACCAATTCTTTTTTTTGGAAAGGACCAATGTATACTGTGTATACGCGGCTAGATCTTTTTACAAAAATCCTCCATTGGGGGAAACGTAATTTAATTTGCGTTGCTTTGTCCATTGCTTGATTTTTATTTTGGTAGCTAGCAATAGACAAACCATAGATAACTGAATCTTTTTTAGATTTTGTTTCTGCGTTCATTGGAGGATTTTGGTTAGGAGCTTGATGGGTAGTTGGTTGGGTTTCTGTTGCTGGTTTTTGGGTATTTTCTTTTGCCATATTTGATGTAGGAGTGGTTTGTGGTTGATTTGATGTAGTTTGTGGTGTGGGTACTGGTTCTATGTTTTGTGATTGTTCTGGTTGACGGATGTCTTCTTTTTTAAAGGAGAAAGAACGATTGATTTCTGTCGGGGAAAAAGTAGTGGAGCTTTTCTGTAATTTATTTTTTTGTCCAGCTAGAGTAATTTCTCTTCCAATAAAAAAAGCTAAGGCAAAGGAAAAAGAAATCATAATGAAAACTAAGATTAGTTTATATAGTTCTTTTCGCATTGGCGACTCGTTGCAATAGATTGTTTAATTATTTTAACTGTTATTGTAGGTCATTACTCTCTGCCTATTTTCATATCCCATTTTATGGAAGTGATGTCAAAAAACTGTCTTTGAGTTGAGTGGTTTTTTGTCTATATCGCTTTTTTAAGCAAGTTAAAAAGCCTTATTAGGTGAATTTTAGCTTCTTCTCATGCCTTAAGTCATAGGGAGCTTATATTGCTTTGTTTCATTATTAGAAAGCAGGTGGATGAGTATTGTCTATTTCTAACTCAAATGAACATTTTTATTTTATTGCGGAAGAAAATCCAATGGCCGCTAGTTCTATAGATCAGACTAAAGAGATCCGTTTCTTTTTTATGTTACTGTTGGCAGTCACCGCTGTATTGGTATCAGGTATCTATATTTATACTTTGTTTCATTCAAATATCTCTAAGGTTAGTCATTCTCGTTTTACTTCTCCCAATAGGGAATTTGCTGCTGTGATAGATCCTGATGAGAGTGCTGCTTCTTATGATAGTGCTATTCCTCAGCATCCATCGTCTCAATTACCATCCGTGGAATTAGATTCTTTATTGGTGCGATTAACCTCTGGACAAAATGTTCGTTTAAGTAAGGTAGATATTACACTTCATATTACCGATTTAAAGGTAAGAGGAGAAATTCAGAATTCCATAAATAAAGTATCTGATCATTTGATATTTATCTTATCGGCCAAGGATGAATCTGTTTTTTCTGATGCACAAAAAAAAGCACAGCTCGAACGGGAGATCATTGATCAACTGAATTTATTTTTGATGGCTGGAAAAGTGGAAAAAATTCAACTTCACCAAGCATTTTTAAAATAGAAGGGTAGTACAATGGGAAAAAATAAATCATCGGCTGTAAAACAACTGGGTTCCGATTCGTTATCTAAAGCAGAGAGAAATAAAATCATTGAAAGTTATTTGCCATTAATTCGTTTCATTGCTAAAAAAATTTCTGTTCGGCTTCCGGCGAATATCAAAATAGATGATTTAATTTCTAGTGGTGTTATTGGTTTAATGGATGCGATTGATAAGTATGATCCAACCCGAGATAATAAATTTAAAACTTATGCAGAATTTCGGATTCGTGGTTCTATTTTAGATGAACTACGTGCCCAGGATTGGGTTCCTCGATCTGTGCGGGATAAAGAAAAGATATTAGATAAAGCCACGTCCACTTTAGCCGCTCGCTTAGGTCGTCCTCCAACAGATATAGAGATATCTAAACATTTAGGACTAACGCTAAGTGAGTTTCATACTTTGTCTAATCAAGTACGTCCGGTCAATGTACTATCTATTGATAAGCCTTCCATTTTTAGTAGCATGGATTGTAAATCTTTATTAAATTTATTGGAGAAAGATGGAGATCCATTTGCATATCTTAATGTGAAATCCATTAAACTCGTGATTAAAAAATCTATTGCGGAATTACCAGAAAGACAGAGGATCGTATTATCTCTTTATTACTATGCAGGATATAATTTAAAACAAATTGGCGCTGTTTTAGGAGTGACAGAGAGTCGTATCTCTCAGTTACATGCTCAGGCAATTAAACGTTTAAAAACAAAGTTGCATAAGAGATTTAAAAAACATGAATTGGAAGCTGCTTAAATTTCTTTAAAAAGATGTTGAAATTGTACATAGCCCTTTTCTTTTAGTTGATCCGCTGGAATAAATTGTAGAGCGGCTGAATTAATACAATATCTTAATCCAAGTGGCGTCGGTCCATCTTTGAATACATGACCTAGGTGGGAATCTGCATGTTTGGATCTAATTTCTGTACGTTTCATAAATAGTGTTGTGTGTTCTTTAACAACAACAATGTTATCGGATACTAATGGTTTGGTAAAAGAAGGCCAGCCAGTACCAGAATCATACTTGTCTAATGAGCTAAAGAGTGGTTCACCGGATACAATATCTACATAGATACCTGGTTGTTTGTTATTCCAGTATGGATTTTGGAAAGGTGGTTCTGTACTATTTTTTTGTGTGACTTCATATTGGAGTAGAGTGAGGGTTTTTCTAATTTCAGTGACTGGGGGCTTTTTGTACTGCTTATTAGTGTATTTGACAGTAGATGCAATGTCGCTGCTGACAGATCTATTAGCGGCTGCGGCTGCTTGTGGTACAATCAAAGTGGAAGGCTTTACTCTTCTCCAAATATCTTTTATAAATGCGGATCGACCAGAGCGAGCCGTATAAAGCCAGTAGCGAAGAGGGTTTTTTTTGTAATAATCTTGATGATATTCTTCTGCTTTAAAAAACAGTGTATAAGGTATAATTTCTGTGGTGATAGGCTTTTTAAAAATATTGGTTTTGGACAGATGTTTTTTAGATTGTTCAGCCTGCTGTTTTTGCTGTTCATTGTGTGTGAAGATAATGGGGGAGTATTGTGTTCCTCTATCTACAAATTGGCCTTTGGAGTCTGTGGGGTCAATGTTTCTCCAATATATATTAAGTAGCTGGTTGTAGCTGATGACTCTTGGGTCAAATATTACTTGGACAGATTCCACATATTGTGTTTGACCGCTGGCAACTTCTTTATAACTGGGCTTTTGGTGTGTTGGCTCTGTTTGAATTGGTTGTTTTTCCATTGACTTGTGGTTCACACTACTACCATCAACGTAGCCTGATATAGCTTCTTTTACTCCTGTGATTTTTTCAAAAGCAGATTCCATGCACCAAAAACATCCGCCAGCGAAGGTGGCTGTTTCCCATTGTTTTTCTGTTTGATCTGACATTTGTCTTGGAATGTACTTGTTAATATCTTGTTCTGACTCAGCAGCATAAGAAGAAGGAGCAAAGAACACTAACGTTAAAACAACAAACTCTTTCATTTTTCTCAGTTTTTTCGAAGTTCCCTTTGTGTATAATACTCCGAAATCACTATATTTTTTTGATGGTGGGTTTTTATGGTTTACCATCATTGTTTAAATTAAGTTATATTAAAAAACAATCCATAAATAAATGCTAGTGTTTTTTTATTTTTTTTAAATAGTGAATATCAATTCTTCTTATATTGAAACATTTTCGGAATATAAAAATAGTCAGTAGGGATTTTAATACACTTAAGGTATCAAATTTTGCAAAATCTATAGACTTTCTTGACGAGATTCACAAAAAAGATGGTAGCTTAAGCTTCTATCTAATATTTTTTTATGTAGTCTATTTTTATAGCGTTCATAATATATTGTAATTGATCCTCATTTTAAGTCTCCAAATCAGGGATCACTTTTATATGCTGAATTTGGGTACTTTACTGGACATCTTTTCCAGATTCTAAGCGAATATTCGAGTTTCTATACTTCCGAATTGTAACTTATAAACTTAATTTATTTTTATGAGATATTATAATTAATACTATCATGTATCTGAAACTTACTGGCGTTGAGCTGGATCCGGGTGCTTTGCTGGATCACCCTTCCAAATACCACCAAGCCAGGTACCACTTACCCACACGCCATTTTCCCAAGTTCCGTTTTTCCAAACACCATTTTTCCAAGTACCGTCATACCACACACCATATTCCCAAGTTCCATTTTTCCAAACGCCACCGAGCCATGAACCAAATTCCCAAACGCCATTTTCCCAAGTTCCATCTATCCAAACACCACTTAACCACGTAACTTTACCACTTTGATCAATACGTACTTGAGCGTCTCTCGTCCTTGCTTTAAACAGCCATGGAATCTGATTTATCCACTGATTACAGTTAGGATCTGATTTGATCGCAGACAGGCTATCTTCACATTGTGGTAGTGCTGCTGTTGCTTCAGTTGGTGTTACTACTTCTTTTGTTGGTACTGCTATTTCTGTTGCTGTTGCTACTTTTGTTGCTTGTGTATTAGTGAGTTTCTTACCATTCTCACAACTAATACAGAATAAAATAATAATGTAGAAAAAAATATAACTAAATATCCGCATTTTTTACCATTTCTAGTATAGAGTTGGTAGTATAAGTTATTTATGTTTAATTTGCTAGAAAAATTATACGCTGCGGTTAGATTTTTGTCTAAAAGCATACATTAAAATAAAGTATCTGATTTATTCAAAACTTACTGTTGCTGAGCTGGCATTTTTTAAGTGGTTTATTTTCGTATGATCCGTTGCATGAGAAATGTCCACTGTTTGTTCATTTTTTGTAAAACTTGCTGAGTGATTAAAGCAAAAGTTGCACTAACCTCTTTCAGATAATCTTTAATATCATTTTTTGTATATATATGGTCAGGTAATACAGCTTGCAAATCATGTTCATTTTCAAAACTTTTTATGTTATCTAGTAAAACCTGATAAATATCTAGTTCATTTTTTAAATTAGGTGTTCTGATAGGGGTATTATATGAAACTTCATGTGTTAGCAGAAAATAAGCGATAGCTACTTTTTCCCTGTTCTCCTTAGATAAAGATCTTTCTTTTTCCATCAGTAAGTTATGAAATTGTTTTTTAAAATTATATGTTGTGTGTTTGGAATTAAAGTAATCAAAGCTAAGTCTGTTCAAATTTCCAAAACCCCAAAAAGCGTGTAATATGTCATGTGTAAATAGTGATTCTGGCGTATCAGATACGTCATCTACCATAATGGTTTGTTTATTAGATAAATGGACTGGGATGATACCTTCTCCATTCGCTCTATTAAAAGCAAATAGTCCTATCGGTTGTGTAGAAGGGAATATAATTTTTGACGGGAATGTTTGTATGAAATTGCTAATAGTTATAGAAGATGCAAAAGGACTAAACGGTTCTTTACTGTCATGCGTGTCAGAAGGTGTATTGAGTAATTGCTGTAATGACTTTTCTGTTTGCCACCAATTGTTATGAGCTGCTTTTTCTCTTTGTGCGGATAGTGTAGCTAAAACAGATAGTCGCTGGTTCCAATGTATCCACCACCGGTAAGTTACTTTTTTATTTTGTGCTTTCTTTTGTGCTTCACTGGTCATATCTTCTAAGATAGTCATTCTTTCTGTTATTTCTTTTCCCGAAGATGAAATGCTTTTTTTAATAAATTCAATCGTATCATTAATCTTCAGGGCGAAGTCTTCAATATGTGTTTTATATGGGTTTGCATTGGATTTTCTGAGATTTGTAACTACATTTTTCATCCAATTTACTTCATCAAGTCCTTCATAAAAAATAGGTTTATAATCTTGTTTTTTTAAATCAGCTTCTTCATTTGTTTTAGAAATGTTAAAAGATTTTAGTTTTTCCACTGCATGATTCATTTTTTTAAATAATTCTTTGGAATCTATATTAGTTTTTGCTGATCTTAGCTCTTTTCTGGATAATGTGGATCTGATTACAGCGCCATCATTAGCCACCAACTTTACAAACACATCATTTGGAGTGATAGATATTACTTCTGCAAAATATTCTCTATTAAAAATATCACTTTTAAAACTGATATAACGATCGTTGTTGTTAAGTTCTCTTTTATTAAAGGCACGTCTAAATTGATTTTTAGCTCTACTCTCCTGTGTATTGAATAATTTTGCTTTTGAATGAAATTCAAGTAACACGTCTATATTTAATGAAGGAAGTGCAGGTAGTAGCTTTTTAGGAGTACTAGTAGGATATATAGAATTATTGTCCTTTGCTTTTTCTTTATTGAAAAGATTTTGACAGTCGTCAGAATATCCTGGGAAAGAAAAACTGATTAAAATGGCATATATAATGAATCTTTGTTTAACTGGGATAACATTATTTACCTGTAGTATGTATAAAAAGCTGTTTAAATACGATTTCATTATTCTCCTAGGTAAGAGGATTAGTAAATAGGGAGGAGAGTACTAGTAGTGTATTAGGTTAAAGTATCAGATAAAATCAAGATATTTGAACTAAATGCTTATATAGTGAAACTTTTACAAGCTATATTCAATATATTGACATAATAATACTTTTAGCAAATTACTATAGCTACAAGGTGTATTTTGAGTACGGATTTACTGTGGAGGTATTTATGTATATGATATTGGTTATTCTAATGAGTGTGTATTCAGGGATCATTTATGCAGGTAATAATCACTCTGCCATGTTTGAAAATGTATCAGCAGATCTTCTTTTAGGTCATTGGCAATTATCTAAAGATTTCAAAAAAGAAGCTAATAAATGGGGGCGTAAACCAAGTTTTATAAACAAATGCTCTAGTTTCTTTGAAATATATACTGATAAAAAAAATATTGTTGTTCAATGGGATAAAGGCTTTAAAACTGTTTTTAAAAATATCAATTCTAGTCCTCTTAGCTCATCTAGAACATTCGCAGTAGGTGGAGGGAAAGCAACATACATGAAACAAACTACTTTGCAGGAAAACATAGATGATTTGCAATTACAATTAACTGTAGATCATGATGATCCTTATATATCTTGTACTAATATAACTACTCTTAGTTTAGATACAGAGTCGAACATTTTGCATTTTACGTATGAAAGCTGTAGTACTCATTCATGGATAGAACAATTTTTTGTGCCAGATGATCCGAATCCTGGCTACGGGCTACAAGATCACAATCTAAATTGTTTGTACAGCAGGAAGCATTAAGAGTTTTTCAAGCAATATTTCAGCACAAAATTCGCAAAACTGCTGCAATCAATTAGTCGGGGAGACAAGTAAAAGCGAAACTTCCTAAAAATCTAAAAAATCAGTGGACGGATCGTATATACTTTGTATATACCGCTTTTTAAATAGATATGGGAGAGCGGTTTTATGTCTGCAAAAATTCAAAAATGGGGAAACTCGGTGGGTGTTCGGATTCCAAAAACAATTATGGAAAAGGCAAACTTAAGTGTTAATTCTGAAATTGAGATAGAGTGTAAAAATCAAAAAATTATTATTTTTTCTAAAAAAAAATCTATTCAGTTAAAGGATCTGTTATCTCAAATTACTAAAGATAATCTTCATGTAGAAGATAGCTATGTTAAAACAGGGAAAGAGATTTGGTAAATGGCGTATGTTCCAAGCAAGGGTGATTTAATCTGGCTGGATTTTTCTCCTCAAGCAGGGCATGAACAGAAAGGTAAACGACCGGCTCTTGTTATCTCATCTAAAAGAATACAATAAAAAAACTCATCTTGCTTTATGTTGTCCAATAACTTCTAACCAGAAAGGCTATCCTTTTGAGGTTATTTTGAGTGAACAGAAAATAAAAGGTGTTATTTTAACGGATCATCTTAAAAATCTAGATTGGAAAGTTAGAAAAGCAAGGTTTATTGAAAAAGTGAAACCTAAAATTATATTAGAATGCATTGAGAAAATCATAGCATTAGTTATAGGGTGAAAGATAAATATCCTTATTTTTTTACTATATTTGGTTGGTCACTCGATTTTTAAATTTTGTTTTTTCATAACAGATTCTTGTTAAGAAGATTGAAAAAAACAAACCGGTGGATATAGTTTTCTTTCTAAGAGTATTAGATAATGAATAAAAGAAAAAAAGAATAATAATGGTTAGATTAAAACCACGAGAAAATTTAATTGTTTAAATGATTTTTTTTGGTTGAAAAATTTACACTTATTATCATTAATAGTGGATTTTATTGTATAGCTATAGTTGTGTGTTTTGGAAGGAAGCTCTTCAATCCTTATTTTTCTAATTGAAGGATAATTAGAAGCAGTTCAAAAAGTATTTTCTATTGAGGGTGGGATTACTTCATATGATACTGAAAAAATATTGGCGGATTATATTTAATTAAAAAATATTTTTAATCCTCCTTGTAATTTAAAATACTTAGATGGTCGGGGAGACAGGATTAAGGCGAGGGGTTTCAAAAGGTAAAAATAACTGAACCGTTCAACAAAAATCCACTCTTGCTTCCCGTTGCTAACCGCTTCTTACCTCTTATAACCAGAGTATCCCGTAAAATTCCCGTAAAGATTTTATAGCAGGCAGGTTTTTTGAAGAAGATTATCGTTCTTAATATACTTGTTGCTATATTTTTTCTTGTATTCGTCAAAATGTCGATTATAATAAAAATTATGACAACTAAAAACACAATGCTGGGGCCAATGGAAGTGCAGTTTTTTGCATGGACTCAGTTGGAAAATAAAGATCAGGTTCAAACAGGAGACCTTGTGAAATCTCTGAATTTGTCTCCAAAACAGGAGGCGGACTTGTTTTATAATTTATCTTCCAGCGGATTCATTATAAAACTGCAGCGGGGTTTTTACCTAATTCCTAATAAAATTCCTTCCAGAGGGCTTTGGTCTCCTTCTCCTTATTTAGTTATCAACAAATATATGGAAAATGCAGGGGCAACAAAATTTCATATTAGTGGACCGGCTGTATTTAACAAATACGGATATTCTAATCAGTTATCTTCTTGGTTCACTGTATATAACGATAAAATCTCCAAAAAAATGTATATACTTCAGTATCACCTGGATTTTACAAAAGTTGTTCCAAAATGTTTGGGAGTTATAAAAAAAATGAAATCTTATATTGGTGACGAAAATTTTGTCTGGGCAAGGCTCAGCTCACCGGAACAGACTATTCTTGATGCCGTTTATGATTATAAAAGATATGGAACTTTGCCTAAAGTTTATGATTGGATAGCTGACTCCTTGAGAGATAAAAAAATTAACCCAAATAAATTAGTTGATGTGACAATCAAATATGGAAATACAATAAGTCAAAAAAGAATAGGCTGGGTTTTGGATAGCCTGAAGGTGCCAAAAAAAATCATAAGCCCTTTGCAAAAAAAAATATCTAAAACAAAGTTTTTAACCCCACTGAACCCCCAAAACAGAAAAGGTTCCATAAACAAAACATGGGGTGTTATTGAAAATGTCCAAATTTCATAAAGAGAAAGAAAAGTTTTTACAGGCTGTTAGAGCTACAGCCAAAATCTCTGGATTTTCAGGTGTTTTGATAGAGAAAGATTATTATTGTTCCCTTATTCTTAAAGAGATTTACCAATCACAGCACTGTAACTTGGTCTTTAAAGGTGGAACCCTTCTTAATAAAGTTCATGCCGGATTCTATAGAGTGAGTGAAGATTTAGATTTTTCTATTTCTGTTATTCCAAAGCTTCCCAGACAAAAGAGAAGTGCTTCAGCTCAAATTGCTAAGAAATGCGTGAACAAAGCTGTTAAAAATCTAGCATTGAATTTTTCAAAACCTTTTAAGGGAAGAAATGAAAATAGAATGTATAATGTGGAAATTGAATATGACTCTTTAATTTCTGAAGACAAAGGAACAATTAAAATTGAATTTGGAATACAAGAAACTGTTTTAGAAAAGGAGAGTCTAACGGCAAAAACTCTTCTTGTAGATTCTATTACACAACAGTCTATTCTACCAGATTTTCTTGTGAAAGGTTTAAGTCTCAAAGAGACATACAGTGAAAAAATCAGAGCGGCACTTTCCAGAGAAAAACCGGCTATCAGAGATATTTTTGATATTCATTATGCTGTAAAAAATCATCTTATAGATATTAAGGATATGATTCCAATGATTAAGCATAAATTGAATATTTTAAATCGTACAATAGATTTATCTGCCAAACGGAAGAAGGAGTTTTTAACACAGTTACAAACGAACTTAAAGCCGGTTCTTCGTCAAAAAGATTTTGCAGAATTTGACTTTGAACAAGCATGGAAATGGTTAAAAATTCTTGAAAAAGAAATATCTAAATCTCTATAAAATTCCTATAATTTCAATTACTTATAAGATTATCGGGGAGACAGGATTTGAACCTGCGGCCTCCTGCTCCCAAAGCAGATGCGCTACCGGACTGCGCCACTCCCCGTTAAATTTTTATGACATTCACTTACTCTATAGATTTACACCTATTGCTTTATTAAGTAGCTGATATTGTAACATTGTTATTATGCACTAAGTTATAAATACAGACTAGTAGGCTATAGTATGTCCTTTACAGTAAGATACTGCATTGCACATTAAATTATATCTGCTTTAGTAAATAAAAAATTTGATTAAGAGAAAATGAGAAATACTCAGAAAAAACAAGTAAAAACTAGAAAAATGGATAAAAATAATTTTTTTTTCCAGACTTTCTGACTGAAAATTGTGAAAAAAACCATAAAAAACAGAATTTTACGCACTATTTATATCGTTTGACTTTTTTTTACTAGATTGGTTATAAGGGTGGATAAGTACTTTGTTATTGTAGCAAAAAAAGGAGCTATATTATGAAACACAATATGAGAACACTTTTATGTGTAATGATGTCGTTGTTTGTGCCATTAGTTGGTGCAGTGGATGTAGACTTAGGTGGTCAACATCGTATGCGTGGGTTGTACTCTCCAGCCGATACAACTGGCCAAATGAGTGATATGTTCATTCAACGTTTTAAGCTGACAGGATCATTTCGTCCCAATGAAATGTTTGAAAGCCACTTTTGGATGATGACTAATCACAAATGGGGTAACACTGAATATGATGACAGTGATGTGCGTATTTATGGTTATGGAGATTGGAAAGTATTGGACGAAGTGATGGTGCGCTTAGGTCGGGCACCTCTGCAAATTACAGATGGGTCCTCTATGGGGGTTAATGACTATGAAAATTACCCTTATATATGGAATGGTGTTTTTGTTACTTATAACACAGAAAGTGTGATTCTAGATGTGTGGGGGGCGTACTTGCCAAAAGTATGGAGTGGCCAAACAGAAGTTCGTAAATATGAAAGATCTGTTGGTATGTCTGTAAATGTACGTGCTTTACCAGACTTTTTTAAAACAGTTAACCTGTTCGCAGTACATACCGTCGGTTCTGAAGATGTAAATACTCATATGCGAGTTGGGTTATCTTTAGGGGGTAATCACTCTATGGTAGATTACAAATTCAGCGGTGCTGTACATGGTCAGGAATTCAGTAGCATGAATCAGCATTTGATGGATTTCCAATTGGGGTATACAGTATCAAATGTTCACTTTTACATAAATCACCATCGTGAGTCCGATCAATTTGATCCTTATTACTACACTCGTCACGCTAGTGCGGGTTTGATAGACATTGCTACTTGGGGTAATGGTACCGGGTATAGCACAATGGGTGTAGATTATACGCCTATGGATGATTTTGAAATGGGTGTTGCTGCTTTGTATTTTTATTCCGTTGGTCAATTTGGTCAATGGCATAAGCCAGGCTACAATGTTGGAAAAGAAAAAGTATGGGAAGTAGATGTTCACTTGAGGAAAACTTATGCTGGTGGTTTTGCTATTGAGCTATACGCCGGCGCGTTTGATGCTATGGGAGATTCTTCTCACTTGCAAGTTCAAATGAATACATCATTTGATTTCTAAATAATGATATTATATTTACTGAATAAAAAGGCTAACCATAACAGGTTGGCCTTTTTTATTTCCTTTTTATTAAGCTTTTCTGCACTTGCGATGAAAAAAAGATCCTTTACAGTTAAAGAAGAAATGAAAAAGCCACTAGTTTCTTTGATGGATCTATCTGTTAATTTGCATCGAGCGGTTTATGATCAAAATGCGGAACAAATGGATCTAATTATCTTAAAAATGATCCAGCAAACTACCCAACTAAAACAAAATGCTAACACTGTGTTACCTTATCACGAGCAGTCGTATTTGAATAAACTACTGCGAAGCTTACAATTTAATTTAGAAGCGTTTAGAAAATCCAATCGATATAAAAAGAACTATATCAACAGTATCAATCGAAAATTAACTTATATCGCTCATATTTATGGTTTAAAAAAATATACTGTGTTCTTTTGCTCAAAAGATAGAAGCGTATGGATGCAAACTAATAGAAGTAAACCACTTCATTTAAGCCACACTTCCTGCGGGATTCCAGTGAGTAGGTAAACAGAGTGGTTCAATGGTTATTATCTCTTCCTAAAAAAGTGTTAGTTGTTTTGGTGTTAACTACAGCCATTGTATTCATTGTTGCTCAAGATCCACCACATACTCTCTGCCGTACACAAATAGAAAATTTTAAACTTCGACAAAAAGGGAAAATTTATAAAAACCCTAATATTAAGACTAGAAAAAAACCACTTATGGAAATTGTAATTATGAAATGTAGAGAAGGTAATTCTCCTGGTAATTGCTACGAGTTGTTTTCAAAAACGAAAGATTTTATTCGTGATTTTAAAACAGTATCACTCTCTTGTCGTGATTCTCTTTCTTCCTTAAGTAAGGTGCGTTCCACTCTCTTTGAAATCTATCGTTTGATGATTCAACTTGCTTGGGGAGATGGTTCCTCCAAAAAAGATCATTATGACAAGATGAATTGGCTGTCATCTGCTGATGTATCTCTTTTTTGTGCAGTTAAGGAAAATATTGTGACTTTTTATGGTCCAGCCACTTTGTTAAATTTAGAAAGAAAAGTATTTAAGAAGTTACCCGGCACAAAAAGAATGAGTGAAAATCGTATTCGTGAACTGGCCCTTGTATCTCAAGATTGTGCCATTTATCTATAGCTGGTTATTTTTATATTCAAACATTCATTATGTGAAACACATATCAATTATTACTGTTTGTTTATCTACTATTCATTGTCTCTATATCTTGTTTAAAGAAATCAACTGTTATTAAAGAAAATAGTTAGTATAAAAATGGAATAAGTATGGAGCAAAGTGGGATATTTATAAGGATAAATGAGGTTTTTTATATTTTTTCCTGCCTTAGTATATTGCATTTATTTTTTATTATAAAAAGGAGGATGATATGAAAAATGCAATTTTAATAGAAGGATTAAAAGAGTTTGGTCTCAATCCTAATAATTGGAAGATTCTTTATCCGGTTCAGCAAAAAAATATATGGCTGGTCATGCATAAAAAATATCCAAATTGTTATTTAAAAGGGATGACGTATATGAGTGGCCGATGGAGAACTTTAGAATGGTTGAGTTAGTCAGATTCTAGATAGAAATACTTTAATCAATATCAAAAGGTACAGCAGATATTTGCTCAGGGAAGTTAAAATCATCATACGCTGTGGCACTAGATGGAAGAAGCGATAAATTACGGGCTTTTTTAATTGCATTCCTCACTTGTCTTTGCTGAGCGTGGCTTAAGCCTGTGATACGCGCTGGACTAATTTTCCCTCCTTCTGTGATGAACGGGTATAATGTAGAAGGAGATTTATAATCTATTTTAATGTCGCGTTTACGGCTATCTTTTCTTATCACTTAAATAATCCTCAGTATTTCTTAACTTTTAACTAATTTTTATTTTACTTTAAAAATCGTGTTTTATCAATTAACACCTTTTAATACAATAGTTTATTGCAAAAATGATTTTTTTGTGTAAGATTTGTGGGTCTGCTGGAAAACCCAGGCCAATAAAATAATTTGTATATACAGGAGTGGGACATTATGCCTCTTTGTGAATTAAGTGGTAAAAGGTCAGTGGTTAAAAACAAGGTAAGTCACTCTAATATAAAAACCAAATCACGGACTCTTCCTAACGTGCAAGTTAAAAAATTTTATAGTTCCTGTTTAAAAAAATCTTTTCGGTTAAAAGTAGCTACAGCAGTTATTCGTTCCATAGATAAATGTGGCGGCATTGATATATTTTTAATCCGTAGATCTGATAATCAATTATCTTCTTTTGCTTTGAAATTAAAAAAGCAACTGAGAAAAAAACACAGATCTTCTAAACCGACTACTAAGGATGTTTCATGAAACTAAAAGTGAAAAAAGGAAGTGAAGCGATTGTTATTGCAGGCGCTGATAAAGGAAAAAAAGGAAAAGTGTTGAGTATTAATCATAATACTCTTAAAGTTCGTCTAGCGGGAGTGCGTATTCAGACTCATTTTGATAAAAAAGAAGGTATACAAAAAAAAGAAGGTTGGATAGACTATTCTAATATTAAACCTGTCTAAATCATTAAAGATCTGTAAAAAAATATTTGCAGAGTTTAAAAGATGCACTTACTAAAAATCTTTTTACTAGATATTATTTTAAAGCTATTTATTGTATTGCTTATAAGGACTGTTGCTGCATTTTCTGTGTTGTCGATGCTTTCTATACCATGTGCTGTAGCTGCTATTGAAACTAAATGGGTGCATTTATATGGCACTGAAAACGCCAACTACCCAATGGAAACAAACACTCAACCAATCAATATTTTAACTGTACAAGATAACTTTCCTCAATACCGAGTATATTTTTCAGAGAAAAAAATTCAAAAAGAAGTGTATGAGGAGTTTTTAAAAGAAAAAGAAACTAAAAACATCAAAAAATAATTATTAGATTTTATAAATCACTAACCATACTGCACAAAATCCGCTAATGAGTGTTAATACCCATAAACGCTTCTTAAGAATATTCCGGGTAATAAATATAGGGATAAAAACACTAAGCAATATCCAAATTCCTATTTTTCCAATAATCCATAACGAAGTCATTTGTACACCTAGGCGGGCAATAAGCCCAAAGCCAGTAACAAATAAAATAAATCCAGCCAGTCCATGTAAAATCATTAACTTTCTTTTTTGTTTTCTATTATTAAAATTAGCTAGTAAGCCTCCTAGAGCCAGGAACAAAGATAAAATAGCTACTAAATGAAAAAAATGATAAAATTCATAACTCATTGTCTAAGTTAAATAACAAATTATCTATATAGTTGTCAGTAAAATTTTTCTTTTTGTGTGTAAAATTACCTAACTGGTATAAGTTTCATCAAAATATTGGGTTCAAGTGAGATGTCTAATTTCATCTAAGATTTACTGATATCTATCTACTCTGGAGGAGTATGTAGGTAACGTGTTTCATTTATATAATATGGACCTGGATGTTTTGCTGGATCACCTTTCCAAATACCACCAAACCAAGAACCATCTAGCCACTCACCAGCTTCCCAAATACCGGCCCACCAATTACCATCTTTCCAGGTTCCATTTTTCCAAGTACCACCATGCCAGTAACCACCCTTCCAAGTACCATTATGCCAAATTCCATTTTCCCAAACGCTATACCTTTGTGCCTCCCAAGTGCCATTCAGCCACTCGCCGTTCTTCCATTTGCCGGTGAGCCAAGTGCCATTATGCCAGGTACCACTTTCCCAAATATCACCATCCCAAGTACCATTCAGCCACTCGCCACTTAACCATATAACTTTGTCATATAGATCATCAATACGTACTTTAGCGTTTTTTGTTTCTGCTTCAAATAACCATGAAAATGTCTCTACCAAATGACTACAAATAGGGTTAGATTTTATTGTAGCAATTTCACCTTCAGCACATACTTTTCCTGAAAGGATTTTTGATCCTCCACTGGTTACTCCAGTTTTAGAAGGTGTTTTATCTTTGCAGCCAATAAGAAAAAAGAAGCTGACAAAACAAAGAACATTAACAAATTTGCGAATCATGATAACTCCACTAAATATTGTCTCCATTAATATCATTTAAAGGGTAAAAGTGTCATTTTATTATTGAAAGTCTAAAAATTTCCCCTCCATAAAACCCTGGTAAACTTAGTGGAAACCTAGTATTTTAATCATTTATCAGTTGTGTTTTTGATTTTTTTGCATTATTTCATCAGAATATAAATATTTCTAACTACACATAGGAACTAAAATGGATATTTTGAGTCTTTTTGATATCAGTATTATTACACCTGTCGCAGGTGTTATTGGCCTAGTATTAGCTCTATCAATGTACCGATTAATTTTAGTGCAACCAGCTGGGACTGATAAAATGCAGGCTATCGCCAGGGAAATTGAAACAGGTGCGATGACTTTTTTAAAGTCAGAATATTCTAAGTTGCTAATTTTCGTTATTGTGTGTGTCGCTGCATTGTTTTTTACAATTGGGTGGCAGACAGCTATTGCTTTTATTTTTGGTTCTTGCTCATCCGGTTGTGCTGGGTTTATTGGCATGAAAGCCGCTACGAAAAGCAATGTTAGAACGGCCGCCGCTGCAAAACAAAAAGGTTTATCTGATGCTTTGTTTTCTGCTTTTAACGGGGGAGCAGTGATGGGACTATCCGTTGCCAGTTTAGGGTTAATAGGGATTGGCATAATTTATTATTTGTTTTCTGCGACAGAAGGACAAAATTTAGCATCTATTGTATCCGGCTTTTCTATGGGAGCTTCCTCTATTGCGTTTTTTGCGCGTATTGGTGGCGGTATATTTACTAAAGCTGCTGATGTCGGAGCGGATTTAGTAGGTAAAATAGAAGTAGGTATTCCAGAAGATGATCCACGTAATCCAGGCGTCATTGCGGATAATGTTGGCGACAATGTAGGAGATGTAGCAGGTATGGGAGCTGATATTTTTGAATCCTATGTGGGAGCAATGGTGGCTTCCCTGGTGATTGCTTTAACAATGACTTCAGATGTAGTGACAGAATATTTTGGCCCCCACCTCTCTCAAAATATTTTAGTCATTTTGCCTATGTTACTTTGTATCATCGGACTATTTTCTTCCATCATTGGTATATTTAGTATGGGAATACTAAAAAATAAATCTCCTGCGACAGCTCTCCTTCTGTCTCAATTAATTTCCGGATTATTGTTCATTGCTATTATGGGAGTGGTATTAGTGTCTGTGGAAAAAGGTTGGCATTTATTTTTAGCTGTTTTTATTGGTCAAGTCGTCGGCTTGCTCATTGGTAAAGTTACCGAGTATTATACTTCTGCAGCTCCTGTTCGTCAGGTGGCTGAAGCTTCCAAAACAGGTCCAGCGACTAATATTATTTCTGGTTTTGCTGTCGGTTTAGAATCCGCTAGCATACCACTTATTTTAATTGCAGTAGCTATCCAAACATCCTATATGGCGGCAGGTTTATATGGTATCGCTATCGCTGCTGTTGGAATGCTGGCCACAGTGGGTATCACAATGACGATTGATGCTTATGGGCCTATAGCGGATAATGCGGGAGGCATTGCTGAAATGTCTGGTTTAGGTCCAAAGGTGAGAAAAATAACAGATGAATTAGATTCCCTAGGAAACACCACAGCTGCAATTGGTAAAGGCTTTGCTATCGGTTCTGCTGCGCTTACTGCACTTGCTTTATTTGTCGCTTTTAAAGAAACAGTTCGTGCTGCCTCTCATCAAGAGATGACGATGAGTTTAAGTAACCCTCAAGTGGTTATGGGTTTATTTTTAGGTGCGGCCATCGTAGTGATTGTCGCTAGTTTAACTTTGAAGTCAGTCGGAAAAACTGCTGCTTGTATGGTCGCTGAGATTCGTCGGCAGTTTAAAGAAATTCCAGGCTTACTCAAAGGGGAAAGTGCGCCGGATACCAAAAAATGTGTCAATATGGCCACAAACGCTGCTTTAAAAGAAATGATTTTACCAGGGGTTATTGTTGTTATAGCTCCTATTATTATAGGATTTGGTATTGGAGCAGAAGCTTTAAGTGGCACTTTGGCTGGAGCTTTATTAACGGGTGTCATTATTGCTTTGGTTTTAGCAAATTCAGGGGGTGCATGGGATAATGCTAAAAAATTTATTGAGAAGGGCAGTTTAGCGGGAGCGGCTAAAGGAGACGCCATTCATGCTGCTTCTGTCATTGGAGATACTGTGGGAGATCCCTTTAAAGACACCACTGGTCCAGCAATGAATATTCTAATTAAACTTATTTCTATCGTTGCCTTAATTATCGCGCCTCTCCTGTAGCCGCAAAATTATTTGAATGGGGAGCTTGTGCGTAAAGAGCCATTTTATCACTTAGGCGCATTGTCAGTTATTTTCTGCATTGTTTTTATAGAATTTGCCTGTTTAGGAATGATCATTCCACTAAGCCCATATCTAGCTAGAGACTTTGGAGCAGATGACCTGCAAGTGGGTTTATTGATGAGTGTTTACTCTTTAGCGCAGTTAGTGTGTGCTCCTGTATGGGGATATGTCAGCGATCTTTTTGGGAGAAAGCTAGTCATTTTAATATGTGTGTTTGGTACTTGTTTATTTTATTTATGGTTCGCTTTTTCAGAATCTTTGGAAGTGTTATTTTTCACTCGTGTGCTCAGTGGTGTTTTTGGTGCTGTTATGTCGCTGTCTATGGCATGCATCGCTGATAAAACAGGGCGGAGAGATCGATCAAAAAATATGGGCTTGGTAGGAGCTGCTATTGGTTTAGGCTTTGTTATTGGTCCTCTTCTAGGAGGAATGTTTGGTGCTTTAGGACGCATATTAGGCAGCCACCCTCCTTTTGGGTCTAGCTTTTCAGCCTTTGGTGCTTTCCTACTCTGCTTGATCAACGGATTATTAGTGATTTTCTTTTTAAAAGAGGATTTTCAGGATACCGCTGATAATTCTAAAATAAAATCTGTTTGGTTATTTGCAAAAAATATTTTTTTAAACTTTAAAAACAAACATCAAATGAAAATTAAACAGTTAATCATTGCGATCCGTACACCTGTTTTGAAACATGTGTTGTTAATGTATTTTTTACTGACAGTCGCTCTGGCTGGCATTGAAATGTCTCTTTTTCTGTATATTAAAGATAAATTTGCCTGGTCACATTTTTCTGCCAGCTTGGGATTTGCTTATATCGGTTGTATGATGGCTTTTACTCAAGGTTTTTTAGTGCGTAAATGGATTCCAATTTTTGGAGAGAAAAATGTTTTACTGTGGAGTTTGTGGATAGCCGGCATTGGATTTGCTGGCATAGGTTTTTCCTCATGGGTTTCTATTTTAGCGATTAGTATTACACTGCTATGTATCGGTTATGGCTTATCCAGCACTAGCTTATCAGGAGCTGTGAGCCTTCTTACTGGCCAGCACACTCAGGGTAGTGTATTAGGCGTTCATCAAAGTGTATTTGCCTTAGCGCGAATTATAGGCCCTATTCTCGGCGGTTGGCTTTATCGGGATTTTAGTCATTCATCGCCCTTTTATCTATCCGGTTTATTAGTTATGATGGCTTGGGCTGTGGGATGGAGTGTAAAAAGATATTATCCAGAAGCAGGAAAAACATCATTGCACTGATTCTTACTTAAGAGGAATACCAATTAAATGAGAGCTTGTTTAGAGATAGATCTGAAAAGTTTTTCTGATAATGTCAAAGCTTTATATCAATATAACCACCTGGAAAAAAGTTTTTTTTGTCCGATTATTAAGGCGAATGGTTATGGTCATGGAGCTGTCACACTTGCACGCACAATCAAAAGTGCAGGAATTAATCGGATAGGAGTGGTTTCATTTGAAGAAGCGTTACAGTTGAAAGAACTTGCTAATGATATGGAAGTTTATATTTTTGGCCCTTGCAGCGAAGATCAAATACAATTATTTAATACATATCATTTTATTCCAGTCATAGGGCAATGGGATCATTTAAAATCTTTAGCTAAATTAAAACAAACTGTTGTTTTTCATTTAAAGTTTAATACAGGAATGAATCGTTTTGGCTTTCACCCCTCTGAAAAAGAAGCAGTTGTGGATTACATTAAAAAATATCCAACATTGAAGTTAACTGGTTTGGCTTCTCATTTAAATGAAGGAGAACAGGCAGTTTCGGATAAAGAAAATGTATGGGCAGTTCAGCAAATTAAGGTGTTTAAAAAATTAGTTCAATTTTTTAAACAATCCTTCTCTCATCAAGTGTTGCATACTCATTTGCTAGCTAGTGCTGGTTGGTTATCTTATTGGAGTCATGGTAAACAAGATATATCTTTAGGATGCAGGCCAGGGATATGTTTATACGGAATAAAACCGCCATTACCTTTTTTTTCTGAATCTGCTGAACAAAAATATCATTCTATTATTTTAAAACCAGTTTCTTGTTTGAAATCTTTTGTTGTGGAATCTCATCATTTGCCGGCGGGTCAACCTGTGTCTTATGGAAATCAATACATTACAAATAGAAAATCTGTAGTGGCCATTGTTTCTATGGGGTATGCAGATGGTTTACCTTATCGTCTATTTCATAAGGGTGAGGTGCTATTTCGAGGAGTGAGATCTTCCATTGTAGGTCCTATTTGTATGGATTTTTTTATGGTAGATGTGACAAGTGCTGCTAAAAATGGCGCGATACAAAAAGGAGAGGAAGTAATTATTTTCGGGCGTCAGCACGATCAATGGATGACTGTTGAAGAACAGGCAAAAAAAGCAGACTCTATTCCTAAAGAGTTTTTTACTCAATTAGGTGATAGAGTCCAAAGAATATATAAGTAAGCAGCTGATTTTTTTAATGATCCGCTCTAGTTAGTTTAGATAATAAGCTATCTTTTTTTGCTTCTTCAATGGTAATTTTGTGTCCTTTGCTAGTTGTTTGCTTAGGTAACAATAATTCTAATACACCATTTTTAAAATTAGCTTCAATCGCATTCGTTTTAACCGGCACCGGTAGCTTAAATGATCTATGGAATTGTCCACAGTGTTTTTCATAAAATTGTGTTTTGCTAGATAGCTTGCTTTTATATTCATCTTTTTTCTCGCCAGAGATATGTAGAGTGTTATGATCATATTCAATGTTGATGTTTTCTTTTTTTACACCTGGTATATCCAAGCTGAAAAAATAATGCGTGTCTGTTTCATGAAAATCACAGGCTGGAAAAAAACTAGCGTCTTTTCTAGCTAAAGTCGATCGATCCCATGGAGATTCCAAAAACCGATCTAGTGAATTAGATAGATCATCCAACCAATTCCATGGTTTATTTTTGTGTAAAATAATATTCATATTAGCACCTCCTATTTTAGTTATCTTTAATAAGACATTATATAAACAATTTAGCTTTTACAGATAATCTGAGTTTAAAATTTTATTTGTCAACTATGATTTTTGAACTCTAACAGGGCTGAAATGTATTAATTATTTATTCACTGATTGAAATTAGTATTTTTTATGTCAAGGAATTATTTATATGTCTATTCACCATGCTATCAACAGAATATATTCTTTAGTTTAGAAATTGTTTTTTTTGAGTTGTTGATCTAGCAATAGCAAAGGTTTATATCGTGTGCTAAAATTGTATTCTAGTCCGTAAGTCATATATTGTCTGGCTTCTTTATACATCTTGCGATTCCAATGTACATTAGCGATACCCGCATAAGCAGATACAGGATCATTTTGTAATACCAACTGCCAATACCGAATAGCACATTTCAAATCTTGATTTCTTTCACAGAACCGCGCTTGTAATATGTAAGGTAAAAAATAATTATAATCTTCATTAGAATCCACAGCATCACTTAAGGTAAAAATAAATTGACGTTTTTTATTATTAAAATTTTTATGATTACTGTCTGCTTGAATAGTGTATGCATAAATAGATTTAATTAAAGGATCTTCTGGATCCATGGTATGTGCATTTTTAATGTGTTGTTTAGCTAATTGATGTTGGCCGGCTCGGGACAGGCAATAAGAATAAAATGCAATATAAAATTGGTGATTTTTATTGGATTGGTATACTTTTTTACATAAATTGATCCATTCTGGCCATGTATAAATTCCTGTGTTAATAAAAAAATCGTAATAGTAATCCTCTGTTAAATAGGGGTTGGCATCTAATAATTTTCGAATGAAAGATAGGGTTTTGTTTGGCAATTTTTCCAAAACGCTAATATATGTCAGAGCTAGTAAAGCTTCTTGGTAGTAGGCTTGTGGACTTTGGATCATTGTTTGTAGTGTTTCTTTTATTTGGCGGATATGATTTTCATTAGCAGACATTGTTGGGTTGGTGGATAAAGTGCATAAAGCGAATACTAAATCCGCTAATGCATTATCCATAGCATGATAAAGCTTTTTATTTTTTATTTGTGCACAATGGCCTTTTTTTGCATCAAGTAGTATCCAATTCATTTTTGCCGCGTTTAGTATTTCCTTTGATTGAGCGTGATTTGCTAATTGTGTAAAATATTTAATGGCAGAATCTTCATCCTGATTTTTTAAATATATTAAGGCTTGAATGATGGTTTTTATTTCTGGATTGGAACTTAATTGTAGTAGTTGTTGTCCTTTATCTACCTTATTTTGGAATTGCAATTGTGCTATTTTTAAAAGAATATTATCTTCTTTTTTTAACTGGCCCTTTTGCTGTGTGGTTTGCCAGTGCTTGATTGCTCTTAAGTAATAACCTGATGCGAAATACATCTGGCCGATTTCTGCGAAATTCGTTTCATTCTTTGTTTCATTGATAGGAATACTTTTTTGATTTTGAAGGAACCATATATATATACTTCCACCAGTTAATAGCATAATAAATAGACTCCATTTTAAAATGGTATTTTTGTAGGTAGCAGGTTTTGTGGTCGCTGAAATAGAAGAGGTAGATTTGTCTTCTATCACCTGGTAAGGCAGTTCAATTTCTTTGTGAGAGGAAGAAACTGTCGACGAAGATTCTGCACTACTAGTGGACGGATGGCTAGAAGATGGAGCAGCTGCTTTACCTCCTAGGATTGTTTGTGCAGAAAATGCAAATGTACTAGTGGTAGTGTCAAAAGTAATAGTGCCTGAGGTACCGAAAGTAGATAAGGTTTTTGTTAGATTAGTATCTATGACGTTAATTTTCTCTGCCCAAGAGATAAACTCAGAGTAGTTGATGATAAAAATCCAGCAACTTTGATCGGGTAAACAAGCCATGGCTGCAGGGGAAATACGGCCAGATTCCAATCTTTCCTGTATTTCATTTTCTGTAAAAGGCCCTGTGATGTGATCATCATCTTTTATAAGCCATTTTTTTTGTTTATTCTGATCCAACATTTATATATTGTGTGCATTTCAAATGCTCTTTACAAGATATTGACAAGGTGATTAATGTGAAAAGCATCTTTTTCCAGTTAGAATTATGTTAACTGCAAGCTTTTTAGCGGTTGTTAAAATTTCTATATCACGAATAGAACCTCCAGGTTGAATAATCCAGCGAATGCCCGCTGCAGCTGCTAGGGTGACGGAATCTGAAAAAGGGAAAAATCCATCGCTAGCCATTACCGGAGATGTGATAGATGGATGGAACTTTTTCCAAGCTGAGATTGCTTGCTCTATTGCTCTAATGCGGCTGACCTGTCCCATACCAAGGCCTATTGTTTGGTTTTCTGCTGCTAAAGCGATTGCATTGCTTTTTAAATGAGCACTAATCTTCCATGCTAAGAGTAAATCTGTTTTTACTGCTGCAGAGGGAATAGAACCAATAATTTTCCAATCTTTAGGCCAGGAATGTATTATATAAGGTGTTGTTTCCTGCACTAAAAATCCTCCGGCAATAGAGTGCACTGACGCTGTTTCGATTATCGGCTGTTCCGTTTGTATTAAATTTGGCCATTCTAGTACTCGGAGATTTTTTTTCTTCTTAAATACAGATAAAGCATCTGGTGAATAAGAGGGAGCGATCACTGCTTCTAAGAAGATAGAGCATAAATGATCCGCAATTTTTTGATGGATCGGTTGATTAACAGCTACTACTCCTCCAAATACACTTATTGGATCAGCCTTTAAAGCTTTATTGACAGCTAAATCCATATTTAAATCACAAGCTACACCACAGGGATTAGTGTGTTTAATAGCAACACAACAAGGTTCACGGAAGCTTCTAACAACATTAATAGCAGATTCTAGATCCCGTAGGTTATTAAATGACAATTCTTTTCCTTGATGGATTTTAGCACTATGTAATCCTTCCTTTTGTAATTGAAACCATCCAGCTTGTTGGCCTGGGTTTTCTCCGTAACGTAACGATTTAATAAACTGGCCAGATAAGTAAAAATCTCCATTTTTTTTCCACGATTTTTCTGTCATTTGCTCAGCAATGCAAGCATTGTAACGGGATAATAAAGCAAATGCTTTACCAGCTAGTTGTTTTCTTTTCTCTAAGTCTGGCCGGCCATTTTTTAAAATATCTGTGTAATCTGATGGATCACATACCACTGTTACATGTTTAAAATTTTTAGCTCCCGCACGTAGTAAAGTGGGGCCTCCAACATCAATCCATTCAATTAATTCATGGATAGTTTTTTGTTTTCCCTGGTGATTTCTTTCTTGTGCTTTTTGTTCAAACGGATATAAGTTACATACTAATAGATCAAATCGTGATAGTCCTTCCTGATCCAAGACGTTTTGATCTTTGTCTCTAGCTAAAAGAGGAATATGAATTCTAGGATGTAGAGATTTAACTCGTCCATCCATTACTTCCGCACAAGCAGTTTGTTCTTTAACTTCTATGACTTGAATACCAGCTTGTCTTAATAGTTTAGCTGTACCTCCTGTGGAAACAACACGCATTCCTTGGTTCGCTAAAGGTTGGATCAGATCCACTAAACCTTCCTTATTAGCTGTGCTGACAAGAGCGTTTTTGAACATACTTAGGTTAAATCCCGTATTAGATGATGGCGGCTATCTGGTACATAAAAATCCGGTTTAAAACCGGGTGCTGGTGAGGCGACAGCAATAATATTTCCTCCACATTTGCGTGCGGCGAAGGTTAATGCTTTTAAAGCATATCTCAACATATTATCCGCGGATCGACCTGTACGAGGATATTCCACTAACCCTAAGCTGACACTTAATCTGTCATGAGTAGGAAATACTTTAGAAAAGTCAGAAGATTGCACAGTCCATCTAATTTTCTCTGCTTTCATGCCTGCTCCTCTTTCTGAAGTATGTGGTAAGATAATAGCAAGTTGGTTATTAGATAGCATACCAACTGTGTCATAACTTCTAATATCTCTTAAGATACTCTTTGATAAGGCTTTAATAAACAAATTCACTTGATAAGTGCCGTACGAAGATTCTAATAGTTGTAATTGATCCGCTTGTAGAATGATTAAACTAACGGGTAACAGTAATCGTCGGGCACGGGATACTTCTCTAAATAAAGTTTGTAAAAATGATTTTTGATTTAAACAACCGGTTACTTCATCTATTTGACTTTCGTTTTCCCATTTATGAGTCCATAAGAAATTTTTAATGTAGTAATCTAAAATAAAAAAACGATCCGATAGAGTAGTTGTATTGGATAAGCAAGCAAAGAAACCAGTGACATTATTATTAAATACTAAAGGATAGCATTGATAATTAGTATGTTCTAACTGTCGAATAATCGTTTGATGTACTAAGGGTATTTTTTCTGGAGTGTATAATTGCATGGGGTGAAAGGATGGATCAGATTCATACAGTCGCAAACAGATAGAGTGTTGATTAAGATGAGCTTTAGCTGTTTCTGTTTTTTTGATGTGTTCTAAAACTAACCATGAATCTAAGGGAAGATGTTTAAAATATAAAATGGGAACAGGAGCTGTTTTAATGAAAAATTCAATAGCAGATTCAACGGAGCGATTTTGCTTCAGTTGGGCAATCCATTGAGAGAAAATATATTGTGAAGTAGCTGGTTGTGGTGTGGAAGTCATGAGCTTACGATCTCACTTGTTGTCCGTGAGGTCTCCGATTGTTTTTCTTTGTAAATAAAATGTTTTTGAGATGAGTTTTTTAAAGTTTGCACGTGGTCAATATAATCTAATGGGATCAGTAAAGTCACAGTAAGACCTGTTTTATCTGGAGAGTGAAAGTGCACAATACCTCCTAAGCGAGACAGGGCTTTTTCAACTAAGGTTAACCCCATACCAATATAAGATGGTTTGGTAGAAAAATAGGGTTTACAGGCATTCGTGATTGTCTCTGGATCCATGCCAGGGCCTTGATCGATCACTTCACAACAAAACCAATCGTCTTTTTTAAAAGTGCGAATAGTCATTGGATAGGAATGATTTTTTATTGTTTTAAATGTATCCGATTGAATATTTGTTGTTGTCATTGGACTGACTACTGTATGGATAGATTCCGCTGCATTTTTTATTAATTCCCATAACGCTTGAAATAGATTATTTGCAAAAACAGGCAAGGGAATATCTGCAGCTAAATGCATTTGTATATTTACCTCTGGGTAGCATAGTTTACTTTGTTGAATCACTTGATGAATGACGTTGGAAAAGTATGTGGTTTTAATATTGGAGGAGGGTTGTGGCTTGTTGGTAGATAACATGGATGCTAAATGTGGGCGAATAGATTTTAAATAAGGGTTTTGACTGTGTGTCAGCTGACAAAGTGCATCTCTTTTTTCTTTTTGGTTAAATAAAGTGAATGTGTGCAATATGAAACGGCTAGCTTGGGTGAAAGGTTTCAAACAAAAAAATACACAAAACCATAGGATCATAAAACCGCAGATAAAAATACTACCGATAAGTGATAAGTGAGACATTAGTAGTTTCCAAGGTGTTTGTATGGACTGGTTAAGAATAATAAAACTTTTGATTGGATAGGAATTAATGGGACGAGAGACAATAAGCTGATGAGTGGATTGCAATGGTTGGTCGCTATCAGGAAACCATTTGCTTATCATTCTTGCGAAAATACCACCCGAAGACGCATTATTATTTTTTACTATTTTACTCACCGGGTATCCTTCTGGGTATTGGTGAATCATAAAAAATAAAGGCGAGGAAGGAGGTAAAAATTGGTTGATATATTCCTCTCTGGAATGTGCTAAAATGCGACCGAATTGATTCACTAATACCATAGATGATTCTAATGATTTGTTATATCGTTCAAATATTTTTTCTAAACTGTCATTTGACTCAGATAATGTCTGTTTTGAAAAATGATGATTCAGTTGATGCTGTAGTATATTAGCGTGTTTAGCAATATTACTCAGTTGTTGTTGATTGAATTGCCTACTATCTTGGAGAGCAAGACTCCATGAAAGAATGGCAGTCAAAGCAAACGAGATCGTGAATAAAATGATCGTTAATCGGAAAGTCACTCCTATTCCTTATTTGAAATAAAAATCTATCACTTGGTATGTTTTTTCACCTCTGGGATTTTGTAGCTCAAATTCTTCATTTTTTTTCTTACCAATTAGTTGTCGAGCCAATGGAGAATTAATAGATATCTTACCTTTGTTAACATCGGATTCATCTTCACCTACAATTTGATAAGTTATTTTTTTACCATCTTCATCCTTTAGATTCACATGGGCACCGAAGGTGATTTTATCTGATTTTATTTTACTGGTGTCCACTACTTCTGCATTGCTTAAGGTGTTACTGAGGTGAGCAATACGGCCTTCAATATGACCTTGTTGCTCTTTAGCTGCAGTGTAATCTGCGTTTTCACTTAAATCACCGTGTCCCCTGGCCACTTCAATAGCAGTAATCATTTTTGGCCTTGCCACTTCTATCAATCGCTTTAGCTCTATTTCTAATAATAACTTACCTTGTACAGTAATTGGTTTTCTTTTTTCAGACATTTTGAGCACGTTTTCCTTGGTTTTTTATTAGAAACATTCTTTATAATTATAGAAAACTATTGTCAAAACAAATGGACGATTGTGAAGAGAAATAATAGGTAAGACATAGATAAAAGATATTTTTATTGAAAATAAGAGAATGAAGCGGCATAATGAAGCTTAATTTTGATAGTATAATAGTTGTGTAGCAGGCAGAAAAAGCGCTTAAATTTAGTCCTGCTGAAAAAAATCAAATATTAATTGGTAGGACTCATTGTAATGAAAATTAAATTTCTTCCGCAAAATATTTCTATTGAAGCCGTATCGGGAAAAAGTGTAATGGAACAGGCTAAGCAACATAAGTTGCCGGTCAGTTCTTCTTGTAATGGTATGTGTTCTTGCGCAGAATGCCGTGTGTATATTGTAGAAGGAGAATCCCATGTGCTGCCACCGACAGCTAAAGAAGTGGAGTTAATAGGAGGAGCTTATTTTCTAGATCATCGTCGTTTATCTTGTCAGTTGTTTTGTTTCGGAGATGTCACAGTGGATCTTTCTGAACAGGTAGAAAGAGTGCAGCATCAAAAAGGTATCACTAAGCAGTTTTTGAAAAAACTTCACAAAGAGGAAGTATCTTCTGTGGGAGGTGTATTAGTTGAGCAGGATCAGGAGATTCATCAGTTAGCTGCTCAAGATACTACAGATATAAAAGTTAAAAATACAGACTTGTCAGATGATTTTTATAAAACAAATCAACATGGTACAGATAATCGGCACCGAAAACGTCATCATCGTCAATCCAGGCACAAGAATTATCGTAAAAATCATCGCTAGAATTTAAAGATTAAAATGTGTCTTCATCATTGTAAATGAGTTAGTTTAGATAGTTGTTTGTTATCACAAGTGCTTTTGTAATTCTTTAGTGATATTTTTTTCTAAAGCTTCATTTGTGCCACCGCCGATTTCCAATAGTTTTGCGTCTCTCCATAACCGTTCCACTTTATATTCTCCAACATAGCCATAACCACCTAGAACTTGGATAGCTCGGTCGGCTACTTTTTTTCCCATTTGCGCAGCAATTAACTTTGCAGAATCGCAATTAAGTCTTTGTCCTGCTTTGTCCAGTTTAAGTGTGCTAGCTATATGATAGATGTAAGTTCTGCAGGCCATATATTCTGCATAACTTTCTGATAAGTATTTCTGGATTTGTCCATAGTGACGTATTGGTTTTTGAAAAGCGATTCGCTGGCTGGCATAACGGTTCATTTCTTTTAAACATCTTTTGGCAATTCCTAAACTCATTGCTGCTAAGGATAGTCGTTCAATTTCTAAATTTCTCATCATGTGGGTTAAGGATTCACCTTCTTTACCAATTAAATGATCGGCTGGGATTTGACAGTCATTAAATACTAGTTCTGCTGTATTAGAGGCACGCATTCCTGTTTTATCTTTTATTTTCTGCCCGGCTGTATAGCCTTTAAAACCTTTTCGTACCAAAAATGTGGAAATTTTTTTCTCGTCGGATATCGCGTAGAGCAGTACACAATCAGCTAACGTGCTTTCGTCGTCTACAATGCCGTTAGTAATCCACATTTTTCTACCATTGAGAATGAACATATTATCTTGTTTTTTCCAGTTGGTTTTCATACCGAGTAGGTCGGTGCCAGCATCTGCTTCTGACATGGCCATTGCTCCTATCCATTCTCCGGAGCAGAGTTTAGGTAACCACTTAGTTTTTTGCTCTGTGCTGGCATTAATAGAAATATTATGTGCACAGAGTATCGTATGAGCTAGATAACTGAGACATAGCCCAGGGTCAGAGCTACTAAGTTCTTCATGGACAATCATAGCGGATACAGCGTCCATGCCGCTCCCTCCCCATTTTGGATCTACGGTTAGTCCGAGTAGTCCCAGCTCGCCCATTTTTTTAAATAGTTTTAAGTTGAATTTTTCTGCTCGGTCGTGTTGCAGCGCTTGTTTTTCCACTTCTTTTTCCACAAAAGAGGTCATAGTTTGACGTAACAATAAATGGGATTCATCCGGCTGAAATAAATCTTGCTTTTGCCGTTCTGGTGAGGAGGTGGCTATTTTTTGGTGTAAAGGAGGTGTTTTGGACATATTTTATTTTCTGTCAATTTTTCATTCGTTTGAAAACCTTATTCCACTATTGTAAAAGCCGTTGGCGAAAAAAGAAAGCTGAAAATATATTGGTCTTTTGGCTGTTTATTTGTTTTTTGCTGGATTTTTAGATCTTAAGAAAACTTTATTTGATGCCGCTAGTAGAAATATTATGGTAAAATAAATGTCCATATAGCATAAAAGTGGTCAGTAAGTACTTTAGTGTTGAAAATGTATGTTATTTTCTACTGAACTAAATGTAAAAAGGAAATAAAGGAGACACTTAATGATTAATATTTCTAATTCGGCGGCACAGCAGATTCAGGCTTTAATACAAAGAGAGCAGAAGAAAAATAATTTTCTGCGTGTGTCAATTAAAGAAGGAGGGTGTTCCGGTTTTTCTTATAAGTTAGATTTTGATGTCATTAAGGCGAATAATGATAAGATGTTTGAATCTAATGGAGTGCAATTGATCGTGGATACGAAAAGCTTATTATATTTAATGGGAATGACTTTAAATTTTGATGGCGGCCTAAATGGGAAGGGTTTTACTTTTTCTAATCCAAACGCATCCAAGACTTGTGGTTGTGGTTTTTCTTTTAATGTATAATTTTACAAAAAATCAAAAATCATGCAGTTAAAATTAAAAATCTGGAGACAAAAAAATAAAGCTGCTGCTGGTTTTTTTGTGGGTTATTTTCTAAAGGGACTTTCTCCGGATATGTCTTTTTTGGAAATGTTGGATCAGCTGAATGAAGAGTTGATTTTAAACGGGCAAGAACCGGTGGTATTTGACAGTGATTGCCGAGAGGGTATTTGTGGTGCTTGCTCTATGGTGATTAATGGTAATCCTCATGGTCCGCACAGCGGCTTTGCTGCTTGTCAATTACATTTACGTTCCTTTAAAGATCAAGAAGAAATTTGTATAGAACCATTTCGAGCAAGAGCTTTTCCCATTATTCAGGATCTCATGGTAGATCGTTCAGCCCTGGATCGTATTATTGCTGCGGGTGGATATATTTCTGTGAATACCGGTTCTGCACCGGAAGCACATAGCATGCTTGTTAATAAATCAGATTCCGATCAGGCATTTGCTAATGCGGCTTGTATTGGCTGTGGGGCTTGTGTAGCTGTTTGTAAAAATGCTTCTGCTTCTTTATTTACTGCGGCCAAGATTTCTCATCTATCTTTGATGCCACAAGGGCAAATAGAGCAAAAAGATCGTGCGCGTAAGATGGTTGAACAAATGGATCAAGAAGGCTTTGGTGCATGTACCAATACAGGGGCTTGTTCTCGTGCCTGTCCAAAGGAAATTTCCTTAAGTGCTATTGTTCGTATGAATAAAGAATATCTAAAAGCGCAATTCAATCCCTATAGTGATGAATCCTAATTTCTAATAATCTCTTATCATTAGGAGCTTGTAAATAGATTTTAAAAAAATATTTTGTCTCACCACTTTTTTTCTATTTAAATAAATTTAAGTATTCTTGTAAAACAAATAATCTATTTCTTGAAAACCCTGTTAACTCTTTTAAAAAACCAAAATCTTGAAACTTGTGTATCAATCTACTGGTAGGGTCATGACTCATCTGTAAATACTTAGCTGCTTGAGGGATTGAAATAATTGGATTAGAAAAAAGAAATAATAGTAATTTTTTACCAGATTCAGTTCTTCTATTAAGAGTTATAATTCTGTTTTCATATCTTTCTCTTAACTTTATAATAGACTGTAAAGTTTGCTTTCCTTTTTCAGCTGTTTCAATAACACCTGATAGGAAAAATTTTATCCACTGATTTAGATCATTTGAATTCCTGACAACAGTCAATGAGTCATAATAGGAACCTTTATTTCTTTCAAAAAAATCAGATAAACATAAACAAGGTTTTTTCAATATATTGGAATCAATCAGTTGTAATATAATAAGAAGCCTACCTATACGACCATTTCCATCTAAAAAAGGATGAATCGTTTCAAATTGATAGTGGCTTATAGCTATTTTCACCAGAATAGGAATATTTAGATTTCTATTATGCCAAAATTTCTCAAAATCTGTTAGTAAAGCAGGAAGATCATTTTGGTGAGGAGGAATAAAGAAAGCATCTTTTAAACTAGATCCGCCAATCCAGTTCTGACTACGTCTAATGTCTCCTGGTAACTTTTTTTCCCCTCTTACACCAGACAATAAGTATTTATGGGTTTCCTTTAAAAGCCTGAGAGATAAAGGAAGATTACTCAATTCTCTAATAGCATAATTTATAGCTGTTACATAATTTTGAACCTCAGACCAGTCATCACGTTTTTCAGGTTTTACTTCATTTTCTGGAAGGACAGCATCATCAATCCCTGTTTTTGTACCTTCAATTCTACTAGATGTTGTAGCTTCTTTTCGAATATGCATTTTAATAAAAAAATCTACATTAGGAACAAGAGTTGCATAAGCATTTAACTCTCCCAAATATCCTCTAGCTTTCTCTAATAAGAGGGTGATTTTATTATCTAATAAATCATAGGTTTTATTGATAAAAGATGGAGCAAAGCTTTTATACTCAAGTTGTCGTTTGTATTTTCCAGCTATAAACATAATTTTTCCTGATTTTAATTAATATCTGTTAGTTAATGATTAAAAGTAAGAATATAAAAATATTTATTCATGTTTTATATCATAAATATGAATAAAAATAAATCATATTCATATTTTATTAGCAATTAATATAGAAAATAGCTCAAATCGTGTGTTTTGACTTATTTTAACATAATGAAGACATGGCCGAAAAACTAGCTAAAAAAGCGATTTTAGAAAAAACTAGGGAGAAAACGCCACTGAAAACGCCAGAAAGAATTTTATCTTTACTGGCTAGGAACAAAAACATGACAGTTACAGAACTAATGCAACAAATAGATAAATCAGAAAGTGCTGTTTGGCGAGCTATTCAAAAACTTCAAAAAGAAGGCTACCTAAAAAGAGTTGGTCCAGATAAAGGTGGCTACTGGAAAGTGATGAAAAAAGATTAGAAATGAAAGCAAGTAAAGAACAATAAAAAACTTATGGGTTATTTCTGAAAATTAGAAAAATGAATAAAGAATATCTAAAAGCACAATTTAGCCCATATTAAAGATGAACCCTAATTTTTTTATCTAAATAAATTTACTTCAATAAACTTCTAATACTGACATTAAATATGTTGGATAGTCTGTGGAGCGTGTAGAGATTCATGCTGTATGATCCACTTTCAATTTTTTGATAATGTCTATAGTTAAAACCATGATCTATCATATTTTCTTGAGTAAGCCCGTTTTGTTTTCGGGCTTTTTTTATATTATTGGCAATTTTTTTTAAAAGAATATCATAACTTTGGTCTTGATTCATCCTTACTATTATTACTGACACGGACTATTTATGACACGACTTATAAAGTTCGTGTTTTAATGTACCGATAGAGAGACAAGACCAAGATGAAACATGAAGAAAAATATATTTAAAATGAAACTTTATCAATTATGGAAATAAATATGCGATATATTACAATAACAATTTTGCTCTTTATTATAGGTTGTTCTTTGGATGATCTATTTTTGAAACAAACTTTTAGCTGACACACACGGCATGAGCAAACTAATCAAACTACCAAAACGAGTTCTTAAAATAAACGTTGTTTATTGTGCTGATAACTTAGAGGTAATGAAACAATTACCCTCTGAGTCAATAGACTTGATCTATATTGATCCACCTTTTAATACAGGCACGGTAAGAAAGTCAAAGGCATGGGGCAGTGAAGTTCAGCTTGGTGATTTTGATGATAAGTGGGGTGGTGGAATAAATAGTTATATCTTGTGGATGGCTAATAGATTAAGAGAGATGCACAGGCTTTTAAAACCAACTGGTGTTTTATGTGTGCATCTGGATTACAAGTCCGTTCATTATATTAAGGTTAGGCTTGACGAAATATTTGGTCAAGGATCGCCAGATAGGGGAGCAAAGCACTTAGTGAATGAGGTGATATGGCATTATAAAACTTATCAAGGTCAAACAACGAAATCTTTTCCAAAAAAGCACGATACGATTTTAATATATTCAAAAAGTAAAAAATATATATTTAAGCTTGGATATAAAAATAACTATAAAGAGACAATGAATTATAATAGGTGGAAAAAGTACATAAATAAAAATTTACAGATTATATATGGAAATCACCCAAAAACAGATACAAGATTTTCAGCTTATTTAAGAAGGTGGAAAGCGAATAATAATAGAAATCCAGAAATTGGAGAAGTAATTTATGAGCAGACTGGTGAAGTGATTGACGATGTTTTTGATATACAAGCAATAGACCCTAAAAATAAAAATGAAAAGTTAGGATATCCTACTCAAAAACCTTTAGCTTTATTAGAAAGATTATTAGAATCATTTACAAATAGAGATCAAATTATAGCCGATTTTTTCTGTGGCTGTGGCACCACCTTATCAGCAGCACAAAGTTTGGGACGTAAATGGATAGGAGTGGATGTATCAAAAGATGCCAGCAAAGTAATAAGAAAGCGCATGACACGTGATCATCAAATGAAAGTTGAAATTGTGCCTCTTAAGTCACTAACGAAGGCACAGATTTTGAGCCTTGATCCGTTTGAATGTGAAAAATATTTAGTTAGGTCTATAGGTGGCATACCGAATGACATACAGCGCGGAGATGGTGGAATTGACGGTTACTTACAAGAAGATGGCACACCGATACAAGTGAAAAAATCTGACAATGTAGGTCGTCCTGTTATTGACTCGTTTCACAAACATTTACAGAAGAACGGTAAGGGTATCATTATTGCTAAAAGCTTTGGTCGTGGAGCTAAAGAGGAAGTGGCAAGGCTTAGGCTCAAAGAAGGCTACGATGTAACTCTAGTCACTATTGATGATATTCTTAGAGACGCTGCTTAAATATGCACAGTTTATCTATAATTTATTTTTTAGTAGGTGTCCGTATTGATATAAGACTGTTTTTAAGAGAGTCTATTTTATTATCATTATTTTTTATACCTACAGAATTATCATAAACATCTTTATTAGTGTATTTCATTCCAAGCTGAATATTATCTAATTTAGAGCTTAATGAGTAATATGCCCATATTAAACAAGATATAATAGTACATATCGTTAATACAAACCGAACCCAGCCACTTAGCTCATGTATTGTTTGTATTTTTATATTGTTATCCATAATTCCTATTCTATACATCACATGAAAACAATTTTTCTCAAAGCAGATTTTAAATAATATTATTTCATTCTAATGTATTGTAATTTTTTCACGCTTCTCTCTTTTTTCATATTGTTTAATGCTGCATTGTCGTCGCTTAGCTTGGTTTTTGTTCATTCTATGCTTTATCGGAATCAAAGCAATGCGACTTTAGACAAGATTTTAAAATTCTTAAATTCAATAAATTGTGTGAAAAAAAGCTTTTTTTAAGATAATTAAAACGGAGGCGGGATCATGAGTAAAAGTAAAAATTCTTCTCATCATGCAGTATTTAAGAAAGTATCTAATAGTACACGTGGCAAAGTTATAAACTCCCATGGATATAATATATCTAATTTTAATGTTCTTGATATGTCTGTAAGAAGAGAATCTGGAACCGGTAGATTAGTATCCACAAACAGACAGTCTTCAAAAAAAAACATTAAATAATTCATAAAAAATAAGGCTCATGGTGACTTAAGATATTAGGATAAAACATAAAATGTGAACACGGCTCCTATATAAGCTAATAGATTTAAAACAACTAACTGCAAGCCAGCTAACTGCCAAGAACGTGTTTCCCGATACACAATGCTTGTTGTGGAAAGACACTGTAAAGATAATATAAAAAACACTAATAAGGACATGATACTTGCAAAAGAAAATAAAGGTTTACCATCCAAGGTGCGAGCCTCCTTCATGGTATGCACTAAAGAAGTGCGATCCCTGACAATTATATTTTCTGTGGCAGTGTTTTTCATACTAGTATCGGTATGTGTCTCTACATTTTGTGTGGTATTTTGTAATACAACAGCTAATACGGACACAAACACTTCTCTTGCGACAAAGGCAGATAATAGACTAATGCCCACTCTCCAATCGCCACCCATTTGTTCAAATGCCGGTTCAATCCATTGGCCGAACTGACCTGCATAACTTTGCTGCACCTGTTGCTTGGGACTTATATTTGGTCGATGAGGAAAGTTCACTGCTCCCCACATTATTAAAGCAAATAAACAAATGACCGGTCCGGCTTTCCAGATAAAGTGTTTTGTGCGGGACCACGATATAGCTAATACATTGGAGATAATTGGCCTACGATATAGAGGAAGCTCTATCAAAAAATTAGATTTTTTATCTTTTTTAAAAAATAGGTTTAATAGACCGGCAGCTGCAATTCCCAGTACTAAAGATAGAAAGTATAACCCAGCCATTAACAGACCTGGTTTCCAAGCAGCTTCTCCATAAAATAAAAAACCCAATAGTAAAACATAAACGGGTAAACGTGCGGAACAAGTCATTAAGGGAATAACAAAAATGGTTATCCATTTTTCTTTTTTGGAAGGAATCATACGTGTAGATAAAACAGCTGGAATGGCACAGGCGAAACCAGATAAAAAAGGAATGAGTGATTTACCGCTTAATCCGACACGGGAAAAAGGCCCATCCACTAAGGATACCGCTCGTGCTAAATAACCACTATCTTCTAATAAATGAATGCCTAAAAATAATATAAAAACTTGTGGAACAAATATAAAAAACGCACCAAAGCTGGTGAGGACTCCATTGGCTAAGAAATTTATTATTGCATTACCTTCTCCCCAAGTAGTTAAGCTATGCACCATCCAACCAAAACTAGTATCAATAAAATCCATGACTGGTTGAGCTAGCCAGAAAATACTGGAAAAAAATGTAAATAAAATGATGGATAAAAATGCAAATCCAAATACTGGGTGTAAGAGCCAAGTGTCTATCGTTCGTGTTTTGTGACCAATATCGTGATTTTCTTCTAAACTATTTTTTTTATGAATACTAATTTCCTGTACAATTTCCTGAGCTTTTTTTAATAGTTTTTCCTGACCTCTTTCCGACCACAGTGCAGAATTAAAAGATAGAGATTGAATAGAAATTTTTTTTTTGAAATAGGACTGAGCGGTTTGTAACAGCTCTCTCACCCCACCTCCTAGTAAACCTTCTATCGGACAAACAGGTACGCCTAGACGTTGTGATAACAAAGATAGTTGCATGGATGCGGTTTTACGTTGCAAATCATACATACTTAATGCCAATACCAGTGGTACTCCGGCTGCTTTTAAATAAAATAATAAAGGAAGCTGGCGAGATAGTCGTGTGGCATCCAATACCAAAATGACTCCTCTTAGTTCACCTTGCTCAGATGCATCCCATAATATTTGTTGCACCACTTGTTCTTCAGCACTAGTCGCTGTATTGCTGTCTATTTTTCGTTTATTAGAATTCCAATCGGATAAGGATAAGTGGTACACACCTGGCGTATCCACTATTTTCCAAGATAAATTAGATTGTTTTTTACGCACTAAACCGATGGACAAATCCACCGTAGAGCCTGGATAGTTTACTGTTTGCCTTTTATAGCCTGTGATCCAATTAAACAGTGTGGTTTTGCCGCTATTAGGCGGGCCAATTAGGATAAGGTAGTTACTTGCAGACATTGAGCTTCATGTTTCCGCAACACCAGGCGCTCGCCTGCCACTTCAATAATGTAATTGCTTCCGAAAAATAATTTACCAATCACTTTTATAAAAAGTGTGTTACGGATGCCAATGTTCATAAGGCATTGAATGATGTGCCGTTCGCCTTTAATGCCGGTAATGCGCGCCGGAATTTTTTCCGGTAAATCTTTTAAGTTACAAGTCATGCATTAAAAGCTAACAGAACGAGCCCACTAATTTCAAGATATTTTGTAAAGCTGGCAGATATGAAAATCAAATGAAAATAATAAACACTTGAATTGTTTTAAAAACACAGGTTAAAGTCGCCCATATGATCTATCAAAATATTTTAGAAACAATCGGTCAAACGCCTTTGGTAAAGTTAGATAAGATCTGTGCTCATTTAGAATGTGATGTATATGCTAAATGTGAGTTTTTTAATCCTGGGGGATCGGTGAAGGATAGGATTGCTTTTCGTATGGTATGTGCAGCAGAGCAGGAAGGGAAAATTCAAAAAGGGGATACTCTCATTGAGCCGACGAGTGGTAACACGGGTATTGGTCTTGCTCTAGTGGGATCCATTAAAGGTTATAAAGTTATTATTGTGATGCCGAATAAAATGAGTCAGGAAAAGGAGTTGATTTTACAAGCTCTTGGTGCAGAAATTCGGCGTACACCAACAGAAGTGTCTTGGGATCACCCAGATAGCCATATTAGTCTCGCGCGCCGATTAACTAATGAAATGCCAAATGCCTTTATGCTGGACCAATATACAAATCCTGCCAATATAGAAGCTCATTATGAAGTAACCGCTGTGGAAATTTTAAAAGACTTGGAGGACCAATTAGATATGGTCGTATTAGGTGCAGGTACGGGTGGTACCATTACAGGGTTATCTCGCCGAATTAAAAAAACATGCCCAGATTGTATTATTGTTGGAGTCGATCCAGTCGGATCGATCCTATCTGGCCATGGTCCTATTCATCCTTATGAAGTAGAAGGTATTGGCTACGATTTCGTGCCAAAAGTGCTCGATCGGTCACAAATTACTAAATGGGTAAAAACAGAGGATGACGAATCTTTTCAAACGGCATTGAAATTGATAAAAGAAGAAGGTTTGTTATGTGGTGGATCCAGCGGTGCAGCTATGGTTGCTGTTTTAAAAGAGGCGGTTCACCTAAAAAAAGGACAAAAATGTGTTGTTATTTTGCCAGACGGAGTTAGAAATTATATGAGTAAATTTTTAAACCCGCATTGGATAAACAGTAAAAATTATTGATCAATAAGCTATGAAATCAAATTGGATACATTTTCTACTAAAACAAATTCCTTTTGGTGAAAGTTTAAGTTTAACACTCGCACTAACACTTTTTATTTTCATTAGTGCATTTTTCCTTGGAAAGTTACTCAATTATTTCATTCGTAAAATCATACAAAAAATAGCAAAAAAACAAATCAAGCATGCCATAGTTTTAAAACATATTGAACAACCGGTTGGTATGATGAGTGCGGCTTTCATTTGGCTCTTCTTACTTAATTTCATGCCGCCTTTATGGATTTCTTTAGGAGGTATTCCCGTATTTTTATCTAAGCCCATTATTGGAGCTATTACTATTTTAATTAAAGTCATCATTGGATCTGGGATAGTATGGGCAGTTTACAATTTAGCGGATTGGTTCATTGAATATTGTATTGAACGTGTATCTCCTCTTGGTAAACATTCTTCCTGGCGATCCCATTTTAGGCCTTTTATTACTCGGTTTGTTAAAGTAGGAGTTATCTGTTTTGGTAGCTTATTGATCCTACAAAGTATTGGCGTTAATGTTGTATCTTTAATGGCTGGATTGGGATTAGGGGGTGTGGCTGTGGCTCTGGCTGCTAAAGATTCTGCGGCTAATGTTTTGGCGTATATAAATATTATGATGGACAAACCTTTTTCTACAGGGGACTGGATTGCTTTTAATGATGTAGAAGGAACCGTAATAGAAGTTGGTTTGCGTTCTTGTAAAATAAAAACTTTTTATGATTCCATTATTTGTGTACCTAATGCTATTCTCGCAGCGGCTAATATTGACAACATGGAGAAAAGGCAAGCTAGAAGAATTCGTATTTATCTTGGTGTTCAATACGATACTCCTCCGGAGCGAATAGAAAAATTCATTGAGGGGATTAAACAAATTTTCAAAAACAATCATCATGTTAAACAAGATTATTTTCAGGTATATTTTTCAGAGTTTGCTGCATCAGAATTAAAGATATTTGTTAATTTTTTTCTGACTGTCTCGGATTGGGAGGTTGAATTACAACAAAGACATGTGATTTTTATGGAAATGATTAAATTAGCGGCTAAATTAGGCATTCAATTTGCTTTCCCCACTCAAACCATTCATGTGGATAGTTTACCAAAGAATAATCAGGTGCAATAAATAGTAGAATCAGTTATTCATTGATGAGTAGACTAGATATAAAACGGATAAACCATATGGTAAGAAAAGATAATAGAGATTTTGATCAGTTAAGAGATGTAAAAATTATTCCACATGTATTGCCACACGCAGAAGGTAGTGCGGAAATCACCATGGGAGGTACCAGAGTGATATGTTCTGCTTCCGTTGATATGGCAGTTCCGAAATGGATACATAAACCTGGTATGGGGTGGGTGACAGCTGAGTATGGAATGTTACCTCGATCCACTCAGCAACGTATGAGAAGAAGCAAGACCACTACGAGTGGTCGTGTGCAGGAAATTTCACGTTTAATTGGAAGAAGCTTGCGTGCGAGCATTGACTTAAAAAAATTGGGAGAGCGGCAAATTCATTTGGATTGCGATGTGATTCAAGCGGATGGGGGCACACGTGTTGCTGCCATTACTGGTGGTTTTGTGGCTTTAGCTTTGGCTGTTCAATATCTTGTTAAGGAAGTGGAAATCCAACAGTTGCCTTTGACCCGATATGTATCTGCTATTAGTTTGGGTATCTATAAAGGTGCTATACTCTTGGATCTAGCTTGCGAAGAGGATCAGCAGGCTGAGACGGATATGAATATAGTCCTTTCTTCTAAGGGGGAGTTGATTGAAATTCAAGGTACAGCGGAACGAAAACCTTTCACTCGGGTAGAATTAAATCAAATGCTGGATGTCGCTCAGCCAGCTGTTCAGATTTTGTTTAAAGCGCAGGAAAAAATTATTGGCGACTTTTTTCCTTTGTCTGTTGAGGAGACGATCTCTTAATAATCAATTATTACGTTTTATAATTAGTTTTTGCTTTTTTATTCGTTGATTATTTTTTATGTAATTGATTTTACTAGAGAATGAAATGTCATTTATATGTAATCAGAGGGTTATTAAGTGGTATTATGGATTGCTACAGGAAATAAAGGTAAGGTGAGGGAGTTTCAGTTATTACTTCAGTCATTTGGTTTGCGCTTTTTAAGTGATGTGCCTGGATATTTGTCCCCACAGGAAACAGGCGCGTCTTATGAGGAAAATGCACGAATCAAAGCAAGAAGTTTGAAGCATTTTTTGGAACATCAAAATCCGTCAGTACTTTCAGTTTGTTGGATATTAGGAGAAGATAGTGGGCTGACTGTACCTGCTATAGGTAATGCGCCAGGGATTTATTCTGCTCGTTATAATGGTCCTTCCGCTAGTGATTCAGATAATATTCGTCGGCTCATGTGCGAGCTACAAGATGTTCCTAAGTCACGTAGGGAAGCTTATTTTACTTCTCATATTATTGCTATTTCTCCAGATGGAGAGGAGTTTTCTTGTGAGGGGATTGTCAATGGACGGATTGCAGATACTTATGAGGAAGAAGGCTCCAAGGAATCTAAACATTCATCTTTTCACCATTGGCCTGAAGATTGGCCACGTTTTGGTTACGATCCTGTATTTATCCCTAAAGGTGAGCCGCTTAATTTTTTTGAATTGGGCTTAGCTTACAAAAATCAATGTTCTCATCGCTTTCTGGCAGTACAAAAGTTAAAACCTATATTGAAAAAACATCAGAAAGCAGGTAAAGAATCAACATGAATTCAATTAAAATTTTTACTGGCAGTTCTAATCCAGCTTTTGCTAAGAAGGTGTCGGATTATTTAAAGATTCCTTTGGGGGACTGTAAGCTTTCTCGTTTTTCAGATGGAGAAGTGCAGGTATCTATTGGAGAGAATATTCGTGGTTGTCATGTATTTTTAATCCAAAGCACTTGTGCTCCAGTGAATGAACATTACATGGAGCTTTTTATTTTAATGGATTCTATGAAACGTGCTTCTGCACAGGAAATTACTGTTGTGATGCCTTACTATGGTTATGCTCGGCAAGACAGAAAAGTTGCTTCTCGCGCGCCAATATCTGCTAAATGTGTTGCTGATTTATGCCAAACTGCTGGTGCTGAAAGATTATTAGTTGTGGATCTGCATGCGCCTCAAATTCAGGGGTTTTTTAATGGACCGGTAGATAATTTATTTGCATTTCCTGTTATGGCTAAAACTTGGCGAGAAAAAAAAAGTTTGGATAATGTGATTTGTGTTAGTCCGGATGCTGGTGCAGTAGAACGAACAAGAGCTTTTGCTCAAAAAATTAAAAGTCCTATTGCAGTTATTGATAAAAGAAGGCCAAGGCCTGGTGAAGCGAAGGTGTTTAACGTGATAGGTGATATTAAAGGCAAAACTGCATTAATTATAGATGATATGATTGACACTGCTGGCACGCTGGCTGCTGCGGCTACTTATTTGATGGAATCTGGAGCCAAAGAAGTATATGCAATTGTCACGCATGCTGTTTTTTCTGGCGAAGCTGTGGAGCGTATTCAAAAAAGTCCACTCAAAGAAGTATGGATCACAGACACTATTCCATTACGCAAGTCGGTTTTGGCACACTCTGGGAAAATACAATGTATTTCAGTGGCTCCTCTTGTGGCAGAAGCCATGAAACGCATCTATTCTAAAGGTTCTGTCAGCGCCTTGTTTGAATAAGTAAGATAGTTTATAAAAGCATAGAAGCTATAAGTAAATTGGTTTATAAAAGCATGAAGCCAAAGGAGCGATAAATTTATGTCTGATGTAAAACATCTTGAAGTTCAGGTATATGCTAGAAAGTCTGGTTCAGCAGCAGCGCGACTGTTACGCCGACAAGCGATGATTCCTGCTGTTGTGTATGGTCCTGGGCAAAAAACGATTAGTTTATCTTTAAATCTGCGCACAGCAGAGAAATATTCTAAGAAAGAGTATGAAAATAAAATTTTTACTTTTAAATCTACAGAAAAAGATCTGAATGGATTAAAAGTTCTAAAAAAAGACACTAGTTATCATATGATCACTCGCCAACCTCAGCATATTGATTTTTTATCTCTAGATATGAGCAAAAAAGTACGAATATTAGTGGAAGTGTTATTTGCTGGTAAATCCAAAGGGGTCAAAGAGTCCAATGGGGTTTTAAATGTTCAAACTCGTGGAGTAGAAGTGGAATGTTTGCCGTCGGAAATACCGGAATTTTTTTCTATTGATGTGAGTCAGTTGGATTTAAACCAGAATTTTCATGTATCTGATTTGGAGATACCTAAAAATATTAAGTTACTTACAGATAAAAAATCTTCTTTATGTGCTGTTGTGCGATTAGCTGAAGAAGAAGAAAAATCTGTTACTCAGGCAACAACATCTACTGCTGATGAGACAGCAGCGTCCACAGCAACTGAAAAACAAGAGGATAAAAAGGTAGAATCATCTCCTGCGAAGAGTAATAAGAAGTCTGAATAGTGTGGGAATGCCTATCTAGTGATCTGCTTTAAAAAAATTGCCTAGGAGTAAAATAAAACGGTAGTGACCACTCTAAAACCTCAGCAAGTGCAAAAAATAATCATAGTGGGGTTGGGAAACCCGGGGGAAAAATATCATTTTACTCCACATAATATCGGTTGGATGGTGGTGGATACTTTGGCTGCAGATTGTTCCATTTCAATGCGGCGAAAAAAATCTTTTGTAGCACAAACAGTTTCTTTTGATGGTCAATCTGTTATTTTAATGAAGCCTTTAACTTATATGAATTTATCTGGTCGTGCAGTGAAGGAGGCGATGGAGTATTATCAGTTGAATTTAGATCAACTATTGGTAGTGCATGATGATTTAGATTTACCTTTTTTGTCTATGAAGTTTCAGAAAAATCGTGGAGCAGCAGGGCATAACGGATTAAAAAATATTAATCAGGAGTTGAATAGTCAGGATTATGTGCGATTGCGTATCGGAGTAGCACAAGCCCATTCACAGTCAATGAAAGAGCTAGATGCCGATTCTATTGATGTGCCGAGTTTCAATATAATGTCTTTATTTCTACCACAGGTACAGCCACCGAATCCTTCTGTGTTGAAACCTTTTTTAAAAAAAGATCGAAAGCAATTATCACATTTTTTAAGTGATTGTGTGACTGCTATCAAATATTGTGTATCACAGGGATGGAAAAAAGCGGCTAATCGGTACAATGTTTCTTCGTCTATCTCCTAATAGATTGAGACCTATTAGGTAGGATAGTCTTGTTTGTTAATGATTGCTATTCAGAAATCGGAGCGTTAGTTTGTGGAATAGTTTCTATAAAGCTATCATATTTACAACCTAGTTCTTTGTATTTTTCGTCTACTTGATTCCACACTAAATCAGAATCAATGTTACAATACGCTAGACGAATGCATGCACTGTTGTTATTACAAGCTTCAGCTAACACTTGATGCGCAATCTCAAAGGCAGATCTATTTTCAATTTCTACAGCTAGATTAGTGAAAGTACGTACTGGATCTACGCCGAAACATTTTTTTATAAAAGAAAAGAAAATAGGGAAATCGAATGATATGACGGATCCATCAATAATCTTTTTGCTTTTCATGGTTGAATCATGCGCTGTTGTTTTAGAAGGATGATCTGTAGAGGGAGATCTCACTGTTGCGGTTGAGGTTTGAGTATCACCGGGGTCTACACTAGGTTCTTTAGAATCTGCTGTCTTAACATTTTTTTGAGAGTTGTCTTGGGTAGTTTCTGCTGTATTTTCTGTCTGTTCTATTTTTGTGGTATGTTCTGCAACTTTATTGCTATTTTCATCAGATGTTTTTTCTGTATTCACTGAGTCTGTTGTTTCTGTTTCTTGTTGTTTCATGTTTGTTGGGTGTAGGATATACAAGGAAGCATGAGGAGAATGGCGAACGGCTAAATTCCCTGAGATAGGGCAGATAGCTGAAGTCCCTATACGAAATAGTGACTTCATGACTCGTCCGTCTTTATCCATAGCTTTTATAAAGTTAGCTACATCTTTGTTAGTGGCGATAAATGTTAAATCGCTGTGTGCTTGTTCCCAACTTTTGTACTCGCTAATTTTAGTGATCCAGAAATCAATGACTTGGCTAACAGAAAGTTGTTTACATGTGGAGTGATCAAAATTGTCATGGTTAAAGTGATCACAAATATGTAAGCAGCCTTCTTGTCCTCGACAAATTAGGTGTATTTTTTTGTGTCGATGTACATTTTTACGTATAAGGATGAACGTATTATCCACATTTACTTCCGTTTGGCGATTATCTAGCTTATCTATTGCAATGTCCGGGCTTCTCATATGGTGTGTTGATCTTCTTCCTCTGCAAGATACTGCAGATAGACTGAGTAATACACATAGTAAAATAAAAGTCCGCATTGTTCCTCCCCATTGCAGCTGTCTTAATAAAGATAATAGCTGCTAAAACTTATTATTTATTATCGTCAATAAGCAGCATTTAATTTAATTTTTCTGTCTCAGTTTCAATTTTGCAATATGTCAATAATATAAACAGGAGATTACATTGTTATCTTATTGATTTTATTGTTATTATTTTTATGGAGTTATTTTTATTTAGAAACAAACAGGAGGTGATTGTTATGTTTGGTCAAGCGAAGAGATGTTTGTTTGCTTTAAATACGCAATACCAAGAGTTGGGTGAGTTGGTTTTTCGGCTGGTTTTAGGTGTATGGATATTGACTCATGGCTGGGGTAAAATAAGTTCCTTTTCAGAAAAAATGGATTTTTTTCCAGATCCTTTAGGTATTGGTTCGACTTTAAGTCTTGGTTTAGCTACTTTTGCAGAATTTTTTTGTGGGATTTTACTTATTCTAGGATGTTTTACTCGGTTTGCTGCTTTTAATTTATTGGTAACTATGTTGGTTGCTGGCTTTATTTTTCATGCAGCGGATCCATTTCCTAAAAAAGAGTTAGCTTTATTGTATGCAGTTGGTTTTTTCTATTTTTTGATGGCAGGAGGCAATCGTTTCAGTTTGGATCAGTGGATCCGTGGGCGTATATCACTGCGTTGGAGAGGCTAGCTATATAGCTTGTTTTATTAGGTAATTTGTCGGTTAGGAGTTTGAATTATTTTTCTTTCTGGCAGCCATAGTCCTGTTAGTGGGCCTCCGTATATGCATCCGGTATCTAAGCCAATTGAATTTTTCTTTATTTTTAGTCCTTGTCTTGCCCAATGTGCATACACAACTAATTTGGAATCAGTATATAGGTCATGCCAGGCTACGCAGTTTGCAAAGGTATTGTGCTGAGAATCTTTTGTATTGACGTTGGTTTTTTGTTTGGTTTTTGAAGACGAGTGATGGTTTTTTATTATTGGATCAATATTTTGCATATTATTGGTTTTTACATTCCAGTAGCGGAGATTCACTAATATTTCTACTTTAGATTGTCGTGGATGTTCTCCAGGAATTAAACCTCCATGTACGGCTAAAAAATTTTTCTCTTCAATATAAGTTGGCCAGCTTTTTATCCAATTCAGCCAACTGGGTAAACTGGTACCCATTTGTTGTTTTAATTTTTCCAATACAGGAGGCAAAGGTGTATTAGTTTCCACTCCTCGGATAAATTTTAACTCATGGTTACCTAAGATAACATCCACTTGCTGTTCTCTTACCCAGGAGAGTATCTGAAAGGAATGAGGACCTTTATTAATTAAATCACCTAGTAAAATGAGACGATGAAAAGATGAATTATATTTAGCAAGTTTTAATAATAGCAATAGCTGATCTAAACAGCCATGCACATCACCAATAATAAAAGTATTTCGGCTGTCTGCCATATTTTATTTTACCCTAACATGGTATTAATAAATTACGCAAATTTCCTACCTTGCCTGTTTTGCTAAGAAGCTGCTATATAGGAATCACGTTTTGTGGAGGGGTGGCCGAGCGGCTGAAGGCGCACGCTTGGAAAGCGTGTAAGTGCCATAAACACTTCGAGGGTTCGAATCCCTCTCCCTCCGCCACTAATTTGTTAAAGCCTTTGAAACTAAAGCATTTTTTATTTTGATTTTTCTTTTGTAATGATTCTTGAAACTATCCAGTTGCGGATTGTCTAAAACACTGGGCTTTAGGGTCACTTATGATAGTGAAAGGATTTTTAATTCTTATCTAAGTGTACTTAATTTTACCCAATTGTTCTTATGATCTTTGACAGACCAAAAATTCCAACCATTAGAGGTTTTTTTTAAAGCGGCGCAGGAAGCACCGGATGGGCTAATAGATGTTCTCAATGTACGACATTTTTATTCCTCATAATATTTAATTTTAATGCATTTTTTTATTTGATCTCTTTTTGTTTTCTGATTTGTGATCTGAAAAAATTTTCAACAAAGTGTCTTTTTTGTTCGTTAATTTTTACCCCTGTAGTTTTTATTTTATCAAGAGCTGCTTGCGGGGATTTGAAATATATTTCTATTCTCTTTAAGGCGTCTTTGCCACTAGTTTTATTGTTTTCAATTCGGTAAATGGTTGCAGAAGACACATCAAATAAATTAGCAAATTCCCTGATTGAAAGTTTTAGATTTTTTCGTAATTGCTTTAATTGTTCACTTGAGAAAATTTGATCTGCAATGACTGGTACACAGATAAAAGAAGAAGGACCTTTTTGTCCTAAGGTGGCAAGTAACACAAAGGGATTTGTTTCATTAGGATCAATATTAACAGATCGGCAATATTCTTTGTAAGCTGGATTCTTCTTTGAAGGTATCCGATCTACAAAAGAAGGAAATAGTTTTAATGAAATATGTTTTTGCTGATTAACGGGAAGATCTGGACCCAATGGTATGGGATGATTATTATATAAATAGGGCATATCGTATTGAAAAATAAATTTTCTTTTTTCTTTACATAGTCGCCCGACATATTGCCTTGTTTTCCATTTTTCCAGATAGACATCTATTGCCTTATACATCTTTAAAATCCTCTTTAATTAATTTTTTACAATCTTGTAAACGATTTTTTAACAAATTTGTAAAAGCTTGTTTTCTCCTTTTTGAGATTGCAGATTTTTTTATTTCCTCTACGAATATAGGAAATTGGCAGATCACCTTCGTAATAAATTTTAAACATGGTTTTTTAAATTTTAGTTTTTTAAATTCCTTTATATAATCCAATAGTTTTGGTTCTTTTGAATTAGAAGTTTGAATTTTTCCACTAATATTAAAGTGAGCTAATAAAAATTTGTCGTCTTTTTGTATGCCAAGAAAAGAAGGGTTATCGTACATAGGAGCTAATCTTTTGCTTTTACCAGTGTCTATGATTCCTAAATTTCTCCCATGTCGGTCATGGTTTCCAATAAGAGCATCAAAAAGGCATATTTCAATAAACTTTTCCACATCAGTTAATTTTCCAGTTTGTTCCTTTATTACTTTTACTATGTTTTTACAGTTATAATTTTTTTCACCCTTAGGTAAATATTTATAGATGTGGTTTAAAGTTCCAATATAATCCTGTGCAAAATTCCTTGTTACAAATGTTATTAACCTTGATTTATTATTTCTTTTATGAACTAATTGAGTTTGGCCCTGACTGTGTGTAATGTCTTGTTTATTTTCTTCTTGATATTTTATTAAATAATATTTTGGTACATTCAAATTGAGAATAGAAGCTATTTTATTACAAATATATTCTGTAGCTGGTAAATCAGGGTATTCTGGTTCCTGAACCTTTAGAATGTAATATGTGAGGCCTAGCTTTGCTGAATATTTGCGATACCGACCATGATAAAAACTATCTGTTGTTTTTTCTATATTTAAATGATTAGCAGAGGAATTAGTAGATTTCTTTGGATCTAGATTACTGAATTCTAATAAGTTAGTTAATTCAAACCATTCAAGGAAACAGTTTATATGTAGCCCATAACGACTCTCTGTTTTTATGATTTTTTGACATTTAAGGCATTTCATTATGTAGTCAATATACTACAAAATATATATATAGTTAATATACTACAATTATAGTCAAAAAAACCATTAAAATAGCTTTATTTCGTTATTGATAGCAGTTTGTTATTAATTTTATTGGAACCTTCTAGTTTTATTCTGTTTTAGAGGATGACTTTCATCAATCCCTCTCCCTCCGTATTAATTATTTCATTCCTACAAAGGGGCTAATATGGCGTACCAATTGTAAGTATTCAACTGGATAAAGTTTTTAAAAAAATATATACTTTAAAAAGAGGGGGATTGTATGGATGAAAAAAAAGGAAGAGAAAAGAATAAAAAAGAACCTATTGATAAATCCCAGGAACACCTTGATTATGCATATATTGAAGAACTAAGAAGGCAAGCTTGGGCTGATCCAGAAGTGAAAAAAAATTGGGCAGAATTTGACAGAAAACAAAAAGAAAATCAGTAAGTATTCATTTATCTAAAAATATTTTCTTAATAATGTGAATTGACTATCAATGACTAATAATATTTCTATAGTTTGGGATTTTGATAAAACTCTCACTTCCCACGACTCTACTACTGAATTAATCCGTTTTTTTATAGGAAATACAACTCAGCAATTTTGGGAAGGGATTAAGAAAACGTCAGGAGTGGATAGTGATGATCCAGTAGATTCTATCTCAACCAGTGAAGCTCCTGTTTGGATGTACCTGTTATCAGAAATGGCTGTACATCCTAAGACAAACAATAAAATAGCATTAGATGAATCACAAATTGGACAACTGATTGCTCACAAAATAAAATTTTATCCTAATGTTTTAGATTTTCTCACCAGAATAAAACTTTTACCTTCTGAAGAACTTTATAAAAAAAACAATATTGAAATACATCACTTTATTATAACAGCAGGATTACAGGATTTAGTATCCTCTGTCTTTAAGCTTCATCAATCAGATGATTTAATCAGTAAAATTTTCGGTTGCAGATATAAAACAATTAAAAATTTAAATGCTCAGCGAGTTGAAAAAAATATCCCTATTTACTGTATGGATAAAACAGCAAAGACAAGAGCTTTGTTTGAAATTTGCAAAGGTTGTTTTTTACCGACTGCCCAATATAGGGTGGATGACTTAGTTGCTAAAAAAGATGAGTGGTGTTCATTTGAAAATATGATCTATATTGGAGATGGAGATACTGATATTCCTGCTTTTTCTCTTGTAAAATCAAGAAAAGGGATGACTGTAGGTGTATATAATCCTTCTGAATCTAGAAATAATATAGCAGATAAAGCTAAAAATATGAAAAAAGGAAAAAGAATTGATTTATTTACACCCGCAGATTTTAAATATAATGGAGAGCTATTTCATTTTATAAAAGTTAGATGTGAGCAAATAGCCAAAAGATATGAAGCTCATAAAATTATAAATATTGTAAACTAAATATTAGTTATTCTTTGTTTGAAGAAGATAAACAGGAAGAAACAGCTGCTTTGATATTATCCGCTAATTGATCTAATTTAGAATCAATATTTTCCATCCTCTCTAGTGCAGCATAGATATCACTTATAGTCTTCTCTATCTGTTGTGGTGTCATTTGTTCATTAGATAGTGTTGTTATCGCTCGATTTAGTGAAACTTGCATGAGTGAACGATATAATTCGTTTAGCTCCATCTGAGATTGGATGGCTGCTAGTAGATTGGCACAATTCACCTCGGAAGGTGATGACAGATCACTTTCATGGTTTTGAGATGAAAATGGATCAATAGATGGTGATTCCTGAGCGGTAGCACTTCCTATTGTCATCCATGCTATCATTATATAGCAAAAGGTAAAGATTCGCATATTTTTCATTGTGTAGAAAATATAATAGGTTTTATTGGAAAAGAAAATAAAACTCGTACAGTAGGTATATTTTACATGCCTGCGTCTAAATAATAGCCACTTACTGATAGAGATGGACAACATAATTGTAGTTTTAAGGGAGCTTTAATGTTATATTGTGTGAGATATTCAGCCTCGTCTTTCGGACAGGGGTAAGATAGTTTTATAGGTGAAATATAGGAGCATACACCTAGCTGTCCGAATTTAGTGTATGTAAGAATAGTAAGAGCATGCGTGAGCTTGACAGAATAATTGGCCCGCCGCTAAAATGTTAATGGAAAATGCGAAAAATATTATTTGTTTTATTTTTTTTCTATCTTTGTTTATTTGTTTCTTGCGGCCCTTATAAGACGATTCGTATTAACACGCTTAAAGGGTTGGAAGTAGATATTCCCTCTTCATGTGCTTCATGGTCGGATGGGTGTCGCCTCTATTGTCGGACTGGTCCGGTAGAATACGTGGATATATCAATTGGTCGGCGCTGTATACAAGCTAATATTATTTATCCAAAGTGTGTAGATAATAACCCAATTGCTGTTCGGGAATGCGAAAAAATAAGACAATCTAAGCCCTCTAAAGATGATTATCTTGATATCGACAGCAGTGCTGGAATATAGATAGTAGCTGCGACATTCTGAGGTTAACTAATGGAAATTTTATTGTGGGTTGCTTTTGCGTTTATCGCTGGCAGTTTTTTGGGATGGTTTTTAAAATCAGCTAAAACTCAAAAATCGTTCGTAGAATCTCGTATTCTGTTGGATAAATCTAATGAAGATAAACAAAAATTGGAACTTCGGTTACAGGAAAAGCAAGAAAAATATTTAATCGCTGAAAAAAAAATATCCGAATTGGAAGCTAATCATATCAATCACCAAACACTTCGCACACAATTTTCTGACCACTTTAAAAGTCTTAGTCAGGAGATTATTGATAGTAAATCTAAACAATTTCAGGATCGAGTAGAAAAAGATTTATCGGGTATTCTAAATCCCTTGAGGGATAAAATTCAATCTTTTCAGAAAAGTGTAGAAGATAATTATTACCGTTCATCAGAGGAAAGAAATTCTTTAAAAGGGGAGATTAAACAATTGTGTAATACACACGATAAATTAAAAGAGGAAACCCAACAACTAACACAAGCTTTAAAAGGGAACGTAAAGGTGCAGGGGCAATGGGGAGAAGTCATTTTAAATACTATTTTGGAACATTCCGGTTTAATAGAGGGAGAACATTATACAACACAAGGCAAAGGTCTAGGTATGAAAGATGAAGAAGGTCGGTTACAAAAGCCAGATGTGGTAATTAATCTACCTGGCAATCGGCATTTAGTCATAGACGCTAAGGTGTCGCTTACACATTATGAGCAGTTTATTTCTGCTGCTTTAGAGGAGAAAAAACAAGAGTTTTTATCTGCGTTTTTATCGTCTTTAAAATCCCATGTTAAGCAATTAAGTGAGAAACATTATTCTCAATCTAACCAAATAAATGCTCCAGATTTTACTTTTATGTTTTTTCCAATAGAAGGGGCGTTATCCTTGGCTTTTGAAAAAGATAGAGAGCTATTTGAATTTTCATGGAAGCGTTCTATTGCAATTGTAGGTCCAACTTCTCTATTAGCTGCTGTTAAAGTGGCTGCGTCTATCTGGCGGCGAGAAAAACAAAATCGGAGTGCGTTGGAAATTGCTCAAGCAGCTGGTAGTTTGTACGATAAATGTAGTGCTTTTATGACAGATCTTGAGAAAATAGGTGAAAATTTAAGAAAAGCAGATACTAGCTATCAAAGTGCTGTTAGCAAATTACGCAATGGGCAAGGGAATATTATTTCTAAATTAGAACGAATAAAAAAATTAGGAGCTTGTACAACCAAGCAAATTCCAGAGCAGTTTATGTCCTATAGTGATTAAAGTTTCAAACCCGACTTATGGCAGCTAGACCTTATGTTAGAAGGTCTTTTTATCTGATCTATATGATCTTTTTATCCGATAATATTATATATTATTTTTAAAGAATGATTTTCTTTATTTTTTTATGAAGGGGCTTTTTATGAGAATTGTGTTTCTTTTATGTTGTATGCCTATGGTTTTACTTTCTTGTGTGGATCCAGTGCGTCCGGTTTCTCGTAACTTTGATCGAGTGGCTTGTAATCCTAATGCAACAGGTGTGACCATTGATGAGTTAGAAGAGGTTACTGAAGAAAATGTGGGTGAATATCAGTTATCTGGTGAATGTGATAGAGATCAGTCAGAGGTGCTAGTGAACATTGAAGGTAATCCTCTAGTTAGATATCCCATTTGTATGCAAGGTAAATGGGAAGTATCTGCAGATATTAGTGGACTTGTGAATAAAAAAGAACGATTTCAAATAGCCGTATCTCAAGGATCCGCTAATCGGAATATGTTGTGTGAAAATGTTCGAAACTATTTTATTTGCCCAAATAACTATATTGCTATTTCTGATTTGCCGTATATTGATGGTCACAGTTTTTGTGTGATGAAGTATGAAGCAAAAGTGAAATCAGGTACGCCAATTCCCACTCGTTTAGGAGAGAATATACTTGTAAAAGCAGAAGCTTTAGCAAATGGAGATTTGATTACTCGAGTGACTGAAGAAACAGCTATTCAGTTTTGTAAACAAAATGGGCCGGGATACGATTTAATTCACAATGATGAATGGCAGCTCATTGCACATCATATTGAAAGAACGCCGGATAATTGGTCACATAATACAAGAGATATTACATCAGGTAATCGCCTTAATATTGGCTACGTTGGTAGTGGTGCTGTTTCTAAGAGTAATACAGATGAAGAACAGAGTAATTGGGATTTGAATAAACGAGTACACCAACTTGCTAATCAGGAATATATTTGGGATTTTGCAGGCAACTTATGGGAGATTGTAAGACATGATATAACAGATTTGCCAGGTGGAGAGACTTATACTGGATTTGTAAATGATATGCCTTCAGCTTATCAGAATGATTTTGGTCCAGAGAGGGATTACAGTGTGTTTAATTCAAGAGAAAGGACAAATTTATTTGGTGGTTTAGGGTATATGTTAGCAAATGAGTGGGGAGGAGCAATTATTCGTGGTGGTAGTAATCAATGGAGGATAAATGGTATTTTTTCAACGAATGTTATGCTGTCTGGAGATAGACTGCGTAGAATAGATATTGGGTTTCGCTGCGTATATTATCCTTAATTCTGTCTGTTTACAGTACGTGACTTAATTATTTATAAAAACTTTATTTCGTTTTTAAGATCTTCTGATGAGTATCCGAACGGGTATTAAGATCAGGAGTTTTTTATGAGCAATGAAACTGTAAAATTATCAGCTAAAAATAATGTTTTAGATTTAGATTTGATTAGTTTTGTCAGCCATCAATTAAAAACTCCTTTGACAACATTGAAAATCAATATAGATCTTTTAAGGCAGCAGGCATTGCCGATGCAAAAGAATTCTCTTCGCATGATGGATGAAGAATTGAACCATATTGTTCATCTTGTGTCAGATGTTTTGGATATGAGAAAAGCGGAAGGTGGAAAAGGGTTGTTACTTTGTCGGTGGTGCAAGTGGGATAAAGTGATTCAAAATGTGCAAGATCAGCTGAGTGAATTATTGAATCATACGAACATTCAATTAAAGATATCAAGCGTAGAGAAAGAGATAGAATCTTATATAGATTATATATATATTGAGCAGGTTTTAGTGAATTTAATTAAAAATGCAGTGGAGCATTCCCCACAAAACAGCGTTGTAGATCTCAGTTGGTCATTAATGGATGAAGATAAGTTACGTGTTATCGTATCAGATGAAGGAGAGGGAATTGCTACAGAGAATTTAGATAATATATTTTCTGCTTTTGGCAAAGGCCGTCGTAATGGTGCATCTAGAAAAGCATTATTGGTTGGAAAAAATAAAGTGTCTACATTTTTAAAAACCGGTAGTGGTTTAGGGTTGGCTATCGTTCGTCAGGTTATATTATCTCACGGGGGTGAGATATCCGTCACTAATCGGTCAAGTAGGGGAGCTTGTTTTATATTTACTCTGCCAAAGGTGCGTCGCATCTCTCATGCAGCTTAATTATTTTGGTTGTATTTGATTTCTAATTGCAAGAAAAACGGATTTTTACTTTTTTTCTAGCATGTCCATTTATAATATTGCTTGTATGTTCTCTGTGGTTTCTTTATGAGGGTGTTAGTTGACTCATTTTCTTCTGTACGACATAAAGAAATATGCTTCAGGAATTAGAACATTTAAAGTCTTTTCTATCTGCAGATCAAATAGTTACAGATAGAGATCAATTACAGTTATATGGAACGGACTGGTTGAAATTTTATTCACCCAATCCGTGTGCAGTATTATTTCCAAAATCTCGTAAAAATGTAGAAGATATTGTTCAATGGGCATTGCGGTTTAATCGAGCGTTGGTGCCTTCAGGAGGCCGCACAGGGTTAAGTGGGGCCGCTTCCGCTTCCAATAAAGAAGTGGTTGTTTCTTTTGATAAAATGAATCAAGTAATCGGGTTTAATGAAATGGAACGTAGTTTATGCGTGCAGCCTGGGGTGATTACAAAAACAGTTCAGGAGATAGCGAAAGATAAATCGCTTTATTTTCCTTTGTCGTTTGCGTCTGAAGGATCCAGTCAAATAGGGGGTAATGTAGCGACTAATGCAGGTGGAGTACATGTCATTCGTTATGGATCACTTAGGAAATGGGTTTTAGGTTTGGAGGTAGTGACAGGAGAGGGCAAAACATTATGTTTAGGACGTGGACTGATTAAAAATACAGCTGGTTATGATTTGATGAATTTGTTTATTGGTTCGGAAGGTACATTAGGTTTTATTACAGAAATTACATTACAGCTAACTCATTGTCCTTCAGAATCACCTTGTGTATTATTATTGGCTGTATCTGATGTGGAGGCTCTATCGCATTTATATAGTTTGTTTAAAACAAAATGTTCTTTAAGAGCTTTTGAAGTGTTTACAACAGAGGCTGTTAAGTATGTTCAAAAAATTAGTTTAGTGAATTTTCCGTTAAAAGTGGGAAATTATTATGCATTGTTAGAATGTGATTCAACGGATCAAGAATCAGTACTAGCACTTTTTGAATTAGCTCATCAGAAAAAATATATACTGGATGGTGTGATGAGTGAAAGTTCGCAACAAGCAGCTGAATTATGGTCCTTTCGGGAAAATATTAGTGAGTCTTTATCTTCTTTTTTGCCTTATAAAAATGATATATCGATTCGACCTTCTTTAGTACCAAAGTTTATTGATAAGGTAAATGTGTTGTTAAAAAAGGAATACCCTGATTTTCCTGTTGTGTGGTTTGGTCATTTAGGAGATGGCAACTTGCACATTAATATTTTACCCTCAGAGAAAGAAAGCAGGGAGAATTTTTTACAGAAATGTACTAAAGTAAATGATCTTTTATTTAATTTAGTGAATCAATTTAAAGGATCTGTTTCTGCGGAGCATGGAGTCGGTTTATTGAAAAAAGATTATTTACATTACTCTTGTTCTAAAGAGGAAATTCAATATATGCGATCCGTGAAAAAAATTTTTGATCCAAAAGGTATTTTAAATCCTGGTAAAATATTTGATTAGTTCAATACTGAAATTAGACGCTATTGAAAGGAGGTTGTTTGAGTAGCATAGATAGAAAGCCCCATGTGGTACTAAATAGATAACGTTTTTCCTCTTCTAGATCCGATATATTGCATAATTCATTTCCAGGAGTATCTTTACATATTTTTTCCATTGAATGAATTTGGAGCATTTGGCTAAGTAATCGTCTGGTAGCTGGTGTCTCTCCTTCTTTTTGATGTTTATCTCTCATATATCTTATAGCGGATCCAAGGTATTCTGTATTGTCGTATTTACGGTAGAAGTCTACATAATAGAGAACTAACATCCACCGTCCGAGATGGTTTTTTTGTGCGGACGTGATATAAGGAAGAATACTTTGGTGTTCTTGGTTTTTAATGTGGATCAATCCTAGTGCAGCGGCAGCAGTGTTTTTAGCGTTATCGTCTTCTCCTGCAGTAGAGTAAGCTTTTTTTAACCACTTTTTTGCTAATTCATGTTGATTCATTTGGTAATGTAAACATCCAACAACAGCCATAGCTGATGCATTTGGGTTTTCCAAATCGATGGATGCGCTTAATTTATTTAATTGATCTTCTAATTCTGGTAGTTTGTTGTAATTCATAAAGCAGGAATCAAACTCTACGGAAGGAAGTACCATTTGTTCACCGCAGGAACTGAATAGTAACAGTACAATTGGTAGAATAAATAAATATTTTGCCTGTTTTAATTGGCGTTTCAATTAGCACCTACTTAGCGATTATTGTCCTTGGTTGACAAAATAGATGGACTCTTTCACAATCGCATAAATCTATTATTAAAAGGCTTTAGGAAATAATCAAATAGTTTTATGGGGAATGTTCTGTCTCTATGCAGTATTACCATCTGAAAAATGAAATTAAGGTACCAAAGTTAGGTTTTGGAACATGGCTTATAAAAGGTACTAATTGTGTACGAGCTGTACGATCTGCTTTGGAAATAGGATATCGTCATATTGATACGGCACAAATTTATGACAATGAATCGGAAGTAGGAGAAGCGATAGCATCTTTTGGTCTCCCAAGAGAAGAAATTTTTTTGGTAACTAAAATCTGGAAGGATTCTTTACGTTTAAAGGATGTATTGAAAAGTACGGAAGAAAGTTTAAAAAAATTAAAAACGGATTATATAGATTTATTACTTATTCATTGGCCTAATTTACATGCTCCACTTAAAGAAACTTTGTCTGCTATGCGTCATTTACAAAGTAGTCAGAAGGTACGTTTATTAGGTGTTAGTAATTTTCCGGTAGAGTTAATGGAAATGGCTCAACGAGAGGTGGAGTTAGTGTGTAATCAAGTGGAATATCATCCTTTCTTAGATCAGGGTGTAATACTAAGGGCGATTCGCAAGTATGATATATTTTTAACAGCATATTCTCCTTTAGCTAGGGGACGGGTATTTAAACATAGTGTACTGCAGAAAATAGCTAAGAAGTATAATAAAACAGTAGGGCAAGTGGTGTTGCGGTGGTTAATCGATCAAGACAATGTAGTCGCTATTCCGAAAGCTGCTCGGCAGGAGCATGCACAGTCTAACTTTGATATTTTTGATTTTCAACTAGAGGCTTCCGATCGATTAGTTTTAGCCTCTTTGCGGTCGGCAAATCAACGTTTAGTGAATCCGGATTGGGCTTTAGAGTGGGATTAATTGAACAGAAAAGATAAGCAACAGGCATGTTCCGATTCCTGTTAACAACCATTTGATTTGTTTTATTTTAATAGTGACTGGAATAAGGTGTATAGAGCAGACGTAAATGAACAGTCCAGACGCTAGAGCTAGGGTAGTAGATTCTACAATTTGTAGTTTGGCTAGTGCAAAGAAGCTGGCAGATCCGGTCATTAGGGAGAGGCAAAATAAGCTAATGATTCGTACGAGAGCTTTGCGAGAAAATCCGGATGACATCCCGATGCCGACGATGGTGATACTTTCTGGCAGCAGGTGAAATAAGAGGCCAATACTAATTAAAACTGTTGCTTGTGGGTCAATCAGCAAGCCGGAATTCAGGCGAATGCCGTCAAAGAATGCACATAGAATAAAGCAACCCATAGCAGAACAGCCCACGGAAGAGGGTAGTAGGTGATAGTGAACATGAGTGGCATCATGCTGGCTGCACTCGTGTTTTTCTTTTGGTAACAAGTGGTTTAGGAAACTAAGTCTTGGTAGAATCCATCTTTCGGCTATCGCATTTATGAAAAATCCACAGATGATTAGTAATATGGTAGTAGAAAATTGAGTAGATTCCTTGAAAGTATGTGGCAGTATCTCAATTAAAACAAAAGTGGATAAGAATCCAGCTCCAAAGGCAATTATTTTTGTTAGTTGGATTTTTATTTTGTTATGAATAAAGAAGTAGGTGATAAATAAAATGATAGCGCAATATAGGATAGAAATAAGAAAGGCTGTCAATGGATAGCTCCTTATAATCAGTAAATTGGATCATTTTAAATTGTTATTATGATGCTAGCTTAAAAATTAAGAATGATCAATTTAGATAATTGGGGTTGTAGCTCAGCTGGCAGAGCGCAGCGCTGGCAGCGCTGAGGTCGGGGGTTCGATCCCCCCCAGCTCCACCATTAGGGTTTTTAACTATTGAAATTGTTAAAATTTTTTAATTTAAAAATATTTTTAACGGGATTTTAACGGGATTTATTTTTGAAATCCTCAAACAACTAAAAATAACTTTTTAAAGATAACTGTTTTTAAAAATCACAGAAGCAGTTTTCTCTCCTGTTTCTGAACTCAAAAGAGCAACAGTCTTCGCATACTTTTGAGTCATTTTTATATCTGTATGCCCAAGGCTTGCTTGAACAGCAGAAATATCTTTTGTCATCATAAGAGCAATAGTTGCGTAAGTGTGACGACAAATATGAGTTGAACGCCAAGGAAACTTTAATGCCTCAAAGCCTGCATTAAAAGCAGATTGAACAGCATTGTATCTTAAAAGCTCACCTTTATCATTTGTAAAAACCAAGTCATTCACAGCTTCTGTTTTCATTTCCTTAAGAATATCTTTTAGTTTTTCAGGAAGTATAAGAAGTCTGGCTGACTGAGAGGTTTGTGTCACATCTTCTAAAAAAGGACACTTAGTTTGTTGATCCCAACGAACTCTTCATTGTCACAATTAAAAAACAGGATTGAAATACTTATTAAAAGTGGGAGATATATTATTACAGTTTGCATAAAAACTCCTCTGTTTTATAATTTGAGTTTTTTAACTAATGCAACAGCTTCTTCATAGGTTAGCCAGTACATAGACCTTGAGTCACTTCTCCATAAACTTGAGCTATTAAGTATTCTCTCTGGATGAATGGAAACAATTTGTTCTATCTGTTTGAAATTTACCCATTCAACTTGTGAACTAGGTTTGTTCTTTTTAATATAGTCTGCAATCTGTTTAGCAGTATATCCAGTATCTTTTAAAGATCTTTTCAAATGCTTTTTTAAAATAGCATCCGGTGGATCAGTAGCAGTAAAATAAATATTTATCGCATTACGTAGTTTTAAATTATTATCATCTTTTTTCTCAATAAAGACTTTAGGAATTCTGACAACCAGAGTGCCTCTTCTTACTTTCCACTTTGAAGGAAATTTAATCTCATCTTCATTAGTTGTAGTGGTATCTGTATTGTTATTCTTACTTCCACTGCTTCTTCTGCTTCTTCCATAGTTGTCTTCTTCTTCACTTGATATAGGGAAATATCGTCTTTCATTATTGTCACAACTAAAAAACAGGATTGAAATACTTATTAAAAGTGGGAGATATATTATTACAGTTTGCATAAAAACTCCTATGTTTTATAATCGGTGTGTTGATTGAATATATTAAACGATAAATATTTATTTATTTATATTTGCTTGTTTCTTATCATCTGAAGAATTATGTAGGTTACTAAACTTTTCATTTATAGCTTTTATATATATTTTTATATATTTTATTTCTGATTTTATACCCTTTATTTCCAACCAATGGCTTTTTAGAATTTTTCCATGTTCTTCTAGGGTTTTACTATTTTTGCTTATAAGTTCAATATTTTTTTAATTTTGATCACTCTTTCTATTGATGCTTATCTTGGTTTGTTTTCAGAAAGCGCATTCCTGATAAACTTAATTAGTTTTTTAGATCTTCCAATGCGAATGATATCCCTGGGGGTTTGTTCTCCCAAAAGAGGATTAGGAGTATAAAACCACAACATAGTTTTATCAACATCCTGTTAAAAAAGGACTGGTAGAGATGAGTATTGATTCTAAATCCACTTTTTTTAAGAGACCAGGGCATATCACCAGTCGAAGTGAAGCTTATAGAAAAGGCTTAAAAGTAGTTAAACAGAGTATTGGGCAATTTTGTGGAGGGAAATATCTCATAAAAAAGGTTGTGGAAAAAAAGGAAAACATGGGGACACAGTCTAATATAGACTATCGTAGTAACCATAGTTCTGATATAGATAGGTATAGAAAAGATGATGATGGTAGTGCCTCTTTCTCTACTAGTCGCAGGGCTCAAGATATATGTAGGAGGTTATACAAGTTCAGATAGCATGACAGCATCAGGAAGGGAAAAATGCTTACTCTACAACGAGGACTATGCTAGTATTTAGAAAATACACACATATTACTTTTCAATGTAAAAAGTAGATTTTAAATTTTTAAGGAATAGGGATACTAACTTTTAACTGAAAGAAGATAAAAATGAACCCTTTAAACCCTAAAGTTTTGCAAAAAAGTATGGAGAATTCCACTCAAATCCTTTGGGAAAAACTAGCTGAATATATACCAAATATCGTTGGAACGATTATTTTGTTAGTTGTGGGATATTTTATTTCAAAACTGGTGGCCAAAATCTCTATCAAAACTTTAAGAATCCTTGGAATAGATAAAATCAGTGAAAAAATTGGTCTTCATAAAACACTTGAAAAGCTGGACATTCGGTTAAAATCCTCAGATCTTTTTGGCAAAATTTTCTTTTGGTTGATCATGTTGGTTTTTATTATTTCTGCTTCAGAAGCTCTCCATCTGGAGAAAATCACAAAGACCATAGATGCTTTTGTTCTCTATTTGCCCAATATCATTGGTTCAGGCTTGATTTTCATTTTGGGACTTATGGCTGTTCATTTTTTAAAAAATGTTATTGAAAGTTTCAGTGAGAAAATCGGCTTAGCATATGGAAAGATTTTAGCTACTGTAATTCATCTCATAGCGGTTGTGGTTGTCAGTGTCTTAGCTATTAATCAACTGCAACTGGAAATGGAACTCATTAACCGCATTGTGGAAATTATACTCATCTCTGCCGGTGTTGTGATTGCACTGAGTTTGGGCCTGGGGACAAAAGATTTATCTAAAAATATTGTTTCCAGTTTATCTTTAAGAGAACAGATAAAACCAGGGGTTCATTTGGAAATTGAAAACATTAGTGGAACTGTCAAACAAGTTGGCATTGTAAACACTGTTGTTGAGCTCAGTGAAGGGACAAAAGTGCATATCCCAAATAGCATGCTGATATCCCATGTTTTCAAATCTAAATAAAATGTTTAGATTCTTAAATATTTCATAAAAAACATAGGTTTCAATTTAGTGAAGTAACCTGTAGGAGTGATTAAGAATCGCCGTTTTTAATCCAGATGTTAGTGAATTTATTATATCTGAATATTGATCTCCACTATCTTCATCGCAGTAAATTTTTTTGATCTCAGTTGGTAGAACTAAAATATTTTTTAAGTATCACGGCTTCATCAATTAATAATTCCAAGTCTTATCATTTCTCTTTCAAATTCAACTCTAATTCACTTGGGGCTATAAGGTGTTTTGCATTTCACAACATCGACTCTTTGCGAAAAGAAATAATTTACCAGACATAAAAAATGACCATTTCAGCTACAAAGTGTCGTACATTTCGAGCAATTTGAATATAAAAATAATGTATCAACCTCCTAAAAGTGGACAAAAATGACTTCTTATAAAGGGAGAGAGAAAAGCCTGAAAAACAGCCTTTTTTATGATTTTTCTTAAATTCTAAAGGAGGTAAATAAAACAAAGAACCATGCATCCTTTCTCTCACCCCTCAGATCCATAATATCTGCGTAGTAGAATAATGTTTTTTCAAAAAAGCGCAGGTAGTTATTGTTGTAATGTGCAGTTTTATATTTCATTGATTGTAATATACAAATAGTCTAAAATTTTATTAAGGACATCAATCATGTCATACATTGAAAAAACATTAACAGATAATGAAAAGATTATTGCATTTAGAAGATCTCATTGGATATTATTAGTCTGGCCAATTGTTTTATTTACCTTTTTTATATCTATATCATTATTTTTGCTGTATCTATTCAGGAATCTTCCCGCTGATTTTGTCATTCCCTATGAAGGTATTAAAATTGCTATTTTTATAATTATTGCCTTGTTCTTAATCTTCATTGTGACAACTATATTTACATATTTAATAAAATATATATCTACTGAATATGTGATAACAAATAAAAGAATTATTTTTAAAACAGGCTTTATTTGGACAAATACAGATGAACTAAGAAACTCTCAACTGGAGAATATACAAATTAAGCAATCTATAATGGGGAGAATACTCCTTTATGGTGATTTAGAATTCAGAGGCACTGGTGGGTCTCCAGTTATTTTTAAAACTATATCTAATCCTATTGCATTTAAAAAAGAGATAGAAAATCATCTTTATAATTAGGTTTTCCTGTCTTACCTTCTCAATTCCATATAGATTTTCATTAAAGCCAGTAGGCATTTGAACAAGACATTTGCTCCACGGAAAAACCTGCTTCTTTTAGCATATCGATTAAGTTAAAAGGTCCAATAAAATGAGCTACTCCAACTGCAACAAAAATATTATTATAATTATTATATGCTGATAGAAATTTAGCCATCCATTTCTCATTACGATCTTTTAAGGCATGTTCATAAAATTCTCCTTCCATATCTTCACTAAATAACCATTTACCCTGTTTATATTTATTAAGACTGTTTTCAATATTTGCGAGACATTGAGGATAATTTTGAATTGATTCTACTACATCTTCTTTTGTGGTAGAATCAATTAAAGGCTTTATAGCATTCGGAGTATCTAAAGCTTTTACTGGTATTCCTTTAGATTGAGCTGCTACTTCCACTTGTTTGTCCATCATTGTATGAAGAGCTGCCGAGCCTAATGTTTCTTTAATACACATTACTTCCAAAACAGTTATGTAGACGAGAAAACTTAAATTCTCAGGAAGACCCTTTGTAGTTAAGAATAGTTGACTATTAGAATTCAACTGGTTGAAGTTTTCGTTATTAGGAGAAAATTTTCCTTCGTATGGTTGTTCCGTTTTTTCACTAAGAATTGTTTCAGTAAAACATAGATCACTATTGTCTAACTTATCAATGACGGTGTACGAACAAGGTAAGTCCAATAGAGAAACACCGACATGTATAGTGCCTAACCAATAAGATACTTTTCCTTGTTTTTCTACCTTCCAGAAGTAATATGGTTGTCCTTGTTCTACGTTTGTTTCATTTGGTTGTTTCGTATCATCTGCTTGTGTTTTGGATGTATTGGGGCCACAAGAAACAAATAAAATAAGAAATAAAGAAACAAATGAAGTGGCTAAAATATTTAAAATGAATTGTTTTTCTTGCATCAATGAAGATTGAATCCTTTTTTGGTAAAAACTAGCAAAACAAGTTTGTGAATATCTGTTGATGCACAACCTTTGTCAAGGTGAAATTGTTATATATTTTCAATTGCAGGTTTAATTTATTTATGTGTACAGATTAAAAATATTCTAGTTAAAGACTCAAAGAATAATTCAGTAATGCTACAGCTGTAGCTATTAGTAATAGTATTTAGATTTGTTTGATAAAAAATTAATATTGACATGTTTTATATTTTTTTAAATAATTTTTATTATGAAGTGTCAGTTTAGTGTACTTTTTACACTCATTTTTTGCAGTCTTTTAGGTTGTGGGATTCGTGGTGAAATCGTACCTATTCAGACTAAACATTCTTATGAAGGAGAATTTAAGTTTACTGAATATTCTCATGCTATCATTACGCTTTATGCTGAAGAATCATCAGAGAACAATGCTACGGTTAGTACTCATAGAATCGATTCTGTAGCAGAGTTTCCAATATATTTTTCTATTCCTTTTCCAAGTGGCGTGGATATAGACAAATTAAGAATATCGGCTAAAGTAATCAGCGGAAAAGGTGACGAAACACAAGAAGGTGATTTTGTGACAGAGACGGTAACTTCTGTGAATAGATGGACTTCTAATAGGGTAGAGGTGGTTGGTATCGAGAGTTGTGATGCGCCTAATACGGGTGGTTTTTGTAGTGGTAATTAACCTCGTTAAGCTGCAAATTGATTGAGTATTCAGATATCAACAGTGAACACATAATCATTTTACTAGATTGATCCAGGCTGGTGTAACCAGTTGTTTTTATTTCACTCTGGAAAAGACTTCGTAAACTTTTTCATCTTTTTTACAAGAAGATGGAGGTTTTAAAGTATTGGCAGGCACTTGGAAAGATACAGTGCTTTTTCCTTTTGGTGAAGGAGGAAGAAGGGGATATTGACGAGGTGGTGTATGCGTAGATAATTGAAAATATAAGGTATTTCCAACCAGGTGAAATTTTTGACTAATATTTTTTTCTTTATTTTTTGGTAATATCACTTCTTTTAGTAATTTTGACATGGATATAGGAAAGTTATTATTTTTATCACAATCAACATTTGAAGAAACAATTTTAGTGTTGATTATGGATTTTGTTACAGTATAAGAGCCATTAGCTGTAATATTACAGGTAGGTAGACCTTTTTTGCCTGGAATTTTTCCTTTTGTAATGTAAGTATTATCCGCTCTAAATATTTTTCTTTTGGCCTTCAGAGATCTTTTAAGATTTGGGACTGGCCTGTAATTAGTACCACAAGCAAATCCTGTATGTTTCCATGTTCCGATGAGTGTAGTGGTAAATATTTTTAATGAAAAAAGCATGGAAACTGTAAAAAAACCAATCGTGAAATATTTTTTCATAGAGTTTCTCTTTTTTTCAGTATCGGAATATTATAACCTTTTGTACAATTTAATGTTTCTTTATAGGAAAAAATATATAATTAGGCTTTATTCAGAATGAAATTCTCAATAAATGACAGTGGGATAAAAATTATTTTGAAATCTTTGATAATTACAAAGGTAAGGTAAGGAAAAATAATTATAAGAAAGTTACTAATCAGTAGATATCTCGCAAGCGTATACCCCATTCCATATATCTCAATGCTGATTGAGGGTTTTCCATTTGTTCTGATTCTGTTTTGGTTTCTTGTGGTTGTTGATCTTGATGTGGTTGCTATAACTTTTGCTGTATCTCTTGTTCTACATTTTGTTGTTCTTGGTATGAATTATCTAGTGGTTCTAATTTGTTGCGATGAATTCCGTTCATGATCATCTTCATATAAAGCAATTGTTTGTATTAAATGTTCCTTTACTGATTGACTAGCATTACTAAAATTATGTCTTATACCAGTTAGTTTTCCTGATTGATGTGTAAGGATGTGCATGGCTGTTTTCCTACATTGTTCTTGGTTTTCTTGGTTTGCACAAGTCTCTTTAATTACGTTATTGAATGTTAATAACATTTCTAATAGTGTTATAGTATCATTTTCACATTGTTCTGGATTTTTTTTGTTTGCACATTCTTTTTTAATAAATCCTGATGGTTTTACTGTAGCTGCCATTGACCAAGCGAATTGAGAGAAAATGAAAACAAAAATCCATATATATTTCATAAATTTGTTCCTTTTATTATATAATATCATAATGTATTTTCTTCAAGCTTATAAGCCAAATAGGGAATAATATATATATATTTTCTATTTTTGTAAAAATTACATATATATTCTAATTGTAAACTGTCCTTGCCTTCTAAAATGTGATTACTTTTTAAACAAAAGGGTGTCAAGTGCAAAAGTTATTTCAAAAATAAATACAATTTAAATCGGTTGGCATATTCATAGAAGAAGTCTCAAAATGATATAGAACTGGAATGATCTATTTTTGTTCTGAATGAGGTGGTTTTATTGTTTTAATAACTGTCCTGTTTTTGTGTTTAAACAATTATGGACTTTTGTATGTGATGCCGTTGATGTTTTGCAATCTTTTGCTGCGTTCTTGTATGCTTCTTTTAGATCTTGTCCTTCTCCTGTTGAAAAAGCTACATCTAAAACTTGACCATTTTTATCTGTTATGTCACATGCACAAACTACAGTAACAAAATTAATTTTTTGCAAAAGATCATTATATTTTTCTTGCAATAAGTTATAATTTTTTTGCAGTTCAATAAGTTCTGCTTTTGATTCAGTATTTTTTGCTAGAACCATTTGAGTGACTAATAATAATAAAATTAAAATATATTTCATTGGTTACATTCCTTTTATAGTTAAAACAGGAGTTTGAATTATTTAGGATTGGTGTATATCAATTTTAAAAATTGAGCAATAAAAATGTTTACATGACTCAGTTCATAATATATTATTGTTTCATAATAGAAATGTTTCATTGATCTGTATAATTTTTTTAAATTCATAAAATATGAAACGTCTTCAGCGCATTTTTAGGATTATTGAGTGCTCCCTATGTTGTTTTTTGCTTGTATAAATTATTTCATAATAAAATAATTCAGATAGGAATCTCACTGTGGAAAAAATTAAAGTTATTTTCTTCTTTATGTTGATATTTTTAGTCAGTTGTGTGGAAGAAAAACCGGATATTTTTGTGACTCAGCATAATCTTTCATCCACTGTTACTTTTGATTTTACGAAGGATTATTCTACGAAAGTAGGTACAATAACTTTTTTAAATAAAGAAAATAAAAATAAAAAATGGCGTCTTATATATCATGCTCCTCTTGCTTGTTTATATAATAAAAAGACAAAAAAATGTGACAAACAGGCAGGAATGCCCTTAGTATTTGATAATTCAGATTCGGAAGAAGTCGATTCTGTATTTTGGGGATTATTAGATTCAGCGACTTTTTATACTCCAGTAAAGTCTTATGGTTCCACTCAAGTAACTGTTTCCATTAATTTAAACTCTTATCCTCAGCCAAGAAAATTAATACAGTACATAATTAAAAATCATGAAGATTTGGAATATCACATTTTTATTCGTTCAGGTGCTGTGTTATCTCCAGATATGTCAGGCACTCCTGATTTTATTATTCGATCCATTAAGGTAATACCTTGTAAACACTCTAGTGTTTGCCAATGAAAAAATTATAACTGTCTAATTTATAATCATTCTTCACAGCCAGTATTAGGTTTATCTTTTAGATGTAAGTGGTAGGGTATATTATGAATTTTCTTAAAAAAATATCATTGTATTTTAATATAGCCATTTTATAAGCTCTCCTTATACTTCTGATACCAATATCTTGCCATATTCAGATCTTTTTCAACTCCTTCACCTTTAGTATACATAAGAATCAAATTGTATTGAGCTGTCGCAAGACCTTGTTCAGCTGCTCTTGTCCACAATTGAGAAGCTTTTTGAGGGTCTTTGTTAACTCTTTCGCCTTTGAAATACATATCTCCTAAATAGTATTGAGCAAGGAGGTAATCTTGTTCAGCTGCTTTTGTCCACCATTCAAAAGCTTTTTGTAAATTTCGTCTAATTTTTTTTTCATGATAATACATATAAGCTAAATTGTGTTGGGCAGGGGCATTACCCTGCTTAGCTGCTCTAGTTGTCCACTGAATAGCTTTTTGGAGATTTTTTTCAACCCCACCTTTTCCATAAAAATACATCATACCCAGATGATATTGAGCGACAGAGGAGCCTTGTTTCGCGAGCTCTTGAAGATTTTTTATTTCTTCCTTTATGCATTTTTTTACACTGATAAAGGTAGAACAATTTAAACCTGTAGCCCCTGTAATAAACTTTTTTAAATAATCTAAAGCTAATGAGAATAATATATTTTCAGCCGCTCGGGAAACTACACCTACAACATTTCCTGTTTTATCGAGAACTGGGCTGCCACTTATTCCAGGAAAAAAGGAATGGTTAATGGCAAAATAGTAAAAGTTATATTCCGAAAAGAAAATGTTTCCTATTTTTTTCATTTGTTTAAAATCCCCCTCAGGATACCCTAATACAAAAAGAGTTTCTTTTGCATTTAACACATTATTCCTTAGGGTTAAATAATGATTTACAGAGTACTCTGTTTCAATAAAAGTCAAATCATGCAAGGCTGATAATGAAAGCACCTTCTTTATCTTTAAGACAACAGGATTTTCCTTTTGCGATAAAGTGATGTCTGTCATGTTGTGATCCTGTAGCATAGAGGATATAATATGAAGATTAGTTACAAAAAGTCTTGGCCCTACAAAAAAACCTGTTCCTGAAATCGGAGGGATTTCTATTTTCCATATAGACTGTTTAGCAGACTGAATAGTAGAAGATGTTTTAGAAGTTATTATAAACTCTATATCAAAACGGTAGAAGATAAAAATAGAAAAACTTAGAACAAGCAAAACAACAAATGTGTGAACTAGGTTAACAGAGTATGAATTCTTAGACAGTTTTTTCTTTGTGCTCTTCAAAACCATATACATACTTCCTGTGATTGAAATGTGCTCATTTTATTTATTATTTATTTTCCGGTTAAATGTTATTGCTACGAATCATCTTTGTAAAACTTTTTTTGTCATTTCGATGCACCAAAGGTTGTGCCTATGGTGCCAGTCGCCCAAGGAAAAACTAGAGTCCTTGGGTAAAAAGGCAATAATCCAGCAGAATCAACAACAACCAGTCACAATTTAATCTCCGCACAACCCGCAGTGTCCCGTTATGTTCTGGACAACCACCTCCAAGTGTGAAAAATATACAAAGTTAGGAGTAATATTTATTACTTCCAAGTTTTGTTATTGATTATTTTGTAATTTGATAGGAATTTTCTATTTATTACAATTGATGAGGCATAAGGCAACTAAGAGGTTGTTTCATTAATATAATTTTTTTACGGAAGTACTTATGAAACATGTAAAATATATATTGATTGTTTTTAGTATTTTTTTATTTGGTTGTTTGTCTGAGGAATAAATAAAAGCTCGGCAAGAAAATGCTTTTGATATAGAAGGCGCCTATAAAACTACTGAGGATTCAGAAGTTCAATTGAATTTTACAATTACCAATCAGAATGCAAAACATGATATTTTTGTGCAATTGGATCGCATTAGTTCTTTTACAGATGAGGAAAGAGAATTTTTATCTGAAGTGGCAAAAGATCATGGAGTATCAGTTGAGATCTTAATAGCACAACCTTTTCCTACAACTTTTGGAGAAGAATCTAGTTTATTTTATCATTTAATAGACGGTGGAGAAAATATTTCCGATAATTTTGGAAAAACAAGTAAATTTAATGTTTGCTCTGATAATCCGCCTGAATATAAAAGTAAAAAAGTTATAAAAAATATAAAGGTTAAAATATTATATTGTTTTTCAGGAACTATAAAAAAAGAAAATAAAAATCTTATTGAAGAAGGGAAGTTATCTATGAAAGTCTCTTACAGTTATAGTACAGATAAAGAGATTGGAGTTTCATTTCATGATAAAGAGATAGAATTAAATTATAAAGCCGAAAAAAATTAATTCTGTTAATTAATGCAGTTAATTATAGTTGGACATATTAAGATAAAAATGAATATTTCGGTTTGTAGGATCAACAACAACCAGTCACAACTTCATCCCTGTACAGCCCATAGTGTCTCGTTATGTTCTGGACAACTATCTCCAATTATGAAGAATATGTGGAAAGTAGAGTATTGTTAATTAAAGAAAAATTGAGGTGAAAAAAGGGGGAGGGATGCATTTATGGCAAAATCAGCGGAGTTAAATCATGCAGAATTAAATCATATTGTGTTTTACACTTCAAAATTATCTGAAACAATTTACTTCTGGGATTCTATACTAGGGTTAAAAAACAGAGGTAATAAGGACAGCCCCAATTATAAAGTTGGTGAATTTACGATTATGTTTCTCTATTCGGAAAAAACTCCTAAAGATTATTCTCATACTATTGGGCACTTCGGTTTTGAATTATCATCACAAAAAGAAATTAACAATTTATATGAAGGTATACACAAAAAGCTAAATATTAAAAAACCTATTGGTGGTGGTTCAAATGGGCCTTATAGGTTTTATATTAAAGATCCTAATCAAATACTTCTGGAGTTTGAAACATGGGAAGGCTGTGATAGTCAGTGGAAAAATAGAAACTTTGATTCCTTATTTTTTACAAAATAGTACGCTACAAAAAGATTTTACTTACTCTACTAAGGATTTTTTATATTCTTATTTTAATATTTGATTGGCTGCTTTCGTCCACAATTTAGAAGCTTTTTTTGGAAAAGAGACTCACACAAATATTCGTGAAATTTCTATTCTGCGTCATGATTCCAACAATCCAGATTGTCGTGATCATGAAACATATATAGAAAATCAGGAATGCTTGAGTAATTGTGAACTGAAATATATACTATAGAAATGCCTATAAATAAGCGACATTATTTATTACATCCTTTAATAGATTTTCTCATGATTGGAGGTTTATCCATCCTCCTTTTTGTTTCCTTTTTTATATTAGCGCCGGAAACAACAAATACCAATAAGCTAGGATGGATTGTATTTTATTTAGCCTTTTTTGTGAATTTCCCTCACTTTTTAATTTCTTATCAGTTTTTATACATTGATAATAAAAAACGTCTTTTGAAGGATTGGCGTTCTTTTGTTGCCGCCTTTATTGTTCCAGGGATACTTATTATCTATGCGATATATGCCATACTTTATTCTTCAAACGAGTATCTTGGTTATATGGTAAACGCTATGTTTTTTCTTGTAGGGTGGCATTACATTAAACAGATCTGTGGTTGTGTCATTGTATCATCTGCTTTGAAAGAGTTTTATTTCTCTAAAGAAGAGAAATTCATGCTATTACTCAACGGGTTTGGTATATGGTTTATTTCCTATTTAGGCTCTAATCAAACTATTGTCGAACACATATTCTTTGATATTTCCTATAAAACTTTTGCCTTTCCAGCTATCACACTTAAAGCCGCTTACTTTATTACCATTTTCTCTTTAGTGTACCTAACTTGGCAAATGTTAAAGAAATATATTCAGGAAGGAAAATGTATTCCTCTAAACAGCGTGGCCGCTTTTACAACTTTATATATATGGCATATCCCTACTTTGTTTCACCCCGCTTTTTTTCTGATGATTCCTTTTTTTCATTCTTTGCAATATTTATTATTCGCCTTTGCTTACACGAAAAACCGTTTTATCTCCCTTTCCCAATCTCCGGATCAAATAGAGCACAGAAAACGATTTCTACGGGGAGCAGGATTATACATCTTAGCCAGTTTTATAATGGGTGGATTATTTTTCCATTTCATGCCTTTCTGGTTGGATAAAAATATTGTTTATGATGTAAAAATTTTTGGACCGCAGTTATTTATGTTTTCTTTTAATATATTTTTAAATATTCATCATTACTTCATTGATTTTGCTATCTGGAGAAGTAGTAATAATAATATTCGTAAATATCTTTTCAATACAAAATCTTGAAAATAAAAATTTAATAAAAAGGATATAACTTAAAGAGTTAAAAGAGTAAATGGTAGGAGGTGCCGGGATCGAACCGACGACATCCGCCTTGTAAGGGCGGCGCTCTACCAGCTGAGCTAACCTCCTATACTTGATAATCTCTATATCCACACCTACCATACTGCTGTAATATCAAACATAACAATATTATTTTTTCTTCATCACAATTTTTTTCTGCCAACGGTTAACCGCTCTCCTGTGCTCCCGATAAGTTTTTGAAAATACATGAGTGCCATTGTTCCGACTGACAAAATATAAATAAGAAGAAGACGCTGGCGCAAACACCGCCCTCAAAGCCGCTTTCCCAGGATTAGCAATCGGACCAGCCGGCCAGCTAGATAGCTTATAAGTGTTGTAAGCTGTCTTTCTTAATATATCCCGCTTACGTATATTCGTCGGCATGACCCCCCCTCTCTCCTTCAGCATACCATATAAAATCGTAGGGTCGCTTTCTAAACGCATCCTCTTCCGCAAACGATTGTAAAATACAGAAGCTATCAACGGTCTCTCCTTCGCTGCACCCGTCTCCTTCTCCACAATAGAAGCTAATATCACTAATTGATGACGCGTTAAAGGCACCGGACGAGGTTTGAAAAAATGTGTGCGCTTTAACCGATTATATACAGATAAAAAACGTTGCACCATCTGACGAATCAGCGCTTCCGGACGAATCGGACGAGATATATAATAAGTGTCAGGAAATAAATAACCTTCCAAAGAATCCACCTTGCCAATGTTTAAACCCTTAATCCATCGTTTGTTATGGCTAAGATCAATAAAGCGCTTTTTATCCAAAAATCCACCCCTTGCTAATACCTCCGCTATTTCAAATAAATTGTATCCCTCCGGAAAAGTGATCTTGTGTAAACGAATATTGCCATTGACTAAAATATTTAATATCTCCGATGGAGAAGAACCCACTCTTAACTCATACTCCCCCGACCGTATCCGAATGCTTGCCCTCTTCCACCAAGCTAATAACTTAAACCGCCATATACTCTTGATCAGCCCTAACTGCTGCATCTCCTTAGCTACTTGATTAAGAGACATTCCCTTCTTAATGTGAATCACCCGCCAACCAACTTTGTGGCCTACCACCCCCGATCGCGCGGATACTTTTTCACTGCCAACCGCTGATACAGTGCCATGAGCCAATAAGCTAAAAACTAATATGTATTTTAAAATATTACTGTTTTTCATTCTTCACCCAATATTATAATACCTACCAATCAGCTATCCATAACTGATCCCCAAGCTCTAACCCCCTCTGCTGACACTCCTTCTGAGAGACCATAAAACCATTACCTTCTACTAAGCTTCCCTTTACCATACCCCCAGTAAAACTCGCCGCATTCTCCCGACCCCATAGCCACATTTGTACCGACTGTTCATCTCCATTGCTCACTTTTAATGAATCATCTACAATATATACTTTCTTAGCATGCTTGATAATAGGAATATCCCGAGTCTTTGCCATGACACAAGCACCCCCATCTAATGGATCCACCTCATTGATAATATGAAAATTTTGCTGTTTTAACAAAGCTAAACCACGCTGACTGTAAAAACCCGGTCGACCAATATGCTTTTGTACCTCCATCGGTAAATCAGATAATAAAAATGGCTTTTTAGGAAAAGATGCAAATAATTTATTCCTATCTGTTAAAATTGTATCGTCTATGTTCCATATAGAATAATTCAACTGCTGTCGGATAAAATAGTTAATAAATGGATTTGATCGGTCCTTATCTAACCAAGGTTCAATGTCTGCACTTAAAGTATCTTCAAAATATTCCGGGTGCATGGCAACAAATAAAAATAAAATACCCATTAACTGTTTTCCTAATCGATCTGGATGACCACGATAAGGCTTTGCCAATACAATTGCCCTCAAATAAGAAGCCCCATTCATATTTATCTTTACCTGTAAAAAAATATTTTTACCGTTAACAATTTCCATGGAATAACGAGGATAATCCTTTGTGCCCTCCTTCGCCGCAACCTGCGCAGTGCCCACAATATTTCCATTAGAATCTTTCATAACAAATAAAAAATTTCTTTTTTCTGTCTGCTCAAGACCAGCAAAAGAACGATCACTTAACTTTATTTTTTTTTTTAAAAGCTCTGCCTGTGACGGTAAATTGAGAAATAAATGATCTAAAGCTAACTGATGAAGCCCATTGTAATCAGCATCGCAGACAGAATGAATTAAAAAAGCCATACTTAATAAGTATCTCCCTGAGATAACACGTCTGCTAATACAACTTGTAACGCTTGTATGTCTTTATTAGTGATCACAGCCGGCACTAACATCCGCACCCTCGCTCCCGAATCGGGAGAGACACTTCGCCGCGCCCCCGAATCGGGGGGGGATACTTCGCCGCGATTCCTTGCACTCATGTCACTATCTTGTAAAGCATGTTTACTAATTGTCACCGGCGACCCGCCGCTGCCGCGATTCCTTGCACTCATGTCACTATCTTGTAAAGCATGTTTACTAATTGTTTGCGGCGACTCGCCGCTGCCGCGATTTCTTGCACCTATGTCACTATTTTGTAAATTATTTTTATCAAGTGGTTGCATGGGCTCCAGCAATCCATCATTCGTAGAGGCAATATCTACACTACTATATACATCATGCTTGCCATTCATTAACGCTTCACTGGATTTACTGCAAAAAAACGCAATCACTCCCTTTGTAAATAACTTTTGTAAAAATGCTAATGTATTTTTTTTAGAAGAATCCTTCAAAGTAAAAGCGACCATTAAACCAAATACATCGTAATCTTGAATCCATCCACGCGAACACAATTCTTTAAACATTTGACGCAGTTGAACTTCTATCCGAGGAATACACTCTAAATATTTACTCTCCATTAATTCTAAAATTTTCATTCCTGCAGCTAAAGAAGACGTAGAAGAACAAAAAGTGCCAGCCACTAACCCAGGACGAGGATTATACTCCGATGTGCAAAATGTCGCAGCAAATTGCAGGCTCTTTCCTACCGTGCAAAGATCAATGTATTCACCCAGTCCCAACTTCTCAAATGCGAAAAAAGATCCAGTTCGGCAAAAAGTCTGCACCTCATCCGCCCATATAGTAATTCCATGCTTTCGACATTCCTTAAATAAATCAATGAAAAATTCCGGAGGTGCACCGCAAATCCCCCCTTCACCTAATATAATCTCAAAAATAAAAGCCGCAATATTGTTCGCATCTTTTTCTAAATGAGATTTTAAAATAGATAAACTTCTCTCTGGATATTTTTTATTGTAAAAAGGTACATGCAATACCTCTCCATAAGAAAACATCCCCTCACGTACAGCTGGATTGCCGCAGATCTCAGACATCATGATCGTCCGCCCAGCAAATGCACGATCAAAAGCTAAAATTTTACGCCTTCCTCTACTTTGAAAATAATGTCTCTGACGAATCATTTTTAACGCATTCTCATTAGCCATGCTGCCAGAAGTACATAACCACACATGACGAAGTCGCGAACAACGAGAAGCTAACTGCACTAACTTTCGCGATACATTCAAATACTCTTGATTCATCACCAAATGACCCTGCATCACTACATCCGACTCTGCGGCCACCTTTGCTACTTGTATCAGCTCTGGGTGACTGTGTCCTAAAATATGAACTCCCGCACCACCAATTAAATCCATCTTCACGGAACCATCTAGCAACTCAACATACACCCCTCGCCCACGACCAGAACCTAAATAAGGGTAAAATAAAGGTTTGCCACGCAATTGCTCCACTTCACGTACCTTTAATAAATATTCTGCTCTTAAATTAGGATTCGGAGGCCGAATCGCTATATCCATAGACCAATTGTCACTCAATTCCTTAAGATAATTTTCTTTTTGAATCATTAGTTTTATCCCATTAACTTTACGTCATCTGCGTTCATTACTTCAATGTATTGAATCGTAAGATTTATAAAATGTTAATTTTGTTTATCATTCCCTGATTTTTAAAGACAAGTGTTTTTTTTCCTTCTGTGTCTAGCCATTTTACGAAATGAGCTTTTCGTCGTTGGTGCATAAGCGTAGCTGTAATGGCAGGCTTGGCTTCTTCAAAAGAAAGCGCTTTGCCAGGTTGTTTGTCCAATACTTGAACAATGTGCCAACCATGAGAGCTACGCCAAATAGGACTCACCTGCTTTTTCTTTAAGGTGAAAGCCTGATCAAATATTTCAAATAACCCTTCTTCCACCCATTGAGACTTATCTAGTTCAGGTGCTTTGGAAAATTGTCTGGCTAATGTTTTAAACTTTTGTCCTTCTTTTAATAATTGCAATACCCTGGATAAAGGTGCCTTTTGAGAATGGAAAATGTGACGAATTTGTATACGAGATTTTTTTTTAAAATCATTCAAGTGTTTTTGATAAAAAAATTTTAGTTCTTTTTCATCAGGAGGTACAATGTCAGCACTAATATTTTTCATTACCTCTTTAACTAGTAAATTATACTTAATGCTTTCCTTCCAATCTGCTGATTTAATTTGCTTTCTATTTAAATACATTTTAAACGCAGAGGGATGAGAATAACCTTGCCTTGCTTTTTCTATTTGCGCATTTAGTTCTTCTTGTGAAATAACAATTCTTTGATTTGCTGCCCATTGAGTGACAATGTGTTTGATTAACAAATCTGTTATTAATTGTTGTTTGATATTTTTCATTGTTTTTTCGTTGAGATGATTTTGTAAAGCGGAATCTTTGATCTTTTGTGTGAGCAAAGTAGTCAATTGCTGCTTTGTCCATTTCTGATCCCCTATTTGTAATGCAATAGGAGGTTTAAAAAAAGAACACCCACTAGCTGTTAGCCATAAAATAAACATCCCCCAGCAAATCATATTTGCTGGATAAAAAATCTGCGGAATCAATGACATTTAGCGGATTTTAGCTAGTAAGGATCGATTAACCTGTACTTTGTATTTCTTCTTAAGGCCATTAAAATAGTTTTTTAAAATTTTTCCCCTTTCACGGTCAAAATGAGCTACTTTAATTTGCGTGCGATTTGCTTTACTAAAAGAAATTTTACGATTTAATTTGATAATATAAAAACCACCTGGCGCTTCCACTGGCGAAGAAACTTGTCCATTTTTCATTCCTTTAATTTTTTTATATACAGAAGGAAAAATTGTATTACGTGTACGTGCCATAGATAGTTTTCCACTAATACGATCATCCGAATAAATATCTATCAATGCGTGAAAAGGCTTTTTACTTTTTCTAACTTCTCGGTAAATTTTGTTCGCTCTACCACGTGCTTCCTTTGCTTGTGCGGAGGTTGGATGGATAGGAAGAGAAATTAAAATAAAATTAAAACTATATTCCGGATTGCTTTTATATATTCTTAACATGGAATTCTTAGAAAGTTTTTTTGATTGTTTGTCTAAAACGGCAATGCGGCCTTTTAGTTTTTTATCTGCCTGTAGTTTGTATAAGTTTTGCTCAAAACTTTCTTTCAAATTGGCATCTGCAAACATGTTCTTTATCGCTGGATTTTTAATCAGTTGAGGGTTGTTATAACCTTCTTCCACTCCTAAACGATAACGCAGATAATCTTCCCAAAATATTTTGGCAGATGGCGCATTGGTCGGTGCAATTTGCCGCACATTTCTGTACGTGTCCGTAAATTCCTTAACGGTAATAGGCACATTAACTGGCCCTTTAGATCCTTTATAAGAAATAGTTGCTAAAACCTGACCTTGTGCAGAGAATGCAGGACAAAGTAGCAAGATTAATAAAAAATAACTCCAGGAAAATTTGTATAATTGCATAATTTAATGACCTTAAAAGTAGAATTTAATTATACGTACTTTTTAAATGGAATCAAGAATAAGGGACTTTTGTCTTGGTTTATGACGTTTTTTGTTTTTTTAACTCGCGAATTAGACACGGAATAATTTTAAACAGGTCGCCCACTAGCCCATAATGACATTTTTGAAATAAAGGAACAGAGGGGTCGTTATTAATAGCTACAATAACGCGGGAACTGCTCATGCCAGCTAAATGTTGAATAGCTCCGGAAATACCACAGGCAATATAGAGCTGAGGGCTGACAGTTTTGCCCGTTTGCCCAACTTGCATACTATGAGGTTGCCAGCCAGCGTCTGTTACAGCACGGGAAGCTCCTACTGCAGCACCGTCTCCCAAAACGTCTGCTAATTCCTCCAGTAGCTTAAAATTTTCAGGTCCTTTTAAGCCGCGCCCACCAGAAACAACAATAGAAGCTTCTGTTAAATCCGGACGTTTTTTCTGACTTTGCTGTGACACTTCACAGTGATAATTAGACGATTCATTTATTGGGGATAATTTACGGACCTGAGCAGACGCCTGATTTAATTCCTGATGCTTAGTGATTTGATGAGGACGAAATAAAAAGATCGGACCTGGACGGCTATCTGAAATTGTTACTTTAGCAAGACATTTTCCAGCATATAAAAATCGCTCAATAACCCATTTAGTGTCATTTGATTCCTCTGAAAGGATGCGCAAGACGTCACTAACAAATGGTATATTTAACCGCACGGCTGACCGAGGGAGTAGTTCTAAATAAAAAGGGTTGGAATTCGCTAATATCAAGTCTGGTTTTTCTTCTTGAATAAACTGTGTTAATACTTTTGCTCTATTTTGAGCAGTCTGTGGATCATCTACACAGATGATTTCTCCAGCTCCTGCTTTTTGCAATCTCTTGTTTACTTCTTTTGTCGTCTGCGCAAAACAGAACGCCTGTGTCTGCCACTGCTGACGAAATGCAAAAGATAATAAATCCAAAGAACTGGAACTAGGGATTGCATTAGACGACGTACTATTCGCCGCAGCTGAATCTGGAATCAAATCAATTGGAACCAATACTTTCTTAGACATCACAGCACCTTTTCTTTTGTCTTTAATAAATGTACTAACTTTTGTGCTTGTTCTTCCGGACTGCCAGAAATCATATTCGCTGTGGGATTTTTATTTGGTAAACGATAAGAGTGCAAACGAATGTGGTGTGGTAGACTGTCTGCAGATTCTAAGGGAATTTTTTCCAGAGGCTTTTTTTTAGCCTGTATAATCCCAGGTAGTGATGGATAACGAGGCTGACTTATTCCTTTATCTATTGTTAAAAGTAGTGGCAAAGAAGTACGTATTTCTTCCGCCATGCCATTCATTAGCCTTTTTACAGTAATAAGATAGCCACCATTTTCCTGCTGAGTGATTTGTGTTGGCTGGTTGACAAAGCCAATGTGGTTCATCTGTAAGCGTTCAGCAAGCATAGGACCTGTTGCACTGTGATTCTCATCCACTCCCACCTTTCCCATCAGAATCAAGTCAGGAGGGGAAAGAGGTTTTATGGCTTGAGCCAAAGCAGCAGAGGCGAAAAAAGGATCAGCAGAAGCAGAGTATTCAATGAGATTCGCTTGATCTGCTCCCATGGCCAGTGCACGCCTAAGAGCGATTTCCGCCCGCGCGGGTCCCAAACTAAATACAGATACCTTGCCATTATGTTTTTCCTTAATCTGTAGTGCTTCCTCTAAGGCAAATTCATCGTAAGGGTTGATAATCCACTCTAAATTGGATTCATCAATTCCATTACTGCCTTCCAAAATTTTTATTTGGCTGGCTGTGTCTGGAACTTGTTTTAAGCAAACAAAAATGTTCAAACTAGATAGCTCCTTAAATCACTGGCTTTGGCTGGATGGGTCTAAATGGATAACTTCGGTAATGACTGTTCCAGCCTGTAATAATTATTGTTCTTTATTTCATTATCTGTTTTAAAATTATAGATGGAGCATGGGAATATGAACAGTTTTTTTATATCATCCGTCGGGCGAAAATATTTAATGGGTGTCAGTGGTCTAGGACTCATTGTATTTGTGCTTGTACATATGTTGGGTAATTTGCTGATTTTTGCCGGTCCAAAAACATATAACCTGTACGCACACCAATTAGAACAAAGTTGGATTATCATACTGGAAATCGGACTGGCCACACTGTTTGTGCTGCATATTGTTTTAGCCTTTGTGCTGAGCGTGAAGAATTATTTGAGTCGATCTGTTGCTTATGCCTGTCCAGCATGGGGAGAGAAACAAACCGCGCTTTATCAAAGAACTTTATTAGCTCAAGGCGCACTGATCTTAGTGTTTGTTATTTTACATCTCATAACATTTAAGTTTGGATCTTATTATGAAATTAGCTACGACGAGCAGACAGTGCGAGATTTGTTTCGTCTGGTAGTGGAAGTGTTTCAACAACCTCTAGCTTTTGCATGGTATTTAGTCGCTTTGGCAGTGTTATTTTTCCATTTACTACATGGATTAGAATCGGCGCTGAAATCCTTGGGATTAACAGAATCTACTATTGTGCAAGTGTGGGTGAAAAGATTAAGCTGGATGTATGCCCTGTTCACAGTAGCAGGATATATGTCACAACCAATTTATGTATTTTTCTTTTATACACCAAATGGATAAAAGTAATATGAGTGCCAATACATTAGTTTCTAACATTCCGTCTGGTTCCTTAGAAGGTAAATGGGATCGCCATCGCTTAAGTGTGCAATTGGTAAATCCTGCACAGAGAAGACAACACCCATTGATCGTAGTGGGCACAGGGCTAGCTGGAGCTTCCGCTTCCACTAGCTTGGCAGAATTAGGCTATCCGGTAAAAACGTTTTGTATACAGGATTCTCCTCGCAGAGCGCATTCTATTGCCGCACAAGGAGGAATCAATGCGGCTAAAAACTACCCGGCAGATGGAGATTCTGTTCAGCGACTTTTTTATGACACCATAAAAGGAGGGGACTTTCGTTCTCGTGAAGCGAATGTGTACCGACTAGCTCAACTATCCAATCAGATTATTGATCATTGCGTGGCACAAGGGATTCCATTTGCCAGAGAATATGGAGGACTATTGGCAAATCGCTCGTTCGGGGGAGCGCAAGTATCACGCACGTTTTATGCTCGTGGACAAACTGGTCAGCAACTTCTGCTAGGCGCTTATGGAGCACTCATGCGACAAGTATCTGCTGGCCGAGTGCAGCTTTTTCCACGTCATGAAATGATGGACTTAGTGGTGTGCGAAGGTGAAGGCGGAATTAAACAAGCCATTGGCATTGTGGTTAGAAACTTAATAACGGGTCAGGTGGAAAGCCACTTTGCCCATGCTGTGATTTTAGCCACAGGAGGCTACGGCAATATTTTTTATTTATCTACTAATGCGATTAGTTCTAATGCGAGTGCTGCGTGGAGATGCCATAAGAGAGGGGCTTATTTTGCTAATCCTTGTTTTACGCAAATTCATCCAACTTGCATTCCTCGATCGGGACATTATCAGTCTAAGCTAACTTTGCTATCGGAATCTCTGCGAAATGATGGACGTGTATGGGTGCCAAAAAAGGAAAACGATGCGCGTTCGCCAGAAATGATTTCAGAAAAAGAAAGAGATTATTACTTAGAAAGAATATATCCGGCTTTTGGTAATTTAGTGCCTAGAGACTTGGCATCTCGGCAAGCAAAGTTTCAAGTGGATCAAGGGAAAGGAGTTGGATCTACTAAAGAAGCTGTGTACTTGGATTTTCAGGATGCCATTCAACGATTGGGCCGGCGACCTTTAGATGAAAAATATGGTAACTTGTTTCAAATGTACGAAAAAATTACCGGTGAAAATCCTTGGAAAACTCCTATGCGGATTTACCCGGCTGTCCATTACACAATGGGTGGTTTGTGGGTAGATTATAATTTAGAGAGCAACATTAAGGGATTATTTGTGCTTGGTGAAGCTAATTTTTCTGATCATGGAGCTAACCGCTTAGGCGCTTCCGCTTTGATGCAAGGATTGGCAGACGGTTATTTTGTTATTCCTTGTACAGCAGCGAATTATTTAGCTGGTTTATCTTTACCTTCTGAAACTGCCAAGCAGGTAGCGTGTAAAGATAGTGAAAACCAAGTAAAAGAAAGATTACAAGCTATATTACAAATAAAAGGTAAAAGAACTGTGCGATCGATTCATCGTCAACTGGGAAATATTTTATGGGAACATGTTGGAATGATCCGTAGCGAAAAAAGTTTACAGCGGGCTGTAAAAGAAATTGGTGAGCTAAAAGAAATTTTTTGGAAAGAGCTATGTATGCCAGGAGGAAACAATCAGTGCAATCCTGAATTGGAAAAAGCTTTACAGCTAGCAGACTTTTTAGAATTAGGAGAGTTAATGACCAGAGACGCTTTAGACAGACGTGAATCCTGTGGTTCTCATTTTCGGACAGAGTACCAGACCGGTGAACACGAGGCTTTGCGTGATGATGAGCATTTTTGTCATGTCGCCGCTTGGGAATTTACACAAAATTCGGTGATTTATGGCGCTCCCCCGACTGGCGTAGTTCCTCCGTTGCCACAGTGGAATTTGCATAAAGAGAAATTAACTTTTCAGGATGTAAAATTAAGCACCCGTAGTTATAAGTAAATTTTTTTACTGGTAGAAACTATATTTAAATGCGCAATTTGACTTTAATATCAGAATTCAAGTATATCTAACAAACTAAATCGCATACCTGAAAACAGCTAGATTGAATATTATTAGACAGCACATTTTGTGTAGAGGATAGCAATAGAAGGTAAAGGAAACATAAAATGAATCCATTAGCATACGAAGGATCTGAAAAAAAATTGGAGATATTTTTTTCTCCACATATTCATTTGCTCAAAGATTATTCTCGTTCTTTTTGGGAGCAAATGTGTAAGAAAGCTAAGATTGGCATTCTATCTACTTTTTCCAATTCATCTTGTGATTCATATATACTGTCTGAGTCCAGCTTATTTGTTTGGGATCATCGGTTGCTAGTGTTAACCTGTGGACATACTTGTCTGGCAGAGTCTCTTATTTATTTACTCAAGCATTTTAAGCGGGAAAATATGGAGATGTTGTTTTATCAACGAAAAAACGAAATCTTTCCGCGTCGTCAAAAAACATCGTTTATGGATGACATGGGGAATATTACAAGAAAAATAAAAGGCAAGGGTTTTTGCTTTGGTAATCCGGATGAGCATCATTTTTATTTGTTTCACTCTGGTTCCCCTTATCCAGCTGTTAAAAAAGATCAGACGATTGAAATTTTAATGTATGATTTGGATGAAGGTGTCAGAGATGTTTTTCTAAATAGTCGATCGGCCAAAGAGATCCGAGAGCGGTTATCTTTGGATCGAATATTCCATGATACTCCTGTAGATGATTATATGTTTCGGCCTTGTGGGTATTCTTTAAATGGCATTACTAAAAACGATCAGTATTATACGATTCATGTGACACCTCAAAGCCCTGGTTTTTACGCTAGCTTTGAGACAAATATCACACAGCAATCAGCGGCAGAAATTATTCATCAGGTGATTTCTATTTTTAAACCTATCACTGTCGATTTTATTGTTTTCTCATCTCAGCCTATTAAAGACACTACTGCTCCCAGTCCTTTTGTTCGTTCTTCCTTTTTTGGCAGAAGGTTAGAGTGCGGGTATCAAGTGCAGTTCTCTAGCTTCTTTCGTCCATATAAGCATCCGCGTCCTCCTTTTTTATTGACCAGCCAGTCACATAATATACAAAGCACTTGATGAAAAATTTAAAAGAATTTGAACAATATGTCCGATCTCCCATGGATTTATGGGTGGAAGAAAAGCATAGTGCGGATTTTACCACTCGATTTTATTGCCGTCAGGTGTTGTTTTCTGGCCAAAGCAAGTTTCAACATATTAATGTTGTGGAAACAACTGGTCAGGGACGCATGCTTCTTAATGACGGTATTGTGATGCTGAGTGAGAGGGATGAAGCTGTTTACCATGAGATGCTTGTTCATGTTCCTTTATTTACACATCCATGCCCTAAAAAAGTATTGATTATTGGTGGGGGAGATGGAGGTACCGCGCGCGAAGTACTGCGCCATTCATCTATTCACCAATGTGTGAATGTGGAAATTGATGAAATGGTTGTGCAAGTTTGTAAAAAATATTTTCCCAAGCTGGCTAACTCTTTTGATCATCCTCGTGTCCAGTTGTGTATTGAAGACGGAGCACAGTTTGTTAAAGACACAACAGAAAAATTTGATGTGGTACTGGTTGATTCAACAGATCCTTTAGGGCCGGCAAAAGTTTTGTTTAGTGAAGAGTTTTACCAGCAAGTGTACCGAGTTTTAACAGAAGATGGTTTACTCGTGGCACAAGCCGAATCCCCTCTATTTAAAAGAGAAATAGAGGCACAAAAATTTATCTTACAGTCTTTAAAGTCTGTGTTCCCTGTGACTAGCCTCTATCATTATTCTAATGTGTCTTATCCAGGAGGGTTATGGTCTTTTGCCTGCGCTTCCAAGAAATATCATCCAGCTCGGGACTTGCAAAAAAATAAAATAACTGGCGTTAATCATTGGAATTTACATTATTATAATTATGCGATTCATCAAGCTGCTTTCGCACAACCGGAATTTGTTAAGAAAGAGTTGGGACACCTCTTAACAAAATATGAATCATAGAAAACAAATATTTGCTTGTGGATTTCACAATGTATTTTATTTCGCCAGCCAATTAGACGGAGCTAAACATGTTACTAAAAACTTTATCCCCTGGCGCTTTAATTGATTTAATCGCTCCTGGTTCTTCCGTAACCGCTCATCAAATAAAGCAAGCAGTGCAACAAGTAAAAGCTTTAGGTTTTACTGCACGTGTGAAAGTTGCTTCTCAACTGCAACAGAAATTTCAATTGTTTAAGGAAGCCTTGGAAGCAAAAGATTCAGAGGCGGTGTGGTGTATTCGCGGTGGTTATGGTTGCCAGAAACTGATGCCTTTTATTTTACGCATGAAGCCTCCTTCACGTCCTAAATTGTTAATTGGTTACAGTGATATTACTGTGCTGCAAATATTTTTAAACTATAAATGGGGCTGGCCGGTGCTGCATTTTCCCGTGTTGGCGGATATGCCGGGCATCTCTTTAACAGCCATTAAACAGTTTCAACAAATCATGTCCGCGAGTCGCGGAAAACATTTCGCCGCGAGTCCGTTGCACATTAGTCACGATTGTGCGAAGCATGTTTACCAAATGTCAGCAGCGATCCGCCGATCTAAAAACATAAATCCAACCGGTAAAAATATTTTACAATTTACAAAATTAAAAATATTAAATCCAGCTTGTGTTCATGCAGTGACCAGAGGTACCTCCCTTATACGCTCTTATTTAACAGGTGGAAATATGACAATTATTCAAAGTTCTATTGGCACTCCTTGGGCGGGATGCTTTAAAAATAAAATTTTGTTTTTAGAGGATAAAGGAGAAGCTGCGTATCGGGTGGATCGTGCTTTATGGCAAATGCAAAATGCAGATGTGTTTAAGGGGATTAAAGCTTTGGTGCTGGGAGATTTTGTTCCAGTCACAACGTCAGATAAGCCACGACTGCGTCAAATATTTCAATCTTTTGCTGAGCGTGTTACTTTTCCAGTGATCACTGGTGTGCCTTGTGGACATGGTCGTCGTAAATCACCATTGCCATTTATGACTAAGTGTATATTGCACTTACATAGTAAAACAAGGCAGGTCAGTTTGTTGGTTTATAGTCCTTTTAAAGGTTAGTTAATTGACATCATATCAGGAGCAAAGTTTTTGCAGCTAAAAGTGCGCCGTGGAGCCGATGGATCTTTTTCTACTATTCAGCTCCCCCCTTCTGCTAAAATTTATATTATGGGAGTGTGTGGAACAGCCATGTCTGCTTTGGCAGGGTTGTTGGTACAAAAAGGATATCATGTTTTTGGTAGTGATCATGCTTGTTATTCCCCAGCTAGAGAAGAACTCCAACGTTTACATGTAAACGTTTTATCGGATTATCGTGTTTCATATATTGATGACGTGGATTTAGTGGTGGTAGGTAATGTGGTGGCAAAAAAGTGGCCGGTTGCAAAAGCACTTTTACAGTCCGGTCAGCCTTACTTGCATTTACCAGAGGCATTAAATGCCTTTGTTATTAGTGATCGAAATAAGTGTATTATGGTAACCGGTACACATGGTAAAACCACTGTGTCTTGTTTGCTTGCCTGGGTTTTAGATCAATGTGGATTGAATCCTAGCTTCATGATCGGTGGAGTCGCAGAAAATTTTCACAGTAACTTTCTTTTTAATGAATCGGATTGGTTTGTAGTGGAAGGGGATGAATATGATACTGCTTTTTTTGAAAAAACACCTAAATTTTTACATTATCCCGCTTCACATATTATTTTAACAAATGCAGAATTTGATCATGCAGATATCTATAACAATCCGGAAGAAGTAAGAGATATTTTTCGTCAGTTAATAAAACAAAAAACAGAAGAGTCTTTATTTGTTATGGGGTGTGGTTCCTTGTGGATGTCAGAATTAATAAAAATGGCTGGCAACAAAGCGCTAACTTATGGAATGCACAAAGGTGACTATCAAATAATCCGTCGCCGGGTCATCATTCAAAACAATCAATTTATTGGGCAAGCTGTTTCAGTAAAAGAACCGAATGGTCAAATAGTGGACATGGAGATTCCTTTGGCAGGGGAACATAATGCACTAAATTTTTTATCTGTTTGGGCTTTAACTCGGTTGTTGAAATTAGATTCAGATAAAATAGGGAAGGCATTTAAAAGTTTTAAAGGCACGCGTCGCAGATTGCAAATACTTGGAGAATTTAATGGCATCCTTTTAATAGAAGATTTTGCTCATCATCCTACTGCTGTACGTGCCGTTATCCAGTCTGTGCAAGAAATGTATCCTCATCGCCGTGTTCTTGCCTTATTTGAACCACGTTCCAATACTTCCAGAAGAAATATCTTTCAACAAGAATACCAAAAATCTTTATCTTTAGCAGATGTTGTGTTTTGCATGGAAGCTTACAATCCTACCAATATTCCGCAGTCAGATCGTTTTTCTGCCCAGTCTTTAGTGTGTGCACTAAAGGACCAGGGCAAGCTGGCTTTTTCTGCTACTACGGTGCAGGAGATGACACATATTGTTCAACAAAATGTTCAAATAGGGGATGTAGTGTTGGCAATGAGTAATGGGGATTTTGGTGGCATTTATTCTCTACTAAAAAATGCACTGTCTTCCAAATAGGTTGTTTATCGTAAAAATTGGGCTGTTATTAATAATGAGTTATTTTCAGTACATGGCTGGTTGGTGATAGCTAGTTCATTAAGTAGATCGGGAATTCAGAAACAGATAGTTACTACTCACAGTAGTGAATATTTCTCTGTAATTTATCTAGAATGTTATGTTTTTGTTAAGTATCTAGAATGTTATGTTTTTGTTAAGAATGATTTTAGCTCTTTATTATTTCGTTTAAGCAGTTTAAGCCTATAGTTGTTGTTTGTCGTATTGGGTAACGAGGACTTTTTAGTAGAGGCATTTCGATTAATATCAACCACTTTTAAAGAGGTTTTTGTCTTGAGAAAGTTTTTGTATCTTCTGCCAACTTGGTTTTTTCCTTTTGTTATTCAAGCTCAGTTGCAGGACAGTCATTTTTATAAAGTAGATATGTCTGAGATTTCCTCGGACTTTAAACTACATAGTGTGTGGAAAGCTCATATTGAGGGTTCCGCTTTACGTAACAATGAGAGTCGTGAACGGTTGATGAAAGTGAAACTGTATGGCCAGTTTGACTTAGAGCTGACTTCCAGTTTAACAGCGGAGTTTGAACCTTATTTAGTAATAACGGAGGGGGAAATTCAAAGCCGTTTTACCCGTCCGGAATCAGTCATTGAAATGCGCCATGGGTTTTTACGTTGGAATCCGGTAGAAGGCGCCAGTTTCCAGGTTGGTTCTATTGATCAATCTTATTTAGATGCTCCATTATTAGTTTCTAATCGTTCGTTTTTATCTTCCTTAGTGGGATATTTGCACATGAAAGATAATTACGAGGTACAAAGCATTTTTCAAATGAGTATGCCTTCCGTAGTGAATACTTTTAAACGATACAGTGAGATTGCTGATACCCCTTATTTCACATCATTATTTGTGTACGGAGAGTGGTTGCCAAGCCATTATTCTTCTTTTCGTGGACATATAACAGGTTTTCATTTTAGCCACTTGCCAGCGTTTATGGCTCATCAGAGTAAACTATATGGTAATACAGTAAAAGGGGTTGGTTCCAGTGCGCGCTTTGCTCATCCCTATTATGGAGTAAACTTTGATGTTAGCTCTCAGCTACGGATCACAGGAAACACCTATATTTCTATAGGATATAATGGATTATTTAATATGGGAGCTCCTTTCGATCGCGCTTGGGGAGAAAGAATATACGCTGTATTGGATATCAATGCTGGTAGCTGGACGAAAATTTATTCCCGAATAGAATATTTTCATAATAACTCAGACACAGCACCGGCCTATTTGAACAGTGAAGTATATGGTCATAATGATAGAAAAGGTGTTCTGGTGGAGTTAAAAGCTTTTCTTCCGAAGGGCAATTTTGAATTAGGTGCACGTTATGTTCGTTCTGAACCTGTACAGGAAGCGATTATCGGCTCTGCACTTGGTGCTCGTCAAAATTCTTTCCAAGTATTTGTTAGTTCACGTTATTTAGCTCTATAATCATCGCCTTTAAATCGCATTTCTACTCATTCTACTTTAAAGATTGATTAAAATTATGCTTAGATTGTGTTAGAAACATGTTATCTTTGTGCAAAAATTTCCCACTATTGATTCAGTAGTTGATTTTTTTCAAAAAAAATTTTATGGCGATTATGTTTGTGGTATGACTACAAAACATATAAACAGTTCATCATGATTAAGCAGATTAGTTTATTTGAATTAATCCACTATACAGATGTTGTGATACATTGTAGGAGTTTATAACAGGATGAAAAGTCAGTTGGCTGGTTCTTATGGTGTGTCCTTATTTTTTATGTGGCCACTTTTGGCTTTCTTATTTTTGTTTACTTCTTGTTCGTTTTTCTTTACCGGCAGTCGGCCCATTTCATTGGATGAGGAGCATTCTCATTCTAATTTCATTGTAGATGAAGTAAAAGGACAAGTGCTAGCTACACGTGTGAATGGTTTGCCGGAAGAGATTAAAATCTCCTATACCGCTTGCTTTAGAGAAGCCTTCCAAACAGAAAATCCATTATCTGACAGTTTATTTAAAGTGCATTTATTTGAATTTCTTAATTCTAAAAACGGCGCTGTTAAAAAAACTTCTGTTTCTCAGAAACAAAAAGATGGGGTGACAGGGAATAAACAAGACCAATCCTGTGCAGAGAGTACCTCGTTTGTTTTTTCCGATCCGTCTAAGCATTCTTGTTTGAAGATAAGAACAGATGCAAATGGTTGCTTGAAATGGGCAGAGTTTTATCCTTATAAGTCTATTGATCAATCTGTGTGGTTTGGCTACCGTCGGGCCTTTGAAGGTACGGGAATTTACAAGGGAGTGACAGTTGTCCCTATGGCAGTTAATCCACTCCTATCTATTGGGTCTGGTGGCGCAGCACTATCCGTAGCAGACTTGCGATACTATTCAGAATATCAGAACCGGCAGTTTGTTCGTTTAGAAAAGAAACATATTTCTGAATGTTCTTTATGTGATAAAAAAGGGGGTACTACGAAAGTTAGCGAACAGGCTTGTCATCAATGCCAATATAAACAAAATAGTTTATCTTCTGTTGTGAATTATTTTTATCATAAGGCCAAACGTCCTCGGCTATGGCTTAATGAAGTTTATATAAATGTCAGTCAGGAATTATTTCCTTTGACGGATCTAGATGAAGATCACCAAGCGGTTTTACAGGCATTTAAAATTTGTGCAGATGGCGCTAAAGATAATTGTGAAGATCCACCGGGTCGGTTTTTTAGAGTGCAGCTGGAAATGCCACTTAGAATTAAAGTGAAAGATTATAGAGGTACTCCTCAACTGCTACCTTTATCTTATGGGAAATATTCTGTTAAACCTTATATTTTTCTGCAAAGCGAGTGGGGAAAAAAGTATTGGTCTCTGCATAGGGATGTTAAGTTTGTATCTGCAGAATTGATCCATGGTTCTGATAAGACCACTTTAAGAGCAGATTTTTATATCCATGTTCCTTATGAGCGCTATGGCTTGTCCACTTTTTTAGGATTGAAAGTCAAAGCAGCAGGCAATATGCAACATGTGTTTTTACCATTTGAAGGTGTCTTTTCGTTTCCTAATCATTTAAGTAGTGTGATTGGCAGCCATAACTTAAAGTTAGATTATAAAGCCAATGCATTTTATAAGGAAAATCCAAAGGGTGTTAAGAAAACAACCTTCGGTTCTTTGTCTTTATTAGATACCTATCAGTTATCTATGGATCCGCGACAAAATCGTGCAAGGAAAGGGTTTCGACGTGCCGGCTGGGATATTGAATTAAGACGATTTCGGTTTTCAGATATTAGCTTAAATAAAAATCAATGCCCGACTCCTATTGGTCGCTACATACGTTATGTGGGCGAGGTATGTATTATTGATCCTTTAACAAAACAAACGATTCCTAATACAGCGATTGTGATTAAGCGAGAGGATATTACTTTTGACAAAGCGAATCAAGCTCATGCAGGGCCAATGACTACCATTCGCAGTATTACAGATAATGAGCAATTTGACATAAGTGAATTTGGTATTGAGGGGCAGAGGGAAGATTTATCTGGCAAAGCGATTGAAAAGTCATCGTATATCTCCGATGCAACAGGATGTTTGCGTTGGGTGGATAGCCTATATCATACCTGGTACAACCGTGAGCGATATTTTATTCGGAAAATGATTTTCTCTATTCCAGAACTTGGTTTTGAGGGTGAAAAAATGATTGCCATTAACCCCTGGCACTGGGGATTTATCTTCTTTCAAGATATTACTCAATTAGGGCCTTCTTCTGTGCGAGTGAGTCCGCAGCGAGCGGAGCGACCGCGACTAGTGCTACACGATTTTAGAAGTATGTTTGTTAATCCAGTGTATGCTATTGATCGCTGGCTAAGCATTAATATTTTTCAAAATTTACTATTCCTGTTTCGTGCACGGGTCGATCAAGCGGGCAGTAACGTTTCAGTTGGTTTTGGTGGGCAGAGACCTTCTTCCACGGATATTAGAAGAGGGTATTATTGGCTGCGATTTATTTTAGTGAAAGCGCATACAGAGGAGGAAGGTAGTCAAGGTAATCTAGTGGTTAAAATGGAAGATTATATTAATAACGATTATAGCCCCAGTAACAAACATAATTGGAACGATCATGTCACTGGTTGGAAACTCAACCGAGATGGTTCTAAAATCGGCCAAATGATGAACACTAACTTGGAATATATTACGCACTTTGATACTTATACGCACATTAGAGATAGTGCAGTAAATGCTTATATCAATTTTATTTTTGATCTGGATCAGTTTATTTTTATTGGATCCAATAACCGTGTGATTGTGCAATTATTGCCAACAGATCCTAAGTATTATGTATACCATAAAGACACTTGCAAGGTAGATCCCGATCGATCACAGTTTGTTCCATTTAAGCAACATGAATTTATCGCCAGGCCATTTATGGGTACTTTTATTTCTGGTGAACGAAGGAACTGGAATATTTTTAGGATTTTAAGTGAAGATTTAAATCCCAGAATATCAGATGATGTTTTAAAACAACAATTGTGGCGACTGGATATGGAGCACACCGATCGTTTTGTGGAAAGAGGTCAACAGAACAGCCAAGAGCATAAGTTATTTTTACATTTACAATCTAACTTAATTGTTAAAACACAGCATTGGTCAGAAAGATCCAGATTAGCTGTTAAAAATAGTTTAGCTGTTTTAGAACAATTGTATCAAGATATGCAGGATTTTTTAAATTCACAGTCTCTTGTTGGCAAAGATGATCTGATTGAATCTATTCAACAAACGAATCGGTTTTTAACAAATGTGCTGACCGGTTCCGGTTTACAAGAACAAACTACATCTTTTTTTGTGGATATTAAAGTGTATTTGCAGCAGTTATTGCCTACTTTGTTGCAATCTGGAGACAAAACAGATTCCATGTTGCGCAAAGTGCAACTTACTCATCGGGAAATAAATGATTTAATTCAAAGGGAGCTATTCTATCCAAAGAATGATTTAAAAGATATCAAATCAACAAAGCAATCTGCTCCAGTAAAAGATACACAGATTTTATCAGGAACTAATATGCAGCGTTTTGCCAAAACAGAAGGATTGAAAGTGATTGCATTGGATAGCGCGAATAAAGAGGTGGACCATTTTGTCGCGGACTTGAATGAATTAAATAAAAAATATAATAACGAATATAAGCGTTTATTACGTATATCCAATAGGACGGAATTTGATCCAGCGGCAGACGATATGATTCAGTTTCGCAAGAATCGGACAGAAGCCCCTGAAGATGAGAATTTGTGGCAACAATCATTTACTAAAAACCGCAAAATTTTGTGGAATAACTTTCCTTTGAGTAAGAAAGATAATTATATTTCTTTGTTTAATAAAACCCAGCAGATGCATTTACCGGCCTTTTCTATTGATTGGCTGCAAACGATTTTAACAAATGGTGTTCACGCTGGATCGCTAGATACACCAGAGGTGATGACTTTTCTACATTCCATGTGTTTTTTCTGGTTTGATAAATTTTATAGTGAATATTTAGAACAAAGCCAGTTGGATACAGTGTATGAGAAACATTTAGAGTTTTATGATTATTATAGAGGTACTTTAGAGTATTTAAGGGAGGAAGGAAATGTAGAACAACATAAACAGCTGTTGCAGATGATGCAAAAATATAGCATGGAAAGTACACTTCATCAGTCTATATTACAAAAGGAAAATCCATTTTCTGTATATCGTTTTGAGCGGGTCATCTCTATTCCACATCTGATTCAAGAGGGCATTGATACTATCTTTAATTGGGAGGCTAGGAAGAATGTTGTTCCCCATTTAGAGGGAGTGGAGGCACTCAATGTAGTAGAATCTTTGTATGCCAAAGGTTGGAATGCTTATCAGAATAATATACTGATGCATGCTCATAAGGGGTCATTCACACTACAGGATTTTTATAAGACAGTGCCAGGTAGACATCCATTTTTCAAATGTTTATCTAATCCATTAAATTTTTTCCATGTAGAGAACAAGGTGATTGTTGGGGATATTGGTGGGGGCTATAGCGATATTATTTATGAATATGGCCAGACAAGACAGTTTAATGTGCAGGCTTCTTTTGATTGGGCTTATGGTGTGAATTGGTCTGCGTCCCGATCTTTTTCTGCATCAGTTGGTACAGGGATATCTCTTTTAGGAGGTATGAACCCCAATAAGTTAGTTAACGCTGCTGCTGCTTTTAGTGGCATTCGTGCATCATCTGATTGGGATACTTCTCGTTCAGATTCAGAAAGCAATAGACGTCAGCAATCCGTTCGTTATGCTAAGACGATTTATTTAACGATGAATCATTCTTTGTTTTCTATTCGGCTAAAGGATTTTCGTCGGTGTTTAGTAATTCGTCCTCAAAATTTAGCATTTGAGGGTTACGATAAAACCGATCAAGTGTGGAAAGAAAAATGGGCGGATAATTTTATGCACCAAATATTGTTTATTAAGTCCGGTTTAATGTTATGTTCGGAGAATATCCATTTAGAAGAGGATGATCCACCAGAGTACATTTTAGAAGATTATTTTTATATTTATCAACCAGCGCCAGGAGATCAGGGGCAATTTCAAAATCCACTGAACTTTAGAAATCGGCCTTATGTTATGACTGTTCGAGGGATCACGGAGTTAGAAAAGTTAGAATTTTTATTTCATTCATTTGTGGAACCGGATACAGAACCTGGCATTGAAGATTATAATCCTGAAAAACCCATGACGAATTTGTTTGATCGTCAGCCGAAGGTAATGGATTCTTTGCGACGAGCAGTGAAGAAAGCACATGTGTGGGATAAGACTGGTTTTCACCCTGGGGTTTATAATATGAAATATGACGATCAACATTATTATTTCCGACAGCCGGAATACAGGAAAAGGAGCTTTTTGGAGGATTGGGGTAATTGGCTACAAAAAAACAATCCGTTTGGGCTAATTCGTTTAGGAGAAGAAGAGTCGGTATTGGATCGCAAGCCTCGTCAATAGTTGTTTAGTTAAAAGTTTTAATGGTTTCCCATACACTGCCTGCGATAGTGTCTTTCACTTCAATGTTCATGTGTAAAAGCTGCTGGCGGATTTCATCTGCTTTTTTAAAGTTTTTATTTTGTCTAGCTAGAGTACGTTCTGCGACTAATTGATCAATAGCCTCTCTTTTAATGTTATATTTTTTTAAAAAAATATCATCTAACTCTCTTAAGAATATCTCTGGTGGTTCTTGAAACAAGCTCATCATTTTTCCATATTTTTGAATAATATGTTGGAGTTGTTGTGCGGGTGCAACTAGAGACACAGGATCTATTGCTTTATTTTTTAATTCATTAAAGTATCGGATGCCGGTGAATAAAGCCGCTAAAACAGCCGGTGTATTTAAATCATCTTCTAAAGCTTTATCTACAGCCTTTGGCAAATCAGATAGAGTTGCATTTTCCATGGAGGATTTTAGAGCAGGGTTTTTTAAAATACTGTTTGCTGTTTTTAAAAAAGAATAGATGCGCGTTAGTGCTTGCACACATTGAATGATTTTTTTTTCTGATACTTCTATCATGGAGCGGTAGTGTGAAGATAACACCAGGTATTTAAAAATTTCTCCGTTATAACTTTCTAAGAAGTATCGCATAATTGTCTGGTTACCAGTAGATTTGGCCATTTTTTCCCCACCAAAAGTAAACATATTATTATGCACCCAATATTTAACAAACCCCCGGAGGGGGTTACTGCGCCGCGATTCCGCTGCTCCCTTGTCACTGTTTTGCAAATTATGTGAATTTCTTCGTTTAAAAAACTTACTCAAAACGAGTTCGGCTTTGACTGCAAAGCGACTATAAGTCCGTTTTGCGGCAAAACGCATGTTTGAGCTTTTGAGTAAGTTTTTTAAACGAAGAAACAAATATTTATCTTGTGGCAAATTATGTTTACCAAGTGTCTGCGGCGACTCGCCGGCGCCTTCCGCTTGTGCGCGTTCATTTTCATGGTGTGGAAAAATTAAATCTGTTCCACCCCCATGAATATCAATAGAATGCCCTAGCAAGGAATGGATCATCGTCGTGCATTCAATATGCCATCCTGGCCGGCCACGGCCCCAAGGAGAATCCCATCCAGGTTCATCTGCTGGACAGTGTTTCCATAAAGCAAAATCTCGCACGTCTTTTTTTCTGCTATCTGCTTCCACACGTGCACCCGCTTCTAATTCATCTATATTTTTTCCACTTAGTTTTCCATAACTGTTGAATGCAGGTACGTGGTAAAAAATATCTTTTTCTACCTGGTAAGCCTTTTTATTTTTTAACAATGTTTGGATCAGCTGAATCATGCCTTGAATATAGTGGGTGGCTTGTGGATTATGGTCGTGTTTTTTTAACTGTAAAGCTTGAAAATCTTTTTTAAATTCTAGGATGTATTTGTTAGCAATTTCCTTCATTGTTTTATTTTCTTTTTTTGCTCGCAGCAAAATTTTGTCGTCTACATCCGTGAAGTTATAGACATAAGTGACAGTAAATCCTTTGTGCTCTAGCCAAAGACGCAAAAAATTATAAAAAACGGCGCCGCGAAAATTGCCAATATGAAGTAAATCGTACACGGTCGGGCCACAACAGTACATTTTTACATACGGAGGGTCTAAGGGTGTAAAAATTTCTTTCTTTTGAGTAAAAGTATTATAAAGCATAAAAGACATTTGCTTGGTGGGTTCCTTTTTTTCGTTTGTAAATGAGTACACTCATTGGTGGGTTCCTTATCTTTTGTTTGTGAATAAATTACACTATTTAGCAGGCTCCTTTTGTCTATGAATAGCTTCTACTGGACAAACTTCCATGGCTTCCTGGCACAGGGTCTCTTCTTTGGAATTTTTTGGTTGGCAGTACACATACGCACGTTCTCCAGATTCGTCTATTTTAAAATGCTTTTCAGCAACTAGTACACAGGCGTCGCAGGCGATGCATTCTTCATCTACATACCAGTCATTTTTGTTTGGCATAGAGTTATTATGGTCTTTAGTCATTGAAGCTGATTTTCCCATGAAGAGATCAAATACGCAAATTTTGTTAAGAATCTTTTAAGAATGACATAGAACAAACTTCTTTCTTGCAAGTCCAGTGTCTTAAGTGCTACATAAAAATAACTTAATAAACAAAGTGTGATTGGTATGTCTTTACTGTTTATATTTTTTATTGTTTTTTCTCCTATTTTAATGGCTGATTCACTACCAGTAGTGAAAGAGCCATCTGGGCAACCGGATGAATGTGATTCATCTGTACTCATGCAAAGCATAGATATATTAGACAATCAACGGCTCAATATTCGTACACGAGAAAAACGGCTTTCTGTCTTGTTAAAGGCTTGTCCTCGCCAACAAATTACTCAGCCGCTTTTACAAAAGGCTGTTGGCCCTAATCATCTGGAGTGGTTTTTACGAAAACATATTATTCAGTGGATTCATAAAAATAACTCTCAATGCAACAAAGAAATCGTGCAATATTTATGGTCTTCCATTCAGCAAGATTATGAAGATCATTATGTGCGTGAAGATATGATATGGACTCTTTCAGATACTTTACAAGATAATCAGTCAGATACAGAAATAGCTTGTGATACACAGGTGATTCAATGGTTGTCAGAGTTTATTCAAAGAGATCAAAGTGAATTCACTATGAATCTAGTTGATTTTCGCTCCCGCATGATCTTGCCGCTTTTTTTATCTATTGTACGCTTAGGGATTAGAAATCAAAATGAACTGGCTGCACAAGAATTAAAAGCGATTGCGTTAAACCATGAAGTAAATGATTATTTTCGTTCAGTAGCAGTGGAATCATTACAGAGCTTAGGTGTGTATTTACAGTCAGGCGCTTTAGGTTTGTATGAAGTAGTTCAGGAAATTAGCATGCGTTATATTGGAAGACCTAATTTGGAAATGAAAGATGCAGAATTGATTCTTGATAATCGGGATCGGCTAATCCGCCAATATGCGTATGACCTATTAAAAGAATTAACAACAACTTCTCCTGACACTTTTTTAAGTTTTGTTTTTATCAATCAAGAAAAAGTGGATGCTTATAAATTATATTGGCGGCGTGCATTGCAAAATTTTGCCGTGCCGGAAAATAACCATCATGCAATAGAAGCGATGGAACAATTAAGCAAAGATTCGAAAGTGAGTGCGAAATATCGCAAACAAGCAGAAAAATTACTATTTTCAATTACTATGGATCTTCAAGGACAAGCAGAAAAATTATTATCTTCAGAGGTATTAAATAAATAGATATTTATCAATCCCTATTAAAGTTTTTAATAGCTAGTTATTTTTTTCTTTTGTATTGTTTACTAATTGTCACAATAATAAATTTTGTGATCCAAGGTAAAATAGCGAGTAACAGGAAAGATAATATAATATTTGGAGACATCACATCTTTTAATGATTTAACGTGGGATAATTGCATACCGGCATTCGCATAGACAATTGTACCAGGTAGCATTCCTAATTGGCTGAAAACAATGTAATGCAATATACGAACAGAAGTTAGTCCCAATAGCCAATTTGTCAAAAAAAAGGGCAAAGCAGGAACTAAGCGGATAGTGAACAAAAACAAAAACTGATTTTTTGTAAACTGTTGATTAATATTATGCCATTGTTGTTTGAATTTTTTTTGTATCCAGTTTCTGAATAAATATCTGGATAGTAAAAAACTAATCGTTGCCCCTATTGTGCTAGCGAATGAGGAGATAAGAGCACCGGTTGTTATTGAAAACAGCCAACCAGCAGTCATGGTGAGCAGAGCCGAGCCGGGGAGAGCAATGCCGGTGAGCGCGACATAGAACATAAAAAATCCAATGGGAAACAAGATTGGAAATTCTGTATGGATGGTTGTTAAGTAATTTTCACCGGCTTGGAGTGCGGCAAAAGTAAAATGTTCCTGCCAGTAAAAATAACTGGCTATTCCGATGGTGGTTAGGACAATACATATAAAAAATTTTGGCTTGGAAAACAGTTTCAATTTTTTATGGATAATGTTTTCTAAAATAGATATCAAGCTTTTTTTGTGGTGGGTTTTATCAGTTCTTAATAAAGAGGAATATAAATGTGGTTGAAATATTCTGTGTGCAGTAAAGCTATTTTATATTGCATTAATCGCTGTTTAACTAGCTGGTGAGGATGACCGTATCTTTTCTTTCTGGCGCTCGCAATGGCTATTTTTAAATGTGGTAGTTTCTTTAATAGAGAAGAATAAGTGGAATATCGGCTGCCATGATGGGATAGCACAAGTATTTGAATAGATTCAGGAATTTTATGTTGCCACAAATATTCAGATGAACCCGGAGAATCCCCAGGAATTAACACTTGTTGTTTTACGACAACAACCCGACTGTGTTTGTTGGCTATGCTGGTTTTTTTACTGAGGTTTCGATGAACAGGAAAGGAAATTTCTTGAAAATCTAATTTTGGAACATTTTGGCATTTTGGTACAGTAGATAGAAAAAGTTTTTTCTTTGGTGTGCTTGGTCCTCTTGGCCAATTCAGTCGGCAAAATGAATTGAGTCGCTTCCAAGCTCTTTTAGTAAAATTAATATGATCCCAATCCCAATGCGAAAAAAATACTTGGTTTATTTTTTGGCCACATTCTTTAATTAGTTTTTTAATGGGGAAAAATTCACCCCCCATGTCAAAATGTACACAGCGATTTAAAGCTGAATAAGTTACCATCTGTCCTTGACCAACATACCAGACAATCAGGTGAGTTTTTGAGCTATGATGAAATAACTTAAGTGGCAATAAAAATGTAAGAATAAAAATACATAGATATTTTATCATTTTATTTGTCGTGTATATACGAAACTGATTTGGAACAAAATAAATAAAATCCAGATATAAATCCAAATGTAAAAAGAACTAAAAGATATTGTTTGAATACCTTGGTTTTCCATAAGAGGACGAAACCAATTAAGTAACTGCATAAACTGAGACCAGCAGATATCCACTAATAAATGCATTGCAGGTATAGGGATGATTAACATAGATAAAGGTAGTAAAATAGCAGATGCTAGTGGGGCTAAAATCCAGTTGATTAAAATACTGAGCGGATGAATACCTCCCCACTGGCTAATAACAGGTAAGATAAGTAAATAGATCAATGCACAGGATGTAAGACGGGAAATAGATCGATTAGCCATTCCTATGCTGGCTAGCCAACTTAACTGCAAAGATATGGAATGTGCCCAATTGCTTTGATATACGAGACATAGCATCCCACTAAGCTGCACTTTCCAATATGGACTACAAAATAGTTTAAATTTTTTATTCCATCCATGAAGAATTAGAGAGAATAAAGCTCTCACCACAGGGGGCTTAAGTCCAGAACTCAGTGCGTAAAGCGATAAAAATATTCCTAATACAAGTTGTTTACAGCGGAAATTAGGCAGCATACTCCACATTTTTTCAATGAAAATTAAATGTGCACCGGAAATAACCATTAGATGCATTATTCCTGTTGCTATAAAAAGTTTCTTAGTGTCTCCGTCTGGCAGACTTTCTCCGCAGATTAGAGCTGCATAAATAGCATTCCACTGACTCTCTAAGGGAATTTGACGCAAACAAGATATATGTAACCATTGGGTGACAGGACTAATAGAAAATAAAATGGGCTGGGATTTAATGCGTAATATAATCAAAAATAAAATCACAACTGGCAGCATTGGTTTTTTGTTCTAGCAAAAAACCAGCCAATATCTGATAAAAACTAGATTACACAATAAAAAATGGTTATTATTAAATGTAAAAAATGGAGTATTAGTTTTGAAACGGATTTTAAAAAATCAGCTTATTTTATTTATTTTCTGTCTTTTGGGTTCTATTTGTTTGTTATGGATACCGCTTATTGGTTCTGCTGAGGAATCGGCAGAACCAGAAGAAGAATTGTTAATAGATCCAGAAGATGAAGAATGGTTGGAGGAAGAAACTAAAGAACCATTCAAAAATATTCCTGTCCAGGAAAGTGCACCGGCGAAGTTAAATACTGAAACATCTGAAACGTCTGATGCATCTGAATCATCTGAAGTGAATGAAACAGATAAGGCAGAGGAGGATAATGGTAAAGCATTAGAACAGGAATTGGATTCACCTGCGAAAGAATCTCTATTTTCTACATCAGTTGATCCTTATGAGCAGGAGTTACATATAATTTATAAACAACATTATCATCAAAAGATTTCTCAAACAGAGTGGCAAAAGATAGTCAATCAAGTGTCTGGTGATATTTATACAGTGAAAGCCAATGATACTTTATGGGATATTAGTAAAATGTTGTTTGGTGATCCTTATTACTGGCCTAAGCTGTGGTCGGTGAATGCCAATATTGGTAACCCTCATCTCATCCAGCCAGGATATAATCTTGGTTTCGTGCATGGCACTGCCAGTCTTCCGCCTTCTATTAGTTTGGTGGACACAAAGATTCATAAACAAGCTGAACCAATTAGAAAACCTGTCATTAATTTTTTAACCGGTAAAAAAATTAAAATACCGGCTCCTATTAAACATAGATCTCCGATTATGTATAATATTCCCAGTAGTTTGCCACAAATTTCTATGTCTAAAGAAGTGAAAGATAAGTTAGATATGAGCAATATTAAAGTACAATTTGGAAAACTTAATGCAACAGCTAAATCTTTTCTTGGTTATTTTATGTCCGCGGATTCGGTTGATTCTTTGCAAAAAGGAGTTGTCCTACGTAAAAAAGATAATGATGGTGTATGGTCTCATACAACTGAAGTAGTGATTTTAAAATTAGATGATTTTATGCATGCAGGTCATTTGCTCACTGTTGTAAAAGATCTAGGTAAGCTATCTTCTCTTCCCAGTGGCGTAAGAGGTCCTACTGGATACCAGGTGGAAGTGCAAGGGGAAGTGAAAGTGATTGGCCGCGTGCCGGATTCTGAGGATTTATATGAGGCGCGGGTGACTAAAGCGATTAATCCTGTTTCCAATGGATCTATTTTGGTAGATAATACTCTTCCTGAGTTTAATTTTCACCGCACAGATATATTTGGTAGCGGATCCGCACAAATTATAGGATTTCCCTCTATTATACGCACTCAAGAGACAGGAGGGCCTTATGATTTTGTGTATCTTAACCGTGGATCTGAAAATGGTTTCGCTGTTGGACAGATGTATCAAGTGAAGGCTAATAAAAATATACGGCAGCACTTTCCTTATGGTTATGATATTCAGCTAGGTGAACTGAAAATTATCTATGCAGAAGAACGTTTTGCCACGGCGATTGTTACTGGTTTAAAGCACCCTATTCATATTGGAGATTATGTTGTTTCTCAACATGGGGTGGTAACAGGGAGTGAACATCCATCTGTTTTAGAAGAAGAGGATTTGATAGAGGAAGACTGGGAGGATCGACCAGATGAGATGTTAAAACAAACACCAGCAGAACTTCCAGAAGATGTAGAGGCAATAGATGACGATGATGAAGAGGATTTGGATGAAATATTTGATCGATCGACAGTGGAAACGACAGAGGAGCCACTATCAGCAACAGAGTTGAAAAAAGATGAGATAGATATAGAAGATGATGAAGATTGGGGTGATGAAGATATGGAGGAGATAAAAAAAGTGCAAAAACCAGAAGGAGAATCTTTAATGGATAAAGAAGAGGATGATTTTGAATAATATTTATTGTAAATGTAGTGTATCGGATAAAGTGATGGCTGTTATTTTGTCCAGTTTGTATAATATTTGAAACATAAACAAAATGGGAATGCATTTTGTCTTTCTTTCATAGTGCATTAAATAGAAAAATCTTATTATTCATTCTTTTATTTACTGGTCTGGGACTGGTACAGGTGTATAGTGCTAGTTATATTTTTTCTATAGAAAAATATGGAGACGGCTTATTTTTTTTTAAAAAACAAGTTTTGTTTTCTATCATTGGTTTTGCTGCTTTAATTTTTATGGCCAATATTTCATGGAAATGGGCGCGGCTTTTAGGAATTAGTTTATGGGTGTTATCTGTTTTGCTGTTAATTGCTACTTTAGTTCCAGAAATAGGGGTGTCCGTTGGTGGTGCACAGAGATGGATTGCACTGCCGTTTTCCTTTCGCTTTCAACCTTCTGAACTGTTTAAAGTGACTACTCCATTTGCTTTTGTTTATTTGATCGCTTTAAAAGATAAAAACTTATTTCGTCACCCTCTTTTGTTTTGGGTTTTCCCTATTTTTGCATTTGGTTTACCAGTGTTGGTGTTATTTTTGCAGCCGGATTTTGGCACGATTGTTTTATTTGCCTGTCTTACTTTAACCGTGGTGTTTATGTTGGGTTTGAAATGGAAATATATCCTGGCCGGATCGCCATTAGTCATCATTGGTTTGTTTTTAATGGCACTATGGAAACCTTATCGTTTAGCTCGCATCAAGGCATTTTTAAATCCATGGTCGGATCCTTTGGAAAGTGGTTTTCAACTCATTCAGAGTATGATTAGTTTTCATTCTGGAGGTGCAGTAGGCACTGGTTTAGGACAGAGTCAGGGGAAGTTATTTTTCTTACCGGAAGCGCATACGGATTTTACTTTAGCTATTATCGGAGAGGAAACTGGATTTATTGGTTTTGCTATAGTACTTACTTTATATGGTCTACTTATTTATTACGGGATTAAGATTATTCTTAAAACAGAAGATTTATCTCAAAAAGTTTTAGCGTTTGCTTTGATCATGGTTTTTGTATTCTCTGTCATTATTCATGTCGGAGTTAATTTAGGTGTTTTGCCTACCAAAGGATTGACATTGCCATTTATTAGTTACGGAGGTAGTTCTCTTGTATGTAACTTGCTACTTTTTGGGTGGCTACTCAATATTGAAAAACATAATTATTTTATTTATTAAATAAGTGTGTTAAGGGCATAAATAACTTAATAAACAATAACAATGTTATCTTTATGCCTACTGGAGCAATAAGGATATGTCGTTCGTATCGCAAAAAAAAATATTGATGGCAGCAGGAGGAACAGGTGGTCATATTTTTCCCGCACTACGTATTGCGGAGTGTATCCAGGCAGCGAATCCCTCAGTGCAAGTGGAATTTGTGCATGGTGGTTCTTCATTGGAAAAAGATATTTATTCAGCCTATCCATTTACTTGTCACATGTTTTCTATCGGTCGATTAAGGAAAAACACTTCATTGACGGAAAGGATAACCACTTTATTATCTTTACCGTTTGCTTTGTGGAAGGCCATAAGAATTATTTTAAAAATTCAGCCGGTTCTCGTGTTTGGTGCTGGAGGGGCTGTTAGTGGTGTGCTAGTGATGGCGGCTAAGTTGCTAAAGAAAAAAACAGTTATATGGGAGCCTAATACAATTCCTGGTTTAACAAATCAGTGGCTCTCTCGCATAGTGGATGAAGTGATTGTTGTATGTGATGGTGCTAAATCTTATATGAAAGCAAAGAAAATTAATCGGCTCAGTTTTCCCGTTCGGGCAGAGATCAATGCTGTTCCTATTAAAACAAAACCATTTGTGCTACCACTGAAAGTTTTAATTATTGGTGGCAGTCAAGGTTCTGCCTTATTAAATCAGGTAGTGTCTGAAATGCTCATTTCTTATCAGCAGGCAGCAATGTCTTTTGTGCACCAAACCGGTCAGAAAGATTTTTCTGGTTTAAAAGATCGTTATCGTGGATTGGGATGTGTTCAGGTATTTCCTTTTTTGCAGGATGTACATAAGTTTTATGCCTGGGCAGATGTGGTGATTGGACGTGCTGGCATGGGTATGATAGCTGAGTTATCTAGTGCACGAAAGGCTACTGTATTAATTCCGCTTGCTAGCTCTGCCGGTGGACACCAATGGCAAAACGCTCGGTTTTTAGAACAACATTCAGCTGCTCTGCTGATCCCACAAAAAGAATTAACTGTAGCAAAACTTTTAAAAACTCTGGAGACATTGATTCATACTCCACAGAAAATGTATGATTTGGCTAGTAACATTCATGCTATGCAGATTGGTTCATCCGGCCAAGAGGTGGCCAGTCACCTATTGTCTTTACTGCAGCAAAACGCTGTGATAGATAAAAAACACTAGGATAAAAACTATATTTATAATACTCTGTGTGCTCAAAATAGAGCTGATAAATTTTTAATGGTAGAACATAGTTTTATTATTACGATCGTTTATTTATATGTCTTTACATAAAAATTTTTCTACGATTGGTGTAAAAGTACATTTTATCGGTATTGGCGGGATTGGCATGTGTGGGTTAGCTGAATTGCTACATCGTTCTGGTAGTTCAGTAACCGGCAGTGATTTAAGTGAAAACGTATCTATTAAAAGATTAAGAAAACTAGGTATTTCTATTTATATTGGACATAGAAAAGTTAATGTTCAAGCAGCAGAAATAGTTGTGTATTCTAGTGCAGTGCCCTCTACGAATGTTGAACTTTGCACGGCTCGGCAGCGAAAAATTCCAGTGATTAGTCGTTCAGAAGCTTTATCGGAAGTGATGCGACTCAAAAGGGGCATTGTCGTGGCAGGTACACATGGCAAAACAACTACGACGGGTTTGTTAGCTAATATTTTTGTTTTTAATAAGAAAGATCCTACTGTCGTTGTAGGAGGTCGATCGCGTTTGTTCCAATCCACGGCTCGCACGGGTAAAGGTGAATGGTTTATTGCGGAATCGGACGAAAGTGATGGTGGTTTTAAACATCTATCTCCTGAAATAGCTGTATTGACTAATATAGATCGAGATCATTTGGATTATTATGGTAGCTTTAAAAAATTACAGTCTGCTTTTTTAAATTTTGTTCTTAAGGTTCCTTTTTATGGATGCATTGTAGCTTGGGGAGATGATAAAACTTTAAGGAATTTACTGACTGGATTAGATCAAAAGGTGATCTTTTATGGATTTAATAAAAATAATGATTTTATATTAAAAAAAATAAGTGCAGGACAATATCAGATTTATATCCGTCAGCAAAGTTTAGGTGTATTGGATATGCCTTTGCCTGGTTCTATGAATGCGTTAAATGCATTAGCAGCAGTTACGGTAGCGATGACTCTTGGTTTTTCTTTTAAGGAGTGTTGTAAAAGTTTTGCACATTTTAAAGGTGTGGATCGTCGATTTCAAAAAATTGGTGTTGCAGGAGGAGTGAAATTTTACGATGATTATGCTCATCATCCAACAGAAGTGTGTGAAGTGTTAAGTGCTTTTCGCGAGCAACATGAAAAAAAAAGATTAATTGTATTATTTCAACCGCATCGTTTCTCTAGGACGGCGTCTTGTTGGCAAAATTTTCTGACTTGTTTTGCATCTGCCGATCAAGTTTTCTTAATGGATATTTATCCAGCAGGGGAACGTCCGTTAAAGGGTATTTCTTCTAAAAATTTAGCTAAGCAAATGCGGCATCCTGCCTGTCAATATTGTTCCAGTAAACATATATTAGGTGTATTGTCTTCTTCTTTAAAAAAAGGAGATGTTTTCATTACGATGGGGGCTGGCAATGTTTATCAACATGGGTGGGAGTTACTACAAAAATTTCAAGCGGAAACTAAATCTAACAAATTCAAAAAAATGAGACGGCTTTCCGTACAAAGATAAACATTATGAATATTCAAACGAATGTTAATCTTAATCTGTTAAATAGTTGGAAAGTGGGAGGGGATGCTGATTTTTTTTGTGTACCGGAAACACAAGCAGATGTTTTGCAGAGTTTGGAGTGGGCGCAACAGCGATCTTTGCCTGTTACTCTTTTAGGAGGAGGGACAAACGTACTCATTAGTGATCAAGGAGTACGCGGGTTATTGATTCACACAGTGCAATTAAAGAGTGTGAGAGAATGGGAAGATTCCGAGCGATTATATATGACGGCTTTAGCCGGAGTTGCTAAGGCAGATATTATGAAAATATTTTTAAAGCATCAGTTATCACCAGCTTTGTTTTTGTGTGGACTGCCAGGGAATGTAGCGGGTGGAGTAGCGATGAATGCAGGTGTTGCTAAGCAAAGTGACTTAGCGTTGCCAAATGAATTTAAAGATATTGTGGATTGGGTGAAAGTAATACGAGGTAATCAATTAGTTCTTATTAAAAAAGAAAATATTCAATGGAAGTATCGTGTTAGTTCTGGTTGGCAGCCAGGTGTAATTTACGAAGTGGGTATCAGTTGGTCTAAGCAGCCAATGAAGGATTTTACTAAGCTTCTTCAGCAAATTGCTTTAAGACGTGCTCGCACTCAGCCACTACAATCTGCCAGTTGTGGTTCCGTATTTAAAAATCCAGTCGGTGATAAAAAAGCTGGTTGGCTCATTGAGCAGTGTCAGTTAAAAGGTTATCAGATTGGAGGAGCGGTTGTATCACAGAAGCATGCTAATTTTATTGTTAATGCAGGGGATTCTAAAGCGATTCATATTCATCAACTCATTCAGCATATTCAACAGGTCGTACAAAAACAAACAGGTATTTTATTGCAACCGGAAATAAAATATTTTGGAGAATGGTCATTATAAATCACTCACTTTAATCTTTTTATCGCTTGACAAAATTAAAAAGTTATTGACACACTTGTAGTGATATGATACAGTTAACTATCGTTCTATCGTTCTATCGTTCTATCGTTCTATCGTTCTATCGTTCTATCGTTCTATCGTTCTATCGTTCTATCGTTCTATCGTTCTAATTACTTTGACCAATTAAAACGATTTTATTTAAGTAGTTATTATTTTTTAAAAGATCAAAAATTTAATTTGCCAATAAAGGTATTCAGTAAGTACCATTGTACGCATTACTGTTACTCTGAATGTGCAATTGATTCTAAATCTAAGTTCCAGTCCCAGTTAATTAGTTATTATTGGTTGAGTTTTTACCACAAGCTCTATTTTTGGCTTGGGAGCTGGTTTTGCTCTTGGAAGAGTGGTTATTAATATGGGTCTTAGCTATCACTGGTGTTGTTTCTTTTTAAGACAGTTTAATTTAAAATCTATATTTTTTTATATATTTTCTCCTATTTTTCTATTAGCTGTGTTTTTTACTTCATTGAATGTAGTGGCATTAGATGGGGTGGTATTTAATGGGAAGCTAGTTGTTACAGAAAATATTTATGTTTGTGATAAAGCGACTAATAATTGCCGGAGAGTATGTAATGATGGAGACACACAGCCCGGGTGCGTAGACTGCACAACTGCCCTTTCTTGCAGTCAAAGAACGTCTTTTGGTTCTTCTTGCTGTAATAGTGGCAGTGGTTGCGTATGGTCTGGGAGTAGCTGTTATTATTGTCCTTCTTCTGCATCTTGTAGTAGCAGAAGTTCATCTAGGTGCTGCAATAGAAGATCTAGCTGTGAGTGGACAGGAAGTAATTGCCAGACACGCACTTACGCTTCTTGTTCAGCCAGTACTTATAATAATTGTGTTCGGAGTTATACAAGCCACAATAGCACATCAGGGACTTGTGCTTCTGGCTACTCAGGTAGTTGCTCTTATAGATGTAACAATGGATCCTGGCAGTATCAATCAAATTCTTGTAGTGTAACTACTTATTCTCCATGTTCAGCTAGCACTTATAATAATTGTGTTCGTAGTTACACAAGCCACAATAGCACATCCGGAACTTGTGCTTCTGGTTACACAGGAAGTTGTTCTTACAGGTGTAACAATGGTTCCTGGCAATATCAGTCAAATTCTTGTAGTGCGACGACTTATGCTTCTTGCTCAGCAAGTACTTACAATAATTGTTATCGTAGCAGTAGAAGTCATAATAGTTATGCAGGAAGCTGCGTTTCTGGTTACACAGGAAACTGTTCTTACAGATGCAACAATGGGTCTTGGCAGTATATATCTAATTCTTGCAGTTCAACTACTTATTCTTCTTGCACAGCAAGTACCTACAGTAATTGTGTTCGGAGTTATACCAGCCACAATGGCACATCCGGAACTTGTCGTTCTGGGTATTCAGGTAATTGTTCCTACAGATGTAACGATGGTTCTTGGAATTATATATCTAATAGCTGTACATCCACTCCCACTAATTCTCCTTGTTCCGCTAGCACTTACAATAATTGCTATCGGAGCTATAAAAGTCATAATGGTTATTCTGGGACTTGTGCTTCTGGTTACACAGGAAGTTGTTCTTACAGATGTAATAATGGTTCCTGGCAATCTCAATCTAATTCTTGTAGTGCTGCACCACCACTTTGTAGCGGCAGCTGTGAAGATCGCGCAGCTATAGGTCTTAGTTGTTGTAATCAAAGCTCTACTTGTGCATGGGGATATTCAATACGTCGTAAAAAAAGAAATACTTGTGCCCACTGTAATAATGGGGTTTTTAATGTTCCTTGTACCGGACGAAAGTCACAAACCTGTTGTAACATGGGTGGTATAGGTCAAGCTGATCATGGTACTTATTGCGGTTGGGGGAATGGCAGGTGTGTGGAGATGTATGATCCAACATGGGCGGATTACTGAAGATATTTTCTGTATTTGTACTATTTTAAGCCACTAATTTTTTATCTTTAGGTTTTAGACTTTCTTCCTATATTAAATATCTACATTTAAAGGGGGATGTTATAGAAACACATATCTTGGGGATCGGCTTTTGGGGAAGCTCTATATTTTTGCGGGTACATTGAAGTAGGAGATGTATTAGTAAAAGAAAACGGCAAACCAGAAGTTTTAACTAAATACTCTTCTCAAATGGAAGAGATCACAGTTTATAACTTACAAGTGGATGGAGATTCTACATATTATGCGAATGGCTACCTCGTTCATAATAAGTGATTTTTCTTTTAAAAGTTATACGTCAAAATAAATCCCAAATAGAATCATGTTATAAAAAAAGTTTGCAGAAAAAAATTAATTTGGTAGGTAAAGTTCGGTTTCAATGGGAGATAGATAGTAAAGGTAAAGTTAATAATGTTCAAGTGCTGGATAATTCAACTGGATCTCACGTCTTAGCACAATGTATGGGAAACAAATTAAAGCAATTTCAATTTGATGAAGTAGTCTTAAAATCCAGTCAAGTAAGTACCATCAAATTGCCGTTTTTATTTACAAGAAAATAACATGCCATTCCCTGACTGTCTTGATCTAATAGCCTTTTAATTTTTTATTTACAATGCTGTATATTTGAAATGATAATTCAAATATGCAAGGTTATATAAACATTTTTGCAGACAAATATTTTTAAAAATAACAAATTTTGAGCTACACTTTTTCTTAATAGTATTAGTTCATATGACGAATGACATAATTGATCCACTCTCTGGCCATTTTGATCCATTGGCCTTTTGCTTCCGTTGCCACTTTTTATTCAATTAAAACAATCCGGATTGCAAAAAATTAAGCCAATGGGGTTGCAATAATATAATACTTGATTATTGCACATCTTCTTTTATAATAAGTTTGTGATTGATAGAAAAAATATCCAAAAACTTTTTTTCAGTATGGATCAGTGTTGTAAAAGAAAAGGTAAAAAATATGAATTGATTATTTTTGGAAGTAGCTCTTTGCTGATACAGGGCATTTGTCGTCCGGATCGTGTAACAATGGATATAGATTTGATTGAACCGAAAATAGATACTCATCTTCAGCTCATTGCTGCTGAAATTGCTGAAGAGCATGGGATAAGTATGCAGTGGTTAAACAGTGCCGGTCATATTTTTTCACAAGATATTCCCAAGCAATGGAGACAGCGAACAAAATTGGTTTTTAAAGGTGAGTTTATAATAGTAAAAACTTTAGGTCGAAAAGATTTAATTGCGACAAAATTTTATTCTTATTGTATGAGAAATCTAAATACAGATAAGGATGACTTAATAGATCTTCACCCTTCAAAGAGCGAATTAAACTTTGCAAAAGAATGGACACTATCATTGAAAGACTGTCCTAATAGAGAATGGATAATCACTCGCTTTGAGGAAATATTACAGTTAAATAAAGAAGCTTAAATGAAGGGTTGAAAATGATAAAACAAAAAAAATCTAAAATGATGACTGAAAGATACTATAGTGATGAAATGGTTAAAAAGCTTACTTCTTTAGGCTGTGCTTTTAATGTAAAGTGGTTGAAAAAACCTGCTGATCCAGAGCTTTGTATCATTGAAAGTCTTAAGTTTTATTGGGAATACAATGATATTTTTTTTATGATTTATTCTCTTTTAAAAAATAGAATAGCGCCTTTGATACATGTTGAGCGATTAGTAAGCTTAGCTATAAATGCTTGTATTACTTCTGACGAGCGTGCTTTGCTGATTGCCTTATGTAATAAATTAGCAGAGCAAGGGGATCACCGATTTGAACTGATTTCCAAAAAACTTTATTTAAAAAATTTAAAAATGCATTGTCCACCTAAAAACGAATGTTCTGCTCATTTGATTAAAATTTGGGGCCAGGAACTTCATCTTGCGCCTTTTGGAGCAAAAGTACGTTCGTTTTATGAAATGGATGAAAAGAAGTTTCTTACTTTGCGGGAAATATGTAAAAAAAATGTTTGGCTGAAATTGCGGGCTGTAGTGGGATCTAATTATCGGGCAGATATTATATATTTCAAGTCAATGGGAATAGTAAAATCAGCTTATCAAGCAGCAAAAATGGCTGGCTGTAATACGTCTACTGCTACTCGTATATGGAAAACACTTGAATACGCACCAGATCTAATGAAATTAATCGCTTGATTCTGTTGTTAAGGTTTAGCATTTTTTAGAGCATTAATCGGTATGGCGAATGACATAATTGATCCACTCTCTGGCCATTTTGATCCATTGGCCTTTTGCTTCCGTTGCCACTACCTGCTCAAATGCGTGCACAGCTTTTTTGTATTGTTTTAAATTAAAATAGGCCATACCTAAAGCAATATCAATGTATTCAGGGCGCTTCACTTTTCCCTTAGCTAAGGCTGTTTGTAAATGTTTGACCGCTTGGCTCCAGTTTTCTTGATCCAAGTAAATACGTCCTATCTTAGCAAAAATTCGGCCGTCCTTAGCATCTTTTGCAGATAGATGATATGCTTGCAAAGCTTTTTCTTCTTCCTCTGCAAAAAACCAACAGTCTCCTAAAATTTCATAGTTTTTAGGATTTTTTTTGACTTTTTTTAAAGCAATAAATTTTTGCACCAAGCGTGCAGCTTTTAAAGGAATATCTCGATACATGAACAAACTGGCTAATTGTAAAATATCTTGTTCTTTACTTAAAAAATTAAGCTTATAAGCTAAATCTGAAATAGATAAAGCTTTGCTTTCCAAATTTAACTGTAAATCTACGGCAGATAATTGTTTCCAATATTCTTTTTTATCTGGAAAATGTGCTGTCAATCGGTTCAATAATCGCCCTGCCTCTTTGTAACGTTTCATTTCCAATAATAAACTCGCTGCAAGCGCAAGCCAACTTTCCTTGGGACGAGAGCTTTCTTTCAGCACTTTCATGACTAATTTTAACGCTTCTTTTTTTTGCCCTTTTTCTACTAAGATAGCGGCTTTTAAAATATGCGCTTCTGATGTTGGATTGTCTGCTAAAGCAAACCATTGATTGATCCATCGCTCTGCTTGCTGCAAATGATTTTGAAATAAATAAACAGATGACATGTCCAATAGTACAGACAAATGATCTACATAAGGTAGTTTCTGTGTGTTAAGCGCTTTATTGTAAAATAATATCGCTTGCTTTAAATCATTTTTTCCGAAATATATCCGCGCTTTTAAAACATACACTCGTGCTAGCTCAAAAGGGCGATTCTTAACAATCTTTTGTAGTTGCTCTATTTGCTTTAATACATCGTCTATGCGATCTTTTTTATCCATTAAACGATAGATACGTTGCAAGCGCCGAGACACCACAGGAGAAGATAAAAAATTCTTCCGAGCTTTTAATTCTTTCTTACTGACAGCCAAAGCCCCTTCAAAGGGGGGGTGGTTTCGCCGGTGGCGTATCGCCACAGATATTTCGCCGCGATTCTTTGCACGCTTGTCACGACTTTGCTCACTAATAAGGTACTTTTTTTGCGATTTCTCTGTATCAATATTGCTAATTTGTAAATTAGATTTACCAAATACTTCTGCCACAGATGTTAATGAACAAAAAGTAAAATAAAGCAGAATAATTATTTTCATTGTTATTTTCTTTTCACTGCCTGTTTAGATTTTTTTTGATGTTTCTCTTTAATATGTTTACTGATTTTTGTAAATATTTTAGCAACCGGTGAAGTAACATTTTTATCTATATTGAAACTTACTTCAATTCCTGTTTTTGCAATGGAAATTAAATCTCCTTCTTCTAACATTTTTTTTGGGATATGTTTCTGATTCATCAGTACTTTGTTTGGGCAAGGTGTTTTAAATAATATTCCTTGTCCGTTATTATACGGGTGTAGAGAAAAACATAAATCAGGAGCTTCAGGCTCTAAAATAGGTAGATCCAATTCTGCGCTACCAGCATATCGGGGACCATAACTCATAAACCATTCATTTGATTTTTGCACTCCAGATAAAAACCGCAAACACAGTATTTTTTTAAAACTAACTAATTTATGTTTTTTGTCCTTAATGGCAGATTGGTGTTTTTTTATTGCTTCTGCCACACCTGTTTCCCAACGTTGTTCCTCTGTGCTACTTGCTTGCGTGGTTACTATCTGAAACTGTGTGCGTCCAATGCGAAAAATCAAATCATGTTTCAAAGGGAATAGGTCGTTCACTTCCCCCTCCACATAGGTGCCATTCTTGGAGTTCATATCTTGCAGATAAAATTTTTGTCGTTTTTGGATAATTTTGGCATGAGGGTTGGATGCCGCTGGATCTTTTACATAAAAGCATCCCTTGCCTTTGTCTCGGCTTACAATCAAGTTCGGTTTAATTGCAGTTTCATAGCCTTTTAATTTCCCGTTGAGTACACGAATTTTCAGTGGTTTCATTGCAAAAAATCCTTCTTAGCCTAATATAACATAAATTGATTGCTTGCAAATATAAGGCTCAATATGCTAAAAGAAGCGAATGCTGTGTAAGCAAAGAAAAACTAAAGGACAGTAATAAAGCAATGAGTAATAAAATATCTTATGAATCTGTGTTAGTGGCACAGCCAGACTGGAATAAAGAAGAGGGAAAACAGTTTTTTCAAAAATTGCGTGGAATTATTCGGCAATTTCAAGGAGAAATTCACCATATAGACTCATGGGGCACGCGGCAGCTAGCTAACTCCAATGAAAAGAAATGTTCACAAGGATTGTATTTTCATTTTTCCTTTCAAGGTCAGGCGGGAGTTGTGGCAGAACTGAGTCGTCATATTCGGATGAATAACAGCATAGTGTATCATCATTTTGAAAAACTGTCTGATAAGCGTTCTTTAGAAGAGCATCTGAAAGAATTTCGTTACGTTGTGGAAGATTCTATTAAGACGGAAAAAGAGCGTCTTGTCCGCTTACAACAAAAGCGTAAAAATTTTATGTCACGCAGTGGAGCTAGAGCATAAGAAGTCATGCAAGTTATTTTACAAAAAGATGTTAAAAATTTAGGCCAAGCCGGGCAGGTCGTATCTGTTAAGAACGGTTATGCTCGCTATTTTTTATTTCCAAAAAAATGTGCGATTCCCTATACTAAAGCCGGTGTAAAAGAAATAGCTCATCGTAAAAAATGGATAGAGGCTAAGCAAAAAAAAGCTCTTCTTTTACGTCAAAGCCAAATAGAAAAATTACAAAAGATTCAAATATCTTTTATAAAGGAAGCCGATTCATCCGGTCATTTGTTCGGTTCGGTTACTATCAGTGATATTGCCAAAGAATTAGAAAAACAAGGTCATGAAATACCAAAAAAATGGATTATTCTAGATCGTCCATTTAAAGAAATAGGGGAGTATAAGCTGTCCATTCAGCCAGATAGTCAAACTGGTTCAACTGATATTCAAGTGAGTATTACCGCGATAGCTAAAAAATCCAGTAAAGAAGCGATGGACAACAAACCTGTCACTCGCAAGAAAAAAGTAACGGATCCAATAGCAGAAGATTCTGCAGTAGTAGATAATACAGTTTCTAAAAAGGAATAGGAGATTCTGGCGGAGGAACGTTAGCTTCCATTACAATATTGTTTTCAAATAGTCCATATATGGGATTCCATTTTAATTTCACAGTGCCGGTAGGGCCATTTCGTTGTTTGTTTAATATCACTTCTGCCTGACCTTTTTCATCACTGTCTGTATTATAATATTCATCACGGTATAGCATCATAATGACGTCTGCATCTTGTTCTAGAGAACCTGACTCTCTTAGGTCAGCTAGCATTGGTCGGCGGTTGCTACGTCCTTCTACGCCACGGTTTAATTGTGATAAAGCCATAACTGGTACATTCAATTCCTTAGCCATTGATTTCAATAGTCGGGAAATTTCAGACACCTCTCTCTCTCGGCTTTCCATTGGAGTTTTCAGTGACATTAATTGCAAATAGTCCACAATAATCATATCCAATCCATAACGGGACTTCAGTCGCCGTGCCCGAGAACGAATTTCAAAAGGAGAAATGATAGACGAATCATCAATGAAAAAAGATATTTCACTTAAACGAGACGCTGCATACACTAATTGATCCCATGCAGCGGATTCCAGCTGGCCCGTACGTAAATGGGATAAAGGAATTTTCCCTACCAAGGATAGTAATCGCTTGATAATCTGTTCGCGCGCCATTTCTACGGAAAAGAAAGCTATCTTTTTGCCTTCTAAACTAGCTGATAAAGCAATATTCAAACTAATTGCTGTTTTACCCATAGAAGGTCTTGCAGCGATAATTGTTAACTCTCCCGGTTGAAACCCAGAAGTAAAATGATCCAACTCTGTAAATGAAGAGGGGACTCCAGTGATGCTGATCTTTTTATGAGATAGTTCCTCCAGCCGATCCACACTTTCCTTGATTAAAGAAGAAACAGATACCAATGCTTGTTGTGAAATATGCTCCGTAAATTTAAAAAATTCTTTTTCTAAAGTATCAATAAAGACATCTAGCTTGCTAAAATTTTGAGACATTGCTTTTTGTCGGAAATGAGCACAGAGGTGGATCATTTTCCTTAAGACGGATTTTTCTTTAATGACTCGTGCACATTCTTCCGCACTCACTAATGAAGCGCTATTTTCCACTAGCTCAGCTAAATAGGCTGCTCCACCGATGCTATCTAGCTTTTGTTGTTTTTTTAGTTCATCAGAAACGCTTAATAAATCCCCGCACCGTCCTTGCTGATAGAAAGTTTCCATAACGTTGAAAATATCTTGATGAGAATGCTTATAAAAATCCGTTGCGCTCAGGATGCTTATCACTTGATCCCATAAGCTTTGATCACCAATTAACAACGCGCTTAAAATAAATCGTTCAGCTTCAATTGAAGCAGGTAATAGTTTTTCCACCGATCGGGAGGAAGAAGGTGAAATCATGTGGGAATCAGAAGTATGCGGCATAGTGCTGTCATGCATACACCACAAACCCATGCTAAATCAATTGCTCTATAGGCAAAAATATTGTTAGCTGGTCTAAATATTCAATCTATAACAGTATTAATTCAATACAAATACAGGAATCAGTACGATTGGTGTTGTTTTTTCTCTATAAAAGAAATGTTCAGTTTTTGCTGAGTAAAATTTGGACTTTTGTTCTTTGCGTTCTTTTTTTACACTGTTACTTGTAATGAAAACAACTTTTTATGGATATCGGGCAGATATTACTGGTCTTTTTTGGCTAGCAGCGGGTCTTTTTTTAGCCTTGTCTCTTAGCAGTTATCATCCGACAGATCCTTCTCTTAATTCCATTGGTTTTAGCCCACCTGTACAAAATAAGTGTGGTTATTTAGGATCTTTTTTATCTGATATTTTATATCAATCTTGTGGTTGGGGAGCGTGGCTATTTATATGGTTTGCGGTAAAAAGTTCCATGCAGGCTTTTCGCAGAAAATACTATCTCCATCAGGTAGGAAAAGAACTGTTACTATTTCTTATTAGTGTCACTACTGTATCTGCTTTATTTGAACTGCATCAGCCTATTCATTATAGTCCCTTTCCAGATCATATTTCTCCGGGAGGACTTTTAGGAAATGCTGTTGTTCAAGGGCTTGGACCTTATTTAAATTTTGCCGGACTAATATTACTACTTTGGCCACTTAGTTTTATATTGCTAACGATTCATACCAAAAGCTCTATGTCTCTCCTCTTTATGAGGACCGTTAAGATGACAGGGGAGTTAGGCTTCTATCTAGGTACTTCTTGGCGCCGAAAAATGACTCGTATTATTCAGCAGATCTATAACAATACAATCCATTCTATAAAATCACTTTTGACAAAATCTAAGCAATCTTCTGTAAAACTACCTGTTTTAAAGAAGCGGCGATTTTCCTATTCTCTGTCCAGTGAAGAGGAAGATAATAGTTCTTCTACGTTCAATGAGCTTCTCGGAGAAACTTTATGGCAATTGCCTTCACCAAATTTATTAAGTTCTTCTACGACCGGTTCAAAAGTGAATGAGAAAGAGATAGCGCTTTCTGCTGAACGGTTGAAAAAGAAATTGCAGCAGTTTTCCATTTCAGGAGAAATTACTGATATTCATTCTGGTCCTGTGATTTCCTTATTTGAATTTAAACCGGAAGATCATGTGAAAGTCGCGCGCATTGCTCAAATGGAAGATGATTTAATGATGGCGTTAAAAACTCAATCTATTCGGATTATAGCGCCTATTCCTGGTAAAGATGTTGTGGGGATAGAAACAGCTCACAACTATCGTCAATTTGTGTACTTAAAGGGTTTAATTGATGAACCTGCTTTTTGGCAGGAACAAAAACATTTGCCTTTGATTCTGGGTCGTCATGTAGATGGTCGGGCGGGTATTGTAGATTTACGTCAAATTCCACATCTGATGGTGGCAGGTTCTACTGGTTCTGGTAAGTCTGTATTTATTATTTCTTTTCTTTTAAGTTTGTTATTTCGGCACACACCTAAAACTTTAAAATTATTGTTGGTGGATCCAAAACGAGTGGATTTAAGCGCATTTGAATCTTTACCCCATTTGTTATCTGCTCCTATTAGAGATTCTAAAATTGCGTTATCCGCGTTGCATTGGTGTTTAGGGGAGATGGATAAACGGTATCGGTCACTGGCTCGGTTTCATGTAAGAGATATAGAGGAATTTAATCGGTGTGCTGAAGAAATGACTGATGAGGAAAGACAGAGGCATCAGGAGTGTACAGATTCTTTAGACAAGAAAGCGGATTATTATTTTTCTCCTCAGCCTTATATTTGCATTGTATTGGAAGAGTTTGGTGATTTGATGAGTAGTACGGAAAGAAACCAAATAGAAAGATCCGTGGTACGTTTAGCTCAAATGGCCAGAGCTTGTGGAATGCATCTTATTTTATCCATGCAGAGTCCAAGAAAAGATGTAGTGACGGGTTTAATTAAAACTAATATTCCAGGACGTATTAGTTTTAAAGTGTCTTCTCGTGTGGACTCTCGGATTATATTAGATGAAGGAGGAGCTGAGAGGTTACTGACAAAGGGGGATATGTTGTACTTAGGTCCTGGGCAGGCTAGGGCAGAAAGGTATCATGGGCCTTTTGTGAAAGAAAAAGAAATTGCAGCTGTGATTAAATTTTGGAAGAAGCAAGATAAAAAATTTTCTTATCCTTTATCTTTTTCTAAAAAAGAAAGTTCTATGTCTTCATTTAGTTCTTCATTGGATCCAGAAGATGAAACTTATAAGAAGATTTTTGCTTATGTGTCTGAGTTAAAAGAAATCAGTGCTTCTCATTTACAAAGAAAATATGGATTAGGTTATCCGCGCGCTGCACGACTTATTGACCGGTTGGAAGAAGAAGGTATTGTAGGTCCAGCCAGAGGTAGCAAGCCTCGTGAAGTATTGGCACATAAGTAAATGTTAACAGGGACATGTGGTAAACGTAATTAGAGATCAGAGTATGCAGCAGCACGGAGCAACGGGAAGTAAAAATACGGAAATAAATGGTATTGTAACGGCATTGGCGACTCCTTTTTGGAAAGGGGAGTTGGATAAAAAGTCATTAGTTACTCTTATTCATTCGCAGTTAGAGCAAAAGCTAAGTGGTTTAGTTATTAATGGTACCACTGGGGAAAGTCCTTGTTTAACTCCTCAGGAGGTAGAGCAAATTTTTTCTATTGCACAGGTAGAGTGTGCGGGTGCGATGTCTCTTATTTTAGGTGTGGGTGGCAATTCCACAAAAACTGTTTTACACAATATTGTTCAGGCAGAGAAATGGGGTGCGGACGCTGTGTTAGCTGTTACGCCGTACTATAATAAGCCACCGCAAAGGGGACTGGTGCAGCATTTTGCTCAGTTGGCAACATCTACTCAGTTACCGGTTATTTTATATAATGTGCCGTCTCGTACGGTAGTGGATCTTTCATTGGAATCGTTAAAAACACTTAGTCAGTATTCCAATATTGCAGCTATTAAAGAGGCATCTGGTGATATGGTATTTGGTCGGAAGGTGATTCAGCAAAACAGGATGGATGGTAGTAAATGGCAGGTACTGAGTGGAGATGATGAAAGCTGCATGGAACTCATTGCTTTGGGGGCAACAGGGGGGATATGTGTGATTTCTCATATTCTGGGAGCGCAGATGCAGCAGTTGTTACAAAGCATCCGTGCTGGGCACAGACAGCCTGTAAAAGACTATCAACAAAAATACAGTGCTCTTTTGCAAGCGATTTATTGTGAAACGAACCCTATTGGGATTAAGATGGCATTAAAATTGATGGGGATATTTCGTTCAGCAGAAATGAGAAGTCCATTAGTTTCTTTCACGGAGGAAAGAACACAGACATTAAAGATGCAGTTGAAGAAAGCTAGTTTATTGTAAAGAAATGAATCAAATAAAATGACACAGATAAAACAAAAGAATTTTATGATGATTGCTGGTCCTTGTGCGATAGAGAGCCAGCAACAATTGGATGTAATTGCTCAAGAGTTAGTAGCAGAAAAGGTGGTTGTTCTCAGAGGTGGCATTTATAAAATGAGAACGCAGCCAGATTCTTTTCAGGGTTTAGGCAAAGAGGCGCTGGAATGGGTGCGATCTATTAAAAAGAAATATCATTTAAAGTTTGTTTCGGAAGTTACGGATCCTAGGCAGATTGAATCTTTGGCGGATGTGGTGGATTATTTTCAAGTGGGCACGCGCAATATGTTTAATTATGAGTTACTCAAAGATTTAAGTTATTTGCGTGTGCCAGTTATTTTGAAAAGAGGTTTTGCCGCTCTAGTTAAAGAATGGTTAGCGGCAGGGGAGTATTTAGTTAAGGGAGGTAACGAGCAGGTCATTTTATGTGAAAGGGGTATTCGCACTTTTGAAACTAGTACACGAAACACTTTAGATTTAACGGGTGCTTTGTTTGCGCAGAAGGAATCCAGATGGCCAGTGATCATTGATCCTTCTCATGCAACGGGTTGTGCAGAATTTGTTACTCCGGTTGCTTTAGCTACTGTGGCGGCTGGTTTAGATGGACTGATGGTGGAAGTGCATCCTTCTCCTAAGGATGCTTTATCTGACGGAAAGCAATCTTTAGATTTTGTTCAGTTTCGGCAAATGATGAAGCAATTAAATGTGTTGTTATCTACTCTGAATAGGGAACTAGCTTGAATTTTTTTATGCATGATTCATTTAAAGATGTAGAAGTTGAGCCCCCCTCACAAAATAAATCAGACAAGGTAAAAAGTATATTTCGTTCTATTGCTAGTCGTTATGATCGCGCGAATCAAGCGATTACATTTGGCATGGATTCTAAATGGAGAGATGCATTGGTAAAATGGAGTGCAGTGGCTAAAGAGGCCAAGGTGTTAGACTGCGCGACGGGGACTGGTGCATTGGCGTTTACTTTTGCTAAACATTTAGGGCCAGATGCGCAAATCATTGGTGTGGATTTTTGTGCAGAGATGTTACAGCAAGCACAAGAGTTAAATAAAGGTGTTTCTCAAGTGCGTTTTCAGATGGCGGACATTCATAGCATTCCGTTTTTAGATAATACATTTGATGTGAGTGCGATGGCGTATGGACTGCGTAATGTAGAAAATTCTGTAGCGGTGTTGAAAGAAATGGCTCGGGTAACGAAGGTGGGTGGAGTGGTGATGATTTTAGAAACAGGTGGGCCGGCATTTTTTTTATATCCGTTTTATTATTTATATTGTCGTTTTATTATGCCGTGGATTGGTGGGTGGGTGACAGGACAAAAATCTGCTTATGATTATTTACAGCAAAGTTCTAGACGTTTTCCATCTCGCGGAGCTTTTTTAAATTTATTGCAAAGTACAGGTTGTTTTAGCGATTACCAATATAAGACTTTATTTTTTGGCGCTAGTTTTATTTATAAAGCCAAGGTGAAGTCTCTTTGACTGTATGAAAATTTCTAGAAGCAGAAGATATTGAAACATATATCTGCCGATTTTTAAAATTACGAAATTATAAGTACTTCATTGCATAGATAATGCGGTGCGGGCTATTTAAAAGGATTTCCGTAAGGATTATGGCAAGGATTTTGCTTATGAACTGAGCATCATGCAATCTTGGATGGAATATTTAGCGTTTTTAAGTTGGCAGGATCAGATTATACGTTTGACGGACTTTAAGAAACTACATGAGTGTTCTGTGATTCATTCTGTAAATGATTTAATAAAAGTCGTATCACATCCTGCTACTCAGCAGTACTTAAAAGAGAATCAAAAACATTGGTGGAAGCAAGCGGAACAAGACAAACAGGGGTGTGTATCCAGTGGTGTGTCTTATGCTTGGCCCTTTCATGCAGATTATCCATCTAGTTTTTTGAATATGGAATATCCTCCCATATTAATTAGCTGGCGCGGATCTGTTTGTTGGAAAAATCAGTTTCATTTATCGGTCGTTGGAAGTCGAAACCCTTATACGGATACTTTACTTTGGATGGATGTGCATTTAAGTACTTTTTTAAAAAATAAAAAAAATATTTGTTTAGCCAGTGGAGGTGCTAGAGGAGTGGATCAAAAGGCGCATGCGCTATGTTTAGCCGGTCAAAATCCAACTTTATGTTTTTTACCTTGTGGAATCAATTATTATTATCCTCCGGATTTAAAGCAGTGGTCAGATCCGGTAATGAAAGGAGGAGGAGCTTTTTTAAGTTTATTTCCACCTACTGCACCGATGAGAAAATCTTATTTTCATATTAGGAATCGCGCTTTGGCATTTTTTTCTCACCTGGTATTAATTATTCAAGCAGCAATGAAGAGTGGCACTATGGTAACAGGACGCTATGCCTTGCACGCTGGTGTAAATGTTGCCGCTGTTCCAGGTAGTCCTTTGTACTCTGGATACCAAGGTAATTTGAGCTTAATCAATGATGGCTGTTTTATGATTCGGGATCACTTAGATTTAGAAACTTTATATCAGTCTTCCCTTGTGAGCTTAGACGCTCAAATTCATTCATAAGCTACCTTTAAAATTATGAAATAAAACACAAGTTATAAGATTTTAAAAAAGTAAATGATAGGAGATATTGAGGTGTTAGCCGGGTGGCCATTTCATCGGTCTACCACCTAAAATATGAATGTGTAGATGATCCACCGTTTGTCCGCCTTCTTTGCCGTTGTTAATCACCAACCGCCAACCTTTTAATTGATGTTTTTGAGCAATTTCTTTTGCTTTGACTATTAAGTACCCCATGAGAGATTGATCTTTTATTTCCACTGCCTGATGACCGGTAATTACTTTTTTTGGGATTAGCAAAATATGCACGGGAGCTTGAGGATTGATATCATCAAAAGCCATACATAAATCATCTTCATAGTGGATATTCGCTGGTATTTCTTTTTTAATGATTTTGTCAAAAATAGTGGGCATTAACTAGAGCTTTTTTTTCGTAGCAGGAGATGGGGTTTGGCGACTACCATATTTTTTACGGAATTTTTCCGCTCGTCCTTCTGTGTCTATTAACCTTTGTTTTCCTGTATAAAAAGGGTGAGAAGAGCTGGATACGTCAAAGGTAACTAAAGGATAAGTTTTTCCATTTAGCTCAATGGTATTTTTACTATTCATGGTGGACTTGGTAATAATATAAAACTGAGTGGAAACATCTTTAAAAACCACTTCTTTAAATTCAGGATGAATATCTTTTTTCATAATTTAACTAGACCTCTTTTATTTTTTATTAAGTTAGAGAAATATCTGTTTAACACTAAAAAACTCAGACTAGCAACAAAAAACAAGATCTAGTTATTGAGAAAAATCCCCTTCATCAGAAATGCATGTAAAACTTAACCAAAAAGGGGTTTCAGGACTATCCTCTGCAGTCATTTGGCTTAGGTGATCTAACGTTCTTTCTTTTTGTTTAGTGTTAAACCAAGTTGTTGGAATCAAAAGCCGGTTTAAAAAAATCAGCTGATCACCGGTGGATAATTTGCAACGCGTAGGGTGACAAGAAATATCTTCATACATTCCCAATAACTGAGAGGGTAGTGGTGCATAGTGAGTTAGATTATTCTGAGCAGTAGATTGAGGTAAAAACCATCCCCCTGACTGTCCTATCATTGTTAATGGATATTTTTCTCGATTCAATAAAACCATTGGTCGGCCAATTTGAATAAAAGTACAAACTTCATCTTTAATAATTGCAAAAAATAACTCAAACCCTTGCGTATATTCCTCTTTATTGATTCTATTATAAATATTTTGATTTACTTGAATGACACTGGAACGGATGTTGTTTTCTATAGAGCTTAAACTCATCATTTTTGGCATAAATATTGTTTTTTCTTCATAATCAGCAAAATCATTGTATTGTGATTCCAGTTCTTCAAAGGCTTCTTTTGGAGATAAATTGTTTGCACCCCATGAAGTGATGACAGCGAATATTTTTTTATCACTGGATAAAAAACAATTGGATCCAGGACAAAATATTTTTCCTGCAAAAGATCGTTCTTGCCATTTCATCATCAATATTTACTCATTTTAATTTTCGCTTTTTCATAATATGATCCGGTGTGAACATCTTGATTCAAAATATTTTTCCAAAACTCTTGCGCTTTACTGACATGTCCTGTGCTCTCATTTAAGGAAGCTTCTTCATAGTATTTTTTCATTTTAGTCTGTAGAGTTAATTTTGCTTTTTCCATTAATGCCAGCGCTGTCTTGTTTCGTGGTTCTGGAATTAGTTGAGCTGCTTTCTCACACATATAGTATGCTTTTTTAAATTGGCCAGCAGATAGTTGCTCTGCACATTGACTGTTGAGGTAGTTGATTTTGTTATGGTATGATTCTTGCACATTCGCTAACTCCCTTCCAGCTTGTTTCTTATCTTCCATAAGCTCCTTATAATTACTGATTTTAATAAAATTTTTGTAAGTTGAAATGGATTGTTCTATTTTACCTGCTTTATGCAGTGCCTGAGCTTGTAAATATTTCTTACGGATTGTTTTAATTTTCGCTTTTCTAGCGGCAATCGCTTGTGCTTTTTCTTGTTTTTGAATTTCATTGAATTCAAATGTGTCAATCAATGTTTGTATTCTGGAATCCGCCGGTGACAGCTCAATCGCAGGATTTAAACAAGACATTAATTCATGCTTTATTTTAAATGTGCTAAATTCGTTTTGGCACTTACTTGTCACTGTTTGAATAAATTGATCTGTTTGCTGCGCTTTTTTCTTTTTTTCTTCTATATCATATAAAGTTCTTTCATGCACAGTTGCTTGATCGCACGCGGCACCTAATTTTTTAGAATCTTGATAGGTATCTATATATTGATGTATTTTCTTTATCTCGTTTTGACAGTTAACGAATTGCTTTCTAGCATAAAATTGTTGTCCCATGTGATAGGCATTCTTCACGTATTCTTGTTGTTCTGATGTTAAACTATTTAATTCAACGTCCTGGACCATTTTATTTTTAACCATATTCTCTGATGGTTTTTCATTTGGTAGTAAGAAAAAACCAATGACCGCTGCAATGGATCCATAAATAAATATTCTTTTTTTATACTTTGCTAGAAAAGATGATGGAGGAGGAGCATTTTCTTGTGGTGTTTCCATAATGGCACCCGGGATATGGGCTGGCAGTGGCTGAGGTACGTAATGGCCTGGTAGATTCGCATAAGGTTGTTGTGTATTCTGTTGATGTGCCACTAGGGCTTTACTGGTCGGTAATTTCATATTGGCAACTTCTTTTGCTAATGCCAGATTCTTTACTTCAAATATTATTTCAGTATCTACGATGAAGATTCCATCACTACTTTGGATAGGATAATATTTACCGGATGTTAATTTCTTATCGTTCAGGATAATACCATTGGAGCTTTTTAAATCTTTAATATAGTAAAGCCCTTGTTTTTGTTTAATTTTAAAATGCTTGCGACTAATGTTAGGACTATCTATAATAACATCAGCAGTTTCGTCCCGACCAATCATCCACGTAGACTGATTTTCCTCTAGTTTGAAAATATCCAATGGAGCTTCTTCTTCAATAGATATTTTTAAATACGCCGTTAATTGATCTTGACCCTTACTCATGTTCATAATTGTCGTTTGATCGCCAGGATTTACGCCAGAAATATTGGTATTGTTTGCTAGGACCAGGTTAGCTTCTGGTTCATTTAGTGGATCATCAACTAGATTATTATTGTCATTTGTTGGTGAATCTTTTTGCTGTGAAGTGACGACATCATCCGAATAAACAGGTATGTCTACCTGATTAGTTGATTCTGCGAATTCATTACCTGCTAAGTTCATTTCTGCTGCATTTTTTTTAGAATCCATACTAGATGCAGAAGATTGTTTTTCTAAACTATGTACTTTAAACAGGCAGAATTCATAATTTTGTACATAAAAAGGCTGACCAGAATCAATAATCCCTTCTGTTATTTCACTACCCTCTATAATTAAAGTACTGTTCTGGGATAAGTTAGTGATTTTCCACTGTCCATCTTCTGTTCGTTGGAGCTGTAAATGTTTACGTGAGATACTATGCTCTGCTGGTAGCACGACATCACAATCTTGTGCGCGACCAATAAGAAATTCACTTTTATCTTTCAGTATAATTTCTTGCTGTAGTTTTCCAGTTTTTTTTATGACTAATTTAAACATCAATAACGGTCCTTATATTGTATTTGGCATATTTTATAATTTTCCCAAGCTTCTTTATAAGTAATATTGGTGGTGTCTTGTATGGAATATACGACATTTTGAAAAGCCGCCATACAAGCATTAAACTCTCTTTTTTCTCTGTAATATTTGCCAGCAATCATCCACGATTGTATCAGTTGTTGTTGTTTGATTTGTGATTTTTGCAAATAGCTGGAACATAAATTATGTTTGGGGTAAAGTGTTTTACAAACACGAAAAGATTCAACCGCTCTGTCATATAATCCTTTTCTGTAATCTCTAATCCCTTTAGTATAAGCGAATTGAGCGTTTTTATAATTAGGTAAGCTATTGATTTGTCTTTTCGCTTGTTCCTTTTCTTTTAACTGAGATAATATTTTAACATCCCGTTCTTTATCTTGTCGTGTAATGAGTATATCTTTTTTCTCTTCGGCTGATTTGTTTTCAGAATCGCTAAGAAGTAACCAAGCGATGAATACAATCCCTAGTGCTAAAATAATTTTTGATTTCATCGTTCTTTTTTTACTTGTTTGACTATAGGCGTTTTGTTTTTGTCCTATTTCGCCTGGGAACGACATATGTGGTTGATACGGAGATATCCCACCGCTATTCGCTAAATCGTGAGGAGAGATTTCCTGTGAATTGTTTTTTTGTACATGTGCTGGTGTGAGATGAATGTTTTCATTTTTATTTTGGAGTGGAATAATTTCTTTTCCGGCTGGAGCAATGACAGGAATAGGTGGTGGTGCAGGGGCTGTTGTCATTGGTTTTTTGTATTCAAACTGTAGGGTAGAATTTCCACATTGAATCATATCTCCATCTTTCAATTTGGAATGGATTTGATGGAAGTTATTGATTTTTAAGGAAGATCTACTACTGGTATCTTTAATAGAATAGCCATCTGGGCCAAAAGTAATAACGGCTTGTTTGCGAGAGCATTTGTCGTCATCTATTAGGCATATATCGCTTTCTGAGTTACGACCAATAGTGATTTTACCTGCTACTAATTTATATACAGCTCCTTTATGAGGACCGTTGTTAATTTTAATACGTGCGGTTGCTAGTGGGATGTGAGCAGGTACTGGCATATTAGAAGAACGATTCATTTTACTATGCCTCTTCTTGTTGTGCTTGGTTAACTGGTATAAAGGAAACCAATGCATAAGACAGGTGATCTTTGCCATAAACACCTTTAGCGGAAAGTTGAAATTCCACTCCGCTGAACTCTAAATTATCTGTAGCGATTTCATTTGGATGTTGTGAGATTTTTTCTAATAGTCCGGTGATGTTGAGTTTTAAAGCTTGATCATCAATGTCTTCTATTGCACTATTTAAAATTCTTTCAGAACTAATACCGGTTTCTTCTTCAAAATGTGCACTCACTCCATCTATTTTATTTGTATCTAAATTAATACCTAATGTTGGGTATCCAATCATTTCAATCAGGTGGTTCATTTCATTTTGTCGATCGTATTCAATGATGGATTGGTTACTATCCTGAACAGCGGAGATTCGTGACAAAGCAGAATTAATATTACTAGCTAAATTTTGTAGAGGAGTAAACTGATAGTCTGTTTTTACATCTAATGTGTCATCTTTAAGGGCAGAATCTAGTTGCTGGTTAATATCCAAAACAGGATATTCAATCATTTTGTATAAAAAGAAAAATAGTAAAACACCTAAAACCGTGGCGATAAAACAAGTTTGCACTAACAGACTGAGAACTCTTTTATTGCCATATGCTAGTGCTCCGATGTTGTAAATGACGGCAGCGTAGGCAGCCGCTCTATGTGTATTGGTTTGACTGTTAAAAAATTGAATAGGTACCATAGCTGCTACGGTATTAGAATCCAGTTTTTTAACAGAGATGGCGTCTTTTTTACGTGCTTCGTTAATGAAAGGTAATTTGGAATAAGTGTGTGCTTGTTCAGAAGGGGCTAAGATACGTCCATCCGCGGCGTTAATAATAAATGCTTTAGTCACGCCTGGTCTTCTGAGTGCGTATTCTACACTGGCAGAAGAGTGGATTTTATTTTTTATGGATTCTCGGTTTTCCTGAGCGAGTATTGTGGCAATCGTCTCTGCGTGGTTCATGCTTTCTTGTTCTACACTGGAATTTAAAATACGAATCAGTGGTACAGAAGATAAAGCCGTCATCACAACAACAAAGAATACCAAGAATCCGGCAATGACTAATTTTAATTCCAGCCAAGTAGGAAGTTTGTACACACCGGGTAATACCACTTTATCCATATAATTTTTAAACCAGTTTTTTAAAGTAAGTTTAAGTGCTGGTTCTGCGGGTGAGTGACTCGCTCCAGTGACAGGAGGGTATCCGTAGGGTGGAAGATGAGGTTGTTGCGGAGTTGGTATTCCTCCGACAGCACCAGTAGCTATTGGGAAAGTGGGTTGACCTGGTTGAGGGGCAAGTGATTGTTCTGTAGATGATGATTGTAGACTCAGATTACCAGAATGGCGGATAATATCAAAAGTGCATTGATAAAGGGATATTTTATCTTGTGGTTTGATTTTACTTTCTCGTACTTTAACTCCGTTAACAAAAGTACCGTTACTGGAATTTAAGTCTTCAATAAAAATCTCATCTTTGGACACTTCCATTTGTAGATGTTTTTTTGAAACACCTTGTTCCTGGATAGTAATTTGGCATTCTTCAGCTCGGCCAAGCGTGTATTGACCTTCCTGCAGATGCATTTCTTGTCCAGCCAGTTTGCCGTTTAAAAATCTAATCGTCCACATAGAGTTGATCTCCTGGCTGTAACGGATGGTGTTTTAAACTGGATGCTTTAAATTCAAATACGGAATGCGTGTTAGAAAACAAAGGAGGATAGATGAGTTTCATTGCTGTGATTTGTTGAAGAACACGAGTAATTTTTAAAGCATGTGTGACAAAGATCACGTCAATGGGAAATTTCATAAAGAAAGTGTGGATGCCTCCTCTGCATGGAATAATCCAAAGTGTATGAAATAAAGGAAAGTCTGTTTTTCCCAACAGACCTTTTATACGTGCAGGTAGGCGACTAGCTGTTACAATTTTTTCAGCTAAAGTTTTCCCAGTTTTTTTATGGATAAGTTTTGACATTATCCTCCTCCATAGAAGAATTGAAGGCTGATAGGTGCTAGAACAGCAATAAACACAGCGGGTAGAATGAATATAATCATGGGTAATAGCATTTTTTGTGAAGCTTTAGCGCCTTGTTCTTCTGCGCGAGTGAATCGTTCATGTCGCATTTGTTCTGATTTTGCTTTAAGAGTTTTGGAGATACTGGCTCCTGTTTCTTCAGAGTCAATAATTGTCATACAGAAACTGGAGACTTCATCTATATCTAATCGTTTAGCCATATTAGCAAGGGCATCTTTGCGGGAGCTACCTAGTTTAATATCTTTTTGTATCGTTAGAAATTCAGTCGCGAGAGCAGAGTCAGTGGCTTTTTCCGTAATTCTTTGAATAGAACCAAAAAAGTCCAAACCGGCTTCGGCACTCAGAGCTAGTAAATCAATAAAAAAAGGTAAATCTCTAAGGACTTCACTATCTCTTTGTTTTTTTCGACTGGTACAGTACCAGTGTGGAAAATAAAATCCCACTGCACTAACTACTATTGCTGCCCATAAAGGAAAGTTGAATTGCAAAGCGAAATTAATAATTAGAAATAAAATAGGGAAAAGCAGTCCCCACAGCAATTGCAGGCCAATAAACTCATCGGTATTGATTTCTTTGCTTAGTCCAGCAGTAAGGATTTTATGTTCCACTGATTCACGGTACTTAGCGGACTTAATTCTTTTTACATGTTGTAAAGTTAAGTTGTGGACTAAAGGCCGGGATAGTTGAATTAATGGCATTTTAGAGGGGCTAGGTTCTTGGCCTTCTGCCCATGCAAGGGATTCTGAGTCAGTGTTTTTAGTAAACATCACTGTGCAGAACAGGTAAATAGATGTAGCTCCCAAGGCTAGACCGGAAAATAAAAAAATATAATCAAATGGCATATTATTCCTTTGTGGATTCATTCAATTGACTATAAAAAGATCGGAAATTAGACTGTTAAACATAAAAAAAACTGCACTTATGCCTTTAAATTTCCCTTTTAATTTTTCCCCTATCGTGTACAAGGCGGATAGTTTGCGAACTGCCAGACAGTGTTTAAGTACGCATTACAAGGGGGGGAGATATAAAATACCCTAAAGAATAGGGCTTCTCTAATGGGTTATTGGGAGGAATATCTAATGAAATCAAATCAAAAGCCACTATTTGAGAAAGTATTTTCCAAATTAACTTATGGCTTTCTAGGTGCGGGTTCTTTGTGCCAAGCTTTGTTAGAAGGGTTTTTGAGACAGGCAAATGTGCCTCCGGGAAATATCTTTTTAAGTTCACGTTCGGAGAAACGTTTATGTAAAGTTGCTGAGCGTTTTGGTGTGCAAAAAGTAGCTGAAAACGAAGAACTTTTGCAAAAAGCGCACGTGATTTTTTTATGTGTTAAGCCACAGGATATTACTATTGCGATGGAATCTTTGGCCGGTCGTTTTAGTCGTGAACAAACAGTTATTAGTTTTGCAGCTGGTGTTTCTTTAGCTAGGTTAACGGAATTAGTATCTTGTGATTGCCGGTTAGTACGTGTGATGCCAAGCATGCCGGCGAGTATTGGACAAGGGTTATTTGGATATAGTGTATTGGGTAAGGATAGCAGTTTAAATTTTTTTATAGAGGAATTATTTGCTCCTTTAGGTCTTGTCTTACCAGTGAGGGAACAGGATATGGGAGTATTGACAGTAGCAGGAGCTAGCGGAGTGGGTTTTGTTCTGGAACTTATGCAATATTGGAGTGAATGGTTAGAGAGTTATCAGTTATCTGAAGAAGTTGCGCGCCGAATCACAATACAAACTTTTGCAGGAACCGCTCTATGGGCAAAGGCTTTTCCAAGTATATCTTTATCAGAGCTTCAGCGCCGTGTGGCATCTAAAAAAGGAGTAACTGCTGCAGGTTTAAAAGCTTTTGTTGATTCTGAATTGGATACTATTTTACGTATGGGGTTTGAAAAATCCGTTTTATGTGAACAAAAATTATATGCATCAGCAAAACTTTCCAGTAAAAACTAACGCATAGAATAAGTATTGGATTTATAATGTCTTTTTTTGTTATCCTACTTTCTAAGCAGGAAGCTGATAGCTTTTGTAACTGTTCGATAAAAGCTTTAGGACAAGGATGTTCTTTATTTTTTTTTATCGGACAGGGCTTGTTGTTTCTGAATGTCTCTGATATAGGATGTGCTAGGCTTTAGGACTTTAGGCTATATAACAAAGGCACAAGCTATGGCATTTCATCCAGATGATATTTTAACAAAAGTTTTTACTCGCAAGGTTGTCGGTGGATTCAATCCATCAGAAGTCACTCATTTTTTAAAATCTATTGCAGAAGATGTAGACCAGCGGAATAAAGATAAACAAGCTTTAAGAGATAAGTTAAGTGAGATGGAGGTATTTGTTCGGGAGTATCGTGATCGGGAGGAGCTATTAAAGAGTACGATTTTATCTGTGCAGAAGATGGCGGATAAAATTAAGCAGGACGCAGAAAAAGAAGCGAGATTTATATTGGAGGATGCTCACCAAAAAGCGGATTTATTAATTGCGGATGCACGGGACTCGCTAAAGACGGCGTATCAGGATTTATCGGATTTACGTAGGATGCACATTCAGTTAAAAAATGCGTTAAAGGCAGTATTACAGTCGCATCAGGATTTATTGGAGCAGGATCCGTTTCATTCTATTTTACCAACCTCATTAAGTGGTCAGAGGGCGGATATACCTCTGATGGAAAAAAAAATGATGGAATCTCTAGGTCAGGCGGCACAGATGTCTACACAAGCATTTAGTAAACATGGTGTGAAGAATGATAATGTTGGTACAGTTGACTCGCAGCAAAATATTTCCTCCAAATCGAAGGCACAGCAAAAGCACTCTTCTTTGGAAATTTAAGTTGACGCATAGTGATTTATCATTTGTGAGATAGTAATATGAAAATATTAATTGGTAAGCATAATTTGCGACTTAGTAAAATTATTTTTTTATTAGGTATTTTATGGGGTTGTTCATCTCCGCAATCTTCTGTTGCGCCGGAAGAGACAGAGCAAGAAGATTCTGGTGTGTTTGGAGTTCAGACGATATGTCATCGGGATGAAGGTTGCACAGCTTCTTGTCACGAATTATTTGTCGGAGATTCGGATCATGCAAACAAATGTATGGATCAGACGGTAGGGGATGTGAGGGCATTAAAAGTAGTATTGGCAGCGATGGAAAAAGGTTCTTGGTCTTCTATTAAACCGGATCAATTAGAGAGGGCTTTGAATTTTGATTCAGATCTTTGGCTTCCTTATGTGGACATTAACAAACCATGGAGCAGGGCTTTTTTAAAGCGGGTGGCGGAAGAACCTAAGATAGCGGAGTTACTAGACGATAATGAGGTTTTGCGGCGAGCTTTTATGTCTTTGGTGTTATTAGGTTCTCAGGACGATCAGATTTTAGGTGGAATGCGGGAATATGTGGATACAGATGAGAATCAGACTTTTCTTGGAGTGGCGGCATTAAATAAAAACGATAAAGCATTTGAAGAGGGGCATCGTTTGTTATCTGATGTTTGTCAGAAGAGGCAGTTATGCATTCAACGTGTGTATTGTGCCATTTACGAAGATATTGTGTTTACACGTTTGAACGATTTAAGTTTATCAGATGAAGTCACAGATAGTGGTCGTGTCTCAGTTGCTATTTGCAATTAATGGGGACAAATTTCTAAAAAAATTAAACACAACCAAAAATAGTGGTAAGTTGCTTGAGATAATAAGTTTTTATATTATAATTTTGCTATGGAAATCTGCAAGCAGTCATAGAATTACTGCTAAAGATGTTGCTTTTCTTTAAGTTTGTGCTTGAATGAATTTAAATTCATGACGATAATAAAAGAAGGAGTTTATTACTATGAATCGTCTAAAAGAATTTCAAACATCCGATTTGAAATATATATCAAAAAAGAGAAGAGAAGAGATTGAACAGGTGTTTAATACTTTAGGCTTGATGAATCAGAGCAATTTACCAAATTATTCTTATCCATCTGATGGCTATAATATGCCATTTAAACAGTTTTCTGTATTAGAGAATAAAAAGATCATTTTCAGTAGTTCCAGTTAGATTATGCCCAGTTGGAATGACATTTTAAAAGAAATACAAAAAGAAATACAAAAAGATTCTGACAAAAATCCTTTTCATACTGTCAGACAAAAATATATTGATAAGCTTTTTAAAAAACGTCAGAGAAATGTTATTACTTACTATTCTGGCTGGCTTCAAAAATCTAATATAAAAGGTATTGAAATAAACGATAATGATAAAAATGCTTTTATGGCAGTTATTTATCAATTAGATCGATCGAAAGGATTAGATTTAATACTTCATACTCCTGGCGGTGAAGTAGCTGCAACAGAATCCTTAATTGATTATTTGAGAGAAATGTTTGATTTAAACATTGAAGTGTTTGTTCCTCAGATTGCTATGTCAGCGGGAACAGTGGTTGCTTGTGCTTCCAAACTGATACATATGGGAAAACAATCTAATTTAGGTCCCATTGACCCTCAAATTGGAGGGCTGCCAGCTAGTGCTATATTGGATGAATTTGAAAAAGCGGCGCGAGAGATTAAAGAGCAACCAGAAAAAATTCCATTATGGCAAGTTATTGTCAGTAAATATCATCCCAGTCTTATATTATCTTGTGAAAACGCCATTGAATGGTCGAAGGAAATAGCAAAGAAATACTTAGAGACAGGGATGTTTTCTAAGGATGCAGATATAGATATTTCTAAAATAGTGAATCATCTTTCGGATCACAAAAAAATGAAAACTCATTTTAGACATATTGGCCTTAAGGAAGCTCAAAAGATTGGCTTAAAGATTACTCCTCTTGAAGAAGATAATGAACTTCAAGATATAGTTTTAACAATTCATCATTCCTATATGCATACATTGAATAGCACTCCTGCCATTAAAATTGTAGAAAATCATATTGGAGTTGGCCAGCTCCAGAGTTTACCAGTAGCTTCTAAATAAAATTGAAATCTTCTCCAGATGCGGGAGTGGTGAAGTCACACCCCTTTGGGAGGCGAGTTATATCTCAGTCGCTATTTGCAATTAACGTAGTTTCTCAGGTAAAAATTTCTGTTCAAAGATTCAGACATATGTTTTGCCACCTTGCCATTGGGTCGGCGAGGACATTTATTTGTTAAAATGATTTACTAGTTTCTTCAGTTAAAAATCCACCTCAAAAGTTCAGACATGCGTTTTGTTGTAAAGCGGACTTGCAGTCGCTTTGCAACAAAGCCGAACTCGTTTTGAGATGGATTTTTAATTAAAGAAATTTACATGATTTGTAAATATAATATGCGTGCAAGGAATCGCGGTGAAGTCACTCCCCCTTGGGGGGGCTAAGGTCTGGATTTTTATTTCGATTTCAGATTTTTTAATTCCATGACCGATACTTAAGTATAGTGAAGTATGCACAATAGGTCTTTGCTGACATAATTTATAAATGAGTGAGGTAAATACCAAATAGGTTGTCTATGAAGTTTAAAATATTTGTTTTATTTATTTGTTTGGTAGTGGCTTATTTATCTGCTTGTGGTCTTTACAACAGTAGCACGGATGATGTGTTTAGTTATAGCAATTCTAGTCGCTCGGGAGATGCGGGTGACGGGGATATTCCGCGCTTGTCTGAACGTTCAAAATCACGTCCAGATTTAGACGATCAACCTTGTGAAGATCGAGAGGCTTGTCGCATTGTGTGTAAGGCTATGTATGATGATGTAGATAGTGAAGAAGAGTGTGTAGAATTAACTTATGGCAAGGTGGAAGCTTTAGAGGAAGTGTATTTAGCTTTAAGAAATGGCGAAACTGACGACACTGACGAAAATGCCGATCCCAATTTAAATGACATAGATTTTGATGATTTAGAAGAATATTTAGATATTGGATGGGATGGTTGGCTAGATGTTGTGATTCCTAAACATGTAAGGGATAAAGATTATGATAAAATATTTAATACTCTAAAATGGATTGCAGATAATGGTGGAGCATCGGATGCACTGATGAATGTCCGGCGAGACACTAGGTACGAGCACCATGGTATTTTAAAAGGATTATTTTTAAATTATTGTCGTCCTGATTCTGCTGGCGGTTGTGGTGCAGATAGTAGTGTAACTACAGTAACTACTTCTGCAGATGTAGCTGTTGGTCACAGTATTGAGTTTGATTATAACGCTGGTGAATTAAAGTGTTCTATATCGTCGCCGTCACAGTCTGAAATAATAATTGCATCTATTACAGAAGATCGTAAGAAAGAATTATTGATTGCGTTGAGTGCATTAGGATCTAACTATCTAAGTAGTATTCAAAGTTTTTTTAATTATGCAGCAAATCGTAGGTATGATAATGCTCTTGAGTTAGCTCATCAGCTATTGGAAGTTGCGTGTGAAACGGATTCTGGTACTGGGTCGGTTAAATTTGAGCAATGTATTCGTGGATTTTATTGTTGGTTAAATGCTCACCATTCTGATAGTGACAGTCAAATCCTGCCAGCCGATTTTGAAGAAATAGAAATGAGTTTAAATAGTATTAATTTATCCTGTACTTGCGCTAATTTTACAGACATATAGTCAGTGAATATTATTTAGATGTTTTAAAATATGGAAAAGGTAAAAAAGATGGAACAACAATTAAACAGTGATTTTAAAAAAATTAGACAGCCAACTACTTGGTTTTTTATGGCTATGATTTTTATTTTTACTTTGCTAATAGGTATGGAGTTATTTGGTTGTTCGGGTCGTCCTGGTGCTTCTGGGGTATTTGATAATAATCAGAATCAATTTTCTTCAGATGATAGTACGGAAAATTCCGGCATATTTGAAAGTGCTGATGGGCGATTAAATTCAGATGATTTGTGCTATAACAATGAATCGTGTGTGGAATTATGTAACTCTATGCTGAAAGATTTTTCCGATCAAAAGAGATGTTATTCTTATCAAGAAGTGGATGTGCAGGCGTTTAGGGATACTTATAACAATCTGGCTTTAGGTCAAAATTTAGGTGATGTAGACTCGGATGAAATGGAATCTTTTTTGGATTTTGGTGTGGAGATATGGCGGGACGCCATTACAGGTTTTGAGCGAGATTGGCAAAGTGGTTGTGAAGTAGGTGCAGATGAACGGCTAAGTGATTGCCAGGGTGATGATTATTATTTGCAACGTGGTTATACCCGGCAAGGTGCAGCAGCGGCGCTTAGTTGGATTGCCCGTAGTGATTGGCTCGCAAAACTATTGCTAGATTATGATAATGATTTTGTCGTTATAGACGCACTGGTTGCTGTTTTAATAGATCCTGATCTTCCTAAAAAATATATAAATTTAGATTCGCCTAATACAGAAGTGATTGAATCAATTAAAGTATTTCCTGATGAAGAGCAGTGTCGGTCATATGTTAATCCAACATCAGATAATGATCCAGCTGAACCTTTAACAGAAAATTTAGCATTTAATATTCCCTGTTTAGATCAGAATTTAAATTATATATTATTAGCTCGGAAATATGATAATGAAGAATCTATTTTGTTAGGTGATAGGTATTGTAGTTATCTGGGTGTAGATTGTACTTTAGAAACAGCTGAGATTTTGTTTCAAGCCGCTCAAAATGAAGGCAGAGTATATTCTTTTATTTGTGATTTACTTAGAGATGCTGGACTGATCAGTAATTGTGGTAATGATGAATGCACAGCTTGTCAAAGTTTTCAGAGAATGCTTGGTAATCCTGTTTCTGCGTGTGAAGCTGATCCTATTACTGATCAGCAACCTTGTCTTCCTTAGTAAAAAACCTTGTTTAAAAGTTCAGACATATGTTTTACTTCAGACATTTGTAAAAATGATTACAAAATTGTAAGTTTCTCTATTTAAAAACTCTACTCAAAACGAGTTCGGCTTTGGTGCAGAGCGACTGTAAGTCTGCTTTGCAACAAAACGCATGTCTGAGTTTTTGAGTAGAGTTTTTAAATAGAGAAATATACATCATAATTAGTGAAGTCGTGACAGGTGTGCAGCGGAGTTGCGGCGAAGTCACTCCCCCTTGGGGGGCGGGGCTTAGGTCTGGTAATTGGTGAAAAATCTAAGGAAATATGTTTAAGAATCCGAATTTATATTAAGATAAAGATTGTGTCAGTAGACATCATCTGGAGAGATAACACAATAATAAACATTAAAAGTAATCATTGGACATTAGTAAAAGCTGACAGAGTGATTAAGACATAATAAAGGATGAAAAAAAAATTAACGAAGGGGAATAGGCAATGCGTGGAATTAAAGAAGTATGGAATTTCATTTGTGGTGCAGATAAAAAACTTATTCAAAAAGTTTTTGGCATATTAGTCAGTGGTTTTATTTTAACGGCGATTGTGTCAGCGGGCTTTATGTCTTGCACACCGAATTTTGATGTGGATTCTGGCAGTTCCAGGGATAGCAATAACAATAGTGATGACGACGATGATGACGAAGATGATGGAGAAAAGTGCCTAGGTCACGAAACTTGTGAAAAAATTTGTGAAAAAATTTATTATGCAGGCAGAGATCAAGTGGATTGCCAGGAAGAAGGCAGGAACAAAGTTGGTCGTTTGGATGAAATATATGATCTTTTAAAAACAGGCGATTCTAGAGATTTAGAGAAAATTTTCCCAGATGAAGATGGGGTAGAACTAGATGATTTGGAAGATTATTTAAATATTGGTATTTCTGGTGTGGAGGATTTGATTGATGAGAATAGTAAGGGTGATGATTATTGGGATGACATAAATAAGTTGGGATCTGTTTTAAAATGGATTATTGATGAAGAAGATGTAGCAAATGTGTTAAATGGGTTAGATGATAATGGAGGACATCGTATTTTAGAAGAGCTTCTTGATAGAATGGAGGTTACTAAAGACGGCGATTGTATTAGTAAGAATAGCCTTGCTTGTGGTACTAGTCCAACTATTAATCACGTAAATCATTATGACTATGATAGTAATAGTGGCCAAATTGAAATTTGTACTGATAATAGAGATCCAACATTAAAAGGATCTGTTGATCTAGTTAATGGCGCTGATATACAATTATATGATGCTTTATCTTGTGTATATAATGACTTAAGGGCTAATGGAAAAGATCAAAATGTGTTTTCTTATGCTAGTGTAAAAAATAATAGCATTATTTTTAATATGGCTTATAATTTATTAAATGATATTTGTGAAAATGTAGATGATCGCGATCCTGATCATCAAAGAGCTTGTAGAAAAGCTTTACTTTGTTGGACAGGTGTTCAAAGTGAAGAAGGTGATGATCCAAATGAAAATTTTTTTAGGGAGTATGTGAATGATCATAGAAATGATTTAGAAAAAGATAGCGGTGGTTCTGACTATAATCAATGTCAACCAAGACATTTTGCCGATTTCTTTTAACCAGTTTTTTTCATTTCCTTTCAGTGCATCTTAAATTAGCAAAAAAATCCATGGAATATTATTATGAAAAATTTAATTCCACAAATTGTACTAGAATTAGTTAGCCTTATTAATAAAAGGTTTAGTAGTAGTTTGACAGAAAAGGAAAAAGAAAAGGAAAAAGAAAAGCTCCAATTTTTGATTGAACAAGTTGAGCAAAAATATAAAGATTTAAAAAATTTCATTCTTTATGTGGCTGTCGGGCAGTTTATTTTAACCATTGTTGCTATGAGTGCTATTGTAACTATGGTTGTAAATAAGATTTAATGTGAAACAATATCCAATTCTTTCATAAAATTGATCTTTATAACAATATAGCCGTTTACTCCGCTGCTATTCCAAACTTTTGTATCTATAGTTTTTTATATTTTCTAATGATCTTAATATGTTTTATACAATGCATTGGCACAGTCGTGACATGCGTGCAAGGATTCACAGCGGCCGGCGACTCGCCGCAGACATTTACTTGTAAACTTAATTAGCAAAGTTGTGACATGCGTGCAAAGAACTCGCGGCGAAAATGTCACCGGCAACTCGCCGGCCACTTTGAAGGGGGTGGAATGGATTTTGCTAGAAGAGCTTGCAGGATTGAAAAGTGTATTCATTCACAAGCAAGAGGGCCTTCAGGAAGAGGATTTTAAATTCTTTTTTTCTAAGATTCCTGCTGAATCCAGAAAAATTATGCTAAATTATGGTTTGAAGATAATAGATACTCAGGATTCAAAGGTACGAAAAGCTTATAAAGGTCATCAATTAAGAGGTCGTGGTGTTATAAAGCTATTATCTGAGATATGGAGTATAAAAAGACCTGCTCCGTCTAAAGTAAAGGAAATTTTTCACGATTTTGCCGATATACTGAAAAAGCTGAAAGGAAAACAAAGAAAGGACACAAGTCTAAGGATACTGGAATACTTAATTGATAATACGGGCTTAGATTTAAGGACATGGAAGAAAGCAGAGAAGTTGATTATAGAAGAGGGAATTTTAACCAGAGGAGGTGTTATGGACATAAGAGAACATATTAAAGAAAAAGGCCGTTGGGAAGGAAGACAGGAACGAAACAAGGAAGTTATTTTAAATATGCTAAAAGAGAAGGCAGATATTTCCTTTATTTCCAAAATTACAGGTTTGTCTGAGAAAGAAATAAAGAAACTAAAAAACGGTTTTTCATTATAAAAAATCTGAAGATCTAATTCCCCTATACATTCAGCTTCATTTTCGGGTGATCTGCTGAATACGATTAATGTCTTTCACATTTTGATTACTACTTTCTTTAAGCCATGATAAAGCGATTCACAAATTAAAGTATGTCCAATTTAATATATTAAATTCATTAAATCTTGTATTCACTCCAGTGAATCTTGTTGACACTGAAACTTATTAAATACTTCACCACTTGATCTCAGTTATGTAAATTTTTCACCTGTGCATTTCTATGAGTAATTGTTTTATTGACATTAACACTCAGTCTGTCTATAAAATTTTCAGCAGCTCATTCAGTGAAAATCACTCAATCTTATGACATACATCAAAAGGGATGTGGAGATGACTCAAAAGAAAAATTCTGATGCATTAATAAAGCCAGTTTTTAGTCATTTAACATTTGTCATCACATTGTTTCTACAATCAACCTTTATTAGCTTGTTATTAGCACACCCTACATTCGCCCGTTCATCCATGACAGACCGGCCGATCATTGCTGTGGCAACCAATATCGATAGAGAGAGAAAAGGTGTGAATAATGAAAAAAAATGTATGGGTCACAAAACTTGTGAGATGTGTGAAAAAATTTATGGTGCGGACAATGATAAAATAGCTTGTCAAAAAGAGAGCCTTAACAAAGTAAATCATTTGAATAAAATATATGCTTTTTTAAAAGATGGAGATTATGAGGATTGGGATAAATTTTTCCTGGATGAAGATGAAGTGAATCTAAAATATCTAAAAGATTACTTAAATATTGGCGATTCCGGTATAGAAAATCTTATTAAGAATCATTGGAGTGAAGATCAACTGATAAAATTCTTACAATTGATTATTGATAAAATACAGGTAGCGGAAATTTTATATAACTTAGCTGGAGGAAAATATCTTTTAAAAGAAATACTTCTAGCAATAAGAAATAAAACCGATCAATGTATTGGAAATAACACTCTTAATGATTGTAATGATTCACCACACGGACATTATGGCAGAACTGGTTATGGTGTAGATTATAGTTTAGACGATGACACCGTTAATATTTGTACTGAGGATAAAAACCCCAGTTGGTCATATACATTGGATCATCTTTTTCCATTTCCCAAAGAATTCATTTGGAAGAAAAGGAGTTTTACTTTTTTAGATGATGATAACACGTCATTATATGACGCTTTATCTTGTTTCTCATTAATAGATAAAAGTAGCTTTTCAATTACACATTACAATGTATTTTCTTATGCTAGTATGAAAGAAAATGATTTTATTTTTAATATGGCTTATGATTTATTAAATGATACTTGTGAAGATTTTGATACTGATGAGAACGATTATAAACAACTCTGCAAAAAAGTTTCGTTTTGTTGGATTCATGAAGTAGATGAGAAACAAGGAGAGAGGAGTTTTAAATATCTTGTTGAGTTTGACTATGATGATGGTTTAGAAGGGGATAGCGGTGGTTCTAACTATAATCAATGTGCACCAAGACATTTTGCCGAATTCTTTTAACCAGCTTTTTCGCTCAAGTTACTTTACATAGTATATTAACTGTGTAGTTAGAGAACCAGTAATATCTATCATTAAAGTATTTTAAATGACTAATTTTATAATTTCTCTGTCTGGCAGATATTTAGATACTTAGTCACTACCTTCTTTAAGCCATGATAAAGCGATTCACAAATTAAAGCATGCCCAATAGAAACTTCACTCACACCTGGTACTCTTTGCAAAAAATAAGAAAGATTGTCTAAATTTAAATCATGTCCGGCATTGATTTCTATTTTTAAATTTTTTAACTGCTCGGCTGCGCGAACATAAACAGCCGTGACTGTTTCCCTCTGAACAGTAGGCCATGCATTTGCATAAGCTTCTGTGTAAAGCTCTACACGATCCGATTGAATTTTCTGCAAAGCGCTTAATTCGGATTCTTCTAAATTAAAAGGATCTACAAATAAAGAAGAACGAACATAGTGTTTTTTTAAAAATAAAATATTTTCAGTTAATTGGTGTATATTTTCCTTAAGCTTCCAACCGGCATTAGAAGTAAGCGCATCAGGAGAATCCGGTACGAAAGTGCACTGGCTTGGCTTCACTGATTCAATCAGTTGCAAAAACGACCGATCCGGATATCCCTCTACATTTAACTCCACTTCCGGGTGATCCGCTAAAATACCTTTAATGTCTTTTACATCCTGGTATAAAATGTGCCGCCCATCCGGACGCGGATGCACCGTAATGCTTGTCACACCGAAACTAATTAAATCCCGCACCACTTGTCTCAGGTTAGGCAAGTTTTTCCCCCTCGCATTTCTGAGAGTGGCAATTTTATTGACATTAACACTTAGTCTAGCCATAAAATCCTTAGGCGGTTTATTCAGTAAAAATCATTCAAGCTTATAACATACATCAAAAGGGATGTGGAGATGACTCAAAAGAAAAGATCTAATTTGCTGAAAAATTCGCTCTTCTTTTCTGCATTTTTACGTTTAACATTTGTTGCTGCATGGGTCATAAGCTCAATATTTACTTTGCTATTGGCAACATCCACGCTCGCTTATTCATCCATGACGGACATGCCACTTGTCGCTGCATCCGCTATCACGCAAATTAAAAAATTTGTTCGCGGAAAAAACCGCCGTCCATTACTCATTAATGGTGCAGGCGCTTCTTTCCCCTATATCCTGTACTCCAAATGGTTTTCAGAATATCAAAAGATAGATCCTTCTGTGAGAATTAATTATCGCTCCATCGGAAGCGGAGGAGGAATCCGCCAGTTCTTAATAGGTACTTTAGATTTTGGAGCTACCGATGTGCCAATTATAAAAAGTAAAATGCGCACACTCAAAACACCTCCACTACATATTCCTACCGCATTAGGCGCTGTGGTTATTAGCTATTATTTACCAACACTGAAAAATACAGATACCCTACAGCTGACACCTGTTATCCTAGCAGACATTTACCAAGGTAAAATTAAAAAATGGAATCATAAAAAAATAGTGGCCATTAACCCTAAGCTGTCTTTACCAGATCAGCAAATTGTGCCAGTGTATCGCGCAGATGGTAGTGGTACAACAGCTGTGTTTACAGAATACCTGGCTCACTTTTCCACAGAATGGCTGCAACAAGCAGGAAAAGGTAAAGCTGTTAACTGGCCAACCGGTATCGGAGGTAAAGGGAATGAAGGCGTGATGGGTCTTGTCCGCAAAATACCAGGCGCGATTGGTTACATTGCCTGGAGCTATGCCGCTAATATCCGATTCCCCACAGCAGCTGTCCAAAATGCATCCGGACATTTTGTAAAAGTTAGTCATGAAAATGCTAGTAACTCCGCTACACAAATTTGGAAAAAACACCACGACTTGTTTAAACCATTAGCTACTGCCAAAGGCGCTGACGCTTATCCTCTATCCTCTTATACCTACTTGCTTGTGAATCAAAAAATGCTTTCTCAAAAAGGACTCGCCATCGTAAAATTCCTTAAATGGGCTATGCAAAAAGGACAAACATTTTGCAAACCACTGCATTATATTCCACTTCCTCAACCTGTTATACAAGCTACACTTAAACAAATAGATTCCATTTATATACCGAAAGATAATCCTATAAAAAAATGATTCGACTACGTAAAAATTTAAAAAAAAATGACGTACATCTTCAAGATCAAGTGTTCTATCTTGGCTTAAAATCATTATCTATTTTTTTTATCTTTATTTTTTTATATATGCTGTTCTCTATTTTTAAAATGTCATGGCCGGCTTTCGCTCATTTTGGAACAAATTTTTTTATCAACCCAGCATGGAATAGCTGGACAGAAAACTTCGGAGCACTTTCTTTAATATACGGTACAGTCGTTAGTTCTATCTTGGCACTCATACTCGCCGTACCGATCAGTGTGGCCACGGCACTGTGCTTGACAGAACTAGCTCCACGTTGGTTGGCACGACCTTTAAGTTTCATCGTGGAAATGCTGGCTGCTGTGCCCTCTATCGTATATGGCCTGTGGGGTTTATTTATTTTAGCACCTTTTTTACGGGATTATATCCAACCGTTTTTAGCTAAATATTTATCTTTTATACCTTTTTTTCAAGGATCTCACTACGGAGTAGGGATGATGTGCGGAGGAGTGATCTTAGCTATTATGATTGTTCCCACAATTTCATCCGTGTGCCGAGAAGTATTTAACGCCATTCCTAAATCACATCGTGAAGCTGTGCTTAGCCTAGGTGCTACCCGTTGGGAAATGCTAAAACTAGCTGTTCTCAAAGGTGGTTTTGCCGGCATTGTTGGAGCTATTGTCATGGGCTTAGGCCGCGCACTCGGTGAAACCATGGCAATTACTATGGTCATTGGTAACGCTCCCTCCATTAAATTATCTTTGTTTGAACCTGCACAAACGATGGCTAGCATTCTAGCGAATCAATACGCAGAAGCAGATAGTGACCTGCATCTTGCCTCTTTAACGGCTATAGGTTTTACACTTTTTTGCTTGTCTCTACTTATCAATGCACTAGCACTATGGATGGTGTGGAGAATAGAAAAACAATTTCACCCACAAACAAAAACTCCTCATAACCAAATGCTTGATTCACTGACGGAGGTGCAATGAATCACCCCATCAGATACCAATGGCGTAAACTGGTTAACCATACAATGATTGGCACTTTGTTTTTACTTAGCCTAGCAGCCGGTGCTACATTTTTCTTTATTGTGTACTACGTGACCAAACAAGGCTTGGGTGCTATTAACTTAAATTTTTTTACTGAACTGCCAAAGCCAGCTGGAGAAAGTGGTGGAGGAATGGCTAATGCACTGATCGGTAGTAGCTTAATTGTTGGACTCGCTTCCCTCGTCGGTATTCCTTGGGGAATCGCAATGGGTATCTACTTAACCGAATATAGGGATACATATACAGCTAAAGTTTTGCGCTTCACAGCGAATCTCTTAATGAGTGCACCCTCTATTGTTATTGGTATTTTTATTTACGGATTAGTTGTCAAAAGATATGGCTTCTCCTCCTACGCTGGTTCAATGGCGCTGCTGCTTATTATGCTGCCAGTAGTAACACGCGGAACAGAAGAAATTTTAAAAATGATTCCTCACCATATCCGAGAAGCAGGACTCGCCCTCGGCGTGCCTCGATGGAAAACGATCCTCTATATTCTCATCCCGGGATCCTTTAGTATGCTCCTAACTATTATCATGCTCGCTATTGCCCGTATTGCTGGAGAAACCGCACCCTTGCTCTTTACCTCCCTTGGAAATCAATTTCATATCAATAGCTTAAATGAACCAACTGCTTCTTTGCCTGTTCAAATATACGAATTTTCCAAAAGCGGAATTGAACAAATGGAACAACAAGCCTGGGCCGGTGCAATGGTGCTCGTCTTATTTATATTTTTTATTAACCTACTGACCCGAGTTAGCCTCTTTTTCTACGCAAAACAATAAATTTAGATCAATTAGGCACGCTCTATGCTATACTACAATAGTCAATCTAATAAAATATAAACAAGGTGACCTTAATGGATGTTGAAAAAAAAGATATACTCGTGCGCATGCTGACTACACCTAATCCTTATGCTTTAAAATTTGTTTTAAACGTGCCTCTAAAAAACATCGGTCGCGCATCTTTCTACAGTAAACAAGAAACCACTCATCTACCCTTATTCCATTCTCTGTTTGATATTAAAGGCATAAAACAAATCTATGTGTTTCAAAATCAAATAACCATTACACATGAGGGAGCCCTTGGTGAAGAAGATATGGAAAAACAAGTAACAGCTGTGATCGGTACCCGATTGCCCATTCATGATCCAAACTTTATATCCCCAGAGGAAGAACAACAAAACTCTACCCCTGCCAATAAAATAAAAACCGCAAAAGAAAAAACACCAGAGATGCTAAAAATAGAAGCCATCTTAGATCGCACCGTCCGACCCGGATTAAGAGCGGATGGAGGAGATATGGAAGTGCTTTCTGTTAAACAAAACGAAGTACACATTGCCTACCAAGGAGCTTGTAGCGGATGCCCCAGCGCATTTATGGGTACACTAGAAGCTGTGGAAAGTATCCTACGACAAGAAACTGGTTGCGATACACTAAAAGTTATTCCCATAGATTCATAAATATTTTTTTTATAAGTTTTTTTAAATTAAAAATAGTTTTAGTGATGATACAATCATTAAGCTCCATCTAAAATATTTTTTGCCTTTCGGACGGCATGAACCAATAACTGAATGTCCTCTTCATTATTGTAAATAGAAAAAGATGCTCGCACCACACCAGATGGCAAACCATAACGTTTCATCAAAGGTAAACAACAATGATGCCCAGCTCGTACCGCCGCACCTGCTTGCGAAATCAACTGACCCAAATCACTACAATGCAAACCGTCTATTATAAAAGATAAAATATTTACCCGTGAAGATGACCGCCCAATAATACGCAAACCCTCTATACTCTTTAACTCTGTCTCTGCATAATGCAATAAAGCGGTAGATTTACTTTTTGTTTCCTCCAAAGAACAATTTTGATTGAGAAATTCTAATACCGCACCCAAAGCTAATACCGCACCAATCGCCGGCGTGCCCGCTTCAAAACGATGCGGTACGTCCGCCCATACCGCACTTAACTCATCCACATCCGATACCATGCCGCCACCTAACTGATACGGCTGTATATTTTGCATCACCTCTTCACGCGCATAAAGTACCCCCACTCCCTCTGGTGCAAATAACTTATGCCCGGAAAAGACCAAACAATCACAACCGATTTTTTGCACATCCACCGGCTCCACCGTCATTGCCTGCGCAGCATCCACTACTGTAAGCACTCCACGCTTACGCGCCCACGCGACTAACTTCTCCACAGGATTGCACGTGCCTAATACATTAGAATAATATACAAAAGAAAATATCTTTGTCCGATCGCTCACTAAATTGTCTAACTCAGATAATACTAATTCACCCACATCATCTACTGGTAAAAATTTTAACCGTAAATTCCGCCGCTTGGCTAAAGCCTGCCAAGGTAATAAATTAGAATGATGCTCCATCTGCGTTAGTAAAATCTCGTCCCCCTCCTTTAAAGAATCTCCCAAACACGTCGCTAAAAAGTTAATACCCTCCGTAGCACTCTTTGTAAAAATAACTTCCTCTACCTTCGCCGCACTAATCCATTTCCGTACTAGATCCCGTACCCGCTCATACCGAGTAGTTAATTGCGTACTTAAATAATGATCTCCACGATGCACATTCGATACCTGCTGTTCATACAATTGCTTTAAAGTGTCCGGTACACACTGAAGCTTTAAAGACGTCGCGGCACTATCTAAGTACACCTGACTCTTCTGCTTCAAAAATTCCACCTGAGGAAAATGTTTCCGAAAATCCATGTTTTTACTTCCCGTGTTTTTACTTCCCGTATTTTTACTTCCCGTTGCTTCGTGCTGCTGCAGACTTTGATCTCTAATTACATTTTTACTTCCCGTTGCTTCGTGCTGCTACATGCCCGGATTTCTAATCATGTTTTTACTTCCCGTTGCTTCGTGCTGCTACATACCCGGATCTCTAATTATGTGACTTGTGCTTTTTTCACTTCATTCGCTAAATTTAATAATACGCTTTTATTGCGATGAATCATCTGATTTAAATGCTCCAAGCAACTATCCGCTGGAAACTGATGTAAAACATCCTTTATATAAGCAAATATCAAAAGCTCCCAAGCAGACTTCATGTCCAATCCACGAGTTTGTAAATAAAATATTTCGTTCGGATCAAAATTTCCCACCGCAGAACCATGCTGCGCCTGCACCTCGCTGCAATCAATCGCTAATTCCGGTTGGATGCAAGAGTGCGCACGATCACTTAATAATAAATTCTTGGCCGACTGACTGCAATCCACACCCTTTGCCCAAGATTCAACGTGTACCCGACCATGAAAAATACCCTTGGATTCATCATTCAATATCCCACGGCAAAATTGACGAGAATAACCCCCTGGCTTTAAATGATGCACATTAAACCGATGATCACTCTGATTCTTATTCTTTAAAATAGATAAACCTAATAATGTACTACGAGCTTTTTCCCCAACATGCACCACATCCGCCCTGTCCCTGGAAAACCGAGAACCTAAGCTAAAATGCAAACGATCTATACTTGATTCTTTCTCCATCTCACTAATCGATTGATTAAAATAACAAGAAGAGCCACTGCCTTGCTCCACCCGAATCCATCGTAAAGCCGACTGCTCAGAGTGATACACATTGGATACCGTATTCACTACTGCCTGTCCGTAATGAGAAATGTTCTCCACTAAAGTGAGCCGAGCTCCCTTACCCATAAAAATAAAATTCCACCCCCCTAAGGGGGTTACTTTCGCCGCGGCTTCATTTACGTTATTGTCACTATCTTGCAAATCATGTTTACCCAGTGTCTCTGCCGACTCGGCGGCAAATACAGAATGAATGTGCAAAGCCTTAGAAGACTCATACCCATCCGGTATAAATAAAATATACCCACTTGGAAAAGCCCCAGCTAAATGAAATAAACCATCTCCATTTCCAGCTACTTTTTTTTCTCCACGAAAACAATCCAATAACCAAGACCAACACGGAAAATCAGCATTCAACTGATCCCAAGTGCACCAACGCAAACCATCATCAATAGACGCTTCCACTAATTGATCATTATGAAAATGCAAACGATCTACATTTGGAAAATCAGCAATTAACTCTTCATTAATACTGTGCCGATCACTTACATTATTGCGCTCGGCATTCTGAAAAATGCTACGTAAAATATTCTGCACATAAGTAAACTGCCACCACTTGTCCGAACCCGACGGAAATCCCTTCTTTAAAAATTGAGCAAAATGCTTGTCCCGCATTTCACCCAATACCCGCCGCGAGTCCTCGGACGATAAGCCAAGCCATCCTTGCCGCTCCTGCTCAAATTCCTTTTTTAAAAATTCTATCCATCTGTCATCTGTCATACCACATGAATTAAACAGGATTTCTAAAGGTTTTCAATGACTTAAATTTCTACATCCATAAATCATAGGTGTATTTCGCCTTAGCCAATAAAATCGCCATTCAAAGTGCCGCTCGTTTATTCCAACTATTGCCATATATGTATCATTCCATAAAAGAAGTTTGACGCAATAAGGGAGTTCCATGTAACTTTTTAATAAAAAATAGGAAAAGAAATAATTGCTATTCAAACAAATAATCTTCTTCTGTTCTTTTTTAAGTAAACTAATGAAAGATATATGAAAAAATCTTTTTTGTTGATCGGTCTGAGCTTTGAAGTTGCCTTGCTCCTATGGTTTGCTGTCGTTGCTGGCCAGAAATTAGATCAACAAATAGGTAACGGTAACACCGCTACACTAATATTCATTGTACTGGTCCTCCTGGTATGGATCTATCAGTTACTACGCCTGTTTGCTATCAACCAAAAAAATAAAACAAACGAAACATAGCACTCATTAACTAAACCTATCATTAGATGACAAACCACAAATGCATCAGCTATAACAACAATTAATTATTTAGGATATTTTAATGACACATTTTGCACTGCTAGAACTGCTGCCTTTTATTGATAGTTCCAATGTACACATCGCTTACACAGTACTGGTCAGTTGTTTCCTTGTTCTACTCACTATCCTTGCTAGAAGAATCCTCAAAAATCATAAAGATCCACTCGTCCCTGATAAACATCTGTCTATAAAAGCCTTTCTGGAAACGTTTCTGCTGGCCATTACCGAACTGTCCGATCTGGTCATCGGAAAAGTCGGTCGTAGCTTCGTACCCTATTTTGCTACTTTGTTTTTGTTTATATGGCTGAATAATCTCTTTGGATTACTGCCAGGTATGGGTGCCGCTACTGCTAACCTTAATACCACCTTCGCTCTCGGCTTGTTTTCCTTTTTTATCTATAACATTCATGGATTTAAAGAACATGGCTGGGGTTATTTGAAACAGCTGATGGGGCCTGTTTTGTTCCTAGCCCCTATGATGTTTATTATAGAACTAATATCCCACCTCGTCCGCCCACTCAGCCTGGGACTTCGGTTGTACGGTAATATGATGGGAGACCATACCGTGCTATCCATTTTTCTAGACCTTGTCCCCATCGGAATACCCGTTATTTTTTACTTTTTAGGATTTTTTGTGTGCACGATGCAGGCTTTTATCTTTACTATTCTTAGTATGGTCTATATAAGTATTGCTCTATCTCATGAACATTAAAACAAGGAGAATATAAAATGAAAAACCTCAGCAAAATATTTCATAACTGGTACGCAATGACCATATTTCTCGCATTGGAATGGAGCGTCCACGGCATAGCATGGGCTGCGGATACCGCACATAACGCTGAGACAGCCGTTTCCAGCCATAGTGGACTTTATGCGATTGCTGCCGCTGCCGCTATCGCCATCGCTGCATTTGGGGGAGCTGTCGGACAAGGACGTGTAGGCGCCGCTGCAATGGAAGGTATCGCACGAAATCCACAAGCACAAAAAATTATGTTCATTCCTATGATTATCGTACTGGCTCTTATTGAGTCATTCGTGATCTTCTCCCTCGCCATCGCCATGATCATCGTTGGAAAAATATAAAAAACAATCCATCGCGAATGAGTGATAATAATATTGATAGTAGCTTAAGTTTAAAAAATTTAGCCTCAATTAAGAACATTCTAATAAGCGATAAAAATCTGATTGGATTTTTTTTAGCTCTTTGTCAGATCGGCCGCCAAAACGAAAAGTAAACATGCTCTGTGTATTGGAAAGACGTGCCAGACCCCAAGCTTTCCCCGGAAAACATACCCGCACACCATCTACTAAACATAACTGCGCTTCAGAATATTTCGCATAATGATCTTTGACTCGATTCAAAAGTTTGTGTGCCCGTGCTATGTCATTAACCGCTATACGTATCTCATTCGTATGAACTCCAATGTTAGTAGGCAGTATTTTATCTAATAACTCTTCTACACGATACACACCACTCTCACATAAAATCCGTAACAAACGTAAAGTTGCATATACACCATCATCTAAAAAATAACCTTCATCACAAAAAAAGTAATGTCCGCTAAACTCACCACCGAATATCGCCCCTAATGCCAATGTTCGCCGACGAATTAAACTATGCCCCGACCCCCCAAGGGGGAGTGGTTTCGCCGCGGCTTCATTTACGTTATTGTCACGTCTTTGCTTCTCAAGGGGGAGTGGTTTCGCCGCGGCTTCATTTACGTTATTGTCACTATTTTGCAAATCATGTTTACCAAGTGCCAACGCAGATTTCTGCGTTTCTAAAAAATCAAAGAACCATGGGGCGCATTTTACATCTGCGACAATAACACCGGCATCCTTATTCCGTTTCCATATATCAGAAATAAAAATCGCCATTAGCTCATCTCCATATAGCACCCTACCGGATTCACTGATCACGACTAAACGATCCCCATCCCCATCCAAAGCCACTCCAAACTTTGCTCCACAGCTTCTTACCTTCTGACGTAAATCATTTAAATTTTCATCTAAGGAAGGATCTGGATGATGATTCGGAAAACGTCCGTCCGGATCTGCATATAACCATTCAGCATTTAAACCTAACTCCTTAAAAACTGCTTGTGCCACCGGCCCCGCTGCTCCATTTCCGCAATCCACTACAATGCTTCCCTGATCCTTCCACATTTTCCCTAACTGAGAAAATTTCTTTTTCATTAACTGAACATAAAAAGATATCACTGTATTATCTAAACTTTTGACTGACTTCTTCTCACGATTGATATTTGTTAAATGTCCACTGTCCGATACACAATGCTTGTCAGATAAAGATGTGGATTTTGTCTTTGCTAACAAAGAATCATCCGTAGATAATTGAAGGATAATATCTTTTAACTCTTGCAACTTCTCATCACATAAAGTTTCTTCATATACAGAAAATTTAAAGCCGTTAAAGTCAGCTGGGTTATGACTTGCCGTCACCATCACAGAAGCTGCGGTATCAGGAAAAAAATGGGAAGCAACAAAACAAACCGGAGTGGATACTAAACCTAAAAATTGTATCGGTGCTTGACCGGCAGTGAGTCCCTCTATTAAAGCATTTGTTACGTCTGGACTGCTTAAGCGACTGTCATGTCCCACTGCTACAAAGCTTAAAGACATAGGTGTGTCTAACAGTTTATCTTTTTTACTACTATGAAATGCCTTTTTGTCTTTTGTGATACTACGTTCACTGTTATTCCTAATGTTTGTGCGATATGAGATAAACTTAGCAAAAGCTATCCCCAAGTATCGCACGAAATCTAAATCAAAATCTTTTCCATATATTCCACGAATATCATTTTTTCTAAAAATATCCGGATTCCATTTCATGTGCTTCAACCTAATATCCATCTCATACTCATTATGCACTAACTGCCTTCCAAAAGGGTACTCCCAAAGAGAGTGACTTTCGCCGTCCGCGAGTTGCGACCCCCCAAGGGGGAGTGGTTTCGCCGCGATTCCTTCGTACTCATGTCACTATCTTGTAAATGATATGGGTTTCTCCACTTAAAAATCTTATTCAAAACGAGTTTGGCTTTGAAGCAGAGCGACTGAAAGCTTGCTCTGCGGCAAAACGCATGTTTGAGCTTTTGAATAAGATTTTTAAGTGGAGAAATGACTACCCCTGGACTCCCTCACAAAGGGAGGTGACTTTACCGCAATTTCCTGCACTTATGTCATAATCTTGTTCTGTTTACAAGTAAATGTTAACAGTGTTCATTGCCCACAGTAAAGCCCGCCGCATCGATTCCGCAGAAGCCTTGTTCTGTCCAAAAATATTTTTAGCGGTGCCATGACTCACACTAGTTCTTACAAAAGGTAACCCTAAACTCAGTTGAAAACTCTGTGTCCCATGTGCCATTTTAAATGGAATTAAAGCTTGATCATGATACAAACAAACATATAGGGAAAAACAAGGCCAATTACTTTTTAAAAAGGCGCTATCCGGTACTAAAGGTCCTGTTACTTCCTTTGACCACTTTTTTAAATATAATTTCAGAGTGGATTCTTCGGTGCCTAGTAATCCCTCTTCCCCTGCATGTGGGTTAAGTCCCAATATTGCTATTGGTTTGTTTTGGTAAGTTTCTGGTAAACACTTTCGTAGATGACAACATAAATGCAAACATCTGTCTAAGTCGTTGGGTGTCCATGTGATTTTCTTTAAAGGAACATGGCCAGTTAACAATGTCACATTAAAGTAATCCCCTAAGAAAGTCATAAACACTGTCTTTGCTCCGGAAATTCTCTGTAAAAGCGGTGTGTGTCCTTTTTCAGAAAAATGATCTGCTTGCATTTGTGTTTTAGATAAGGGACCTGTAACCATTATTTCATCAGACGGACTACGGGTGCATCGTTGCGCTACCGTTTCCACCCACTGTGTTGGACGGGTAACAGAAGCGATATCTAATAATATGTTTTCTGTTTTGGGTGCAGTATTTAAGTCATTTATATTATTGAGTGTAACGATTCGTCCAGGCCATTTAAAAATGTGAAATAGATCTTGTCCAACTCCTTGTTGCCTCCATAACACAAATTGTACACCGGTGCATTGGCCTATTGTCGCTAACGCTTTTAAGCTAACTTCCAGTCCAATACCGTCTGTATCACCAGTGGTGATGTGAATGCGCTTCATAAATTAACGCGAATAAAAGCTTTCGCCTTTTTTTGCTCTAACCAAGCTTTTAACTGCTGATGAAATAAGGTTTTAAACAACTGATCGGATAACTGTTTTTGCCGTAAACGATTTTGAATAATCGGGGTCTTCCATATCACTTTAAAAATATGATACCCCAATTGTGGAATAAAAAGAACATAGGAATATTGTCCAACAGATAAATTTTTAACTGCGACTCTGATTTTCGGATGCAAAGACTGTAATTTCTGTTTCGTTAATCGTCTTTTCTTAGCGCCTTTGATGACTGGCTGATAGCGGTCAAAGTAAGCTGGATCTTGTGATAACAGTTTAAGTGTTTTATTTGCTTCCTTCTTTCCTCGTTTGACTGGCGGGAAAAATAAAAACTCCAGATCGTACTCAAAAGAACTGAATAAAGGTTTGCCCTGTTTTCGTGTGGCGTATTCATTCAGATCATTGTCAGAGATTCTTATTTTTTCTAACACTTCTCGTTGAATAAGTATTTTTCTCAAAAGATTCTTTTTTAAAAAAGTTTTGTAAGAAGCTGCTGTAAACTGATTTCGCACTAACAGGCGACTAAAATCCCGCTTGGATAATTTTCTTCTTTTACGTCGTTTCTTCAATTCCTGTTTTATCTGAGTCGAATGTATTGGAATATTTAATGATTGAGCGGATTCATTCAGCAACATTTCGTAGGTCAGATATTCCAATGCCAGTTTTTTTGTTCTTAATCTTGTTTTTTTAAATAAAGATTCTAATACCGAATCTTTCATAAAACCGCGTTTCCATCTTTTTTGCGCTTCCAACACATCCAACAGAGAGATCATCTGTCCATTGACTTCTGCTAATGTTTTTTCCACTACCTTTGCTGTTGCAGATGGATGTAAAGAAAAAATAAACCATAAAAAACAAATGATCCGCTGTTTTATCATTGTATAAACTCGTTATGATTCCATTCAGTTTTATTTCATTAAATCAAAGTACGTATTGAACACTTTTATTCTTAATATAATACGCTGCGCTTATTTGCCATGTTTTAAAAATAAAGAAACTAAAAACATTATGACAAAGTCCTCTTATAGTCTTGTTGATCCGCCCTGTCAATAAGTCCTGAAATCGCATTATCTATTAAGAAATCAAATGGATACTCCGAAGTGGAAAATAAGTGGAGAATTAAAAAAATGAAATATTATCTGTGGTTGTGCTTAGTGCTACTAAGCATGGGTATTTTTTGTATCCAATGTTCTATGATTTCTTCCCCTCCAGATATACCGACTGTCACCAGGGATGCTCCGGAAAATGGATTGGACAATGAGTCTTTGTTCCCAAAGTGTGAGAGAGGAGAATGCTGTTCTGAAAATAAGGAGTGCGAAAGAATCTGTGATAATATTTTTAACAGTTTTGTACCAGCTAAGGATCGCTGTAGATCTTTGCCGCAACCATTAGTATTTGATATTGGAGATCTGGTCAGAGGGTTGGAACACCCGATTGTTCAGGATTTAAGGCGGGTGGATGTGAAGGATGAATTTCGTCGTTTATTGGCCTTAGATTATATGGTGTTGGTACGTATTGTAGAACGTTATAGAATAGATAAAGCACGAGAACTACTTTTATGGTTTGCTGAAGAAGATGCAGTAGCTAAGGAATTACTTAAATTAAGGAGAGAAGATCGTAATCATTTAATGTATGCATTACTGGCTAGCGCAGGAGATCGTACTTTACCTGGATCTGCGGAAAATGGCTTAGCCAGAAACGTATCTTTTGATAAAACATTTTTTGCATTGCTTATAGATTTTCTTAATAATGATATGTTGCAAATTGTTCATGACATGCTTCGAGGGGAAATGTGTGCTCCAGACTTTGGAGAAGGTAAAAAAGCTGAGCTTTGTATATTGCGTATTTATTGTCGTGAAAGAGTTGGGTTAGATAATCAATATGTACATAATGAAGATTTGCGCACTGATATTTCTTTTCGTCTGGAAGATAAACAGTTTTTTGATTATATTCGACGAGAAGTTTACAATTCTTCTTTAGATGATTTTAATTTATCACAACCTTTGATGAATGATATGACTTGCCAAATTGTTTGTAATGATACTTACCGTGGATGTGAAGGATGGAATTTACAATAAAAAAACTACTCGCTACGATTCGTTCTTTTAGAGTGGGTGATTTTCAATGTGCATGTGCGCGCGTTATTGTCACATGTGTGCAAGGGATCATTACATACTTTCGCAGGTATTCACGCGCTATTGGTTTATTAGTGGCTTTAGTGGCATTGCTTGTGCACTGTACTTCGCCGGAACAACGGGCGACTCGCCGGATTGGTTCAACTCGTTTGGATACAAGAATTCCTGTGCGAAATGTATATAATGAGATATACGGTAGTTACCGAAAGCAGGATTATGATGGACCTTCGTGCAAGGATGAGGATGAAGATCGTAGCCAGTCTAGAAATGACAGAGAGGAAAACTGCGAATATATCTGTCGTGAGATGTATAATGAACACAGTCGGGAATGCGGAAGTGCTCCAGCAGAATTAGTGCATGCACTATATGATTTTTTTAAAAAGATGCGTCGTATTCGGCAGCCCAGTTCTTTATTCCGACAGGTAGATATTTCTAATTTTGGTGTGATGATTGATTTGGATGTGGAGCCAATGTTGGAGTTAATCTCTGATTGGAGTGTAAGAGAAACTAAATTATTTTTAATATGGACGGCAGAAACCATAGCGGTATCTGCGGCCATCCGACATCATGATAGAGATAATCTGATCTTGGAACATGCTTTTGAAAAATTGGGTAAAGAACACGATTATGCCAGAGGACTGGAAGAGAGAGTTTTAGTGGGTTTTAGTGAAGATCTACATGGATTTACAGAAACTTTCTTATCTCTTGCTCAACACCAAAGAAATGAAGCAGCTTTTGTCATTGCTCATCGGGCGATAGAACAGGTGTGTGAGAATGAATCCTGTATCGTGCGTGCCTATTGCACAAGAGAAAGTTATGATCGGTTATTGAATGCTCCTCGATGTCCTTACCAGACTTCTGGCCGGTTAGCTGGTTCTAGGTCTAATCATTGTTATGTACATGGGGCGGAAGTCTGGAGTTATTGGGAAATATTAAACCGAGATAGAAAAATTGAGGACAAAGAATTTCCATTTGACAGTGAATATAAAATCAATCAAGCTAAATGTGATAGTGAAGAAATATGTGGAGAAGATATAGACAGTTCTTGTAAAAGGAACTTGGATTAAAAATAAGAAAATAGTCTTTTATATTAGGAGGATACTATGAAATATGCGGCTATCAAATATTTTACAATATTTACTATTGCTAGTTCATTGGCGGCACTAATGATTTTTGGTTGTTCTACGGAAACCGGCCGTAATGTTGGGACCACTGATAATGGTGGAACAAATAGTGGTAGTCGTCGTAGTCGTAGTACAACCAGTACTTTAGATTGTTCTATGCCATCGGGTGGCAGCACATGTGAAGGGGATGAGGATTGTGAAGAACTATGTGAGGATAATGATCATTTGAATCTATCAGGCAGTGCGAGAAAGGAATGTTTTGATTGGCCAACAGCCTCTGTAGAAAAATTAGATGAGATATTTAAGGAGATAAAGGATCCAGAGGAAGATAAGTTAAATGACTTAACAAACGACGACATTAATTTACTGTGTGCGGCGATAGAGATGGAAGAAGATTTTTGGCTTGACGAGATTAAGGGTTATACTCCTTCAGATTCCAAATATATTTTAAAATGGATCATTAATAATGAGCAAGTGACTTTTCTTTTAGATAGAGAAATAAAAGAAGAGGATAGGACAAACCATTTGAAATATTTGCTTGTAGCACTTGCTGACTCTCATGATATTCTAGATGATATGAAGATATTGGAAGGTTTAGGAGATAGAGTGGATACAGATGATGATGAGAATGTGATAGAATATGCAGAGAGCGCAGGTAATGAAGACTTTATTAAAATGGTACATGAGCTAATTGTTGAGGAAGGTATATGTGACGTAACGGACAACCAGCCTACATTTACTGATGCCTCTGCTAATTATCAGAAGTCCGCTTGTATGTTAGGGGTTTACTGTCACATAATAGATGATGAAGGTGTTAGAAAGAGCATTGCAGAGATTATTAATAATGGGGATATTAAAGGTCTTATTGAATCAGACAATACCGGTGGTCTTGATTTAGGTGAGGAAGATGCAGAGGAATGGACTACTGTAGCTTGCGCAAAACTAGTATCTGACTGGGCAGATACTGCTAATTTAGATTTAGGTTTATAATTTACCAGTTACTTTTTAATAAAATGAAAATATAATTTTTCTAACAGCCGGTAGTAAATACTACCGGTTGTTTTTTAGAGGAGGATATAATGAGAGATACTATTCAGTGCAGAGTATTTTACTATCTAAAAACCATGGTTTTTTTGTTTGCTTTATTTCCAATGATTAGTTTCGCATCACCTTTAGAGAATGTATGGGATACATTGTTTCCAACTACTAGAGCAATCTCAAGAAGTGAAGTTCAGAACCTTTTACAAAATTCTTCTGAAAAAAGTATAATGCATATTCAAACCTATAAAGGATGCGAACCAGCCTTTGTAACTCTTGGAACAAAAGTATGGTTGAGCATGACGGCACAAAAGACGGAAAAAAAGACCTGTTCTGTTGCTGTTCATCCAGGCAATAAAATATCCGTTAGTTTTAGCAATAAAACTGTTCTTGTGGCACCAATGAGCAGTAGAGCGGTCGTTGGTGATATAAAATATAACCTAGCCATTGGTGAGATAGATGGACACAATGTTTTAATGGTTGCATATGATGAAAATGGTACAATCTCTTATGCAATATATACTGTTTATGATTTAAATGACAATGTAGTAGATTCTTATCTACAAGATGAATGGGATACATGGAAAGATTCTATTAGATATTGTGTTATTGCACCTGTATATCAACAATCAATGTGTGATTAGTATTCCAATAAATAGTTTCAATTCCATTCAAAGAGTAGTGTAATGAAATATATCATTAAATGCAGGTGTTTTTATTATCTAAAAACCATGGTTTTTTTGTTTGCTTTATTCCCTATCATTAGTTCCGCATCACCTTTAGAGAATTTATGGGATACATTGTTCCCAACTACTGGAGCAATCTCAAGAAGTGAAGTTCAGAACCTTTTACAAAATTCTTCTGAAAAAAGTATAATGCATATTCGCACCTATAAAGGATGCGAAGCAGTCCCCTCTGTAATTCTTGTAACTCTTGGAACAAGAGTATGGTTGAGCATGATGGCACAAAAGACGGAAAAAGAGACCTGTTCTGTTACTGTTCACTCAGGTAATAAAGTATCCGTTAGTTTTAGCAATAAAACTGTTCTTGTGGCACCAATGAGCATGAAACTGGTCGTTGGTGATATAAAAGAAAACATAGCCATTGGTGAGATAGATGAACACAATGTTTTAATGGTTGCATATGATGAAAATGGTACAATCTCTTATGCAATATATACTGTTTATGATTTAAATGACAATGTAGTATATTCTGCTCTACAAGATGAATGGGATACATGGAAAGATTCTATTAGATATTGTGTTATTACACCTGTATATCAACAATCAATGTGTGATTAGTATTCCAATAAATAGTTTCAATTCCATTCATAGAAAATCTATTTTTCCTATCTATTGAATTTTCTGTTTATAACAAGAGCAATTTGAGTTCAACATTCAAATATGCTATGACTTCTAAAGGGGATTGCGGGTGCTTGCTGAATTTATTTTAATAAATTTAGAGGAAAGTCCGGACTCCAATGGCAACGCAAAAGGTGAAAACCTTTCCACCGGAAACGGTGCGGACAAGTGGAACAGAAAGTATATCCGAGTCTTTATTGCTGTAATGAGTGGTGAGGATTGCTGGAGTGAAATCAGCTAAACTCTGCGTGGAGCAAGATCAAATAAGGAAGTGCTTGAGTACCGCCAATACGATACTTCCGGGTCGATCGCATAGATGAATAAGTGCCTCCTCTGAGCTTTTGTCGGTTAAGCCAGAGAAGACAGAATCCGGCTTACAGCAACCCCTTAAAACCGGCCCTTTTAAAAAATATATCCTGTTTTTTTTTCGATTGTCGTGGCCACGCACGTAGAGGATACAATTCCTCAATATCAGCTAAAATAGCAATTTTTAAGTCTTTTCTATACACTTACTATAAAATTTTGGATGTTTTCTATATAGTTGATATAAATTTTAGGGCTTTTCTATATATTACTGCATATAGTACTTCAATAATATAAAACAAGTAATAATGAGGTTTTAAAAAATATGAATAACCCGAGTAATCCTTTTAATCCAAGTTCAATAGTAACACCTACATTATTTGCTGGAAGAAGTCAGCAAGTGGTGAATGTTTTAAAAAAACTATCCAATGTGAGGGAAGGAATCTAAAATCCTTAGAAAGAGAATAAACAAAATTTTTTATTTTTTGCTTATACAAGATTTTCTGTCCTGTATTATCCGCTCCCCTTCGGTCGCAGATACTATAGGCCGCTTCTTCGCTTCGAATTCTACCTTTTGTTTTTTAAATAAAAGTGATGGCGGTAGGACTCGAACCTACGACCTACGGCTTAGAAGGCCGTTGCTCTATCCAGCTGAGCTACGCCACCAATAACATTACATGAGATTTAACCACCATGTTTAACTAGCTTGTTATCTATAGCATATGAATGAGAAATAGCTAATAAAGATAAACCAATTAACATGGCTAAAACACTAGCAACTAAGATACTTAATTTGGAATATACGGTTAACTCAAATACATTAAAACTTAAATGAGAAATAAATAAAGACATTGTAAATCCAATCCCGGCTAAACATCCAACTCCTGCTAATCGTAGCCAATTAAATCCCTCTGGCCATTCTGCCAACTTCCAACGAATCGCTAAAAAAGAAAAAAGTAAAATTCCGATAGGTTTACCAATTAACAACCCTGTTAACACACCGATGGAAACCGGATGAGCAATAAACTCCATAAAAGAAAAATCAACCGGCAGAGATACCCCTGCATTAAAAAATGCAAATGTTGGCATAATGAACCAAGTAACATAAGGATGCATGCTTTCTATCAATCGATCAGCATGTGTGTGTAAACCACGAGCCGAACGAATAATTTGCTGAACTTCCTTATAAGAAGGCATTTGCTGAGTCAACTTTCGGATGTTTACCAGTTTTTCTTGCCGATTGGTAAACCAGGCAGCTGGAGTCATTAAGCCTAAAATTACGCCAGACACCGTTGCATGCACGCCACTTTTTAAGACAAAAAACCAAGTCATTATTCCGCAAAAAATATAAAAAGCAAAATGTTTTATGCCAGCTTTTTTTGCACAATAAATAAGAAATAACATCAAACCGGCAAAAGCTAAAAACTGACTGGCAATTCCATGCGAGTAAAAAAATGCAATAACTAATACAGCTCCCAAATCATCTACAATGGCCAAAGTTAATAAGAACACTTTTAATGATAGTGGTACCCTACCTGACATTAAGCTCAGTGCCCCGACGGCAAAAGCAATATCCGTGGCCATAGGGATTCCCCATCCTTCCTCACCACTGCCGTGCATATTAAATAGGAGATAACACATAGCTGGAATTAACATTCCTCCTACTGCAGCGAAAATAGGTAGTGCCGCCTTCTTTGGTGTTGCTAATTCACCTACAGTCAATTCTCTTTTAATTTCCAGCCCAGCGACAAAAAAGAAAATCACCATCAAAGCATCATTCACCCAATGGTGTAAAGAATGCGACAGCGCAAAGTTTCCAATATGTAAACCGACTGGAAAATGTAAAATACTGTCATAGGTAGCCGCCCAAGGGGAATTTGCTAAGAATAAAGCAGCCAGAGCGGAGATCAAAAGCGTCACACCCGCACTGGCTTCTAAAGAAAAAAATCGCTCAAATGGACTCAGCAGTTTTATCATATTACCTCTTAAAACTGTTTTTCTTCTTTTTTTGAATATGTGATTCTAACTCTTCTGTCCATGTTTTGTAGTTATTAAAAATAGTGTCAATGTCAGCTGGTGGCTGAATAGGACCTACATATAAGCGTGTTTTGCCAGGTCGTGGAAAGTAATTGTCTCTTGGCCACAAAGCGCGGTTGCCGCGAAAATAAAGAAATAAAATCGGCGTGTTCGTTCGTTGTGATAATATTGCTGCTCCCTTCTTAAATGGCTGCAATGTACCATCTGAAGAACGAGTGCCTTCTGGGAACATAATCATCCATACTCGCTTTAAGGAACTTAAAATATTCAGACATTTTTTAACGGATTCGGATCGCCTCACTATCGTTGTTTCAGTGGCATTTTGTATACCCTCAGTTGAAGCACTTTCACGATTTTTGCCTCTATTCATCGGAATGGCATTTAGAAAATGCTTTGAAAAAAATCTTAATAATCCATTACTAAACCAATAATCCTGTGCAGCTAAAATATATAAATCCATCCAATGTGAAAACGAAATAGCAGATAAAATAGCTGGTCCATCCAAGTGACTTGTGTGATTGGAAATAATAATCAGCTTAGGGTATTTTTTATAAAATCCTTTAAAGCTACCTTTGATCTTCATGCGTATATAAAATTTAAAAGCCATTCGTAGGAATATGGCCCAAATGGCACGTGCAAATAAATGCCCAGATATTTTTTCATAATCAAATAGTTCCCAAAACCGAGGTTCATCATCTAATGGTGGTTCTTTTGTTTCCAGATCCATATCTTGCATGAGAATACGCCTTTCAATAATGTCCAATAATCATTTTAATATTAACTGCATTCTTTAAACTCTTAAAATAAGCTATAAAATATGTTATCGCCCCCCAAGGGGGGATGACTTCGCCGCGATTCCTCTGCACGCCTGTTACAACTTTGCCGATTATGTTTACAAATAAAAGCCTGTGGTAACTTGCTGCCGCCACTGATAATACTCACTAGGATGACACATATTTCAACCATTAACTTGCCTGTCCAAAAAAATACAGCTTAACAAAATAAGAATAAAAGTTTAATGACAAGATACCAAATAAAAGGAAAGAATATGTATTTTTTGTTACTGGAAGGGATTCACCCTATAGCAAAGGCGCAACTAACAGCATACGGGTTATCTGTAAAGCAGCTAAAATCTCCCATTGATTGGAAAAAAATGTCATTTAGCGGCAATATTACAGGTTTATGTATTCGATCTCGCACAAAAATAACAAAAAATATTTTGCAGTCTTTACGCCAGCTCAGAGTCATTGGTGCGTTTTGTATCGGGACAGATCAAATAGATTTAACAGCTGCTTGTCAGCTAGGCATTCCTGTTTTTAATGCTCCCTATGGTAACACCCGTAGCGTAGCAGAGCTTACCATCGGACATATTATCGCTCTGTCTCGCCAAAGTTATCGCTTGAACCACATGATGCATCAGGGGAAGTGGCGTAAAAGTTCTCAAGGTAGCCGTGAGGTACGTGGAAAAACACTTGGTATTTTAGGATATGGCCATATCGGAACACAAGTAGGCATACTCGCAGAATCCTTGGGAATGCAAGTCTTATACTTTGACATTGCTGAAATGCTTCCCATGGGTAATGCTCGTGCTGTTAAGAATATTAAGGAACTCTTATCTCGCAGTGATATAGTGACTTTGCATGTTCCTGAAACTCCTTTAACGAAAAATATGATTCAGTCTAAACAATTAAAATGGATGAAAAAAGGTAGTGTACTGATTAATACCAGTCGTGGGTCAGTCGTCAATATTCAAGACTTAAAATCGGCTTTGCAAACAAAGTGGCTATGTGGCGCAGCCATAGACGTATTTCCCAAGGAACCTTTATCCGCTTCATATGATTCATTTGTGAATGCACTACAAGGAATGCCACAGGTGATTCTCACTCCACATATCGCTGGTAGTACAGAAGAAGCGCAAGAAAATATTGCTCGGCAGGTTTCTGATTCTCTAAGAAGATATTTATTCCATGGAATATCTGAAGGTAGTGTTAACTTTCCCACTTTAAACCCTTCGCCTATTAGTAATACCAAGGAGTATCAGCGATTAGTAAATATTCATCATAATGTACCGGGAGTGCTTGCTCAAATTAACGGTTTGGTTTCTCAATTAAAAATTAATATTACAACACAACAGCTAGCGACTAATGAACATATTGGGTACTTGGTAATGGACGTAGAAAAAGAACATCAGAAACAACTATGCCAGGCGATTCACCAACTAAAAACGTCTATCCGTACTTTCATTCTCCCTCCTCCCCAGGAAGAATCCCCATAGTTACTGCAATTTACATTTGCAGTGATTTGTTGCTTTCTAATGGAGTCGAATGCATAGCATATTGCTCAAATACTCCATAATCATGCAGACGATTATATAAGGTTTTAATCGTAATCCCTAAAGCTTTGGCCGCTTCTCTCTTGGAAGTGAAATGTTCCAAAGCATGTAAGATATATATTTTATTCATTTCCGCTAATGACATGCTTGGATCATATTCAATGCCGACATTTTGATACGGATTAGTCGCTAGGAGAGATTTTGGTAAATCATTTATTGTGATTCTATTTTCTGTTTTTAAAATACGCCATCTGCTGCAAAGATTTTGTAATTCTCTCACATTACCTGGCCAATTATATTTTGTTAAGATACTCATAGCATCTGGAGCAATTTTCACATAAGGACCTAAAAAGTGCTCCAATAAAACAGGAATGTCTTCCCGTCTTTCAGATAAAGAAGGAATCTCAAGCGTAATCGTATTGATACGATAAAATAAATCTTCACGGAAACGACCTTGTACCACTTCTTCTGCCAGGTTCTTATTAGTGATACATACCACGCGTACATCTAAATGAATGGGGGTTTTACTGCCTACTCTGTAGATTTCATTTTCCTGTAAAAACTTAAGTAGCTTGGCTTGTGTTTCGGGTTTTAAATCTCCAATTTCATCTAATACAATCGTGCCTTTATGGCTTTTTTCCAATAAACCTATTGTTTGCCGATTGGCTCCTGTAAAGGCCTCCTTTTCATAACCGAAAAGTTCACTGTTTGCTAAGTTGTCACTTAAGTAACTACAATTAATCACTGTAAAAGGTTTATTTTTGCGATAGCTTAATTGATGGATTTTAGAAGCCATTAGCTCCTTGCCTGTACCACTTTTACCAATCAGTAGAACAGAAGCATCTGTGGATGCTACCTTGTTAATAATTTTGATTAATTTAGCCATAGACTCATGGCGATAAACCATGTCTTCATCATTTACATCTTTTTGATCGTCTATCAAAGTGTTACCCTGGCCTTTATTAAGATATGGAATCATTTGCCGTTCTCCTTCCGTGGTTAGACGCATTGTGTCTCATAATAATACAGTGCATTATTATCTACCAGAGTTATGAATTTATTTCAATAGGAATATGTAAATTTTTTACGAATTTTGAAAAAAATGTTTAACGTAAAATTATTTCACACTTGTATAAATATTAGACGATATATTCGTAAGTACTTAAAATATATAGAATTTAATAAAATTTTATCAGAAAATACCTGTCGAGCTTACCATATAGATTTAAGACAGTTGTTAATAAATTATCATCCGGTGCTTGGTAATTTATTTTCTTTAAAAGGTTGGAAACTATACACTGATTTGTCTCAGGATGAGTCTGTTTTTGGCGTAGAGAGTGACTTATTTTCAGACATTGTTCATCAGCAGGTTGGTGGCGGGTTGCTACGGGCACTTACTTGTAAACATGATGTGCAAGATAGTGACAATAACGTAAATGCAGCCGCGGCGAAAGTAACCCCCTCTGGGGGTGGCAGGTCACCACGGGCACTTACTTGTAAACATGATGTGCAAGATAGTGACAATAACGTAAATGCAGCCGCGGCGAAAGTAACCCCCTCTGGGGGTATGGATCCATTAGAGGAGAAGTGGGTAGGGGAGATGATGAAATACAGTTTTAAGAAGTGGGCTTCATTATCTCCGGCATCTCGTAATCGAAAGTATGCTTGTTTGAAAGCTTTTTTATCTTGGTTATTTGTTCATGGAGGAGTGCAGGTGGATATGCAGAGTTGGATTAAGCTACCACGTGTTCCTCAACGTATCCCTTATTACTTATCTGTAGATGAGGCTCTTTACTTAATAAAGACTGTGCAAAAACAGGCAAACGCAAAAGAAAGAGATCGGGATTTATTATTAATTCTTTTGCTATATGGTGGCGGACTGAGGGTGAGTGAGGCTTGTGGTATGCAGTGGAATCAAGTGGATATAGCGAATGGTTGTTTACGTGTATTAGGTAAGGGTGGAAAAGAAAGGTTAGTGACAGTGCCAAAAGTGGTGTTAAAGGAGTTAGGTCGCTGTCAAAGTCTTCAGCATGACAAACATAATTTGCAAAGCAATAAAAAGGGAGCAGCGGAATCGCGGCGAAACGTTCCTCGCGACCCGCGAGTTTTTCCTGGGTTAGCGGTTAGGCAGGCTTATGAGATCGTTCGACGTTGGGGTCAGCGTGCGGGTTTAAGTAAACCGTTAAGTCCTCATGTTTTGCGACACAGTTTTGCGACACATTTATTAAGCAGTGGATCTGATTTACGTACTTTACAGGAGTTATTGGGGCATCGTTCTTTGAGTGCTACTCAAAAGTATACGCACTTACAGATGTCACATTTGAATCGTTTGTTAGAATCTTATCATCCTTTACGTAATCGTCAGCGCGATAAATCACGTTGATATATTGGTAAGTATTATTGATGCGTCTCTTAGATTTAAATATTCTGCTCAAAAGCTCAGACATGCGTTTTGCCCCCCAAGGGGGAGTGACTTCGCCGCGGCTGCATTTACGTTATTGTCACAGCTTTGCATATTTTGTGATTGTTTCTTAAGGGGGAATCCTGCTCAAAAGTTCAAACATATGTTTTATCCCCCAAATAATAAACAGTAGTATTAATTATATCTGTTTTATGTGTCTCATTTTGAGATTTTTATCTAAATTAGTAAAAAAAACCATTACTTATTAAAGTTAATGGAGCAAATAGCAGAGTAATTATTATGTAAATATCTAAGATAATATTTCGGAAGGAATAAAATAAGTCATCGTGTGCATTAAAATAAGAAGTTTGTCATAATCAATAGCAGTAAAAATAAAAAAATTAGGAATGTTTAATGGGTAAAAGGTTAGATGAATTAAAGCAATGTTTTCGTTTAGATAATATTCGTCGCATAAAAGGTTCAGCAGCTATTTTAATGGCTTTAGTGGTGTCTGGTTCTGTCGCAACAGTGATTTTTGTGAGTCAGAACACTTTAACACAATTTATGTCTGCTCGGAGTAAAAGAACGGTTAATTGGCAGATGGATCTAGCGGTGCAGTATGGACTGCATTTAGGTGGATATTTAGTAGCTAATAATGTCATTTTATGTCGTGAAGGTGGATGGAGAGCTTTAGGTGATACTGGACCCTTATGTAAATGGACAGATGCTAAAGAAAAAGGGATTCCTTCACCGAGTGATTATGATCTGACAGATAAGACAGCTGTTGTGGTTGGAGAGCAAAGTAGAAAACAGCTTCGTTATAATGGAACAAAAGATATTGAAGGTCAGGAATACTCTTATCAGTTATTTTTTGATTTAGTGAATTGGAAAGATGCCAGGATGAGTAGCTTGATGGGGGAAGTGCCAGATACGCTTTGTCGAAATACGAAATTACAAGTAGTGGAAGGTCTCTGTGATCAAGCGGATCAAGAGCATTGTAAAAAACCTGGAGGAGCAGATATTAAAGGCACGCATTGTGAATACATTGCCAATATGGATCAGGATATGACGATTGTATTATTAAAAGTGGTTATATTGGATGAAGATGAAAATCCTGTGGGTAGTCCAAAATATGCTGGTATTAGAAGACCTTTGGCTGCTATCACATTGGAGGTGGCAACGCCGCCAAAGTGTGAGCTATCCTGTGCGTCTGGTTTCGGTGGTCTCTTCCCTGAATGCCGAAGTTCGCCAACGGCTGAATCTGCTGGTATAAAAACTGGTGTTTCTTCTATGGAATTGCGAGTGCACAATCAAGGTCCTGGGGCTATTTATGCACTTTCATTGTTACGGATGGATAAGCCGACTAGTTCTACTGCTTCTTGTGAAGATAAAGCAGGTCATTCAGATTGCACATATATGGTGACTCCGGATTTGCTAAAATTTAAAACAATAGAAGTATTTTTTCCAGGTGATGAATTTACTTTTACAGAACCTGTAGACTGTTCAAAAAAGACAATTGTAAAAGAAATAGTTAAGCGTCAGATATGTCAAGGTGGACGATGGGAGAACACAGATTGTAAAGTAGGAAGTCTTACTGTAGAGAGTGTATCTATTAATCCACATATTCAGCCGTTTTCAGAGATTGTTTTTGATTTATTTTCTATGCAATCTATGAAGAATTCATGGGGAGCATGTATGAAAGAGGGATTTGCAACCTCAACTATAGATTTGAAGGATTGGATTGTTGCAAAAGATAATAAAGACTGTGGACCTGGAGGTATAGAAGGTAAAACTTGTGGAGAAGGTAAAGGTAAATGTCGTTATCCTGATATTGAACCAAAGCGAATTTTTGCTCCTGGTTCTGGATCAGGTCATGGCTCTTTTCATATACAGCAAGAGATATTAAAAGTAATTAATAAATTTGTTATGCCTCATTAAAAATAACTCAGTGGTTGAGCATGAGTGTAAAATAATATGGAATGTTTTGGAGATTAAGTGAAAATTAAAAATAAAATTCTTTGGAATCAAAAAGGATCTCTGATTGGGAGCATAATGGCTCTTTCCATTATGGGGTTGAGCACTGTTGGTTTACTACATTATACGACAGGTTTTAGGAGTAATGTGGTAGAGCAAGTACAGCAGCGGGATAATGAAGTATTAATCAGCCGACAGGCAATCAATCGCTTAAAAGCTTTGTTAGTTGAAAAAACAACTAAAGAAGATGGCGGTATCGCTCTACAAAATACTTATGGAATATGTTCTTTATTAGAAAGTCCAGGTATTTCAGTAGGTGCAGAAGCTATATTTCTAAATTTTAAATATGTTAATACAAAGGGTATTAATTGGAATAAATCCAGGTGGCAGGTAATTTTTGCCGCACCCGATTGGGAGTTTGCTGATGCTGCTTCATGCCAACGAATAGATGATAGTTTTACAGCAAGTGTTTTTGCCCGCTGCTTAGAATATAAAGGGGATAGTAGTGGTGCTTGGCAAACTTTCGTGATTGCAAAAATACGTCCAGAATATTTTCCAGGTGGCAAGATTATTGATATTAAAGATAAGTCAATAGATCCAAAAAGTGTTATGTTTATTTTAACAGCTAAAACAGGATCTTTTTATGTGGGCACACCTTCTGCAGAAAATTCTCAGGAAGAATCTGAAGAGGTTCAGCAAGATATCGTTTATTTCCATCAAACGTCTGATATGTTATGGGCGAATAGTGTTGGTGAATGTCACGTTCAAACTAGGGATGATAAGGAATGGACAACTGTTCATTTTTCTGGATCTGGTACGGGATCTAATTCCAATAATAGAGTGATCAATGATTCTGCATTTCATGATACACATAATTGTGAAGCACTTGAGATACCAGATGATAGTATTAATGATGGTGTCGTACAGGCGGGACAATTGGCGGGACAATCAAATACTTTTAATTTAAGTTCCATTATTGGGTTAAATGTTAAATTAAGTTGTACTGCAAAAACATTTCGCTGTAAAAAATCTGGTGGAATTCCGGCTTTTGAGAATAAGGATATCGATCCATTTCGATTCACTTTTAAGGTTCGCAATAGACATCCATATCCAATTACTTTAACAGCAATAAATATTACCTTAAAAAAGAAAAATTCAGGTGAGGTAGATGGTACTGCTAATCGTCGGTTAGACGGTGTATCTATGAATTTATATGATAGTGCGGATAGTGTTACTCCTATTATGGCTGCTAATATAGATGATGAAGAAAATAAATATGAGATCAATGGAGAAAAAGAGTTTGCTGTAGAAGCTGATGGTGTGCAAATGGATAATCATTGTCGGTCTATCTGCCAAAAAAACTCTGATTTTTATCCTGTCATTGACGTAGATACTGATTATGATACAGATGGTTCTTGTTTTAGAAAAGATTTCAGTGATGATGAGAGTAATAAAGTGCATTGTACTGTGTGTTATATGAAGTCTTGTCAACGTTCTGGTTTAGGCACTTTTGGTCCGTTGCAACCAAGAGCTTTTGACAAAGAACGTTCCTCGGTACAATTAACAGGTGTGGACATAAAACAGCAACAGTTCCAAGGTTTACCGGATGAAGCCTTGGATTCTCAATTACCAGAATGTCATATTACTCAATCATATAAAGGGAGTGATTTACCAACAAAGGCTTTGGAAACAGTAAGTAATGGTAGTGATGATTGTTTAGCTGTTAGTGTATCTAGTGTGAATGATTTTAAGGATCTGCATTCACGTCCGTATCACCGATCAAGTTGTAAGACTACAAAACCTGTCTTGTGTTTTATTAACGGTCATTATGTGCCGGCCGTGGAAATTGTAGGTTCTGATCCTGATCAGCTAAAAATGATTATTAAAAAAACTACTTTTGCTAATGCACAACAGGCATGTTTTGAGATGGGTCGGGAAATAGGAAGTATGTCTAGCTTAACTACTATGTTTCATAGCGCGTATGAAGCTGAAGATTCTCTAAAAGAGCAATTAGCAAAAATCCAAAATGAATTAGTTTTTGCATCAGATAAAGAAAAATTTGATTTTATTAACAATGCGACAAGGGGATTATTTTTAGCTCCTGTTAAGAGAACGTACAGTGTTATTCCTAATGGGCTAGTTCATTATATGGTGAACAAAGTAGTTAAGGATTACAGTTCTATGTGGACAGCCATAGAAATGGACGGTGGTGGTTCACCAGTGGCATCTGTTCCTTGGGCAGGGGTGGCATCCAGAGCTTTAAAAAAAGATCAGCCTTGGGCAGTATTTTTTAATAAGGATGGAGCTCGCCCTGTGCTGTTCAAAGAAACAAGCCAGTTACAAGATTCCTCAAAACATTTTGCTTTACATTATAATTTAAGATGGAAGGGTGCTGCTCCACAGTCTTCAACTACAGACGCACGTTTTGTATGCCTTAATCCAACTAACCAAAAATATGTTGTCACGTCGGATACAGGTACATTGGAAGAAGGTGCAAGTGTTTGTGCGAGAGAGGGTAACTTGTTTATTCCTCCGTTTAGTGGTGATGACTGGGCACAAGCCATGCTAAGTTTAAACCCTAACGATGAAATGTATCCTTTTCCTGATCCAAAATTAAGTGATGCCACACAAAAAGCTTTTGTATATTCTCATTCATTAGAAGATCCAGTTGCTTGGTTAGCTTTAGAAAGCACCTTATCAAAACAGGCAGGTGATTCAGTACCTAAAGCTTCTGAATTAAATTTTTATGTGAGTCGCTGGTCAAATGGAGCAAATGTGTTAAGCAAATCTATTTTAAAAACACGTAGTACATTTACAAAAACAGGAATCACTTTGGATGGAGTGCCGAGAGGTACCTGTGATGATGCAGGTGATACACTTTTGTCTCTTTGTGTGAGTCGACAAGCTGGTGGTTTTTCACCAGTTGCCATTGTACCAGAATCTAGTACTAGTAGCTGTCCATCTGGTAGCCTGAAAGCAAGTGATGCAAAGGTAGCTAACAAATTTTTTAAACCACAAAGTTATCGGTACATGGCTAAATTGTATCAATTACTAGATAAGAAACGAAAAGATTATAGAAGTAAAAAACCCAAAGAAGTTATTATTGTTATTAATGCTAAAAAGTCCAAAGGTTGTACGAAACAGTGCAAGGAGACTAAGTCTCATTATGTTAGCTATATCGTTTCTGGATCTAAGCCACCAGAAACACAGTATAGGTGGGACAAGGTTAGCTCAAATAGCGTCAAGTGCCCTAAAAGTCCTCCTGACAACGATCGAGATTCATTTAAGGGTTCTAGTACAAGAAGCTGTGGCTCTAGTTGTAGGATAGTTACTACAAGAGAATTTCCACCTCTTTAAGTTATTTAATCAAAATAATGAACTGCGTGCAAGGAATCACGGCGAAAATGTCACCGGCGACCTGCCGGCCCCTTTGAGGGAGTTAATAATTTTTTAATTCTAGCTTGAGTGGTTTTAGTTTTACGGGCAGTGTGAATCATACTGATTGCCTGAGATTTAATTTTCTTAATAGGACAAAGATAAGCTTTGTTTAATATTCTCTTTGTTTTTTTAACAGCAGTTAGATCTAATTGTTTTAAGTGTTTCAATAATGTTTGTAAAAAAGTATCACATTGATTTGCACTGCCAATAAAATGCACTAAGCTAGCTTGCTGCGCTTCTTTTGCGGAAAAAGGTAAGGCGCTTAACATAAAAAATCGTGCCCAGGAAAATGGTATTTTTTTTAAAATAAAAGGGCTAATCATGGAAGGCACTAACCCTAAACGTGTTTCACTAAATTGAAAGCGTGAACCAAGCTCTGCAATCACTACGTCACATACACTCATTAGGCCAATACCACCACCCATGATAAAACCATGTACCTTTGCAATCACGGGTACTTTGCAGTGATCTATTTGTTCTAATAAAGTAAATAATTGGCTTAAGGACTGCTTGCTAAAAGTTTTTTCATTTGTTAGCCATTTTAAGTCTGCACCGCTGCAAAACGCTTTGCCTTTTCCACTAAGTACAACCGCTTGAACAGTAGAATCTTGCTCAATAGATTTAAAAATTCTGGATAAGCCATGAATGACCTCAGGATTTAAAGCATTGCGCTTTTCCGGTCGATTCAAAGTGATAAAAATAATATCTTTATTTTTTTTTAATTCCAGAAGGGATCTAGCCATTATTTATCCTTTGCTCGTGTTTCACATTCGGTAAATGCCTTTTAACTTTTTAGGCAAGGGGGCGTATAAAGCAGCATCTAAACCTAAAGCCAAAACTTTTCTAGTATCTATTGGATCAATAATTCCATCATCCCATAAGCGAGCTGTAGAATAATAAGCGGAACTTTGTCGTTGGTATTGTTCTACCAAAGATTCTTCTACTTTGTTATGTAGTTTTTCTTTATTTGCGTTTGAACGAATTTTGTGTAGCACTTTTTCCGCTTGGATTCCTCCCATGACAGCAATGCGTGCACTTGGCCACATCCATAACTGCCGAGGCTGATAGGCCCGTCCACACATTCCATAATTGCCAGCTCCATAGGAAGAACCAATAATGACAGTAAACTTAGGAACCCTTGCTAGACTCACCGCGGATACCATTTTAGCTCCATGTTTAACAATGCCCTCGCTTTCGTATTTTTGACCTACCATAAAACCAACGACATTTTGTAAGAACACAAGAGGGATTCCTCTTTGGTCACATAAATCAATAAAATGTGTAGCCTTTAATGCTGATTCACTAAATAAAATACCATTGTTTGCTAATATTCCGACAGGGTATCCGCATATATGCGCCCATCCGACCACTAAAGATGTGCCATAATTTTTCTTAAATTCATGGAAATCCGACCCATCTACTAAACGAGCAATGATTTCCCGTATATCAAACGGTGTTTTAAAATCAGTCGGTAAAATCCCATATATTTCTTCAGAAGGATAGAGAGGATCGCTACTTTCCCGTACGGACAAAGGTTGCACTGTGTGCGTGTTTCCTAAGTGAGAAACAATGTCACGTGCTATGCGTAAAGCACTATCTTCATCTGCCGCTAAATAATCACTGACACCAGAACGGGCTGTATGCAAGTCTGCTCCTCCTAAATCTTGTGCATTGACTGTTTCTCCGGTTGCGGCTTCCACTAGAGGTGGACCTCCTAAAAAAATCGTTCCATTCCCCTGGACAATGATATTTTCATCAGACATGGCTGGTACATAAGCGCCCCCTGCTGTGCAATGTCCAAAAACAACAGAGATTTGTGGAATCCCCTGTGCAGACATCTGCGCTTGATTATAAAAGATTCGCCCAAAATGATTTTTGTCTGGAAAAACTTCATCTTGATATAATAAATAAGCTCCACCACTATCTACTAAATATAAGCAAGGTAGTTTATTTTCTTGTGCAATTTCCTGTGCTCGTAAATGCTTACGCACAGTTAATGGAAAGTAAGTTCCACCTTTCACTGTGGCATCATTAGCAACTACGACACAAGGTCGACCGGCAATGACGATGATACCAGTGACGATGCCTGCTGCTGCCACTTTCTCCTTATAGACATTTTGGCCGGCTAATGCAGAGAATTCCAAAAAACAAGTGCCCGGGTCTTTTAGTCGTTCAATTCTTTCTCGAACTAAATACTTGTTTCTACTTTTATGACGCTCTTGGTTTTTTTGCCCGCCTCCCTCTTTTGCCTGTTGGATCGCTTTTTTAAGTTTTTCCACCTGCCCCTTCATGTAATGAAAGTTGTGTATAAATTGCTCAGAGCGGGTGTCCACTGTTGTCGTTAAAACCATAACTAGCAGTGTGCTATAGCAAAACAAGAAAATAAAGCTTTTGCTCTCTGCTCCGCTTCATTTGTAAAACTTGATTTAATATATAAAACCAGCCATACTGAATCGGAATATGTTCATACACTGCCTTTCTAAACTGAAACTATATCGTTTCAGGATTTTAGCCGTATTTCTGCTTTGCGTGTTCTTAGCCGTAACTTGGTTTACTTTTCACGAACCTCCACAGCATTCAGAAGAGCTTCATATCAGTTTGAGAACGCAATTAAAGCAATTGATTCAAAAAACCTTATCTGAAAAAGAGCCGGATGCAAATAATGTTCAATTTCACAAAATGTGGACAGAGCCAACTAGGCAAAAAAATGAAATAACAGCACAATTTGAATATTCTTATGACCAGCAAAGTACCAATGTTCAGGTCAGTGGTGCTGCAGTGATTATTAAGCAAAGTATGCGATCACAAGATTATGAGTTATGGGTGGTGCACTCTATTCGGACAGACAATTGGTCTATTGATTTTCAAGAGCCTGTCGTGCTGCTTTCGGATAAAGAATATAAAACGCCAGAGTCAAAATCCGATTCAGTCGGAAAAGATGCATCCGCTAAAGTAGATAAAGCAGCTAAAACAGAGACCAGTGCGCCTGCAGCAGCAGGTACAGCACCAGAAAAAACATCCCCTGGTGCAGCCAGTGCAAAATCTAAAAAGCTTGCTCCTTCTGGTGCAGTGGGTACAAAATCTAAAGAACAAGTGCCAGCAACAACAAATACAGAATCTGGTAAAAAAACAGAATCTTCTGAAGAAAGTAAAGAGCCTTCTGCAGACAGTGCACCTGTGTCTCAAACAGATAAGACATCTGAATCAAAACCGCCTGAATCAAAACCGGCACCTGTTTCTTCTGATAATCCAACTCAGTGAAGAAACATAAAACGATTTTTAATGGGAATGCGAAAGGCTGGCCATCGTCAGTATGGATCTATACGGATGGAGCGTCTCGCGGTAACCCGGGTTTATCCTCTATTGGTATTGTCGTATATGATGAACAGGGCAAAACACTGTACGAAGAAGCTACCTTGTTAGGAGTACAGACGAATAATTATGCAGAATACTCTGCGGCACTTAAAGCTTTAAAGCTTAGCTGTAACAACAAAGTACAATCATTAGTTTTAAAAAGTGACAGTCAGTTATTGGTCAACCAATTATCTGGAAAATATAAAGTGCGCTCTCCTAATATTCGATCTCTATACCAGGCTTGTGCAAAATATGCGTTAAAGATTCCTGCTGCTCAGTTTCAACATATACCACGCGAACAAAACACCAAAGCGGATGCAATGGCTAATCTTATTTTAGATACACATCAATAACAGCGATTCCCTATCTAATTTTCTCTACTCCATGACCAAACTTTGTTTTTATAATTTTTGCTATTTTAGGCAATTATTAAGCTTCTAAAGAATTTTATAAATATTTATTTTAATAAGATAACTAATATAAATCTAATTAAAATAATTTGGGTAGTATTGTTTCATCAATTTAATTTGTTGTTCAGCTCTTTTTTTAAGAGATTGAGCCCAACGTTCTAATAAGTGTTTTTTAGCATCTTTCCAATTTCTTTGTTTTGGTTCTATATTTTTTGACCAATTACACTGAAAAGGAGGGTTATTTGGAGCTATTGCTATTTCCTTTAATCCTTTAAGGCTAATAATAAAAGTTTTCGTATCTCTCTTTCTAACAACGATAAAATAAAAATCTCTTTTTTCATTTTTATTTTCATTTTCACACATAGATTGAAAGAATTTATTATATTGATTAGGAGCATGTTTGCAGCCAGTTAAAAAATAGTAAATGACGGCTTTTCCTATAGTGTTATCGTTATTAGTCATTTCACTAATTTTTATATTACAATAAAATTTTCCAATTTTTATATCATACCAACATCTATTAGGAGGTATTTCAATTTCATATTGAGTTTTATTTTTTATAAATTTAGCAATAATTTTTTCTGATTCAATTGAATTAACCCTTCCATCATTTGAATGTGTGGAAAGCTTAATTGAAGATGGATTTTTAGAAATTATATTAGCGACATCTTGTAAAATGGTAGGTATCACAATTCACCAATAGGAGCATTTTGTAAGCTTTTTTGAGAAAAAATTAATCTTCCATCGCAAACAAAACCAAGAGTTTGCCAATCCATTTTATTTAATTTATCTACAGCTTTAATTAGATTTAAATTATTGGTTGTTGGAAAAAGAGCTAAAACCGACCCATCATAAGCTTTGTCTTCACTAATAAAAAATGGCTTTGGATTCCGGGTTTTGCAATTAACATATATTCTTTCACCTTCTTGATAATGATAAGCTCTTCCCCACTTCCACCAATTGCTTTGATTAAAAGCTCTCACCCTGCGACTTAAAAGCCTATCCTTAAATTTTTCCAAGTAGCGACATTTTTTATTGTAAATCATTTTTCGTTTTTCACCAGATTTGCCAGTCAGAGAACATACCATGTTTACATTACCATACTTTTTATTTGAAAAAACATCATCTGCCCCGCTCACTGCTCCCACCTTAACATTAAAATAATTTGCCAAACTCGTTCTTGACAGCTTATTTCCAAACCATATTTGTCCATTTGAATAATGAAATATTTTTCCACATGATATTTTTTTTTCTTTGCGACCTTTCTCCCACCGCCAAATAGCACAATTAGGAGAATAGCCATTAAAAATAGAGGCATCACCTAATTCATAAAACTCAGTAAATGAACCTTGATCATATAATTTTTTATTTAATTTTCTAGAATTTGTTGATTTTAAAAAATCCCGAGGGGTGATAAAAATTAGTTCTCCACCTTTGTCTAGATGTTCAATACATTTTGCTATAAAAAATAAATACAGATTGCTCCTGTGATCAAATAAATTCATTGGTAGCAAATTTTTGGTTTTGCTTGGAATATCCTGGAATCGCACATAAGGAGGATTCCCTATGATAGTTTGAAATTTATTTTTTATTGGATATTCAAAAAAATCACCAACATGAATTCTGTTATCTATTACTACTTTTTCATCTAGCTCAATGCCAACAGCACTACTCTCTAGCACAGAAAGAAAAGCTCCATTTCCAGCTGAAGGTTCAAGTACAGAACCTTTACTTCTGCGAAGCGTAACCATTTTTTCTACTATTTTGTAGGGAGTGAATACTTGTCCTAGTTTTTTTACATTCACAAAATGTCCCCTTACTATTAGCCCTTATTAGATTTGTACGTTAACTGATTAGGAACTAGCAACTAAAAATATTTTACAATGCTAATAGTTAGACTATGGTGAGAATTTTTATTATCACTATTAGTGTCTTTTGATAAGTTATATATCGCGTTAAGTGGTCAATATAAATACAATATGAAAGCTAAATATAAATTTAAGATGCTAATGTTTAGTTTGTGTATATGAAAATTAACAACACATTTTTTGAATGCGACGGCAGACAGTGGCTGGATCCTCCGCTGTATAAATAGGTCGTCCCATCACAAATGCGTTAGCTCCAGCTTGTAATACCTCCTTGGGAGTGCATACTCGATTTTGATCTTCACTTACTTGCTGTAACATACGCACACCTGGTGTTAGTAAATACACTTCTGGATGCCGCTTTCGTAAAGCACATAACTCTTGCCCGGAACACACCAGCGCACTCAGTCCACTTTTAATAACCAAATCAGATAACATTTCCACTTGGGATGAAATGGCATAATGTCTGGTAAAATAAGGCATTGTCCGTTGTGAAAAACTGGTTAATACCGTGACCGCTAAAATGCGAAACTCTCGCCGCGCTTTTAATCGTTGTTCCAATTCAGCTAACTGACTTAAGGCCACCATTCCAGCACTTGCATGCACTGTTATAGAATCCACACCAAGATCAAAAGCTGTTTGTACTGCACCCACCATAGAAGAGGGGATGTCAAAAAATTTAAAATCCAATAAGATTTTTCCAAAAGTTTTTAATTTTAAAATTAAAGACGGGTGGGCTTTAAAAAAAAGTCGTGGACCCACTTTAAATCCCTCTACTTGATCCGCTACTTCTCGCGCAATCCATAGCGCCCTTTGCTCATCTTCCACATCTAAGGCAACATAAAGCGGTAGTGGCTTCACTCACTCTTCCTTACACCAGCTTCCGATGCGAAAGCTAAAATACAGTTAGATACTTCAGATAATAATATTTTTTGTTTGTGATGATTTTTTCGATTCACTAATTCCACACCGGACGACGCAATATCTCTGGCGCCTATGTCAACTCTTAGTGGCATTCCTAATAAATCAGCATCTTTAAACTTCACACCTGGTTTTTCCAACCGGTCATCCAAAAAGACGTCTATTCCTTTATCCCATAAAGATTGATATAATTTTTCTGCTGCAGCCGCTGTTTCTTTATGCTCCGGATCCAATAAGCAAATATGTACTAAAAATGGAGCCACCGACACTGGCCATATCAACCCATTTGCATCATGGCTTTGCTCTAAAACTGCTTGAATCGTTCGTGTGATCCCAACACCATAACAACCCATCTGCACGTTTTGCTGTTCACCTTTTTTGTCCTTATAGACCACTGACATGGCTTTAGAATATTTGTCTCCTAGATAAAAAATATGTCCTGTTTCAATGCCTTTGGCTCTTTGAAAAACTTGTCCGTCTGGTGAAGTATCTCCGACGCGCAGTTTTAGATTTAAAGCCTGACTCACAGCCGTCGTGTCTGTGACTAATAATTCACTTTCTCCTTGCTGGGCTAAGATGTGAAATTCTTCTGACTGACTGCCCCCTATTTCGCCACTGTCCGCTTGTACAATGCGGAATTTAACCCCTAGCTGCGAGAAAATAGCCTGATACGCCGTTCGCATTTTTTGATAACTCTTTTCCGCTTGCTGTACATCAGAGTCAAAGCTGTACGCATCTTTCATAATAAATTCTTTGGCTCTCATTAAACCAAATCGTGGGCGAATTTCATCACGAAACTTCGTTTGAATCTGATATAAATACAAAGGTAAATCCCGATAACTATTAATGTCATTTTTCACATATTCCGCAATAACTTCTTCATGCGTGGGACCTAAGCAAAAATCCCGTCCAGTTCGGCTTGTCATCTTTTGCAATAGATCATCGTATAACTTCCACCGACCGCTTTGTACCCAAATTTCCTTCGGTTGTACCATCGGCATTAAGATTTCTATACAATCTATTTTATCTAATTCCTTACGTACAATTTGTTCAAATTTTTTAATAGAACGAAGAAGCAAAGGCCCATAAGTAAAAATCCCGGCAGATAATTTTTTAAGATATCCCCCTCGCGCAAGTAAGGCATAACTGATGAGACCACTGTCCGCTGGGTCTTGTCTTAAAGTTTTTATGCCTACGTTCCGCCACTTCATTCGTGTACTCGCTTTTTACTAAGATTGAATCGTTTTAATGTTAACAAATTCATAAAATCCCCACTCAGAAAGTTCTCTTCCATAACCAGAATTTTTAATACCTCCAAAAGGTAAAGCAGGATGAGAATGCATTGCATGGCCTATAGAACAACTCCCAACCTTTAATTCATCCCGCGCAATCCGTTCCGCTTTTTTTCTATCCGTGCCAAATACTGCCGCACCTAAACCATAATTAGAATGATTCGCTGCTTGTACCGCCTCTGCTTCATTTGATACAACAATAATCAAGGCCACAGGACCAAATAACTCCTCTTTATATTCTTCTGTTAAAGAAAATTTATCTTGTCTTAATACTGTCGGAGGATAAAAATACCCTTTACGTTTCAAACATTTCCCTCCTAATAGTAATTTCATTGAATCATTTAATTTTTGCACTTGTCTATGTAAATTATCTCTCAACTCCTCCCTCGCTAAAGGGCCTAATAATGTGTCCGGTAAACTTGGATCGCCTGTGCGATAACCTCGCATTTTTTCTATTACTATGTCTGTAAAATAATCTGCATTTTTTCTTGTCACAATAAATCGCTTAGCTGCAATACAGCTTTGTCCATTGTTAACCATTCTACCAGCTACACATTCTTCTGCAGCAGACTCTACGTCTACTGAATCCAAAAGTAAATAAGGATCACTTCCTCCAAGCTCTAACACAGTTTTTTTTAGATGCCGTCCAGCTAATTCTGCCACTATGCGTCCTGCTCTCACACTGCCTGTTAAAGACACTCCTTGCACTCTCTGATCTTGAATTAATTTTGCTGTTTGTTCTAAAGATACCGGTAGATTTTGATAGACACCTTTTGGAAAATCTGCTTCTTGAAATATTGTTTCTAATTGTTTTGCAGTGCCCATTGTATTAGGGGCATGCTTAATTAAGACCGTGTTTCCACTTAGTATACTCGGTAGTGCAAAACGACAGACCTGCCAAACCGGAAAATTCCAGGGCATAATACCCAAAATCACTCCCAGACTGCGGTACACGACATAAGAACCGGCCGGTGCCATTGGCAATTTTTGTTTCTCTGTTAAAAATTTCTCCGCATTTTGAGATGCAAAGTCACAAAAATGAATACATTTTTTAATCTCCGCTTCTGACTGCTGAAGGGGTTTGCCCATCTCTTGAGTGATGAATGTTGCTAATTGTTTCTTGTTCTTTTCCAAAGATAATATCAGTCGACGAACAACTTCACACCGATTTTTTATCGCTTGCCGAGACCATGACATTTGCCACGTCCGATCAGCTAATTCTAAAGCCTGTTCCACTTTTTCATCTGAAAAAAGAGCAGTTTGTAAAAAACATTCTTCTGTATAAGGATTAACAGAACGAAACATCAGATAATCTAGTTGGAATATTTTTCATCTTTTGTCGTTTCAGGATTGGCCAAAACCAGGACAACAGAGAATCTCCTTCAATCACTTCTTCCAATGTGATTGCTTTTTTCATGATTCCCTTTTTTTCACGGCTTGAAACAGGCAAAATAGAAATATAATGATTAAAATATTGGGTTTTATTCCATTCCATAAATACTTTATTTTCCATTTTGGAAAAATATTGCATGGAAAAATAAGGAGATTGAGGGGATTTTCTTTTATAAACTTTTAATATCTTTTGATCAAAATCTTCTCCATGTACAATATTTAGTAATACTTTTTCAAATGTTTTAGCTCTTGCACAAACACATAATGCCGGAGATACACCGACTAAAAAATCCGGGTGTGCAGCTGTGACTCGTATTAGCCTCTCGTATAAGCCCATATTGACTAAGAAAGACATCAAACGTATATGAATCACTGAATCCAAAGATTCCTTGCGCTCCATTAAGCCCCATAACCATAAAGGGACTGGTAAGCCACGATTTTTTAAAATCTGTCGCGCTTTACTCATACATAACATAACGTCCGGAATTCGGGCGTAATGACGGAATACGCTACTGGAATGAGATACCGATGGATAAAAAAACACCGCCTTTATCTTATTTTTTGCTATCACTCCGTTTGTCTTTACATTATCTATTCTCATCAATATTCCATTTTTATTAAGATTAATTTTTTAAGTATATTTGCTGTGTTTTCTATACTCCCTACATTAATATAACAACTTTGTTTACCACCTTTTAGTTATTAAAAACATAAAAATTAAATTTGATCACTAAAAAAAATTAAACACCACTTTTTTACACAAACAATGTACATTCTTACATCCTTTGTGAAAACATTTCACCCCCAAAGGGGGTTACTTTCGACGCGGCTGCATTTACATTATTGTCACTACTGTGCAAATTATATTATTCTCATAGGATTAAATATCCTGCTCAAAAGCTCAAACATGCGTTTTGCCCGCAGAGCAGACTTAACAGTCGCTCTGCGTCCAAAGCCGAACTCGTTTTGAGCAGAATATTTAATCCTATGAAATCAATAAGCATTAATATGAAATAATCTCTAAGGAAAACAATTGTTAATACAAGTATCTATGTCTGTGTGATTTTTAAACGAGGAAGATAAGGGTATATTTAAAAACAGGCTACAAGGGCAGGAGACATAGCGTATTGAGAAACTAGAACTATCTTGCTAGACTTTTTGCTATGAAGATTTCGTTTTCCCCAAATATAAAAATGCCAGTACTTCGTTTTAAAAACGTAGTTGTTGATTTCGTGTCCAAAAAAAGATACTGGCTGTTCGTCTTAATTTTAGCTTATTGTATAGCTGATTTACTCGTGCTCGCTATTCATCCTTACCTTGTATCTTCTCAAGTTAAAAACTGGAATCGGGGTCATTTATCCGCACAACAACCTCTTACAGAATACATACCAATATGGGACTTTAATGTATTTCACAATGCACCCATTCCTCCATCTTTGTTTTCTCTGCAGAAAGGCCAGGAAATTAACAGTACCCAACCTAAAGTCTCTAATTTACCATTGACACTCAATGGCACGATTGTTTATCAAAACCCTGTTTATTCTATTGCCAATATCACATTAAAAAATCAAAATAAATCAGATAGTTATCAAGTACAAGATGAAATAGAATCCTTAGCTCGTATTACGGATATCATGAGTGCCAGAGTGTATTTGATTAACTTAACGAATAACAAGAGAGAATATATAGCTGTTTCAGATTTACCAGACATTAATTTGCAATTTAAGAAGAGAGAATCTTCATTATATACACCAAGAGGGAGGACACCGGCAAAAGGCTTTCACCAAAAAATTAATCGATCTTTTATTAATAAACACTTACGTTCTTTGCCGGAAGTTTTACAACAAGCTAGAGTCATGCCTCATTGGGAGAATGGAAAAATGATTGGATATCGTTTTAAACATATTCAGCCAGGTAGTCCTTATGAACATTTAGGTTTTCAAGAAGCTGATATTATTAAGTCGGTAGAGGGAGAAGAAATTAAATCGGAGTTACAAGCGGCTGAGCTATTTCATCGTTTAAAGAATAGTTCTAAATTGAATATGATTCTTCAAAGAGAAGGGAAAGATGTTCCGTTTTCTTGGACAGTAGATGAAGATGCGGCTATTGAAGATGCCTCTACAGTCAATTTTCAATAAGGAGAATTAGATAGCAGGATTCTATGAAGTATTTAGCAGGGACGCTTTTTATTAGTTTATTGGTAATAGCTCTGATTAGCAGTTGCGATCGCACGTCATCAGACAGAATTTTAGCCAGCACTCAAGAAAACACTAGTTCAGTGTCTTCGTCTAGTCAATCTGTTGGTGATGGTAGAATCAAAAGTAATACAGCCATTCATAAAATAAAAGAAAATAAAATCCAAGCTCCTTTTATTGGCAAACGTACGGGTACACGTATTTTTCAGTCGCATCCAGAAGACATCACTTCTGAAAATTATCCGGAAGTGATTGAAAGTTTTGTTTTTCCTAATGCAGAATTGAAAGATGTCATCAAAGCAATGAGTACGGACATGAATATTAACATCATTATGGATCCGACGATTGCTAATAAAAAAATTAGCATTATTTCTTATTCTCCGATTACTGTTGCTGAAGCCTATCAGGCATTTTTATCTGCTTTAGCGGTACATGGTTTGACAGTTGTTCCCAGTGGATCTTTTTTAAAAGTAGTTTCTAAAGAAACTGCTTTAAAAAGTAATATTCACGTACACACCAAGTCCACTCCTCTGAAAACAGATCAATTTATCACTCAGATTATTAAGTTAAAACATATTAGTGCCGATTCTTTAGAGAAAAAAATTAAACCATTTATAGATTCAAAGTCCGTACAGTCTATGATTTTTTATGAACCATCCGATATAGTGATTATTTCTGATCATGGTTTGAATATTGAGCGATTTCAAAAAATTATTACAGCATTGGATATTCCCACTAAAGAAATTATGTTTAAAGTTCTTCCTATTAAACATGCTGGTGCGAGTGATTTATCCAATATTATTTCTAACTTGTTGTCCGGTTCCATGCCTTCATCCACTTATTCTACTTTTGGAAAAAGAGGAAGAGGAAGAGGTAAATATCAAATCAAGCAGGATGGTATAAAAATCCAGTCTTTGTTTCATGATGAGAGAACCAATTCCATTATAGTCATGGGTAACAAAAAAGGTATACAAAAAGTGGAAAACTTAGTCGCGCAATTAGATTATTATAAAGACCCTGCATTAGCGGGAGGAATTTTTGTTTATAAAGTTAAACATGGCACAGCGAAAGAACTGGCTACAACACTCAATGCAGTCATTGGAAAGGAAACTTCATTAAGAGGTACTGCTTCTGTTGGAAAACGCTCTCGTCTTTCTAGATCCAGTTACCGAGGACGTCGTTCCAGCACTCTTTCTGCTCTACCTAGTGCACGCAGTATGCAAGAAGTGGACACAGCCAGATCTTTTAAAGATGTGCGTGTTATTGCAGAAAGTAATACAAACAGCCTGCTCATTGTATCTAACAAATACAATTATGAAACTATTTTGGATATTTTAAATAAAGTGGATATTTCCCGCAACCAAGTATTTATTAAAACAATTATCATGGAGCTCAATACAGACAAAAATAAAGATTGGAAGATTGCCAATTATTTTTTTCCTAAAGACGGTAAAGGTTTGGCTCGTATGGGATATGGGCTGAGTGATTTATCAGATTTAACTTCTCCATCCGGTGCGACTTTAATGTTTCCACTTTCTTTAATTTTAGATAAGAGCTTAACTGGTATCTCTGCAAAACAAATGACAGACATCAATCCACTTTTCCTTGGTAAAGCTATGCCTGGTACAGCAAAAGTTTTTTCCATTCCCTCTTTATCTTCTTTTGTGCAGTTTTTACAAAAAAATGTAGGAGCTAATATCTTATCTACTCCACAAGTCATGGCTCTCGATCACCAGGAAGCGATTGTTACAATTAATGAAAGTATTCCGGTTATTGGTACCTTACTTCAATTTGGATCCGGTGCTAATTCTGTGCCTGGAGCTAACATCAATTATAAAAATGTGGAAACAGCGCTGAAAATTACACCTCATATCAATCCAGATGTTAGCTCTGTACGATTAAAAATTGAGCAAAAAATTGACAGCATTATTAAGGAAGCTGACTTGCCTGCGCAAGTGCAAGATGCTGCAGTATCTATTAAGAAACGTACGATTAAAACGCATATCGCCTTAAAAGATAGGGAAACAGCTGTCTTAGGTGGGTTAGTTAAAGAATCCAATATTAAAAATGAATCTAAAGTTCCTTTGTTAGGAGATCTGCCTTTTATAGGTTGGTTGTTTAAGAATTCAAAGACAAGTAGAAAAAAATCTAATTTAATTGTATTTATTACACCACGGATCATTCGTTCAGCAGATGAACATCAAGTTATTTTGAATTCAAAATTGAAAGAAAGAATGAATTTCATTCACCGATTTGTTGGAGATAAGGATCCTTACGAACACACGACTAAACAAATGATACAAAACAATAAAGAGCCTCTTCACCAGAATAAAGAAACTCTTCACCAGACAGGTACAATGCCTGATGAATCGGTGATAGATAGTACAGAAGGCATAGAATATGCAGAAGAGGAAGAAGAATCAGCAGAAGAAAAAGACACTAAAGAAGTAGTTCCCTCTGTGGATGAATCGTCTTCTTTGGAAGGAAACGAGGGAGATATAGGAACTATATCACCACCCACTCAATTGAATGCTAATGAACAGAAAATAAATATAGAACAGACTTCTCCGACAGTCACTGCAGAGGATAGTCAAAAAGCAGATGAGATTAGTTCAAGTACAGAAGAAGATAAGACTGGTCATAGCGAGCAACAAGAAAATTTTAACAATGATTCAGACATAAAAGATAGCTCTGGTGAAGTAGAAGAACATATATTGTTTCCGTCATCAGAGTAGAATGATTCAGTGGATAGTTTAAATGCTATTCACGTATCTCATTTCAGTGGGATTCAAAAATAATATATTTTATTTTAGATCTTTATAAGAAATGGAGTGTTGAAGCATATAAGCTGTACGCAGTTCCAACCAACCTAGCTTTTTCCATCTTTGAGAGGGTAATTGTTTTAATAAATGCTTTAGTACTTCTTGTTCATTGCCATAAAAATATTCTTTAGCAAATTGATTAAATCCCTCCTCATTTTTGTAACGAAGTCCTTGTTCACTCAGAAGTATTTCAACAAGTTCCTTTACAGCGATAGATGGGTACGCTATTATTTTGCCTTCATTGGCCTTTATGATATGGAGAGAAATTGGTGTATCGGTGATGTCTGAATGTTTCCAACTAAGGGCAAAGAATTGATTTGAATCTAATAAATTTTCCACGACTGTATAGATTTTATTTGTATTCCCATTAGTATATTGATCCGCTAGTTGTTTTTGCTTGCTAGGATCACGATAGTTTTTAATAAAGCTATCTGGATCTGGTTTGACAAGAAGATATATATTAAGAAGATTTGCTAATGTTGTATTTTTATCATAGTGTTTTTTGAAAAATACAGATTGGTTACTGCTCTCGTGGTATTTTTCAGTTGATTTGTTTGTTTCTTGTAATTGATCTGGTTCTGGCCATTCTAGATCAAGCAATTCATTTGGAGATAACGATTTCTTCATTATCGTATAAACTTTATCTGCTGTATAATTTTTATCTATTGTATCATTGTTCAGCTTTTTAACCAACCGTTCTAGACCACTTGACCCTTTGTACTCTGTTTTTAATGTGTTTGCTAAACCATCTGATTTGCTGATAAATGGATGTAATTCACTCGTTGGAGAGTCAAAATTGCCACGGCAAGATTCAGATTCTGCCATTAGTGCTATCATCCAAAAAGTTGCTAAAAAAATACAAGCTATCTTGATGGTCATCAGCTTTCTCCTAATTTTTATAATATTTTAACACACTGCTTATGAGCAAAAATATAAGGTATTCACAACATATCATTCGCTCAGAACCAATGAAATACAATACACTCATGTAATAATTACACCAATTGATATAATTAGTATTGTATTGTGATCCAGTTTTTTAATATAATAAATGGATAAAATAAAGATTTTTTTTCAAAAGGAGATTGGAATGATTCAAAAGTTGCTGCTTGGATTAAGTTTCATAGCGGTATTATGTGTGACTACATCTTGTCAGTACTTGAAACTTGAACATTATCGGAACAAATATTCTCAATATCAGCGTCAAAGTGAGTCTAAGGCGATTATTCATCCTCTTGAGAAAAAGAATATTGGCGGGTGGGTGCATTTTAAACACGTTAAGAAAAAAGGAAAAGAACAAACTGCTTTGGTGACAGCGAAAATTACTGGATTAGAACCAAATAAAAAATATGGATTTCATGTCCATGAATATGGCGACTGCTCGGAACAAGGTCAGTATGTGGGAAAACATTATAACCCTCATTATACTCGTCATGGATTGCCAGGAGATGAACAAAGACATTTAGGTGATATGGGTAATTTATCCGCTGGAGCAGATGGTACAGCTTTTTACAATAAACTTTTAAGTATGTGTATGTGGGGGACTGTGGGACGTTCTATTGTCATTCATGCAAAAATAGATGATGGACAAAGTCAGCCGTCAGGTAATGCTGGTCCTTATATTGCTTGTGGTGTCATTGGCTATACCTCTTCTACTGAAGAAGGTGACATATTGGAAGATGAAAGTGAGTTGATATGGGAAGATGAAAAACAAGCTAAAAAAGCATCTCATGTAACAGTGAAGAAATTAGAATCATCCAAGCCAGCAGCTAATCAACAGCAAGATCACCCGCAGCAAATACCACCAAAGCCACCGATGTTTACGTCTTCACCGCCATCTACAGAATCTCCGAAACCTGCTGTGCTTAAAGTAGCCCCAACTACTTCAGCACCAGCACCTAAAAAAGCAGTACTACCTACTAAGGCAGTAAAGTCCGAGGCAGTACTACCCAAGGCAGTAAAGTCCAAAGCAGTACTACCCAAGGCAGTAAAATCCAAAGCAGTACTACCCAAGGCAGTAAAATCCAAAGCAGTGCTACCCAAGGCAGTAAAGTCCAAGGCAGTAAAGTCCAAGGCAGTAAAGTCCAAGGCAGTACAATCTAAGACAGAGGTAAAGTCTGCAACAGAAACAAAGCCTGTAAAAAAGGAAAAGCCTAAGGAAGTAAAATCCAAGGCAGTAAAACCGAAAGTAGTTGCAGAACCTACCGCAGCATCGCCGAAAACAATGGAATTAAAAACTTCAGCAGCGCCAGCGCCAGTGCCACCAAAGTCGACAGTTACACCATCTCCTTCGGGTAAAAAAGGAACTGTGCCATCATCTTCCACAATCGAGACCAACGAAAAAGCCAAGTAGTTTTGGTTCAGTTTTTGTCTGTCTACTTTCAATGGCTACAAAAATATAAAGGTAGCTTTAAGTCTATTTTATTTTTAGGCCTGACTGGTTTATTGCTTATAGTTTTTATTTCTCAGAAGCAAAACTATCGGGAAATAATCAGTCAGGAAGTGCGTGAAAAATTTAAGGCAGAATTGCAATCAATACCTTTACCAGATTTTAAAGAACAACTGGGTTTTGAAGTTACAAAAGAGCTAGCGAATTTAGGACGAATGTTATTTAACGATCCGGTGCTTTCCAGAAACAATGATGTTTCCTGCGCTACCTGTCACTTAAGCAACCATGGTTTTGCAGATGGTAACCGATTAAATTTTGGTGCGTTAGGAGCCGGTGGTCCCACTGGTAAAAATGTCGGAAAAAAATGGGGATCTGGTCAACTTTCCTTGAATAGATTTTGCTCTGATGATGGTTTTGGTTTTCATTGCGTAGACCCTATGTTTCGCAATTCTATTTCCACGATTAATGTTGTTTATCGTGCTAATTCTCATCAGGATTCTGGCTTGCTATGGGATGGCCGATTTGGCCGGCTGGCGTTTCAGGTCTTGTTGCCCATTCATACACCGGAAGAAATGTGTGGAGTAAATCCTGTACCGGTTAAAGATAATCCTTTTCGTAAAGAGGGACCTTTATTTGATCAGCCAGTGACAGTGCAGCACAGTCACTTATATCATCCTGGAACTGGCGAACAAATTTTTCAGTTTAATAGTCCTCCTCAAATAATTCATTCTGTAGAAAGTTTTAGATTAAATAATAATATTGTGTACCCTTCCAGAAACGAATGTATGGCTATTATGGTATCTAAATTGCGTAAAATTCCATGGTATCAGAAACAGTTTCACAAAATATTTCATTCCCCCATAACAGATGTATTGGTTGGTAAAGCCTTAGCAGGTTTTGTCAGCACACACATTGCGAATGATAGTCCGTATGATCGTTTTGTAGCTGGGCAAAATGCCTTATCCGTTCAGCAGTTAAAAGGCTTAGCTGTATTTATGACTCCTGTGGGAGATACAGTGACCATTAGTGGTCGCAATCTAAAAGGTGCTGGATGTATGCATTGTCACGCACCCCCTCTATTTGGAGGAAAGGGTTATTATACATTAGGGATTAAAGGGGATAAGCGTAGCCCTCTTTCCCGTCCTGGGTTAATATTTAATAATAGTGGCTTTGTTGGAAATATTCGTACGACCCATGGGACTCTTCCAGCCTGTCATGTGGCCAATGTTTCTGCAGATCCATCATCTGCTTCACCGGATATTGGCCGAGCGATTGCCACTTCTCATCAAAAGAATTGCTTTCAATTTCGGGCTCCCGTATTGAGAAATGTCATTGAAACTTATCCTTATTTTCATCATGGCACTGGTGTAGGTTTTAATTACCCTAAGCCTTTATCTAAAAAAACGTTTAAAGAAATTAGTTATCATGCTCTAAAATTAGCTGTTCAATATCATTTAAGAGGGCCAGTGGATATTACTCAGCCTGGACAATTTTATATCGGAAAAGTTTTTTTTGATCCTTTTTTTCAGGTGGATCCACTTGTGCCAGCTATTCTAATGGATTTTGGACCGAATGAAAAAATGAAACATTATCCAGTACGTTTAGATTCGTCCACACTGTCTGCCTTGATAGACTTTGTCGCCTTTGGTTTATTTGATAAAAAAGCAGTTCGTAGAGGATATCTAAATAATCGTTTAAGTCATCCTAAAACGGTACCTAGTGGCTTTATTGCTGTGACGAGAGACTACGGAACACAAAAAGAGCTGCCTCCTACATATAGACCTTGAAAATATTACTAATGTATAGATTATGATGCTGGATACTCACGAATGGTATATGGAGCAGATACATGTTTTCCCAAGAACAAATATTTTCTAAAAGACCTATTATATCATCAGAACAAATAAATGATATTGTGGAAATATTTCATCAAATCGGCCGGAATATGAGCCATCCGTTTTTTTATTGTGAATTGCATTCTTTAAAACACCAAGTTAATTGGAAAGATCGTTGTTATTTGCGAACACACTTGGTGGCCGCTTTAAAAACGCAGTACGAAAAATATAGAGATCAATTGTGGACAGATCAAACGTCGGATGCCATTTACGAAGAATGGGATAGGCTATTGCTACCTGCTTATTCTCTGAAAAATTCTATTGCAGCTATTTCTATTTCACATTGCCCTCTATTGGGAGGTTTTATTTTTTCATTGAATCCTAATATTTCTATTGGTTTTGATATAGAAGTGGCTGCAAGAGTGAGCCGCCAACTTCTTTACCGTGTTTCGCATCCGGAAGAAGTCGCACAGGTGCCAGACAATGCTTTATTATGGACAGCAAAAGAGGCAGTTTGTAAATGTATCAGTTTAAATCAGCTAACTGTTTTATTAAAAGATTGTTTTATTTCCCATTGGACAAAAACAGATGAAGTCATTCACCACTTTACTTTTGAAGGTGCTGTTGCGAATACCGATCAAAGGATCAATGGAAGTAAGTCATCTAACCAATTTTGTCGACAATCTGTTTCTGGTGTAGGAAGTGCATTTCGCTTTGGTCCTTTTGCTTTTAGTTATGCACAAATGGTATCTCACCATTAAGCGATATTTATTGTAGCTCAGATAGAGGATTAATAAACGTTTTATGCATATAATTTTCCACTAAAGTATGCACTGCTTTGGCTTTGTCTTTTAATAAAGGATAATGAATTAATTGGCTGTGTTCTGCTACAGTGGTATTTAATAATTGTTGTTCCGTTTGGAGTTCTTTGGGTAATATCCCCTGATAGCACAATAGGCGAAATTCAAAAATAAATTGCAGAATAAATAAATGTTCTGAATGAGTAGCTGCTTCTAAACTATTGCCTAACAAATGAAATAGATCGGGGCTATCCATACCTTCCTGACTGATTCGATTCATAACGGATAAAAAATATAATGCTAATTGCAAACGATTGTAGTCTGTTCTAATGCCATCAAAACGCTTTAAGAACCAAGCTTGTTGCAATTGATGTAGAGAAGATCGTTTGGATACATGATATTCCACTCCAATAAAGTAACCTGGTTCCAATACACCACCTGTAAATCGGCGTCGACTTTTACGTGCTCCCTTGGCGATAAAACTTGTTAAAGCTCCATTTTGGTTTAAAGCTCGTACAATTAAATCTGATTCGCCAAAATAATTAGTCTTTAAAATAATGATTTTGTCTTTTTGTTTTTTCATAGGATGAAAATAAATAGTTATTTTATATTTTGTATTTGTTAGTCATACCAAAAAAGCTAATGGCCTACCAACATGACGTCAGATACCTGCTTTAAGCCTTTCTTTGTCATCTACACAAGACAATACGCCTCCTTTAAGACTATCCCGTTGGCTTAAGTGTTTTATGTCGTATGTAAAAGCAGCTCCATTTAAACCGGCTGTTTGCCATTCCGGTCCCATGCGAATCGCGTCCACCGGACACGCTTCCTCACAATAACCACAAAATACACAGCGAAGCATATCAATTTCGTAAGCAATCGGATATTTTTCTACTTCCGGTGATTCATGTTCACTAGCTAAAATTTTAATGCAGTCAGCGGGGCAGCTTATTGCGCATAACATGCAAGCGGTACAGCGTAAAGCCCCATCTTTCTTAACAGTTAAAATATGATTCCCTTTAAACCGAGGTCCATAAGAATAGTGTTCTTCAGGATAATTTAAAGTTATCATTTTATTTTTTCGGAACAAATTAATACACATTTTTTTAAAAGTAAGTGTCAGTCCTTTTAATATTGAAGGTAAGTACCAAATATCTGATTTTTTTGGCCTGGGAACACGGCTCATAAAGCCCCCTGTTGTTTAGTCAAATAATTTGTTTTCATCTCATCTTCTATTGTATCAGAAATATGTGTATATTCACCTTTTAATATTGCTATTGATTCAGAAAGAGACAAAACATCAGGCACCATTACACGTTCCGCTTTTAATTTCTGTGTGATTCCTGCATAGTTCACAAAACTTCCTGATTTTTCGAAAAATGTTTTAGTAGGAATCTGCCAAGTATTGCTTAAATTTTTAACCGGTAGCGGGTGAGCCGTCCACCACACAACACGCTTACAATTTGTATCTAACTGACGTGCTTTTTCTTCTATGTCTAAATATGCCGCTTGATTCTCAGGGCCAGCGACCCATACCATATCTATTTCACCTTGCTGTAGCTTTCTTTGTAAATCTTGCCATTTGCCCCCTGTATTAAATTCTTTTAATACATCTGTCAGTCCTCTTGTATTTGGGTTTTTATCTCCGCGAAGTAATAATCCATCAAAATCATTTATACTATCTAGGTTATTTTGCCATTGATAAATAGTATTTCCTATGTGCTTGATAAAAAAGGATATTAAATCCCGATATTCTTCCACTGTATACTGAGCGGTTAAAATAAGAGCAATAGAAGAAGAAATGGAAACCGGTGAGTTTTTTTTATCTGTATTATTTTTTTGCAAATATGTTTTTAGTAATTCTAAAGCTGCAGTAGCACTCATGACTTGTGTTGTGTTATTTTGTGATACTCTAGCTTCTTTTAATCGGCCTTTAGGATTTGGGAGAGAAAATAATTCCCGGCCTTTATCACACATCCAATACCCATTGATTTTTTTATTATAACGTGGGCGTACACGGAATATTCCTTCTTCGTTATAATCCACATAAGTGTTACATCCTGTAGAGCATCCTGTGCACACACTATTTGCTGTTTTTAAGTACCATACCCTTTGGCGAAAACGAAAATCTTTAGAAGTTAAAGCGCCAACAGGGCAAATATCCACTGTATTGATAGCATAGTTGTTATCCAGAGGTTTATCCTTAAATATTCCAATTTCACTGTGGTCGCCTCTGTTGAAAATTCCTAGCTCATGTGTCTTGGATACTTCATCTGTAAATCGCACACAACGGGAACATAAAATGCACCTCTCAGAGTCCAATACAATTTTTGGACCTAAATCAATAACTTTTCTTTTTTTCACTTTCCTTTCTGCCATCCCTGGTCGATACCTGCCGAATTTCATGTATTGATCCTGCAGTCCACACTCGCCGGATTGATCACAAATGGGGCAATCCAAAGGATGATTGATTAAGTGAAACTCTAAGCCCCAGCGCACTGCCTCTTTCACTTTTTCTGTTTGATTGGAAATGACCATGCCTTCTTTCACTTCTGTGTTACAGGCAATTTGTAGCTTTGGAATGCCTTCAATGTCTACCATACATAACCGGCACACTCCTGCTACAGATAAACCTGGGTGCCAACAGTAATATGCAATCTCTTGGTCTACTTTTTTGAAAGCAGATATAATATTCGTTCCATGAGGTACTTCTACCCATACGTTATTTATCTTGCACTTTATGGGTGCTTTCGTATCTTTACCATTCTTGCTACTATCTGACATTAATCATTACTCCTTTGATGATTTTGTACTGTTTTCTATGTTGTTACTTTTTGGATAGGATACTGTATTTCTAATATGAGATTCAAATTCCTTTCTAAATTTAGTGATAAAACTAATAGCGGGTAAAGCCACCGCGTCGGATAAAGCACAAATTGTACGTCCTGTCATATTTTGAGAAATAGATTCAATTAACTGAAGATCTTGAATACGTCCACGACCTTGTAGAATGTTGTGTACAATCTGAGATAACCAGCCGGTACCTTCTCGGCAGGGGGTGCATTGTCCGCAGGATTCATGATGATAAAATTTGCAGATAATAGATAACATATCTATCATAGAACACGAATCATCTATTACAATCACAGCGCCTGAACCTAACATAGATCCAAAGTTTGTTAGAGATTCAAAATCCATATGTGTTTTTTGGCATTCTTCAGCTGTTAATACAGGAGCTGAAGTACCACCTGGAATAACTGCTTTTAATTGTCGACCTTCCTGTATACCACCCGCCAGATCAATTAAATCCATTAAATGATATCCTAACGGCACTTCATAGTTGCCGGGGGTTTTTACGCATCCACTCACAGAAAACAATTTAGTGCCGGGAGATTTTTCTGTTCCGATGGAACGAAATTTTTTCACTCCATCTCGTAAAATAGGAATCACTGTTGCTAAAGTTTCTACGTTGTTAACAATCGTTGGATAGCCTAAGTATCCTTTCACTGCCGGAAAAGGAGGTTTTAATTTTGGTAAGCCTTTTTTACCTTCTAAGGAAGAAATCATGCCCATCTCTTCACCGCAAATATAGGCGCCAGCTCCAATATAAATATCCATATCATGGCTAAAAGACGTTTTATTTGCAGAGGTAAGATGTTCAGAGTTGGATTTTTCTTTATTGTGATTCAGTGTATTTGATGTAGTTTGAACGACTTCAATTTGTTTTCCTAAATAGCCGGAATCATAAGCTTCTTCGATCGCTTTTTCTATAATACGTATACATTGATGGTATTCTCCCCGAATATAAATATAAGATTTATGTGAACGAATGCCATAAGCAGAAATTAACATTCCCTCAATTAATTGATGAGGAGCTTTTTCCATAATCAGTCGATCTTTAAATGTACCTGGTTCTCCTTCATCGGCATTGCACAGTAAATATCTTGGATTATTATTCTGTACTTCAGCGGAAGAATCTGTTGTTGGTTTAGGCAAAAATCCCCATTTCACTCCTGTGGGAAAACCGGCCCCGCCGCGTCCCCTTAACCCGGAATCTTTAACCATTTGAACCACTTCTTCAGGTGTTTTGTTGTTTAAAATATCTTCCAAAACAGCATAACCACCTAAAGCTTTATATCCAGATAAGCTTTGGTATTCCTTTTTATGATAATGTTCGCTTAATAATTTATGTTCCATTTTTTAATACTTTTTTTATTTGCTCTGCAGCTGTGTCTTTTTTTAAAGGGCCTATGTAGCGATCATTTACTTGTGCCATCGGTGCTTGATCGCAAGCTCCCAGGCATTCCACACAAGTAATACTAACTAATCCATCCTTGCTCACTTCTCCAGGTTTAACTTTAAATTGATCACATAAATGACGAAAAATTTCTCTGGAACCATTCATGGCACAAGAAAGATTGCAGCACACTTGAATATGTAGACGTCCAACTGGCTGACGATTATATAAAGTATAAAATGTCAATGCTTCTTGGATTTGGGATTCCGGAATATCTATCACCTGGCTTAAGTAAGACACTGCTTCTGGTGGAACCCAGCCTCCGTTTTCTTGCTGTACACGATATAAACTGGGCAAAATAGCCGATCGCTTTGTTTCATATCTAGCGGTTTGTTTTTTGATAAACGACAATCCTTCCTGAGATAATTGAAAAGGTTTTTTTTGTTGGTTGAATGTTTCTGTGTGGTTACTTTCTATATTTTGAAAGATATTTTGTGATTGTTTATTTTGTGTTTTGTTATGTTTCATTTTTATTCCTAACATATTATGGTGAAAAATATTTCTTACAGTATCAGCGATCCAATTCTCCGGCAATAACGTTCATACTTCCTAAAATAGAGATCACATCAGCCAGGAGTACACCTTGAATTTGTTGAGGAAAGGATTGGTAAATAGCAAAACAAGGTGGACGAACTTTTAAGCGGTACGGTTGTCCGCTCCCGTCGCTTACTAAATAAAAACCAAGCTCTCCATTCGCTGCTTCTGTTGCGCAGTAAGTTTCTCCTACGGGTGGACGCAATCCTTTGGTGACTAGTACAAAATGTTGCATTAATCCTTCAATGTTACCATACACATCTTTTTTTTCCGGCAGCACAATGTTTCTATCACGAATTGTGTAATCTCCTTGAGGAATATTTTTTGCTACTTGCTCAATAATTTTAATGGATTCTTTCATTTCCATGACTCGCACCATATAGCGATCATAGGCATCCCCTGTTGTGCCAGTTGGCACATCAAAATCCAACTCATCATAGCAATAATAAGGGTTACTTTTTCTTAAGTCTAAATTCATTCCAGTGGCACGTAAGCAAGGTCCGGTGTATCCCCACTGGATAGCTTCTTCAATAGATATGGCGCCCACATCCTGTGTGCGATCCATCCAAATCCGATTGCCAGACAGTAATATTTCTAACTCTTCTATCCCTTTTTTCATTTCGCGACAAAATGCTAATACATCTTTAAACCAGTTTTTAGGAGGATCTTGCGCCATACCTCCCACACGAGTCAGAGAAACAGTGAGTCGTGCTCCACATAACTTTTCAAATAAGGTATAGACTTTTTCTCTGTAGGTAAATAAATGAAAAAATCCGGTAAGAGCTCCTAAGTCTACTGCATTGGCACCAATGCAAATAATATGATCAATAATTCGGGATAATTCACATAGAATAACTCGAATCGCTTGCGCCTTAGGGGGCACTTCCACACCTAAGAGTTTTTCTACTGTTTTACAGTATCCGACATTGTTCATAGGGGCAGAACAATAGTTTAATCTATCTGTATAGGGAATGACTTGGTTATAAGGGTGAGTCTCTGCCATTTTTTCAAAACAACGATGAAGATACCCTAGTTCCACTCCCGCACGCACCACTTTTTCCCCTTTTAGTAGAGCCATAATTCTTAAGGTGCCATGTGTGGCCGGATGAGAGGGACCAATATTTAAAGGGATTAAGTCTTCATCATCGATAGTATTGTTTTGTTTTTGATCTGCTGTATCACTATCAAAATGAATGGGCAAAGTTGTTGTACAGTGTTGTTGTCGATTGGCCGGGTAGTCCTTTCTAAGAGGATGTCCGCGAAATTGATGATGTGTGAGTAAACGTTTCATATTGGGGTGGTTATCAAATTTTACGCCGAACATATCGTAAATTTCTCTTTCAAACCAGTCGGCAGTTTTCCATATCGATCGCACAGAAGGGATATGTTCTTGTTCTGCTATGGCTGTTTTGACTCGCAGCCTATGACCTGTGTGGGACGAAAAAAGTTCATAACAAACTTCAAACCGTTTATCTTTTTTAGGGTAGTCCACTGCTCCCACACACATAAGAAAATTAAACTGGTTAGTATCTTTTAAATGTTGTAGCAAAGGTACTATTGCCGAGGGAGAGGTAATAATAATATCATCTCCATAATGGTTATGAAACTCAAATGGCACATGATTAGCAAACTTTTGTTGCAAGTTAGTTTTTAATAAATTAAGAGATGATGCCATTAGCTGTTTTTAATTTATGAGCGCCATACGCCAGGGGTCCAATTTTTTTTCCAAGGGCGGGGAGTGTTATCTGTGATCATTTTTTGCACAACCATCACTCCATCTAATACAGCTTCCGGAGTGGGAGGGCAGCCTGGAACATAAACATCCACAGGAATCACTTTATCAACACCTTGTAGTACATGGTAAGCACGATAAAAACCGCCAGTGCTGGCACAAGCTCCCATAGAAATGACAAATTTCGGTTCCAGCATTTGTTCATATACGCGTAAAATAACGGGTGCCATTTTTTCTGTAATCGTTCCAGCAATAATTAATAAGTCTGATTGCCGAGGGGAAAAACGTACCACTTCTGCTCCAAATCGTGCCAGATCATAGCGTGGACCCATTACAGACATCATTTCAATACCACAGCAAGCAGTGCCATATGGCATAGGCCATAGGGAATTTCTTTTCCCCCAAGCTGCTATTTTTTGCAGGCGAGTTGTTAAAGCAAATGCATCTGTTCCACCACCAAAAGTAGGCTTTCCAATCACTTCATTGGAGGTTTTTGCAGATTCGTCTTTTCTTTGTGCTGTCATTATTAACTATTATAAGGCAGGTTTTGTCTCTTCTCAATATGTTTAAGCTAAGATTTTTCACTCTTTCATTCATAGAATAAATTTTTGTGATTACCAAAATGGGTGGATATACGATAATAGACTCGTTTGATCGGCAGTTGTCTAAAATACTTGTATTTTTTAAAGAAAATGTCGTATAAATAATCGTATTAAGGTAGCCAAAGATTTTTGGCTTAGGGTCTATGTTTCTTCATGATTCATTCTATATTAGTTGATTAGGTCAGTTTATGGTTCCCCGTAGGTCCCGTTTTACTGTTAGAAAGAGAGGTAAACGCGCTGGTTCCCATCAGCAAAAGGAGCTAATTATGCGGGTAAGAGAAGCAGCGAACAGTACTCGCACAGATCTTCGCACGGATTCTCTTCACCAGGGACAAGGTAAGCAAATTAAAACTTTGGTTGGGACAGTTAAGCGACATCCAGATGGTTTTGGTTTTTTTATTCCAATGGATGCATCTCATCCAGATGTTTATTTGTCGCGACGGCAGATGGAAGGTGTAATGAGCGGCGATCAAATTAGAATAGCTGTTACCCGTCGTCGAGGACGAAAAGATTTATTATCCGGAGAAGTGCTACAGATCACGCAACGTTTTTTTCAGTCTATTATTGGTCAGTATCAGCCTATATCAGAGACAGAAGGAATGATTAAAGATGATAGTATTCAATGGGGAGAAGATTTAAAAGTAAAACTAGGTGGAGGACAAAAAATACGTTCGGGTGAATGGGTACAAGCACATATCACTCATTGGCCGGCGACTCGTAAAGGATTTAGCGGTAGAATTGTTTCCACACTTGGATTTTTTTCTTCTGGATTGGAAGATAATGTTCGAGTCATGCAAAAAAATAATATTCCGGTTACTTTTCCTGCAGCTTGTATAAAAGAAGCGGATCAATGGCCAGAACATTTATCTAAAACAGCTTTGCGTGAACGAAAGGACTTGAGATCTTTTGCTTTTGTTACGATTGATGGTGAAACAGCGGAAGATTTTGATGATGCGATATATGTCACAAATAATACTTTGTATATTGCGATTGCGGATGTTAGTTACTATGTTCCTTTAGGATCTGTATTAGATCAATGTGCGCGTCAACGAGGGAATAGCACTTATTTTCCAAAATTTGTTGTTCCAATGTTGCCAGATAGACTGAGTAGTCACTTGTGTTCTTTAAAGCCGTGTGTGGATCGCTTAGTTTTTGTTGCAGAAATACATTTTAATCCATTGGGTGAAAAGCAAAAAGTGATGTTTTACCCGGCGGTGATTCGCAGTCAAGCTCGGTTTAATTATGGTCAAGCGCAGGACATTATCGATCAGGCCACTTCTCCAGTGAATAATCCTCCGGCAATGAATGTGTACTTAGCGGGCCAGCTAGCGCGTAAATTATTAAATTTGAGGCTAAAAAACCATTTTGTTAATTTGGATATTCCGGAAACAGAGGTACGGCTCAATCAATTAGGAGAACCTGTAGATATTATTCAAAGCAAGCGACTTTTTTCTCATCAAGTGATTGAAGAGCTGATGCTATCAGCCAATCAATCTGTTGCGGAATTTTTGCACCGAAAAAAAATACAAAGTTTATATCGTGTACATGACTTGCCAAAGAAAGAATCTTTAAAATTTTTAGAATCTTTTGTGCAAGGTTTAGGAATAAAAATCACATTATCTCCCCCTCATTTGCATAAAAAATTATCAGAAATTATTCAGTATTTTTCTCGCCATTCTTTATCAGCTATTTTGCAAATTTTAGTATTACGATCTTTATCTCAAGCGCTATATAGTGCACAAAGAAAAGATCATTTTGGCTTAAATTTTAAATATTATACGCACTTTACTTCTCCCATTCGTCGTTACAGTGATTTGGTAGTACACCGAATTTTAAAAGCAGCTTTAATGGGTCAGACGATTCCTTACAGTGCAGCGGATTTGGAATCCATTGCGATTTTCACTAGTGCTTGTGAACAACGTTCAGTTAAATCGGAAAGACAAGTTAAGGATATTAAAAAAGCACGTTTTTTAAAGAAATATTTGGGAGAACATATGGATGGTGTGATTTGTTCCGTTGTAAAATTTGGTTTTTTTGTTCGCTTAAGACTATATGATATTGAGGGCTTGGTGCACTTAGATCGTTTGCCAGGTCAATGGCAATTTGAAGAATCTTTATTACAGTTAATATCCAAAGGTTCCAGGCGAAGATTTCAAATAGGGGACTTTGTACGTGTTCAGGTTATTTCTTCTAATATTGAGACAGGTCAAATTGATTTTGAATTAAAAAAACATCAAAAAACCAGGCCAAAAAAGACACAAGGTAGATAATTTTCATCCAAATGAAATAAAATTAAGTAAGTATATAAAATGGCCGATGAAGTTGCTGTATCTTTAACTGTTAGAGATAAATGCATAAGAAGGTTATATGGAAAATATGGACAATAATATTTTAATTCAATTTCATGGCATGGGTTATACGCGGTCAGAGCAGTTGGAAGATTGGTTAGAATCTTTGATGCGCCATTCTCCTTCTGAATCTGCTTGCCGTATGCATATTTTCAAAGATTCTCATGGTTATTTATGTAAATTAACGGTTCATTCCAGCAGAAAAACTTTTTCGTCTCAATTTAAAGATAGAGATTTGATATCTGCAGTGAAATATGTGTTAAAAAACGTAAAGAAACAAGTTGCTACATGGAAAAAAAATCGTTCAACGATGGAGTTAACTGGTTTAATTTCTGTTCATCAGTTGCAATTAGATAATTTAGATGAAAGATCAAAACCGCGTCGTCATACTAGTGAGAATCAAAATGAAAATGATGAAAGCTATGAAGACGATGATATGTGGGAATTGGAACAAAAAAAAGCAGCTTGATAGTATTCTGTCTTCAATAATTCTTTAATTATTTTTTTGGTGTGACATTTCTTTTGAAAAATGAGATAGATTGTATATCGTGAAAAAAATGCGGTTGGATGATCCAAAAAACAATCTATCGGGAGATTTACTTTCATTATCTTCTGCTTTAAAGAATTTCTTTTCAGAAGGTAATTTCAAGCATTCCGATCATATGTTCGCGCTACGGCTTTGGCACTACTGGCCGAAATTGGTACAGAATAATCTTTTTAAAGACTGTCGACCAGTGAGTCTTCAACAAGGTCGGTTGACGTTATGGATATCTTCTGCTGCTGAGATGCAGGAAATTCATTTTCATACAGAGGAGTTAAAGCAACAAATCAATGAATATTTTAAAACTGATTTGGTGCATACCATACATTTTACTTTCAATCGTGACATTTTATCTCGTAGGGAAAGAGCTATTCATTCCGTTGCCAAATTATTTTAATGAGATTGGTTAATGTATTTTAATGGGTATTGATTAGGATACATCATTCATTTACTATTTGATTTTATTTTTTCTTTGCGTCTTTGATTAAGTCAGGAATGTATTTATGGTAGGGACGCTGACCTAAATAGCTTAAAATAGTATTATAGATTCTTTTATTATTGATTAGAGCACCAGCTGTACCTTCTCCTTTATCTATTTTTCTCAATATGCTTTTGAGGTGTTTAAAAATAACTCTCACATCTTTTGCATTCTCACTGGAGAAAAAAGCAGATATATTTTGTATGGCTTTTTCTGAGTTTGCTCTTCTTAATAACAACAATGTTTCATCTATGACCGCAGATATTTTTCGGATTTCTATTTTATTACTTAGTAAGCTTAATATATCATTGTCTTGTTGGGTGGGAATATAACTATTAGCTGGTAAGGTAACACCTGTTTTACCTGCTGTGATAATGGAGACATATTTATCTCCTAAAATTCCTTTCGTGAGCAATATTGCTTCTGATCGATCCGTGATCACTGAAGTGAATTTTTGCATAATAGCAACAGTGATTTGTACATTTCCTGTTTCTTCCATAAAGTGTACAGAGGTGACGTTGCCTGCTGGCATTCCATTCACGGTCACTACGCTGCCAGCGAATAATCCATGCACTTGTTGAAATTTCATTTTATAACTAGAGGTGAAACTAAATAGTGCTTGATTGGTACCTAAGAGTAATATGCTGACAAATAAAGCGATCACTCCCAGGAGGATAAAAATACCGACTTTAAATTGAATTTCTTTTTTATCTTTTCGCATAATAGCCTCCCTCTTTTATTTTGTCGCGTGGGTTTTGGAAGTATGATTGTTGTCCTGTTTGATGCCTCGGATAAAGTTGTTTAATAGGGTGTTGTAGCTTTTTTTAAAATTTTGTGGTGTATCTATCGCTTGTATTTCCCTTTGCCAAGTAAAGCGATTCGATCGCAAAGTTCCAATGTCGTTTGCATATCATGTGTGACAATAATGGAACTAGTTCCTCTGCTTTGTAGTTTGATGATTGTTTTTTGCATATTATGTTTTTTGTACGGATCTAATCCGGTGGTTGGTTCATCATAGAGTATTATTTTTGGCTTGGTAATGGTTGCTCTGGCAATACCTGTTCTTTTTTGCATTCCTCCGGATAATTCCATGGGGTACATATTCTCACATTCTTCCAACTCAAACTCTTTTAATTCTTGCATCACAGCTTGTTTGATTTTTGTTTCTGACCAGTCTGTGTGTTCCCTTAAAGGAAAAGCTAGATTATCGTATATTGTCATAGAGTCAAATAAAGCTCCTTCTTGAAAGATGTAGGCGATTTTTTTGCGAATAGAAATAAATTGTTTCTCTGTAAAACGTAATATATCTTGGCCTTCCACTCGTATTTTTCCGCTAGTGGGACGTTCCAGACCAATAATAGATCGCAACAGCGTGGATTTACCTTCTCCACTACCACCAATTAAGCCAAGGCATTCTCCTTCTATCAGGTCAAAACTAATGCCTTTGAGCACTTTATGTCCTGTGAAAGAAATATGAAGATTTCTAACTTCAATTAATGGAATCATTGTATTAATATCCAATACCATTTTGTGAGTAAGTAGTCTCCTATGATAATTAATACAGAGGAGGTAACAACAGATTTAGTGGCAGCACTACCTACTTCATGAGTGCCTTTGTTGACTTCCAGGCCAAAATAACAAGCGGTTAAGGTGATAAATATAGCAAAGAAATATGTTTTGAAATATCCAGAGAAAAACTCAAGTAGTTCTATAGTGGATAGCACTTTAGCCAGAAAAGAAAATAAATCTAAGTTTAATTGGGTAGATCCCACCACGGCTCCGCACAAGATAGAAACCAAACAAGAAAGAGAGCAGAGTAGAGGGATAGCAATCATACCGCCTAAAACACGGGGGATCACCACTCTTTTAATAGGAGATGTGCCTAGTGCCCATAGTGCGTCAACTTGTTGGGTGACTTTCATAGCGCCTATTTCTGCGGCGATACCTGCTCCCACCCGTCCAGCTAGAATAAGGCTGGTGAAAACGGGTCCCATTTCTCTAAATATAGCCAGAGATATTAGTTTTGGAATGTAAAGTTTCATACCGTATTTTTCCAATGCGAGTCCGTATTGTAAAGTGAGTATCATACCTGCTGCTGCACCGGTAACAATTACGATGGGAATAGACTTCCATCCGATTTCGTAAATTTGGCGAAGGAGTAAATTAAAATAAAAAGGTTTTGTTCTGATTTCTGAAAAAATATCGCGAATCAATAAAGCGATTCCGCCAAAAAAATTAATGGTATGTGTGAGCCATTTCATGGCGCGCGAAATTCCTGAATGAACTGGCGGAATATTGTTCGGGCTTTAGTCATTGACTCACTATCCTGAACAAGTAGGTTAAGAACGTAAAAGCAAATTTGTTTTTTAAAGATAAGCATTTCCATGTATAGTTTTTTTTGAGCGGAAGCATGATTAGTTTCTTTTATTTGTAAGTAATAAGCAGGTTGTGATTGGTGATTTTGTTTTTTTTTGAGCACCACGACGAAATTTTTTAAATCATTAAGGATTTCTTGTTTCAGTTGCGACAGAGAGGTAAAGGCAACAGAGTTGGAACAATTGGAAAAAAAAGATATAGAGTTTTGGTTTTTTGGGTGATTCCAAAAAACATCCCAATTTTTTTTATCAATGCGTTGATAAGGTTTTGGAGGTGCTTGAAATATCACTCCTTTAGCAGAAGTTGATTTGCTAAAGATAAACCGCAAAGGAGTGCAGCTACTAGCAATACACAGAATAAAAAATATCTGTAAAAAATAAATCAACATAGCTTGCCTTTATTGTGCAAGCCCTCAATTTCCCACAACTAGCTCTTTGTTTCAAGATAAGTGAATATAAATATTAGGGTTTATTGTTAAATGATTAACGTTGTCTGGTTCGATCTTCTAGATTGTCTGTAAATGCAGGGTTTTCCAGTTCAGCAGAACCAAATTGTAAATCCTCTTTAGTTGATCCACCATAAAACAGATCGACTTCTATTATGCGATCATTATCATAAATAGAACCAGAAGCCAGCGTGCTTTTTACGATGACAGGGGAAAGAGCACCGATGCCTACACGTCCTGTAAAACGGGCTTGAAATCCACTAAAATCATCAATATAGTGGGCATCGCCGATAATAGGGATAGGTGTAAAGGAGGGGATGGGTCTAGAACCAGAGCTCCAATGCTGTAGGATAGGCCATATCGTTAAGGTTATTTGAGCAGGTAATTCTTGTTTGTGAAAAGTAAGGGATACGGAGGCTCTATTATCCCATGCTTCACAACTGAATGTGCCGAGGTTAAAAAGAGAGTAAGGGTCACATATTTGATAATCTCTAAGGAATGTACGATATCGTTTGGCATTTGTGATGTCTAAAGTGCCGGACCATTTCAAGGTTTGCTGTGTTGGTGGAGCAACTGGCGGGGCAACAACAGGCTGCGGTCGATTACCTGTTTGTTGGGCCACTGATCCACAGCCATTGTTCAATAAAAGAACAAGGCACAGTAATAAAAAATAATTTAATTGTTTATACATAGGCTTTTAGAGTTACTTTCTGTTCTATATTGTATCGGTTTTATTGTGTAGAGTTTTTAATCACTTTAGGTAGTTTGGACGTGTGTTAATAAGAAAAAACTGGATTTTTTTTGTTTTTTTAAAATAAATTTTTTCATACTGGTTAATAAGGTATCTTTTTGCGTTCTATTTTTATGCCAGGCACAATTTTTTTATTCAGGCGGGGTATTGAGATATTTGATTTTGTGGTAAAATAAAGTGAATTTTCCGGGAGCGAGTGGCTTTGACGTGGTTCATGAAGCTTCGGGAGCATGCAGAGGCGCATAGGGACCTCTTAAAAAATGTGCAAGATAACTAATTGGCAACTCTCAAGTTGCTTTCGCTGCTTAATTAGAAGTAGCCGCTAACTGCGCTTTTGACGGTGGAGTGTAGAAGGCGTCGATTCAGTCGTCTCGGTTTGTCGTTGTTTATCAGGGCGGCAAATTTAAACAAACTGATAAAAACGCGATTGATTTTGTTGATGTGAGTCAGTCGTTGTTATTTTTCATATCAACTAAGCATGTAGTTGCCTGAATGTGGAGGATTCACGGACGCGGGTTCAACTCCCGCCGCTTCCACCATTTGATTTCATAAACTTCTTGGGTTTTGTTCATAGATATTTCAGAAAATATCTACTCAAGTGCTGTAAAATATTTATCAAGTAAGCTATCCATCAGCTAAAAGCTACTAACACAATGTTGCAAAATACGTAGTGCACGAGTGGGTTGTTTCCTGCTAATGATAGAAATATGTTCAAACCTTATTATCAGGAAGACTGTTTTTTTCTCTATCATGGCAGTTGTTTGGATATATTAGAATCTCTTCCAGAAAATTCCGTGGATATGATTTTTGCAGATCCGCCTTATAATTTATCCAATGGTGGCTTTTCTGTTCACTCGGGTCGGCGGGTGCACGTTCATAAAGGAGATTGGGATCAAAGTTCTGGGACGGATAAGGATTTTGCTTTTCATTTGAGCTGGATAAAAGCCTGTCATCGGGTTCTCAAACCAGAAGGGACTATTTGGATCAGTGGGACTTATCATTCCATTTATCAGTGTGGCTTTGCTTTACAAGTGGCGGGTTATCGGATTTTAAATGATATTGCATGGTATAAGCCCAATGCTCCACCCAATATTGGTTGCAGGTGTTTTGCGGCCAGCCATGAGACTTTGATCTGGGCTTGTAAAGAAAAAAAGGCAAAATATACTTTTAATTATAAAGATATGAAATTTGGCTCCTGGGGGAAGGATTTTATCAAAAAGCCAGCAAAACAAATGCGATCCGTTTGGACAATCAATACCACTCCCACTTCTGAAAAAACAGCTGGCAAGCATCCAACGCAAAAACCTTTGGAGCTTTTAAAACGAATTCTTCAGGCGAGTACAGAAGCAGGAGATTTGGTTTTAGATCCTTTTACAGGAAGCTCCAGTACAGGAATTGCTGCTTATCATTTAGCTCGATCTTTTATTGGCATTGACAACAATCGCCAATTTTTAAACTTATCCATTAAACGATTCCAAGAATCAAAACATATCACTCAACTTGAATTATCTCCTTAAAAAATAAATGGCACAGGCAAGCAGTCAATCATGGAAAAAGATATTTGATGATTATTATTTAACCAGAACATGATACCTGAACAGTGTTCATTGACATTTATTAGTAATAGCTGATAATTTAAAAGAAAATGTTCGCTAGATATATAAATTTATTTTTTGTTTCCTGGATATTTGTGCTAACTGCTAGCTGTGGTTTTACTGGCAGTTCTTCTAGTAATGATGTTATTGCTAACGGAACAAATGCTCATTTAGTATTGGTAGAAGTAGCTCCTGGGGGTAAGTCTCCCGAAGTGTTTTTTGATGATCATGAAGCTGTTTGTCGGAGAGGAATGCCGGATCCGGGCGAGTCTGAGCTAGATCCACTAGAAACAGAAGGTGAGGCAGTAGTTGGTGGAGAGGCAGTTGCTCCCGGAACTCCAGAGGAACGCACTGCAATTATACCTGTCAATGTAGCATCAAACTGGTTCTCTATGGGGTTAAATATTGCCAACCGATCTGAAAAATATCTTTTAGTTATAGAACAACTAGTTTTTGTAATGTCTGCTCAATGGGGAACTGAGGTATTAAGAGGAAGAAAAGAAATTAGTTCCGGTTATTGCGAGACGGACCCTTTGTATATTATACCATATGGGCGAATCAAGTATGAACCTAGTCGAAAAAACCATCCTAATAATCTCACGCTTTTTGTAGATGGTGTTCCTGTTCCAACTGGTCCACCAGTAACCTCTCAACAACCAGGGGCAGCAGGTGGTGGAACTGGTGCGCAGCCAGGTGGAGGGCAGCAACCAGGAGGTGCTACACAGCAGACTCCTGGCATTGGTGCACTTAGTCAAAATGATGAATATGTTCCTGATAATCTACCTCCTTATAGAGTACAATTAGTGTTACATGGATATTTTATTACTAAAGAGAGAAAATACGTCGCTAATTTTAAGAAAGATATTATTTTTTATACGGTTAGTTCGTTTGTTCAATAGCCTCGCGATTGTTATCTATAGCTAAAAAGAAAAATTTAAGTGTTGGTTTTTTGTAGACGATGAGTTTGTGTGCTCAGCTAGGAGTTTTAATCTATGAAGCCACAAGATACGAATCTGCAAGAAAGTACATCGCCAATACAGTCCCTTGTGGATTTTGTGTCCCAGTGCCATGGGCTTAGTTTCTTAGAAAGTGATAGCGGTGAATTAACTATTTATCAACGAGTAGATGGAAAATATTTAACCTTTAAAACAAGTGATATTGAAAAAGTTTTGTGTCGAGTGGACGTACAAAAAAAACCTTTTCTTCAAGTGAATTTTATTAAGAATAAAAAGTTGTTATTAACAGATGATCTGGTTGGTTTTAAGCCGATAATTTCTTCTGGGCTGGATGTGGCTCGCTTACCAAAAGTGGTAACCACTCCGGATTTAATCAGTTTTATTGATATTTTAGAAAATTCTTTATGTAATGGAGTGCAAGTAATGGCAGAGGATATAGAGGATGTACGTCAATATTTTGATTCTGTGTTAATGGGAGCTGAAGCGATTGGTTTTAATTTAATGTGTGAGCGAATGTGGATTGAGCGTTTATTTAATTACCGCCCTGCTATTGGACAGGCATAATTTCTGTTATCTATCACACTGTCCTATTGTTTTTTGGCCCTATATCGCCGTTCGTTTATGAAATTTTCAATTATTATTTTACTGTTGTTGTATATAGATAGTTTAGTTGCTTTTCATCCACCAAATGTTAGAGAATCTTGTACACATACAAATAATATATTTCGCTGCGTGAAATATTTAAAAAATTATGACGGTGATACGATCACTTTTTATATCAAAGATATTCATCCATTGCTGGGTCAGAATATTCCTGTTAGAGTTAGAGGGGTGGATACAGCGGAATTAAGTGCGAATACTTCTTGTGAAATAAAGAAAGCAAGAGCAGCAAAAACATTTGTGTTTTCTGTTTTGAGTAAAGCCCGACGGATTGATTTGGAAAATGTTAAACGTGGTAAATATTTTCGGATTTTAGCGGATGTAAAGGTGGATGGGGTATCTCTTAGTAATATGTTGTTAAGCAGACGTTTGGCGGTGTCTTATGGTGGAAAAAAGAAAAAAGCAAACTGGTGTAAAGATCAAAAAAACGCAGAACAACCTAATTAACAATAAATCTTCTGTAGTGGTGAAACCAAAGCATGTATTTACTTTACAGACAAATGAGATAGCTAGTAACTACAATACTCTATGTATTCATTGTTTAAATAATAAAAAAAAATCTCTTGTTCTGTCTGTTGCTGGATTTACTTTAGTAGAAGTTTTATTAGCTGCCGTTATTGGTTCTATTGTAGCATTTGGATCTTTGAAAGTTTTTGATGTATCTTTACAATCGTCTCGTATGGCTAGTATGTTTTTTGCTGAGCAAGAATTAAAAGCGGTTATTGGAAAAGTTTTATCCAATACAAGAGGGTGCAGAGAAAATTTAAAACCGGATCATTTAACAGATGTGTTCTTTGGTTCTGCAGAAAAAGGTATTGGTAATATCAAAGAACTGAGGACATATTATTTGGCCCCAGATTCTGATGCATCTGATTCGGAACATAAAAAATACTCCCTTGTTGCCGGTCCAGCCGTGCTCAAAACAGGCGCTGTTTTTAGTAGCCATTTGGAAATTGTGCAGATGCGATTGGATAGTATTCCTTCTTTTACTGTCTCTGAAACGGATACCAATATACATAAAGATTTGGCAAAGGATTCAGATGTTGACTCACATATAGACAATAGAAGGTTTGTGATTTTTTATAGAAAGAAAAATATGAAGCACATGAGCACATTGGCAGGAGGGCCTCATTGTGAAAAGGGTACAGATGATGAGGAAGCAAAAACCGAAGACTGTTATTTTATTCAATGTGATTTAAGGTATCAGTTAAACTCTTCTGGATCTACTCCAGATATTTGCAATATGCAAACTTGCCTTTATACGGGTATGCCAACTAAGGATACAACAGATGATTTTTTGAAAAAACAAGAAAAACTGCAAGAAAATCTCAAACACATCCGTCATGTTTTATCCATGACTGAACAGGAAATAAAAAAAGCTAAACAAGAAAGAGAAAATCTAAGAAAACAGCTAAAAAATATAAAAATTATTGGCGCAGAGCGATTTCAAAAACTAATTGATACATTATTAAAATTAAAGCGCAAAACAACTGCGGATGATTGACAGAAGATGATGGATTATTATAAGTATGAACAGTGATGACTGTTTCTTCATTTTCAGAGCATAGCACGGAACAATTTATCAGTTGGATTCATCCTTTAGCTAAAAAGGCGGATGTTGAATTTGATTTTTACACTTTTAGCCATGCAGATACGAACGTTCTTTTTCAGAAAGACGCATTAAAAAATTATTCTTCCTCGGTATCTCAAAATTTTATTTTGCGAGTTTTAAAAAGAGACAAGTTCGGCACAGCTTATACAAAACAGTTTGAAAAAAGTAGTATTGAAGAATGCTTTCAACAAGCTATGTATGGTTTAAATCTATCAGATAAAAAAGAAAGAGGAGATATTAGTTCTACAAATAGTTATCCAGATTTGACTTCCATTATATATCATTCAGAACTCGATCGTATTTCCTTGGCAGATAAAATTAATAAGGCACGTAGTCTTAATCAAAGTACTTTATCTGTAGATCCCAGAGTTCAGCCTGTATATAATGCAATTTCTGATCACACACGTGTTGTTAAATATGGCAATAGTCAAAATCATCAGGGGGTATATAAAGTTGGTGCTGTTGCTGCCGGTAGCTATTCTTTAGCAGTGGATCAGCAAAAACGAGGTCAAGGTTCATCAGAGAGATATGCTAGAAATTATGCAGACATTAATTTTGAAGAATTGGGTCGAGAATCTGCTGTTAAATCACTAAAAAAATTATCTTTTGAAATTCCTAAAACTGGTGTTTATCCAGTGGTATTTCATGCGGGACAGCCAGCACCTGCTTTGCTACAGTGCCTTGTGGAACATATGAGTGGAAAAGCCGTGTATGAAAAATTATCTCTTCTCGGTGATCGTTTAAATAAGCGTGTTTTTTCTGAGCTATTTCATTTATATGATGATCCTTTTGTTGCTTGGGGACATAATTCACAACCTTTTGATGCTGAAGGTTTTCCTTCTAAAAAGATCGCTTTGGTTAAAGAGGGTGTACTAATGAATTATTTGACCAGTTCATTTTTTGCAAAAACTTTGCAAGTGCCTCATACAGCTAAAGCTAATTGGATGGGAGGGGATGGGGTAACGGATAAAATAGGATTAAATGTATCTCCCACTAATATTGTTATGGAAGCAGGAGATTGCTCTCTATCCGCACTACTTAAGACATTTCCGAAAGGAATTATTATTGATGATTTAAAAGGAATGGCGGGATATAATTCTACTTCTGGAGATTTTTCTATAGAGTCGGAAGGTTTTTTATGGACAGATGGAGAAAATGATTTGCGTCCTTTATGTCAGTTTACTGTGTCTGGCAATATTATAGATATGTTTGCAAACATTTTAAAAGTATCCAATGATTTAATGATTCATAGTGGCAATATCAAGGCGCCTTCTTTTCTGGTGCCTGAGCTATCTATTGCTGGCAAGTGAACATTGAAAGATAATATACACACTCGTTTTCATAAGAAATACCAAAGCTTACTTAAAAAACATTATCCCTCTGTGGCTCATATACCAGATCTTCCAATATCTTCTATGGTTATTTCATTGCCAAAAGTGGCTGTGCAGCAGATCTCTGCTTTAGTAAAATTGTTATATCGCCTATCGCAATTAAAAATATACAGAGGGCTCATTCAAACTGAGGAAAAAGATTTTCAGCAAGTTCATTTGGACTCTTCTTCTCTCTTAATGTCTTATGATTTTCACTGGAACCAGGATCAGTTACAGTTGATTGAAGTGAATACAAATGCTTCTGGTTATTTATTGTCTGATCTAGTGGATCAAGTGCATGACAAAGAAACGTCTGCACTTCTTTCTCTTAAAAATTCCTTTCAACAGGAATGGAACAAATGGCAGCGGCGGGTCGCCGCAGACACTTGTAAACATGATGTGCAAAGTCGTGACAATAACGTAAATGAAGCCGCGGCGAAGTCACACCCCCTTGGGGGGCAAGATAGTGACATAGGTGCAGGGAATCGCGGCGGCGCGGATGCCCGCGCTGGCACTTGTAAACGTGATTTGCAAGATAGTGACATAGGAGCAGAGGAATCGCGGCGCCGGCGGGTCGCCGGTGACATTTGTAAACATGATTTACAAGGTTGTGACAATCGTGCAGGGAATCGCGGCGAAATGTCTCCCGCGACTCGCGGGCTTGCTCATTTTTTAATTGTGGATCAGGAAGTAAAAGCACAAAAAATGTATATAGAGTTTTTAATGTATAAAGATTGGTTAGCTGGCTGTGGATGGCCTTGTCAGATTTGTGAAATTAGCGATCTAGCGCTGAATACAGAGGGACAAATTATTGATTCTCATCTTGCAAAAGTAGATATGATTTACAATCGTTGTACAGATTTTTATTTGAAAAATTATCCGAATATTAAAAAAGCTTTTTTAAATCAAACCTGCCTTATTTTACCCAATCCATTAGATTATTTATTTTTGGCAGATAAAAGTCGGCTTTGTGAATGGTCTTCGGAAGTGTTTTTGGATCGCTTACCATGTAGTCAAAAAGATAAATATTTGATTCAACAAAGTATTCCTTTTACTGGATTGGTGCATTCAGTAGATGCAGATTATTTGTGGCAACATAGAAAGAAATTTATCTTTAAGCCTTTAAGAGGGCATGGTGGTAAAGCTGTTTATCGTGGAAAAAGTATCACCCGATCTAAGTTTAAGGAGATCATAAGCGAGGCTGCTTATGTATACCAGAAATATGTTCCACCTGGATATTGGATAGATTCAGAGAGACAAAAATGGAAGTATGATATTAGAGCTTATGTGTATCAGGATCAAGTGCAGCATTTAACGGCTCGTATATATCAAGGGCAAGTAACAGGTTTTAGGACAGAAGGTTCTGGTTTTGCATCTATTTCTACTCAATAATTACATATTGTAATGTATCTCTTCGTTGCTTTCATAGCTACTTAATAATATAAGATATAGTATGCAAAATGTGCCGGATATTCCGCCTCACTTACAGCCTTATATCACCGCGCAAAATTATGAAAAATATTCTTCTGAAAATCAGAGCACTTGGCGTTATATTTTAAGGCAACTAAAAGATTTTTTATCCGAAGCGGCATATAGTGGATATGTTCCAGGTTTGCTGGAAACAGGTATCACAATTGATAAAATTCCTCGCATTGATCACATTGACCAAAAATTACAAAAGTTAGGATGGCGAGCAGTTCCTATCAGTGGATTTATTCCACCAGCTATTTTTATGGAATTTCAGGAGAATAATATTTTGCCAATTGCGAGTGATATTCGCACGGTTCAACATATTAGTTATACACCGGCTCCAGACATTGTGCATGAAGCAGCAGGGCACGCTCCTTTCTTAATACATTCCGTGTTTAGATCTTTTTTAAAAAAATATGCACAAACTGTCAGGACAGCGATTACCAATAAAGAAGATTTTGATCAATATGAGGCGATTCGTGATTTAAGTGATATTAAAGAGCATCCAGATTCTACACCTGAACAAATTAAAGCAGCTGAAGATCACTTAAATGATATTAATGCCAAGTTAACTGAGCCTAGTGAAGCATCTTTATTGTCACGCTTTATATGGTGGACAGCTGAATATGGTTTGATTGGAAATTTACAAAAGCAAAAAATTTATGGAGCAGGTTTGCTATCATCTATTGGGGAGGCTAGGTACTGTTTAAGTGATAAAGTTAAAAAAATTAAGTTAGATAGTTCTTGTGTAGAATATGCTTATGATATTACGGATTACCAACCTCAACTGTTTGTAACACCTGATTTTGAAACTTTGCATGAAGTGTTAGAGGATCTAAAAAAACAATGCGCTTTTTATATTGGAGGGGAGTATGGACTGAGTAAAGCGAAAAAATCCGGTGCAGTTTGTACGGTTGAGTTAGATACCGGTTTGCAAATTTCTGGCATTGTGGAAGATTTTATTTGTACACAAGGTGCTGTTGATTTCGTAAGGTTAACAGGTGCTTGTCAGTTGAGTTATCAAGGTAGTGAATTAGAAGGACAGGGTAAAAAAGCACATAGCCAAGGTTGGAGCAGTCCTTTTGGCGTTTTAAAAAATTCAGATTGTCCTTTAAGCCGATTAAGTGAGTCTGAAATTCGCCACCGTTATACAAATAGCAATAGGCAAATACAGCTGGAATTTGTTTCTGGCTGGACATTAGAAGGTCGGTTAAGAAGCGTTATTTCTAAGGATGGTAAAAATCTTGTTTTGCAATTTCAAGACTGTCATGTAAAAAAAGGAAATGTAATATATTTTAAACCAGAATGGGGGGTATTTGATTTAGCGGTGGGTGAAAAAGTGCGTTCTGTTTTTGGTGGTCCTGCGGATAGGATAGCTTTTGGTGATCTAGAGGATTTTGTTATAAAGCATATTCCAATAGATCCTGTAACAGATACACAAAAAAAATATTTTGCGTTTTATCAGCAAATTATCAATGCGAGACAAAAACTTCATTCATTATCTAATGGTTTTGAAAAACTCATGGAACAATATAATGGTTATTTTTCTCATTTGTGGTTAGCGGGAGTGGAAATATTAGAATTAGCTTATTTATTTCAACGACCAGTAAAGGAAAAATTATTATTAAAAAATAAGTTGTTATCTGCCAGTGATATATCTGATAAAAAAAGACCTTTTATTAGAAATGCGGTGCAGTTAATAGAAAGAGAACATCAAAAATGAAAAAATCTCTAGTAAAGATTAAAAATTTAAGTGCTTTATTTTTTTCTACGACAGTTTTAAACAATATTAATATGGAGATTAAGGAAGGTCATGTTGTGGCGATTATTGGCCCTTCTGGCTGCGGTAAATCTACTTTTTTACGCTGCTTAAATCGTATGCATGAAGAAGTACAAGGCGCTCGTGCGACTGGTCAGATTTTTTTAAACGGTCGGAACATTTATGATAAAGGTATGGATCCGGTATTAGTGCGTCGTCAAGTGGGGATGGTGTTTCAGAAACCTAATCCTTTTCCTGGTTTGAATATTTTTGATAATGTAGCTGTGGGTTTGAAGTTAATGGGTGTTAAGGGTAAAGAATTATCTGAAAAAGTGGAATTGTCTTTACGACAAGCTGTTTTGTGGGATGAAGTGCGGGATATTTTAAAACGACCGGGAACTTCTTTATCTGGAGGTCAACAGCAACGTTTATGTATTGCACGTGCTTTAGCTGTTTGTCCTGCGGTCATACTTATGGACGAACCGACCTCTGCATTAGATCCTGTGTCCACCGCTCATATTGAAAATTTAATTCGTACACTGACAAAACAAGTAACAGTTGTTATTGTAACTCATAATATGCACCAGGCATCGCGTATTTCGGATAAGACGGCATTTATGTTGTTTGGAAAATTGGTGGAATATGGAAAAACATCTAAAATATTTACCAAGCCGACAGAAGCAAAAACAGAAGCTTACATTACTGGGCGGTTTGGATGAGGTAGGTATGGCTATTGTGTTAGATAAAAGAAATGAATCAGTAAAAATTGTGAGGAGATATGATGGAATTACAAAGTAAATTAAGTGAGCGGTTGAATTATATTCGCTCACTCATTTTAAATATGGGTGGTTTTGTTGAGAAAAATATTTCTACCGCATATGAATTATTGCTCAAAAACACTACAGATAAGAATTTAATGCAGGAGATGATTCTTCGCGAAGGGGAAATCAATGATTTGCAGCTAAAAGTGTCACGAGTCTGTTTTAAGATTTTAGCTCGTCAGTCACCGGTGGCCAGGGATTTGCGAATGATTTTAGCCATTCTGAGTGCGAATACTGACTTAGAGCGTATGGGTGATTTAGCGGTGAATGTTGCTCAGAGGGCTTCGTCTATTGACAAAGAACCAATATGGGATGAGGCAATTGGTTTGTTTAAAAAAATATTTAGTCAAGTCAGTAAAATGGTGCATAAGTCACTGGATGCTTTTGTGGATGAAGATGAACATTTAGCGCACAGTATTTTAATTCAAGATGATAATGTGGATCAAATTCGTGATCGGATACGTACGCTTTTAGATGAAACGACAGAAAAAGCAGTGCCGAAGCATGTGATTAAGCAATGTATTGATTTGATTATTGTTGCGGGTGAGTTGGAGAGAATTGCAGATCATGCCACTAACATTGCGGAGGAAGTGATTTTTCTTAAGACAGGAGATGATGTTAGGCACCAGGAAGTGTTGGAGACTGAAAGTGAATAAACCTCCTTTGGGAGAGTTTACGCCTCCTCCTAATTCAGGTGTCTTAGTGGTGGAAGATGAAGAGGATATTCAAAATTTAATGTGCTTGCATTTGCAGCGAGAGGGTTATTGGGTAGACTCCGCGCAAACAGGCAAACAGGCCTATAGCAAGTTATCGGACAATATGTATCAGTTAATTATTTTGGATTGGATGATCCCCGGGATTAACGGTTTGGATTTATTACGGTGGATACGTGGACCGGATCACCCGCATCGGAATACTCCTGTTTTATTTGCAACAGCTAAATTTCATCCAGCGGATATTGTGACAGCTTTAGAAGCTGGTGCAGATGATTATATCACTAAACCGTTTGATTTTTTGGTGTTTAAAGCACGGGTGAAAAATTTAATTAGAAGACTCAAAATGGTGCGTATATTGTCGGATAATGACAAAACTAAAAATACATTATTGAAATTAGGAGAGTTAAAATTGAATACTGAATCTCATCAGGTTTTTATAAAGAATAAAGAGATTGAATTAACATTTTCTGAATTTCGTTTATTGGAGGTTTTGTTGAAAAATCAAGGCAAAGTACTTTCCAGAAAGCAAATGGTTGGTTTTATTCAGGGAACGGATATCAATGTAACTGGCCGAACAGTTGATACACATATTTCTATTTTGCGCAAAAAAATTAAAGAGTATGGACCTTTTATTGAAACGGTTCGGGGGGTGGGCTATAGGATTAGTTTTAATTATTAAATAGGGTATTATGTTATTAGCAGCATTGGTATTTATTTTTTTTATAGGAGTTTTGTTTGGCTACCTCTTGATGATTTATCATGAAAAGAGAATGATTCGTCGTCTGATCAAGACCAACAATCAAAATAAGTTAGCTAGTGATGTAGTATCTTCGGGTGCGTGGGCGGATTTAGTTCAGCATATTCAGGGTGTTTCTAATAAGGCGAGCGAACAGGGTGCAGAGTTAATTGCGCAGCAAAATAATATGCACCGGTTGATATCAGCAGCTCAAGAGTCAGTAATTATTTTAAATAATAAAGGTCGTTTAATGCATTATAATTCACAGAGCAGTCATTTGTTTAACATAGAAGGTGGAAAACAGGTTCGTTATTTAAATGAAATTATTCGTTCACCGGATGTGATAAGAGTGTTTCAGAAGTGTGTGAATTCCGGGCAACCTATTACGCAAGAGTGTTCTTTTAATATAAAGAATCATTATTTTCATAGTAGTTTTAAAGTAACCGCAGTGCCTTTTTTTAGTCAGTCATCGGTAGATAAGGAGGGTGGATATATTAAACATCAGCCGCTTCATTCTTCGGATCAAGTTGTGTTATTATTTTATGATCAAACAGGTGTGAAAGAATCTAAGCGTTCACATATTGATTTCGTATCTAATGTTTCCCATGAATTAAAGACGCCGTTAACGGCCATGCAGGGTTTTGTAGAGGTATTGATTCATGATTTATCTCAGAATAAATTGGATCAATTTGAGAAGTTTTTAAATAGTTTATTAAGAAATTGTAAACGGATCGGTCATTTAGTAGATGATTTACTTCATTTATCTAATTTATCTACACAGGATCGTGTGGATAAAGAAGTGCTGAATACAAAAGAAATTACTCATGCAGTATTGGATGATTATAAATATCCTGATCATAAGATACATTGTTTTTTTTCTACGGCTGAAGTGCAGGCCAATCGGCGGTGGGTGGAAATTATTTTACGTAACTTAATAGACAATGCTTGTCGACATACACCGAAAGGTGAGGGCGTGCATGTTCGCTGGGAAAAAGAAAAGGATCGAATTTTGTTAAAAGTGAGTGATGATGGGGAAGGGGTGCCGGAGAAGTATCACCAGAGAATATTTGAACGATTTTTTAGAATGGATTCTGCTCGTTCGCGATTAAAGGGTGGTGCGGGTGTGGGACTTGCATTAGTGAAACAGTCTATGGAAAAGCAAGGAGGTTGTGTACGTGTCGTGTCTGCTCAGAACGGTGGTGCGGAATTTATTTGTGAATTTCCTACTTAGTTATAGATAGTTTAAATTCATAGAACATAAAAAATATGTAGTCTTATTGCTTGACAAGTATCAAAATCTATTGACACAATCGTAATGATATGATACAGTTAACTATCGTTCTAATTACTATTGGCGTAAGTATCTATACAGGCAATTAGTAAACATAATTTGTACAGTAGTGACATGGGTGCAGAAAAATCGCGGCGAAATATCTGTGGCGATACGCCACCGTTCTAATTCTTTTACTAATAAATTAAGTTGGTTTTGTTTATATAGTTTTTATTTTTTAAAAGATCAAAAATTTAATTTGCCAATAAAGGTATTCAGTAAGTACCATTGTAAGCATTACTGTTACTCTGACATGTGCAATTGATTCTAAGTCTAAGTCTAAGCCCCAGTTAATTAGTTATCATTGGTTGAGTTTTTACCGCAAGCTCCATTTTTAGCTTGGGAGCTGATCCTGATCTTGGAAGAGTGGTTATTAATATGGATCTTAGTTATCACTGGTATTGTTTCTTTTTAAGACAGTTTAATTTAAGTTCTTTTATATTTTCACCTATTTTTCTATTCGGTGTGTTTTTTACTTCATTGAATGCAGTGGCATTAGATGGGGTAGTGTTTAATGGGAAGTTAGTTGTTACAGGAGATATCTATGTTTGTGATAAAGCGACGAATAATTGTCGGAGAGTATGTAATGATGGAGATACGCAGCCCGGGTGTGTAGACTGCACAACTGCTCTTTCTTGCAGTCAAAGAACGTCTTTTGGTTCTTCTTGCTGTAATAGTGGATCTGGCTGCGTATGGTCAGGGAGTAGCTGTTATTATTGTCCTTCTTCTTTATCTTGCAGTAGTAGGAGTTCATCTAGGTGCTGCAATAGAAGATCTAGCTGTGAGTGGACAGGAAGTAATTGCAGAGCGCGCACTTACGCTTCTTGTTCAGCCAGTACTTATAATAATTGTGTTCGAAGTTATACAAGCCACAATAGCACATCAGGGACTTGTGCTTCCGGGTACTCAGGCAGTTGCTCTTATAGGTGTAACAATGGGTCCTGGCAGTATCAATCTAATTCTTGCAGTGTAACTACTTATTCTCCATGTTCAGCTAGTACTTATAATAATTGTGTTCGTAGTTACACAAGCCACAATGGGACATCCGGGACGTGTGCTTCTGGTTACACAGGAAGTTGTTCTTACAGGTGTAACAATGGTTCTTGGCAATATCAATCCAACTCTTGTAGTGCGACTACTTATGCTTCTTGTTCAGCAAGCACTTACAATAATTGTTATCGGAGCAGTAGAAGTCATGGAAGCTATGCTGGAAATTGCGTTTCCGGTTATACGGGTAGTTGCTCTTATCGCTGTAACAATGGGTCGTGGCAGTATATATCTAATTCTTGCAGTTCAACTACTTATTCTTCTTGCTCAGCGAGTACCTACAGTAATTGTGTTCGGAGCTATACCAGCCACAATGGCACATCTGGAACTTGTCGTTCTGGGTATTCAGGTAGTTGTTCCTACAGATGTAACGATGGATCCTGGCAGTATCAATCCAATTCTTGTAGTGTAACTACTTATTCTCCATGCACAGCGAGTACCTATAGTAATTGTGTTCGGAGTTATAGAGTTCATAATGGCACATCCGGAACTTGCCGTTCTGGCTATTCAGGTAGCTGCTCTTATAGATGTAATGATGGATCGTGGCAATATCAGTCTAATTCTTGTGTACTATCTCCACCACCGCCACCACCTTCTTGTTCAGGTAGGACTATTAGTAACTGTGTTTTGAGTTATACAAGTCATAATGGCACTTCAGGAACTTGCGCTTCTGGCTACACGGGGAGTTGCTCTTACAGATGTAATAGTGGATCGTGGCAGTCCCAATCTAATTCTTGTAGTACTACACCAACTTGTCCTAACACAATTAATTGGCGACATTTTTTTTCTAGTTCATCTATTTCTTCTAGTAGCTGCTTTAATTACTGTAGGCCGTTTGGATGGTTTGAAAATCGACTCACAGTATACTGTGGACCAAGCTGTTGGCTATGTCAGTGTTCAATATTGGCATCAACTAGACCTTATTTGGATAATGATGATTTGATGGACATATGTAAGGGGTTTCATTAATAATACTTTTGTTTAGATGCTATCGTTTGGATATTTTGTTTAAATCTCACATGGGAAAGACAACAGTTTACAACTTACAAGTAGATGGAGACTCTACTTACTATGCCAATGGCTACTTAGTTCATAATAAATAACTTATTTCTTAAGCATTGCTTTAATGAGAATATTTTCCACACGAATATTAAAAATTGATTTAATTCAAAAAGTGCTAGGTTTACTAGATGTTATGTAAAATTCTGAAGCGATTAAGGATGGCAGCTTCTGCATAGTAATAGGTTGAAAATAGGTGTAAATGGGTGTAATAATAGGTGGATGATAAAAATAAACAGCTTAAAAATCACTCCTGAAATTTTATCTTTGATTGCTGAAATTGATGAGTTTAAAGGAGCATGGCAAGCTTTAGGTCTATTGGAACCAGAGCGGTTATTGGCTTTAAAAAAAGTAGCGACGATTGAAAGCATTGGTTCTTCTACCCGTATTGAAGGCAGTGACTTATCTGATCAAGATGTGGAAAAATTTCTTAGTAATCTTAAAATAAGATCCCTTAAAACTAGAAGTGAACAAGAAGTGGCCGGCTATGCTAAATTGATGGAGTTTATTTTTCAATCATGGGAAAATATACGTATCAATGAGAATCATATTAAACAGCTACATCGGGATCTTCTTTGTTATAGTAAGAAAGATGCATATCACCGTGGGAAATATAAAACATCTTCAAATAAGGTTATTGCTTTTGATAAAAAGGGCAAGCAAATAGGAGTTATTTTTAAGCCGGCCACACCGTTTAATACTCCTCGTTTAATGAAAGAGCTAGTGGTATGGATTAAAGAAACCTTGGAAACTCAGTCTATACATTCTCTTCTGGCGGTCGCTATTTTTATCGTTGTATTTCTGCAGATTCATCCTTTTCAAGATGGTAATGGTCGCTTAAGTCGTATATTAACCACTTTTCTTTTATTATGTTCAGGTTATACTTATGTTCCCTATAGTTCTTTAGAGAATATCATTGAACAAAATAAAAAAGGTTATTATCTTGCCCTACGGAAAACACAAAAAACAATATATGCTAAAAATCCTAACTGGCAGCCATGGGTTGTATTTTTTCTTCGGGCGCTTCAAAAGCAAATGAAGCAATTGATGAAAAAAATAGAATATGAAAAAACTATTCTTTCTGATTTACCAACTTTATCTGTAAAAATTCTTGAATATGCTAAGGAGCATGGTCGTGTGACAATTGGTAATATGATTAAAACAACAGATATTAGTAGGAACACTCTCAAAGAACATTTTCGTGCATTGATTAAGAAGAGACGTTTAATTAAATATGGTCATGGTCGTGGAGTATGGTATCGTTTAAATTCATAGAACATAAAAAATATGTAGTCTTATTGCTTGACAAGTATCGAAATTCATTGACATAATTGTAGTGATAGGATACAGTTAGCTATTGATCTTAATTATTTTGATCAATTAAAACAATTTTACTTAAATAGTTACTATTTTTTAAAAAATCAAAATTTTTTTTGAAGTTTCAGCTAAAGCATCCATCTAGTTGTCATCTAAGTAAGTGTTGTTTCTTTTTAAGACAGTTTGTTCTAAGCTACGTATTTTTCTATATATTTTCACCTTACTATGCCAATGGCTACCTGGTTCATAATAAATAACCTGTTTTTCAATAAAAACTTTCACTATTTTTTATGTACTAAATATTTATTCTGACAAACGGGGATAATAATCTTTAATGACTTTTAAAATATCGGCTTTAGGACTTTTTGTGCAGTTAACTAAAGTAGCTCCAGAAGAGTTTTTATGTCCTCCTCCCTTAAAATGTTCGGCTAACTGAGAGACATCCCAATTTTTACTTCTAAAACTTAATCTATAAGTATTATTCGGCATGCTCATAATGAGTACAGCTAATTTGACACTCACAATGCCAAGTGCAATGTCAATAAAATCACAAGCATCCGACATATCTAAATGGTATTTGAACATTTCTTGATGGCTAAGTTCCAAAACGGCTACTTGGTCTTTATATAAATATTCTATTTTGTGGATAGCCTTGGATAACATATTCATTTTTTCTTTAGACTGAATGTCAAAAAGATAACTGTAAATAATATGGTTATCTTCTACATAAGGATAAGTTTCAGCGCATATCTTATAAGAAAGAGCAGAGTGTTTAATAAAATGAAATCGTTGTGTATCAAATAAAATACTCGTATAAATCGCAGTGGCGATATGAGTGTCTAATGGAATATTCATTTGTTTTAATAAGGAATAGCTGATTTCACCGGTGCTGGCAGCACTCGTATCCGTTAAATGGGCTGTCGGTTGCGGACCTTTTGTGAGTAAAGGATGATGATCGACAAATATAATGTTCTTGCACTTTTGCTTTAGCTCTTTAAATAGTGGCTGTATTAATCGCTCATCGTTCGTGTCAAAGATAAGAGCCAAGTCTGTTGGTTCAATCGGAGTTTTTAAATTATCAAAACTTTCCGTATATTTTTCTGGTGATAAAAATTTATATTTTTTTGATACAGCATCTACTGTCACTGCTCGCACAGTTTTATTGATCTTTTTTAAGCCATGATACATTCCCAGTAGAGAGCCTAAACCATCTCCGTCACAGCAACGATGTGTAGTAAGCAAAATATTGTTGCTGTTTTGAATGGTAGTTGCTAGCCGTATAAGTGAGTTCTTTTGATCGGACATAAATTAATTAGCTTTCTTTCAATGTACTTTAATTTGAATCAATAAAGCAATGTATTGACCAGAATGAGGCCGATACCGAAGAATGTTAAACAAGTTTGTTCTATTGCGTAATAATAGTTTTCGCGCTTCATTAGCAGATGAGACCTTTCTTCCATTAATTTTTAAAATGATATCTTTTTTCTGAAATCCAGCTCGATCCCCTAATCCACCACGATGTACTTTCACGATCACCGGATGTGTGCGGCTGATAAGGGGCAAATTCAATGAACTTAATAAATCTTTTGTTCCGGTTGTGACAGATAATCCTAAATTTAATAGAGATTGTTCTTTACTAGCAACTACTTTCTTTTTTTTAGCTGATTTGTTTTCCATGACTTTGATAGAAAGATCTAACTTTTGTCCTTTTCTTAAAATTTCTATAGGAACAGTGGTGTTAATTGGAGTAGCTGCCACCGCTTTGAATAAATCCGTATAGGTATTAATTTTTTTATTGTTAAATTTTGTGATGATGTCTTGTACTTGCACTCCCGCTTTTTCTGCTGACATGCCTGGGGCCACTTCTACAATTAAGGCACCTTTCTTTTTGGGATCCAGTTGTTCTTCTATATGCACTCCAATGAAACCTCTACGTACCCGTCCATATTGTTCCAGATCTTTTAAGACGACTTTGACATTATCAATGGGAATGGCAAAACTAATGCCGTGAGATCGCATAGCTGTGTTGATGCCGATGACTTCCCCTTTTGTGTTCACTAAAGGTCCACCTGAATTTCCAGGATTGATGCTAGCATCTGTTTGTAAAAAAGGAAATAAATTCAATTCGTCAATTTGACGATTGATAGCGGAAATAATTCCTTTCGTCATAGTATGGCTGTGGCCATAAGGGTTGCCAAAAGCAGCTACCCATTCTCCTACTTGTAATTGATGACTATTTCCCAACTGCGCGACCAGAAGAGGTTTTTTTACATCTATCTTTAATAAAGCAATATCTGTGTAAATATCCTGACCAATTAATGTGGCTGTATGTAGTTTATCACTACCCATTAATTGTACCTTAATAGAGTCTGCTTTGTTAACAACATGAGTATTAGTGACAATTAGCCCATTTGAACGAATCACAAAACCTGTTCCTAAAGCTTGTAAAGGCTTGGCTTGCGGTGGAGTCATATAAGGAGAGAAGAAAAATTCAAAAAAAGGATCGTTAAAAGGAATAGAAACAGGATATTTGATAAATTGAGTAGTGGCAATATTGACAACAGTAGGATTCACTACTTTAGCTAGTTTAATAAATAAGTCAGCAGGTAAAGCATCTCCAGGTTGCAGCGCATATGTAATAGGACTTGCTTGTACGTTCAGTATGCAGTGAGTACCAATGATTATTCCACATAATAACAAAAAGGACGTTAGACGTTTCGTAAAGTCATTCATTCTTTGAGTTAAATAATACATCACAGGCTCTCCACTATGCTGATATCGGATCCAGATATGTGATTATGTAGTTGATCCAGACTGTTTAGGATCCGTTGCCGATGGATCATTAGATGATTGGTTAATTGGAGATTCCTCTTTCATCTGCGAGAAAGCAATCTGTAAATCCCGAATACTATCATCTAATAATGTCTGTTCTTCTGTCGTAATGTTTCCTTTTGTTTTGTCTTTAAGTAAAATCAATAAATCAATGTTAAACTGTGCCATTGCACGGTTTTTTTTATCTTTCAGCTTTGGCACTAGGCCCATTGCACTCAAAGCGGAAAAAGCAAAAGAGTGAACTAAAGTGGAAAAAACCGGTGCATCCACCGAATGGGTTTCTTTACTCAAAGTTAATGGCTCCTTTTCTAATAAGAAAGAATTTTGTTCTTAACATTAAAGATGTAGATGAACATGAAGCAAATAGTCAAGATTTTTTTATTAAAAGAAGGTTTAAATGTATAAATATTTCATGTATATAGTAATCTAATACAAGCGCATTATTTAGTGAATAATACCAATTTTCGGTAAATGAGAGAGTGGGAGGATCAGTGATGTCTGTGGGTGATTCTGAGTATGGCACGGAGACGTTGCAGATTGAAAAATTAAATCGTGCAATGCGGGAAGTGCAAAATGTGATTGTAGGGCAGCAAGAAATGTTGGATAGCATTTTTACTGGGCTGTTAATCGGTGGACATATTTTAGTAGAAGGTGTTCCAGGTTTGGCTAAAACTTTGGCTATCTCCTCTGTTGCTCAAGCAACCTCTTTAGATTTTCAGCGCGTGCAATTTACTCCAGACCTTTTGCCTTCAGATATTATTGGAACTATGATTTTTAATAGTACCAGCCAAGTATTTTCCGTAAAAAAAGGTCCTGTTTTTACCCATATTTTATTAGCGGATGAAATTAACCGTGCTCCACCTAAAGTACAGAGTGCTTTGTTAGAAGCGATGGAGGAAAAACAAGTAACGATTGGAGAAAATAGCTTTGCTTTAGAAGATCCATTCTTAGTGTTAGCAACCCAAAATCCCATTGAACAGGAAGGCACGTACCATTTACCAGAGGCACAAATGGATCGTTTTTTGTTTAAAGTACTTGTGGATTATGGTCAGAGAGCGGAAGAAATGGAAATCCTTAATCGCATGTCTTCTCTTAGTATACCTCAAGCGCGACCTGTGTTGTCAGCAGAAGATTTATTAACTTTCCGACAGCAGGCAGATCAGACTTATTTGGATGATAAACTAAAAAATTATATCGTAGATCTGGTGATGGCAACACGAAATCCAAAAGACTATGGTTTAATGGATTTAGTAAATTTAATCTCTATCGGTGCATCTCCTCGTGCAACGGTTAATTTTCCTAAAGCAGCCAAAGCGTATGCCTTTATTCATGGTAAAAAATATGTCACAGCAGATGATATAAAAGCGATTGCTTATCCTCTACTAAGGCATCGTTTGATTTTATCCTATGAAGCGCAGGCGGAAGAGATCACAGCGGATGATGTCATTACCCGAATTATCAAAAAGGTTAGGGTGTCTTGAGCGCACCAGCTCCTATTCTAAAAAAAGTGCGCTTGTTACAATTAAAACTGCGCCAAAAAGTAAGAGATCTATTTGCCGGAGGTTATCAGTCTGCCTTTAAGGGACAGGGAATGGTATTTACGGATTACCGCAAGTATGTTCCTGGTGATGATGTGCGTGCGATTAGCTGGCCTCTAACGGCAAAAATGGGAGAGCCCTACATCAAAATTTTTGAAGAGGAAAAAGGAGCTACTTTCCTATTGATGATGGATATTAGCGGATCTTTTGATTTCGGAACGAAAGAATTTAAAGGGGAATCAGCTTGTGAATTAGCTTCTTTGATAGCTTTTAGCGCTCAAAGAAATCAGGATCGGGTGGGACTGCTGTTATTTTCTGATCATGTGGAACATTATGTGCCTCCTACACATGGCTTAAATAATGTGTCTCGTTTGGTGCGAGACATGTATTCTTTTCAGCGTAAATCTGTAAAAACAGATTTTACGCCAGCTTTGGAATTTTTAAGTCATGTGCTTAAAAAACATTGCCATATTTTTTTATTTAGTGATTTTTTTACTTCCAGTAACTTTATTAAACCATTACAGATCATTCGTCGACGACACGATGTTGTTGTTGGAATTGTTCGGGATCCTTTTGAAACATATTTGCCGCCATTGGGATTGCTAGAACTGGAAGATGCAGAAACTGGTCAACGTAGAGTCGTAGATACTTCTTCTAAAACATTTACTGAACAGTATAAAGCACAAATGAAACAGCAAAAAGATACAGTGGAAAAAGCTTTGCTGCGCTCTAAAGTAGACTATTTTTATATTGATACCAGTAAAGATCTTTTTAAACAATTACTTGGCTTTATTCAACGTAGGCGTAGACGATGAAAAAACAGTTTACCGGCTCCTGTTATTTTAAAGGAATAGATCATCAAGTCACAGTGGGTGATATATTTGAAATGCATTGCACATGGCCAGTAACAGCTTTACTTTCTCCTCCTTTCCGTTGGGAACTAACCATTGTGCCTTCTACAACCGATTCGTCACCCACTACTATCCAACCGCATTCTGTACCACTTTCTGATACGTATCATTTAGCGATTTTAAAAACAGTAAAGATAGAAAAAGATCAAGGAACTTTTAAAGTAACAAGTTACCAACCTGGACATCATCAGGCTATTTTACGATTCATTAGCGCGACAGATAGTATTAATTTTTCTACGTTAGAATGGAACGTGGCCTCTGTTATTCCAAAAGAAAAAGCACAAACTATTCAGCCATATCCTCCTTATGGGCCTTGGATCACTCCTTTGCCTATATGGTACTGGCCAATGGGTATCGCGCTGGTATTCGCATTGATTATTTTTATTGTTGTCCGATTAAAAACGTTTTTTAAAAGAAGAACATGGATTGCAAATATTTATCTTCGTCGGCAAGATCGTAATTCTTTTAGTCATTTTACGAATGAATTGATTTTACTAGAAAGAGTACTAGATAAAATTCAGCCAGTGAATTTTATGCAAAGGCTTAAAAAAATTTTTAGTGATTTTTTGGAAGAAGAATTTTTAGTTCCTGTAGAAAATAATCCATTAAAACTGACTATACGAATGTTCAAACGGCATCATCCGGATCTTTACAAAGTACATCATCGTCATTTATCGCAGTTTTTTATAGAGCTTGCCAATATAGAATCTGGCACTCTAGTGAATAAAAAGGACTATGAGCAATTATTAAATATGGGACGAGAACTGGGTATCAAACTTTTTTTATTGGCGCGTGAACAACAAGGAAATAAATAATGCACTGGTATTTCCCTTGGGCTGCTTTATTGTTTATTCCTTGGTCTATTTTGGTATTGTACTATTTTTTAAAAGGTCGGAAACGCCAAGGCGCATTTCGTATTGGATTCTTAGGAACTTCTATCGGTTCCAGTATACGTACTCAGTTATTTGAGTTGCCGGCTATTTTACAATTTATCGGTTTGTTATTTTTAATTGTTGCATTGATGCGACCACAAGAAGTGGACACCTATGTGCAGCGATCGGCAAAAGGAATAGATATTATGATTGTGCTAGATACTTCGGATTCCATGCTAATAGAAGATATGTCTCCCGGTAGTCGCATTACAGCAGCTAAGAAAGTGGTTACGAATTTTGTGAACGGATTGGTATCGGATCGAGTAGGGTTAATTGTTTTTTCCGGGGAATCAGATACGCGGGTACCACTTACTTTGGACTATTCTGTATTGCTGAATAGTTTAAGAGAAGTGCAAACTAGTCACTATGATCCATTTTTAAAAGCAGGTACAGCTATTGGTGTCGCTTTGGCAGGTGCCGTTGCGCGCTTACGATTTTCTACTGCCAAAAGTAAGGTGGTTATCTTTCTAACGGATGGAGAAAATAACACAGGGGTGATTGATCCACAGACTGCTTTGGATATTGTGAAGCAATACCAGATAAAAGTGTACACGATTGGTGTGGGTGCGCGTACAAATAATCAATTAGCTCAAATTCCAAGAAAGATTATCGATCCATTGGGAAGAGAAAAAATTATATATCAAACAGTCAGAAGCCAAATTAATGAAAAACTTTTAAAACAAATTGCTAAAAATACAGGCGGACTCTATTTTCGGGCAGATAATTCCAAAGCTTTGGAACAGATTTTTTCCCGTATTGGTCAATTAGAAAAAAGCTCTGTGAAAGCACTAAAAGGACAAAGAAAAGTAGAGATGTTCCCTTGGTTTTTAAAAATAGCCGCTTTGTCTTATGCCGTATCTTTGCTTTTATCACTCACCCTATTCTGGCGAACCGTCTAACCCGCGGATCGCGGGAGATACTTCGCCGCGATTCCTTGCATGCATGTCACTATCTTGTGCATTATGTTTGTTTATTTATCTAAATATCCTGTTCAAAAGCTCAAACATGCATTTTGCTGCAGATCAGACTTGCAGTCGCTCTGCATTCAAAGCCGAACTCGTTTTGAACAGGATATTTAGATGAAGAAATCATTACTAGTGATCAAATATGTTAAAATTTTACTGAATGTCAGTACTCTTATTTATCTTTTGTGTTTTTTGTGCGCGGTGAATACCAACATAGGACCTTCTTTTTTTTTCCAAGGTGTTGCTTTACCAGTTCTTTGTTTCTGTATTTCCTCCATTGTGAAAAATTTAATGTGGGAAAATCCTAAGCTGGATAAGCGGGTTCGCATTTGCTTTCTGGCATAAAGATAATAATTTTGAGAACATTCTTTTTTTATCATGCCAAATACATCAGCGATAAAATTTTGACTCAATTTTGTTATTTTAGTTTTTGTTCCATCCAAGCTAAAATCACCACAAATAAAGCAATCTGAATGAATGCTTTTTGTTAATTGTTTGAAAGCATTCCAAAAAGGCGCTGGACGAATGTAATAAATGATTCCTTCCAGGACAATACAAGTAGGCAGATTAGGTTTCCATCCATTCGCCGATAATTTTTTTAGTAGTGATTTTACATCTGTGAGATCTTCTTGAATGTAAAAAATACGTGCCCGAGGCATGAGTTTTTTTACTAATTTTTTTTGCAAATGCACAGATTCGTTATCTATTCCAAAAAAACTATGCTGAGGGAATTTTTCGCTCATTTTTACTAAAATAGGATCCCATCCGCAGGCGAGCACTAGAACCTGTGTTAAGGTTTTATTACTTTTTAATACTTTTTGGACATGACGATGAATCATAAATTTTCTGTTAGCAACCACTTCTTCTATATATGGTTTTAAATGTGTAACATTATTGTACATTTTATGGCCTTTAGACATATCTAGATGAGCTAGAAATTGCTTGGATTGTTTACTTTGGTAGTTTCTACCTTTGTCTAAAACTAATACAAAAGCAGAGGTGTCTGATAGCAGAGCCGACATAAGATAAGCATAAGAAAGAAAGACAGAAAAAACAATAGAACGTTATATAGTATAATTTTACGCAGTGTGTTCAATTGTATATAAAAAGATAAAAATAAGTTTTACTATGTGTATGATTTTGTTACGCAGTCGATTTTTTTTAGTCGGCATTTTTTTAATATTACAGGGATGTGTGCAAGATAATGCGCTTTATACTTTTCCTGCTTTATCTGCTGGGCAGTTAGTGGATTTAAAGAAAGCGTCAGAGCAAATAGAAGGTTTCTTTTTAACAACGGATTTAAGTGATGTGAATGTATCTGGTTCCAAAATAGGTTCACAGATTTATGTGTGTGTTCGGTTTTTAAATGATCCGACAGTTAATATAAAATTAAAAAAATCTACAATCCCTTTATTAGTGCAGGTGAGTACCGATCAAAACGTTCCTCAAGCGGAATCAGTGTTATTAGTACATCCTAAAACAAAAGGTGTGTTTTATTACGAAGAGAGCCAGGTATTTAAATTTCCTGCTTCTCCTTTTGTTTGGAATAATAAAGAATATGATCTACTGGACTTTTACTTTAATAAAGATGGTAAAGTATCTAGCATTTATTTTAAACAAAAAGGAATGCCATTAGAAGATATTAGACAGGATATTGGGCAGAATATAGATCAGTATGTTGCGTCAGCAGATGGGTCATCCACTTCATTGCAACAGAATGATTCTGCGGGTGATGATATTTCTACTCCGGAAGGATCCGTTTTAAAAATCAGTTCTTTTGCTAAATTAGATTCTACAGATTGTTCCACTTGGCCAAGGTTACGATACACGCACGTAGAGGAGATACCAGAATATTTACAAGTTTATTATATTGGAAAAACTCAGAAAAATGATCTAGCAAAGACAACTCCGTCTGTTCAACAAAAAAATAATCCCACAACTTCTTCAGAAGAATCTACTCATTTACCACCGGTAACAAATCCGCCACCACCTATTGCAGATCTAAATGCTCCTTTTAACCCAGTGCCTAAGCAGGATAATTAAAGCAATTGATAGTTTTACTTTAAACATGATTTGCATAATGACATGGGTGCAAGGAATCGCGGCGGCGGCAAGTTGCCGCTGACATTTTGGTAAACATGATTTGCAAGGTAGTGACAATAACGTCAATGCAGCTGCGGCGAAAATGTCCCCCGCGACTCGTGGGCGGCGCCCCCAGAGGGGGTCACTTGATAAACATGATTTGCATAGTTGTGACAAGGGAGCAAGGAATCGCGGCGCAGTCACTTTCCCTTGGGGGGTTGGATGTGTAGGATCCAGTGGGGAAAGGTGATTTTTCTTTCTGGATGAATGAGTAGTTTATAAAAGATAAAGTTGCGAATCAGCAACATGACATAAATTCTTGTTTCATTAAAAGGGATATCTTCAATAAAGGATAAGGGGTCAGTGATAGGTCGTTGTTTTAACCAACGTCGGATGGCAGTTCCTCCTGCGTTGTAAGAGGCTATTGTAACAATGAATTGGAAATCATAATGTTTAAATTGTTTTTTTAGAAAAGCGGTACCTAAGAGTATATTTTTTTTAGGATGGTATAAATCTCGGATGCTGCGGTATCTGATACCTGCTTGTTTGGCAATGTATTTAGCTGTTAAAGGACGCACTTGCATTAGTCCAAAAGCATCAGAAGGGCTTCTCGCTTTAGGGTTATAGGCAGATTCTTGGCGAATAAGGGCGTAAATTAATTCTTTTTCTATGTTAAACAGTTGGGCGGCTGTTTCCACTTCCTGACGGTAAGTAATGGGAAATAAAATTTCTGCATAAGATTGAAAAAATGCTGAACGTTCTTTTAATGGCAAACTTCCTGCCATTTGAAATAAGGGAAGATAATATTTGGCTAAGGCCATGTAGTAAAAAAGCTCTGTGCGATTCGTTTGTTTGTTATCTTTACGGTATTCTTCGGCTTTATATTGTAGAAAATCATGTACATCATCATGTTCGCCTAAAGAGAGTAACCAACGGGCAGTACTGTATTCTTTACTGTTTCCAAGCTTTTGTCGGATATTGGTTTTTTTTATTTTGATTTCTTTTTTTGTGTCATAATGGGCAAGTAGTCCATAATAGGAAACTGGATCGGTTTTGATTAATTGTTGATAGCTTTGCTTTGATTTTTTGTGGTTGCCAGCTATTGCCCATAAACGTCCTGTCCAAAATAAAATACGGGCTTGTAAATACTGATTCTGTGTTTGTTCCAAAAGTTTTGTTAAAGTTGTAATGCTTTTTTGTATTTTGCCTGCTCTATAAAGTACCCAGCCATATTGCCACCATGTTTTTTCTTTTAATTCCAAATTAAGTGTTTTTTCCTTAAGGGATTTTTGAAAAAAATAAATTGCAGGGTTTATTTTCCCCAGTTCTTCAAAAATAAAACCTTTCAGTCGGTAAATTTCAAAAAGAGAAAAACGGTTTTTTAATTCTTTTTCTATTTGATTTAAAGTGCGAAGAGCTTTACGTGGATGTCCTAATGTCCATTGGGTACGTACGAACATGATTGAGATATTGTGGTAAAATTGAATGGCTTGTGGATGTTTATTCATTTCTTTTTTTAGCCACCGTTTCCATTGGTAAGTGGCTATTAAATATTTTTTAGTGTTGTGGCGATCTTTATAAATCCAACGCATCCATTTAAAAGCATTATTTTTTTCATAAAAAGGGATTTCTGGAGTGTTTAATAATTGGCGATAATATAGAGCTGCTTTTTTTAATTGACGATTCTTTCTAAAATCATTAGCCACAGATAACATTTGTGACAGGGTGGGTTTTTTTATATATCGGGGAGATAGTTGGTATAATTGCTTTGTCCATATTAAAGTTCGTGGATCTTGTTGTTGTTTGGCAATGCGCAGAGCATGAATCAAATATTGTTCTTTTTGATTTTTTTCAGATAGTAACTGGTATAAGTAATAAGCAGATTCCATGATTTCTTTTTGATCTTTTAAACTTTTGGATTTTTCATACCATGCCTTTGCTACTTTTTTTTGCATCCACTTTGGAAAATCAGTTCGTGTAATGTGAGTAGACTCATGGCAATGAGAATAATGATAAAGTTTAGCGTAATGTTTCAGTGGAAACGGAACGTTTACTAGTGAGTACATACGATCACAAAATAACTTGCTGTCGTTTTTAAGTGTTAAAGCTTTTTTATAAGAGGACCACCACTGTAATTCTTGGTTGTTTAGTTCTTTGGAGATCCAATCACTGTGTTTACTGGATATTGGTATAGAAAGCGTTTCTTTTGCAATAGCCGGGGCTGGCAAAATAATATTTTGGCTAAATAAGAAAAATAATAAGACAGCAAAAACACACACAAGATAGGCTGACTTATATTATTGTTCTTTGCAATCGTTTAATGCGGCTTTGGATAGGTGGATGTGTGGCAAACAAGCGAATCCACCAGGAAACTTGTTGTTTAGTGCTGTTAATTTTTAAGTAATTATATTGTGATTTTTGTTTTTCTTGTTGTGGAACACCATGTTGACTAATTTGTGCTAATGATTGTAAGGCAGCAATCATTTTTGCCCTTCCGGCAAGGGAAGCACCACCATGGTCTGCACGGTATTCTCTCCAGCGAGAAAAAAAGCAAACGATCATAGAGGCAGGAATATATAATAAAGAAACAAATAAACTTCTTAGCATCCAGTGCAAAAAGAAGTTACTTCTACCTCGGGACATTGCTGACGAAACTATAGAAGCAATTAAATGGGCAATGAGATACACTAGCACATTGACGACTCCTTGGATCAGGGTCATGGTCACCATATCCCCATTGGCTATGTGGCTGATCTCATGGGCTAAAACGCCTTCTACTTCTGTTTCATTCATGTGCTTAAGTAGGCCGGTGGAAACCGCTACCAGTGAATTTTTTTTGCTAGGACCAGTAGCAAAAGCATTGACCTCTTGATTGTCATAAACGCCCACTTCCGGCATTTTTGGTAGGCCGGCTTTACGGGCTAAATGGTGTACTCTTTGCACCATTGTTCTGATGTCAGAGTTATTTTCTTGTTCAGATACAATACGTACTCCCATGAATTTTATGGCTTGCCATTTAGAGCTCCATAGAGAAAATAAAGCTCCACCCATTCCTATAATGGAATATAAAATTAGCAGAAAGTTAAAACCCTCTAATTTTATTCCGAAATATTGCATTCCCATTGAGAGCACAAAACTTAAAGTGATAATAATTACAAAGTTTACGGCTAGAAAAAAGAATACTCTTTTGCTAATGGTTATAAAGCTACCTATCATTGCTACACCTCACATTTTTAATTGTTTTAATGTTGACTATGTTCCATCTTTGGCATGTGTCACTCGTCGGTATTGATCAATTGTCCAAATATCTTTTTTGTCTGTGCTGTTAATATTTTTAGGTTTTTTATTTTTGAGATCGGCAATAGCAGCAGCTGTAAACTCTGTGTTGGATACTTTATTTACTTCTTTCTTTCCTATAGGGTCTTTAGGAATATCCGGTGGTTGTTTTTGACCTACAAAACCACATCCTTTGCGATCCTCGTCTATGTCTGCGCCACAAATGCCGTAAAAACTTTTCACCTTAGCATCTGTGAGGGGTGGAGGACCTTGATAATAAGTTGGGAGACTGCCTCCATTGTCTACAGCGAAGCCTACATTATATAATAGTTCTCCTTCCGGGGAAGCTCCTATTAAACTTAAATCTTGAGTATAAAAACGCCACTGCATAAAAAAAGCTTTTTCTGCTTGATAGACTTGGCTAAGAGACACTTTTGCCTCTGTGGTTTTAGATCTTCTGAGATATTTTTTATAAGGAGGAACAGAAAGAGTGGTCAAAACAGCTAGTAAGCTGGCGGATACAACAATTTCTAGTAAGCTAAACCCCTTCTGATTCCAATAGTGAGTATTATTTTTCATTTTTATTTACCAATTATACAGTTTATAATTAGTTTTGTAATGTAATCAAGCGGTCTGTCAATTGTTTTTGGTAGTTTTCTGAAATGTGTAGGTGGTTATTTGTCGTAGGATGAAAAGGTATCGTTTTAGATACTTGGAAGAATTTTTGCACGTCTAATCCAGCGGGAGTTTTTGTGATAGCACTTAAGTGGGCTAAAGGCCATAATCCTACAGGTGTCTCATAGGGGCTGCTAATCACGATTTTAAATTTTTTTTGTTGAAGAAGAGAAATCACGCCAGACAGAGATAGATCTCGGCTGGGTTTAACAACGAGAGCAACAACGTTCTGTGGAATGTTTTTATCTTGTAGGGCATGCGTAAGTTCTTTATCTAAGGCGAGGGGAAAGTGGTTAAATACAGCTAGTCCTTGGTGGAGATGAGGATAAGGATCTTCAATGTACTCCAAATTTCTTTTTGGGATATATTTAACCAATGATTCTAATTGGCTGGGAGTCATTGTTCTATTCGGATCTAGCCTCAGTTGTAGACGGGGATTCTGTTGAAGTAATTTTTGTATCAATAGGAGAGGCTTTTTTAAGTTAGAGGTTTTAATTTTTAATGTTTGAATGTTGGAATCATCTGGTTCAGAGGAGTCAGGAATAAATAAGCGATTGATTGGAATTTTAAAAGAAGCAGGTAGATGAAAGTCATCTAAAAATTGTTGATGGTAAGCGCTAAGCAATAAACTTTCCAGGGAGAAGAGAATTTGAGTGGGAAGAGTGGCTGTAGTTGGTAATACTCCGAAAGTGGGTTGTTCCCATTTTAATTGTGTGGGCAGAATCCTATTTTTTAATGTGTTAAGTATTTTAGCTAATTCGTTACAAGATTCTTTGGTGGAAAGAGGGTGGACACTAGGGAGGGCTGGTACTTCTGCAGCGATTGTTTTGTTTTGGTGAGTGCTTATGTGGATATTAATGATAACGAGATGTCCTTTTTTGATAGAAAAGCTATGGGATGTTAATGAAACAGGATGTACGGTTTTCAATGTATAAGGTATGAATTGAAAGCGAGAAAGATGCATAAATGATGTGTATCATTATTAGAAATTCTCTGTCATTACTTTATGAACTCTTAATTAAAATCAGGGTTTTCTAAAGATTTACTTGTTGAAAAATTAAGATTACTTGCTTGACAAAGAGACATATTATGTGAGGACATATAGCATAATATATGAAGTCTAAAAAAAATAACATAATTTGCAAAGCCGTGACATACGTGCAGCGGACTCGCGGCGCCGGCGAGTCGCCGGAGACATTTACTTGTAAACATAATGTGCAAGGTTGTGACATGGGTGCATGGAATCGCGGCGCATTCATTCCCCCTTGGGGGGCGGCAACTTGCCGCGGGTTTGCGCTAGTGGAAATTTTAATGGCAGTCTTATTAGGTTCTGCTGTGGTAGGTGGTACTTTTAAGGTGTTGGAAGTATCTCTACAGTCATCTAGGGTTGCTAAATCATCTTTGACAGAGCAGGAATTGACGGTACTTGTTGGTAATGTTTTGAATAATGATGATTTAATGGTTCAAACAAATGATTGTCACCAGAATTTAAAAACTTCTTCAGCTGATTTTACGCAAATAGGTTCTACGAATAATTGGAGACTTGCAAAGTTAAAAAAAGGTACAGATACTTTGTTGCAAACAGGGCAGGATTTTCAGAATAATTTGGAAATTATAGACATGCAACTCAGAGATGGTGGCGCTTTAGATCGCCAGTTTGTCGTTTTTTACAAAAAAAAGAATATGGGGGATCTGAATACACTAGGAGGGGGAAGTAATTGTGATAGCACCAATCAGGATGATTGTTACTTCGCGTATTGTGATGTGAAATATGATCCCGTGCCACCAAGTGGTACTCCTCGTAAATGTGGGGAGCCTAGCTGTGTGTACTTTAATGCTGCCAGTGGTGGTGGTGGAGCGGATTGCTATAAGGTGACAGATGGTAGCGGCAGTCCTCAGAAGGCAGCTTTAGTAGGCTGTGGTGATACGGACCAGATCAGTAGAGATTATACAGTGGCTGTTGGTTTTGAAGCGGGTAAAAACACGACTATAGATAAAGGAGTGTTTATTGGTTTTGAAGCGGGTAAAAGCACGGGTAGTTCTGATAGTGCTTTTGTCGGTTATCAAGCGGGTCGAAGCAGTAGTGGGTATAAGAACACATTTATTGGTTATCAAGCGGGTCGTAGCAATAGGGGTGGGGATAATACCTACCTCGGTTATCAGGCGGGGTATGGAAGTAATGCTGGGGGGAACACCTTTGTTGGTTCTAAGGCTGGCTATTCAGGTACTGGCAGTGATAACGTATTTATTGGCTATAAGGCTGGTGAAGACAATACCAGTGGGGGTCATAATATCTTTATAGGTATGGAGATAGGTAATGGTGGAACAGGAGGGGTGAGAGCCACTACAGATTATCAATTAAATATTGGCAATTTAATTTTTGGCAAAATACCTAGTACAGCTCCCACAGCTGACTTTTTTAGTTCTACCTATTTAGGGAGTAATGAAGGAACTGTCATCAATGGTAATCTTTATATCGCTGGTGCGGATTTGTCGCTAGACGACAATTTACAAATTTGTAATACAGGAGGAGTTTGCAGAAATGTGAAGCTGGAAACCGGTGTTAGTACAACAATAGCTGCTAGCAGTGGAATTGTCATTAATGGTAATCTCTATATTGCGGCTGGTGGCGCTGCAGACGATTTAAAAAGCTGCGCCGGAGGTACTTGCACAAATGCGAAACTAACCAGTTTAGATCCAGTGGATATTCTATCAAACAATAGGACACTGATAGCCTCTGCTTCACAGCCTTCTATCAATTCAGCATTTTTAAATATCGTATCTTCTCAAGAGTATAAGAAAAATATTACGCCTTTTACAGATTACGATCAGGGGCTTCAAGATATTTTAAAAACGCCTTTATTTAATTATGAATATAAAGATCATTATCCTGAAAAGCAGCGGATGGGTTTTATTTCTGAAAAACTTCCTCAGCATTTACAAATTATAGATGAAGATCATCCTTCAAAGCCTGATATGCCTAGCATTTATGGAGCAGTGTTCGCTGCCATCAAAGCTTTGCATCATAATTTGATGTCTTTTAAAGAAAGTATGTTGAATGAGATTCGCCAAATAAAACAATGGCTAAATGAATCATTAAAGCAAAAACAGGTGCATACACAACAAGCATTACAGCGTATGCAACAACAGTTATCTCAAACTCAACAGGCATTAAAAGAAACTCAAGCAGAGTTAAAAGAAGTCAAAGATCAACTAAAAGATCTAAAGCAAAATAAATAATATCTATATTAGCGCTTATTCGTTAGTTTCTTCAGCTAAAAATACTATTCAAAAGCTCAGATATGTGTTTTGCCGTAGGTGGTGCCTGCGAATTGCTAGTGACACATTTGATAAACATGATTTGCGCAATCGTAACATGGGTGCAGGGAATCGCGGCGAAGGTACCCCCTCTGGGGGGCGCCTGCGAGTTGCTAGTGACACATTTGATAAACATGATTTGCGCAATCGTAACATGAGTGCAAGGAATCGCGGCGAAGTCACACCCCCTTGGAGGGGGGTTACTTACTCCAGTCGTCGCAATTTGGTTCTGTTAACTGGCTAGGAGGGTTAAAGCCTGGTGTGCAATTGGTATTACCAACAGACACACTTCCTGTATCTGTGTTGTTTGGACTACACGCAATTTGATAGTTTGCTCTATTTGTTAGATCAGCCTTGGCGAATATATGATATTTTTTTCCTTGGATTGTTTGTCGGATGCGCACACAAACAGCTGTTGGATCTGTAGTAGAGGTACCGTTATGATACATCAAACATATTCCATTATTTTGTGTAGGGCAGGTAAAGCCAATTTTTGTTAAAGCATCACAGGGGTGTACTGTTGTTATGCCGTCATATTTTGTAATTGTCCATCCAGTACCGCTAATGCAGCTATGAAATGAGGAATCAAATAACTTACCGGCATCTCTTAGCTGACGTAAATGTACGGGAAGTATGTAACCTCTATAGGAAACAGTTGCAATACTTGATAAAATGACAAGAATACCTGCTGCAACCAATAACTCTATTAAGGATATGCCACGCTGCCCCCCCAAGGGGGGAGTGATTTCGCCGCGATTCCTTGCACCCATGTTACGATTTTGCAAATTATGTTTACTAAGTAATTGTCTCTCACGACTCGCGGATGTCGCGATTTTTTGCATGTAGGCTACAATTTTATAAATCATATATTTCCGAGTTCTAAAAAAACAGGCTCTGCCTTTTTTGACAGAGCCTGTTGTATTTTAATAAGAATATCTTTCTTAGTGGAAGTAATGCACATAAGAAATTGAATAACCTACACCCATGTCTGTTTGCCGGAATAGGGCAGTACCTAAGGTTGAGTATTCATAGTAAAGATTAATTGCAATACCTGTTCGGCTAGCGACAAAATATTTAGCAGACAGATAAACAGATAAGGCTAGATTGTGTCGACGTCGACGTTCCAATTCATAACCAGTAGATATACCAACCGCCGGAACAAATTTTTCTCTTCTTGTGTTCCTAATGAAGTTGTACTCTAACCAACCACCTAGATGTAAATAAAGAGACTGAAAGCTCTGTCCACCGGGGTTGTAAAGTCTAATCTGCGGCCCTAACTCAAATCGTCCTGCATTGTAACCATATATAACACCAATGTTTGTGAACATACTTTTCTGGTTGTCTGTATGCCATGGCACCCCTTGTGCTGTAATCTGAAAACGATGTGTTCTCTTACGATAACGATATCTCTTCTTACGCATCATGCCCATTGTAGAAGAGTCACCTTCTTCCATGTTAGGCGTCCTCGTAGGTGTATCAGAATCATTTTCTGCCGATATTCCTGCCGGAGATAAAAAAATTGATAATACTAAAAGACTAATGCTTGTTAAAAAACTGACCTTACTAAATATTCTATTCATTGCTAATCCTCCTTAAAATAAAAACTAATGCTATATGTATTCATTATATGCTGGCAATGATACATGCATTTGTCCACACTTTACTTGAATATTTTATTTAAAATTTACTACATTTTGTTAAAAATTAACGCCTAGCAGCGCACTTACTGTCATCCAATCTCCATAGGGCCGTAAATTAGTACTGATTTGGTTACCGTCTGCGTTTCCTGTTGTAATATTTAATGGCACATTTTCGTACTTTAACGTAACAAAATGGAAGATGTATTGCACACCGAAATGTATTTTTTTCATCCAATGAAATTCCATACCTATGCCTAGGTTAGCACCGAACCCAGTATCTTCACGAGATCCCACTTGATTAGTCGCAGTGGCATGAGTAGTTTGGTTTGCATTAATCACACCAACAAATATAAAAGGTCGAAACCATTCTAAGTTTTTGTGAAAAAGATTCTTATCAAAGAAATATTTGAAATCCACATTGAGATTGATCAAGCTGGTAGAACCGATAAAGGCCTCTCCTTCACTATTGAAAAATGTATGATGTGAACTGGTAGTCAGAGCAAATTGAATAGCGAATTGTAAATCGAAAAAATAATTTAAATAACCTCCATAGAATACACCTGGGTAGTGAATAGCCGCCATATTCAATGTGAAAAACTGTGCACCTCCCGTTATTCCTAAACTTAAAAATCGTCCGGTCTGAAAAAAATTGATATTCTCTTGTTCTTCCGCTGTATTTTCAAACTCGGAATAGTCCGCAAACGGATCGTACGCGTTCATTTCACCAGGTTTTTTTTCCGCTGCTGCCAGTGAAACACTGCTAAAAAACAGCATCGGTAAAAAACAAATAGTAAAAATAAAATAAGCAATTCGTTTCATTAAATACATACATCGGCACCTATCATCTAAAAAATAAAAAAACCCCCCAAGTGGGAGTGATTTCGCCGCCCGCGAGTCGCGGGAGACATTTCGCCGCGGCGACATTGACGTTATTGTCACGACTGTGCAAATCATGTTTACCAAGCGTTTCCTGCGATTCGTGAGCGCCCCCAAAGGGGTTACAGCGCTGCGATTCCTTGCACCCATGTCACGACTTTGCACACCATGTTTACAAGTAAGTGTCTGCGGTGAGTCGCTGGCATTGCGATTTTTTGCCACATGTCTCAGGTAAGTGGACATTTCATAGCTATTAAGCGATATATGGGTGCGAGTATTTTTTAAATAATTCATGGGAATTTTTCATTATTGTCAGGAGCTAATTATTTGGACTATCGGTCAGCTGGAGTAAGTGTCTTAGAAGCAAATAAACTGGTCAAATGGCTAAAGTCTAAAGTCCGTACTCAGTTTACTAACCTTTCACATCAAAAAAAAACTTCTACTGTTCGTCAACGTAGCAGTAAACACAGTAGTCGTCAGTCGTCTAAAAAGCGAGGGAAGCTTGCAGATCTGACAAATAATATTGGTGCGTATAGTGGGCTTTTTCCCGCCTGTTTTCCTGGGATGAAACATCCTTACTTAGCTGCTTCAGCAGACGGTGTAGGTACTAAGTTGCAATTAGCCGAATATTTTCAAAGTTATAAAGAAGTGGGACAGGACTTAGTGGCAATGTGTGTAAATGACATTATATGCTGTGGAGCTCATCCTTTATTTTTTTTAGATTACTATGCTTGTTCCAAACTCCGCCAAAAACCAGCGCGGGAATTTTTAAGTGGTGTACTGTCTGCTTGCGAAAAAAGCTCCTGTATATTACTGGGTGGGGAGACAGCTGAGATGCCAGGCGCTTATACAAAAGGTCATTTTGATTGTGCTGGTTTTGCTGTAGGAGTGGTGGATCGATCGGCATTGTTAGGATCGCATAAAGTGAAGGCAGGAGATTTATTATTAGGTGTTTCCAGTACAGGCTTTCATAGTAATGGTTTTTCATTATTAAGAAAAGTGCTCAATTTACATCAATGGAAGAAAAAATTGCTAAAGCCCACTGCTTTGTATGTGCCTTTGGCAAAGTCATTGTTTTCCATAAAAGGTTTGAAAGCAATGGCTCATATTACTGGGGGAGGGATAGATAATATTCAACGAGTCATTCCAAAAGGTTTGGTTGTTCAAATAAAACCCTGGGATATTCCTGATATTTTTGTAGAAGTTCAAAAGAAAGCACGGATCACTCGCTCATCCTTATTAAAGACATTTAACTGTGGAGTAGGGTTGGTGTTAGTTATCAGTCCTTCTTCTCGTCAAAAAATTTCCCGGATTATTGTTCAGCACGGATTTTCTGTAATAGATCTTGGCAAAGTAACTTAAAAGATAAAGGTTAGTAAATATGGATGATGTACTAATTGTTTCCGCTTGGGATCGTGGGGCATGGCTGGCACAGCAATTAAGAAAAAATTTATTAAAAGTGAAAATACTAGATGTATCTTCTTTGCTTCCGTCTATATCCTCCGTAGAAAGGGAAGGTCCTTTTGGTGTATTTGCGCCAGAAGATTTAAGCGACACGGAGAAAAAATATCTATGTGGGGATAACTATTATTCTCAGTCACAAGGTTTTTGTGTGCTTAACTCTGATGGGCCTATAGAGTTTAGAGGATTGCTTAGTGATTTTATGCGAAATACGAAAGAAGATGTTCAGTTATGTGAGACTGTTTTATCTGCTGATGATTCAAAAAGAGCACAATTGTTGCATAAAAAAAATAGTGCAGCAAATGGCTTGGTTCAATTAGCAAGAAAGTGGGCTTCCAGTTTACCAACTATCAAAAATGAACAGCTGAGTCCTTTATTTGCTCCTTATTTATGCAAAGATACTTCTTCACGTTTTTTTGAGAATATTTATCGTGAAGAACAAATGTGGGGTATTCAGAGACTGAATGTAAATCAGTTAACTCATATCACGGCTGCCGATCATTATGTTTCTCTGCAGACAGAGCAGGGAAAACACAGTGCTCGCACGGTGGTTTGGGCTTTGGGTGTATTAGAGATATTGCACATTTTTCCTCAATTGCCGGCTTTGCTTCCTCGGAAATGGCAGATGCCAGATTGGGTTTGGCGGCGGTTTAATCTGTCTTGGGATTTGAATGGCTTTGAGGACATTTTGCCGATGTCAATTTTTACAGTGTTAGACGACCAGGCCCCTTGGTATGGCGCAAATGCGATGAGCATTAAACGTTATCCTGGTAGTTCTCAAGTGGATTTATGGATATTGTGCCCTTACAATATGGCAATTGGTAAACATAATTTGCAAGGTCGTGACATGGGAGCAGCGGACTCGCGGCGCCGCCAAGTTGGCGGAGACACTTTTGGTAAACATAATTTGCAAAGTCGTGACAATGGTGCAGGGAATCGCGGCGGTGGCGAGTCGCCACAGACATTTGGTAAACATGATTTGCAAGGTCGTGACATGGGAGCAGCGGACTCGCGGCGAAATCATTCCCCTTTTGAAGGGGGGGCGGCGAAAATGTCTCCTGCGATGCGCGGATTATGTCAGCAGGCAGAAAGTGCGCTAAAAATTTTATTCCCTGGGTTTTCTATGACTTGTTCGTATCCATCCGATTCGGAAAGTGGAAGATGTTTGTATTTTGTCTATTATGAAAAAGATGATATAAATAAGAGTATGTTAAAGGCGCATCCTTTGATGTTTTTTTTGAATCCAGAATCTATTGGTAAGATGGATGCGTATTCTTTGTGTAAGGGTGCTATGAATCTTCAGAAAAAGTTATTAAAACGGTTAAAAGGATTATCATGATGTTAAAGCGGTATGCTAGAAAAGAGATGGCTGATATTTGGACATTAGAATATCGGTTTCAAAAAATGTTGGAAGTGGAGAAGGCGGTTGCATGGGCTCAAGGGGAGTTAAATTTAATTCCTATGTCATCTGCACAGGCGATTCAAAGTAAAGCTGCTTTCTGTTTAGCGAATATTCAAGAAAATGAAAAAACAACTCGTCATGATGTCACTGCTTTTGTACAGGAGTTAGCTCGTCAGGTGGGGGAGCCGGATGGATCGTATGTGCATTGGGGTTTAAGTTCTTCGGACGTGTTGGATACGGCCTTGGCTTTGCAAATTAAATCTGCGGCTGTTGTACTACAAAAATCTTTTTCTGTGTTGGAGGAGGCGATCACGCAGCAGACGTTGGTTTATGCAGACGTACTATGTCTTGCACGCACACATGGAATGGCAGCGGAACCCATTACTTTTGGTCTTAAGTTGGCAGGTTTTTTATGGGAGTTAAGGCGGCATAGGGACAGAGTACAGAGGGCATTAAGTGAGGCGCAGAGAGGGAAAATGAGTGGTGCAACCGGGACGTATAGTACACTCCCGATAGAAGTAGAGAAAAAAGTATGTGAAAAATTAAATATACAACCAGAACCAGTGGCAACACAGGTGGTACCTAGAGATAGATACGCAGAAATGATCACGTCACTGGCTATGACGGCTGCTGGACTGGAGCGATTAGCTGTGGAAATTCGTCATTTACAAAGGGAAGAAGTGGGGGAAGTGTGTGAAGTTTTTACGTCTGGCCAGACAGGCTCTTCCGCTATGCCTCATAAAAAAAATCCTATTTACTCAGAGAATATCACAGGGCTTTCTCGTTTATTGCGTTCTTATGTTCAACCCGCATTGGAAAATATTGTTTTATGGCACGAGCGGGATATTTCTCATTCTTCGGTGGAGAGGGTAATATTTCCTTCCGCATTTACTTTATGTGACTTTGCTTTAATGCGTATGGCAGAGTTAATTCGTGATTTGCAAGTTAATAAGGATCGGATGCTTCAAAATATAAAATCTATCGGTGGGATTGTATTTTCTTCTGTATTGTTATCGGAATTGGTGCGAGTAGGAATGCCACGCTCACAGGCTTATCCGTTGATTCAGTCCATCAGTTTATCCACTCAAGGTAAAAAACATTTTCAAGATCAAGTGCTTACTAATAAAACTATTTTATCTTATTTGAATCAGGAGAAGATAAACAGCATATTTTCTCTATCAGAAAGACAAAAGCAATTGAGTCAACGTGTAAAGTTTCTATTAAAAATAAAGTAAATGAGTTCAAAATATTTTAAGTTGACTTAAAAAACAGTTAACTCGTTGTGTTTATTATTTTTTTTTGGAGATGGGATTTTCTATTTGGGTAATGATTTTAAATCCTTGTGCATAATATTGAATTTGTCGGACCATACTGAATAATCCTCCAACTCGAGTGGGGGTTAGGTGATGTTGCAGTTGAAGTGTGTTAAAGAAAGAGGGTTTTTTGTCTTGCAATATTTCTTGGGGAGAAAGCCCAGAGTAATATTGCACGAGCAAAGTGACTAGTCCTTTGGTAATCAATGCATCACTATCGGATTGAAAAATAATTTTTCCATTTTTTATACTTGCATGCAGCCATACTTGAGCTTGGCAGCCTTTCACTAGCCAATCATTTGTTTTATATTGTGTATCCATTACTGGTGCATTTTTGCCAACAGTAATAATTTTTTTGTATCGTTCTTCCCATGAAGGTAAGTGTATCAATTCCTGTATAATAATTTGTGCATTGTTCTGAATGGAATCGTTTTGCATTTTTTACGCTCCTGATTATGTAATAAAATTATTTAGTATAAAAACCAAGTAAAATCCTCTTCAGATATGGTTTTAAGTTCATATTTATTTTAATTAAGGTAGAAATATTTATTGAGTGTTGTTATATTCAAGGAATCTATGAAAAAGTTACTTGATTTTTTATTTGGGAAAAAGCCACCTATTTTTAATAGTCGTTCTGAGGTGGAGCATCAATTAAAACGCAATCGCTGGCGTGAATGGGATAGCCGGTATCAGCAGGGTACAGAATATGATTGGCGTCATCATGAAGGTATGAATTTTTATAAGGATTCAGAAAATCACCAGCGAGAAACGTAGATTGTTGCAATACAGCGAATGCTTGCCGCCACAAAATATACAGATTAAGCTATATTTTCGGTGATAGTAAAATCAATGTTTAGATAAGTCTAAAATGCTTTTGTGGGGTAGGTATGAACATTATTTCAGGTGATTGCTATAAGAAGCTCAGTAAGATTCCTAGTTCTAGTATCGATTTAATTTTAACAGATCCTCCATATAATTTGGCCAAGTATTCTACAGGAAACATTAAAGCTAACTGGAGAAAAACTTTAAACAACGACATTGCTAGGTGGGATAGGGAAATTTTAGATATTCAATATTTAAAAGCTGAATTTTTGAGAGTCATAAAACCAAGAGGGAATATTTTTATCTTTACAGCGTACAATCTGTTGGGTGAATGGCATAAAGTGTTTGATCCTTTATTTGATAGTTTTCAAATTATGATTTGGCATAAGACAAATCCTCCGCCTAAGTTAAGAAGAGCCGGTTTTTTAAATGCTTGTGAAATGATATGTTGTATGTGGAACAAAGGACACACTTGGAATTTTACTACTCAAAAAGAAATGCACAACTTTATTGAGACTCCTATTTGTATGGGCAGAGAAAGGTTAAATCACCCGACTCAAAAACCAGTAAAAATTCTAAAGCATATTTTAAAAATAGCTTCTAATAAAGGAGATTTGGTGCTGGATCCTTTTATGGGTGTTGGATCTACTGGTGTCGCTTGTAAAGAGATGGGGCGTCACTTTATAGGAATTGAAATTGAAAAAGAATATGTTAAATTAGCAAAACAAAGATTAAAGGATATTAAATTTCAAAAGGAATTTTCTTTTCAAAAAGAAGTTTCCATTTAAGTTAAACGAATCTGCTAATTAAAGTGAGCCAAAGCACAAATTTCATTAAGGATCTAGTTGAGAATCATATTAATTCTTTTGCAAATAATTTTCAAGATAGACACATAAAACAATGTTCAGATCCACGAGGAACTATAAATAAAAAAATAAATAATGTTTTTATAGCGGAACTTAAACCAGAAGTAGTCTATTATATGGCTCTCGTTCGCTCTTTTGACAGTTCTCTTGGTAATATGATTGAAAAGTTGGCTATAGAAATAGCTAAGCGTTCTTATACGGTCAATAAATACGTTGAAGGTATTTTATACCAAGATCAAATAAAGAAGATAGCAACTCTTTTAGAACATTATAAAAGCAGAACAAAATATCCTCCACTTGAGCAACATTATACTATTCTTAGAGATAGGATAAATTCCTCTACCAAGCTCAGCAAACGTCATGAAAGTGATTATTATTTAAAAGATATTTCGACAGGTACTCATTTTTTAATTGAGTTAAAAATTGGTGGAGATTTAGATACTAAAAAAGCACGTTCAGAAAAAGAAGCTTTGCTTGAGCAATTTGCAATTTTATCAAATACTCTTCCTTCAGGGGAAGAGATTAAAATTAGATTTGCAACAGCATATAATAAAGATGGAGAAGGTAATGAGTGGAAGCAGGAAAGAGTAAAGCAATTTTTTGCAGAAGGTGAATTATTGATTGGAAAACAATTTTGGAATTTTATTACAAAAATGAGCAATGGATACGATATAATTTTAGAAAGTTATAAAAAAAACAATTATATTATCAATAAAGCGCTTCAGCAAGTAAAAGAAAAATACTTTTAAAAAAATAACTAATTTTTTGAATCTTGTCTCATGATTAAGTGGTGCCTCGGGGGAGACTCGAACTCCCATGCTCTTACGAGCACATGATTTTGAGTCATGCGCGTCTACCAGTTCCGCCACCGAGGCTAGAGTATTTTAAATAACTTGTTTTGTAGCTCTTGTGTAGTTATCTCTTTTATTTTTATCTATTTTACCTGTAATTTTCTGGAATATTTTTTAATAATGTCCTATTGATAAAGTCTGATTTAAGTGAATTATCTTAGGGATGATTTAAGGGTTTTAGTATGAAGATTCAGGTGAAAGATTTTTGTCAGGTGGTTGGTGGCCGGTGGTTTGGGAAAGACCCAGTGGGTGCATGGCAGGATAAAGTGTTGGATAGGGTTAGCATTGATTCCCGTGATATTGGAAACCATGATTTGCAAGGTGGTGACAAGGGGGCAGGGAATCGCGGCGGTGGCGAGTCGCCACAGACACTTGGTAAACATAATTTGCAAAGTCGTGACATGAGAGCGGCGGAATCGCGGCGAAGTCACTCCCCCCTTGGGGGGGGGTTTTTTGCGATTAAAGGGCAGCGGCGAGACGGGCATGATTTTGTATGGGATGTTTTAAAGAAAGATATTAGCGTAGTGGTGGTATGTTCTGATTTTATAGAACGTTTTTCCAGTCAGTTGCGTGAGATTCAGTGCGATCGATCTTTTTTAATATGTTCAGTAGAGGATACTCTAGTGGCGTTACACCGCTTAGCGCGTCATTGGAGACAGCAGAATAAATGGAAGGTGATTGGCATTACAGGTTCTGCTGGTAAGACGACAACGAAACATTTTTGTCAGTTATTATTGGAACGGCATTTTAAGGTTCAATCCAGTCCGAAGAGTTTTAACAATTATTATGGTGTACCTTTGGCTTTGTTATCAGCTCCGCCGGACTTGGATTTTTTTATTCAAGAGATTGGTATGAATCAGAAAGGGGAAATTGCTTTTTTAAGTCAGATGGTGCAGCCGGATATTGTAGTGGTGGTGCAAGTAGGAAGTTCTCATATTGGTTTATTGGGTTCAAAGGAGGAGATTGCTAAGGAGAAAGAGCAGATTTATCATCATGCTTCGCAAAAGGCGGTATTGGTGTTTAATGGAGATAATCCTTATACACAATCTATGTATGAAAAAATAAAAGTTCTTATGCCGGAAAAGCGTATCTTGCGTTTTTCTTCTAAAGATATGGCATCAGATGTGTTTTTGCAGTTAAAAGAGGTGCGGGAGGATAGTTTATTCGTAATGGGTCATTTAGGTGAACAGAGTTTTTCACACCAACATAATTTGCAAGGTATACATTTATTTCCTCGTTTAAAAAGCTTGCTCAAAAGCTCAGACATGCGTTTTGCCGCAAAGCGAGCTTACAGTCGCTTTGCGCTTAAAGCCGAACTCGTTTTGATCAAGCTTTTTAAACGAGGAAATTTGCAAGATTTGCACAGCTGTGACAAGGGAGCAGGGAATCGCAGCGGTGGCGGGTCGCCACAGACACTTAGTAAACATGATTTGCAAAGTCGTGACATGGGAGCAGAGGAATCGCGGCGCAGTGTGAGCGGCGACTTGCCGCTATGTGTACCTGTAGTGGGAGCTGCGCATTTATGTAATTTAATGGCAGCTGCGACGGTGGCGATGGCGGCGGGTATGACGTCTTCTCAGATTTGGGAAGGTTTATCTATTTGTCGTTTGCCGGCCAGACGGAATCAGTGGGTACGCTTAAAGTGTGGGGCCAGAGTGTTATTTGATGCGTACAATGCGAGTGCAGAAAGTGTGATGGCTTTATTGGATCATTTTTTATCTTCTGTTGTTAAAGGGCAGCGGATTTTAATTTTAGGGGATTTTTTAGAGATGGGATCTTATTTAGAGCCATTTCATCAGCAGTTAGCTGAGCGATTATGTCGCTATCAAGTAGAGAAAGATTCTTATTTGCGGTTACGTATGATATGGTTTATCGGCTCTCAAGCTAAGTTATTTGGAAAATCTATGGAGGGCACAGATTGGTTGAAGCAAAATATTGTGTCAGGTTCTGAGGTTAAATATAAATGGGACGAAGAAGTAAAAAAATTAAAGCAAAATACTGTTGATTCTGTGCCAGTGTATTTATCTGAGTCAGATGATTTGTATCTTGCGGATAAAATTCTTTCTGTGTTAGATCCTTCTTTCGTATTGGCTTTCAAAGCTTCACGGAAAATGCGAATGGAAAAAATATTGGAGCAATGGCAACCGGTGGATTTTCATGCTTTATAAATGGCTTTTTGAGTTATCTGATGTTGTTTCGGGATTTAATGTTTTTCGTTACATTACATTTCGCAGTTTTTTATCTTTTTTAACGGCTTTTTTATTTTGCTGGTTTTTTGCTCCTGTTTTAATTCGGAAGCTTAATAAGCGGAATATTCGTGAGGAGATCAACACAGACGGTCCAAAAACGCATCAAAGAAAAAAAGGTACACCCACGATGGGTGGTGGTTTGATCATCTTATCTTTATTAGTCAGTTCTATATTGTGGGTGGATATGTCAGAGCCATTAGTATGGGGTGTGTTAGCAATGCTGCTAGCTTTTGCTGCGATTGGTTTTTGGGATGATTTATTAAAGAGTCAGCGGAAAAATTTTCGTGGCATTCCACGTAGGTATCGTTTGTTATATGAGTTTTTAGTTGCTGGTGTATTACTGACAGTATTTATTGCTATGGGTTATATAGAGCCAGTGTTATACGTACCATTTTTTAAAGATCTTTCTTTTAATTTATCTTGGTTTTATGTGTTGTTTGGCAGTTTTGTCATTGTGGGTACGGCGAACGCGGTGAATTTAACAGATGGACTGGATGGATTAGCTATTGTACCAGTGATGGTGTGTGCGGGTACTTTAGCTATTTTTACTTATATTGCTGGGCATTTTAATGTGGCTAGTTATTTAGGTATTCCGTATGTAGCTGGTGCGGGGGAGATCATGCCTTTGGCAATGGCAGTAGTAGCAGGAGGTTTAGGATTTTTGTGGTATAATTCGTACCCTGCTCAAATTTTTATGGGAGATGTAGGCAGTTTAAGCTTAGGAGCTTTTGTAGGGACAGTGGCTGTTTTTACGAAGAATGATTTGTTGTTAAGTATATTAGGAGGGGTGTTTGTTGCAGAAGCGTTGTCTGTTATTTTGCAAATATTAAGCTTTAAGTTATTTAAGCGGAGAGTTTTTGCAATGGCGCCTTTGCATCATCACTTTGAGCTAAAAGGGATGGATGAATCAAAAATTATTATTCGGTTTTGGATTATGTCTTTTTTATTAGCGGTGATTAGTTTGGCAACTTTAAAATTAAGATAAGTTTATAGGGTAGGGGGTATTTTGATGGAATTAAGTGAGTTAAAGGGAAAAAAGGTTGTAGTCGTTGGTTTAGCCAGGACAGGGGTGTCTTTGGCTAGGTTTTTGGTGAAGTATGGTGCAGAGGTAACGATTAGCGATCATAAATCGCGGGCAGAATTAGAAAAACACCTGGAAAATGTATCAGATTTATCTGTGCAAATAGAGTTAGAGGGACATACTCCAAAGACTTTTTTAAACAAGGATTATGTGATTTTAAGTCCAGGGGTATCTTCGTATTTAAAGTTATTTGATTATGCTCGTTCTCAAGGTGTGGAGGTGACAGGGGAGTTTGAGTTTTGTTCACGATTTGTGAAAGAGCCATTACTGGTAGTGACAGGGACAAATGGTAAGACGACAACGGCAGATTTAATTTATCGCGCATTAAAAGAGTCAGGACGTCGTCCTTGGGCAGGAGGAAATTTTGGGGAGCCGCTGAGTGAATATTTATACAAAGGAGAAAAAGCGGACGTACTCATTGTGGAAGCGTCTAGTTTTATGTTGGAGCATGTAGAAAAAATGACTCCTCGGAATATTGTTTTTACTAATTTGGCGGAGGATCATTTGGATCGTTATCGTAGTATGGAAGAGTATGTGAATGCAAAAAGAAGGATATTTAAAAATACAACGATTCAAACGACGAGTATTTTAAATGCGGATGACAAAGGTATTTTGGAATTAGCTAAGGATCCGGTGGTACAGCGTGGTCGGCTTTGTTATTTTTCACGTAAAAAACCTTTAGAGTCGCAGATTATGAAAATTGGTGGAGCAATTTTTATTGATGGTCAGATACGGGTGCGGACTGGGCCGGCGATTGAATATTACAGTTTGGAAAACAGTAAATTATTAGGTCAGCATTCGTGTGAAAATATTATGGCGGCTATTTTAGCTGCTCGCGAGCATGGGGGTGAATGGGAGAGCATTCAGAGAGTTATTTCTTCTTATTCGGGTCGTGCACATCGTTTAAATTATGTGAGAAAAGTGGGTGGTGTGAAATTTTATAATGATTCTAAAGCAACTAATGTGCATGCGGTAATGAAAGCCTTAGATGTATTTGAAGAGAATGTGATTTTAATTATGGGAGGTAAGGACACGGGTTTAAATTATCGGCCGTTAAGAGAACGTATTCAAAGGAAGGTGAAGAATTTAATTCTTATAGGTGAGTCAAAAGAGAAAATTAATCGTCAGATTGGAGATTATTCAGAAACTTTTCTAATTGGTACTTTTGAAGAAGCTGTATTGATTGCTTATCAGAAATCACGTATTGGAGATACGGTGCTTCTTTCTCCTGGGTGTCCTAGTTTTGATGTATTTAATTCTTATGAAGAACGTGGCCATGTGTTTGAAAGTTTAGTGAATCAGTTTCAGTAGTAGTAGCGGCGTGGGTCCATTGCTCCCATGTTACGACTTTATGCAATGATTATGATTAGTATGAGTATGCAAAACAATGTTCGTTCATTCATGTCTGTTTCTATTTATTATTTGGCGAGCTATGTTTGTTGGGTAAAGGTAGCTGGTTTTACTATTATTTTATGTTTGTATACACCGTTTGTTTTTAGTTTATCGTTTAAGTCACAAAAATTAGTGGTATCTGGTCCTTCACCGTATTTGGCAGAGACGGCACGTGAAATATCTCGTGCGGGTGGAAATATTTTTGATGCAGCAGTGGCGGGTGCGTTTACTTTAAGTGTTACGAATCCTTATTTTGTCTCGTTAGGTGCGGGTGGTTTTGCCTTAATGAAAGGACGTCACCGAGTCAGCGGCGGCGAGTCGCCGCGGACAATTAGTAAACGTAATTTACAAAGTCGTGACATAGGTGCAAGGAATCGCGGCGCCGCCGGGTTGGCGGGGACAATTGGTAAACGTAATTTACAAAGTCGTGGCAAGGGGGCAAGGAATCGCGGCGAACTATCCCCCCCAATTTGGGGGTTGGATTTTCGTGAGTTTGCGCCAATGGATATGAAGGGAGATTTTTATATAAAGAGTGGAAAGTCTTCTCGTGTTTCAGGAGGATCGGTGGCTGTGCCGGGTTTTGTTGCGGGTATGTGGGCGATACATCGTCGGTATGGATCTTTATCTTGGGCGCGAGTATTACAGCCAGCGATTCGTTTAGCTGAGCGGGGTTTTATTATTTCTGGGGATCATTATGATCGAACAAATAGTAGTAAGAACAAATTTAATAAAGCGGGTCGGAATGTTTTTTTTCATAAGGGGAAATCTTATTTACCGGGTGAACGTTTAAGACAGCCTGGTTTAGCATTAGCATTAAGGCTTTTGAAAAAAGGGAAATCGGTATTTTATCGGGGTTTGATTGGAAGAGATATTGTTCGGGTTGTGCAAAAACATGGCGGGGTCATGCGCATGGAAGATTTGCACAAGTATCGGGTGCGTTGGCTTGATCCGATCCGGTGGGATTTTGGTGGATATCAGTTTTACAGTATGCCTCTTCCGAGTTCTGGAGGAATTATTTTATTTAGGGCTACTCGTTTAATGGAACAGGTGTTGGCACTTGGTAAACATAATTTGCAAAGTCGTGACATGGGAGCAGCGGAATCGCGGCGCCGCCGAGTCGGCGGGGACACTTTTGGTAAACATAATTTGCAAAGTCGTGACATGCGTGCAAGGAATCGCGGCGCTGTAACCCCCCTTGGGGGGGTGGATGAGTGGCATTTATTAGCGGAGGTATTATCTGCTGCATTTCGTCCGAGAGATCAGATGGGGGATTTGCCGGACGCAACTAAGTTATTAGAGCGTTGGTTATCGGTGAAGGATTTAGATCGTTTAGCTCGGAAAATTTCTTTTCGGCGAATATTAAAATTACCTGCTTTGATCAGTAAACTTGATTTGCACAGTCGTGACATAGATGTACGGAATCGCGGCGCTGTAACCCTCCTTGGGGGGGAGACGACACATTTTTCTATGATGGATGATAAGGGTCAGGTGGTATCTATGACGTTATCTTTGAACAGCAGTTATGGTTCTTATGTTGTGACGAATCGGTATGGCATTGTTTTGAACAATCAGATGGACGATTTTAATACGCATCCTGGTCGACCGAATCAATTTGGTTTGATTCAGGGTAAGAACAATTTAGTGCGTGCGCATCGTCGGCCTTTAAGTTCTATGAGTCCTACGATTGTGGAGAAGGATGGACGTGTGGTATTAGCGCTTGGTGCAGCAGGTGGTCCGATGATTATCAGTGCTGTATTTCAGGTATGTTATCGGTATTTGATTCAGGGTTTAGGTTTAGATCAGGCGGTACAGTTTCCTCGTGTACATCATCAATTTTTACCTCGTGTATTGTATGTAGATAAGGATCGTTTTGCACCATTGGTATTAAAGCATTTAAAGAGGCGTGGGCACATTTTAGAGCAGAGGGATTTTATAGGGAGGGTGATGGCGGTTGGACGGCGGCGCCCTCCAAAAGGGAGTGATGGTGCCGCGATTGCGTCATCCTATGTTACTGTTTTGCAAGATAGTGACAATCGTGCAAGGAATCGCGTCGAAGTCACCCCCCTCTTGGAGGGGGCTTTTGATGCGCGTGGTGAAGGCGCAGTTGGTGGTTTCTGATTTTTTAATATTCTTTCAAAGAATCAGGTTATTAATATTTCAGCGGATAAAATTTATTTTTCTTTATAAGTTTAGGTTCATGACACTTTAACAGGGTTGTTTTTAACTATTTTTGACAATAATCTATATAAGTCATCTTTTCTGTAATTGAACCTAAATTTAATAATATAACATCATAGTTAATCAGATAGTTCAAATAAAATAGCATTGAATGTTTGTGTAGTATTATTATGCACAGGAATTGTTTTTACTTCTTCTAAGGAGATTATTTTATTTTCAATAGCTATTTTTAATTTTTGTTTTATCCATTCAGGAGGATAAGCACCACTTGAAATTAAGTTCTGAAAAGTTTTTCTAATATTAGTTATATATAATCCATTTTTCTCTAGTTTTTCTGAAGTATGTAAATTTTCGTAATGCAAAATTAATTGATCGTTATTAGCAGTACGCCGGAAATTATCCGGAACAGTAATATGAAGTTTTACTGGACAATCCATTTTAAAATTCATCAAATAAAGTGCAGTTTCATAGGAAAACGTTCCTACTTGTTCACCGTTACGATTTCTAGCCCAAAGTTGAAAGAGAAAAAAATCTTTTTTTGAATCTGTTTGAATAAAATTAAGTTGATATATTCCTCTTTTTACTCGTGACCAGTTTTCTCTTTTTAAATGATAAGAATGATTTCTAGAATCGATACCTGATTCTATTGCCTGTTGGCTAGTGAATAGACCTGATTGATTCTGAGCAATTTTTAATAAAGGATGATTAACTCTCAAAAATAGTTCCTTATTTGATATAATTATGTATTTTATGTTATATACTATCAACAATAATTATAAAATAACATAATTTTTATGTATTTTATATATTTTTTTCTTGTTTTTTGCAATATATACTGGTAATTTCTATCGAAAAAGAGGGATGTCTATAATGATAAAAAGCATAAAAATTCAAAATTATAAGCTTTTTAAGTCCTTTGACCTTCAGAATATTCCTCAAATTCTGTTAGTTGGTGGAAAAAATAATAGTGGAAAAACTAGCATTTTAGAAGCTGCATTTATGTCTTTGGATTGTGTGAATCCCAATATGTTTATCAGGCATCTTGGATGGAGAGGCTTGAATACTATTTCTAATGATGTAGAATCTTTATTTGGCCCTGTATATCATAATTTTGATTTAAACCAGCCTATAATTATTCAATATACTCTTAATTCAGCACAAAAAAAATTAATATACAAGTTTCTGCCATTTGTTACACAACCTATTATCACTCGTAACGGAAGCAGTATTGAAATTAACGAGAAAGTTAGCAGATTTGGGGGGATAGAAATTTCTTATTGGCTAGGAAGAGAACAATATCATAAGGCTTTGTTAAAACATGAAATAAAGGGACTTAATTTATCATCTGTGAATCAAGTGCTGAAATACAATGAAGGTGTAAAAGCTGTGTTTCTTGCTTCAACTTTTTCAGATCATCAATCGGAAAATGCTCGTAGATATGGCGAGTTGGATAGAATAAATAATACAGCTAATATTTTAACTGCATTAAAAATTTTAGAATCCAAACTTAATTCTTTGAGTGTGATACCAATGGGCAATAGATCAATGATATACGGAGATACGGGTCTCGGAAAAAAAATTCCCTTGGCACTGATGGGTCAAGGGATTAACAAACTTGTATCTATTCTTTTAGCAATTTCCAATGCTAATAATGGAGTTGTTTTTATAGATGAGCTTGAAAATGGATTCCATCATTCTGTTCTATCCGATATATGGAAAGTTATTTCACACCATGCTATGTTTAATAATACACAAGTGATAGCTACTACACATAGTAGGGAGCTTATTCTAGGAGCAGTAGCAGGTATACCTGATAGGATTAGAGATAAATTTAAATATATGAGGATAGAAAGAAAAGGAAATGCATTTAAAACAAAACATTATGATTTTAATACTTTGAGTGCAGCTTTAGATTCTGAGTTAGAAATTCGGTAGATTTAGTGAATCAGAAAAACAGATTTAGCATAAAAATTACAGAAACAAAACTCCTTCTTGTAGAAGGAAAGGATGAAGAGTTTTTTTTTAAAACTTTCTTAAAAAAGAAAGAGATTTGTAATATTCAAATTATTTCTAGTGGTGGAAAAGATAAATTTAAGAACAAATTTCCAGCAATTAAAAACACTCCTGGCTTTGATGAAGTAACTTCATTGGCTGTCATCCATGATGCAGATACAAACGCTCAAGGGGCATTTCAAAGTATTTGTTCTGTATTAAAGAACAATAGCGTGGATTATCCTAAACAAATTTCATCATTTACTACTTCAAATTCCCTTAGAGTTGGGGTTTTTATTATTCCGGATGGAGGAAATCAAGGAAAGTTAGAATCTTTATGCTTATCTACAGTTGAGTCGGACAGTATTATAGAATGTATTGATTCTTTTATGAGTTGTATAAAGCAGCAGTCACAGCTTGATATAAATAGATATAAAGAACCAAAAGATATTCATAAAGCTAGATGTAGGGCATTTCTCTCAGCTATGGAAGAGGATATTCCATCTTTGGGATTAGCTGCTGAAAAGGGTTATTGGAATTTAGATTCAGATAAATTGAATCCTATGTTGAATTTTTTACAGGAATTAAATCGCAAAGAGTAAATAATATATTAAAAAAAGCACTAATATGGAAATACCAAAGTTTTTATTATATGGTGAGACTGATCCAAAAACTCAAGAGAGAATACAGAAAACTCTTCCATGGAGAAGTTGGGATCAAGTCAGTGAAAAGGGAAAAGAAATTGCATTTCAGCAATTGATTAATGAAAATGTATTTCTATACAAATCAGATCTTGTAGAAAATACGATAAAACGTTTGAATAATAAATTTTTAAGAAAACTATATGGAAAAAATTTACATTATTGTATGTCAGAATATCTTGATGATTATCAAACAGCAGCAATGGGTGATTTTCGTGAAATTTTTACAACAGGAAAATCTGATGTGGTTTTTTATATGTTAAGTATATTTGCTGAAGGATTTATTAATCAGAATTATTTACGTCAAGCAAAAGAATCAAATAATAATGTAGATAGAAAAGAATATATAGAACAAGCTTTTATTCCATTTAATAAATTACAGAACTGTTTGAATCATATTTTTGGACAATTTCATGTCAATCAACAGCTTACTTGGAGTGGTTTTATACCTCGTCAAGATGAAAGAATTTTAGATCAAATCTATATTCCTACAATTAAATGTCTTTCCGATCCGAAATGGAGTTTAGTAAATAATGATTTAAGTAATATGTTTCAAGACTATAGAAATGGTAACTATCGGGACACTATTACTAAAGCTCATAATGTTTTACAAAGATTTCTTCAAATTTTTTTAAACAAGAGAAGTAAAAATGCTAAAGGAGAGTTAGGTAAGTTATTTTCGGAAGCTAAAAATAAAGGTGTTATATCAAATAATATTTTTATCATGAAAATCATTGAAGGTATTCAGAGCTTTGTATCTTCTGAAAGAGCAACTAAAAGCACAGCCAAACCTGCATTTAAAAATGTTACATCTGCAGATGCTTTGCTAGTAATGAATGCAGTTATGGTTTTTTTACAATACTGTTTAGAAGCAGATGCAACTGCATTGAAAGTATCTCCTGCGATTCATAAAGAGAGAGAACGGATGGCCTTTTGATGCACGTGGTGAAGGCGCCGTTGGTGGTTTCTGATTGTTTATAGTTGTCTATTTAGTATTATTAAAAAATAGATTTGCGGTGGATGTATATTGTACAAACAGAAATTACTTGATATTTTTCAGCCAGTCAGCAGCTGGCCAGATATGACATCCTGAGGTATGTAGCCTTTGTCGGCTACAAGATCTAACTAGCTGTATTTTTTTTACAGGATCAGGTATATCTTTAGTAAATAAATCAAAATGAGATGTGAGTTTTTCATCTTTCCATTTAGTCTCTATCATTTGAAATGGCTTATTGTCTTTTGTGATTAAGAAATCTATTTCTTTTTTATCTTTATTTTTTAAGTAATAAAGTTGTCTTTTTTCTCCATAGCAGTCTTCTTTAAAGTGGTTATTTTTTAGTAAGGCGCAGGCAACAAGGTTTTCGAATCGCGCGCCTTTATCTGAAACTTGAGCTATATCGTAAAAATAATACTTAGGCTGTTTGCGGATAGATTTTCTGATGTTTTTATAATAGGGTTGGATTTTAAAAATAAAATAAAATCCTTCTAATAGGTTCAGCATTTTTTTCACTGTTTTACCATCGCATTGTAGGATTTTTGATAAATTTTCGTATTGAATAGCGCTACCAACGGATGTTTTTAGTAACTCTAATAAGGTTTCTAATTGAGAAATTCTTTGGTATTTATCTAGCTCCAGCATATCTTCTTTTAGAATGGCTGAAGTGTGCGTGTTTGCCCATCTTCTATAAAACTGCTTTGATCCTTTAAGATATGGTTCTGGAAATCCTCCAATTTCTAGCAGTCGGGTGAGTATTTGCTCTGGGTCTGCTTTTTTATGTATTTGGCAAATTTCTTTTACGTCTAAAGGATGTAGGCGAAAAGGGAAAAAGCAGCCAGCTAAGGAATCTCCTGTTCTTTTATAGGCTTCAAGTCTGGCGCTACCTGTTACTATAATACCTTGTTTAAGTTCTGTTTTTTCATATAAAGCTTTTAGCCATTGTTTCCAGTTTTTTTTAATATGTAGTTCATCAAAAACTAGGTACTTGCAATAAGGATTCCATTCTTGTCGTTCTACCATTAGGCGGTCTTTGGCATCAAAGTAGTTAAAATAATCAAATTTTACTGAGGATGGGTGTAGGTGTTTTGAAAGCATTGTTTTTCCGGATTGTCGAGGACCGGTTATAATTAAAATCTTTTCTTTTAAATCTTTTTTTAAAAAGGGCTCTAGGTAGCGAGGTTTGTATTTGTTCATAGTATATAAGATATATTATCCGAGGGGGTATGTCTAGACTATTTCGGATATAACTACGAAAAAGTACGGACTATTTCGGAGATATCTCCGAAATAGTCTTTCTCATTAGTGGGTATGGAAAGTGGAATATATTTGTTATTTTCATATATTGCTATTTAGATTCATGAGAGCAGGTGTGATGTGGTTATATGCCAGAGCGGATTAGAGAATACTCTGGGAATAAGGTTTAGTTTGCATGTGGTGGCAATTTTAGAAGGGGCTTTTGATGCGCGTGGTGAGGGTGCAGTCAGTAGTTTATAATTGGATAAAGTGTTATCTATATATCACATGAGGATGAGATACTGTGCTAGGTGTACTTTTCTCCCAGTCATCTAAATCTACCGCATCGTCACATTCATGGAATACAAAAAATTGATCTTTATCAGACAATTCCCCCGTACTAGATATATGATCCGGTAATGAATAATATTCACAGTCAGTGCCTTCTTCTCCTCCGACATCTGGATCTCCGCGGCTGCCATTGGATTCCACAAATTTATTAAATTCTTCTTCTGTATTCCATTCTCTTACAACTAAATGGATACGATGTATCACCTCATGCGCATTATCCAGGCATGACCAGGTAAAATACGGATATCCTTTAAATTGTGTGCCTGGGTGATTTGGCAATGGATCTGTTTCATATAGTTTAGGTAAGTTATCTAAATTAAAATCTTCTATATCTTCATAGTAATTAGCTACGACAAATGAAGGGCCACTGATTCTTAAACTGCCTCTTGTTGGATCTCCACCATCGTAAAAGCTTTCAATGCTTGGTATTTCATAAGTTTCAATGTGGCCATCTCTTTCCGTACTAGTGACTAGTGTTAGTGGAATTCCTAAATCATTTCTAGCGTTCCAGTTAACGCGGCCTAGGCCTCCGAGGCATTGTTCCAGGCTTTCTCCCCAGGAACCATCTGATTGATCTTCTCCTGAAACTGCGTAATCACCAATACAACAATTAGCTAAGTCATCATTTCTATCACTTAGATCGTATCCACATAAATTTTCTATTTCAGCAGAGCATGCTCCTCGTCCTGGTCCATCAGTGCAATATCTATCTTCTGTTTCTGCATTATCTCCAGTACCTATTGTGCGTTCATCTTTATGAATAATTCTCGGTCCATAACCAGCATTTTGATTAAAGTGCCAGGGTACTTGAAATCCCAGGTAGTCACACATACCAGGCGGCACATTATATTCAATAGGGGTTGGATGTCCCCATAGATCCCCTTCTATTTTTTCTAGTTGGCAAAATATATCTTCACTGGATTCTTGATCAATCGGGATTTTACAGTCTGTACCAGGCCCTGCATCTAGCTCATACAGTGCATGTTGTAAAAAGCTATGTCCTGCATAGTTGTCTCTGGCTAAGCGAATATAAAAGAATCTATCGTTTGGAATAGATCCTTCATTCTCATCCCATGAAGGTAGTTGAGAAAATGAAGAGAAGTCACTTGATCCAAAAACATTGAGCTTGCTACAACCCATGAAGAAGGATAAAGCCAAGCCTGTTACGTATAATGAAATCAATAGAACTTTCAGACGCATAATAAATATATTATCGGTGGATTAATGCAAAGTGTTTAAGAAAACAAGCTAGACTTTTAGATAGTTTTTAGTTGGATTCAGCGAGCAGATTTTTTTAATTGCATTGAAACAAACTACTTTTTTATTCTTAAAGAAATTAATGTTTTGTAGATGTTTTTGTTTCAATTGTTTTAAGGCGAGCGGCTCGTCCTTTTTGTTTTCTTAAGTAAAAAAGCCGTGCTCTGCGTATTTTTGCTTTAGATACTAGCACGACTTTCTCTAAAGCAGGGCTAGCCAGCGGAAATGTACGTTCCACGCCTACTCCACCAGATATTTTGCGCACTGTGATGGATCGCGAGGATTTTTTCCCTTGAATTTTTAATACAACACCGCTGAATACTTGCACGCGTTCCTTGCTGCCTTCCCGAAGACGTATGTGGGCATCCACTGTATCTCCAACTTGTGCTGAGTAATCTTGTTTTTTCTTAGATTGATCCAGCGTGAATTTTTCTACGATATCCATGGCACTTTCCTTATCTATAACTTGTGTACTTTCGTTTAGGTAATATTATTTTAGATGTTGTTTATTTTTATGTATTTGATCTAAATGACGATCTAATTGATTTATTTTGTGAATATTAGCATGGGAGGGGTAGGTATACGTTCTTTCTTGTAGTATCTTGTTTTCTATTGCTTCTTCGGTTGAAAAATTGTTGTTTAATTCTTTCATCCGCTGCGAGTGAATTGGATAATCGAGTGTGTTTTGTTTGTGTATAGCATTATGAACAGCTATTGGATTCAGGAAGGCCATTGAACACTTTATATTTGTCAAAGAATTGCTGTAAGCGTAAGATGAAAATAATAATAATAATATATAAAATATCCAAATTTTTAACATAACAATTCCTTTTACTTCAGAACATTTTTCTTAATAATATCAGATGTTTAAATCCTTAAACCCAAGTAGGTATTAAGTTAAGTGAGGATATTTATCATACGAGTTGTCTTTATGCAACTTTAAAAAAGGGGTGGTGTAAATATTTACATTGCCAGTGTAAAAAAACAGCTATTTGCCTGGAAGCTCACGTTACTTAAGTACACATGATTGGCAAAATTATGACATGGGAGTAGCAGATTCATAGCGCAGTTATTGATATCGTCTATCATTAGTTGTGTATTATTTCATGTAATATTCTTTATATGAATTCATTTGTTGGTCTAAATGATCGATTTGTTTTTGCAATTTTTGAGATACAAAGAGTGCATGTTCATAGATTGTCTCTTCTAATTTCATTTTTAATTGTGCAATATGAATCAGCTGATTCAGCTTTGCATTGTATTTTGTGTGTGCAATAAATATTATCTTCGACGTTTCGTTTAATAGCTTCGGATTTTCTGCATGTTCTGTCACATTCTCTTCCAGCTGCTGGTCATGTTTCTGTTTATCTAGATAAGGCACAATGAGTTCTGTATGAAGAAGATCATTTACTTGATCTATTACATTGGAATATTGTTGATTAGTTTCATCTACTTTTTTTGATAATTGTTTTAAGTCTATACCAGCTTCTTCTAGTGGTGTTCTATCTATGCCTTTAAAAGAAAATCGGCATTTTGTCCAAGAATTGCTATATGCATTCTGTGAAAGTAACAATGCACAAAATATTCCTATTATAGCTATGCTCAAACTCTCACAGCTATAATAGATAGAATGATAACAGTTTTTCCTACTCTGCATGACATTCTCTTTAACAATTAGAGATTCTTTTCATTCATTCAAGCGATCGTACATCACTGAATGGGTACTCTCTTATCATAAGTGGCATAGTTGTGCAAATTTAAAGAGAGATTAATGTTTTGACTATAATGTTCTTATATTTTTTTTGAAGTTGTTTCATCTGTTAAATAGAATCCATAAGTTATTTTGATGGATGTGGTTTAAGGTGTTAATTAGTTGTCTTGTTTGTTCGTTGTCTTTTCGATTTGATCTTTTCAGTTCCTGTAGTATGCTTCTTTTCATAGTTTCTCCTTCAGCTATTATTTGATCCAGTTTGTGATCCCATGGATTTATTTGTTCAGCGTTACTAGGGTATGTAGATTTTAATTTCTGTAGCAGATATGTTATTTTGTTTCTAAGGACGATAGATCTATCGTGAATGTGTTCTATATTTATTGGCTTTTGTGGTGTGTGAGATGGTTGGATTGCACTCTCTTTTGTTTCATCGGTAGGCGCTGGATTGTCAAATGATTGTTGGCATTTATTTTCAGAAGTACCGTAAGTAGGGTGCGCAAATAACAATGCACAAAATATTCCTATTATAGTCGTTATGCTGAAAATCCTATAGCTATAATAGATAGAATGATAACAGTTTTTCCTACTCTGCATGATGTTCTCTTTAACAATTAGAGATTCTTTTCACTCATTCATTCAAGCAATCGTGCATCGCTGAATGGGTACTCTCTTATCATAAGTAGCATAGTTGTGCAAATTTAAAGAGAGATTCATGTTTTTTCTATGACTCTGAAGAATAAATCAATCTTCTGTTTTTCTTTTTTTGTATAGTTACTCAGATGGATTTTTCTTTGATAAGTTAATTTGTTGATCCTGGTATCCTTCCATGGATACTTTTAACCTGTTAGATAGAATCCATAAGTTATTTTGGTTGATATAATTAAAAATGTAATTTAATTTTACTGTTTGTTGGTTGTTATTTACATTTATTCTTTTCAATTCTTGTATTATTGTGGTCATCTGTGTTTTTCCTTCAGCTATTATCTGATGAAGCTTATGATCTAATTGCTCTATTTTTTTAACGTCATTAGGATGTGTAGATTGTAATTTTTGTAGCAGATGTTCCGCTTCTTCCTTAAGAGCGGCAGATCGGATACTATATTGTTCTATGTTTATTGGCTGTTGCGCCGTGTGTTCAGTTTGGGCTGCACCTTTTTTTGTTTCATTACTGATAGGTGCTGAATTATTAAATGGTTGCTTGCATTTGTCTCCGGTAAAACCACCAGAATCACCGTAAGCAGGATACGCAAATAGCAATACACAAAATATCCATATTATAGTCATTAGTATTTCCTTTTAAAGATAGTTTTTCTTCCACCGAGACGGTGGAGCTAGATTGCCATACGGTACTTATCATAAGCTATATAGCTATGCAACCCTGCAACCCTACAAAATAGTTTTTACATTTTATTTGACTGGCTATAAAGAGATTAACATAAAAAGAAAATTTTCCTAATACAATGTTAATTTCATCAGTAAAGGCATTTAAATCATTGGTTTATTTGTGTTTGTTAGATTTAAAAAGATTTTTTAAATATTTTGTCTGAAATTGAGTCATTATCAAGCTGTTTAGCAACTGTCTCAATTCTTGGTTAATTTCTTGCCTTTGTCACTGGAAATCCGTTGCAAGTCAGCACGGCAAAGGCCACAGGCGATTAACTCTTCATCCAATAGCTTTTGCGCATAACTAAGCGCTGCCGGTACCTCTCGCTTAGCAGGACTAGCTACTAATAAATCTGGTCTTTTTAGTGCGGTTAATAAGACAGATATAAAGTAATGAAATTCTTTAATGTTTTGATGGTGACCGGAAAATAATATTTTTGGTATACAATGTCCCTTAATTTCTCTGGGACGGGTCCACTGAGGACATTCTAATAAGCCATGATCTTCAAAGCTTTCATTAGTAGCGGAATATTCATTTCCTAAAGCTCCTTTAATGAACCGGCAAAGAGAATCTAATATCAATAAAGCAGCTGGTTCCCCTCCAGTGAGTACATAATCTCCCACAGAAATTTCTTCATCCACGAGTTCTTCAATCACTCGTTGATCGACTCCACCATAGCGTCCGCAAATGATAATACGTTCTTTTTGTTCCTGCTCCGCCCACTGTCTTGCCATTTCATAATTCCATTGCTTCCCTTTTGGACTTAAATAATACACTGTTCTTTTTTTTGGTGCTGATTCAATTGCTTGTTTCAAAGGTTCATACTGAAGTACCATTCCATCTCCACCACCAAAGGGACTATCATCCACACTCTGATGAATGTTTGTTGCAAAATTTCTAAGTGGAATTAAATTTACTTTTAATAAATTGCGCTGAATAGATCGGCCTAATATCCCAACATTCAAAGGAGAGTTAAAAAATTCTGGAAAAAGAGTAACGATATGAAATTTTAACATCACACAAACCATATTCCGTTAGTTGATTTATTTTTGCGGATTGGGTTTTTTTATTATCTGCTGGTATTGTTTCAGTGCTTTTTTTACTTTGCCGCTCAGAAATACTACACCAATTAAATTAGGGAAAGCCATGCTGAGAATCATTAAGTCACTAAACTCCATTGCATTTAAAGAGGTGGCAATAGATCCCAGAAAAACAACGATTAGTAATAGTATTTTGTAAATAACCGAGTACTTGTCACCAAAAATGAAAACAAAACATCGTTCTCCATAATAGGACCAGGAAATAATTGTAGAAAAAGCAAATAGGATGACTGCTACGCTTAATAAGTAGGGAGACCAACTCATTGTTTCCCCCATTGCTTTAAATGTTAGCGCTGCACCTTTTTGATGTTCCACTAAATCCATATAATTCGGGTTTTCATAGGCCCCTGTGATAACGATCACTAAAGCTGTCATCGTGCAAATACAAACCGTGTCAATAAAAGGTTCCAGTAGAGCGACGATTCCCTCTTCCACTGGATGGTTAACTTTCGCTGCTGAGTGGGCAATCGCTGCAGAGCCCAAGCCCGCTTCATTAGAAAAAACCGCTCTTTGTATACCTACTATCATGACTCCCATGATTCCACCAAGAGCGCTAGCCGGTTGAAAGGCTCCTTGTATAATGATCCAAAAAGCATGAGGAATATGATTCCAATGAACAACTAAAACAATCATCGCCATAGTGATATATAGAGTGCACATGAGTGGCACAATACGGCTGGCTACAAAAGCTACACTCTTTAAGCCTTTCAGAATAACAATGCCTACTAGTGCCGCCATGATCAAACCATAGGCCCAGCCGTATGGGGAAAGCGCCGGCCATGTATCTGTAATAGCATGCATAGATTGATTGATCTGAAAGGCTGTGCCTCCACCAAAAGATCCACCGATACATAGAAAGCAAAATATAATAGCAAGTGTTCGACCTAAACGTTGATGACCCATTTCTGCGAAACCCTTTTGTAGGTATTCCATTGGGCCACCCATTAGTTGACCGTTAGGTCTTTTTTTACGGTACATCACGCCTAAAGTGCATTCAGTAAATTTAGTGCTCATTCCCAGTAGTCCCACGACGATCATCCAAAAAGTTGCCCCTGGGCCACCAACAGAAATTGCAATCGCTACACCTGCAATATTACCTAACCCTACTGTCGCAGATAGTGCTGTGGTTAGGGCTTTAAAATGACTAATTTCTCCTGATTTTTTGTCTGCCTCGCCTGGCTTCATTGCTTGTACCACTAGACGAATAGCTTCTTTAAACATTCGCAAGTTTACAAAGCGCATTTTTAAAGTAAAAAATATGCCTGCACTGAATAAGATAAATATCACTAAAGGGAACTTAACTCCGTCTACAAAAAACAATAAATCCATGAAAAACAATTGGCTGATCCAAGAATTGACTATCTTGAAAATAGAATTTATGAAATCAATCATTTAAAGATCACTCTTTCATTAAAATTGCTTTTATTATTACTTTATTTTGTAATTTTGACTAGTCACCATTGTATTTTAATAAGACACATAGCATAAAGGTAATTCTCAACATATTGATTTTTTTAATAAAAAATTTCAGAACGATGTTAATAGGATTGGAGTCGTTCAATTATTTTTGGTTATTCTTCGTTCACTTGAGTTAGTCGTAATTGTTTCGATAAGATTTAAGGGCAGGTTACTTGGTTTTGTTGAAGTAATTGATCCATTTTATTTTCTGCAGCATTGCGGGATTCCATAAAAGCTTTTAACAAGCCATGGGTTTCATTTGATTGTTTTTTTAAAGTCAAGGTGGGTCCCATCAAAAAATAATTCCAAAGTTTTTTAATATATCCAGTCTCCAGAAATTTGATTTGCAAAGGTGAGTTCGGGTAAAATTTTGCAAACGCATGCTCATCATTCGGAGCTAAATTAATGTAAAACTCATTATGCATGTCAATAGTGCTAGATGGCGTTGTTTTTGATATAGAAACAGATCCTATTCCACCGATACCGGTCCAGATAGTATAGATTCCCACCGGACGCTGAGATGCAGGTAGTTTAGAAGCAGCGTTGGAATCACAAATAGCCTGGTAATAAGCATCTACATCTTTATATTTGTTTAAAATATTTTCCGCTTCTGTTCGTTTGTTTCTGTTAAAAAATAATATGACAAATATTTGTTCCTGATTAGATTCATGCATTTTTTCTATCCATACAACAAAAGATGTATCATTATAAGACGTTGTATACTCTCCTTCTAATTGGGCAGCATCTGTTCCACCATTGAGCGCACTGTTTTCATTACAGGCAAGTAATAAAAAAGTTGATAAAAATATAGTTTTCATTATTTGAGTCATCTTTACTTTATATTATTTATTGTTTATATTAATTAAGCAACACTATTTAAATAGTGTGTATATTTTTTGATAAAATTTCATTTTGCTGGTGTGTTTATTTAGGGTGTTAAAATGAAGATAATATTAGCGGGTGGCACTGGTTATTTAGGTCGTATGTTACACCACTTTTTTTTGTCCCAAGGGCATGAAGTGTTGGTACTAAGCCGGCGACCAAGGGCTTGTTTAAAAAAAGGTTTTGTTAAATGGGACGCTCGTTCAATGGGGGAGTGGACAAAAGTATTAAATGGGTCTGATGCAATCATTAACTTAGCTGGTCAAAGTATTAAATGCCTTTTTACGAAAAAGAATATAGAAGTTCTGAAAAGCTCTCGTGTGGATGCTACTCGTGTCATTGGGCAAGCGATTCATCAGGCACATCATCCTCCAAAAGTGTGGATTCAAATGAGTTCTGTAACGATTTATTCGCATCGTGTGGATGCTCCTAATGATGAATTAACTGGACGTATTGGTGAGCCAATAAATATACCTCTTGTGTGGCAAAAAATGGCAAGCTTAGTGCAAGAGTGGGAGCAGGCAATGTACGCCTTTCCAACAGAGAACACCCGAAAAACAATCGCTCGTATTTCTGTTGTAATGAGTCCAGGAGCTTATACAGCATTTGATATATTTTTTAAACTTGCACGTTGGGGTTTAGGAGGAACAGTTGCAGGTGGCAAGGCTTATATTTCATGGATTCATGAGCAGGATTTTGTACAGGTAATTAATTTTTTATTGAAAAATGAAATAAAAGGACCTGTCAATGTCACAGCTCCATGTTCTTTGCCACAAAAAGAATTTATGGCTGTATTACGTAAAGTACTTGGAGTGACAATAGGTCTCCCCGCAGCCAGGTGGATGATGTATCCTTTGTCCTGGCTCACAAGAGTAGATCCGGAATTGGTTTTAAAAAGTCGCTATGTTCAGCCAAAAATTTTATTAGATCATAATTTTAAATTTCAATTTCCTGACTGGAAAACAGCAGCTAGAGAATTGATTCAGAGAAAAATGTGAGGCTTTCATTATCGCACAATAAAGTGATAAATACGAGTCACTTGAATATCGTGCTTTAATGGTTTGAATTGTATTCTATTTAATACAGAGAGAATACATTTTAAAATATTTTTTTCTTTTAGATCTGTATGGACCACTCGCGATTTTGTTTTTCCTTGGCGAGACACACTTAGCTCAATCAGCATATCACCATTATCATTTGATTGGTTACTGTTCATACATTTGTTAATCAAGATCTTTTTTTTTCTGTGGATCACTTGATCCATATAAATTTGTTGCTGCCTAATTAGTGAATCATGAGATCTTACGTTGGCACTGAATGAATATAATTGGCAAGGTAGTGATAAGAAAGATAATAATAAAATTTTTATTAGGAAATATTTTGAATAAAAAACAGTCACTGGTTAGTGCTATTCTCATTGGTATTTGGTACATTCGTTTTATTCATATTATCTGGAGCTGTGTTTTTTATTTTACTTGTTTCTACGTCTGGTGTGTTCTGGTTAGATGGTTTTGTGTCTTCCGCTGTATTACTTTTTACTTTAGCATCAGCAGGAGCTGAATTTGAAGAGGTGCTGTCTGTCGTCTCAGGCGCATTAGTATATTGATCTATCACACTGGTGTTTTTATCTGAACTTAAAGCAGCTAGATAAATGGAAGTAAAGGCAAATATAATAGCCGTCCATTTAGTCACACCGACTAAAAATTGATTCGCGCCAGAACTGCCAAATAAACTCTTTGTTCCTCCACCTCCAATAATACCAAAAGCTCCGCCTCCTTTTGGATCTTGAAGTAAAATAAAAATTATCATAATAAAAGAGACAATAATATGCACAATGGAAAGAAAGGTAAACATTATCCTTAGTTAAAGAAACTTTTACCCCAAAAGTCAACCCCCCCCTCAAAAGGGGTAACTTCGCCGCGATTCCTTGCACGCATGTCACAATTTTGCTTATAAAGTTCGTCAAGTAAGTAAGTGTCCGCCCCCCAAAGGGGGTAACTTCGCCGCGATTCCTTGCACGCATGTCACAATTTTGCTTATAAAGTTCGTCAAGTAAGTAAGTGTCCGCCCCCCAAAGGGGGTAACTTCGCCGCGATTCCTTGCACGCATGTCACAATTTTGCTTATAAAGTTCGTCAAGTAAGTAAGTGTCCGCCCCCAAAGGGGGTAACTTCGCCGCGATTCCTTGCACGCATGTCACAATTTTTCACATAAAGTTTGCCAAGTAAGTAAGTGTCCGCCCCCCAAAGGGGGTAACTTCGCCGCGATTCCTTGCACGCATGTCACAATTTTTCACATAAAGTTTGCCAAGTAAGTAAGTGTCCGCCCCCCAAAGGGGGTAACTTCGCCGCGATTCTGCTGTACGCATGTCACTCCTTGTAAATCATGTTTATCAGTTGTCTGCGGCGACCTCGCCATGCTCTGCGGCAAAATGCATATCTGAGCTTTTGAGTGAATTTTTTAAATGGGAAAACAAATATTTACACTGTTGCAAATTATGCTTGTAAATATCCGATTGTATGTTGAGTTTTGGAATAGCTTATTATTAAATAAGGCAATGCCTAAGACATCTGATTTAAATAAAGTAAAAAAATCTGCACTGCCTAAAATAGCCTTCAGTCGTCTGTCTGTTCAAGACGTAGCATCAGTATATCATATGCCAATGGTAACTTTAGTGAGTAAAGCACATGCGGTGCACTGTCGCTACTTTGATCCACAACAAATACAAACTAGCCAACTGCTGTCCATTAAAACAGGAGGTTGTTCAGAAAATTGTGCCTACTGTCCTCAATCCGCTCATTATAATACAGGAGTTAATAAAGAAAAATTGATGGACTTATCTTCTGTACTGTCAGCTGCTCGCTCGGCTAAAAAACAAGGGGCGACTCGTTTTTGTATGGGAGCCGCCTGGAGAGAAGTGCGTGACGGACCTCTGTTTGATCGTGTGTTGGACATGGTGTCAGAAGTAAAAGATCTCGAATTGGAAGTGTGCTGCACCTTAGGTATGTTATCAGAAGAACAAGCCGTGCGACTCAAAAAAGCTGGCTTGTACGCTTATAATCATAATATCGATACCTCAAAGAATTTTTATCCTAAAATTATTACAACGCGTAAATATGAAGATCGCCTGCGAACCATTCAATCCGTTAGAAAAGCAGGAATAACAGTTTGTACAGGTGGTATTGTTGGTATGGGAGAAACAAAACAGGATCGAATTGAATTTTTGCATCAGCTGGCCATTTTGCAGCCGTCACCGGAAAGCGTAACTATTAATAAACTTATTCCTATTCCAGGCACGCCTCTGGCACGTCAAAAGCCACTTCCTCATTTAGAGATCATACGAGTGATTGCAACTGCCCGGATTCTCATGCCTCAATCTATGGTGCGTTTAAGTGCTGGCCGAACAGGTATGAGTGAATCCGATCAGTTTTTATGTTTTTTTGCCGGTGCTAATTCCATTTTTATTGGAGAAAAACTTTTAACCTCTGCTAACCCAGGTCTTTCTAAAGACACTGAAATGCTTCAGCGATTAGGGATGTCCGTGCGCACTTGTTAATCCATCTACATAAATAATAAAAAATAATGGAATAGTGACAATGATAAATAAACTAGTCATACTGAAAGCTATAGTCATAAAAGTAATTTTATAATAATTTTTCAAAGACTGTGTTCAAGGAAAGCTGCGAACTAGGGTGTATAGTGTATGAAAGTGTTAGTAACAGGAGCAACCGGTTTCTTAGGTGGATGGCTGTGTAAAGCTTTGGTGAAAGAAGGGCACTCCGTGCACGCTTTAGTACGCCCTTCCAGTAATACTAGTGAATTGCAAAAACTGTCTGTTCATTTACATAAAGGGGATGTGACAGATCTTCATTCTTTCATGTCTGCCGCCAGTGGTGGGGTAGAAGTGTTATTTCATTTAGCAGGGTTGGTGGCTTATGCAGAAAGGCTGCGTTCAGCAATGCAGGCAGTAAATGTAGGAGGGACAGCTAATGCTATTGAAGTGTGTCGCCAACGAAATATTCGTTTAGTTTACATGAGTTCCGTTGCTGCTGTCGGAGCTAGTCTTACCTCGAAAGTGCTAAATGAAGAATCTCCTTATGAAATGGACAAATTTCGTTTCGGGTATTTTGATACAAAAAGGAAAGCAGAAATATTAGTACGACAAGCTTGCCAAAAAGGTGATCTATTTGCAGTTATTTTAAATCCTTCTAATGTTTATGGTGCAGGGGATATGCGCAAAGCTAGTCGACGGACACATATCTGGGTCGCAACAGGTAGTCTTCCATTTTATACTTCCGGTGGACTCAGTGTGGTGAACGTGGAATCTGTTATTGAAACCACGATACAAGCTGTGCAAAAAGGCCGGTCTGGAGAAAGATATATTCTCAGTGGTGAAAATATTAGTATTCAAAAATTGTTTCAATTGGTAGCGAAAGCTGCCGGTAGTCACCCTCCCTCTATTCGTATGAGTAATTTTGTTTTAGATTCACTCGTGCTGGTTGGCCAAGGATTAAAAGCGATGGGGTTCCGCTTTTTTTTAAATGATAAAGATATGCGATTAGGTCGATTTTATCACTGGTTTGATCATAGTAAAGCTAGTGCAGAACTGGATTTTTCTCCGCAGCCAGCTGCTTACGCTATTTCTAATTCCATTGAGTGGTGGAAAAAACACTGCCAATCAAAAACATAAAGTAGGAAGGTAGTAACATGAGTGCAGGGACTCGCGGCGAAAGTAACCCCCTATGGGGGCGCGGCGCTGTATCCCCCCCGATTTGGGGGTTGGATCAGTTTACCAGTATTGTATGTCGCGATTTATCTCGTACCATTCATAAATTATTTCAATTGGATCTGGCAGAAAATCAAATAGCTCAGTACTTTAGTGCTCCTCCACAGGAGGACTGGGGACATTGGGCTTTGCCTTGTTTCTTTCTTGCAAACAAACAAAAAAAAATAAACCCCGCTGCAGCTTCTGCACAAATTGCAAACGCTTATCAAGTTCCCTCTACTATATTTGAGCGAGTTGTCGCAAAAGGTCCTTATGTAAATTTTTTTTTTCAACCAGCTTTTTTATGTCAAAAGCTACTGAATCCCATCCGTTCCGGAGAGTTATTTCAATTGCCACCTAAAAAAAATAATCCATGGTTGGTGGAATACTCACAACCTAATACACATAAGGAATTACATATCGGCCACTTAAGAAATTTATGTTTCGGTTTAGCTTTAACCACTTTATTAAAAAAACGAGGCTTTTCAGTCATTAGCTGTACTTTTCCTGGGGATACGGGCACACATACTGCGAAATGCTTATGGTATTTGAAATACCATAATAAAGAAAAACCTCCTGATGAAACACATCCTCCTTTTGTGCGCAAAGGGGCATGGTTAGGATATATTTATACAAAAGCTTGCTTAAAATTTGAGGAAGCTGTCAAAGAGGCGGACTCTGCTCCGATCGTTCAAAAACAAGTGACGGATATTTTGAAACAACTACAGTCCAAACAAGGTGATATTTATGAGCTATGGAAAGAAACACGCGAATGGAGCTGTGATTTAATGAAACAAGTGTACGAGTGGGTAGGAGTGCAATTTGACAAATGGTATTGGGAATCAGAAGTGGATGAACCTTCCGTTCAGTTGATTAAAGATCTTTATCAAAAAAAACAACTCACTAAATCTGAATCAGCTATTGGTAAAGACTTAGGTTCAAAATTGGGATTTTGTTTGCTATTAAAATCAGACGGTAATGGATTATACGCTACTAAAGATATTTATCTAGCTAAAAAAAAGATGGAAGATTATCACCCGGAAAAAAATATTTATATCGTGGACCAAAGACAAGAGCGACACTTCCAACAAGTGTTCGCTGTATTAGATCATATTGGTTGTTCAGAAATTGCCAGCCGATCTAAACATTTAAAATATAACTTTGTACAACTACCTTCTGGTCCTATGAGCTCTAGAGACGGAAATATCGTTCCTATTATGGACATAATCCAAAAAATGACAGCTTATGTGAAAAAACAGTTTTTACAAAAATATGAGAATAACTGGGATAAAGATCAACAAGAACAAGTAGCTCGTCAAGTTGCTGAAGGAGCTATTAAATATGGAATGAATGAGCAGGATTTAAACAAAAAAATTATTTTTAATATGCAGGAATGGCTCAATTGGGATGGTAAATCAGGGCCGTATATTCAGTATGCATACGCCAGATCTTGCTCTCTTTTAAAGAAATTCAATGCGGATAATCAGACGATTCAATACAAAGAACCAACTGCGTTTTCACCGGAAGAACAGTCAATTATTGTGCACCTTTCTCGTTTCTCTCTCATAATGGAAAATAGCGCCTGGCAAATGAAAACCGCACCCGTTTGCCATTATTTATTCGATCTGGCTAAACAGTTTTCCCGCTTCTATCAAAATTGCCCCATCGGTAGTTTAAAAGATCAAGAGAAGAAAAATTTTCGCCTGTTTCTCGTGCAGGTCGTTCAATCAGCCCTGAAAGAAGGACTATCCTACCTGTCCATTCCCACCCCTGAAAAAATGTAACCCCCCTCAAAGGGGGAGTGATTTCGCCGCGATTCCTTGCATCCATGTCACTATTTTATACATTATGTTCGCCAAATAACCCCCTCTGGGGGCGCCGCCCGCGAGTCGCGGGGGATACTTTCGCCGCGGCTGTATTTACGTTATTGTCACTATCTTGCACATTATGTTCGCCAAGTAAGTGTCCATGGCGACTCGTTTGAGCTTTTAAACAAGGTTTTTAAACTTAAGAGATTCACAAAATAAGCGCCAGAGCGAACATCTGCGGCGCAGTATTCATGGCGATCCGCCACTGGTAACCTGCTACTGCATTTACATTATTGTCACGATTTTAAAAAAATTTATAACATTATTATTAATTTTAGTCCCCAAATATCCGAAAGTTATATTTATGTCTATAAGAATTTTAATCTTGGAAGATGATCAAAATTTAGGAAAAACTCTTAGTAATCTGTTTATGACTCAGCATGAAGCAGTTGTACAAGTGACTCATACTGCTGAAGAAGCCGAACATCTCATGTCATTTGAAGCTTTCGATCTGCTTATCGTGGATCTCGTGCTGCCAAAAGTTAACGGTTTGGATTTTTTAAAAAATATTGTTCAAAAGAAATATTTACATTCTGAATGTGTCGTGTGGTGTATTTCTGCTATTGTAGAAAAAAATATTATACCTAGAGAAGTGATTAAATATGTGGATAGTTTTTTTAAAAAATCTACATTTAATATGGATCGGATTAATCAGGTTTTTCGTGATACTTTTTACTCAGCTAAATATAAGAAATATTTTAAATTTTTCTATATGGAATCAAAAAGCAATATATCCTATACCACATGGTTGGATCACTGTAGAATAATAGAACCACATCATTTAATGTTTATTTATGTACATTTGTGTAATAACGGTTTTAGTGGAACATTGGAACTCAGTGGTTCAACTGATACTCCATCTAAAATCTTTTTCAAAGACGGTAAGATATTCCATTTAAAAATGAATCAAATACCATTAGGTCAATTATTAGAGGAACACAACCTTATTTCTTCTGAAGAAATTAAAACAGCAATTGAACAAAAAGGAGATATGCCTTTAGGAAGATATCTAGTGAATCAATGTTTAATTTCTCCACATGCGATGCAAGAGATGCTTAAAAAACAATTATCTCTTGGTTTATCTAAAACTATGCAAAGTAATTCTGTCCATTTACGTTATTTTGATACGCAAATGAAAAAGACTCAGGAAGATAATGGGTATATTAATTTAGATGATTTAATGCCATTATTAGATGAGTGGATATTTTCTAAAGTGGGTCTTACCTGGATAAAAGATTTCTTTAAAAAACATCAAGATAGAACATTAAACTATTTGGGAAATGATGTCGGAGTTAAATATAATAAAGGAAAGTCTCGGTTATTTGAATCCGTGTTTATGAATCCTATTCAAAAAGAAATATCCATTCAAGAATTAATGAATAGTGCTCCCTTTAAGACAGATAGTTATGTACGAGAGATATATTATCGGCTATTGATTAAAAATTGTTGTCTGTCTTTACCAAGTGAAACTGTCACACATATTAAAGCATCTCGTGATCAATCCATCCTTTATAAAAAATTAACGAATTTTATTAACAAAGCTCAATCTAAAAATTATTTTGAATTGTTTGGCTTGCCGAAAAATGTTAATCACTCTCAATTGAAAAATAAATATTTTCAATTGATTAAAGCCTGTCATCCAGATTACAGGCAAGGTAATTACCCAGATGATTTACAGAAATTATATAACGAAAGTTTAGTCATTATTAATCAAGCATATAAAACATTGATCGATCCGGAAAAGCGACAACTTTATATGGAGAAACTATCTTCTGCAGCACAAAGTGTTTTATTTTCAGTGACTAAAGAATATCGTCAAGCAAAGCGGGAATTAAAAAATGGTGCTTATGAGCAATCTTTTCAGAAATTTGATAAGATTTTAAAATCCGATAAAGCTCCTAAAGATTCTATTTTATTTTGGATGTGGGCGGATCTAAAAAAGAATAAAGAGCAATTGAATAAACAAAAACAAAAAATATTTTCCGATCATTTTCAAAATATATCAATAGAATATCAACAAGAAAATTTCTTTTTTGTTAAGGGATTGTTTATGAAACAGTTAGGAAAGAATAAAGAAGCAACGGCTTGTTTTAATAAAGCACTGTTAATTGATCCAAGAATGATAGAGGCACGGCAAGAACGTTATTCTTTAAAATTAAATCAACAGACAAAATCTAAACAACACAAAAAACGATGGTTCTTTAGAAGTTCTGCTTGATTATTTGAGTCATTAGTCGTTTTTTAAAGATCATAATAATATTAGAATAAATATCGTCGGTACGACACAGAGGAAATAATTCCCAGAGCTGTCATAGTGGTGATTAAACTAGATCCTCCGTAAGAGAATAAAGGCAAAGGAATGCCCACAACCGGTAAAAGTCCCATCGTCATTCCCATGTTGATAAATATATGCCAAAATAAGTAGAAAGACATGCCTACACAAAGGAATATGCCTTCTTTATCTCGCGATTGAAAAGCGGTATGAAATCCAATCAAAATCAATAATGTAAAGAGTAATAAAGTGATGACACTGCCAATAAATCCATGTTCTTCACTCAGCGCACTAAAAATAAAATCTGTGTGTCGCTCTGGTAAGAATTCCAGTTGGGATTGGGTTCCTTTTTGAAATCCTTTCCCGAAAAATTTACCACTGCCAATAGCAATTTTAGATTGAATAGTATTGTAACCAGTACCTCTCGGATCTCGTCCTGGAGAAATAAAAGTAAAAATACGATTTTTTTGATACTCTTTTAATCCAAAATGCCAGGTAATAGGAGTGACAAATATGATGAGTAATAGAGCAGACCATAGGGCATTTTTATGTACTTTAGCGAATATAATGATAGAGACAGTAATAATGAGTGTGATCATAGCTGTGCCTAAATCTGGTTGTCGTATAATAAAAGCGGTAGGAATTAAAATTAGAGCAGCTGGCTTAATCAATTCTTTAATGGTGCTGAATTGCCAGCTACGTTTAATAGATAAAATGCGTGCTAATACAATAATAAGTACTAGTTTAGCAGTTTCAGCTGGTTGATAAGAAAACCAACCGAAATCCAACCACCTTTGTGCCCCTCCAAATGAACGTCCTACTAATTCAACGGCAACTAGAGATAAGAGGTTAATGCCATAAATAATATAGGCCCATTTAATTAAATAGTGATAATGGATGAAAGACATACAGAAAAAAACTGTAAAACCAATAGCTATCCAAATAGTTTGATAATAAAATAAGTAAGTAGCATTTGCGCCAGGTCGGTGAGATACACTGTATAGATTGATTAAGCCAATCATCACTAGCGTTAAAGTAGTGACGATCAAACTCCAATTAAGTTTTTTGATCCAGTTTTTTTCTTTATAGCGTGTTGTTTTAAACATTATTTTTAAAATTATAAGTTGTTGTATTTATTGGTTTTATAAAGATCACTTAATAGCTTATTTTTTTTCTTGTTAAAATAGAAATTAATAATATCGCGAGCGATAGGAGCGGATCCAGCGGATCCAGAGCAAGAATGTTCTGTTAAAACAGATACAACAATTTCTGGTTGTTCTGCTGGGGCAAAAGCGACGAACCATCCATGGTGTCTGTGTTCGTAAGGGCGAGTTTTGCATTTTTTATAAATATTCTGTTTAGATAGAGAAATCACTTGTGCAGTACCGGTTTTACCGGCAATAGATACGTTTTTCACTCGGTACCATTTAGCAGTACCATTTTCACCTTGTACTACACGTGTTAATGCTTTTTTTATTGTTTGGAAGTGAATTTTATCAATAGAGGAATGCAGACTATGAATCATATGCGGTTGAAAAGTTTGTAATACTTGATTATTGGAATCAATAATTTGTTTAACAATAAAAGGCTGCATGATGTTACCTTCTGTGGCAATTGCGTTGAAAGCAACTGCCATTTGTAAAGGAGTTGCAAGAATAAACCCTTGTCCAATTGCATGAGATAGATTTTCACCTGGTTGCCAGGATTCACCTAAGTTTTGTTTTTTCCATTTTCTATTGGGTATAAAACCGGGGGTTTCCCCTTCCAGTTGAATATTTGTCTTTTTTCCTAAATTAAGAAGATGTGCATAATGTGCTATCGGATCAATACCTATTTGAATACCTAATTTATAAAAAAATACATTAGCCGATCGTTCAATTGCTGATAGGACGTTGATTGCTCCATGCCCTGTTTGCCGATAATCATGATATATACGTCCATTGAATACTAAGTGTGGTGGTGATTGAATAAGAGTATTCTTTGTGATGATACCTGTTTGTAAAGCAGCTAATGCGACGATAGGTTTAAATACAGAACCAGGTGCATAATGGTTTTGAATAGCTTTGTTTCTTAAAGGCTGCAAAGAATCACTGGCAAGTTTCATCCATTCTGTTTTAGAAAGTCCGATGGAAAAAGCATTTGGATCATAGGCCGGAGAAGAACATAAGGCTAAAATTTCTCCATTTGTTTTCATCACTATAACAGCTCCTGTGCGAGGACCGATGGAATCTTTACGTAAAAAGCTATTATATGTTTTTTCCTGGAGTTCTTTATCAATAGTTAATACTAAATTATGACCACGCACGGGTTGTTTTGGTTGAAAACTCCATAGTCTGGCAATGTTAGAACTGGATTTACGGTTATGGACATTAACTTCTACAAAAGAGAATCCATCCTCTCCTCGCAGTTCATGTTCCCATATGGATTCTAGCCCGCTTTTACCAACTAAATCGCCGGGTCGAAAATGAAAACGATGTTTATATTTTTTAAATTTGTTTATTTGTTTTTTAGATATTTCTCCCATATAACCAAATAAATGTGCTGCATTTTTTTTAAGAGGATAATGTCGGATAGCTGTTTGTTTTATATTCATGCCAGTGAAATTCAATTGTAAAGATTTTAGTTGTGTTATTTGGTGAATGTTCAGATGTTTTTTAATCACTGCTGGTCGAAAGGGACCATATTGTTTCTCACTTGTTTTCACTTTTTTTATAATATACTTAATAGGCTTATGGATAATAGGAGCAATGTGTTCTGCTATATTTGGTAGATCGTGAATGTATTGAGGCGTAAGTGTTAATTTCAATCCTTGCTGATTATTTACTAAAGTATGGTGGTGACGATCTAAAATCCAACCTCTTTCTGCTAAGATGATACTTTCTTTTAAGCGATTTCTTTCTGAATATTGTCGGAGAGTTTCTCCATGTAGAATTTGCAAATACCATAATCGGCTAGTCAGTAGAAGAGCAGCACTAATTAACAACCAATAAATAAATTTCCATCGGGGAATCATTTCCCTGAGTTCTTCTTCTATCCTCGGTAATTTTTCTCTAAATTGATTCATTTGTTATATTATTTTTTTATGTGTTTTTTTGAGACAAAGTTGGTCAGTTTGTTGTAATAACAAAAATAAAGGGAAGCTTAATAGCCATGATATCATACCTCCTCCTATCCAATATAATACAGGAGGAAAATAAAAATGATTTTCCAGCAAAATAGATGATATCCACAATAACGGAGGAAAAAACAGTAAACTGATCGCGCAAGCTGTGCTGAAAAAGGTCCAGCTAGTATAATATACTCTTTTAAAAAAAAGTGTAATCAAAAATATTAACGAATGGATTAATAATAAATGGCTGATTAATACTGTGGAACTGGCAGCAACCAAAAAGGAGAGAAAGTAAATCATTAGAGTCGCTTTCCATGTTGTGCGATAAAGTAGCCAGTATATTAAGCAAGGTATCCATAGGTAAAGAGGAAGATGTTTTCCAAAGATTTCTGGCCAAAAAGAATTTTGAAAAATGATCACCAGTACCATTAAAAAAATCGTCAATGTGTCGCTTAATAAGTTGGTTTTATAAATCGTTGACATGGGAAGGGTTCCTGTCCGGATTTTGGTGTGTAATAATAAGCACTTCTTCCAGTTCAGAGGGATTAATGAAAGGAGTGATGATCACTTCCTGGGTGAGGCCATAAGTTTCTTTAGTAATTTTACTCACTTTACCAATGGGAAAACCTCCAGCTAAGTTAGAATGAGTTTTTGCAGTCACAACAATATCTCCTTCTTTTACATCATCTCTTCTTTTTAGATATTTTAATTGGGCTTTATTACGGTTTATTCCTTCTACAATTCCCTGTATTCGTGAACGCTGAATAACAGCGAGAACAGCAGAATGAGGGTCTGTTAATAAAATGACCTGCGAAAATGTTGCTTGTGTGCGGAATACATAGCCAATAAATCCTTTTTCTGCAATGACTGGCATATTTTTTTCCACACCATGTTGCTTACCTCTGTTCAGCGTGATTAGTTGGTACTGTGATAAGGGATCGCGTCCGATCACTTGAGCAAATAAAGATTGCCAGTTGCCGGTTTGATTAAATTGCATCAAATTTTTTAAACGGGTATTTTCCTGCTTTACCTCATCTAATAGAATTAATTTTGCTTTTAATTGCTTATTTTCCAATGTTAATTGTCTATTTTCTTTATTCGTATGAATTAAATATAAATACGTACTCACTGTGTTAAATATCGCAGAGGAAAAGGATTGGCTCCACATTTGTGTTTTTCCGGAGAGATATAAAAAAGATTGAAAGAATAGGTTTTTCTCCAGTTGCTGGCGATCCAAAGTGATTAAAAATAGAGGAACCAGCACTAAACAACATATCAAAAACGTCTTTTTTAAGTTGAAATTAAAAAAATACAATACCTTCTCCCTAATCAGACTTGATTATTACGTAGAAGATTATAAAACAAGAAGACTATGTTTGAAAAAATAAGAAAACCTTTTCGAGCTAAAACTATTATTTCTTATATTATATTTTCTGTCATTTGTCTGGTTTTTGTTTTTATTGGTGTGCCCTCTCAGCAGATGTCTTCTCTGGGTGGCGCTGCCTTAATTGTGAATAATCAAGTGATTTCTTGGTCAGAATATCAAGATTATTTGGAGCTATTGAGGAGCCAGTTAGCCGCAGATACTTCTACTCAATTGGAAGCTAAGCGTCAAAAACAGTTACGTACGCAAGCAATTGATGCTTTGCTTAATACAGAGTTAATGGTGCAACAAGCAAGAGCTCGTGGTGTTGTGGTATCGGATCTTGCGGTACGAGATCGTATTGTTCGGTTATCTGTTTTTAAAGAAGACGGTCGTTTTTCACGTCAGAGGTATTATTCTTTTCTATCCGCTCGTCGCTGGTCTGCTACTCATTTTGAGAATAAAATTCAGCGGGAATTACAGGTCACTCGTTTGCAACAACTGTTTCATCAAGCAGTGTCTACGTCTCAAGTAGAAACCAATAAAAATCAGCGGCTGAGTGCATTTAGGACTCGCGTACATTATGTATCTTTTCCCTCTAATAGTATACGTGAACAGGAGAGGCAATTTTTAACAGAATGGATACAGCAGGGAAAAGAGGATTTACTGAATCAGATGGTAAAAGATAAAAATTGGGAATGGGAGCAAACAGAGGAGTTTGATCTTAGCCGAAGGTTTCTTCCAGGTTTACCGTCTTTTAGAAAGTTATTTGATGAGGTAGTGCGAAGCGCACCTCAAGGAGGACTAATTAGCAAGATTATTAAAATTAAAGATCAATCGTTTGTATTAAAAGTAGAGCCTTTCTATCAAAAAACATCAGATAGCAAAAATGTATCTGAACGATCTTCGGTTCCTTTTTTTACAGATAGAATAATGGGGCGGATGTTTTTTTTATCATGGATGGAATCTGTACGCGCGCGTGCAAAATTAAAATGGAATCCTCGCTTACAGAATACTCTTTAGATTCCTGTTGTTGGAATTTAGTTCTTTCGGTTAACTTTAGTCTTAAAACTTGAGTCTTAATATTAGGTAGATCGTCTTGTCTTTACTAGCTGTCCGGCTTAAATTCTGAGTCTGTGTTTTAAAAATCAAATATTTAAAATATTTTTTATTCAAAGTTTAACGACAGTCGCACGATATATATCAATGGATAAAACATAATCGCGGAGGTTTGAAATGAAAAAGGCTATAAGGTTACTATTGTTGTCAGTTGTTATTTTATTAACTGGTTGTAATTCTAATGTTAGTTTTTTATCAGAGGAAGATGAAGGATCACCTTGGTATAGAGATTTAACCTCTCGCGTGGAAACTACCGATAAAGGGAAAATTCATATCAAGGGTAAAAAGTTTAAAAAAACTAAAAAACGGATAAAAGGTGTTGAGAAAGATTTGGTTGAATCTAAGGTGGATAGAAAGCCGGTCTGGGTGGAAAAATTAGATAGAAAAACAACAAAGGTGCATATAAGAGGAAAAGCAAAAGTGCGTCCTCAGCAAAAAACAGTGAGTGATATTGTGACTCCTACTAAAGAGCCAAGAGCTCCTTGGGTGAAGAAGTTAAAGCGAGAAGTTACTCAGTCATTATTAAAAAGCAAATCAAAATCTCCTCGTGCAGAAGTAAATGTTCAAACAGATATGGTTGGAGCACGCAACTTATCGCGTGGAAAGAAAGTAGATATTATTTTTAGTGTAGATACGTCGGATTCTATGTATGAATTTCTGAGTCAGGCAGAGTTTACTTTTGAGGGATTTACTCAGGAGTTAGCCCCTTTAGATTGGAGAATTTTATTTGTAAATGCAGATAATGGTCAAAATGGAGATCATTTATTTGCTTTTAATTCTCCTTATGGCCAGGGTAAGCTGCTACCACTAGAAGATGAAGATGATGGAGAATTTTTGAGTCAACATAAGTATTTATCAAAAGAAGTGAAAAACTATGAATCTATCTTTATAAATACAATTAGCCATCATGCTTTTGATAAATATTCTGATTACGGTGAAAATTATGTTACTGAATGCGAGGTTTCTCCTGGCTGTGGTGGATGGAATGAACAGCCTCTAAGTAATTTGAAAGCGGCTTTAATAAAGAATAAGAAGCTATTTCGTCCAGACGCGCATAAAGTTGTGATCGTTATTTCAGATAATGATGAAGGAGAAAATCAGACAAGCAATGTTGGGCAAAAAGTGACTCCAGAAAATATTGTGAATGTGTTTAAAAAATTATATAAGAACAACCGGTGGGTTACTTATGGAGTGTTAATGCCTCCAGGTGATCGAGAATGCCAACAACAAGTATATTCTGGTTGGTGGAGTACTGTCGTGGATGGGGATCAATACGGCGTTAATCATACAAGCTTGGCAAAGCTGACTAAACTCACTGGCGGCGTGAATTTTAGCCTTTGTGAGAAAAGCTATCGGCCTTTAGCAGGTAAAATTGTTGCAGATTTTAAATAAATAATTTATGACTGCTATATGAAGCATTATTTTTTGTGTTTTTTCTGCTGTATTGTATTGCTGATATTAGCTGGTGGATGTGGTTTAGTGGGGCATACAGAAAATTCCGCTTTAACAGAAGCGGCGGATGTGTCTTTGTCTCCCAAGCCACCGAAAGTTTCTGGACCAGCCGTTAAAAAGAAAATAGATATTTTATTTGTAGTAGATTCTAATCCAGCTTTAATGGATACTTATCTTAAAAACGTTAAAAACAGCTTTAAGGATTTTATTAGTATATTATCTGCCGCTGTGGAATGGAAAATTGCCTTTACCAGTGCAGATTATGATCCAGACAGTATGGATCATTATCATCACAATTTGTTTGCCGGTAATTTTATGCCTTTGGAATTAAATGGTGAAGTGACATTGGATCATGTTTTGTATTCTCATGCAAAAAATAGAGATCATATTTTTTTAAATACTTTAAAAAGATATGAGCTAGGCGATGTAAAAGGAAAGAATGTGGATCCTTGTCAATTGCCACCTTATTGCCAAAGTTATATTCGCAATCCTGTTCAATCTTTATTGCAAGCCATCACTTTCAACCCTGGCTTTTTTAGATATGATGCGCAGGCCGTTGCCGTTATTTTTACTAATGGGGATGAAATGTCTGCTGTAGCGGAGAAAAAAGACGACACTGAAAATGTAGAAGTGGTTAATGAGCAAATGATGGAAGAAAAAAATACAGAAAGTATACAAGACAGTTTAGCGGTCAAATTACAAAATGTATTTCAGAAGCATTACGGAAGTTATCGGTCCATACGAGTGTTTAGTATTTCTGTTATTCCGGATGATGAAGATTGTTTAAACCAAGTGGCGACTGAACGGAATGTACCAGGTGTTGCCTATAGCACATATATTTATGAAGTGGTAAAACACACTGGCGGTCGTATGGTTAGTATCTGCTTGCCACATTATTCTGCGTTGGCTTCTGCTATCGTTCACACGGAATAAGGTTTTTTATAAATATTGTAGGTCTTAAAAATAATAGTTGTTATTGTTATGATACGTACGTTGTTTGTTTCCGCTCCATTAGAGCATATTAAAAGGGAGCGAGTGAAATCCAGTCGCTTAAAAAAAACTCGTTGGTGGCGAGAAAAAATCAATCAAGGCCAGTGTTATCATTGTGAAAAAAAATTTAATAAGAAAGAACTCAGCATGGATCACTTAATTCCTTTGGCGCGTGGCGGACACAGTCTTAAAAATAATGTTGTGGTATCCTGTCTAAAATGCAATGCCAAAAAGAAATATAATATTTTATTGAAATCTCATTGAGTTATATATGTAGATTTGTATTTCTTAAAAAGATATGTTGGTGTTTGGTAATACTGCTTGTGCTTGTTCATGTAGTGTAGGTTTTAATCCTTTAGGAAAAGGGTTGTGATCTAGTCTTAGCCATTTTAAGGAAGGCATCTTTGTGAAAAAAACCCAATGTGGAATCCATTGAAATTGATTATTATATAAGTACAACTCTGCCAGTTGAGGAAGATCGGCTGCTTTTGTTGGCAACCAACTGATGGGGTTATTTTGTAATTCTAATTTTTGTAACTTATATAAACCGTTAAAAGCTGCAGCAGATATTTGAGATATAGTCGTATTGTTTAGTGTGAGCCATTCTAGGTTTTGGAGATAGACAAAGCCGTTTTGTGGTAGCCATGGTATTGGGTTGTTATGCAGTTTCAATATTGTTACAGAATCTAATCTAGCAAACATGTTTTTATGTAGCATTTCTATCAGGTTATTATTTAAGTAAAGCATAAGTAGTAAACGCATATTCTGGAAACTATGTTGTGGAATTCGTTGGATATAATTATGAGATAGATTCAGAGTTTTTATGGAAGAAATTCCATTGATGCTCCATACCACTGGAATGTGTTTGATGTGGTTGTGGTCCAGCTCTATTTTTTGTATAATAGTTAGTCCTTTAAAAGCGTTGTGCACTATTCGTTTGATGAAATTGTGACTCAGTTTTAGCCATTCTAATGCATTCAAAGAGTTGAATATATTTTTTGGTAGTTTTTCTATTTTATTATTATTTAGCTTAAGTGTTCTTAATTGAGATAAACCATTAAAGCTATTTGTCAGTAGCGTTTTTATTTTATTGTTGCTTAAATCCAGTATTTTTAAATTTTTTTGATTATAAAAAAGATATTCTGGAATGGATTCAGTTTTATTATTGCTGGCATCTAACCATTGAAGTTGAGCTAAGGTTGTAAAGATTTGCGTTGGCCATTTTGGTATTTTATTGTCGTTTATATATAACCACTTTAAAGAAGTTAGAGCTGCGAAAATATTTTCAGCCAGCTTTTCTATTTTGTTATTATACAGATACAGGTCCTGCAGTTTAGTCAGGGATGCAAAGACATTTTTTGGTAAATCTCTTATTTGATTATTATGTAAATACAGGGTTTGCAATTTGTGTAGTTGATTGAATGCATATTGTGCAATGTGGTTTATTAAATTGTTATGTAAATACAGGTTATGTAGCTGAACTTGGGGAGAAAAAAGCCCTTGTTGCAGATCTGTTATTTGATTGTGGTTCAAGTAGAGATCCTCTAACAATGAAAGTTTGTTAAAAACACCATCTGGCAGATTTGTTTGTATTTGATTATGGTTTAGAGTTAACCATTTTAATTGAATTAAATGATCAAAAATCTTTTCCGGTAAGATTTTTATTTTATTGTGATCTAATAACAGGTATTTTAGAGAAAACAGAAAATGAAAATCATCCGATTTTAGTGTTTCAATGTCTTTGTTAGAAAGATCTAATTTAGCTATTTTTTTTAGTTCAGTTGATGTGACATGTATGCAATTTTTTTTGAGGATTTTTCTCAAAATAGCTTGTCTGACTTGCGGTGTGCGATTGCAGATATTATGAAACGTAGGTTTTGCCGCTGGCTCATTATTTAATTGATTGAAGCGATTGAAATGCCGGTCTATTAGACGATCAAATTGGTCATCCGAATCCGAATCCGAATCCTTATTTTGGCTGAATGTATTTGTTGTCTGATTTGTGTCCGTAGAGAACATGTTCATAGTGGCCCAGCTACTATAAGTATAAAATGCGATAGCACAGGATAATATTTTATGAATGGTTTTTATAGTTTGATTTTTTTTAACTGTTTGTGCATTCATGATTTCAGCTCGTCATTATGTTTAAGTGATAGTATTTACTGATATACATTCACTTTGTAAAGGTAGTTATTTCAGTATTAACGAAAATAAGCTATTACTCTTGATCGTATCTTTTATTGTTGAGGTATTTTACTGTCAATATATATTAAATATTTTCTAAAAATAGCTATGTAATTTTTACAATATAGATCCTAACTGCGGGAACAGCTGTCATTATTACGATAGGTGTTGGATCCTCAGGGGATGTAAAGCCAAAAATCTTAATGGAATACAAGATCTTGATATGGAGTGCACAGTCGAAAGTCTTACTTGTTGTGATAATACTCTAATTTTTATTTATCTTTTATTTTTTTTGGTATGTAATAAATTAAGACAATAAAAGCAATGCGGAGAAAATATAAAATGCAATATATAAAAAAAATCATTATCTGTTGTTGTGTATTGCTTCTATCACCTCTGGCTTTCGGTGTTATTTCAGATGTACATATTACGGGCTTTATTGTGAAATATAACAAGGACACAGTTCAGTTGCAGCAAAGAGGCAATCGCACAATCACTGTACCAAGAAGTGCTATTCCCAAGGATTTTCCATTAAAGACAGGAAGAGAGGTAACAGTTGTTATCAGTGGCAAAGAATTTATGAAAAGAATAAATCAAAAACAAGTAGCAGCAAAAAAAGAAACAAAACAGATCCATAAGCATAAAAAGAGCAAATCAGACACCAGCAAATAATTTCTGATAAGAAATATATGATGTACATCATAGTTATGAATCTGATGTTTGGAATTTAAAAATATTAATGGTAGCAGCTAGATTAAAAAACTGAGGATATAGAGTAAGAAAAGGCAAAGAAGCGAAAAGGAAATATTATGAAAACTAAGATAATTAAACTCAGTATAGTAATGGGATTTTTATTTTTTTCAGCAAGCAGTTTTGGTGTGTTTGATATTGGTGCTGAGTATGTAGCAGATTGTTATGCAGAAGATAGTGCTATTCATGCTTTATATAGAGGTGCTGCTAAATTGGCTAATACTTTGTCTATTAACTGTGGTTCTCCTAAAAATAGTTATATACCCAGAGATACAAAGTTGCAGGCGTTGAGTGTGGCTGTGGTTAGAAAAGATGAAGATGGTTATAATGTAATTGAGCATAATAATATTACGCTTAATAAACCTCCTGGTGGCATTGTGGATTATTTACCGGGGAATATCAATAATAACCAATGGTTAAGAAAACAGCTGGGTCGTTTTCAATTAAAAGATCGGGATGAAATAAGGCTTTTATCTCATTATATAGATCCTGACTTAGTAGATTCTTTTTCTCAAGAGCGTTTGAAGAAGAACGTGCATTCTGTTGGGTTTCGGCCTATTCAGCGTCCTAAATATTCTAAACCTGTTCGCGATTATTTTCATTGCCATTATATAAACTCATCACCACATAAAACCTTACCACCAATAATAATATATAGAAACATGAATAAAATGTGCGAACAGCCGAATAAAAATAGATATCATCTATGCTCCTCTCCTATATCTTGTATAGAGAATGGCACCAAAGTGGACTCACATACTGTTTGTTTACTAAATAAGGATGGTTCATGTCCTTCAGCTACTGAGTGTGCTCTATCGGGATCAAGCCCTAAGAGAGAGAAGAATAGCGCGATTTTAGCACATTCTACTAGGTATAATTCAGAAACAAACAGATTTGAGGAGTGGTATGCTAATGATTTATCTGCGTACGATGAGCAAGATACAGACACTAATAGCATACAAAATGCAGTACAGTGATTGTAGTAATAAGTGCAAGACTATTAGTCGGTATATACAGATAAAAGTTTTGTTTGCTATTGGTAATTTTCTTATTTTTATTTATTTTTTATCATTTTTGATAGGTAATAAAATAAGATAAAAATCTGAGGAACAATGCAGAGAAAATATAAAATGCAATATATAAAAAAAATCATTATCTGTTGTTGTGTATTGCTTCTATCACCTCTGGCTTTCGGTGTTATTTCAGATGTACATATTACGGGCTTTATTGTGAAATATGACAAGGACACAGTTCAGTTGCAGCAAAGAGGCAATCGCACAATCACTGTACCAAGAAGTGCTATTCCCAAGGATTTTCCATTAAAGACAGGAAGAGAGGTAACAGTTGTTATCAGTGGCAAAGAATTTATGAAAAGAATAAATCAAAAACAAGTAGCAGCAAAAAAAGAAACACAGAAAATCAGTTTAAAACCACAAAAGAAAAAAACAGATGTTAAAAAATAATTTCTGATGTGCAGATGCATGAATACTAAAAGTGGATAGCAAGGTTTATGTTTGTACTTTAAGGGTGTTTTAATGACGGTAATTTAGGGGTTTCATAGTAACAGGGATATATAAAACAAGACAGGTTAAGAAAAGATATAGGGGGTAATGATGACTCAAAAGATGATAAGACTTAGTTTGGTTATGGGGTTTTTATTTTTTTCAGCAAGCAGTTTTGGTGTTGATATTGATGTTCATACTAATCTAGTGAAAGATTGTTATGCAGATGATAATGCCAGTCATGCTCTATATCAAGGCGCTGCGATGCTTAATGATACTTTGCCGATTAATTGTGATGGTGATAAAGAGCGTTCCATATCTAGAGATACAAAATTGCTAGCTCTTCGCGTAGCTGTCGTTGGAAAAGACAAAGACGGCTACAATATTATTAAACATAACGATATTGTGGTAAATAAACCGGCTGGTAGCATTAAGGATTATTTGCCGGGGAATATCAACAATAATACAGGATTGAGAAAAAAACTTGGATATCTTAAGGTAACAGATGGGGATGAAATAAGAGTTTTATCTCATTACGTAGATCATTTTGTTCAGGAGCAACCAAAGAAAAATGTGCATTCCATTGGGTATCGGCCTATTCAGCGTCCTAAAGATTCTAAGTCTTCTAGTTCTTTGATCTGTCAGTATAGAAATGGACCACCAATGCTAATATATAGAAAAAATCTATGTAAACAATCGAATAAGGAAGTAAATTATGTGTGCTCTTCTCCTGTAGTGTGTATAGAGCAGATAATGGGTAAAATCAAAGTGGAGACCCATGCTATTTGTTTAGCGAATAAAAATGGTTCATGTCCTTCAGCGACTAAATGTGCTGCTGTTGAGGATGGTAAAGAGCATGAGTTATATACAGTTAATGCATTTCCTACTTATTATAATAAGACAAGTAAAACATTTAGGAATGACTTGGTTAGTAGAAATTTAGATGGAGGAAAGTTTGGTGGTCATACGCTAACTAAGGATATGAATAATGGATCCGTAGATGGAGTACAATAATATACTGTTACATTCTTCTATAGTTTCTAATCTGTGTCTCAAAAAATACTAATTGTATTTTTTACACTCTTGTTTTGATACTCTTAGTGTATTATTTTGCTTTTATGAAAAAGATATATTATGTTTCTTGAAAAATAGCACTTTAAAACAGAAGGTGGGTTATGAAATATTTTTTTGTTTTTGGTTTGTTATTATCTGGTTCAGCTTATGCTGTAGATGTTGATTGTGAAAAATTAATTGAGAATTATATAAAAAGTGCTAAAGCTTATAGTATGGGTGGAGATCTCACTATACGGGACAGAAGAGCGCTTTCACCGGAAGATAGAGAATCAGAGTTTAATGAATCTCTGGCCAGTTATGACATAGCTATATTAAACCTCATAACCAGTGATATTCAATTGAAACAATGTCAATTAAGTGAATCTGACACGGCTAGAATAGATAAGGTAGTATCTCGTCTTATAAACCGTCCTCTAACATTTAAATAATTGATAGAAATTGTTATTTACAGTAACTTAAACAAAAGGGAAAAATTATGAAATATTTTATTATCTTTGGCTTGTTATTATCTGGTTCAGCTTATGCTGTAGACTGCCAAGAGGAGTTAGATAACTATTCAGCAAAGAATGCAGGTTTTAAAACAGTTTATAACACTGCAGTAGATAAAATAGCGTTTTCAGATGGGGATAGCGTATCGGCAATAATGCAGAAGGTTAAGAATGCTCATATGGATCGCTGGTATAGTCTTTATGAATTAAATGTGTGCTACTATGAAACAAAGCAATGGCGTATAGAGGGTAAATGGCCGGATCAAGAAATAATAGAAAAAGTTATTAATGAAGCAGACAGAACTCCTTGGTGAAGCAAGAAGCTTTGCCAGCTGAGTAAAAATTTAATTTTTTTTTAACTTGCTTTCCTAAAACTCCTTCAATAAGATTGGCTTCCCTTAAATCTATAGGTTTAAGTGGAAGCTCTTTGACAATTGAATACTAACGTAAAGAGCATTTGTGTTTCCTATTTCTTTAGTGGGCTAAATAGTAGGAGCGTCTTCGTGTCAAATAGCCATGCTGGTAAAACAACTTGGCTAATACACAAAGGACAAGCACAAGTGTATAAAGTGACTCATATTTTTCATAAAAAGAGAGAATCCGACTGAAATCATTCTTAGCAATGTTCAGTCAAAAATTTAGAATAAAAGCTACTAAGAGTTTACGGAGGATGCCTTGGCATCAGACAGCGATGAAGGACGCGGCAAGCTGCGATAAGCTTCGGGGAGCGGCACACACGTTTTGATCCGGAGATTTCCGAATGGGGAAACCCGCCGGTTTAACCGGCAACTCAAGGTGAACACATAGCCTTGAAGTGGCGAACGAAGGGAAGTGAAACATCTCAGTACCTTCAGGAACAGAAATCAATTGAGATTCCCCCAGTAGCGGCGAGCGAACAGGGAACAGCCTAAACCGGTTTGTATGTTAAAGGGTGCGGCCCTTGTACAAGCGGTGTTATGGGACTTCTAGCAGGTGATCCGCAATCAGCCTGGTGAAGTCAAAAAATCAAACTTTAGCAGAAAAGTCTGAAAAGGCTTTCCAAAGAAGGTGATAGGCCTGTAAGCGAAAAAGTTTGATCTTCATTTGAAGTATCCCAAGTACCATCGGGCACGAGGAATCCGTTGGGAATTTGGGGAGACCACTCTCTAAGGCTAAATAAGATCTGATGACCGATAGTGAACTAGTACCGTGAGGGAAAGGTGAAAAGAACCCCGGGAGGGGAGTGAAATAGAACCTGAAACCGTAAACTTACAAACAGTGGGAGCGCTATGTATATCAAGCGTGACCACGTACCTTTTGCATAATGAGCCAGTGAGTTATAGTCCCGAGCCAGGTTAAGCCGTGAGGTGGAGCCGTAGCGAAAGCGAGTCTTAAATGGGCGATCATTAGTTCGTGGCTATAGACCCGAAACCCGGTGAGCTATTTATGGCCAGGGTGAAGTGCCGTTAACCCGGCATGGAGGCCCGAACCATTGGAAGTTGCAATTTCCTTGGATGAGCTGTGAATAGGAGTGAAAGGCTAATCAAACTGGGTGATAGCTGGTTCTCCCCGAAATATATTTAGGTATAGCCTCGAACGTCTATGCCGGAGGTAGAGCACTGAATGGGCTAGGGGTTCTTACCGAATTACCAAACCCAAACAAACTCCGAATGCCGGACATAGTGAGTTCGGGAGACAGTCATGGGGTGATAAGGTCCTGTGACGAGAGGGAAAGAGCCCAGACCCTCGGCTAAGGCCCCCAAATCCATTGCTTAGTGTAAAACGTTGTGAAATTACTTAGACAGCCAGGAGGTTGGCTTAGAAGCAGCAATCCTTTAAAGAAAGCGTAATAGCTCACTGGTCTAGTGATTTTGCGCGGAAGATTCAACGGGGCTCAAGCATGGTGCCGAAGCCAGGGACTGTTAATTTTTTAACAGTGGTAGGGGAGCGTTGTCGCTTGGATGAAGGTTGACCGTGAGGACAGCTGGACGAGCGACAAGTGATTCTGCTGGCATAAGTAGCGTATTAACGGGGGTGAAAAACCCCCGCGCCGAAAACTCAAGGGTTCCTGGGCCAGGATCATCCTCCCAGGGTTAGTCGGGTCCTAAGGCGAGGCCAAGTGGCGTAGTCGATGGGCAAAGGGTTAATATTCCCTTACCGGTTTTGGTGTTCAAGCATAGGAGTGACGGACTTCGTTATCCCAGCCTGTTATTTGGATTCAGGTGTAAGCGTGCAAGGGGCGGCATTGGCAAATCCGTGTCGTAACTCTCAGGCGTGAATGCGAAAGGATCTAATCCTTGAAGTGGGAGATACTATGGTTCCAAGAAAAGCTTCGATGTGTTGCCAAAATCGCTCGTACCGTAAACCGACTCAGGTGAGTGGGATGAGTATTCTCAGGCGATTGGGTTAACTCCAGTTAAGGAACTCGCCAAATTGACACCGTAACTTCGGAAGAAGGTGTGCCTTTTTGAGTGAAGCCCCTTGCGGGTAGAGCTTAGAAAGGTCGCAGCAACCAGGGAGTAGCGACTGTTTACCAAAAACACAGGGCTGTGCGAAATCACAAGATGATGTATACAGCCTGACGCCTGCCCGGTGCCGGAAGGTTAAGAGGATTTGTTAGCTGCAGTGCAAACTGTAGTGAAGCGAAGAATTGAAGCCCCGGTAAACGGCGGCCGTAACTATAACGGTCCTAAGGTAGCGAAACTCCTTGTCGGGTAAATTCCGACCTGCATGAATGGCGTAACGACTTCTTCAGTGTCTCAACTGGACACCCTGTGAAATTGAACTCTCAGTGAAAATGCTGAGTTCCCGCGGAAAGACGAGAAGACCCCGTGAACCTTTACTCTAGCTTGGCAGTGATTTTAGAGTGGGTATGTGTAGGATAGGTGGGAGGCAGAGATACTTGGACGCCAGTCTGAGTGGAGCCAACCTTGAAATACCACCCTTATTTATTTTGAAATCTAATCTGCACCCCTTATCGGGGTGGGAGACATTGCTAGGTGGGGAGTTTGACTGGGGCGGTCGCCTCCTAAAAGGTAACGGAGGCGTACGAAGGTTCCCTCAGTCTGATTGGAAACCAGGCGCCGAGAACATTGGCATAAGGGAGCTTGACTGCGAGACTAACAAGTCGAGCAGGTGCGAAAGCAGGTCAAAGTGATCCGGTGGTTCCGAGTGGAAGGGCCATCGCTTAACGGATAAAAGGTACTCCGGGGATAACAGGCTGATACCCCCCAAGAGTTCACATCGACGGGGGTGTTTGGCACCTCGATGTCGGCTCATCTCATCCTGGGGCTGGAGCAGGTCCCAAGGGTTTGGTTGTTCGCCAATTAAAGAGGTACGCGAGCTGGGTTCAGAACGTCGTGAGACAGTTTGGTCGTTATCTTCCGTGGGCGTAGGAAAATTGAGAGGAGCTGTCCTTAGTACGAGAGGACCGGGATGGACAAACCTCTGGTGCACCTGTTGTCACGCCAGTGGCACGGCAGGGTAGCTATGTTTGGAACGGATAACCGCTGAAAGCATCTAAGCGGGAAGCCGCCCTCAAGATAAGTTTTCCCTGATCCTTCGGGATCCTAAAGACCCCTTCGAGACTAGGAGGTTGATAGGCGGTAAGTATACGCACAGTAATGTGTTTAGCTGAGCCGTACTAATAGGTCGTGAGGCTTTTTTAACTAAATCTATTGATTGTTATAAAGCTAAGAATGTTTTGAGTACGGATAATTTTTTTTAAGTATGAGTTACTTTATTTTTGTTAGTATTTAATTTTGATTTGCTGGTGTCTCTAGCGGCGGGGCCACACCTGTTCCCATCCCGAACACAGAAGTTAAGCCTGCCAGCGGCGATGGTACTATGGGGCTGACCCCATGGGAGAGTAGCACGATGCCAGCTTTTTTTTATTTATTGAACAGTATAAGTACTTATCCCATTACCTTATATACGTATTTGTTTCGTATCCCAGATAAAATAAATTGTAATGTTTTAACCATGTCGTTTTGCCTGTTTCTCGGGACAAGGAGAAAAAACGAGCGGTGAGAAAGACGAAATAAACGCGTAAACATAGACGTCAATTTGACTGGCTTATTGACATTATGTCGAACAATATTCCTGATCATAGGTCACAGCAATCATCATGCAGCAGCTTTTTGCCTGTAAAATTTTCCTTGTATACCTGGTTACAATTTTTATCTTATGTTTAAGTTATTTTTCACAAAAGGTACATATGGATTAAATAAGTTTGGTGAAGATCCTTTAAAGTGTTACATTGTCCAGTAAAATAAATATTTGGAAGTATTAAAAATAAAATTAATTTTTTTAATTGTTTCTTCATTTACCTTCTCAGCATTCTTTTTAGCATGTTCTGTTAATTTTTTAGTTTAAAAATTTCTCTTAACCCTTCTTTCCATTCCATACAAATAGTGTTTTGAATTTTCTTTTTTTGCGGGTCTCTTGAAAAACAATATAATTTGGAGTTAGGAATATCTTTTCCAATACGGTTTAAATTCTGCACATCATATTTTGTGATAACAGATGATGATTTAATTTCTATACATATTGTTTTTTGCGAAGGACGATCAATAATTAAGTCTATTTCCGCTCCATCTTTGGTTAATAGGTAAGAAAACTTCCAATTTTTTCTATAATATTCTGTTAGTTTTATGCATTCTAAAATTATAAAATGTTCAAAAGTGTCTCCAAATTCATAAGTTTGAGGTAATAAAGGAACATCAATCGTTCTTTTCAACGTTCGGCAAACACCCATGTCAAATAAATAAAATTTTGGCGAGAGTCTTTGGCTTTTGCGAATAGAAGTATGGTAGGAAGGAAGATAAAATCCCACTAAAGTATCTTCAAGAATGTTATAGTAATTTTGCACGGTCGTTGTATCTACTCCAATATCATAAGCTATTTTAGAATAATTCAAGACTTTCCCGTTCATTTGCGCCGCTACTTCTAAGAATGTTCTAAAGGGATCTAACTTTCTGATAATTTGTTCCATTTGGATTTCTTCCTTTAAATAAGTGAGAGTATATGATTTTAAATACTCTTTTTTATCTTGAGAAGTTTTTAACTCAAATAGCTTTGGTAAAGTTCCCCATTGTAAAAAATGTTTTAATGGTTTGTTTAATTCAAAAGCAGTGAATGGATAGAGATGAAAAATAAACGCTCTGCCGGCTAGCATATTAGCTCCACCTCTTTTTAACTTGCGAGCAGATGATCCACTTAAAATAAATTTAATTTTTGTGCTTTCAATGAGTTGATGAACGATGTTTAAAAGTTTTGGAAGTTTTTGAATCTCGTCAATGATAACCCATTTTATAGTTGGATTGGCAGCAATTTGCTCTTTTAATGTGTGAGGATGGATTCTGTATTGATCCTCAATATTCGGATCTAAAAGATCTATATATAGATTGTTTTTATTGAAATATCTTTGTTTAATTAAAGTGGATTTACCAGATCCTCTTGGACCTAAGAGAAAAAAGCTATTTGATTTTGTTAGCTTAGCTAATCGGTTGACCATATCCAATAATTATACGAAATATATTGGGTATAGTCAATAAAGTATTCATTGTGATGTCGTTTATAACAGTCATCAGAATCCTCTCCATAAAATGGGTATTTTGTGTTTCAAACATAATGCCTGAATGCGCTTTTTTTATTTTTTGCGTATTAAACTTCTTCCGTATTCGTCATAAAACTGGATTGGCTCTCATTTTTAGTTACCTTAGTAACAGGCAGAGTGAAAGAAAAAAAATTAATCACTTGTTTCTTCTTCTTTAAGTTGCTCTGCCTGACAAGCTGTACTAGGAGATGCATGTTTTACCTCTGCTGCTGTATAATAACCTAAGTCTGAACTCCATTTATATGAATCCAGGCCAAGATGTAAAATATAAGGTTTTTCATCTTTGTCACTTATTTCATTACATGAAGTTTCCATTTCTCTATAGGCTTTAACTCTGGTTTTTCCTTCACCATAAACAGTATGTTTCCCGTAATATATAACAGTGCTATACGCGTAAGTATTTTGTACAAGATTACCATAAGTTTTGTACTTAGTTGGCCCCCTTTCTAATCCGCCACAATACGCTTCACAATAATAAATATCTGTAGCATTGGCAAAAGCTGCACTTAATAAAGCAAATATCAAAATAAGTGTTTTCATTAGAATCTCCTTGTTTTTAGATTTATTACTTTTTATAAAATCAAAATATAAAAATCAATAAAAAAATATTTTTTGTAAATAATACATACTATATGAAACTGTCCGATTGAAGTTTTCTCTCTTTGAAAAAACCCTAGATTTAGATTGGAAAAGCAATATAGTATTTTTCAAAGCAAAAACAACAAATAAAATCTTTAAATTTTATTCTCATCTACAGAAAAGATGAAAATTTTACACTTTGTAAAAAATGGATAGAATATAATTTTAATAAATGGAGAGTTGTAATTGTATATTATTCATGGCTCATGAAATAGATTATTGAAACTTGGAGAATAAGAGGAGGCGTGCTATTAAAACACAATAGCAATGTATATTGCTTAGGACTCAATTATTTGTTATGCAGATTGCGTATATAAATATTTGAATTATAAAAATAAGAGAATAACATGAATATAACAAAATCTAATAATAAAAATATCCTATCAATCTACTGCAAGTATAAACAGTGTCGTATCGTTTGCATATTTAACTATCTAATAATAGGTAGTGTGTTTCTGTTTTTTTCTTGTTTTTCTTTTGCGATTGGTCACGAACTCTCCTTAGGTGGAGGAATGGGACACTTTCAGGAAACTGATGATATACAAATAATGTGTCATTTGGAACGAATCATAGATGGAGTAAAGGAAAAATCCAGGTGGCCGCTTATAATATCTAATGTAAAAACAGTTCCTGAGATGAGAGGACCTATTCCCGCAAGGCTAAATAAAATTAAAGAAGATAATAATGTCTATTGGATTTTGTCTGGTTATGGAGTGGGTGTCGGGAATGATGATTCTGTATATGAAGAACTGAATAGAAAAAAATACCCAGTTCTTTTGATATATGATGCCAATAAGGAAATATTAACCCAACATAGAATTTATCGTTATGATGAAAATTCAACTATCGCTGCAGAAGATAAATATACGATGGACGGTATATCTGGAAAATCTTTTTATGGTATCCCATGGACAAACAATTGCAAGGTAATACCAGAAATAGAACTTTTACTATATCGAGGAGCTCCTTAGAATTATCAGCAAATAATTTAAACGCTTAAGACATAATGATAGGTATTTTGTGTTTCAAACATAACTCTTGAATGCGCTTTTTATGTTTTTTGTTTTTCATAAATACAATTGCAGCTCCTCCTCCACCCGCACCACATAATTTAACAGATGCTTTCTCTTCCATTAATAAATTACATAGAGTAGCTACTTTTGGATTTAGCCATCCCGTAAATAAAGTTTTTCGTAAATAATATTCTTTTTTTAAAATTGAACCCCATGCGCTCCAATCTTCCCCTTCACATACACGAACTGTGCGTAAAGCATTATTTCTTAATTGATGTAGTCCTCGTAGTAATGCTTTATCGCCATCTAATACTTGCTTATATACCTTCCAATTACTCTGACCAGAGTGGTGAGGAACTTTTGTATCTATCAATAAAATATGATCGTTAAAAAATAGTTTAGGTATTTTTTTTCTCTTCCATTGAATACTTCCCGCTTTAGCATAAGAAATAATGTATAAAAAACCAGCCTCAGGATATAAAGCAGGAATGTAATCTTGAGTGCCAGCAGGAGTTTTTAATACAGACGTCTCTATATCTCGGCATAACAATAATTGATCTAATTTACTTATTGGCTGTTTTGTCAGATGAGAAAACATTTTTAATAAACAAATACATAAACTGGAACTTGCACCTAAGCCAGCTCCCACTGGAGACTCCGATTGCAAATGAATGGACACATATTTATTAACTAAATCACTTAAAGAATGTTCTTTAGCCCAATGTTGCCAGTGCGCTTTTAATAAAGATAAATGCTGATTCCGAGTCGTTAATATACCTTTTGTATCTTTAAAATAATGTGACCGAGATATTCCAGGTGATTGAATGTGAATATGGATTTTTTTTGTAGAATCAATCGATCTAATGCGTTTTGTAGTTATTTTATTTTTAGCAAAACTGGAATTAACATTCCATTGAACAGAAGTCCATATAGGAATAGAACAATTAATAACGAAACAATCGGATATTAAGGCCGGCATTGGCCAGATATCTAAAAATCCACCGGCAATATCCACCCTGGTAGGGCTTTGGATCGTGTGATATTTAACGGCTGTTTTCCTGGTTTTTTTGTTTTTCATCCTCCTCACTATCCAATTTGGGTGAAAAGATACCTTTAAAATCTTTTGCTGAAATAGTCATCATGTCTTTCCCAGCACTACTAAGCATATAGACTTGCTCAAAATTATCTTTTTTAAAAACGTTGCTAAATTGTAACTTCAGTAGCTGATTTTTTTCTTTATCTCTTAAAACTAAAAAATGGGTGGGAGTAAAATTTTTGATATGGCCAACATACTCATTGACAGATAAATCTGAAATACGATTCAATAGATACATTGCTGGTTCTTTGGATAAAGCTTTTAGTATTGTTTTTTCTTTGTCATCTTTTACACGGTTTTTTTCTTTATTGCTTTGTAGGGTTGTGAATAAAACCCATTGATCTTTATCTTTTTTAAATTGCAGATCCAGATTATTACCTTTCAGCTCTATCAGTTGCACTTGATTGGGGTTAAACTCAAGAGGCTTTTGATGATTTCTAACTCTCATTTCAGTGAGCAAAATTTGTTCTACTTGATTCGGTTTTAAGGTAAAAATATAATTTCTGTTGGAGAGGGAGACATAAAACAAATTATTTTTTTTAGAAAACTTAGCCGTCCATTCTTCTATTGGTGGTGCAAACTGTAAACTCAGTTGAATAGAGGGAGTCAGTAATCTATACTTTTTTTGATTCACTTTGGTTTTAGGATAAATATTTGTTTTTTGAAATTCTATTTTAGATAGAACTGTCCAATAAGATTCTAATTCCGATTGAGAAAGAGCAAATTGTTTTTCAACTGGTGTTGCTTGTGGCCATTGCCAACTATGTTTTTTCCAATTTACGTGCAAGCGAAACTTTTTAGATTGATATTTTAAAGATAAAGGACGCTGCGAAATATTAAATAGCTGGTAGCTACGAAGTAAATTGGTTGATTGTTCCGATAACCTGGCCCAAGCGGTGCTGCCCAATAATAACTGTTTATTTTTTCTTAGAAAAAAACTTCCATCAAAAGCGCTGTAATGGCTAATCAATAGCTGTATTTTTTTGGATTCTGATTTTAGTGTAATGGTTCGTACATTATCCGTTAATCCATACTCCGACCAGTTTATTGTATTTTCTGTTGCTGCATTTTTTTCTAATTCATTTGGTTTTAATAGTGTTCCTTTTTCAGATAGCACGTTTTCTACCCAGTTTAATACAGCAGACGTACTGGCTATATCTTTTAATGGAGTTTGCAAATGCCATAGTGAATCTGCTGTGCGAATCAAATGGATTTTTTTTTCTGCCTGGCTAGATTGAATTTGTATTTCTTGTACATCTTGAATTTTCCAATCAGGGAAAATAAGATCTTCTTTTTCTTTTGCTTGCTTTTGTTGTCCTGCTTGTTGGTATTGATACCCAGCAAAAAAAGCCGTACTCATGACTAAGATAAAAAAGAAAAACCGGCGGCTCATTAGGTAGCTTCTTATGCTCCTCTTCTGCGAAACCAAAGCACGCCTCCTATAATAAATAAAATACAAGGCAAAATAATGGAAAATAATACCATACCCATTTTATCTGATTGTTTTAAGATTAATTGAGTGGCCTTCAATTTTTTAGGGCGAATGCTGATCAGATCCGATTCATCCACTAACCAGGATACAGTGTTCATAATTAAATCTTTGTTCCATCCGGCAGAAGCATGAAAGAAAGGGTTAGTCATAAAATCACTATCTCCAAATACGGCAAGTAATGTGTCCTTCTTTTCTTGATCTTTAGGGGTGTTTTTATTTTTTTTCTCTATATCTTTATTATTTGCTGTTTTTTCTGTATCTGTGTTTGGACGTTTTACTAATAAACCGACAATATGAGATGTTCTTTCACCCTTTAGCTGCTTGTTTTGTAAACTGGGTGTAGATACAATGTTGACATTGGTTTTGACTAATTCTGTAATCGTTGCCGCTTTGTCTGAATTTTCTATTTTTAATCCACTCGCAACATTGAAAATAACAAAAGATCCTTTTTCAAAAGAGTGTGTAATAGGGCTCTGCCGATCAAAATGTAGCCCTAAGATAGCAAGTGGACCTAAACCCATAATAGCTGGTCTTTGGCTAACTAAGTAATGCCCTGTATAGTTGACTCCAAAATCAGATAGCAATTCACTAAAACTATGTCCATGTACCTGTTTTGGCTGAGTGGTAGTGACTGAGCTAATGTGACCGCCTTTGTCGGGGTCTAAAGCAAGTAGCATTCGTCCACCGTTTTGTAAAAATTGTTTTAATGTACTTACCTCTTGAGATAACAACAGACGATTAGGTCCCACAATCAATAAGGCAGCTGCATCAGAAGGTACAACAAAACCGTCTTTGATAAAATTTAACATTTTTACCTGAAAAGAGGATTGTGTCAGAGTCTCTCGCAAACTACTTAGCGCTCCAAAAGGATCTCGCTCTTCATGGCCAGATAGAAAATACACAGATCTTTCGCCTCTGCGAGTGGCTTGAATAATCGCTGATGTTATTTTTTCTTCATTAAATGGCTTTAGTGCTTGCACTTTACGATCTTTATATTCAATAAAGACAAAAATATTATTTTTATCTTTATTGGATAAATCATTTAAATATTTTTGAGCCAAAATGTTTTCTAAATGTGCGTTGTAATAACGATCTTTAACTTTAGAGCTGGTTTGTTTAAATAAGAAAAGATTTCGTTTAATGTTTTCTTTACTCTCCATTCCTTGTCGGCCTTTATAAAAAACCTTTACATATAGATCATCTTCTAATTTATCTAGTAGTTGAATTGTTTGCGGAGCCAGAGAGTTTATTTTTTCTTCTGTGATATCAAAAGATGTCTCAAACTGTGTGCTCAGATAGGCCAAAGAAACACAAAACACAATCGTGAGTAAAATGGATAGCCCCATGGATATACCATTTTTAGCTGTCTTCATCAGCAGGAAGCTCAGATACAAGCGGTAGTCTATGACAATCGCTAGCAATAACCCTAGAAAAAACAAGCCTAGGAAGATGTATAGAAAGGGCATCCACCCACCTAGAATCCAAGTGGTGACTACCATGATAATTAAGCTGAATCCACTAAATGCTAAACATAACTTACCGGATAAACTCATTACGGCCTCCAGCGAGTAGATTCAATCACTCTTTGAGTGAGAAATAGGAAAAGCCCAATCGCTAAGATAAAAAAGACCATACTACTGGTGATAATATTTCCACGGAAAAAACCTTCCAGATGGCTAGAAACAGATACATATTGGATCATCGCTGCATAAATCGTGTTATCAGAAAATTGAGCGCTCATACTAATAAAGTGTAAAGAAACATTAAAGGCAATTCCCATAAAGACACTTAACATAACTGATTCGGTTAAAGAGGAACTGAATAAGCCGATTGCTGTGTATATTCCCACTAGTAAAACGATAGAAGTATAAGAACTAATCAACAAATTAAGATTAAAATCCGCAAACCAACCAGTTAAAAGAGGAAATGAAAAAGATGCCAATATCAACAGTATGACTGCACTGTAGCTAGCGAAAAATTTTCCTAATACAATTTTGGTAGAAGTAATTGGAGATGTCATCAATAGATCAAAAGTACGTAGTTTTTTTTCTTCGGCGATAAGCCGCATAGTAAGTATCGGCACAATGAATATAAGAAGTAAGTGGGTTAAAGATAGATGGTTAATGAAGACAGTTTCATAAATATTGTATCCACCGCCTCCCATTCCCCCTTGGGCTAAGGGGCTGACACCGGCTACTAAAGCAAACTCAAACAGTCGTCTTGGAAAGACAAATCCTAGTATCGCACAATATAATCCAGCTAATATAAAAAATACTGGAGTATAAACGGTTTGCCGAAAATCTTTTAGCCACTGATTTAAAAACTGTCTCATGACTTATTTTTCCTGGTGAGTTGCAGGAACACATCCTCTAAACTAAACGATTCACTTAATTCTACTAAACCCGCTCCGCTGTCTATGACTTTTTTGGCAATTTGTTCATTAATGGGAGCGCCAGTATGTGTGTCAACGGATAAACGTAGAATATCTTCGGCAGCAGTCGTTTGTGCGTCCATTACACCTTCCACTTCTTTTAATAATTGAGGAAGATTTTTAACAACATGTCGCACTCGTACAGTAATCGTACGGTGGCCTTGATATTGTTTTTCTTTTAAGGAAGATAGTGATTCCTGTGCCGCCATTTGTCCTTCTTTGATAATTAAAATACGATCACAGCTAGCTTGTACTTCCGGTAAAATGTGAGTGGATAAGATAATTGTGTGCTTACCTTTTAATTGATTAATTAAATGCCTGATTTCAATTACCTGATTAGGGTCTAAGCCAATAGTGGGTTCATCTAAAATCAGTATTTCCGGATCGGAAACTAAAGCTTGGGCAAGCCCCACTCTTTGTTTAAATCCTTTGGATAAGTTTTGAATCAGTCGCTGTCGTACTTGAGACAAACCTGTTTTTTCCATTGCAGAACCGACTAAAGCTGTCACTTGCTGTTTAGGGCAATTTTTTAAAACTGCTGTATAACGAAGATAGTCTTCTACACGCATATCACCATAGATAGGAGGAGTTTCCGGTAAATATCCTATTTTTTTCTTTGCAGAAATAGGATGTTCAAAGATATCTTCTCCATCAATATAGACATCTCCAGAACTAGGAGCCATGCAGCCGGTTAAGATTTTCATAGTAGTGGTTTTACCCGCTCCGTTTGGGCCTAGAAAACCCACTACCTCTCCTTTTTTGATGGTAAAATTTAAATCTGTAATTGCAGGGCGCAAACCATATTGTTTGCTAATATGACGTACTTCAATCATTGCAGGTAAAGCTCCCACTACTGTTGTTACTTAGGAATGATGATTTGTCTACCTACTTGGATCACTGATTTAAAGTTTAAAGTATTGAGTCGCATTAAATCCGGTAATGACACATTATACGCTTTAGCAATTCCAATTATGGTGTCTCCTCTTGCTACTGTATGTGTCTGATGAGATGACTTTGTCCGTGTTCCTTTAGCCCCACGATGTGAAGCGTGTTTAGATGTAGGGCTGATAAGTCTTAACACTTGACCGGGGTGAATAACGGTACCGCGGAGATGATTTAATTTTTTTAAACGAGAGGTTTTGACATTATATTTATTAGCAATGCGATATAAAGATTCTCCTCGTTTAACTACGTGTTTTTTTGCAAGACGTGGTTTACGTTGAGAATTATAATAAGGTATTTTGATTTTTTTTCCAGCGTATAACGTACTTGATTTAGACATTTTGTTGAGTCGTTGGATAGCAGATATACTGGTACGGTGTCGATGGGCTAAGCTAGATAAGTTATCTCCTTTCCGTACACGAAGCCAGAAATAATCAGAAGAATATGTTGGCTTCTTCATTTTAGATTGAGCAATGATTGCAGTCGCTTGTTCTTTCATACCAACAGGAACCCGAAGAGTAGTACCTTCTGAGGAGTCTAGTGGTATATATTCTCCTCGGTAACGAGGGTTCAGGTGCTGTAGTTGTTTATAATCTATATTAATATTAGCCGCTAATTTTTTTAAACTAATCGGATGGGATATTTGAACTGTGTCATATTCCATTGGTGCTTGATAAATAATATCTGTAAATCCATATTTTTCTGGATCTTTTGCAATCCGGATGACTGCAATAAGTTTTGGTATATAGTTAGATGTTTCCTTTGGAAAAGCAGATTGAGTCGCAAGATACCAAAAGTTTCGCGAGGAATGAGCTAAAATAAGACGTCCAATACGGTATTCACCTGCATTATAAGAAGCGAGTGCTAAATGCCAAGATTCAAAAGTATTGTAAAGATTTTTAAGGTATGCAGCAGCTGAACGAGTAGATAGTACAGGGTCTCGTCTTTCGTCCACATAACTGCTTATTTTTAAACCATATCGTCGTCCAGTGCCTTCAATAAATTGCCAGTAGCCAACCGCACTGGCAGTGCTATGCGCACGTGAACTAAAACCAGATTCAATCATGGCTACATACACTAAATCCTCTGGTAATTCATATTCCCTCAAGACTTGTTTCATCATAGGGATATAGCGAGTGGATCGACTGAGATATTTTTCTATATGTTCCCGTCCCTTGTTTTGAAAATAATTAATCCATTTATATACATTTGGATGATCCTCTGTTGGAACTTCTCCGTAAGAACTAACATAGGGTTGCTCTAGTTGTCGTCGTACTTGGTTAGAAGGTGATTCATGCTTAGAAATGTTGGCAGAAGAACGAGGGGGTACTACATTATACTGTAATCCTTGGCAAGAAATTAAAAAAATGGATAAACATAAAATGATATATTTCATTCATTTGCTCCTAAAGCTTCTAAGATAGAAAATAAAGGCGTGATTATTTAACTATTTCTATTAAAACTTTTTGTGTAAAAAAAGTATACAAAAACGAAGAAATAATCAAGTTTTATAACTTAGCTGTATTTATTTTTACACTATAGACAAGTCAAGCTTTGTTACTTTTATTAATATAGTAAGACTTTTGCCTAGTTGCAATAATCTTGATTTTTTATTTAGTTACATTTTTTTCGTAAAATTATTGAGTATATATTGTCTTTTATTATCTTATTTGATGCTACATCTTAAAAAAGCATTAAATATTTAATTTTATTAGATATTTATCTATATGAAGATTATATATTGCAGCTTGTTAATCTGTATATTTTGTCATTTTAGTGAGATATCCAGTCAGGGTAAATATTTTACTTATTGAGGATCAACTTGGTATAGCAGAGTGTTTTTTAAGGAATCATAGAGTTTTATTTATTTTTTGCTGCTTGTTGTAATTTTTTCAAAGCATGTTTTATTTGTTGATTTGTCCATAAATTTTTGTCAGTGGATTTTAAGCTAAATACCAGGGCTGTTAGGCCTTTTATTAAGTGGGAGAGGGATTCGTTTCCTAAGTGTCCAATACGTAGTACACGTCCTTTCAGGATTCCCTGGCCGCCGGCAAAAGTAACTGCATATTTTGTTTCTATATATTTTTTTAATTTCATGCCATCAATGTGAGGCGGTAAAGTGATACTTGTCATAGAAGGGGAAGGTACTTTGGCAAAAGTCTTTAGTCCAAGATTTTTACAAAACTTTGATGTCAGTTGAGACATTTTACGGCTGTGTTGGATACGGGTACTTAAATGACCTGCGCCAGATAAGAAAAATTGATAAAGGGCTTTTATATAAGACACATTAGAGCTAAATGCAGTTTGTCCTTTTTTTTGAGCGGCTTTTTCTTTTTTTAAATCTAAGTAATAAACTGGTAGGTGAGCGGTTTTATTAAACTGCCATGCTTTTTTAGAAAGGCAAATAAAAGACATTCCAGTTGGTAGGGAGAAGGATTTTTGTGATCCGCCGATGAGGACATCAATGCCCCATTGATCCATAGGAATATTAACAGCACCGAGAGCGGAGATGGCATCCACTATTAATAACACTTTTGGATTGGTGTGTGTTAGTTGAGCTAGTTTTTGTATAGGGTGCAGCGCGCCGGTACTGGTTTCACAAGCTTGGGTTAGAACAGCTTTAATTTGAGGATCTTTTTTTAAAATAGTTTTTACTTGTTGTGCTTTCACGGATTCTCCCCACGGTATGTTTAATTTTTGTACCTGGAGTTGATAAGCAGAGGCCATGTCCGCCCATCTTTGTCCAAAGCGTCCGGCACAAATGGCTAATACTTTATCTTTTGGGGATAAAGTGTTTAATAAGGCAGCGGACATCGCACCGGTTCCTGATGCATTTAGCATTAACACTGGTTGTTTTGTTTGAAAAATTTTTTTTAAGTGAGCACTGACTTGTAAAAACAATTTGGAAAATTCGGTGCTTCGGTGATGAATGGTTTGTTCGGACAGTGCGGATAAGACAGGTGGTATTAGCATCACAGGGCCGGGCGTCAGTAGAATAGGAGAAGAATTTAGTTTTTTGTTCATTAGGTTTATTAAAAAAAATCACTGGTTAAAATGCAATGGCTTTTTTCTATATTGTTCTGTAAAGTAATTATTGCAGGAATGATAAGAGTCAAAATATCTATTTGAAATAGGTTTTGGAAGCGATAAATTCACAAGCTTGTTATTAAAAGGTGTTTATTGATGTTGCTCACTTTAAAAAAGTTAGATCAGCAATTAGAGAAAGGTCAAGTATCTCCTTTATATTTCATTATGGGGCCAGAGATTTTTCTTGTTCAGGAAAGTCTACGGATGATTCAGTCTCATGTATTATCTCCTGAAGCTTTAGATTTTAATTACGAGGTGTTTTATGTCAGTCGTGCATCAGTGGAGGCGATGCGTTCAGCGGTAGAAACTTTACCTGTATTTTCTAAAAAACGGGTAGTGGTATGTGAGGAGGCGCAAAATTTGAAGGAATCGGATTGGAAGTTAATTGAGCCTATTGTAATGAATCCAGTTTCTACTTGTGTTTTAATTTTTATTTCGCGGGAATTGGATAAGCGGCGAAAGATCACTAAGCAGTTGATGTCCTGTTGTACTATGGTATCTGCTCAAACGCCTAAGGAGAGTGAATGGCCAGTATGGATTAAGTGGATGGGGCAAAAGAAGGGATTAACTTTCTCTGCTACTGCTTTGGAATTATTAAAAAATCAGGCAGGTTATCACTTAATAGTTATAAAAAATGAAATAGAGAAATTAGCGCAATTTTTAGGTGATAAAAAGCAAGTATCTATTGAAGATGTGTTAAAGGTGGTGCCACGTACACGTCCAGAAAATATCTTCGCCTTGTCTCGTGCGATTGGGCAAAGGAAATTATCTGCTGCTTTGCTGTGTTGGACACGGCTTTTAGAGGATAATCAAAGTATTCTGAGTGCATTAGCTTTAATTACTCGGCATATTCGTATTTTAGCCAGGATAAAAGAAGGGGTTAAGAAGGGGCATACGCATAAGGTGTTATGTCAGAAAGCGGGTGTACCTTTTTTTGTTATCCATGATTATATTCAGGAAGCAAGTTTATGGACAGAGCATAAAATTATGTCTGTGATGGAAATACTATTAGAGGCGGATCGAACGATTAAATCTTCTGGTGCAACATCTGTTTGGATGGAGAATTGTATTATTAAAGCTTGTTTATAGCTGGTTGGTAAGGGAAGCCAAGCGGGATTTTTTTCTATCCGCTTTTCGGCGATGAGTTAATCCTTTACGGACGGATTTATCTATAGTGATACTGAACTGTTTCAGTTGTTCTGTTGCTTTAGGTTTATCTTTTTGTTGGACGGAGCCTCGTAAGTTTTTTTCTAAGGTATTGATTCGACTTTGTATATTTTTATTAATTTTGGTGCGACGAATGGTTTTCCGAATACTTTTTTTTGTAGATGAATGATTGGCCATAGAGGCTAACTCCTGTTATAGGGTGTTTATTAGCAAGTGTTATCATGGTTTTTTTTATTTTGCAAGGTAGATGAAATTCAGAGTGTATAGGGTTTTTTAATAGGGAATGGGGGACGTTTGATAAACATAATTTACAAAGTCGTGACAATAGCGCAAATGGAACCGCGGCGAAAGTAACCCCCTATGGGGGCGGCGAGTCGGCGGGGACGTTTAATAAACATAATTTGCAAAGTCGTGACAATAGCGCAAATGGAGCCGCGGCGAAAGTAACCACCTATGGGGGCGGCGACTTGCCGCCGCGGCGAAGTATCCACCTCCGATTCGGGGGTGCGGTTGTATAGGTACTTAATGAGCATGATATGCACAGTAGTGACATGAAAGCAGCGGAATCACGGCGCAATGTCAGCGGCGACTTGCCGCCGCGGCGTAATCACTCCTCCATTGGGGGGGTGCGGTTAGCTGTATTGATGGCCTGTGGCACTTTTATTTCACGTGTTTTGGGGTTAGTGCGTGACATGGTCATTGGTGCATTTTTTTCCAGAACGCACACGGACGCTTTTTTTGTAGCTTTTCGTGCACCTAATTTTTTTCGTCGGTTTTTAGGAGAGGGTGCTCTTTCTATTAGTTTTATTCCTGTTTTTATTCAATGTTTGTCTGAATCATCGGAGGGTAAGGAAGGGTCGGCGGTACGTGCCAGGAATTTTGTCAACAGTGTGTATACAATTATGTTGATTATGGTTGGTGTGTTGACTGTAGTGGGCATTATTTTCATGGATCCATTATTACGAGCTTTATTTGCTAATACGGCTTTTGCGGATATAGAGGGAAAAGTGAGAATGGTGACTGTGTTAGCCAGGTGGCTATTTGTCTATTTATTTTTAGTTACTTTATATGCTTATTTTATGGGGATTGCTAATGCTTTGGGTTCATTTTTCATTCCGGCGGTAGCTCCGGCTTTATTAAATGTGTGTATTATTATTTTTTCATTGGTTCCTCATTCTATTGTCTCTCTTCCTCCTTTGTTGTTGTGTTGGGGGGTATTGCTTGGGGGGGTATTACAGGTATTATTAACAGCGGTTGTGCTTTACCGTTTAGGTTTTTTACCTAGGTTGACCTGGCAATTTTCTCGATCTGATTTGAAAGTAATGGGCGTTCGATTTTTGCCAGGATTATTAGGAGTGGGTGGTTTTTCCGTCATTAGTTTATTAAATTTATATTTTGCGGCGTGGTTAGAGGAAGGTGCGCATACGTTTATTTATTATGGGGATCGTTTGTTGGAACTACCTCGTTCTTTAATTGCGATTAGTTTAGGTGCTGCTTTGTTACCGAATCTTTCTTATTTTATGGTTGCTGGTAAAAGGGATGAGTTATCGGATTCAGCCGCTTGGCAAAGGGATATTTTATTATTTTTGATTGTGCCTTGTGCTTTGGCTTTTTGGTATTTAGGGCTTCCGATTGTGGATGTATTATTTCGGAGGGGTTTATTTGATGAGGATACCACTCGCAAGACAGCTCTCGTGTTACAAATTTATTCTGTACTATTAATTACGTCTTCTTTAAGTCGGATATTAGCTACTTGTTTTTATGCGGTAAGAAATGTTTGGTATCCGGCTTTGGCTTGTTTTTTGTATATTGTTTTTCATTGGTGTTTTACTCCGTTTATGATTGATTGGTTTGGTTTAGAAGGATTGGTGTGGGCAACGGTGGTTTCTAATGCATTTTTTATGAGTCTGCTTTTATTTGCTTATCCGTTTTATGTAGGGTGTTTACATGTTTGGAGAACTATTCGGCGGTGGTTATGGTCTGCGCCGGCGTTAGTTTTATTATATTTATACTTACATTTTTCTATTTATTTTTTTCCATCCTTATGGTTAGTGAGAGAAGATCGGGTGTCTACTAGTGCTTTAGTTTTTGTTATTTTATCGTCCATTGTTTTATACATTGGGGTAGGGTGGTTGCTACGTGTACCTCAGGCATTAGAGTGTATACGATTAGCTAGTAAAAAGGCAAAATCGGTTAAAACTTAAGTAATACTGGCAGGTTGCCGGTGACATTTATTTGTAAACATGATTTGCAAAGTTGTAACATGGGAGCAGCGGACTCGCGGCGAAACCACTCTCCCTTTGAGGGAGCGGCGCCGCCGAGTCGGCGGAGACACTTTTGGTAAACATAATTTGCAAAGCAGTGACATGGGAGCAGCGGACTCGCGGCGAAACCACTCTCCCTTTGAGGGAGGGGCGAAATCACTCTCCCTTTGAGGGAGGAGGTTAGGAAATGATTATTAATTTATCAGGTGAGGACATTAATGAGAAAAAACTAACTTGGTGGTTAGAGCAGGTGATGTTGGAGTTAGAAAAGAGGAATATTCAGCCAAAGTTTATGTCTAAGGATCTAAAGAGGGCGGTTAATAGATGGGACATTAATTTAGTGTTTGTATTGGAGCAAAAGATGCAGGAGCTTAATCGCACATTTAGAAATCAGGATTGTGTGACGGATATTTTAAGTTTTTCTTTTATAGATAAACATAATTTGCAAAGTCGTGACAATAACGCAAATGGAGCCGCGGCGAAAGTAACCCCCTTTGGGGGCGCAGTGACTCCCTTGGGGGGCGGCGCAGTGACCCCCTCTGGGGGAATAGTGAAGTTGCCTTCTATGGAAGTGCCGATTTTAGGGGAGTTGGTATTATGTTTACCGGTGATTCGTCAGAAAGCGATGGATCTAGATTTTTCTCATTGGCTGCATTATTTAATTGTACATGGTATATTACATTTATTTGGTTTTCAGCATGAGTTATCGGATCAGGAGGGCGAACAGATGTATCGTATTCAGGATGAAGTGTTTGAAAAACTAGTTTCTGGTATAGAGGATTAGGAATGAATATTGAGATAGTTATTCATGAGTTGAGGCAACAATTGGATCATGGGCACGAGAAGCTGACGGATCTATGGAGGTGTCTTTGATCTGGATCAGAAACAAAAGCGTCTAAAAGAGTTAGAGCAAAAGAGTCAAGATCCATCGCTTTGGCAAGATCATAAAAAGTGGCAAGTGATAGCTAGGGAAAAATCTGTCATTGAAAAAAATTTGCAAGAGTGGGGGGATTTAGATCGTTGTTTGAAAGATCATCAATCGTTACTGGAAATGTTGGAGAAAGAGCAGGACGAGAATACTTTTTTAGAACTTAAGAAAGATCAAGATGATTGGTTTATTCGTATAACGAATTTGGAATTAAGAAGTTTTTTAAGTGGACGTGATGATCGTAGTAATTGTTATGTATCTATTCATGCGGGTGCTGGTGGTATGGAGGCGACAGATTGGGCGGGGATTTTGCAACGTATGTATTTTAAATGGGCGGAGCAGAAGCAATTTTCTATTGAATTATTATCTATGACTGAAGCAGAGGGGGGTGGTGTACGTTCCGTTCAGTTTTTATTAAAGGGGATGTTTGCTTATGGATATTTACGGGCTGAGGCGGGGGTACATCGTTTAGTAAGAATTAGCCCGTTTGATGCAAATAGTCGTCGTCATACTAGTTTTGCTAGTGTATTTGTTTGGCCGGAATTAAATGAAGAGATTCAAGTAAATATTCGGGAAGAGGATTTAAGGGTGGATACTTATCGGGCAAGTGGTGCGGGTGGACAACATGTGAATAAGACAGACAGTGCGGTTCGTATTACTTATTTGCCGGAGAATATTGTAGTGCAATGTCAAAGTCAGAGAAGTCAGCATGCGAATCGTCAGCAGGCAATGAAAATGCTTCAATCGATACTTTACAAGATAGAGGAGGAAAAAATACAGAGTAAGAAAAAATCTTTAGAATCTGTTAAAAAGGCAAATGAGTGGGGCAGTCAGATTCGTTCTTATGTTTTACATCCTTATCAAATGGTGAAAGATCATCGTACGCAGGTAGAAACAGGAGATCCAACTGCGGTATTGAATGGCCGATTGGATCTGTTTATTTCTGCTTGGTTAAAAGCTGAAGCACGTGAGAAGCAGGTAAAGCATGAATAAAATGTCTATTGGTTCGAGGTTTAGTTATTATTTTTTATGGCTAAAGCGATTTTTTTTTTCACGTCATCGATTTATTCGTTTTACTCCTTTGGTTAGTATTTTTAGTTTAATTTTAGCTTCAGCCAGTTTGGCACTCGCTTTATCTGTGTACAGTGGTTACGAGACCACATTGAGGCAGGCAATTGTAGATATTGCGGGAGACATGATGATTACTTATCTGCCGGCGACAACGTTATCCCGTTCAATCAAGGAAGATGAGTTATTGAATAAAATTGATTGGATGAAGGAGCATATTGTTTCTTATATGCCCTTTTTATCTATGAAAGCTTTGGTTGTGTATCAGGGACAGTTATCGGGAGCTTTATTAGAGGGTTTACCATCGGGAGACAAGTTACAGGCTTTAAAGCTGCAAAATCGTTTAGTGGCTGGTTCTTTACAATTAAAGGATTCTTCTGCTGCGGTGATTGGTCGAGGCCTTGCTAAGAAATGGCAATTAAAAATAGGGGATCGTTTTCATTTGGTAGTTCCGAAGGTAGAAGGTTCTGGTCGTCCTCGTTCATTGATTCGGGATTTATATGTAGAGGGAATATTGGATTTAGGTTTTTATGAATTTAATTCACGTTTAGTGGTGGTTAACATTCAAACAGTGCAGGATTTAGTTGGTTATCCAGGTGGTGTTTCTGGTGTACGTTTATTAGTGGATCAACCGGATCAAACAGGTATTTTCCGGCGAGAATTAATGCAACAGTTAGGATCTTCTTATCGGGTAGATGATTGGAAGTACGTTATTAAAGGTGTGCATGAAAGTTATTTACAGGCTATTCGCCGAGAGAAGCTTTTAATTTTTTTTATTTTAATGGTGTTGATCATAGCTGGGGCTTTTAATGTATCGTCTCATTTATCTATTTCTGTATTAAATCAAGTACGTGACATCAGTATTTTAAAAGTAATGGGAGCGAGTCGGAGGTTGATTTTCTTTTTATTTTTATTGCAGGGCTTTTTAATTAGTTTTATTGGCACTGTGATGGGAATTAGTTTAGGGTGGTTGTTGGCAAAAGTATTTGTATGGATTCAGTTTATTTGGCCGCTAATTCCATCGGATGTTTATAAAGTGAATGTGATTATTACAGATGTGAGATTATGGGATATGTGTTTAATTTTGCTATGTTCTCAGTTCATTTGTTTATTGGCTTGTATGTTACCTGCATATCGGGCGATGAAGTTATCTATTCGGGAGGGGCTTGTGTGTGAGTGATTCAGTTATTTTGCGTATCGAATCTATCAGTAAATCTTTTTCTAAAAGTGCTACATCTTCTCTGGTAAATGGAGAACATTCTAGTGCAGCTAATGGCAATAGTTCTGATCGGGTGGATGTTTTAAAGAACATTAGTTTGGTTGTGCACTCAGGTGAGGCAATATGCATTACTGGTGGAAGTGGTGTGGGGAAGAGTACTTTTTTGCATATTATTGGTACTTTGGATCGGCCAAGTACTGGTCGGGTTTTCTATTTTGGGAGAGATTTAAACAAAGCGAGTGATACAGAGCGTGCGGAATTTAGAAGTCAGAAAATGGGTTTTATTTTTCAATTTCATTATTTGTTAAGGGAATTTAATGCACTAGAAAATATTATGTTAGCGGGGCAAGCGGCTCAGCGGCCTTTTAAAGAAGTAAAAAAGCGAGCAGAGTATTTAATGGAGCTATTAGGGTTACAAGATCGTCAAAAGCATTTTCCATCTGAGTTAAGTGGTGGAGAACAACAGCGAGTGGCTATTGCACGTGCTTTGGTGAACGAGCCGGAGATTGTATTAGCAGATGAGCCAACGGGCAATTTAGATACGCGTCATTCGGCGCAAATATTGGATATTTTTTTTGAACTAAGAGCGCGGTTAAATATTACACTAATTTCAGCTAGTCATGATCCCTTGTTTGCGCGTTCTTTTCCAAAATCGCTTAGCATGAAAGATGGTTGTTTTGAAACTCCTTAATTGTTATGGTGAGCCTTTCTATTTTTGCAAGAGGTTTATCTCACAATAACTTAATAGGTATTTTTATGCGATTACGTTGGCAGTGTTTTTTATGGATAATAGTATGTGTGCAAGTGTGGAGCATTGGATTTGCGTCTGCTGCGACTCGTTCACGTGTGTATAAAGTCATCATTCAGGGGAATGCAATTGTGGAAGCAGCAGCTGTGCGAGCTGTACTATCTGTGAAGAAGGGGCATTATTACAGTTTAAAGAAAGTTAAAAAAGATGTGCAGAACATTTTTATGACTGGTTGGTTTTATGATGTAGAAGTGCGTAAAAGGTATCGAAAAAAAAATTCTATTATATTAACTTATGTTGTAAAGGAAAAACCGATTGTTGAGAAAATTATTTATAAGGGGCAGAAAAATTTTAGCACCAAAAAATTGGATGAAATTTTTAATTTTTCTTCTTATGAGTTTTTAAATCACAAAAGAATTCGAAAAGCGATTAAAGATCTTTATTTGGAGTATGAGAAAAAAGGTTATTATTTAGCAAAGATCTATCATTCTATTCAGAAGACGAAGCATCCAGGAAAAGTAAATCTAGTCATTAACATCAAGGAGAACAAGAAAGTTACGATCAATGAAATTCATTTTATAGGTAATCGGTTTATTTCTGCTAGAGAAATTAAGCAATTTATGGGAACGAAGGAAGCGGGTTTATTAAGTTTTCTTTCTTCATCTGGTTCTTACAGTCAGGAAATCTTAGAAAAGGATTTAAATAATATTCGGTATATTTACTTGGACAGAGGGTATTGGAAAGCGCATGTGGATCGTCCTGACATTGTTATTTCACCGGATCGTAGACATATTGCCATTACGATTAGAATTCATGAGGGAAGTCAGTATAAAGCGGGGACGATTCATTTTGCAGGAGATTTAATATTTAGTAAGAGTGAATTAAAGGAGGATCTAGAAACAAGTGAATCGGACGTTTTTTCTTATGGAAAGCTACAAAGAGATATTCAACGTATTCAGAGGAAGTATGGGGATAAGGGGTATGCGTTTGTCAATGTGATGCCGAAGTTTTTTATTCCTCCTGGGGAGGATAGAACGGTTCATGTTTTGTTTGAAATTCAAAAAGGAAAAGAAGTAAAGATCCGGAAGATTGCTATTTTCGGGAATCATTATACGAGGGACAAGGTGATACGTCGGGAAGTGCGTATTTTTGAAGGGGAATTGTATAATGAGACGAACAAAGAGTTATCGGTGGCAAATATTCGTCGGCTGGGTTTTTTTGATGAAGTGCAAATGTTGCCTAAGACGATTAAAAGCCGGGATGATTTAGCGGATATGGAAATTACGATTAAAGAGAGAGAGAGCACAGGTTCTTTGGATTTCGGTGCCGCGTATGGTGGCCAGTATTATGGTTTATCATTTACCGGAAAACTCCAAAAGTTTAATGTATTTGGTACTGGTCGCAATATAGGGATGGACATGAATTTAAATTTTGTTCGTCAACTAGTTAATTTAAATTTTTCTAACCCTTATTTTTTAGATTCCAGGTGGTATTTAGGTGGGGATTTTTATTTGGACATGTGGAATGATAGTAAGCGGACAAAAAATATTTTTCAAGGTTGCGATCAATATGAAGAAGCAAAGTTAAAAGCTACTTCTGCAGGTAAAGTAGCGTCCACTAAGGATCATTTATTGCGGTTACAGACAAAATGTTGGCAGAATTTACCAGGTAATTTACAGCGGGGTTTTTCTGAGCAAAAGATCAGTGGTGGAATTACTTTTGGTCGTTCGGTAACAGATACTTTGAAGTTATTATTATATTATCGTTTAGAGAAAATGACTTTAACGAATTCCATAGATGAAGAATTATTTCCAGTAAAGCAAGTGAGTGGTGTGCGAAACCCAACAGAGGCGATTATAGAGTATGATGGACGTGATGATCGTTTATTTCCAACTGGAGGTTTTTATTCTCGTGGATCTTTAATGCATGATGGTTTGTTTGGTAAATTTAATTACTTAACCGTGGCGGCTAATGTACGTGCTTACAAAAAACTGATATGGAATGTAGTGTTTCGTACGAATGTTCAATATAGCCGGCATATTGGGTTAGGCGGGGGTGGATTGGATGTACCTTTTGATCGTTTATTTCGTTTGGGTGGCATTAATAGCTTAAGAGGATTTGAGTTTTTTTCTATTGGTCCAAGAAGACATTCAAAAATATTATTTCAGAAAGCAACTCAGTATGGTCATCCGAATCCAAATGCCATAGCGGATCGTGTCTATGGAGGACATCAGCAATTATATGTGAATTGGGAATTGCAGGTACCGATATTTCCTTCCGCACGTGCGTATGGTGTGTTGTTTGTGGACATGGGTGCTGCGTATGATGAAATGTTTTCTATGGAGTGGAGAAGTAACTGGGGGGCAGGCTTAAGGGTATTTACTCCTCTTGGTCCTGTTCGTTTAGAAATGGGTTTTCCGTTCTTTCCTCAGTTAGACAGGGGAGAGAGAGCGCAGTTTAATTTCACGATGGGTTTTCCTTTTTAATTGGGACAGAATCTGTTTTGGTTTTCTAGGTTGATTTAAGAAATTTTTTCTTAGGTAAGAATATTATAATTTATTTCTATTTTTTTTGTTTAGCTGAAGGTTGTTTTTGTTGATTCTCTTTTTCTTTTTCTATTTCTTTTTTTAATTTTTTCATAACTTCTTTTGCACTGACAAGGGCATAAACTTCATTACCTCCTTTAATTTTGAAGTGTGGGGGAATGGATTTTCTAGACACTTTAACTTTTTTTCCTTTTTGAGAAAGCGTGACGGTATTTTTATCATAAGAAACGATAGTTCCTTTTATTTTTGCTGATCCGGATATAGCTGAAAATGCGAAAGGAGAAAAAGTAAGTAAAGTGATTATTAGTAGGTATTTCATAGGTGCTCTCCTTTTAGGTTATTGTGTGCTACCAGCATCTTCAGGTTCCTCACGTTTAGAAGGAGGAGGCGTGGCAATGATAGAGCCTCCTGGAGGAGGCGTGGCGATGATACTACCTCCTGCAGGGAAATTGTTTATTTCTGGTATTTTTACTTCACCTTCTACTACTTCACCTGATTTATTATATATGTAGTTAATTGCGGAGGTTATCTTGATAAGTTCGTCGTCAGTTTTGTTTTCTGAAGCAAGAACATTCATAGTGTAACATGTAGCTGCATTAGGGCATTCATAAAAAAAACCACTAGTACCAAATCGTGCTGCCCATTTTCTTTTAGCTACGCAAGAAATTGGTACACTAAATGTTTTGCTAGACTTAGAAACGCATTCCATTACTCCATAGCATATTGCATTTCCACACCCTGTGCTTTTGATCACCTTTGGTATTTCAGTGTATTTGCATACTTTTGGAAATGTTTCAGCTATTCCTATTGAAGGACCAATTCCTATCAAAATCAAAAAAATAAATAGTGAGCTAATTTTTTTCATACTCTATCTCCTCTTAAATAATAATCCACAATTTAGTATGCTTTTATTATTTTTATATATTAGTTTATTTATTTACGTATTTCCTTTTTTTATTTGTAGTGTATTCTCTTTTTAAGACTTTTGTATTGATAAGTTATTGCCTTTTTTAAAATAGGTTATTGTGTGCTACCAGCATCTTCAGGTTCCTCGGATTGAGTAGAAGAAGGAATGGCGGCGCCAAGAAGACCTCCCTTAAGAGAATCAGGAAAACTAGGAGGAGAAGGATAAGCACCAAAAACACCTTTAGGAAGTTCGTTTAACATTTTTAGATAGTCTGTGTCTGTTACTTCACCTGTGTTAACCTGTTGATAACCCCTTGATAGGGTTACCTTTACTGGATCAACAAATGATACTGGAACGTTTATTATCCCTGCACATTCCATTGGATTAGGACATTTATATTTACTATTACTATTGGCATGGAACGACCCAAGCCCTGCAAATGGCGAGTCTGGCGGCCCATATGAATATGGCCTAAGCCCTGCAAATGGATCTGATAGCTTGCTATTTGTCTTCTTAGCTATGCAAGTAGCTATCAGATCACTATATACTATGCCATTAAGAGTACAATTTACCGGTCCTCGACATATCGCATCTCCGCAGTTTTTAGTTTCAATAACAGCGGGTATTCCAGTGTACCAGCATTTTTCCATTTTTTTTAGCATAGGATTTGCCATTCCTGGTAAAGAGAAAGTGATCCCAATTAAAAACAAGCTTATTCTTTTTTGTTTAGAATATAGCTGTATTTTTTTATTAAAATGTTCTGTTATTTTCATATTCTCTTTATCCGTAAAAGCTTCTAATTATATTAAGATATAAATTATTATTTTTTTTGTTTAGCTGAAGGTTGTTTTTGCTGATTCTCTTTTTCTGTTTCTGCTTTTAATTTTTTTATTACTTCTTTTGCACTGACAAGGGAATAAACTTCATTACCTCCTTTAATTTTGAAGTGTGGAGGGATGGATTTTCTAGACACTTTAACTTTTTTTCCTTTTTGAGAAAGCGTGACGGTATTTTTATCATAAGAAACGATAGTTCCTTTTATTTTTGCTGGTCCGGATATAGCTGAAAATGCGAAAGGAGAAAAAGTAAGTAAAGTGATTATTAGTAGGTATTTCATAAGTGATCTCCTTTTGTATTATTGTGTGCTACCAGCATCTTCAGGTTCCTCGGATTCAGTATAGGAGGAGGGGTGGGGGCCGCCGATAATAGAACCTCCTTTAAGAGGGTGAGGGTGAGCAGTAAAAATACCTCCTGGAAGAATTTCTGATAAGGGTTTCTTTTTTTCTTGAAATACTTTGCCTTTGTGCAGGATATAATTATTTGATAGAGTTACCAATATTTTAGGGCGACCTCTATTTAGCTTTGGGAATTTTATAAGTTTGATGAGTTCTGAACATCCAGTGACACTAGGGCAGCTATAGGTAGCGTGACCCAATGGACTCTCTGTTATAGTTCCTGGGATAGCAGGACAACGAGTGAATAAGTCACTATACAATATACCATGAATATTACAATTCATTTTTGCTTCACATATTGGAGTTCCACAGTTTTCAATTTGAACGACAGAGGGTAACTCAGTGTACCAGCATTCTATTTTAGGTTGATCTTTCTTTTGTTGAGGCTTTGCAATACCTGATAAAGAGTAAATTATTCCGGTCAAGAGAATAAATAAAAGAAGCCAAGTCTTTTTCATACTCTACTCCTGAGTGAAAGTCTTTAATATATAATTATTATAGTTTTTTCTGTTTCAATAGAAGTTTTTTATTTTTTAAGACCTTTGTCTTATTATTAAGCATTACGAATTTTGTGTTGGAGTATTTTTTGTAATTTCTATTTTATAGATAATTGATCTAAAAGTGAATGTTCATCTTTATTGTAAGGTGATTTTGTTTATAGTAGTTTCATACTATAATAATGATTTATCTGTTTTTAATTTTTTTCTATTTACCGATAAGAGTGTTTGCGGTTGGAGAGTGTCATTCTTGGTTTCAGCACGCTCAATTACAAACAGGCAAGGATTGCCTTTTAAAGTGTGTTGCTACGGTTGTTAATAGAAACACTTTTTATTGTCCTGATTTATGTGGAAAATTTTGTCAGATCTCAAAAAAAGAACATTTGCTATTTAAAATTTCTAAGCTATACCCTGGTTTAACTAATGTAGAACGTGCATTAGTTGCTATTCATTCAATGAAAATGTTAAAATCTTATATGCTGACGTGGAAAGCAGATCATTTGTGTTTATCTGTTTTTAGGAGGAGTGGGGAAAATGATGCTAGCGATGCTTGTCGTCATTTTGTGTGGGCGGCGCTTTTATATGAAAAATGGGGATTAAAGTTTAGTCAACAAGTTCTGAATGCGCATGAACAAGATCCTTGGCAAACAAAAGAAGAAAAGGCAATGGATGTAGCAAATAATCATTTGGGGATAAAAGCGGTTAAACAGTTGTTACAGGAAGATCGATTTAGTGAGGAATCTCTTTTAAAATCTTTTCAAACACATTGGAAAAATGGTCATATTGTCATTATTAAGGATGTTGTATGGAATATGGCACAAGATGGATTAAGCCAAATCAGATAAAAAAAATTAGAGTTATTATTGTATCAATTATAGTTATAGTAAATATTTTACTTATACTAGTATTAGCTTATCCGAGAGTACTTATAAAAACTATGCATTTCTGGTATGGGGATTTGATGGGTGAGAAAAAAGTATGTGAGCGATGGGGAGAGCAAGCATTGGATGTTAAAAAATTCAAATTAGCTGGAGAAGATTCTTCTTTGCGTGCTAAGATGACTTGTTCATTAATTAAAAATAAGCAAAAATTTATAGGAAAAAACATTGGAGAGATTAGGAAATTATTTGGTTCTTATGATGGACATTACTTTATTGATTTAAGTCCTGCTTATTTAATTGAAATTGCATCTAAAAGAGAACAAGATTCCTGGCAGATTGTTTTTTTAATTGATCGGCATGAAAAAATATCGGATATTTTTGTTCATAGAAATTGTTGTCATTAACTAAGGCGCAAAATTGTTAGAATAGATAAAATTATTTCGGTAATTATTTATTAATATTTTTTTATAGATTCGCTGAAAATAGAGTAATTATGAACAATTTTAATATATATTAATGTTATATATTTTGATTTTTTATTGCTTACCGATAAGGGCATTTGCGGCTGGGGAATGTCATTCTTGGTTTCAGCGCGCTCAATTACAAACGAGCAAGGATTGTCTCCTAAAGTGTGTGGTTGCAGCTGTTGATATGAGTACTTTTCATTGTCCTGATTTGTGTGGAAAATTGTGTAAGAGCTCAAAGAAAGAACATTTGCTACTTAAACTTTCCAAACTGTATCCTGGTTTAACTGGTGCAGAGCGTGCTCTGGTGTTGAAATACCCAAAAAAGATGCTACAAGCCTATAAGCTGACTTGGGAATCTGGGAATTTATGTACTACTATTTTTATAGTTAGTAATACAAATGATGCCAGCGATGCTTGTCGTCATTTTGTATGGGCGGCGCTTTTGTATAAGCGTTTTGGTTTTGATGTCAGTGTACAGATTTTAAATGCGCATGAGCAAAACTCTAAACAACCAACAGAGGAAAAAGCGATGGATTTAGCAAATAATCGTTTAGGAATAATCGTAGCGAAACAACTTTTGAACAGTAAACGATGGAGCAAAAAAACTATTTTAAAATCTTTTCAATGGAACTTAAAGAAAAACAATATTGTAATTTTGAAGAAAAATATAAAGCGAACTTCAGGAGGTAAAAAATGAAAAAAATTAGTGTTGCTATTATTATAACAACAATTTTATTGATATCTTTATGCTATGTGTGGGCAAAATCGAGTAGTAAACATTTTTGGCATGGGGATTTGATGGGTGAGAAAAAAGTATGTGAGCGATGGGGAGAGCAAGCATTGGATGTTAAAAAATTCAAATTAGCTGGAGAAGGTTCTTCTTTGCGTGCTAAGATGACTTGTTCATTAATAAAAAATAAGAAGAAATTTTTAGGAAAGGATTCTGGAGAAATTAGAAAATTATTTGGTGCTTATGACGGACATTATTTTAGTGATATGATTCCTACTTATTTGATTGAAATTGCATCTAAAAAAGGGCAGGATTCCTGGCAGATTGTTTTTGCTATTGATCGGCATGAAAAAATATCGGATATTTTTGTGCACAAAAACTGCTGTTATCATTAAAGAGAATAATGATGAATAAACCAGCAAAATTTTTTTCTGATTCATTAGTGATTCATTTTATCATTATTCAGAATGCGTCATAATGAGAGAGATATAAAATTTTTAATTTTGTAAGAAATAAAAACTGTATAAATGATTATTTCTACTAGTTTTACTAATTGCGTCACATGGAGACAAATTGTAAGAAAATGAATAATGAGTTTTATTTAGCCTTATGTCTAGATCATTAATAATTCCATCTGTTTATGTTGTGCACTTTTTTATTTTATTTTTATTTTCTAATGAGTAAGTATGTAGTATTGTTTGCTTGATGATGAGATTATTATTTCTTATTTCTATTTTATTAATATTCGTTTCTTGTAATAACCCAATCCAGTTTACTGTAGGAGATGATTTCTCGTTTGGTTCATCTGAGGATGAACCAGATCGTGTGTTCATTGGAGATAAAAATTGGAAACATTTAATTCGTTTCAAACAGGATGTTGAAAGATCTCCTGTGCGAGCCTTACCTGTCGTACAACCATCCATGGATATATTGGCACTACCGGTATCTGCCCCTGCCCCTCATCGTCCTGTGGCTATTCCAGTATTGGAGCCGGTACCATTATATCAACCGGAACCTCTTCCTACTCCTGTGATACGTTCGATGCAAATATTTAAGCCAAAAGAAAAACTAACAGTAGAAACGGTTGAAGAGCATACCGTGGAAAGTCCCATAGTAGCCCAGCCGGTTTCACCACCACCTCCTACCTCTCTTCCTCTCCCGCATTTATTGGATATTTTATTTGTCGTAGATACTTCTAGCTCTATGGATGACAATTTAATTTCTTTTAAAAAGAAATTTCATGGTTTTCTTTCTCCTTTAAGGTCATTTAATTGGAGGTGGGGATTAACAAATGCAGATGATGGGGATGCGTTTATATTATTTAGTTTAGGGGCACTTAGGGGAAAATTAATGTCTTTGGAAAAAAATGGAGTAGAGTTAGATCGGCTTTATTTAGATTCCAGGGTGCCAGATTATGATCAAATTTTTATTGATACGGTTTCCAAGCATGGAGAGTTTGAATATTACAATGAATGGAGTGAAGCATTAGAGGATGAGTTTGTGGATCAATGTGACCTACCACCTTACTGTCAAGGTTATCAGGAGCAACCTTTAAAAGCTTTAAAGTCAGCTTTGTCTAAAAACAGTGATTTTTTTAGAGCGAAAGCAGATCTAGCTGTGGTGATGATCACTAATTCAGCAGAGAGGGCGAATGATCCGGAGCATGCAGTGCAGCCGGAGGCAGTCATTGAGACCTTTCACCGTATTCATGGTTCCAGTAAGAAATTGAAAGTGTTCGCTATTATTATTCCTGAAGAAGATGCAAACTGCATTAAGGAGAACAAGGATTCACAATGGTTTTTCCCGGAAGGATCACATTCGGAAAGGGCAGCTGACTTGGCATATAAGACAGGTGGTGCAGTGTTTAGTATCTGTGCCTCTCATTATGAAGGCGTTTCTCACAGTATATATTCCGCTTTTCAATAAGTTAGTATCTTCTGTTATAATAAATACAATTGATAGTATCAGCTGAAAAATGTATAAAAAAAATTATGCAAAGGGTTTATTTTTTACTCGTAAAAAATATTTTTCTTGATTCTCGATCCTTGTCTTTATTTCGGGTCAGTGTTGCTCTGGTGTTACTCACTCAAGTGCTATGCAATTTACATCTAGGTGGAATGTGGCAATCCAATATGTTTTTGCGTGGTTTGGCAGCCATCTTTTTTTTTCTGTTTTGCGTGGGCTATCGCACTCAATGGATGGCGTTAATTTCTAGTGTGTTTTTCATGTTTTTTAGTCAAGGTAATCTATTAGTTAATTTTAGCCATTGGAATGGGTTATTTTTTTGTGTATTTTGGTCTATTTTTTTACCTGTTGGAACACATTTTTCCATAGACGGAACTCTTAAACAATGGAAACCGTTTACTTTTATTTCGGCTAGTTCTGTTTTTTTTATATTACATATTTTTTTATTTCATTATATCGCATCATCTTTTTCTTGGATTCTATGTATTCCTTTATTGTTAGCTGTTTTATTTGGGTTTTTATGGGTGTTTCGTTTAGCGATGTTGGGTGTTATGTGTGTGATTCATCTATGGATGTATTGGATGTATCTTGAACCCTCTCATTTGATAGGAATTTTATTACTTTTCGTATTTATTCCTAAGGAATTTTGGCAGAAAGCAAAAGAGTGGTTACCTGGAAATAAAGTTCCTTTAACTATTTATTATGATGAAAATTGTTTGTTTTGTAGAAAAGGTATTTTTTTAATTCAAGTGTTTTTTATTTTGCCACATGTATCTTTTCTTCCAGCTGGTTCTGATCCAGCGATTGCGGCAGAGATGCGTAAGCAGCGGTCCTGGTTGGCATTAAGTGGCACGAAATATGATTCGCTAAAACAAGGCTTTGAAGTGTTAGTGATACTCATTGCGAGGTCTCCTTTATTATTTTATATCGCGCCATTTTTAAGAACTCCATTGGCTTTAGCAATCGGAAATAAGTGGTATAAAGTGATAGCAGATAATAGACATAAACTAAGTTCTTTTTTCCGTTTTGTAACGGATAAGCAAAAAGTCACTGGTCGTTTATCCTATTCTGTATTTTTTATCATGTGTTCTGTGTTGTTAGTCGCATGGAATTTTATCAGAATCTAAAAGTATGTCATTCGAATAGTTGGCAATACTTTTTAATCATGTTTTTTCTGTGCTCTATCTAGTATTTGCTCTATTGGTTGTTGAGTAATCTGGGAAAGTTTTTTTAAAAATCGCCAAAAAATCCATGCAGCTATCATCGTCATAGGTAGCCCTATCACTAATAAACTAATCCATGTCATATCTGCTATTTTTTGATTTAAAATAATCATCTTATTTACTTCTGATAATGTAGTATCAATGGGAGAAAAAATATATAGAGCTAAAATAAAGTTTAGTAAAGAGCTAATAAAAAAAGAGATAGAAAATAAAATGGTAGATTGTTTCAGCAGAATATTTAATTTAAATTGTGATGCTTCTATATAGGGTGCTGTTATTTCTCGTTTTAACCAGCTAGATTGGTTGATTAAGTACGTAAAAAATGGTGTTTTAGTGTATGCGGAGATGAGAATAAACACACCAAGTAAGAGTGGGAAAGATGCTTCTTTTACAGCGAACCAGATTCCATCCATTTTAAGTAAAGCGAGTCCTCCGGTCATTAAAACATTTAATACACCGAAAGCGGCAATGAAATTTTTCCGTTTATGTTGAACTAAATCATAGGTGCCATATATTACAGGAAAAGCTAAAGCCACTATTAAAGTAATAATTCCTGAAGGATCATTTAATAAAGAGTGTCCTTTATTTAAAATGATCACAGGGATAACGATATTGAAAAAAAGACTAAGGAGCGGGTTTTCCTTTTGTTTCATAGATGGATTATTTTGATAATTATTTATTTTTCTTGAAACTGGATGCCGCGATTTTTAGTCCAATTTAGAATTTGTAGAGACATTTTTCTGTAAAGCTCATCTATGAGAGGTTTAGGCTTTGTATTTTTAGAATTGGCTTTGAATATTCCAGATGCGGACACAACCCTAAAAGATCCTATATAACTTATTCCTATTTTACTAATTTGAGCGACTTTAGTAGATTCACTAGGCGCTCTATCTTCCACACGACTATATACTTCTTTACCGTAAATTTTTAATTCGTCTGAAGGCTTAAATCCTTTGAATATAAAATTATCACTATTTATGTTAAACATAACCATTCCTTTTACTTGGACCTAATCTAAAGGCCTACTGCCGTTATTCACTTACTGAACATTTATTATTTTGTCAATATGTTTTTATTTAACTGTATTTATAGAGTGATTTTAATGCGAAATTTTTAATACTTTATAGCTATCTTGAGTCATTTTTACATTTTAATCTTTTTGTTGGTGTCAAAAATTATGCACTAGACTGTCAAAAAATAGAACTGATTTTTATTAAGTTTTATTTAATACTCTGTTTATATTTTAGTTAATTACTTAGTGTAAATCATGGCTTTGTTCACGTAGTAAAGCCATACATTGTGTGCACCTTGCTTCTTCTTTAACACGAAACGCATCTATGCACTCTGTAAAAATATTTAGTTTACCTTGGCATAGTGGGCATTCTGTTTGTTCTTTTAAAAATCGTACTTTGTCGTTTTCTTCATTACTGTTTTGGTAAAGATTAGTAGTATATAATTGATCTGTGCTCATTTGCTCACCTCCTATTTATTATTTTATATGCAAGAATGATGTATCAACCTTAAGTCCTACTGTGTGGTGCTGATTCTTATGTTTCAAAAAGGAGTAATTTTGTGGTATCGTGTAAGTAATATAAATTTTTTAAATGATTGTACGTTAAATGCCGTTAAGCAGTGCGAAAGGTACAGGTAATATCTGTGGAAAATAGTTAATTTTAAGAGAGGTTTATAGTGTTTTGGCCGAGAAAATCATTTACATCATTTGCGCGCGGTTTATTTATCCTATTTGCGATCGCCGTTTGCGGCTTTGTTTTCTATATGACTGGATGTCAAGATGTTGGCTTCACAGGTATTCCAACATTTGACTGTGAAGAAGAAATGGGAGTAGAAGGTGTCACTTGTCATACACCAGATATAGGTTCTGGAACGGAAAATGTAGATGATGATTATAATGATGATGATAATGGAGTAGAAGCAGGTGATGAATCTAATAGAAGAAGAAAAAGAAGTACAAAAGATCATGGAGGTGGGTCTAAGACCGTAATAGATATTAAAACCCAGTTAGGGCGGGTAGATGTTTTATTTGTCGTGGACTATTCTAAATCCATGACGGAAGAGTTACGATCCATTGGAGATCAATTTACTTCTTTTCTAAATGATATTCGTAAAATAGATTATCAAGTTGCAATTATTACAACAGATCAAGGTCGGTTTTTATCTTTTTCCAATGGACAGAATTTTTTATCTAATCCGAATAAGGATACAGAAGTACATCAGAGCAATGCGAGTTTGTTTCAAGAAGCTATTACAAGACCTGTTCAAGCGGATGCGGGTGATGAACGAGGTATTTATGCTTTAAATATGGCTTTAGACTATTCGGGACATTCTTCTTTTTTTCGTCCGCATTCGCTATTACTGATTATTATCGTTTCGGATGAAGATGAAAGAAGCTATGGAGGTCGTAAACCTAAAGGATATTTTGATATGTACGACAGGATAAAACCTTTGGAATCCTATGACTATCCAGAAACTTTTTTTCAAAAAGTGAGTCATCAGCATAAATTTTCAGTTGTCGCCGTGCATTCTATTATTGTTAAACCAGGTGATATAGGGTGTGAGAAAAAAAGTGGTGGTATACCTGGCCATGTATATGCTGCTGCTTCCAATCCTTCTGAGGATATTCGTACAAGATACGGGAATATTGTGACAGGTCACGTTGGATCTATTTGCTCTTCTAATTATAGTAGTCAGCTAGGGCCGATTGCGCATGAGCTGGATCAAGTGCCACCGGTGCCGCTCCCTTGTTTCCCAGTGATCAGTAGTGTCTCTATGGAGATAAATGGTGAAAAAGTGAATATTCGTGTAGAAGGGCGTAAAATTGTTATAGAAGATAAAATTCCTTTTGGTTCTAGGGCTAAAATAGATTTTCGTTGTCAGAAATCTTCAAATCGAAGGTGAGTGTAAAAATTATCATCAATAATTTTCTTTTTTTGCTTTTTGTCAATACGTTCAGATCTCTAAATTATAAATATAGTTAGAGTTTTATCAAAAGAAAGATTTGTTAAGAAATAAAAATTAGGCACTAACCTCTTGATCATTGAGTCTATATATACTATCTATCGGAAAATTTATTTGCCTGTACATAATTGATACAGTAGGTAAAAAAGCACCACAGTAGACAAATTAATTTTTGAGTCAACTTATATAGTTAGCGATATCGACTAATTTTTAACAAGGTATATCGTTGAAGAATAGATTAGTATTTAGTTTGATAGTAATATTTTTATATAGGGTTTTAATGAAGATGTATCGTTTTTGTATATATATTTCTATCTATTTTTTTGTCACTGCTTCTATGGTATCAGAAGCTTCTTCTTGTAAAGAAATTTTATCCACGCTTCATTTTACTAATAAAAAAACTACAACTGTCAATCTATTATCTATAGCCGATCAATTTGCTGAATTGGATGCCTTGTTAAAGAATCCTAAATTTATGCAGCAGTCTAAGCCAGGAAGTTATATGAAATACGCTGGTAGAGAAGGACAAATATTGTTTGCGCTGGAAAAATTTAATGGTGATATGAGGAAAGCTTATGATTATGTGAAAAACATGTTTAATCACGATCCAACATGGAAAGCTAAAATAGGTTGGCATGAATTTAATGGCACTGTAAAAGATTTTTATCAATTAAAAAATGAATTAATGCTTGAGATCACAGAAAGTGATAAGCATCGTCAACATTTATTTGATAGCGCTAGAGACCGAATGCTTTTCATTTTTCATCAAGCAAAATACATTAAAGAGAAGTATATAGGAATTAAAGGTCAAGGTCATTTGGCAATGAATCGTTATGAAGGATATATGCAGAAAGCTTATGTTAATGGTATGGCTGTATTAGGTGAAAGAGTAATTAAAGAGATTAAATGGGAAGAAGGTTTTAATGGCGCTTTACTGGATTTTAAATCTATTTGGGCCTTGTTGGCGGATGCGTATGGAAACGTCAACATGAAATATATATCCAATGATGGATTGAGAGTGTTTGCTCAGGAATATTATAATGGTGATGTACGTAGAGCTTATGTGAATGCCATGGTTGTTTTAACCGATTTACAATTTAGTCAGTTACATTGGTATAAGTATGCTATTTATCATCCTGGGCATATACAGCTTCATCAGATTCACAAACGTAAATTTTGATATTTTATAGGTAAGATAGCCATTTAGCGGCAAAGATCATTTGTGTGCTCATCCAATGAACGGGGAGAGCTAGGTATTTAAAACCACCCATGATGAATAAAGCAATCAATGCAAAGGATAGGTAGTATTGGTGTTGTTCTATGTGCCAATTCCATGAGGTTGGAAGAAAGCGGGCTAGCACTTTTCCACCATCCAGAGGATGTAGAGGAATTAGATTAAAACAACATAGAAGTAAATTCAAATAGATGAAAATTTCAGTAGCTAAAATTAAAATATGAAGACTGGTCAGTGAGAAATAGTGGGATACAATATATAGTGGAACTAACAAGAACGCGCCAATAAGGGACAGACATAAATTAGATAAAGGTCCAGCCAGTGCAATCCAGAACATATCATTTTTTGGGTTTGTAAGGGCATAGACATTGACGGGTACTGGTTTTGCCCATCCGAAGACAGGCAGTCCAGTAAAGATAGATAATAACGGTAAAATTATTGTACCAATCAGATCGACATGTACTGCTGGATTTAGACTCAATCGCCCTTGCATTTGGGCTAAAGTATCGCCTTTCATTAAAGCCACTCGTGCATGTGCCCATTCATGTACACATAAAGAGAACAGCAAGGGGACATAAAAAATAAAAAACTTAGAAATAAACTGATAAAGTGAATCCGACATTCTATGCTGCTTATAACTCATAAATGCCAGAACTACAAAATTCCATTGAGTGGTGTTTCATTTAATCTACTTGTGAAAAAGATAAAAAATCAAATAATTTTAAATATTTATCATCATTTGATTTAATATTGTAGTAAGTATCATTTGCCGAATAGTATATTATTTAAATGGGAAAACGATGCTGTCTGTGCATGACAAAGGGTATTTCGTATTGCGATCTTAACTGGGGGATTTTTTTAGGACTTATTATTAAGGATATTTTGTCGTGATTTCACTGTACTCATGTTACGGCATCACAATAGGTTTACTAAGTACCAGAATGGGTATTTGTACTAGTTTGTTCTGCAGCATAGTATATGTTTAAGTTTGTGAACTGGATTTTTAACTAGGGAATAACTATCTTAGTGATGTGGTATTATGAATTAGGTTAATAGGGTATTTGATTGATGCACTTTTCTATAATTGCATTTTAACAAGGTAAGCTTGTGATTATTTTTTAGCGAGGGTATAATAAATTATTATGAATAGTGCTAATTATGAATCCTTAATTTTGAGTTCTACGACTTTAACTCCTAATCAATTGAAGTCTATTTTATATTCTAAAAATTCTATGGGGGTTAGTCTTTTACAAGCGGTGGAGAGAAAAAAAAATTTTGACAGTGCGGAGGAAGCTTTGCGTTTGTTATGTGAACATTTGCAAGTGCCTTTTATGGGAAATATTCCGGTGCAGAATATTTCGAATGATTTAATTCAGCATTTTCCAATCAGTTACGCTAAATCCAATGTGGTTCTACCTTTTAAGGAGGAAGAGCATAAAATACATATCTTAACAGCTAACCCGCTTAATTTTAATGTATTTTCTGACTTAAAATTGCAGTTCAAGAAAGAAGTTCAACCTATCGTGAGTGTGACAGAGAAAGTGCGTGACGCGATTAATAGTGTATATGAAAGAAGCTCAGGTGAATTGGATGAATTTGCCAATATTGCCAGTGCAGTTGGGGATCAGGATTTGGAAAGTGCCGTGATTGATTTGCTGGATGCGAATGATTCTGCTCCAGTGATTAAGTTAGTGAATACGCTACTATTTCGTGCAGTCAAAGAGAGAGCTTCGGATATTCATATTGAGCCTTATGAAACAGAGTTGATTGTTCGGTTTCGGGTAGATGGCGCTTTATATTCTGTGTTTAAGCCTCCTAAGGCTTTACAAAATGCGATTGTTTCTCGGGTAAAGATAATGGGCAATTTAAACATTGCAGAAAAGCGATTACCACAGGATGGTCGTATTCATTTACGACTAGCTGGTAAGGATATTGATATTCGTCTTAGTTGTGTACCGACTTCTTTTGGTGAAAGGTTAGTGCTTCGTTTACAGGATCGTACACAAGTTTTACTTTCTTTGGATGAACTGGGATTTGTAGGTAGTAACTTAACAGCTTTTCGGGAATTATTGAATAAGAATTATGGCATCATTCTCATTACGGGTCCGACGGGCAGTGGTAAGTCGACCACTTTATATGCTGCTTTAAATTACATTAAATCCACGGACCATAACATTATTACTGTGGAAGATCCGGTAGAAAGGCGTATCAAGGGTATTGGGCAAATTCAAGTGAATCCAAAGATTGGGTTTACTTTTGCAAATGGCTTGCGTTCTATTTTGCGTCAGGATCCGGATATAATTATGGTTGGTGAGATTCGGGATGTAGAAACAATGAAAATTGCTATCAATGCATCTTTAACGGGTCATCTAGTATTATCCACTTTACATACGAATGATTCTGCATCTGTTTTTCCACGGTTGATTGACATGGGTGGAGAACCTTTTTTAATTGCTACTTCTATTTTAGGTGTTATGTCACAGCGATTAGTGAGGGTGTTGTGTCTTCATTGTCGTCAGGCTTGCAAGCCCACTAAAGAAGATATGAGTTTTTTTATAGAGGAAGATTCTAACTTGCAGCTTCCGCAAAAGCCTGTACGAGCAAAACGTGATTTACACAGTCGTGACAATAAAGTAAATCCAGCGGCGGCGAAGGGTTCCTCTTTAAGCGTGCCGAAAGTGATATATAAAGCTAAAGGTTGTAAAAAGTGTAATTTTAAAGGATATATTGGTCGGACGATGATTCAAGAAGTATTAGTGGTGGATGAGGATATTCGTTCTTTGGTAATGACTCATAAGGACAGTTATACGATTAAAAAAGCAGCGTTAGAAAAAGGGATGGTGACTTTTCGTCAGAATGGCATCCAGAAAGTATGTGAGGGTATTACCACCATTGAGGAAGTGTTATTTAATACTCAATTAGATGCGTAATATATATAATAATATCTTAAGGAACATTTTAAGTTATGCCGGTTTTTGAGTATAAGGGGACTACTGCGCAGGGTCGGCCAATTCGGGGCGTGTTACAGGCAGTGGATCAGCAAACAGCTAAGGCTCAATTAAAAAAAGATCGTATATATTTATTTGAAATAAAGAGTCGTCAGTCCAAAGATAAGCCTGTTTGGCGCTTATGGATAAGAAGGCGTGTAGATATAAAAACGCTATGCAATATGACGCGGTTATTGGCTACTTTATTAAAATCTAGTGTTCCTTTAGTGGAGTCTTTGACAGCGCTTACGAAACAAATTTCTCATCCGGTGTTAGGCCCTGCTTTGGTGCAAATTAGAAATAACATTAATGAAGGGCAACCATTTTACAAATCTTTACGTCAGTACCCTCATATTTTTAATACGACTTATGTATCTATGTGTGAGGCAGGAGAGAGTTCTGGTACTTTAGATATTGTGTTATTGAAGCTTGCAGAATTTACAGAAGATCAAGCGGATTTAACTAATAAAATTCGTTCTACTTTAGCCTATCCTGCTTTAATTATTTTTTTCACTTGTGGTGTAATGCTTTTTCTTTTTACTTATATTATTCCAAAGATCACTGCTTTATTAGAGGAAGAAGAGACATTAATTCCTTGGCATACAGCTTTGGTCATGGCATCCAGTAAGCTGTTAATAAAGTTTTGGTTACCGATTTTAGTTATATCTGGGTTAGTGGTGTTATTATTTATGCGGTGGACTAAGACGACGAGTGGTCGGCGAATAATAGATCGTGTATCTTTACGACTTCCTTTACTTGGTTCTTTAATTCGGGCGGCGGCTATTTCCCGCTTTAGTCGGACATTGTCGGTATTATTGAATGGAGGAGTTCCCATGTTAACTTCTTTTGGTATTGTGCAAAATGTAGTCAATAATGTTATTTTGCGACAAGCGATTCACAATGCCAGTTTAAATATTCGGGAAGGGGAGTCTATTGCCAGTCCTTTACAGGAATCGCAGCAGTTTCCACCGATGACCATTCAAATGATAAAAGTGGGGGAAAAGACCGGTCAGTTAGAAGACATGCTGCTTAGAATTAGTGAAGCTTATGATTTTCAGGTTCGAACGGAGGTTAATACTTTAACTTCAATTTTAGGACCAGCTATGATAATCATCATGGGGGGGGTTGTTGCTATAGTTATTTTTTCGGTGATGGTGCCTCTATTGGAGATGTACAATCAGATTTCTTAATAATAAACATAGGGAGAAGTGGAATGTTTAAGAAAAAAATCATACGGTTAAAAGGTGCTTTTATGCGTCGTGGATCGAATTGTCGAGGCATGACTTTTGTAGAAATTTTAGTGGTGCTCACGATTATTGCGGGGATTGCTGCTTTAGGGATTACCAAGTACATGTCTCAATTAGATAAGGCAAAAGTAAAGCAAGCAAAAATTTTAATTACTCGCGTTGGAGAAGCTTTTGATACTTTTTATTTAGATTGTTCTTATTATCCTTCTAGTGAAGAGGGTTTAGAGGCGTTAGTATTGCCTCCGGATCGTTGTGAATCATGGGGACCGGATCCTTATTTCAAGAATGGCCGCATACCGAAAGATCCTTGGAAAAATGATTTCATTTATCGGTATGATCCAGAGACTAATAAATATGAAATTATTAGTTTAGGTAAAGGGGGAGTAGAGGGAGGCGAAGGGCCTTCAGCGGATATTTCCTCTCAAGAGATATAAAAGTTTTTATAAAATATGAAATATGTTGGGCAAGTAGGCTATCGCGGAATGACTTTGATAGAGATGTTGGTAGTGATGGCTCTATTGGCTGGCTTTTTTATGATGAGTGTGCCGTTTATTAAAAAACGGGAGCATGTCATCCAGCGAACTTTTCGGCAAATGAAAGCGCTGAATCGTCAGTTAGACAGTCAGGCGCGATTAAATGGTATGACTTATCGTCTGGTGGTGGTATTGGGGCTACAGAAGGAAGGGGGCAATTGGTGGGTGGAAAGAAAAGCCACTGTGGAACCTTCTATTCGTTCAGAAATAAATCCATCAGAAACGAATCCACTAGAAACAGATCAGTTAAAAGATAGCTCATCTATCTCTATTGAGGGAGAGGATGGTTTTGTCCTAGATGAATCTTTTTTTAAAGAACCTCAAAAATTACCGGAAGCTTTATCATTTGAAAGTATTTCATTTAGTGGTCAGCAACGTGAGAAGCAAATTTCCAGTGGTCGAGCTTATATTTATTATTTACAAGAAGGGCAATCACATAAAATTTTATTAAAAATAAAAGGTAAAAAACAATACTGGTCCTTACTTTTTGATCGTTTGCGAGGGGAGTTAGATGTTTTGTTAGGTAATAAAACATGGCAAGAGTTACCGTTATAAGGGATAGAAAAATAGAGGTGTTATAGAGAGAGTTCAGGTGGTGTTATTTTGCGCATATCAGGGTTTGTATTAGTGGAAATAGTGGTGGCTTTAATGATTTTAGCCAGCTCTGTACTGGTTGTATCTCGTATGCGATTTGGTAACCAGCATAGGGTTGGTAAAGCTCATCATTATCATCGGGCAGTACAGTTATTAGAACAAAAAATGACGGAGTTAGAATTGCAATGGAGTCAGGAGAAGTTGCAATCTATTCCAGAGGATGGATCGGGAGTGTTTGAAAGAGAAGAAGATTTTTCATGGAGTTTTAAAACGCAATCTTTACAATTACCAAGTGCTTCGAATGTCGCAAAACAGTTTGGATTGACGGACGATTCTTCTATTCATGTTGCAGGGCTTACCACTCGTCTTCTTTCGCAGTTAGTTTGGGAAGTTAAAGTGACGGTTCATTATAAGAAGGGCAAACGTAAAAGTGACTATTCTCTTACTTCTTATTTTGTAGATTACAGTAAGGATATAGAGGTATCTGCTCCCAGAGGAGAACATCCACAATAAGCTTTTATTTTTCGTGGAGGCTTTTTATTAGAAATCAAAGAGATAGGATTATCTTCTATTAAATTAGATTCATGCATAAAAAGGAGATTCAAAAATATGAAAAAGAATTAAAAAAAAGTAAAAACAAATAAATCGGCAGAAAGATTTTTAAATCAAGATTTGTCTGATTATATCCATTCTGGAAATTTTAAAAAAGTACATTTTGAACTTTATCCTAAAAATCAAACTATCACAATTAGAATATCAACACCATTGGTGAAAGCTTTAAAAAACCGAGCAAAAGCCAAAGGGATCAACTATCAAAAACTTATGAGACAGGCATTGGAAAAAGCTCTTTAAAGTTCGGTTAAATGAATTTTTTACTTTAGTAATTGTTTATATACCTGTCCATCTAAAAGATAATTTTTTTTGTTTCTTTACACAGTCAAGAAGGTAAAAATTAATGAGCTGTTGATAAGGAATGTTCATTTTTTTGCTGAGCACTTTAAAATAGTCAATTACTTCATGGCTTAAATTGATTCCTATATTTTTTTTTCCTTTAACGGGGCTTTTTACTTCTCGTAGTTTTGAGAAATTATATTTCTTTTTCATAAAACCACCTCTTTTTTTTGTAGCTTTTCGAGCTGATATAATTCTTATAATAGATTCATTTTTTAATTCATTCCATTCAAATATCATCTATATATTATATATTTATTATATATATAAGTCAAACTAGATTAGTCAAGAATTATATTAATTTATCAGGTTTTTTAAGGTGGTGAAACCTGCAAGAGTCTGCCAATGCTTGAGTGGAGGAGCGGTTATGAGATTAGCAAATACAGTAACAAACATCACAAAAAACAATAAAGGGTTTTCATTACTGGAAGTCTTAGTGGGGGTATCCATCATCGGGATTATTAGTGCCATTGCTGTTCCGACCTATGTGGATTATAGAAACAATGCTGCAAAAGTGGCAAGTGATACTTCCGCCGGAAACATAGCTAAAGCTTATAAAAATTGTCGTGTATTAAATACAGCTTGTAATAACTTGGGTGATTTAAGCATGAGTTGTCCGAGTGGTGCGACCTGTGCTGCCGGTCGCGCCGCTGGCGCTTTTTGCGCTCATATCCATAAAGGAGATGCAGGTAAAGATGATTTTAAAGTATGTGTTTCAATAACTAATGCTGGAAATGAAACAAGGACGTACGGCGGAGTTTTGCTTAATTATAATATTTGCCATGAAGCGTGTAGTGAGACTGATACCACCAAAAGCGGGTGGGCTGGAGCTAGAGCTGTATCTGGTGCAAAAAGATGTGATGCTAGCTCGGTCGTAGCAGATTGTGGTGCAAGTGGTGTGGCGGGTTCGTGTAGTTCTACTGCTACTGCTACAAAAACTTATAGTTGTGCTGCAATATCCGCGAATGCGGGTGATTGTAATATTACCGCTGGAACCTGCTCTTAATATGTGAAAACTTGCAAATACTGTAAAGTAAAACATAAACCGCGCACTAACAATAAGATAACTTGTGGTGCGCGCTTGTATTAAGAATACACATCAAAGACTCTCATAAATCTAAAAAAATAGATCGGTTTTTTTATTGACTATATTCCTAATTTAGACGATAAATTAGGAGTATGATCTCTCTATGTATCCCGTAGCAATCCCGTAACGATTTAATAGGCTTTTTTTATTGGCTTTTTATAGGAATACTGTGATAATATATGATATATTACATTGAATATTGAGCTAAGATAATTTTTCTTATTTTAAGGAATATATATGGAAACAAAAACTGAAAAACTTTTAAAAAAGAATTATGCATTCTTTCAGAATCAATTACCAGCCTTATTGAAAGACAGAAATAAGAAAGATAAATTTGCTCTTATAAAAGATAAACAAATTGTTGGTGTTTATGATACTGTGGAAAAAGCAATTGATACAGCAATAAAAGAAAAACAATTTAAATTAGAAACTTTTTTAGTTCAAAAAATAGAAAAACAACAAGTACACTACATCTCCAGAATTACTTAATGTCTAAGATTGAGCATCCTTATCTTGCCTTTAGAGTTATTTATAATAAACCTGTTAAGGATATTAATACACCAGGATTAATTATTAATCCGAACAATAAAGAAAAACATAAATCTAATAATTTTATATGGGATACAGGTGCTACAACTTCTTGCTTGAATATCCATATAATTAAAAAATTGAATCTATCAAAAGTATCGATAAAATTGATCAGGACAGCTAGTGGTGAAAATCAATACTTTTGCTATTATGTGGATATTATTTTACTTCATAATGTAGGATTTAAACGCTTACTTGTTACTGGACTTCCATTGGCAGAAGGTATTGATGCTCTTATAGGAATGGATATTATCAGTGCAGGATCATTTCTATTTACTACTGATACCAGTACTAAACAGCAGATTTTTGAATTCTCCACTCCTTCCTTACCTGCTGTTTCTGGTTATATTGAAAAAGCAAAAAAGAGGAATGAAAGAAGTTATAAAAGATTAAAGAAAATAGATCCTCAACACCCTTTACTTCCATTTTATAAAGCTCATTCTTAAGAAATGATGAAATATATTCATTTACAAAAAACTATAATGGAAATTGCGTCTAAATCTCTACAACAGATATTCCTATATTAAACATTGTCTTAATTGATGATCTCATTGCAACTTTATTTTATAACAAAGAAAAAAAAGCTATGGATTAGTTTATCATGAGAAATATAAAAATTATCCAGGACTTTTATCTTTTAATATAGATTTACCAAGAAATGAACCTGTTAAAATTTCTTCTGTTTTATTTTTTGTCATTCGTTCAATTACTATAGAATATTTATTATTAGCGCAATTTTTTTAAATAGCTAATTTTCCTTAGCAATGAAATTATCATTGTTTTTCTTATAATAATGCTAAATAATTAGATTTCAAGTATTGAACTATTAATAAATAATAAAATCCAAAAACTACTTAGTCATTAGATATTTTTTCTTATATATTTTTCAGCTGTTTAAAAATTCCAAAGCTTTCTTGTGCTATTCCTCTCTCATACATGCATTAGTGTTTATTCATGAAATGGTGAAACCTGCAAGAGTCTGCCAATACTGGAGTGGAGGAGCGGTTATGAAATTAACAAACAGAGTGACAAACATCACAAAAAACAATAAAGGGTTTTCATTACTGGAAGTCTTAGTGGGGGTATCCATCATCGGGATTATTAGTGCCATTGCTGTTCCGACTTATCAGAACTATACAAGAGAGGCATCAAAAACTGCGGCTGATACTACATTAAATAATGTGGTTAAGTCTTATAATAACTGCACTGTATTAAAAGCAGCATCGGAATGTACGTCACTTGATGCGATAGGGATCACTTGTCCTGATTGTTCGTCATCTACTTCAGCCACCGGATTTTGTGCAGATATACACAAAAGCAGCGGTGGAAAAGACATTAAAGCTTGCGTTCAAATTAACGGGAATAGTGTTAAAAGAACGTATGGTGCATCTGGAACAAACGATGTGTTTAAAGATATAACAATTTGTCATGTTACGATAACCGCTGCTACCACTTCTGGATGTGCTGCTGTTCCTGTTTCTGCAATGCCTGGTGCTAAAGAATGTACAACCGGTAACGTTGCGACTGTTTGTGGAGCAGTCGTGAATGCAGGCACCAATACTTGTGGAAGAACATATACTTGTGTAAAAGCCACAACAACCGGAACATGTACAACCGGTGCTTGTTTGTAACTAAAAATGAATGAAAAGTATTTTAAAAAACTGATTTTATTAGTAGCTTTGGCACAGTTTGGTTTAACTATTGCCGTGGTTAGTTTGTTACTTGAATTTCAGTCTCATCGGATTGATAAAAGTGCAAGCTATATGCGGGCGTTTTCAAAGCGGTTTGATGTTCAAAAGATATATGATGACATAAAAGTTGAACACATGAAAAAGCAATATGAAGACCGTGGCATAGGAGCTACAGAGGATATGTAAATATTTAAAAATATGCAAATATTGCAAAGTAAAATACAAACTGCGCACTAACAATAAAGTCACTTGTGGTGCGCAGCTTGTATAAAAGAAAACATCGCAGACTCTCATAAAAGATATTTAAAAAAGAATAAGCAAGCTGTTGCTGAATGGAAACAGCAATATACAAATCAAGGTATAGAAGCGATAGAAAAAATTGTCCACACATTGATCATATATACTGTTACAATGTGTAAGCAAAAAACTGTGAATAACCGTCATTATCGCACCAGTAACATGTTTAACACAATTATCAGTTGATCTCCTGCTGGGTTTTTTACCTTCACATCTACATCCCCGTGTACATCCGTCGTTCCCATGACATTTATAAAAAGAGTTTTCAAAAATAATATCAAAAAAATTCTTTAAATATAATTTTCAGAATAAATTCGCTTTGCGTATTACTTATATCACCATGTAAAGTCACCACGGAGCATAAAAGCATCTTCTGTATTGATCTGGTTCTCAGTGTGATCCATTTCAAGGCTCATCATAGCATTGGGAGCTACCTTCCAACGAGTGCCTGTGCGATAGGTGCGATTAGACTCTTCTCCCAATGACATACTCAAGTAAGGCGTAAAAAGCCCTCGCAAGAAATCAAACGGCCTCCATAAACCATAACTAATCTCTGCATTAAGCTGCCTTGAAGCTTTATAGTTGTCACTTCCTCTTAGTGTATGTACTCCCTCCGTCGACCAGAGACGATCTACATTACTAGAGGCAGTACCCCAAGTAGGTACAATATTGAGAGATAACCCTCGCCCTGATTGATCTGGATCAATGCGGATAGCCGCACTAACTCCCCACTCATCATATTTACTATCTTCATGAACAAGAAGCTTTCTAGCTTCTACTTCTAGAGTTAACCCACTCGCTACATAACGTACTCCACCACCGGCTTCTAGACCCATGCCTTCTTCAGCATCTCCACCATCATGGCGCACTCCCATTTGAAAAGAAGGTGTTAGTACGCCTTCTCCAGCATTGAAGTTTTTGGAAGAATCAAGCGTCAACCGAAGCCTTGTTACATCTGATTCAGTTGATACCATTTCTGTGGTTTTTTTGGAACCCATCTGTACCCACATTCCATCCGCTCGAAGTATCACATCCATTCCATCTCCCTCTCTTTGACTAAGAAGAGGACCTTTAGCTCCCACAGCTCCCATACGCATAGAAATGTCTGTCTTAATAGATTGATTCTGTTGAGTGAGTGTTAAATCTCCTTCTCCCATACCTAGAGTTCCCCAGATAGCTTTATTGTCATCAAGTTCATAGCCAAAATAAGGGTAAATACTTGTTAAATTATTTTCCACTGCTCCTTTATCCCCCACAGAATCACTTTTGAGAGAACGAAAATCCCCTTTACCTTTACTACTGGAAACCGCAACACCTCCTCGCCAATGTCCACTAGCTAGATCGGCTCCTACAAAACCGCTTGCTACCTTTCCTTCTAAATTAACATCGCCTTCTTTACCTTTAAAGCTGTCGCTAGCAAACTGCCCCCAAGCAGACCATGCAATTCCTGTGCTCCCATTTCCACCACTTAAATTAAAAGAAGTTCCATGTGCTAACTCTTCCAAAGTCATGCTTCGATTATTTAAATCTCTACCTGTTTGATCGTTTGAATCTCTCCATTTGCTTTTAAAGCGTTCTTGAAGATCCCCTTGGTTGACCTCTTTTGTTTCTTCCTGAAGAGATACCTCCACTCCACCAACAACAACCCGATTTTCTGTAGGTGCTCCTATCCTAGAAGAAATAGCGTTCACCGCCTGACTTCCTATTGTGCGTCCAAAGCGAGAGAGCCAAGCACTTGGCATTGGATCAGAGTTTTCAATGGTACCAGTCGCTGTAGAATCTCCCAAAATCGCACCAGAAGGACTGGAAAGTTTTAATGTAAAAGTTTCATTTCCTTCATCAATAGAATCACTCAACATGGACACTGAAACCGTCTTTGAAATCTCACCGGCTGTAAAAGTGAGAATACCCGATTTAGAAGTATAATCCTGTCCGGCAGTCGCCGTGCTATCTTGTGTGGCATAATTCACTTTAATAGTATTTGCAGAAGACCTGGAAAGGCTTACTGTAAAATCAACTGTATTGTCTGTGTTCTCGTTCGCACTGGCATCCGCAACAGATATTCCCACCGGTCCTTGAACTAGACTAGCTCTTCCGTTGCTGAGCTTTCGCCCATCACTATGACATATAGCCCCCGATGCAGAACAATTTGTGGTTGACGGAAGCGAAATACTGATATCGTTATTATTGCTTGGCTGAACCTTGATTTCCCAGCGCTGATTGGCACCTGGCACAAGTCTTCTGGCATTTTTGATACTTCCATTTGTCACCCGAAAAGCGCCGTTATTCTTTAGTGTTTTATAACTGAAACCCCTAACATCCTCACTAAAACGCAACTCAAATGTAAAAGCATTTGATCCATCATGCTCGGATGACATACCTACAAAACTCGCAGTAATAGGAGGAAGAGTTGGGATTACCACATCATTTTCATCATCTTCTTCATCTCGTACCTCCAAAGATTCCTGAGTCTGCTGCTGAGAGGAAACCTGTTGCTGAGAGGAGCCAAGAACGGTCATATTACCCAGATAGGTTCGTGGATAGCTGAAATCTACGGGAGTGGGTGCAACATCTGCAGGGTTTATATTATCTTGAGCAATTGTATAAATTCCATTACGGGGGAATACAATGCTTCCGCTATCTCCCACCACCACATCACGATGGAATGTAAATTTTAATGCCTCGGGCTCCACTACATTTGGTGGCGAGCTATTATGCCTATATAGCTCGTACCTTTCCAAAACGTAAGTCTGGCCTCCAACACTCAGCCTCATCCGAGCTTGGTTTCTCCAGGACAGTAGGTGCCAGACATTTTGACTCATATAAACATAAACACCAAATTGCTGGCCTTGGGGAATATCAAAATCGGATCTCTCATCAACGAATGAAAGCGCTCCTGTATTATATTTTACCAAACGCATACCTATAATATAGGGCTGGGCAGTAGCCACAGACACTACGGTTCCTGTATTTGTGCTTTGCAACTCCTCATTAAAGCCCCGATCATCTCTATAGTGGACTTTCACAAAAACAGAGTGTCTGATATCCGCTTCCCTTATATGATAGGTACTCCCGGAGGCTCTACGAATTTGCTCAGAAGTATCGGCGTCGGGTCCATAGCCATTCTTCCACCAGGTGTAAGAAAAGGAACCGCTTATCCCATCCGGATCCGTAATCGCAGAGGTATCTGCCGTTAGGGTCTCACCCACTTGAGTTGTACCTGTAATTGTCGGCCTTCCTGAAGGTTCCTCATTGGCAGCGATCACAGCCACTGTTGTGTAGTAAGGAGAGGGACGGTTGTAGCTGGCATTAACTTTTATCTCCAATCGCATCTCTTTAAAGAACTTGGTCTCTATTAGAACAGTCACTGTCCTTTGATTGGCGGGAAAGGTCGCATTGAAGTTTCGTCCGTGTTCTCGTTTTATTGAACCTATGGTTACAACAGATCCTTGGTTTGTGTACATATAAATTGTCAGAGGAGAGGAAAGATTGTGGCTTGTTCGGGACAATGTAAATTCCACATTTTCACCTTGAATCACTGATTGCCTGGATGCGCTAACAGAAATTATTGGTAAGGAGGAATTAATAGGAACAGAGCGAGCCACAGTATGACAAAACCACTTCAAGGCATAGGCGTTGGTCTTGTATTGAACCCAAATGCTGAGAGGCCGGCCTACATTAGCACCACTTATGGTATAGGAAGAGGGATAATTGTCAAAAGTTATAAGCGCTACTTCACTACCAGCGGATTCAGGGATTTTCCCCAGCCCTTTGGAAGAGGGGCAGGTGCTATTTCTCCAAGTCGCATTTGCATACTCTAAGCCTCCCTCGGTGTCAGAAAGATTAGAAAGATTAAGCCTAACATCTTCTCCTGCACGTATGGATCCGGTGGTGCTAATGAAACCTGACATTGTATTGATTTCAGCCACATCCTCTAATTCAACAACGACAGTCATAGCGTCACAGGCGCGAGAGGGATCACATCCTTTAATATCAAACTCATATTCTCTTCCACCAAAATCATTCTCTGGTGCTGTTTCATGGTTGAGACTTCTGTTATGGGAAAGCTCAATATACTGCTTAACGTGCCCATTACTTGTCTGGTCACCACCACCACTTGGATTTGGATTAGAAGTCGCATTACGAACTCTAAATATAGACCGGATCTGGCTGGCTGTATTAGAATCTGTACCCGCCGGAATGACGATGCTATATGTTATCCTATCATGATCAAGGTCAATCATATTCGGTTTATTGCCATGTTTATCAACTAATAAAGTTCCTGAACCTGAATTCTCAATCACCAAATAATAAACCGGGGAAGAGCTCAATGAGGGAGCGAAGTTTGTGCCATGAGCTGGGCTCATAATAGTCACAAACATTATCGTCCCTATTACTAAACAAGTCCATTTTTTACTAGCTTTTAATAATTTTATTATGTTACACCTCCCTTGGTTCTAATATGATCACAAACGGTTATTAAGTTAAGTAGCATTCCCTTCGAGAGTACGTCAATCTTCTTATTTTAATATATAAACTAATTTAAAATTATAAATCATTTTTTATATTTATTGTAAATAGATTTATTTATAAAAATCTGAGTACATATCAAATGTTACCTAAAACTGATTTCTTTACAGTTTTTAGACTCTTTTACCTTGTTTTTCTATTAAATATTTTATGAAAAATTTACACACTTAATGCTTTATATAATATTTCATTTTTGTCAAAAAAATACCTTCTTTAAAAATTAACGTACTCTCGAATGGAGCACCACTTATTATTTAGTAATTATTCGTGATCACAAGGGAGGCAACGTGGTGCAAACTGCAAGAGTCTGCCAATGCTTGAGTGGAGGAGCAATTATGAAATTAACAAACACAGTAACAAACATCACAAAAAACAATAAAGGATTTTCATTACTGGAAGTCTTGGTGGGTGTATCCATCATCGGGATTATTAGTGCCATTGCGGTTCCGACTTATCAGAACTATTCAAAGAATGCATCAAAAGTAGCGGCAGAGACAACGACTAAGAATGCTAAAAAGGCACACTTAAATTGTCTTGTTTTAAATTCCTTTGCTGGTTGTGACTCTTTAGCTGAGATAAGTTTAGATTGTTCTGATTGCGGCGAAGGAACAAATGGGACTGATACGTTTTGTATAGATATTGAGAAAGCAGTACCAGGTGGGACGTTTAAAGCTTGTGTGTCTATGACAGGAAATACTACTACTACTACATTTGGCGGGACATTAACTGACAAAGTTTGCCATGCCGCTTTAGGGGATGTTTCTGGGCAAAGCTGTGGTTCATCAGAGGTAGGATCTACTACAGTCTGTGCTGACGCCACATCTTGCACAAGTGCTGCTTATACTAATCCTGACAGCGCTAAATGTACTGTAGGTACGAATTCGTGTAAGGTACCAAGTACAGCCGGTGATTGTAATGCTTCCGCTGGAACTTGTTCCTAATATGTAAAACCTTGCAGATATTGCAAAAAGAAATACAAACCGCGCACTAACAATAAAGTAACTTGTGGTGCGCGCTTGTATTAAGAAACTCATCAAAGACTCTCATAAAAGATATGTAAAAAAGAATAGACAAACTGTTGCTGAATGGAAACAGCAATATAAAAATCAAGGTATAGAAGCGATGGAAAAAATTATCTAAACACATACACAAATAAGCTGGTGACTCGGGCTTTATTTTTTCCATAATTTAAAGTTTGTATCATATCAATTAGAGTCATCGGCTTATTTGTGCATTGAATAAGGAGGACTCTATGAAAGCCATTTACAATATCAGCTATAGAAATATCATTTATCTTTTAAGCTCATTTTTAACAGGAGCTATTTTCACATATTGCTATATCGTTATGTATTTTTTGCCTAATTATATTGCAATGTAGGTTGTTTATGAAAAATATCCGTGGATTTTCTTTAATAGAGTTATTAGTTTCTGTTTCAATACTTAGTATTTTAGCAGGTATCGGTAGTAATTACCTGTTGATTACATTGAAAGGGATAAGTGTAACTGAAGCAAAAATAGAAAAAATGGAATTAAGAAATTATATTTGTGAAAAGTTATCTAAATCTAGCGTTTGTGAAAGTGTTATGGATAACCTTGAATCTAGTGAATTAGGATTAAAGAACAAAAAGTATGGAAAACATCTTGTAATAGATAAAATAGAAAAAACTACTACTACTACTACTACTACTACTACTCCAAGTACATTAAAAATAAAAGTAAAAATGAATATACTTGATAATGTGTGTATAAATTTTGATGCCAATGATGGCGATGCTTGTTATATAGAAACTTTTAACATTGAAGACGCAACAGATGAAAATAATTGCAGAGCAATAGACTGTGCTGTTGGTTCTACAAGATCGGTGGCTAGTGATCCACCAGCTGATCCACCAGCTGATCCACCAAAAGATTGTGGGACAACAGAGATCAGTAATTGCCAATTATCATCGGCGGACGAGGGCAATCATGATGGGAACTGTGTAAATGGAAAAATTGGCACGTGTCGTTACGAATGTTTTGGAACTTCGTGGTGGGAAATACCAGGTCAAAATAAATGTGTAACACCAACGCCACCGCAGTCATGTAACACACACACAACCGGTGGATGCAAGCGATCTGGTCGTAGTCACGGTGGGTCTTCCGGCTCTTGTATTAGTGGCTATACTGGAAGTTGTTCTTATACTTGCAATGATGGATCATGGTCGGGTTCTAATAATTGCAATAGGACTGTAACTTATAGCTCATGTAACACACACACAAGAACCGGATGCAAGCGATATAGTAGGGGTCACGGCGGGTCTTCCGGCTCTTGTATTAGTGGCTATACTGGAAGTTGTTCTTATACTTGCAATAACGGATCATGGGGATCGCCGTCTTCTAATAATTGCAATAGGACTGTAACTTATAGATCATGTGACACACACACAACCGGTGGATGCAAGCGATCTGGTCGTAGTCACGGTGGGTCTTCCGGCTCTTGTATTAATAGCTATACTGGAAGTTGTTCTTATACTTGCAATAACGGATCATGGGGATCGCCGTCTTCTAATAATTGCAAGGCATCGCTACCGCCACCGCCGCCAGTTAATCAAGGTTGTTCAAGTGCTGTTAAAACAAAAATAACTGCCAATTTCGGCGGATGCACTAAAAAACTTGCTCTTAAGTGTAATCTGCCAGCTTCTGGGCATAGTCAGATAATAGATGGTACTTGTTCATTTTCAAATCATACGGGGACGTGTGGGGTGGGATATTATAACGCCAGCGGAAGTTGTCGGTATCAATGCTATGATGGAGGATGGACAAAACTATCAAATAGTTGTGGAGTTTCTGATCCGAACGATTATTCGGATAAAAGACTAAAAACAAACATAAAAGAATTAAGCCGGCCACTGGATAAGTTAAATAAATTAAACGCATATTCCTTTCATTGGAATAAAAAAAGCTTAAAACAGACAGATAAAAAACATATTGGTTTTATTGCTCAGGAAGTAAAGACAGTTATTCCCGAGCTAGTGGAAAAAGACAGAGCTGGTTTTTTCACTATTAGATATACAGAGATCATCCCCTTAGTTGTCTCTGCATTAAAGGAATTTCAGCAGCTAGTGAGTGAAAACTTTAAGAAGCTAAAGCAATCTTTATCCTCGCAGCAAGATGAGATTAAAGCTCTTAAGAAAGAACTAAAAGCTACACAATTAAGATTACACGCTTTGGAAAAAAAGCAGTATGAAAAAACTGCAAAGTAAAATATAATCTGCGTACTAACAATAAAGTCACTTGTGGTGCGCCGGTAGCACTTTCAAAGCGGTTTGATGTCTCAAAGATATATGATGAGATTAAAATGGAAAGCTACAAGCAACGCTACAGCAACCAAGGTGTAGGAGCCACTGAAGATAAATTGTAATAAAAAGAGCTATAATGGATAATAAGAGTAAAATAGATATTTCAAATCTAAATATTTCAGAAGAAGTAAAATTTTATTAATTTTTTAAAGTTTAACTTTTAGCAAATTTAATAAGATCAACAAAATCATTCCTATCTGCTTTTTTAAGAGCAGATAGGTAAGCTTTACGGGTTTTACCTTTAATTTCAATTGGAGATAGATACAGTTTTTCTCCCCAAGTAAATGGTGTGTGATTATATGATTTTAAAAATATGTCTGTCATCAATCGAGCGTGTCTGCCATTACCATTAGGGAAAGAATGAATAGATACTAATTTGTGGTGAAACCGAGTGGCTAATTCATCCCATTTATAAGTTTTATTTTTGATCCAATATTTTATTTTTTCAAAAAGATTGTTTAATTGTGTCGGTATTTGTTGCCAATGAGGACCAATATTCTTATCGGTTGTTCGTGGCTTACCAGCCCATTTCCATACTTGATTAAACATTTGTTTATGTAGCTTGTAACTGAATGTTATACTAAGTACATCAGGTTTTTTTTGTCGTTCAGCCCAATTTATCCCTTCTATAATATTTTGTTGTTCTAAAATATTTAACTCTTGTTGAGTAGTGATGTAGTCAGGAATTAATCCCTCAATTTCATTTGGATCAAGCGGAGTCGCCCCATGAGGATATACCAGTTTGAATTTACTCATTTATTTTTTTTGTGTTTTACATTTTTCTCCCAAATTCGTGGATCCATTTTATCTTTTAATTCATTGGTTAATTTTCTGGTTTGAGTTTTGATTTCTTTAGAGGAAACTCCTTGAGCTTCAAGCTGCATTGTATGATCAGCTTTTTTAATTAACTGATGGGCAAGAAGTTCTGCTTGGTGATCTATGATTTTCTCAAAGCTATTGTATCCTGTTTTTGGAACAATAGCATATACCAGTTGGCAATGCATAGCTGATGCGATTTTCTTAAGTGATTCAATAGAAATTTTATCTTGAGCTTCACTTTTCTCAATTCTTAAAATAGATGAATGCTGGACACCACATTTTTTTGCTAATTGTCTGGCGTTAATTCCGAGAGCTCCTCGTACAGCTTTCAACCAACCACTAGGAGGTCTTCTCTCCGTTCTTAGCTTTTTCCATGGATTGATTTTTTTTTCTATTATGTGTCTTTGGTTTTTAAGTTTGTTTCTATTTGTCTTCATAAGGATATTATACAATATAAATTATATTTGTAAACCTTTTGGGGGCATTATAATGCACCATAAAATATATTTATGGGGCATTACAAAGCACTATAAAATAGCTTTTAAAGTGCTATAATGCTGTAAAAATAATCATAGTTTGCCTATTAGTCCAGGATTATTGGATAATTTCTTTAATATAAGTTGATGTTTTTTGCGTATCATCTGTTTTCCAGCTGAATGAAGAGATTGTTTAATTCTTTAAAAAACTTCAATTATTTTTTCTCCTAACAAAAAATCAACACAAGACAGCTGTGAACAGTGATGTGGTGAAATCTGCAAGAGTCTGCCAATGCTTGAGTGGAGGAGCGATTATGAAATTAACAAACAGAATAACAAACATCACAAAAAACAATAAAGGGTTTTCACTTTTAGAAGTGTTAGTGGGTGTATCCATCATCGGGATTATTAGTGCGATTGCTGTTCCAACATTTCAGGATTACAGGGAAACAGCGTCTCTCACTGCTAGTAATTCATCATTAAAGAATATAGTAAAAGCGTTTAATCTTTGTATAGCAACACAATCAAACTTAACCGGCTGTAAAACAAAAGCAGATTTAAAAATTGATTGCTTTGAATGTACTATCAATGCAGACACTAGCAACACACAAGTTTGTGGTCACGTATCAACCACTGTGGGGAGTAGCACATTTCAAGCTTGTTGGGATAGTGCAAATAAAGTATTCAATTATGGCGGTGCCTTTAAAATATGTTATTGTAAAGGTAGTGCAGGAACTAATACAGGTACAGGATCATGTAGTAATGCTACTAGTAATGCAGTAGCATTATCCCCTGTAAAAAAGTGTGATAAACCAGATAATTGTGGTATAGCAGCACAGCACGAGTGTAAATCTGGCACCTCTACTGGTGGAACGTGTTTAGCCGGTGTATGTCAGCAGTAAAATAAATATGTGTGCAAACCTGTTAGGTACTGCAAAATGAATGAAAAGTATTTTAAAAAACTTATTATCTTAGTGGCTTTGGCACAGTTTGGTTTAACGATTGCAGCGGTTAGTTTGTTACTTGAATTTCAGTCTCATCGGATTGATAAAAGCGCAAGCTATATGCGGGCGTTTTCAAAACGATATGACGTTCAAAAGATATATGATGACATAAAAGTTGAACACATGAAACAGCAATACGAAGATCGTGGCATAGGAGCTACAGAGGATATGTAAATATTAAAAACTTGCAAATACTGTCATAAAATATACAAACCACGCACTAACAATAAAATCACTTGTGGTGCGTGTTTATATTAAGAAACTCATCGCAGACTCTCATAAAAGATATGTAAAAAAGAATAAACAAACTGTTGCTGAATGGAAACAGCAATATAAAAACCAAGGTGTGAAAGCGATGGAAAAAACTATCTAAACATATTCACAAATAAGCTGGTGACTCGAGCTTTATTTTTTCCATAATTTAAAGTTTGTATCATATCAATTAGAGTCACCGGCTTATTTGTGCATTGAATAAGGAGGACTATATGAAAGCCATTACAATCTCAGCTATAGCCTTAGCTATCGGGATATTTTCTTTATACGGTTACAGTAAAACTCAACCTAAAAATTTATCTAAGCTGTTTAATTATGTTGAGTGTTTAGAAGTTAAGTTTAATTTTCTATTTCAAGTAAAACCTGATCCAAGAATGGGGTCGCCGGTTGCTGTACTTTTTAAATGTAACAAACCGATTAGATAAAAGCTGGTATTTATTCAATGAGATTTTTTAAACAAATAACACAGCAAGATTTACATAAGGTCATTTGGAAAAACTTTATTAAATAAAGGATACTCATTCATATGAAAAATATCCGAGGATTTTCTTTAATAGAAGTTTTAGCTGTTGTGTCTATATTGACCATCTTATCCGCTGGCACTGGCGGGATACTCACTAAAACTATTTTATCGGGCAATCAAGCAAAAGCTAATTTATCCGAAGTTGATCTAAAAACATTTATTTGTAATACGCTGAAATATAATTTTAATACTTGTAAAACTACTTTGCAGACTGATGAGATAACACATTTCACACTAATGACAGGCGAAACACTACAATCTGATTATGTGTATGAAAAACATTTACAGATCGTAAAACTGGAAACAATACCTTCTAGTGATACAGACGTAACAAATTTGAATGTTTTTTATAAGAAAATAAAAGTATCTTTTGAAACATCGGACTCATGTACAAGTACAGATACGGACTCATGTGGGATATATTCTTTTGCTGTAAAATCTAATTTTTCAGATCCGAACGCTGAAATTTGTTATCCGCTTAATTGTGGAATTTATACGAAAAGATCAGATAACAGAGAACCAGCGCAAGAGGATAATTGTATCGCCGATACAATAAATCATTGTAAATTACAGAATACTAACAATGGAGAAACTTCCGGTGAATGTGAAGATGGGTATTATGGGTCATGTAATTATACGTGTACCACCGCCACGTGGGTAATAACAGAATCTAATGCGTGTAAAAATAACTGTGCGCCTCAAGATGATCCAATAGATCACTGTGTATTAAATAGGTCTGTATTGGTAGGTAGGGAAATAGGTGAATGTGAAGATGGTTATAACGGTGATTGTTCTTATCGCTGCGAGTATAACGAAGATACCCAGTTATTAGCTTATAAAGAAGTAGATAATACGTGTATTCTACCGCCAAAAGATTGCGAAGCTTTTACGAGTAATAATTGTCAATTATCTGCTGCGGATCGTGGATTCCATAATGGAACTTGTATAAATGGTACAAGTGGCACTTGTAGATTAGAATGTTGGGGCAACGGTTGGTGGGCAGATGAGAACAATTGCGCTGTTTCTTGTGAAGGATCATGCTCTAACCGTAGCACGCAAGACTGTTGCTCAAAAGGCAGATATTGCCGGTGGCGTAACAGCTCAAACAGTTGTTACTATTATAATCCGCCACCACCACCACCACCGCCACCTGTGAATAATCCACCACCGCCGCCACCGCCTGTGAATAATCCGCCTGTGAATAATCCACCACCACCACCACCGCCTGTGAATAATCCGCCTGTGAATAATCCACCACCACCACCGCCTGTGAATAATCCGCCTGTGAATAATCCACCACCACCACCACCACCACCGCCACCACCGCCACCACCACCACCACCACCACCACCGCCACCACCACCACCACCACCGCCACCACCACCACCGCCGCCGCCGCCTTGCACTTCCGGTATTGTCTGGAGTTGTCAAGGCACACCATGTTTTGCCTGTTGTAATGGGACTAGATGCGGGGAATTTGTAGGTCAATACTGTAAGCATGGATGCTTTAATTAGAGTGCTAGATGAGACTTTTTAAGCAAATAAATATCCGTGGTTTTAGTTTAATAGAATTACTTGTTACAATTGCTATTGCCGGAATTGTAATTGTTAGCGTAGATGGCGTAATAACTAGACTGCTGCTGAATGGGAATTTAATTAAAGCCAATTTAACCGAAGTTGATCTAAAGACTGATATATGTCGGTCTTTAAACAATTTTGATACTTGTAAAGATCACTTTCAAACAGACACTATCACACAATTACGCTTGCGATCCGGTGAAACATTAGAAGCTGATTATGTGTATGATAAGTTTTTGAAAATCGTAAAACTAGAGGTAACAAATTCCCGTGATCCAGACGTGATAAAAACTTTGAAAGTTTATTATAAGAAAATAAAAGTATCTTTTGAAACAGCAAACTCATCATGCAATAGCACTGATATAAGTGGCTGTGATAAACAATCCTATGATATAATATATAATCTTGACCCTAATATAGATAAAACTGATCATGTTTGTTTTCCTGTTTATTGTGGTAATAATGCAAACAGTAATCCTCACTCTATAACCATAGAATCTAGACATAGATGCCAGCCGGAACAAGATAGAGATTGTATTTTAGAATCTGCTTTTTCCGGCACTATTAGAATAGGTCAATGCACTGATACTAAAAATAAAGGAAGCTGTGAGTATGAATGTAGAGATGACGGATGGCATGCAGTATCTTATAATTGCCGGAAGCCTTATAATTGTATTGCTAATAATAACAAAAAGAATTGTTCTTTACCGGACACAGAACATGAAGACCTTTACTATGGTAATTGTAAAGCTGGTTATACTGGTATTTGTCATTATCTCTGCAAAGATGGCGAATGGATAGAAAAATCAAATAATTGTGCTAGATAAACGCCGTTATATGAAAAATTATTAAAATTAAAAAAGGGGGCTTCAATGAAAATGATAATAATCACACTGTTTATGCTTCTATCAATTTCCGCTGTGGCTGTAACTAAAGCGGAAGTATTAGAGGCGGAAAGGGAGACGCAAACTATCAGTCTATAAAAGCTGCACGATTTATCTTAATAGCCCACGAATTAGAACTTATGTCAGATAACCCAGCAGTAATTGAATCGGCTAAAATGAAAGCTACGGAAGCTATGAGAACAGCTTTAACAGCAAAAGATAAAGCGAAAAGATTAAAAGCCCTTGAAAAAACAGAGTAAAAACACTAAATCCCGATCTTCACTTTGTGGGCACATTGCAAGTAGGAGATGTGTTGGTAAAAGAAAACGGCAAAACGTATGCTTTAGTGAAAAAAGCATATTGTTCTTATCGTACAGCTTATATAGCTAAGAAGGACTATGAACTTCTAAAACTTAAAAAATAAATTTTATAAAAATCTTGTAATTAAAACTATAAGACTGCGTAATTTCGTTTGTTGATAAAAAAGGGAAAGGTTAATAGAATTTCCCCTTTTTTTTCGTTGAGTCAGTAAAGAAATCGTACGAACCTTGCGATTGGCCCCATACGAACCTTGCGATTGGCCCCATACGAACCTTGCGATTGGCCCCATACGAACCTTGCGATTGGCCCCATACGAACCTTGCGATTGGCCCCAATAAGCTTGACTATTGATTGTATTCCAAGATACAGTAAAATAAATTATGCCTAACACAACTTTATATCCACGCTACATTAAGTCACTTTTACTGGAAGCACTGAAAGACTCACCAGCGGTATTAATTCATGGTCCACGTCAATGTGGAAAAACAACATTAGCTCGCATGGTAGGGGCACCTAAAAAATATGAATATATCAGCTTTGATGATGATGTAGTAACTGCAGCAGCAAAGATAGATCCTATTGGATTTGTAAATGGGCTATCAAAACGAGTCATTTTAGATGAAGTTCAAAGAGTACCTACTCTTTTTTCTGCTCTTAAGAAGGAAATTGACAACAATAGGCAGTCTGGTCGTTTTATATTGACTGGTTCAGCAAATATTTTACGAATACCAAAACTTTCAGATTCACTCGCAGGTCGTATGCAGATTTTACGGTTACATCCTTTATCTCAAGGAGAATTAGCTCGGCATAAACCGCATTTTCTTGATGTCCTTTTTAAAGGTACTTTTAAAACCAAAAAAATAGAAGGTTCATTAAATAAACTGATCAATCGAATTATTACGGGTGGGTATCCTGAAGTATTTAAGCGCCCTTCTGGCAGACGAAGAATAAATTGGTACCGAAATTATATAGAGACTCTGATTCAACGGGATATATTGGATATATCAAAAATTCATTCTGTTGATATACTACCAAGACTTTTATCTCTCTCTGCAACACAAACATCTCAGCTTGTAAATTTTACTAGTCTAGCTTCTGCTTTTCAGATAAGCCGACCAACAGTTTGTGATTATATTGCTTTATTTGAACGGATGTTTTTTCTGGAAAAGTTACCACCTTGGCATGGCAGTCGTTTAAAACGTCTTATTAAAACACCCAAGTGCCATTTAGGTGATACAGGACTTGCCTGTACTCTTCTTGGTGCTAGTGCTATATCTTTAAAAGAAAACCGACCTTTGTTGGGTCAGCTTCTTGAAACATTTGTATTTCAAGAGTTGAGACGACAAGCCAGTTATCACAAGCAACATCATGCGTTCTTTCATTATCGTAACAAAAAAGGAGCTGAGGTGGATATTGTTATAGAACGGGATCATTTAGTAGTTGGTGTAGAAGTTAAATCCTCTGCTACTGTTAACTTAGCAGATTTCAAAGGATTGCATACATTGAAAAAAGCTGTAGGTAAACATTTTATTTGTGGTGTGGTACTTTATAATGGTGAAATAAGTGTTAGTTTTGGTAAGGGATTCTTTGCAATTCCTTTAAATACTTTGTGGCTTTAAAAAGAATTTAGGATGATACATATAATATATCATTAAAATAAATTAAAATTTCTTTTTATGGATTCTTTTACATAATTTTTAGTCACTTTTTGAAATCAAAGAAGGATATCTTAAAATAATAGATTCCTTTTTATCTGCGAAATTCAAATCCATATTTTTTAAGTATGTGAGCACATTCTCTACCAGAAAGAATAGGAAGTTTACTCATATTCCTATGATGATAGATTCCATTTTATCATCAGGTATAGAGCTACCATCTTTCTGTAAAACCTCAAGATACCCTTCAATGGCTTCTCGAATATTTTGTATAGCTTCCTTTTTGTCTAGACCTTGACTAATACAGCCAGGTAAACTAGGACATTCAGCTAACCAAAATCCCTCTTCTCCAGGTTTAATAATAACTTGTCTCATTGGTTTTACATCCTTTTAAATTTTGTTTTTGCAGATAATAAAGAATAGCCTAATTTAATGTTCTATTTTTTTTAAAAAAAGTCAAGGATAAAGTCTAAAAAACTACTTAGTCATTAGATACTTTTTTCTTATATATTTTTAGGCTGTTTAAAAATTCCAAAGCTTCCTTATGCTATTTCTCTTTCATACATGCATTAGTGTTTATCCATGAAGTGGTGAAACCTGCAAGAGTCTGCCAATGCTTGAGTGGAGGAGCGGTTATGAAATTAACAAACACAGTAACAAACATCACAAAAAACAATAAAGGATTTTCACTTTTAGAAGTGTTAGTGGGGGTATCCATCATCGGGATTATTTCCGCGATTGCTGTTCCGACTTATACAAAATACAGAGAAGGCGCATCCCTAACCGCTGGTAACACCACGGCAGATAATATAGTAAAAGCTTATAGGAATTGTCTTGTTTTAAATACTCATGCACAATGTAATACTTTAGCAAAAATAAGCATGACCTGTCCAGCTTGTAAGGAGCCATCAACAGCTCACGCTACCAACTTTTGTGCTTATTATGATAAACCTATCGGCGGTCAAGCTTTCAAATTGTGTGTTTCTGTTGTTGCTGGGCAAGCAACGAAAACAATAGGCGGCGCTTTCAAGGTATGTACAAGATCATGTACTGCTGCTTCTGTTTGCGCCGGTGGTACTGGGAAACCAGCGACTACAGATGAGGTAGTACCTGGTAAGCCACTACAACTATGCGATACCACACCTGATTGTGGTAATACAGATGGTACTCCAGTCGGTTCCTCTTATGGTTGTAAAGTAAGAACTTCTGGCGGCGCGTGTACAAGTTCCGCTACTTGTAACTAAACTAAAAGCTATGTGAAAACTTGCAAACGCTGTCATAAAATATACAAACCGCGCACTAACAATAAAGTCACTTGTGGTGCTTAAGCTATGGAAAAAATTGTCTAAACACATTCACAAATATCCGGTGATCCGCCAGACATATTTTGAGTAGATAATCCAACTTATTAGCAAAACATTTCAACCTCATCGTTTTAATTGTTTCACGGAAAACTTCATTCTGTAGGCAGTTTTTATACCTGTTCTAAAAACCTGTAGATGTTTTATTTGACTGTTGTAAATATATTACTTATAGTAATATATATGAAGTTAAGAACATTTGATCCAAAAAAATTATTACCTGAATTTGATGATTTTTTATATCAGAAAGGAGTCAAGTTTGAGGCTGTGATTATTGGATCAGGAGCTTTGACCATTATGGGATTTTTACAGAGACAAACTGTAGATATAGATGTCTTAGATCCAAAAATTCCAGATGAAATATTAAAATTGGCAAATGAATTCCGTATCCAAAAAGCAAAACAAGATATTTATTTAATTGAAAATTGGCTGAACAACGGGCCAGCTAAGCTGTTATTAAATCTTCCGAAAGGCTGGCTATCCAGAACTCAAGCTTTCTTTAATGGAAAATCTCTTACTTTTGTTACTTTAGGACGATCGGATCTTTTAAAGGATAAATTGTGGGGATTTTGTGACTTAAGAGAACAAGATAAATCAGTAATCCTTGCTTTAAAGCCTTCACGTAGTGAACTATTTGAAGCTGCTGCATGGGTTAAAGATCAGGAAAGCCATCCCTCTTGGAATAGACATGTTGATTCTAAAATCAAAGAACTATGTAAAGGTTTAAATTATGAAATATAATTCTTTTATAATAAAAGAAGGAAAATCTTTAGACAGTGATCTCCAGGCTATTGGTTTTAATCTAAAATGCAAAAAAGAATCCATAGCTCCTAATATTGAAGCTTCTATTGTGTCAGCCTCCGTAGAAGCTGTTAACTATCAAGATAATCGCATAGGAGGATTATTGGTGGATTGGATCACGGCTCATTATTTGAGAATGAATGTAGATAGACTCACAAAGTTTGTTTTCAGCTTAGATGATGTAGTATATAAATTTGTAAAAATATTTTGGTGTGCTAACGCTCAAAGGCTTTATCCAAAAGATCAACGTTTTAAACGATTGTCTGCACTGTATAGAGGAAAGAGAATTAATTTTTCAGATCGTTTTGTAAAAAACAAACAGCAAAAAGTGACAAAAATGCTTATTGAAATGAAAGAGGAAGATGAAAGATTTAAAGGAACTTGTATTCGGGTTCATAGAGGATATTTTTCAGAACGTCCTCATCAAATTTTTCCTGTATCAGTCATTGCAAAAAAACACCTTTCTTACCATTATAGAGTAATGATGGGACCTTCTTATCGAGCTGATTTATGGGCTTTGCTGAAAATGTATCCAAATATTTCAGCGTATGCTTTAGGGAAAAAAGCACATTGTTCTTATCGTACAGCTTATATAGCTAAGAAGGATTATGAACTTCTAACGCTTAAAAAATAAATTTCATAAAAATTCTGTAATTAAAACTATAAGACTTCGTTTTTATCTGCAAACCCCCTAGTATAAACTAATAAAAAAAAATGGTATTAACTCTATTGACAATAAGTTACTTTTAAGTTACTTTCTCCTTAAAAAGAAGGAGAAATAAAAATGTCTTTAGCTAAAAAAAGAATAAATTTAACGGTTGATGATAAAACTTATTCTGTTTTAGAAACATTATCTGGAAAAAAACGGCAGAAAATCTCTACTGTTAGTTTAAATCTTATTCAGCAGGCTTTAGAAATGCAGGAAGATATTTATTTTTCCAACTTAGCTGATGAGCGTCTATCTAAAAAACAAAAGCGAATCTCCCATGATAAGGCTTGGAAGTAGTGTATAAAATTGAATATCTTGAATCCGTTATTAAAAATGATATTTCAAAGATTCCAAAAGTAGATAAAAAAAGAATTCAAAAAGCTATAGAAAAACATTTGATACAAGATCCTATTCGTTTTGGTAAGCCTCTACGTTATAGCTTAAAAGGTTGTCGTCGTATGAGAGTAGGTTATTACAGAGTTATCTTTAAATTAGAAATAAAAGTAATCTTGATTGTTAAAATCGGCCACAGAAAAGAAATCTATAAAATAAAATAAATATCATGACATCTATTTTCAGCTAGTAAAATAGGATAAACTCCTTGTTGATCATTAATTGTTTGCAATGATAATAGTTTAATAGATTCAATCAGCTGATTGTAAAAATCTGTAATCGGCCTTTTCAATAAAAAAGCATATTAGAAGATGGTGAAACCTGCAAGAGTCTGCCAATGCTTGAGTGGAGGAGCGATTATGAAATTAACAAACAGAATAACAAACATCACAAAAAATAATAAAGGTATGTCACTTTTAGAAATATTAGTTACTTTAGGTATTATTTCAATCGTCGCTGCTGTGGCAATTCCGACTTATACAAACTATACAACAAAAGCTAGGGGTGGCGTTATAACTTCTATGTTAGAAACGTTTGGTAGAACTGTGGAAATAGAAAAATCTCTTGGTACCCCATTAAATAATATACAAGTAACCTCTATTTGGGGGAGAGTAAAATCTAGAGATAAAGATCACTTTGTTAATCCAGTTCAAACTGATTTTGTAAAAGATAGTGGTACCGGTTGGTGTATGATAATAAAAGGAGACGCTACTAAAGCCTACAAAAATATGGGTGGTTGTCTTGACAGCGGTGGCGGCGAGAAGATTGCCGGTGTAGAAGTAAAATGTGATAAAATAAAAGCGACTTCAATATGTGCTGCTCTAACTTGGGGAGCGCCGACAGGTTGTCCAACAAGTGGTTGTAGTAACCCTACTGCTCCCACTGGAGCATGCGTTAATGGTACTAAAGTAGCTATTTCTTGTAGCAACGGTAGTAATAGTACAACAGCTACAATGCCAATAGCTGCTTTAGGTTGTAATAGTACAACAGCTGTTTGCGAATAAATGTATGTGAAAACTTGCAAATACTGTAAAATAAAACATAAGCCGCGTACTAACAATAAAGTAACTTGTAGTGCGCAAGCTTGTATTAAGAAACGCATCGCAAACTCTTATAGATCAAAAACCTCTCCTTTTTTTATACATTATTAAATATTGTAAACAAATATTGACAAACTACATATTTTTATGTAGTTTTTGTTAAGTTTAAATAAAACTTTTAAAGTTTGGATAATTAAGAGTAAGAATGATATATAAACAGCAGCAAACATTACAAATACATGATAACAAAAAATATTGAATATTATGTAACAAGTAATGGAAAAGCTCCTTTTATAGAATGGATTGATAAATTAAATATGAAAAGCCAAATTATTGTAGATCGTTATATTCAAAGAGTAGCTCAAGGTGGTGCTAAAAAATCTATTAAGAATTTAAAAGGTGGATTGTTTGAAATTAAAATTCCTTATGGTAGTGGGTTGAGAGTGTACTTTGGGGAAGAAGAAAGAAGACTCATTCTTTTATTGATAGGAGGAGATAAAACAACACAAAATAGGGATATTAGAAAAGCTCGTGAATATTGGAGGGAATATGGCAAATAGAAATAAAAGTTATGATAAGATATTATCTCAAAAGTTTAAAAAACTGGAATACGCTAGAGGATATTTAGTGAATATTATTAAAAGGGAAAAGCTATCAGTAGACAAGGCGCTTCGTGAGACGATTAAAGCAATGGGATTGAAATATTTTTCAGATAAATCTGGATTATCTATTCAAGCTGTATCTGATTTTGTTGCTGAGAGGCAAAAATGGAGTATAGATAAACTTTCAAATCATATAGAAAATGTTTTTAAATTAAAAATCAAGTTGTCTCTTGAATTACCTAAGACAAGTAAAAGTGCTTAACTGATATAATTTACTCTTTTAAACTTAAAGACAGGAGAAGAAACTTCTTCCGTTATTTTTAAAGATAGTTCTTTGTAATTTGTCACCGATTCTTTATTAGTTATTTTACATAACTTCTATTTATTTTTCTATTTCCTTTACCTCATATCAGCACAAGTTAATTACAGCTAGTGATGTGGTGAAACCTGCAAGAGTCTGCCAATGCTTGAGTGGAGGAGCAATTATGAAATTAACAAACACAGTAACAAACATAACAAAAAACAATAAAGGGTTTTCATTACTGGAAGTTTTAGTGGGTGTATCCATCATCGGTATTATTAGTGCGATTGCTGTTCCGCAGTTTGTGACTTATAGAGAAACGTCAGCTTTAACTGCTTCTGATACGTCATTAAAAAATATGTCTAAAGCTTATAATTTATGTGTAGCAACAAAAACAAGTTGTACTTCAAAAGCTGCACTAAATATAGACTGTGCAACTTGTGCAGAGCCAGAAATAAATGGCCAAGATGTTTGTTTTGAGATAAAAACGGTAGTTAGTAATAAAACATTTCAAGCTTGTTTATCTCGTGCTGCTTCTGGCACTGTTGTAACAAAATATGGTGGAGATTTTAAATTTTGTACATATACCACTGTCTCTCCAGGTACCCCTGCTGTCGTAGCCACAACAGAGATATGTGATGCTAATCCTGATTGTTCTACTACACAGGCAAATACAACAGGAGCTTGTCTGACTACAGGTACTGCCGTAGGTGTATGTAACGGTAGTGGATTGTGTAACTAGTAGTTATAGCCTAAGAGAATATTACAATGACAACAGATAAAGAGAAGTATTTTAAAAAACTTATTGTCTTAGTGGCTTTGGCACAGTTTGGTTTAACTATTGCCGTGGTTAGTTTGTTACTTGAGTTTCAGTCTCATCGGATTGATAACAGCGCAAGCTATATGCGGGCGTTTTCAAAGCGATTTGATGTCTCAAAGATATATGATGACATAAAAGTTGAACACATGAAACAGCAATACAAAGACCGTGGTATAGGAGCCACCGAGGATATGTAAATATTAAAAACTTGCAAATACTGCAAAGTAAAGTACAAACCGCGCACTAACAATAAGATAACTTGTGGTGCGCAGCTTGTATAAAAAAAACGCATCGCAGACTCTCATAAAAGATATATCAAAAAGAATAAAAAGGCTGTTGCTGAATGGAAACAGCAATATAAAAACCAAGGTGTGGAAGCGATGGAAAAAATTATCTAAACATATTCACAAATAAGCTGGTGACTCGCGCTTTATTTTCTCCATGATTATAAAGTTTGTATCATATCAATTAGAGTCATCGGCTTATTTGTGTAATAAGGGGGACTCTATGAAAGTCATTACAATCTCAGCTATAGCCTTAGCTATCGGGATATTTTCTTTATACGGTTACAGTAAAACTCAACCTAAGAATTTATCTAAGCTGTTTAATTATGTTGAATGCATAGAATCTAAGTTTAATTTTCTATTTCAAGTAAAACCTGATCCAAGAATGGGGTCGCCGGTTGCTGTACTTTTTAAATGTAACAAACCGATTAGATAAAAGCTGGTGATTATTCAATGAAACTTTTTAAAAAACTAAATTCCAGTGGCTTTATGATTCTGGACGTTCTTGTATCGGTCGGCTTGATAACCCTTGTAATGGTTCCCTTAATGGAAACAACACGAATTGCTTTAACTTCCGGTAGCATTGTGAAGTCACAAATAACACAGCAAGATTTACACCAAGTGATTACAAAAAGTCTAAGCAATCCAAGTTGTCATAAAAATTACGAGGCTCGTAATAATCCAGAAAAACATTTAAAATTTTATGAAACTGCCAGCTCCACCGGAACAAATTTATTAAGTAAAGGTAACTCATTCAAAGGTTCTTTAGAAATAGTGGATATGGTTTTTGAAGATAGAGCCGGAACGACTAACACAAAAAAACTTTCTATTTTTTATAAAATACTCAAAGTTGGTTCTTATAGTACAAGAGATAATAAAGAATGTAATAGTACAAATACGTCCGATCCAGATTCCGGTTGTTATTTCAATAACTGTAGTTTTGAATATGATTCCACTGCACTAACGTGTAATTTATTAGATTGTTCGTCTTCAAATAATTCTAAAAATACACGATCGGCGAAACAGTGCGAAGTAGGTAGCTTTGTGTCTTCCATAGATTCTAATGGTAATATAGAATGTAGTGCTATAGAAAATGAGCTTGTGGATTGTTCTTCTAATATTGTCGATCACTGTAAAAAAACTATTATCCCGCCGATTATTCCAGATCAAGATTACTTCATATATAATTTTTTGATAAATAAAGCAGACGCGGAAAGTTTTAGCTGGTCTTGTGAAAGCGGCTATGTAGGCAGTTGTGGTTATAGTTGTAACGTCGATAATAAATGGGAATCTTCAAAGCCTAATACTTGCAAACCAGAATCTTGTGATTATGAACAACCAGATAACACATATTCAAATTTTGTTTATACCCTAGATTTTGACAGGCTTAGAATGAAGTGGGGTTTTTTGTCTAAGTTGCCTAGGCGTAGAGTAAAGAGCTTTCCGATAAGTGCTACACGAGCAGATTGTTATACTTATTGTTCTAAGCAGAGCCGAGGTCGTAACATAAATTGTTCGCTAGCTGTTAAAGAGTTTTATTTATATTCTGCTCATTGCAAACGTTGTGAGTGTCAAGAAGTTGTTAGGAACTGTTGGAATCAGTGCAGTGGGATAAACAAGAAGTTTTTTACTTATACGGCTGGTCAGGTATGTGATAGAAATTTAAGCGCACATGGTGGTATATGGTACGACAGACCGGCGTCTTATTATGCTCCTAACTCACGGCCACCGAATCCTGAATGGATATATGATTGTCGGGATATAAGAAATCGTGCGAATTGTGAATCAAAAGATTGTATGTGGAGTGATGTTATTAGATCAGGTGGTTCTACTAATTGTCAGTAGCCACGTCTCTGCTATATTTTTCATTTATATGTCCAGAGTCACTTTGAAAAGAGGGTAACCAGCGAGCGGGACGGGTGTGGCCATTAAGAACAGTTTAGAAACAAACAACCTATACGCTTCTTTACATACAAGCTCGGATAAGAGACTAAAAACAAACATAAAAGAATTAAGCCGGCCACTAGATAAGTTAAATAAATTAAACGCTTATTCTTTTAAGTGGAATAAGAAAAGCTTAAAGCCAACAGATAAAAAACATATTGGATTTATTGCTCAGGAAGTAAAGACAGTTATCCCAGAGCTAGTGGAAAAAGACAGAGCTGGTTTTTTCACTATTAGATATACAGAGATCATCCCCTTAGTTGTCTCTGCTTTTAAGGAATTTCAAGAGCTAGTGAGGGAAAACTTTAGGAAGTTAAAGCAATCTGTATCCACAACACAAGATGAAATAAAAGCTCTAAAAAGAGAATTAAAAATCACACAATTAAGATTAAACGCTTTGGAAAAAAAACAGTATGAACAAACCACAAAGTAAAATATAAGCCGCGCACCAATAACAAAGTCACTTGTGGTGCGCCAGCTTATATTAAGAAACGCATCGCAGACTCTCATAAAAGATATGTAAAAAAGAATAGACAAGCTGTTGCTTCAGGTGGCATTGTTAAAAGAACAGGTGGTGTATGCTTTTCTGGTGATTATACATAATCTCCAATGGAATCTAACAGTTAAATTCGTTTAGAATGATTAAAAAGGAGAGGCCAAAAACTTCTCCTTTTTTATACAGTATTAAATATTGTAAACAAATATTGACAAACTACATATTTTTATGTAGTTTTTGTTAAGTTTAAATAAAACTTTTAAAGTTTGGATAATTAAGAGTAAGAATGATATGTAAACAGCAGCAAACATTACAAATCAATGATAACAAAAAATATTGAATATTATGTAACAAGTAATGGAAAAGCTCCTTTTATAGAATGGATTGATAAATTAAATATGAAAAGCCAAATTATTGTAGATCGTTATATTCAAAGAGTGGCTCAAGGTGGTGCTAAAAAATCTATTAAGAATTTAAAAGGTGGATTGTTTGAAATTAAAATTCCTTATGGTAGTGGGTTGAGAGTGTACTTTGGGGAAGAAGAAAGAAGACTCATTCTTTTATTGATAGGAGGAGATAAAACAACACAAAATAGGGATATTAGAAAAGCTCGTGAATATTGGAGGGAATATGGCAAATAGAAATAAAAGTTATGATAAGATATTATCTCAAAAGTTTAAAAAACTGGAATACGCTAGAGGATATTTAGTGAATATTATTAAAAGGGAAAAGCTATCAGTAGACAAGGCGCTTCGTGAGACGATTAAAGCAATGGGATTGAAATATTTTTCAGATAAATCTGGATTATCTATTCAAGCTGTATCTGATTTTGTTGCTGAGAGGCAAAAATGGAGTATAGATAAACTTTCAAATCATATAGAAAATGTTTTTAAATTAAAAATCAAGTTGTCTCTTGAATTACCTAAGACAAGTAAAAGTGCTTAACTGATATAATTTACTCTTTTAAACTTAAAGACAGGAGAAGAAACTTCTTCCGTTATTTTTAAAGATAGTTCTTTGTAATTTGTCACCGATTCTTTATTAGTTATTTTACATAACTTCTATTTATTTTTCTATTTCCTTTACCTCATATCAGCACAAGTTAATTACAGCTAGTGATGTGGTGAAACCTGCAAGAGTCTGCCAATGCTTGAGTGGAGGAGCGGTTATGAAATTAACAAACACAGTAACAAACATCACAAAAAACAATAAAGGGTTTTCATTACTAGAAGTCTTGGTGGGTGTATCCATCATCGGGATTATTAGTGCGATTGCTGTTCCGACCTATGTGGATTATAGAAACAATGCTGCAAAAGTGGCAAGTGACACTTCCGCCGGAAACATAGCTAAAGCTTATAAAAATTGTCGTGTATTAAACACTTCATGTACTAACTTGTCTGATCTGAAAATAAGTTGTCCAGCCGGTGCTATTTGTCTGGCGGGATCAGGAACTAGTGGCTTTTGCGCTCACATTCATAAAGGTGATGCTGGGAAAAACGATTTTAAAGTATGTATTCAAGTAGATAGCAGCAATACAGAAATAAGAACCTATGGCGGTGCTTTATTACCTAATAAAGTTTGTCAAGTAACTTGTACGTCAGGTTCGGGTACTGCAACCACTCCCCAAGGTACTGTTGATTGCACATCAGACGCTAGTATTTGCACAATAGCTAATAACGGAGCTACTTGTTCAGGGACTAAAAGTAACCCAACCTGTGTAACAAAATCAAACGCTGGTCAATGTGATACATCCTCTGGAGTTTGCTCTTAATATGTGAAAACTTGCAAATACTGTAAAGTAAAATATAAACCGCGCACCAATAACAAAGTCACTTGTGGTGCGCAAGCTTGTATAAAAGAAAACATCGAAGACTCTTATAGGTCAAAAACCTCTCCTTTTTTTATACAATAGCATTAGTATAAACTAATGAAAAAAAAATGGTATTAACTCTATTGACAATAAGTTACTTTTAAGTTACTTTCTCCTTAAAAAGAAGGAGAAATAAAAATGTCTTTAGCTAAAAAAAGAATTAATTTAACGGTTGATGATAAAACTTATTCTGTTTTAGAAACATTATCTGAAAAAAAACGGCAGAAAATCTCTACTGTTAGCTTAAATCTTATTCAGCAGGCTTTAGAAATGCAGGAAGATATTTATTTTTCCAACTTAGCTGATGAGCGTCTATCTAAAAAACAAAAGCGAATCTCCCCTGATAAGGCTTGGAAGTAGTGTATAAAATTGAATATCTTGAATCCGTTATTAAAAATGATATTTCAAAGCTTCCAAAAGTAGATAAAAAAAGAATTCAAAAAGCTATAGAAAAACATTTGATACAAGACCCTATTCGTTTTGGTAAGCCTCTACGTTATAGCTTAAAAGGTTGTCGTCGTATGAGAGTAGGTTATTACAGAGTTATCTTTAAATTAGAAATGAAAATAATCTTGGTCGTTAAAATCGGCCACAGAAAAGAAATCTATAAAATAAAATAAATATCATGACATCTATTTTCAGCTAGCAAAATAAGATAAATCCCTTATTGATCATTGCACTAATAATAATGAGCTGGTGATCTTCTTATTTTTGTGTTTTTTTAAGTAAAAAGCTGATGTAATTTGTTTTGCGTGTATTTTTTTTGTGTGTTATTCCATAGCACCATGGTGTCAGCGTCTGATTCTAATAAAAATATTCATTCTTCAACTGCGACTAAAAGTAAATGTTCTCAGGTTATATTAGATACGAGTGTGTTGTTATGTGATGCTATGGCCATTTATGGCTTTAGTAAGGCTGATATTCATATTCCTTTTTGTGTATTGGAAGAGATTGATACTTTTAAGAGGGACATGGGAGAAAAGGGTCGCAGTGCGCGTCAATTTAATCGCTGCATGGATCTGTTGCGACAAAAAAATGGGCCTTTAACAAAGGGCGTTCAGCTACCGTCTGGTTCACGTGTAATAGTTAATATGAATACATTTTTGCCAGCAGAGGCGCGGGTATTAGATTTATCTAAAGTGGATCACCGAATTTTAGCGACAGCTCTATGGGTTCAAAAGCAACACCCAGGTGAGGATGTGGAGTTAGTCACTAAAGATATTAACTTAAGGATTAAGGCGGATTTGTTTGGTATCTCTGCTAGGGATTATGATCCGGACTTGGTTACGGATTTTGAAGATTTATATACAGGGATTCAAAAAAGAGAGATGACGTCGGATCAGTTAGAGGAGTTTAGAAAAAATAAATTTTTGTCGTGTGATTTTTCTATCTATCCTAATCAGTATGTGGTGATGAAGAACGGAAAGGATGAGGCACTGGGTCGCTATGATAAAAAAAAGAAAGGTATCGTGTCTTTGTATGAGCCTTCCGGGCCGGTGTGGGGAGTCTATCCCAGGAATTTAGAGCAAAGCTGTGCATTGGATGCGTTAATGAACGATCAACTAATGTGTGTTTCATTGTTAGGCAAGGCAGGGACAGGAAAAACGCTTTTAGCTTTGGCGGTGGGGTTACATAAAACATTGGATGAAAATGCTTTCCAAAAGTTATTAGTGTCACGTCCGGTATTTCCGATGGGTCGAGATATTGGTTATTTACCTGGAGATATTGCACAAAAATTAAATCCTTGGATGCAGCCTATTTTTGATAGTATAGAATTTTTAATGGGCTTAGGTAAAAAAGCCTCTCGTTTGGCTCAGGATTTGATTCAACAAGGGTTAGTAAATATTGAGCCATTGGCATACATTCGTGGACGAAGCATTCCTAATCAGTATTTAATTGTAGATGAGGCACAAAATCTAACGCCACATGAAATTAAGACGGTACTGACACGTGCGGGGCATGGAACAAAAGTCATTTTAACTGGGGATTGTTATCAAATTGATAATCCTTATGTTGATTCATCTAATAACGGTTTAGTGTATTCCGTAGAGAAGTTTAAAATGGAAACTTTATCAGCGCATATCACTCTCAGTAAAGGAGAGCGGTCGGAGTTGGCTGAACGTGCCGCCAATATTTTATAATGGATAGTGGTGGTTGAGTGTTTAGCACTAATGTAACATTTTAAAAATGATAGGTTAACAAGTAAGATGCCTAAATATGACTATGATTTATTTGTAATCGGTGGAGGGTCTGGCGGGGTGCGTGCCGCTCGTTGGTCGGCGAGCTTAGGTGCGAAAGTCGCCTTGTGTGAATCGGATCGCTTAGGTGGTACTTGTGTCATTCGTGGATGTATTCCTAAAAAACTGATGGTTTATGGGGCGGAGTTTTCCAAGCATTTTGAGCATGCACGAGCTTATGGTTGGAAAATTGGAAAATCTCAGTTGGATTGGAAGGCTTTTAATCAAACACGTAGCAAAGAAATTAAAAGGCTAGAAGGTGTATATAATCAGTTATTAAAAAAAGCATCTGTGCGGCTGCTATCTGGTGTGGGTGAACTAGTGGATTCGCATACAGTGGAAGTACGTGGCAAACGTTTTACGAGTCGTTATATTTTAATTGCGACAGGAGCTCGTGCTAACAGACTGGTCATTAAGGGTGCTCAACTCGCTTTAACTTCTGATGATATATTTACTTTATCAAAGAAACCAAAATCTTTATTGGTACTAGGAGCTGGGTATATTGCTCTGGAATTTGCTAGTATTTTTAATAACTTAGGGATTAATGTGAAAGTCATGTTTCGTGGAGATATGATTTTGAGAGGCTTTGATGATTCAGTTCGTCGTGATTTACAGGATAAGTTGCAAGCTCATGGCATTCAGTTTTTGTCTGGCAGGCTGCCTACAGCAATCACAAAGGTATCAGGTGGTTTGTGTGTGGTGGATGATAAAAGAGGCAAGTGGCGAGCTTCAGAGGTTTTAATGGCGATAGGGCGTGCGCCTAATACAGAGCAATTGAATTTAAAACAAGCGGGTATACAGACGAATAAAGACGGCGCTATTTTAGTAAATGATAGGTGGGAAACCACTTGCTCGGGGGTATTTGCGGTAGGGGATGTGGCGGACACTCCTTATGCTTTAACTCCTGTAGCGATTGCGGAGGGGATGGCTTTAAGTAAGATGCTTTTTGCGAAAAAAGGCAAAAGCCAGAGAAAGACAAAAAAGCTAATTTACGACAATGTTCCTACAGCGGTGTTTACGAGTCCACCGGTGGGAACGGTTGGGTTGACGGAGGCTCAGGCTAAGGCGAAAGGTTTTAAAGTAAAAATTTATGAAAGTCGGTTTCGTCATTTAAAATTAACTTTAACTTCCGATCAGGAAAAAACTTATATGAAGTTAATTGTATGTCAGAAGACGGACAAAGTTTTAGGTTGTCATATTGTAGGATCTGCTGCGGATGAAATTTTGCAGGGATTTGCGGTTGCAATTAAAGCAGGATTGAAGAAAGAGCATTGGGATCAAACGATAGGTATTCACCCCACGAGTGCAGAAGAATTAGTCACGATGAGATAAGTAAAGTTTTAATAAATAATTGTTATTTTAATCTACTCGATCGCATTCAATTTTAGTTCAGTCTGAAGAACACCACTAGTCTTTATTTTTCTTACAATATTTTTTAAAGCTATCTTCGTTTATGTCTATATTTGCATAAGCTTTTTCCATGTCCGCATAGGCTTTGTCTATGTTTGCATCGGCTGTTTTTATGTCATATTCGGCTTTGAGTAAGTTTTGTTTTATTGTTTTACAGTTTGATTCGTCGCTATAAGCAGCAGAAGAATATAGTGCAAATCCGATTAATATTAAAAGAAATTTCATACAGCATTATAATAGGCTATTTAGCTTGAAAACTGAAAAGGTTTTTTTGTTGAGTGTAAATTTTATCTATTGTTAGATATTTTTTGGAAAAGAATCCATACTGTTTTGGGAAGTTAGCAGGATCTCTGAATCATATTCAGAATTTTAACGCTATTTTCTGAATAGGGTAAAGAGAATTATTTTTAATTAAGGTGAATTATTTTACTTTGCAGTATTTGCAAGTTTTTAATATTTACATATCCTCGGTGGCTCCTATGCCACGGTCTTTGTATTGTTGTTTCATGTGTTCAACTTTTATGTCATCATATATCTTTTGAACGTCAAAACGCTTTGAAAACGCCCGCATATAGCTTGCGCTTTTATCAATCTGGTAATTCTGAAATTCAAGTAACAAACTAACCACGGCAATCGTTAAACCAAACTGTGCAATAGCCACTAAGACAATAAGTTTTTTAAAATACTTTTCTTTAGCTGTATCTATGATGATAGCCTCCCCCCTCATTTTAACAATATCTACAAGTTTTTCACAAATTAGTCTATACATTCACCGGCGGTACATATTCCCTTACTGGCACCACCAGCTTTACATGTTCCACCTGACCAGACAGTGGTTCCTACAGTAGCTGGAATCTTACTAGTACAGTCGGCTGTTTTTTTACATTTTAATATGTTGGGAAAAACTGCTTCTGCGGCGTTTGCAGCGCCGACTTTCTTCTGACCATAACAAATTTTAAAATCTCCGGCATAGACAACTTTCTCATCAGTGGTGTCCCAACACGCTTGAAACGTACTACCACCAACGGATGTGGCCACAGCTCCACAAAACTTAGTATCACCACTATCCGTATTTACGGTACAACTATCACAGTCAACGTTTAAATCTTCTAAGCTTGCGCAAGATGATATTGCTCCACTTGTAGAAATACAAAGATTATAAGCCTTTCGTATATTCTTTAACGACGTATCACTAGCAGTGACAGATGCGCTTTCCCTGTAATCTGTATACGTCGGCACAGCAATCGCACTAATAATCCCGATAATAGACACCCCGACTAACACTTCTAAAAGTGAAAATCCTCTATTATTTCGTATCATTATTTTATACATATTGCCCCTCCACTTAGACATTGGTAGACCCTTGCAGATTTCACCACAGCACTAGCTGTAATTAACTTATATTGCTATGCGGTAAAGGACAGAAAAATGAATAGAAGTTATGTAAAATAACTAATAAAGAATCAGTGACAAATTATAAAGGACTATCTTTAAAAATAACAGAAGAAGTTTCTTCTCCTGTCTTTGAGTTTAAGAGAGCAACTGTTTTAGCATACACTTGAGTTGTTTTTTGCGCTGAATGCCCTAAACTAGCCTGAACAGCAGAAAGATTGTTCGTGGCCATAAGAGCAATGGTCGCATAAGTATGACGACAAATATGAGTAGAACGCCAAGGTAGATCTAAAGCTTTAAAACCGGCATTGAAACTAGATTGAATAATATTGTATTTCAATAAATCTCCTTTGATATCTGTAAAAACAATATTATTAGTAGCCTCTTTTTTCATTTCAACGAGCATACGTTGGAGTCTATCTGGTAAATTTAAAATCCGAACGGACTGAGAGTTTTTTGTCACTTCTTCCATAAAGGGATGCTTTGTTTTCTTATCCCAACGAACTCGCCGAATCACCCTAACAAAACTATCCTCTAAATCAATAGCAGACCATTTAAGACCACAAGCCTCTCCTACTCTAGCTCCTGTTAACAACATAAAAGTTGCTAAACGCCAATATACTGGATTCCTTTTATACTCTTTTAGCCACTCCACCCACTTCCTCGCATCATCTGGCTTCATAAAATAATCTGGCCGTCTGGGAGATCTGTGTTTATAAAAACACATTTGTTTATGTTTTTTAGTAATTGGAACATTAAAGTTTTCATTTATAAAATTTTTATACCAGATTAAAATAACACTGAGTAATTTTATTTCAGCAATAAATGTTTTTCTAATTTTATTGTTTGCGGTAGGGTGCTTCTTCAGCCAATTGATCCATTCAACAATGTTTATTCCTTTTAGTTCAGACATTCTCACCTTAGCTAAAGGGCTAGTATAGAGATAATGTAACTTGGACTGATAATTTTGAAGAGTGGATCTCATGATTCGAGTCTGAGCATCTTTCCAAAAATTATCTACACACTCTTTAAATCGCATTTGACTATTAGAACTATTATCAATAACAAATGGATGATTTATTTTCCTGTTAAAAACTATCTTATTGGTTACTACTGGAAAAAACTTTTTTAATGCAACATACACACCTTCTACAGATACTTTAGTTGGATAAAAAATGACTGTGTTTTGATTCTTGTTAATGACAGCTACTTTAGATTTTTTTTTATTTGATATTAATTTTACAGATTTCAAATAACTTTACCCCTCATCTTCAAAATGTGTACGTAATACAATATACCACTACCTTATTAAAAAATATTCATATTTACTCAATATAATTTTATCAACGATTAAAATTGTTTTAATTGTAGACAACATAATGAGTTTGTTTGTGATATTATCTATAACTAAAAATCAAAAAACACAATTAAAGAAAGCATTTATTTGTTTAAAAAAAAACATGGTAATAAAAGCCATTGTCTCAATAAATAATTTTGTCTTAGCTAATTTTAAATACTCCAGACACCTTACTGACAAAATTTGTGTCTCAATATTGTCATTTAGCTTAGGATACTTGCTAATTAAATGGTCCATACTTCGTGCGTTATTATAGGATTTTTAAGATAGAACAAGTTAAAAGCAAAACAAATGTCTTAAAACAAGTCAGTTGTCAAAAATAAAGTCAGATGCATAAATTATGAATATAATTGAGTTTTTATTAAAAACAAAACTCTACTGAACAAAAAGTATATGAAAAACTAAAAATTTATTTTGGTTTTCTCGATAAGTCATTTAATCTTTTAGGTTAGGGAGTAAACATAAACAAACTTAATATAAACTAATGGTAGAGTCTGCAAGAGTCTGCCAATGCTTGAGTGGAGGAGCGATTATGAAATTAGCAAATACAGTAACAAACATCACAAAAAACAATAAAGGATTTTCATTACTGGAAGTCTTAGTCGGTGTATCCATCATCGGTATTATTTCCGCGATTGCTGTTCCACAGTTTGTTTCTTATAGGGAAACAGCGTCCTTAACTGCTGCTGATACTTCATTAAAAAATATGTATAAAGCTTATACTTTATGTATAGCAACAAAAACCGGTTGTTCAACAAAGGCAGCTTTAAATATAGACTGTCATGGTTGTAGTGATCCAGTTTTAGGAACAGGATCAAACGACGGAGATGTTTGTTTTGCACTAACAACATCAGTTGGTGATAAAGAGTTTAGGGCTTGTTTAAATAGAACAACTGCCGGTCTTGTTAGTAAAACTTATGGTGGGAGTTTTAAATTTTGTGTATATACAAATGGTGCTTCTACTCCAGTAGTAAGATCAACAATAGAAATATGTGACAATCAGGCTGATTGTACTAATGCATTAACAGGTCAAAACCCAACAACCAATAATGAAACAGCTGCATGCCCAACAATATCTGGTTCTAGTGCCGGAAAGTGTACTTCTGGTACTGCTGTTTGCCAATAACAATATGTGAAAACTTGCAAATACTGTAAAAACAATGAATGAAAAGTATTTTAAAAAACTTATTATCTTAGTGGCTTTGGCACAGTTTAGCTTAACTATTGCTGCGGTTAGTTTGTTACTTGAATTTCAGTCTCATCGGATTGATAAAAGCGCAAGCTATATGCGAGCGTTTTCAAAGCGGTTTGATGTTCAAAAGATATATGATGACATAAAAGTTGAACACATGAAAAAGCAATATAAAGACCGTGGCATAGGAGCCACCGAAGATATGTAAATATTAAAAACTTGCAAATACTGCAAAGTAAAATACAAGCCGTGTACTAACAATAAGAAAACCTGTGGTGCGCAGCTTGTATAAAAGAAACTCATCGAAGACTCTCATAAAAGATATTTAAAAAAGAATAAAAAGGCTGTTACTGAATGGAAACAGCAATATAAAAACCAAGGTGCGCAAGCTATGGAAAAAATTATCTAAACACATACACAAATAAGCTGGTGACTCGGGCTTTATTTTTTCCATAATTTAAAGTTTGTATCATATCAATTAGAGTCATCGGCTTATTTGTGCATTGAATAAGGAGGACTCTATGAAAGTCATTACAATCTCAGCTATAGCCTTAGCTATCGGGATATTTTCTTTATACGGTTACAGTAAAACTCAACCTAAGAATTTATCTAAGCTGTTTAATTATGTTGAATGTATGGAATCTAAGTTTAATTTTCTATTTCAAGTAAAATCTGATCCAAGAATGGGGTCGCCGGTTGCTGTGCTGTTTAAATGTAACAAACCTACTAGATAAAAGCTGGTGATTATTCAATGAGATTTTTTAAAAAACTAAATGCTAGTGGTTTCATGCTAGCGGAAGCCCTTGTCGCAGCTGGGCTGATAACGGTTTTAATGATCCCGCTAATGAAAACGACAACAGTTTCTTTACTGTCCAGTGTGATAGTAAAATCACAATTAACAGAGCAAGATTTAAACAACGTTCTTATAAAAGCCCTTAGTGAGATTGGGTGTGGAAAGAATTATAACAAAGCTGATTCCACTACCGGTGAATTAACTCATTTAAAGTTTTATGAAGATGCCGACGACTCTGTCGGAACACTTTTGCTCAGTAAAGATGAATTGTTTAATGATTCACTACGAATAGTGGAGATGGGTTTTAATGTTACTGAAGAGAAATTTATAGTCTATTTTAAAAGAGAAAGAGCACAACAATATCAAACAAAGGATAATCAAGCTTGTGATGGCAGTGACAAAACGGGTTGCTATTCTATTTATAAGCTTCTTACTTATAATGAGGGAAGCTGCTCGTTAGTTGAGAGATCAACAGTTGTTAGAGAAGACACACCGCCGGAGTTACCACCAGAGGATAAAGAGGAAGAGGCTGATTGCACAGCTAGCCCAGAGACCGGATGTATAAGAGAAGCTACAAACCATCTAGGAACTTCTGGCGCTTGTGACAGTGGCAATGGTTACATAGGTACTTGTTCCTATACTTGCAATGATGGCTCATGGTCAGAAATTTCAAACAATTGTAGGGTAAATAGCCAATGTAATGCTATCGCAGAGGAAGGCTGTATAAGAAATAAAACAAATCACGGCGGAATTTCTGGCGCTTGTGACAGTGGCAATGGTTACACAGGTACTTGCTCCTATACTTGCAATGATGGTTCATGGTCAGAAGTATCAAACAATTGTAGGGTAAATAGCCCATGTAATGCTATCACACAGGACGGCTGTATAAGAAATCAAACAAGTCACGGCGGAATTTCTGGCGCTTGTGACAGTGGCAATGGTTACACAGGTACTTGCTCCTATACTTGCAATGACGGAAGTTGGTCGGGTGCAAACAATTGTGTGAGTGATGGATCATGTAAAGCTAGCACAGAGGATAACTGCGTATTAGAAGGAAAAACCCACCGTTCTAGAGATACTTTCGGCGTTTGTGAATCCGGCTTCACCGGAAATTGCAGCTATCTATGTAATTACGGTCGATTCACCAAAGTAAGAAATAATTGCTGTTTGCCTTCAACTAATTGTAGTGATCATACAAAGGGTGATTGTTGTCAAACAGCTGGATGTGATTGGTCTGTTGATGATAGCAATTGCGCAGCTTGTGGAGAACATGATGCTTGTAGTGTTAGACGATCAGAATCTTGCTGTGGCAAAAAGTCTGAATGTTCATGGACGAGTAGTTCTTGCATAGATTGCCCTAATAGTTATAGCTGTACTAGCTCCGCTAGACGAGACAATGAATCATGCTGCAACAAAAAATCTAGCTGCCAATGGTATAATAATACTTGTCGTACTAAACCAGTATATGTCCCACCAGTATATAGACCACCGCCACCAGTGGTAACACCGCCGGTATATAGACCACCGCCGCCAGTGGTAACACCACCAGTTGTAACACCACCTCCAGTAGTAAATCCACCTCCAGTAATAACACCGCCAGTTAATAACGGTGGTGGAGGCGGCGGTGGATGCGGTGGAGACGGAGATGGATCTAATTGCGGTAATGGTGACGGCAGTTGGGTTTGTTTCAAAAGCGGCACTTTAATTACGATGGCAGATGGAACATTAAAGCCCATTCAAGAGTTGCAGACTGGTGATCGTGTGCTTGGCGAAAGCGGCATCAATCGTGTGCTGCAATTCTTTATAAGACCTTATAACGGGCCAATGTATTCCATCAATGGCTCTTCTAACTTTGTTACAGAAGAGCATCCTTTTAAAACTAAAGATGGCTGGAAAGTTTTTAATTTAGAATCAGCTAAACAAATGCATCCAAATTTTAAATTTACTAAACCGCTGCAAACCGGAGATATTTTAATAAAAGAAAATAGTGAAGAGGAAATGTTACTTACATACTCTTCTCAAACAGAAGAGATAATGGTGTATAACTTGAATGTGGATGGCGATTCTACTTATTATGCCAATGGCTACTTAGTCCACAATAGATAGGTGGTAATTATTCAATGAAGCTTTTTAAACAAATAAATTCTAGTGGTTTCATGCTAACGGAAGTCCTTGTCGCAGCTGGGCTGATAACGGCTTTAATGATCCCGCTAATGAAAACGTCAACAATTTCTTTACTGTCCGGTGTGATAGTAAAATCACAATTAGCAGAGCAAGATTTAAACGATGTTCTTATAAAATCTCTTAGTGAGATTGGGTGTGGAAAGAATTATAACAAAGCTGATTCCACTACCGGTGAATTAACTCATTTAAAATTTTATGAAGATGCCGACGACTCTGTCGGAAAACTTTTGCTCAGTAAAGATGAATTGTTTAATGATTCACTCAAAATAGTGGAGATGGGTTTTAATGTTACTGAAGAGAAATTTATAGTCTATTTTAAAAGAGAAAGAGCACAACAATATCAGACAAAGGATAATCAAGCTTGTGATGGCAGTGACAAAACGGGTTGCTATTCTATTTATAAGCGTCTTACTTATAATGAGGGAAGCTGCTCGTTAGTTGATAGATCAACAGTTGCTAGAGAAGACACACCGCCGGAGTTACCACCAGAGTTACCACCAGAGGATAAAGAGGAAGAGGCTGATTGCACAGCTAGCCCAGAGACCGGATGTATAAGAGAAGCTACAAACCATCTAGGAACTTCTGGCGCTTGTGACAGTGGCAATGGTTACATAGGTACTTGCTCCTATACTTGCAATGATGGCTCATGGTCAGAAATTTCAAACAATTGTAGGTTATATAACTCATGTAATGCTCTCACAGAGGCTGGCTGTATAAGAAATAAAACAAATCACGGCGGAACTTCTGGTAGTTGTGACAGTGGCAATGGTTACACAGGTACTTGCTCTTATACTTGCAATGATGGTTTATGGTCAGAAGTATCAAACAATTGTATGGTACGATGTAATGCTATCACACAGGACGGCTGTATAAGAAATAAAACAAGTCACGGCGGAATTTCTGGCGCTTGTGACAGTGGCAATGGTTACACAGGTACTTGCTCCTATACTTGCAATAACGGAAGTTGGTCGGGTACAAACAATTGTGTGAGTGATGGATCATGTAAAGCTAGTACAGAGGATAACTGCGTATTAGAAGGAAAACCCAACCGTTCTAGAGATACTTTCGGCGTTTGTGAATCCGGCTTCACCGGAAATTGCAGCTATATATGTAATTACGGTCGATTCACCAAAGTAAGAAATAATTGCTGTTTGCCTTCAACTAATTGTAGTGATCATACAAAGGGTGATTGTTGTCAAACAGCTGGATGTGATTGGTCTGTTGATGATAGCAATTGCGCAGCTTGTGGAGAACATGATGCTTGTAGTGTTAGGCGATCAGAATCTTGCTGTGGCAAAAAGTCTGAGTGTTCATGGACGAGTAGTTCTTGCATAGATTGCCCTAATAGTTATAGCTGTACTAGCTCTGCTAGACGAGACAATGAATCATGCTGCAACAAAAAATCTAGCTGCCAATGGTATAATAATACTTGTCGTACTAAACCAGTATATGTCCCACCGGTATATAGACCACCGCCACCAGTGGTAACACCGCCGGTATATAGACCACCGCCGCCAGTGGTAACACCACCTGTGGTAAGACCGCCAGTTGTAACACCGCCAGTGGTAACACCACCTGTGGTAACACCACCTGTGGTAAGACCGCCAGTTGTAACACCGCCAGTGGTAACACCGCCACCGACGAATTGTGCTCGTTGTAGCTGTCCAAGTAATTGTTCTTATCCTGGGACATGGACATGCACACCCAGACATGGTGACGGATATAGCTGGTGCGTTTACAGCGGCGGATGTTATGTGTCGGGAGGGGTATGCAAACCCAGCTCCGGTTCCTATGAGGACAACACTTGTTTCAAAAGCGGTACTTTAATTACACTAGCTGATAAAAAATTAAAACCGATTGAGCAGTTACAATCTGGTGATCAAGTTATTGGTAAAGATGGAATTAACAATGTATTGAAATTAAGAATTAGTCATCATAAGGGACTTGTTTATTCCATCAATGGTTCTGCTAAATTTGTCACCGGTGGCCACCCCTTTATGACAAAAGAAGGTTGGAAAGCCTTTAATATAGAAATTGCTAAAACACTTAATCCAGATCTTGATTTTGCGGGCACATTGCAAGAGGGAGATATTTTAATAAAAGAAAACGGCAAAGAAGAAATTTTACTTAAATACTCTTCTCAGATGGAAGAAACCACAGTTTATAACTTACAAGTAAATGGAGATTCCACTTACTATGCCGATGGCTACCTAGTGCATAATAAATAAGGTGATTATTTAATGAGATTTTTTAAACAAATAAATTCTAGTGGTTTCATGCTAACGGAAGTCCTTGTCGCGGCTGGGCTGATAACGGCTTTAATGATCCCGCTAATGAAAACGACAACAGTTTCTTTACTGTCCAGTGTGATAGTAAAATCACAATTAGCAGAGCAAGATTTAAACGATGTTCTTATAAAATCTCTTAGTGAGATTGGATGTGGAAAGAATTATAACAAAGCTGATTCCACTACTGGTGAATTAACTCATTTAAAATTTTATGAAGATGCCGACGACTCTGTCGGAAAACTTTTGCTCAGTAAAGATGAATTGTTTAATGATTCACTCAAAATAGTGGAGATGGGTTTTAATGTTACTGAAGAGAAATTTATAGTCTATTTTAAAAGAGAAAGAGCACAACAATATCAGACAAAGGATAATCAAGCTTGTGATGGCAGTGACAAAACGGGTTGCTATTCTATTTATAAGCTTCTTACTTATAATGAGGGAAGCTGCTCGTTAATTGATAAATCAACAGTTGCTAGAGAAGACACACCGCCGGAGTTACCACCGGAGTTACCACCAGAGGATAAAGAGGAAGAGGAGGCTGATTGCACAGCTAGCACAGAAACCGGATGCATAAGAGATGATACAAGTCACGGCGGAACTTCTGGCGCTTGTGACAGTGGCAATGGTTACATAGGTACTTGTTCCTATACTTGCAATGATGGCTCATGGTCAGAAATTTCAAACAATTGTAGGTTATATAACTCATGTAATGCTCTCACAGAGGCTGGCTGCATACTAGAAATTACAAGTCATGGTGACACTTCTGGCCGGTGTGATACTGATAGTGGTTATACTGGTGTTTGCACTGGGACTTGCAATGATGGCAGTTGGAACGGAAAAAACAATTGTATGGTACAATGTAATGCTATCACACAGGACGGCTGTATAAGAAATCAAACAAGTCACGGCGGAACTTCTGGTAGTTGTGACAGTGGCAATGGTTACACAGGTACTTGCTCCTATACTTGCAATAACGGAAGTTGGTCGGGTACAAACAATTGTGTGAGTGATGGATCATGTAAAGCTAGTACAGAGGATAACTGCGTATTAGAAGGAAAACCCAACCGTTCTAGAGATACTTTCGGCGTTTGTGAATCCGGCTTCACCGGAAATTGCAGCTATCTATGTAATTACGGTCGATTCACCAAAGTAAGAAATAATTGCTGTTTGCCTTCAACTAATTGTAGTGATCATACAAAGGGTGATTGTTGTCAAACAGCTGGATGTGATTGGTCTGTTGATGATAGCAATTGCGCGGCTTGTGGAGAACATGATGCTTGTAGTGTTAGGCGATCAGAATCTTGCTGTGGCAAAAAGTCTGAATGTTCATGGACGAGTAGTTCTTGCATAGATTGCCCTAATAGTTATAGCTGTACTAGCTCCGCTAGACGAGACAATGAATCATGCTGCAACAAAAAATCTAGCTGCCAATGGTATAATAATACTTGTCGTACTAAACCAGTATATGTCCCACCAGTATATAGACCACCACCACCAGTGGTAACACCGCCGGTATATAGACCACCGCCGCCAGTGGTAACACCGCCGGTATATAGACCACCGCCACCAGTGGTAACACCGCCTGTTGTAACACCACCAGTGGTAACACCGCCTTGTGATTTAGCTTGTCAGAGGGCTGAATGTAACAACCGCCCATGTTGTTATAGATGGTGGGCGAACCTGGGCGCATGCATATCTTATGGTCATTAAAGTAAAAACTATTGGGGGATGTTATGAAAACAATGTCTCTGGGTATCGCTTCTTTGGGAGCGCCATCTTTTTTTTTAAAAAAAGTTTCATTTTTTCTAATACTTAGGGACATGGAATTGGGAAAAATGATTTAAAATTTAATTGTTAGATCAATCTCTTTATTTATTTTTTTGATTTGGTCATTCAAATATTTTTGCCCTATTTTTTGCAGCTCTTTTTGTCCATAGGCTTTTAATTCACTGGATAATGCTTTAGTGGCTTGATCTACTTGCCCTTGATTTGGTTTTAACTTCCTGTGTTTTTTTCCTGTTTTTGGTGATAGGAAATTCATTTTAGGAGCGAATGGCTTAAGTTTTAATACTGGATAATAGCCAAGCGCGTTTCTTTTTTGTGCGCCTTTAAATTTGGCTCTGATTTGAATCAGCCGGCGAAGCTGTCCAGAACGTTTAGAAGGCGCGCCGCCTGTTGGTTTCAATCGTTTTGTGATTTGTGATCTTAGTGATTTCAGTACAGGCTTTAAATGTCTCTTCCCGAACTGTGCAGCTTTTTTGACAATTCTTTTTTCAAGTCTTTTTATATCAGATTGAAAGGTTGGAAAGCCTTTAATATAGAAATTGCAAAAACACTTAATCCAGATCTTGATTTTGTGGGTGCTTTAAAAGAGGGAGATGTGTTGGTAAAAGAAAACGGTGAAGAGGAAATGTTACTTATCTACTCTTCTCAAGCGGAAGAAACAAGAGTTTATAATTTAGAAGTAGATGGTGATTCTACTTATTATGCTGATGGTTACCTAGTGCATAATAAATAAGTGGTAATTATGAGACTTTTTAAAAAATTAAATTCTAGGGGTATTTTACTCCTAGACGTTCTTGTAGCAGTTGGGATAATTACTGTTTTCATGCTCCCGATATTACAAACGACACAAGTATCTTTAGCCGCCGCCGGTCTTGCAAAATCACAATTAGCAGAGCAAGATTTAAATGATTTTATTCTAAAAGCTCTTAGTTGCAGTGGGTGTGAAAAGAATTACATCGCTGGCTAATTCCACTACAGGAAAAATAAGTGATTTAAAGTTTTATAAAGATGACACAGATACCACTGGCAAAACTTTACTCCGCACAGGTGACTTATTAAATAATTCACTGGAAATAGTGGATATGGTGTTTGATACCACCGAAGAAAAGTTTATCGTTTATTTTACAAGGGATCGAGTGTTACGTTATAAAACGAAAGGGAATAATCAAGTTTGTGATTCTAGTGACAAAGCTGGCTGCTACAATAGCTATGAGTTTCTTAATTACGATTTATTAGCAAGAAGCTGTACTTTAGTGGGAACATTAACAAATTGTCGTGCTAGCCTAGACTCTAATAAGTGCAGACGAGCGGTTGCAAACCACGGCGACACTTCCGGCGTTTGTGACAGTGGCTCCACCGGAACTTGCAGCTATAAGTGTAATAACGGAACATGGGAACTGCTTAGTGACACTTGTCCCCCCTGATGATATTATCACCCTACCATCAAAGGTATCTCTATCTTTTTTTTCTTTTGATTTTAGTTTTATCGCTCATTGTGTTTGCTCAAATTCTTTTATAATAAAAGAAGGAAAATCTTTAGACAGTGATCTCTAGGCTATTGGTTTTAATCTGAGATGTAAAAAAGAATCCATAGATCCTAATATTGAATCCTCTATTGTGTCAGTCTCCGTAGAAGCTGTTAACTATCAAGATAATCGCATAGGAGGATTATTGGTGGATTGGATCACGGATCATTACTTGAGAACGAAATCAAATTTTTCTTGTCTCAGTCATTGCAAAAAAACACCTTTCTTACCATTATAGAGTAATGATGGGACTTTCTTATCGAGCTGATTTATGGGCTTTGCTGAAAATGTATCCAAATATTTCAGCGTATGCTTTAGGAAAAAAAGCATATTGTTCTTATCGTACAGCTTATATAGCTAAGAAGGACTATGAACTTCTAAAACTTAAAAAATAAATTTCATAAAAATTGTTTTAGATTTAATCCTGATTGTCTGATAATAGATCTTAATGTACCTCTATCAAGAGTTTTTAGAGTTATGCGGGAGGAAGGATGTCTTAAAATAATATGGCTTCCTTTTTATCTGCGAAATTCAAATCCATATTTTTTAAGTATGTGAGCACATTCTCTACCAGAAAGAATAGGAAGTTTACTCATATTCCTATGATGATAGATTCCATTTTATCATCAGGTATAGAGCTACCATCTTCCTGTAAAACCTCAAGATACCCTTCAATGGCTTCTCGAATATTTTGTATAGCTTCCTTTTTGTCTAGACCTTGACTAATACAGCCAGGTAAACTAGGACATTCAGCTAACCAAAATCCCTCTTCTCCAGGTTTAATAATAACTTGTCTCATTGGTTTTACATCCTTTTAAATTTTGTTTTTGCAGATAATAAAGAATAGCCTAATTTAATGTTCTATTTTTTTTAAAAAAAGTCAAGGATAAAGTCTAAAAAACTACTTAGTCATTAGATACTTTTTTCTTATATATTTTTAGGCTGTTTAAAAATTCACAAGCTTTCTTGTGCTATTCCTCTTTCATACATGCACTAGTTTTTATTCATAAATTGGTGAAACCTGCAAGAGTCTGCCAATGCTTGAGTGGAGGAGCGATTATGAAATTAACAAACACAGTAACAAACATAACAAAAAATAATAAAGGATTTTCATTACTAGAAGTCTTGGTGGGGGTATCCATCATCGGGATTATTTCCGCGATTGCTGTACCGACGTTTACTGATTATAGAGAAGGGGCTGCTTTAACTGCTGCTGACACATCATTAAAAAATGTGGCAAAATCATATAATCTTTGTATCGCTCAAAAAGGTTCGCTAGCCAATTGTAACACTAAGGCATTCTTAAATATAAACTGTGAAGATTGTACTGTAGCCGCAGATACTGATAGCGTATGTGCGCATATAGAGACAGCAGTTGGTGGGCAAACATTTAGGGCTTGCTGGGCTAGTGATAAAGATAACATAGTTTATGGTGGAAGTTTTAAAATTTGTTATTGTAAACAGGGTGCAACAGGAACTGGTGCAGGAAGATGTACTAATGCCGGTAGTGTTGACGTAGCAAAAAGCCCTGTAAAAAAATGTGATGCACCAACAGATTGTGGTACAGCTGGAGATCACACTTGTAAAGCTGGTACAGCTAATGGTGGAAAATGTGCAACCGGCACTTGTGCGGCAAACTAAAATGAATATGTAAAAACTTTTGCAAAGTATTGCCTAGGTGTTTGTTAAAAAACTAAAGCTATGTAAAAACTTGCAAATACTGTCATAAAATATACAAACCGCGCACTAACAATAAAGTCACTTGTGGTGCGCAGCTTGTATAAAAGAAAACATCGCAGACTCTCATAAAAGATATATCAAAAAGAATAGACAAGCTGTTGCTGTACTTTTTAAATGTAACAAACCGATTAGATAAAAGCTGGTGATTATTTAATGAGAAGATTTTTTAAACAAATAAATTTTAGTGGTTTCATGTTAGTGGAAGTCCTTGTCGCTGCTGGGCTGATAACTGTTGTAATGTTTCCTTTAATGGAAACAACACGAATTGCACTAGCATCCAGTGGTATTGTAAAGTCACGTATTGCAGAGCAAGATTTAAACGACATTATTATAAAGTCGCTTAGTGGTGTCGGCTGTAAAAAGAACTTTAACGAATCTGATCCTAGTGGATCATTAGAACATTTAAAATTTTATAAGGACGATACGGATACAGGCAAAACTTTGTTTAGTAATGGAAACTTATTTAATAATTCACTGCGCATAGTCGATATGGTTTTTGATACGTCTGAACACAAGTTTATTACTTATTTTAAATTAGATCGTGCTTCTATGTATCAAACAAAAAATGATCAGCCTTGTGATCAGAGCAATACAGACGGATGCTATTCTATAGAAAAAACAGTTACTTATAATTCAGGAAGTTGTACTTTTAGAGGAAATTCAGCGACACGTGAAATAACAAAGGACGAAGACGAAGACGAAGACGAAAATTGTTTAGCTGCTGAAATAGCAAACTGCAATCTAGAACAAACAAATAACAATGAAACATTTAGTACGTCTTGTTACCAAGGTGGTTGTTCTTATAGATGTAACAGTGGAAAGTGGGAAACAGTCTCTAATACTTGCGGTTGTGCCGGCGTTGAAATAGATCATTGTTTATTAGGCTCTGAATGGCATACATTCGGTCGGCTAGGTAGCTGCCAAGCCCCTTATTCCTCTGGTGAATGTCGTTATAATTGTTTTAACGGTATTTGGGATAAAGTTAGAAATACTTGTAGCACAACGCCACCGCAGTCATGTAACACACACACAACCGGCGGATGCAAGCGATCTAGTAAGAGTCACGGTGGGTCTTCCGGCTCTTGTATTAGTGGCTATACTGGAAGTTGTTCTTATACTTGCAATGATGGATCATGGTCGGGTTCTAATAATTGCAATAGGACTGTAACTTATAGCTCATGTAACACACACACAAGAACCGGATGCAAGCGATCTAGTAAGAGTCACGGTGGGTCTTCCGGCTCTTGTATTAGTGGCTATACTGGAAGTTGTTCTTATACTTGCAATAACGGATCATGGGGATCGCCGTCTTCTAATAATTGCAATAGGACTGTAACTTATAGATCATGTGACACACACACAACCGGTGGATGCAAGCGATCTGGTCGTAGTCACGGTAGGTCTTCCGGCTCTTGTATTAGTGGCTATACTGGAAGTTGTTCTTATACTTGCAATAACGGATCATGGAGATCGCCGTCTTCTAATAATTGCGTGGCACCGCCACCGCCACCGCCACCGCCGCCAGTTAATCAAGGTTGTTCAAGTAAAACTAATTATTTAACCGCAGCGATTTATTGTAAAGTATCATCTGGAGTACATAGTCAGTTGGTCGGTGGAACTTGTGGCAGCGATAGCAGTGCTCATATAATGAAAGGCTCTTGTTCGTATCAGTGTTTAAATGGCTCATGGAGTAGAAATAGTGGGGGTGGTCAATGTTGTAGGCGAACCCGTCACCCCAAGACTGGTAAATTGCGTTGTTCTTATTATTAGATAACTATTGTTATGTATTTTTTACCTAATTATCGGGGATGTTATATAAAATATTTAATACTGTTTTTTATTTAATTTTTAGCAAATTTAATAAGATCAATAAAATTATTCCTATCTGCTTTTTTAAGAGCAGATAGGTAAGTTTTACGAGTTTTACCTTCAATTTCAATTGGAGATTGATACAGTTTTTCTCCCCAAGTAAATGGTTTGTGATTATATGATTTTAAAAATATGTCTGTCATCAAGCGGGCATGTCTGCCATTACCATTGGGGAAAGGATGAATGGATACTAATTTATGGTGAAACCGAGTTGCTAATTCATCCCATTTATAAGTTTTATTTTTGATCCAATATTTTGTTTTTTCAAAAAGACTGTTTAATTGTATTGGTATTTGTTGCCAATGAAAACCAATATTTTTATCTGTTGTTCTTGGCTTACCAGCCCATTTCCATACTTGATTAAACATTTGTTTATGTAGCTTGTAACTGAATGTTATACTAAGTACATCAGGTTTTTTTTGTCGTTCAGCCCAATTTATCCCTTCTATAATATTTTGTTGTTCTAAAATATTTAACTCTTTTTGAGTTGTGATGTAGTTAGGAATTAATCCCTCAATTTCATTTGGATCAAGTGGAGTTGCCCCATGAGGATATACTGGTTTGAGTTTACTCATTTATTTTTTTTGTGTTTTAAATTTTTTCCCAAATTCGCGAATCCATTTTATCTTTTAATTCATTGGTTAATTTTCTGGTTTGAGTTTTGATTTCTTTAGAGGAAACTCCTTGAGCTTCAAGCTGCATTGTATGATCAGCTTTTTTAATTAACTGATGGGCAAGAAGTTCTGCTTGGTGATCTATGATTTTCTCAAAGCTATTGTATCCTGTTTTTGGAACAATAGCATATACCAGTTGGCAATGCATAGCTGATGCGATTTTCTTAAGTGATTCAATAGAAATTTTATCTTGAGCTTCACTTTTCTCAATTCTTAAAATAGATGAATGCTGGACACCACATTTTTTTGCTAATTGTCTGGCGTTAATTCCGAGAGCTCCTCGTACAGCTTTCAACCAACCACTAGGAGGTCTTCTCTCCGTTCTTAGCTTTTTCCATGGATTGATTTTTTTTTCTATTATGTGTCTTTGGTTTTTAAGTTTGTTTCTATTTGTCTTCATAAGGATATTATACAATATAAATTATATTTGTAAACCTTTTGGGGGCATTATAATGCACCATAAAATATATTTATGGGGCATTACAAAGCACTATAAAATAGCTTTTAAAGTGCTATAATGCTGTAAAAATAATCATAGTTTGCCTATTAGTCCAGGATTATTGGATAATTTCTTTAATATAAGTTGATGTTTTTTGCGTATCATCTGTTTTCCAGCTGAATGAAGAGATTGTTTAATTCTTTAAAAAACTTCAATTATTTTTTCTCCTAACAAAAAATCAACACAAGACAGCTGTGAACAGTGATGTGGTGAAATCTGCAAGAGTCTGCCAATACTGGAGTGGAGGAGCGATTATGAAATTAGCAAATACAGTAACAAACATCACAAAAAATAATAAAGGATTTTCATTACTGGAAGTCTTAGTAGGGGTGAGTATCATCGGGATTATTAGTGCGATTGCGGTGCCTACTTATCAGAACTATACAAAAGAAGCTTCTAAAACAGCAGCAGATACAACAGTTAAGAACGCCGTAAAAGCACATCTAAATTGTGTTGTATTAAAAGGTTTTTCATCTTGTGATGACTTATCAAAAATAAGTTTAAGTTGTTCTGATTGCCTATCCGGAAGTAACGGGACTGATACATTTTGTGTAGATATTACAAAAGCAGTACCAGGGGGTACTTTTAAAGCTTGTGTATCTATTAAAGGAGATGCTATTACTACTAAATACGGTGGAACATTAACAGATACGGTTTGCCATACAACACCAGTAGATGTCACTACTGGGTCTTGCATGGCTCCTAACAACACTGAAATAGGTAGCACTACAGTTTGCAGCGCGCCTAGCAGTTGCGCCGCCGGTGATTTTACCTTTGCCACCGGTTGTGCTACAGGTACTTTTTCTTGTAAATCACCGACTGCTGCTGGTGTTTGTGGCACAGGCACTGGTCTTTGCACATAATATGTAAAACCTTGCAAATATTGCAAAAAGAAGTACAAACTGCGCACCAATAACAAAGTCACTTGTGGTGCGCGCTTGTATTAAGAAACTCATCAAAGACTCTCATAAAAGATATGTAAAAAAGAATAGACAAACTGTTGCTGAATGGAAACAGCAATATAAAAATCAAGGTATAGAAGCGATGGAAAAAATTGTCTAAACATATTTACAAATAAGCTGGTGACTCGCCTTCTATTTTCCATAACTAGAAGATAGATTGTATCTGTATCATATCAATTAGAGTCGCCGGCTTATTTGTGTAATAAGAGGGGGAAATATGAAAGCTCTTACAATCTCAGCTATAGTGGTAACAATAGGTATTTTTTCAATCTATGGCTACAGTAAAACTCAACCTAAAAACGTATCTAAACTATTTAATTACATTGAGTGTATGGAAGCTAAGTTTATTTTTCTATCTCAAGTAAAACCTGATCCAAGAATGGGAAAACCTGTTGCTGTACTTTTTAAATGTCATAAACCTACTAGATAAAAGCTGGTGATTATTCAATGAGATTTTTTAAACAAATAAATTCTAGTGGCTTTATGATTCTTGACGTGCTTGTAGGGGTCGGCTTGATAGCTATTGTAATGTTTCCTATCATGGAAACCACACGCATCGCTTTGTCATCTTCTAGTGTTGTAAAATCTCAATTAGTAGAATCAGATTTAAGAGTTGTAATGTTGAAAGGCATTGGTAACCCTAGCTGTTTTAAAAATATGACCGAAGCAATCACATCAGGTAATGGATCACTAGATACTTTAAAATATTATGAGTCTGACACTGATACTACAGGAGTAACTCTTTTAGAAAAAGATGAATTATTTAAAGAGTCTTTAGAAATAATAAAAATGGCCTTTGATCCACCACCCACCACGTCAAGCTCAAATACGATCGCTGAATTTATAATTCATTTTAAAAGACCGAGGGCTGGCCACTATGCTACAAAAGATAATGGTGTGTGTAGTGGATCAGACACAACCGGATGCTATGAAAGTCAATGTAGTTTTGAATTAGATCATCCTAACAAACAATGTGGATTATTAGATTGTTCCGATTTAAGCAATCGTGCTGGTACTAAAGCAGATACCACAACAGATTGTTATAAAGTGACAGATAGCACAGGCAATCCATTAGAATCTAGTTTAGTTGGGTGTGGTGATACGGATAAGATAAGTGTTACTGAAACAGTAGCTTTTGGTTTTGGAGCTGGAAAAAACACAAACTACGCTGGTACATTTATTGGCTATAAAGCTGGGGAAGCGAACACCACCGGTACTTATAACACCTTTATTGGCAATCAAGCTGGGTATAGTAACACCACCGGTACTAGTAACACCTTTCTTGGCCACTATGCTGGGCATAGTAACACCACCGGTATTTATAACACCTTTCTTGGCCACTATGCTGGGCATAGTAACACCACCGGTATTTATAACAACTTTCTTGGCCACAAGGCTGGGTATAGTAACACCACCGGTACTTATAACACCTTTATTGGCCACAGTGCTGGGCATAGTAACACCACCGGTGCTTATAACACCTTTATTGGCCACAGTGCTGGGTATAGTAACACCACCGGTACTAGTAACAACTTTCTTGGCCACATGGCTGGGTATAGTAACACCACCGGTTATCTTAACACCTTTATTGGCCACAGTGCTGGGCATAGTAACACCACCGGTATTTATAACACCTTTATTGGCTCTCAAGCTGGGTATAGTAACACCACCGGTACTAGTAACACCTTTCTTGGCAATAAAGCTGGGGAAGCGAACACCACCGGTAATTATAACACCTTTATTGGCAATCAAGCTGGGCATAGTAACACCACCGGTAGGCTGAACACCTTTCTTGGCCACTATGCTGGGCATAGTAACACCACCGGTGCTTTAAACACCTTTCTTGGCCACAAGGCTGGGTATAGTAACACCACCGGTACTTATAACACCTTTATTGGCCACAGTGCTGGGCATAGTAACACCACCGGTATTTATAACACCTTTATTGGCCACTATGCTGGGTATAGTAACACCACCGGTAGGCTGAACAACTTTCTTGGCCACTATGCTGGGTATAGTAACACCACCGGTATTTATAACACCTTTCTTGGCAATCAAGCTGGGTATAGTAACACCACCGGTACTTATAACACCTTTATTGGCAATCAAGCTGGGGAAGCGAACACCACCGGTATTTATAACACCTTTCTTGGCAATCAAGCTGGGTATAGTAACACCACCGGCGAGAATAACACCTTTATTGGCCACGAAGCTGGGAGAACATCCACAGGGAATAATAATATTATAATCAAAGCCGGATCGAGGAAAGCGTCCAACACTGGTTCCGACACTAATTGGATTTGGAATATGTCGGCAAAAAATGATTCACATGGTAATAACAATATTCTTATTGGTTCGTTCTCTGTAGAAAAAGAAAAAGAATTGATGAGTAAAAACTCTAATTATGTATGGATACATGATCTAATAGAGGGGAACAATAAAGAGCAATGGGTGGCAATTAAAAACAGTTTGGAAACAAACAATCTATATGCGTCTTTACACACAAGCTCGGATAAGAGACTAAAAACAAACATCAAACCATTAAGACGTTCATTAGATAAGTTAAATAAATTAAACGCTTATTCATTTGAGTGGAATAAGAAAAGCTTAAAGCCAACAGATAAAAAACATATTGGATTTATTGCTCAGGAAGTAAAGACAGTTATTCCCGAGCTAGTGGAAAAAGACAGAGCTGGTTTTTTCACTATTAGATATACAGAGATCATCCCCTTAGTTGTCTCTGCATTAAAGGAATTTCAAGAGCTAGTGAGGGAAAATTTTAGGAAGCTAAAGCAATCTGTATCTACAACACAAGATGAAATCAAAGCTCTAAAAATAGAATTAAAAATCACACAATTAAGATTAAAAGCTTTGGAAAAAAAGCAGTATGAAAAATCTGCAAAGTAAAATATAATCTGCGTACTAACAATAAAGTCACTTGTGGTGCGCTAGCTTGTATAAAAGCACGCATAAAAGATAAGATATCTTGAATAGTATAAAACAGAGTGGATTTTTTCTTGACTATACTCCTAATTTAGACGATAAATTAGGAGTATGATCCCTAGAATGCAAAACTTAAAAACTCGGCAGAATGTCTTTTTATTTGGAGCGAGAGGTACGGGTAAATCTACTCTACTGAAAAAACTTTTCTCTACTAAAAATGTTTTATGGGTAGATTTGTTAAATTATAAAGAAGAAACAGTGTTTTTAAAAAATCCAGACAGATTATCTTTTTTAATCGCAGAAAATAAGTATAAAATAGTTATTATCGATGAAATTCAAAAAGTGCCTAAGTTGTTGGATATCATTCATAAAGAAATAGAAAAGAATAAAAAAATAAAATTTGTAATGACTGGATCTAGTGCTAGAAAACTTAAGAGAGGACAGGCTAATTTATTAGCCGGAAGAGCAGTTTCTTATCACTTATATCCCTTTTCGTGCTTTGAGCTAAATAAATTGTTTCATTTGAATCAGGCTTTACAGTTTGGAACCCTTCCAAAACTTTTAGAATTAAAATCAAAAACAGAAAAAATGCTATTTTTAGAAAGCTATGTGCAGAACTATTTAAAAGAAGAAATTTTACAAGAACAGATAGTTAGAAAAATCCCACCATTTAAAAATTTTCTGGAAATTATTGCTCAATTAAATGGACAAACAATAAACTATTCTAAGTTTGCCAGAGAGACAGGTTCTGATCTAAAAACTATTCAAAATTATTTTTCTATTTTAGAAGATACTCTCATTGGTTATTTTCTTCCTGCTTATCATCGTTCCATTAGAAAGCAACAACAAAAAGCCCCTAAATTTTATTTATTTGATATGGGGGTTCGGAGAGCTTTGGAAGATAATTTCACACTATCTTTAAAGCCTAAAACTTATGGATTTGGACAAGCTTTTGAGCATTTTATTATTCTAGAATGTTTTAAGTTGAATCATTACTTAAAACGATCTTATAAATTTTCTTACTATAAAACAAAAACAGGACTAGAAATGGATTTAATTATTCAAAGACCTGGGAAAAAAGAATTACTAGTAGAAATAAAATCTGCTGATGTAATCAGGAAGGATCATATAAAAACAATAAAACATTTGTCATTCAGTTGGGATGTTCCACACTTGGCCCAAGTATGGTCTTTAGATGAACAAGCTCAGAATATTGAAGGTATTACTTGCTTTCCATGGAAAACAGCTTTGAAAAAATTATTTTCTTTATAAAGCCTAATCCTTAAGGAAGCCTGCTTCTGAACTGAATAAATAATTACATCAGCAAGTTAAATATTTGATATCAGATAAGATTCTAAAGGGAAAGTTTGCACAGATTGTTTATCACTGACTATGGCTAGCAAATCCCTTCATCTCTTTTTACTTTGATGATTGGTTTTGAATAATCAAAATATGGAGATAAGAGAAGACCAAAACTTTAAAAAATTAGTTTTTTAATATAAATATAGTGTAAATTGTACACGGTTTATCAAATATTTATTTTTGTTTTGAAGTGGTGAATATTTATGATACTACAAATAAAAAAGGAGGGTGTTATGAAATTTTTTACAAATTCAGGGATATTGTTTTTAATTGTTACTGTAGGGTCCTTTGCTTATGCCATGGGTAGTGGAGGCAAAGCAAGCACGGCAGGGTCGCATGCTTTAATGGAATCACAAAAAGCACTTGTTGCGGTTTTAGTCATTCCTGCTGCCTCCGTGGCAGGGCGGCCAGATATTGTTTCGAAAGCTGCTGCAAATTCTGCTGTTGCTAGTGGAAGAGCTGTTACAGCGAGCGGAGAGGCTGTTGTACACTCCATGACTGTTCCTATGCAAATTCTGGAAACAAGTGTTAAAACAGGAGCTGAATTAGTAGTCACTACTGTAGAATTTTTAGCTAATGATGTATTGGTTACTTTAGCAACACTTGGAACAGATGTTCTGTCCTTGATACTCCAGGTTCCACGTGAGGCATTTGAATCTTCTTTAGCAAATAATCCGGAAGCTTTAGCTAAAATGCAAAAAGGGGAAGAAGTAGCAGTAAACACCCGCTCCCTAGAAGTTAAATCTGAAACAGGAGATGACGTGATAGGCTATGTTGTATTTTTGGCAGATGTTCAGCCAGAAGTGCCAGTCGGGGTTGTTTTAAATGATAAAGGGGAAGCAATTTATGCTCCTAACTAATGAAAAAGATTCTAAAAGAAAAATTTTAAGCAAATTTTTTATAAAGAATATATGCATTGGAATATTTATATGCTGTTCACCATATGTAATGGCAGTGGCATCCGGAACTAATTCTGGGCCAGCATGTGGTGAGGAAAATGATGAATGGGATGACTACGGAGATTTTGCGGAACCAGATAAGCCAGATTATAATTTGGAATCTCATACAAAAAATATGCACTCTGCTGCACTGGCTTTATTTAATTATTTAGATAAAAATGTAGAAAAGCTGGCTCTTGTGGCTAGGGTAGGAGGAGATTTATCCATTGAACAATTTAAAAATCCTTCTCAGCCAAAGTATACTCATGTCGGCTTAGTGTGGAAAAGCTCAGAAGATGGAAAATGGCGGTTTCGACATGTATTGAATATATGTAGAGGGCCAAGCGCTCAAATTTTTGTCCAAAATTTGGCAGAGTTTTTTAATGATGAGCCTCATTTTTATGATGTTCGGGTTGGGATACCGAGTGTTCATCTGCAAAACAAAATAGCTCGTATCTTGGAAAATGGATTTTCTCATGTTGTGTTTATCCCCCAATACAGTAATATTGCAAATCCCTTTCATATAAAGTATCAAAACTCCAATGGCTGGGTGTTAAATGTTGTTGCTATGGCTCAGTCTTCCAAAATAATTAGCGCCAATAATACTGCGAAAAACCAATCTGCAAATTTGCATTCTAATTTGGAGCTGATAAAAAAACTACAGCAATATTATGGAAAAGCTTATGTTCCCAGTAGGGCATTTGTGACTGGAATGAGGCAATTTGGTGCCGGTTTATTTGTATCTAATGTGGCATTTGACGATCATAGTTCAAACGAAATACAAAATAACTGGTTTAACTTTGTCTCTGTAGAATCAGTTTTTCAATATCTGAAGAAAACAGATCATTTCATAGATACAGAAATCTGCCACCAGGGAATGTGTAACCAGCTTGTTTCTGAACTGAACAGGTAATTAAACAACGATTAGGTATTTGGCATCAGATAAGATTCTAAAGGGAAAGTTTGCACAGATTGTTTATTACTAACTATCGCTAATTGCATTTGCACCGGCTCTGTGTGCTGTTCACAAAAATAAGAAAATGCTTGTAATAACCTATTTTTTTGCTGCGTACTCATAGGTACATCTCGCCTCCACATGTTGTCTGACTTCACTTCTGCTAGTAACCAGCCCTTGGGACTTCTTAATATCAAATCAATCTCCACTCCTGCGACACGCTGATTACGGGCAACTAATTGCCATCCTTGCTGCTGAAAAAAACTCAGTGCTCTATCTTCCGCAAGTTGCCATTTTTTATTTATTCCTTTTATAGGATGGGCATGATGTTTAACTTTTTTAGGACGAATAAAAGATTGCCGATGCAACCGGCAAGGGCCATGTTGTTTCAAAGCTTCCCGATGTTGCTGAGTTGCATACCCCTTATGAGAAGCAAAACCATAATGGGGATACAGTTTATTTTGCTTGCAAATCCATTCATCTCTTTTCACTTTTGCAATAATACTGGCCGCCGCAATCGGATCTGCCCGTGCATCCCCCTTAATAAAAGTTGTTTGTTTTAGTGAATTTGGTAAACCTGGTATCGCAAAAGTGCCGTCTACTAAGACATGCCCTTTTAATATAGATAATTTCAAAACTGCTCTTTTCATAGCCAGTAATGAAGCTTGTAAAATATTGATGCGATCAATTTCTTGGACAGATGCCGTGCCAATTGCATACTTACCCTGTTCCATAATGTCTGTTGCCAGTGCTTCTCTTTTCTTTGCTGAAATAGTTTTAGAATCCGGATATAAAATATTTTTATTTAAAATAACCGCTGCGGCGAAAACAGGGCCAGCTAAACAGCCTCTGCCTACTTCATCTACTCCAATAACCGGCTGAGGATGGAATTGTTGCCATTCAATACGTGGAAGTTGTACGGTCATAAGGTCGATATTTAAGAGGATTTGTCGTTAGGTGGCAAGTAAAAAGCCACAGTCGCTGATTGTTCACTTTCGTGAATGTCCATATCCTTCATGGAATGATTATTAGCAAATACGCGGCGAAACTCAGAACTCACACAACAAAATTTTAATCGGGATATTTTGTTTAAAGCATTTATCGTGTCCATAAAAGAATTTAACCCGTCCGATCCAACAAAATGTAGTTTTTGTAAATTAAATATAATATTTTTCTGAGAGAGTTCCTGAACGCAAGTTTGACGGAAAGGTTCTGCAGAAGCAAAATCCATTTCTCCCTTTAAGTCAATCACCACTACGTCTTGCCCGCTAATTCTAATAAATGCTTTCATTGAACTTCTCAGTTTAACAGAGATGCAGTATAAGAAATATATATTGTAAAAAAATCCAGCCTCTTGTCTTAGTTTAAAAGGTTTTATTTTTTTTATGCATACATTAAGTACAGATTTTTTTATGAATCATACAGTTTGGGTGGCAGAAAATCTCTTGGGATTGATTTTAGTCAGGATGACAGATGCCGGATCTGTTCTCAAAGGAAAAATTGTGGAAACGGAAGCCTATCTAGGATTGCAAGATCCCTGCTGTCATAGCTTCGGAGGACGTCGTACAGACCGTACAAAAGCAATGTACCTACCAGGAGGGCATATTTATGTGTATTTTACCTATGGGATGTATCACTGTTTTAACATTGTGACGACTAAGGATCATCCGGAGGCAGTGCTCATACGCGCGATAGAACCTTTAAAAGGTATCTCCTATATGCGACACAACCGTCTAGTCGCTCATAACAAAAAATCACTGACTAAAATAAAGAAGAATAATGTACAGCTAACAAACGGCCCTGGTAAATTGTGCCAGGCAATGGATATCACCAGCCAACTTAGTGGAAAAAAATTAGGTGGCGCTATCTACATAGAAACTAATCACCAACCGCGCTTTACTCATAAAGATGTTGCAGTGAGTGAACGAGTGGGACTTTCTGCAAAACAGTTCGCTTGTGACTGGCCTCTTCGGTTTTTTATTAAAGATAATCCTTACGTGTCTAAAGGCCCTAAGGTGTAGAGTAATTATTTGATTCTCATTAGTAAACGGCTTGTACGAATGGTGTTGGGATAACATAAAAATCGTATGTTAAAAAAGGTTTTTTCACAGCTTAACCATATCAGTACAGCTCGGCCTATGATGTGCTTTATTGGCAAAGTTCCCCAAAAGCGAGAATCATATGAGTTATGTCGATTATCTCCCATTAAAAACACATGATCTTCTGGAACATGTATTTCCTTTCTCCAATAACGTTGTAAGCTATCTGATAATACTGGCTCTGATATAAAATTTTTTTTCCAAATGACACGATAATTTTTTCTGTGATTTTTCTTGTTATTTGCTGTTTCCATATAAAAATAATATTCTTCTTTGCTAGCTAAATCTTTTTCTGTAATGGGATAAAATTTGGATGTGATTTCTGGTGTATTATCTATTAATGTCCTTTGTACAGATTGGCCATTGATCCATAATTGATTATTATCGTCTATGTAAATACGATCGCCAGGTAAACCGATGACTCTTTTTACTATCAATTTCATAGCACTTTTTGCTTTGATAGGGCGGAACACAACAATGTCCCCCCTTTTTGGACTGTTCCATTGCCAGATCCATTTTTTAGTAAAAGGCACATGCAGTCCATACATCATTTTATTAACGACAATATAATCGTGAATCAATAGGGAAGGGATCATACTGCCAGATGGGATAAGATAAGGTTCAAAGAAAGCCCATCTAAAAGCAAGGATCATGAGCACAGGTACTACAACCGATTTTTTCTTTAAACGACTTTTTTCTTTAAACAACATAATTCAACTCTCTTGTGACTGGCCTCTTCGGTTTTTTATTAAAGATAATCCTTACGTGTCTAAAGGCCCTAAGGTGTAGAGTAATTATTGGATGCTCATTAGTAAACGGCTAGTACGAAGGGTGTTGGGATAACATAAGAGGGGAAGATTAAAAAAAGTTTTTCCACAGCTTAGCCATATCAGTGCAGCTCGGCCTATGATGTTCTTTATCGGTAAGGTGCCCCAAAAGCGAGAATCATGTGAATTATGCCGGTTATCTCCCATGACAAAAACATGATTTTTTGGAATATGTATTTCCTCTCTCCAACTATGTTGCGGAGTTTCTATTGACAACATTACATCTGGCATCAGATCTTTTTTCCACATGACACGATAATTTTTATCGTCATTATTTTGATTATTTACTGTTTCCATATAAAAATAATATTCTTCTTTGCTAGCCCCTAAATCTTCTTCTGTAATGGAATAAAACTTGGATGTAACTTCAGGTGTGTTATTTGTTAATGTTCTTTGCACGGATTGGCCATTGATCCATAATTGATTATTATCGTCTATGTAAATGCGATCGCCAGGTAAGCCGATGACTCTTTTTACCATAAATTTCATAGCACTTTTTGCATTGATAGGACGGAACACAATAATGTCCCCCCTTCGTGGACTGTCCCACTGCCAAATCCATTTTTTAGTAAAAGGTACACGCAATCCATACGCCATTTTACTGACGACAATATGATCGTAAATAAGTAAGGAAGGGATCATACTGCCAGATGGGATGACATAAGGCTCAAAGAAAGCCCATCTAAAAACAAAAATCATGATCACAATTCCTACAAAGGAAAATAAATGATCAAAAACAGTCTTTATCGTTTTTTTTAATTGCATAAGCTGAACTTTTGCTATTGGTAATAAATAGAGAGAAAAATCCTATTCCATCGTATAAATTTTGGATGGCATAGAAAGTCTAAAACAGGGATTGTTTGTTGGCAACTAATTAAGATTCGATTGGCGCGACCTAAAATATCTGATTCAGACACTAAATTTGTATATTTTTCATTGTCGCCAGACTTCTGTACTGGCCACGTTCGGCTATCTTGAGATCTATCTCTATGGTCCCCCATAACAAAATAATAGCCAGGAGGAATATGGTATGGGCCAAATACTAATCCTCGTGATTTGTTTTTCTTTAGTAAAATACTGTGTGCCCGACCAGATAAATGCTCCTCCCAGTGTCCATAATGGTTTTTATTTTCTGTGATTCCTTCATTTGAAAAAGCTTCATCTTTAATCCATGAAAAATCTTTTGCTCTTCTATTAGGTATTGTGTGAAGTATTTGTTTTTCGTTTAAGTACACTATGTCGTTTTTAACTAATATATGGTCTCCAGGTAGACCAATGACACGTCGGATAGATAAATACTTGGAGTCAAAAGGAGTACGAAATACAATAACATCTCCTCTGGCTGGGTGAGACCACTGAATCGTATAAGGAGAAGAAAAAGGGAGTCGCAGTCCATACGCCATTTTGTTAATTGTAATATAATCATGCGGTAAAATAGTGGGTAACATATCCGATAAAGGTATCCTATAAATTTCCACTACACTCCATCGCAAAACAAGAGCTAACACAATCACCCAGATAATAGTAACCAATGGGCTAATAATAATATGTGTCAGCTGTTTAATCATCTGTTTTTAATGCAGCCATGAAAGCCGATTGCGGAACGTTTATTTTACCAATTGCTTTCATTCTCTTTTTACCCTTTTTTTGTTTTTTCAATAATTTTTGCTTGCGTGTCACATCGCCTCCATACAGCTTGGCTGTGACATCTTTTCTATAAGCACTGAGTGTTTCCCGCGCAATAATCCGACTACCTATCGCTGCTTGAATAGCGACAGTATATTGCTGCTTAGGAATTAATTGCTTGAGCTTTTTGACTAAAGCACGTCCTCTATGCTCCACTCGAGAGCGATGCTGAATCATAGATAGAGCATCTACTTTGTCCCCGTTGAGAAGAATATCCATTTTGACTAAATCAGAAGGTGCGGTATCCATTAATTCATACTCCATGGAGGCATAGCCGCGGGTTAAGGATTTTAACTGATCATGAAAATCCGTTATCATTTCACTCATGGGTAATCGGTATACTATGATCGATCGCCCTCCTGCTTGGTAATCCATGCTAATTTGTTTACCTCTTTTGTTTTCACATAGTTTTAATACGGTACCGACATAATCATGAGGAGTGTAAATCAATACACGTACAAAAGGTTCTTCAATATGTGCGATACGTGTTGGATCCGGTAAATCAGATGGATTATCTAAAGTTTGTACCTGTCCGTTTTGCAGGGCTACTTTGTAGACGACACAAGGAGCAGTAGCGACTAACAGCAAGTTAAATTCTCTTTCTAGTCTTTCTTGAATAATTTCTAAATGAAGCAGCCCTAAAAATCCGCATCGAAAACCGAGTCCCATTGCTGAAGATTGTTGTGTTTCAAATACGAGAGACGAATCATTTAAAGTGAGTTTTTCCAATGCTTTTTTTAGCGCCATAAAATTTTTTGTGTCTGTGGGAAATAAACTGGAAAACACAGTGGGCTTTAATTTTTTAAATCCAGCTAGAGGTACTTTGGCAGATTGTACGATATGTGTCAGAGTATCCCCCACAATGATATCCTGGATTTTTTTAATTCCCATAATCACAAAACCCACTTCTCCCGCTTTTAATGTTTTTAATGGCTTAGGAAAAGGAGTAAATACACCTAGTTTTAAAATTTGATGTTTTGTTTTTCCTTGCATGAAACACACTTCATCTCCTTCGCTTAACTGTCCTTCAAATACACGGCAAAGAATGACAACTCCTTGATAACTGTCAAACCAAGAGTCAAAAATTAAAGCTTTTAAAGGATTATCTGTTCGGCCAGATGGTGGAGGAATATCTTGTATAACCTTTTCTAAAATATCACGCATACCCGTTTTATTTTTAGCACTGGCCCGAATAATATTAGCTGGATTTTGGCCAATTAGCTCCTGAATTTGCTGGCTAATATCTTCCGGTCGGGCTGAAGCTAAATCCATTTTATTAAGTACAGGAATGATCATTAGCTTTTGTTTTAACGCTAAAGATGCATGAGCAATCGTTTGTGCTTCCACTCCCTGAGAAGCATCTACTACTAATATGACTCCCTCACAGGCACAAAGAGAGCGAGATACTTCATAAGCAAAATCCATATGTCCGGGAGTATCTATCAGATTTAGTTGGTAATTTTGGCCATTGTTCGCTAGATAAGATAAACGAACAGTTTGTGCTTTAATCGTGATGCCTCGTTCACGCTCTAAATCCATGGTATCTAAAAATTGTTCTTTTATCTGTCGACTATCAACAGCTTTTGTCAGCTCTAAAAAACCGTCTGCTAAAGTGGATTTACCATGATCAATATGAGCAATAATGGAGAAATTACGTATGATTGCAGTATTATTTTCGTGTAAAAGCTGCTGTTTTTTTTTTAAATTTTCACTCACAGCTACTGAGCTATTACTTGCAAGGCTTAAATTTCATCTGAATTTTAGTAATCAGCTGAATCGCCATTTTTTCATGAACTTTGCACATTTTAAGCTCATCTTTGCGATGAGAGCGCTGACTGGGAGTTAAGGCGCAAGTTTCCAATTCCATCTCATAATCCAACTTGTGCGCACGAATCGTCTCTAGCTCTTTTGCTTGTTGCTTAAATAGCTTATTGACTTTATGGATAGGAGCTACATCCAACCAATCCTTTTTGGATTTATACCAAATAAGTTTTTTCTTAAAGCGAGCTTTATTTTTAGCTAAAACAAAAGAAGGGTATAGAGACTCATCTGCATCTAATATATTTTTAATATTATTTAAACAAACAATGTCTTCATCCTCCATAACGGAACGAAAAACACCAGCTTTAGGTTTATCTTTTGTTGTGTTTTTAAGGGTTACATCTGGACTGATTGAAACACTCACTCATTTCTCCTTGGTTAAAGTTTGCTTATTTGTAGTTGTCAAATTAAACAAATGAAGGTCTCGTAAGACCTACTAAATTGGTTACCCAATGTATCAAATAAATGCAGTTTTGTCAAATTTGACTAAATTTGCTAAGTTACACTGTATTGTTTTCGTGAGTTTTTTACACGGAGTGAATGATTAGTGTAAAACTAATGTTGTATCTAAATACTAAGTAAAATTACATGTAGAGTATAAACAAAGCGTCATGCAATTGGTTTGGATTGTTATAAAAAAAGGTATAAAGTTAGGGAGTTTAAGTCATTTTAGAGTAGTTGTATCAGTGGTTTTAGTTTAGAGTTTTAAGAAGCTGCTTGATTAGTTTTAATTTTTTTATTTAAGCAATTTTAAGGAGTACGTTATGGAAGTTTCTCGATCGACGATAGATTCTCCTCAGCGTCGTTTTGCTTCTAATTGGGGCATTTTTATTGGCTTGGTAGTAGGTGCCTTTATTGGTTTTTTATTTAATCTATGGGGTGAAGATCCTGTACGGGATTGGCTACTTGTCAATATCATTCAGCCTGTAGGAACAGTATTTTTGCGTTTGTTGTTTATGGTGATTGTGCCTTTAGTAGCCGGTTCATTGTTAGTGGGTGTGACAAATTTAGGGAGTAAACATCTATTAAAAAAATTAGGATGGAAGCTGGCTTTATTTTATTTAAGCACCACTATTTGCGCGATTATTATTGGGCAGACTCTGGTTAATGTTTTTCAACCTGGCAGCAATGTTCCTCAAACAGTGACAGAAAAAGCAGTGGAATCTTCAAAAGGGCAGATTGATTCTTTGAAAGAAAAAAGCTCATGGGTGGGTAAATCACTATGGCCAGGCATTGTGGATAAAATTATTCCTAAAAATATTTTAAAAGATTTTTCTCAGGGTAATATGTTAGCTATTATTTTTGTGGCCCTTATATTTGGGATGGCTTTGTTAGGGATGAAAACCGGCCCTCCTAAGGAGGCGTTTATTGGTTTCTTTTCTGCTCTTTCCAGTGTGTCTGTTACCATTGTAGGATGGGTAATGAAAATTGCTCCTTATGCCGTGGCGGCGTTAATGCTCAATGCAGTGGCTATTTTTGGCATTGGTATGATGAAAAATCTTTTGGCATATGTCTTAGTCGTTTTAGGGGGGCTTTTGATTCAATTCTTCGTTGTGTATGGTTCTATATTAAAATGGGTTATTAAAATGCCTCTTTCGCTATTTTACAAAAAAGCGCTTCCTATTTTTTTAACGGCATTTAGTACCAGCTCTAGTGCAGCAACGATGCCAGTGACCATTCGCACGCTTGAGAATAGATTTGGAGTACCAAATAGCATTACTACTTTTAGTGTGCCCATTGGATTAACAGTTAATATGGATGGTACCGCCTTGTTTGAAGTCATGGCAGCGATTTTTGTTGCTCAGGTGTTTGGAGTGGAATTATCACTGATACAACATGTTACTTTAGTTGTTTTAGTATTGATTACTTCCATTGGTATCGCAGGTGTGCCAGGTGGTTCTACCCCTATCTTAATGGCAGCGATGGCTTCTCTTGGTATACCTGTAGAAGGTATTGCATTAATTTTAGGGGTAGATCGTTTATTAGATATGGCTCGGACAGTTATAAATGTCACAGGAGATTCTGTCGCTGCTTTATTTTTAGCTCGTTCGGAAAACATTCCTCTAAGAACTACCTCAGAAGGAACTGGCTAGTGAATATTTTATTGCAAAAAAGTAGCACTTGTTTATTTGTTCTTTATAAAATGTGCCACTTTTTCAAGTTTATTTGTTTTTTTTTCTAGTTAGCCAGCTAATATTCGTACCCGCTGCTTTTTCTGCTTCATACCTACAGTCGGGTGATATGGATTATTATATCCATGATGGAAAATCTTTTTCTTTAATATTTAGTGAAAATTTTTTAAAAAATAAAGACTTTACACAGTTGTATCAGAGGTTAGATCATTATGATCAATTATATAAAGGGGTATTTTACCATAAATTAAAAGAAACTCCGATTTATGTTTTTGCTTCGCCATACAATCAAATCTCCAATGGAGTGACGACGGGTGTACCTTTTTTGCGAGTGATATTTTTTCCGACAGGTGTCGAGCGGGTTGCTGATTTATCTATTGTACGTTGGGTGGATACGATCGTTGCACATGAAATGGCACATGTATATCAGCTAGGACAAATATCAGAGTATTTAACCTATTTAAGAGCTATTTTTAAAAATTCAGAGCTGGTTTTTATTCCTTTTCCTGTTTTTTTAAATGTGAACATGGTTATGCCTTTGTTTTTCTTAGAAGGGCATGCCGTTCTCAGTGAATCTCTTTTTGCACCTGGTGGACGTCTTTACAGTGGTACGTCTCGTGCTTTGGTTTTTTCGCAATTAAAACATAAGTATCAAACAACAGATCAGTTTATTAGGGAGCGTTTAATTAATGTGACCAATCGGAATTTTTCCTCCAGTGAAAAATATAGTCATGGCGGTTATTTTTTTAGTATGCTAATGGAAAAATATTCTTTTCAACAGATTAATCGTTTTTTTAAACATCATGCAGATCATTTTATTATGCCTTTATCTATCGTGGCGATTAAAAAATCTTTTGAGAAAACTTTTAATACTAGTTTTGAAAGTTTAGTGAATCATTATATCCATCGTTATTTACCACTTGCAGTACAGCAGAAAAAATCAGATGGAAAAGTTTTATTTCGTAGTGGTGTGTGTCCACCTTTTAATCGCCAGGGAAATCAAGTATTTTTCTTAACAGCTGACTTAAAAAGTGCACCTGTTTTAAGGTCATTTGATTCTAAAACTGAAAAATGGAAAAGTGAGAGAAAGGCATTTTCTATTGGAAAAGTATTTAATATTAATCAACAGTACTATGTATCAACTGGTTATAAGATTAATCCTTGGAAACAAATATATGGATTATTTTCTGATGGGATGTATTTCTTGGATAAAAAATATGCATCACAAAGTGTACAAGATATGCGCCAGGAAAAATGGCTATCTATTGATACCACGAACAATATGAATAGCTTTCGTTTGTTGTTGAATGGAAAATTTTATGATCAAACACATTCTTCAGCCTTATTTGGACCAGCCGGTGGTATTTATTATTTTAAGCAGGAAGATATATGGCGGGTTTTATATAAGAATAAACGTGCCGTTTTTAAATTTAAGGGCTTTTATAGTAAGCTGGCAGCAATAGATGAGAATGGAGTTGTTTTTTTTATTGCTGCCAGTCGTTTTGGTTCTTCTTTATTTGCATGGGAATCTAATCGCGGTATCTATCGGGTATCTGACTCTGATGTTATTGTAGAAGCTGTTAAAATAAAGAATGATCAATGGTTAGTTTGTGAATTGGAACCGGATACTTATGTATATAAATGGATCACATTAAAGTCGGAAAAATCACAACCGGTTTTTTACCAATATGATTGGCCAAAAATATTTGATAATCAAGATAAAAATAAACAAGATGTATCTGTTAGTACACGTACTTCGCAAAATCGTGATATCAGTTCGGACAGGTTACCATCTAACAAATATGCTCTTCAAAATCGTAACAGTCATGTAGATACTAACGTATCAAAGATGTCTTCTGCATTTCATGGACAGCAAGTAACTCCTCCTTCAGAGACAGCGAATTTGCACTACTCTTTGTATCATCCTTTGAGACGAATTCATTTTAATGGAATAGATATTGGAGTATTTCATGATCTTGTGACTCAATATAATACGTTAATTGGAATCGGTTTTCGGGATTTTTTAGAATACAACAAACTTCATTTTTTTTATCAGATGTCTCGTGATAACTGGGTGTTTCAGGGTAAATATTCCAACAGTCGTTATCGTTTTCCCTGGGGTATTCAGTATTCTTATAAACAAGGTTTAGAGAATTTTTTTGGCGCGAGAACTTATTCTTATATTCATGAACTAAGTAATTATTTTTATATTCCTTTATTAAAGAAAGGATATTGGTCTTCTGGTTTACAATTAAAAGGTGCATTTTCTTCTTTGCGTTTAAGAGATCTACAGAGTCAATCATATTATTTTAGTTGGAAGCCTTCTTGGAAGATTCAATATGCACGTACATATAGAAATAATTTTATCTCTCATCGTCATTTTTATTTGAATGTATCTGCTCAATATCATGCTAAAATTTCTTTTACAGATACTAATTTTTTATGGGATGTATATTCTCATTATATTACTCATTTAGGGGCTGATTTTTATACTACGCCATTTGTTAGTTACAAGTCTGCTACAAAAGAACAATCTATTCCTTTTCGTTACTCTAAATCTTTAAATTTGATTCAAAAACCAGAATTTGATTATTTTTTTCAAAATAGACAGTTGTTGCAAACAAATGATTATTCTTATATAGGTATTAGAGGACAAAAAGTAATAGATGCTGCTTTTTATTTTTCTCGTTTTCCATTTTCTTTAATGCGATTAGCTCCTTTATTACAGATAAAATATATAAGATATATGGATAATGATGAAGATAGAAATAAATATTTATTTGAATGGATTATCGGTATAGATACACAGCTATTAGTCCATCATAAAGTTCCATTTAGGTTAGGTATTTATTGGGGGGCCAGCCAAGAAAATCTAACGCTTGAGTTTTTGAAAAAATCTAATACTTTATTTGGCATCCGTTTGAGATCTCCTATCTAATGTAATAATTATATAGGGATTATATTCTGAAGTTGTTTCATAATAGGTAACTTTTAAAATCAATTTGCAATGGCCAGTTAAAAAATGATATATCCATTATTCTGCAAAAATATCGATTGTTTCTATAAGGAGTAGAATGTGCTAGCCCAAATAAAATGGCTAAATTTAATATATAAAGTCATTGGGTTTTTTATCATATATTATTGTGCTTGGTGTGTGATGGCTACTGAGATAGCTGGCAGTACTGTCATTAGTGATTGTCAGAAAAAGTTTTCCAAGAGTGATAAATCATCGGTTATTAAACAGGGTTCATTGTTAAAAAAATATCATATAACCAATGTAGAGATACAATTGTTATTTTCCGATCCAGAAAATTTTAAAAAATATAGTGGCAAGAAAGGACATATATTGTTTTCAGAGATTTATTTTAAAGGAGAAATGCGTCCGTTGTGTTAACTAGCTATGTCCGCCGTGCTAGGTAGAGAACTATGGACATTATTAGGGTGGAAAGTATTTTTAGGTACCACTTATCAGTTGCGATTTTTAGTGGAAGATTTAAAAGCCAACTATCCGTCTGGCTGGATGAGGTTAGCTGGTCAGCGTCGTATAGCTGACAGAATTTTTAAGGGAAGTGGTCATGACACTTATTATAATGTACTTTCTATTAAAAAATATTTATCAGATAAGGAAAATACATTTGATTTTTCTAGCTTAGGCTGGGATATTCACATAGATATCAGATATTAGCCGTATCAATATAAAAAAGTAGTAATCATACCAATAGATAGTGGTGCAATGAAAACGAGTGTAGCTGTTAGCGCTTTTATTTTTTTTAACTGTGTTTTGTGTGTCATGGATATGGCAATGGCTGAGGATAAGCCAGTAGGAGATTGCAAAGGAAGTTTTTTTGCTAGTAGAAAAGATTTATTAAATACTGCAACGAACAAACCGTCAAGGAAAACTCAGTTAACAAGTAAACGCATACGGTTGTTGTTTTCCAATCCAGAAGAGATCATTAAATATGCTGAACAAAACGGATATATATTTTTTTCTAAGAATTATTATGGTGGTGATATGAAAAAAGCTTATGGTTATGTTTTAGCGGCACTTGGCGAAAAAAAATTTCAGTATTTAAAATGGAAGGTATTTTATGGCACAGTAGATCAATTTAAAAAACTGCAAGATCTATTGCTTATAAAAAAACAAACTAACTTTGTAAATAAGGATATAGATTCTGCGCAATATATACATTTTGGTGTAATTAAAAAAGAATTTATTGGCATGGAAGGTTTAATTCTATTAGCTGATAAATTGTTTGTTGGTCGTATGGGTATTACTTTTGATAATGCATTTGCGGTACTCAACCCGTACGAATTTGCACAATTAAAATGGTGGCGATCTTCTAAGAACACAAAAGAATTTATTCAAATAAAAATAAATTAGGTATTGAATTTTTATAGTAATAAAAATTGTTTAAATAAAAACATCAGTTATTTTTTTTTACTTAGGTGTTTATGTAACACTATCCAGCTAGTTATTTAAATTAAGTGTATGTTTTTCTTCATAGTATATTGCTTAATATAATTAATTATTGAAATGCTTTTTTTAGTTGTTTCCATACCTCTTTTTTTCTGGCGATTAAAAGAGTATTTTCCTCTTGGTTGATTTTGGCAGTAGACGGTAGTAAGTGGTCTAAAGGACATAATACACAGTAGGTGATAGATGGGTCTATGTGAAGTAACTTACTGAGATTTTCTCCAAAGACAATTATTCCTTTTGTTGGTGGAAAACGAAAGCAGATATTACTACTTGCACGCCAAATATCTTTTGGTGTATGGCTGATGATCTCTATAATCATGCTATTTTTTGCACTAAGTGCTTGGCTGATGTTTTGAATTAAAGTTATGCCGTTTGTATTAAATTTTTCACAAAAAAATAAAAAAGCAGGGTTTTGTGTTTGATCATGTAAGCGGTAAGTGTGTCGGATATTTTCTGGCTGAATAATACTATGAATTCCAAGTGTTTCACGCACATAATATAATTGAGAAGAAGTGATACGTCGACTTTTTTGCTGGTTTGTTCGTTGAACAGCCGTCATGCTCTGACCGCTTTAGAATTTTTCTTCAAAAGAAACTTCACCTTTGATTCCAACTTGGTAAGCAGAAGGTTTTCTCTCAAAAAAATTAGTTAATTCTTGTGTATCTTGTAAATCCATAAAACTAAATGGATTACGTACTTTAAATGGAGAAGGGACATGTAACTCTTCCAGGCGTTGATGAGTAATATACTGTAGGTAAGTTTTCATATCTTTTAAGCTAAGGCCAATGACTCCTCTGTCTAAAATTTCTTTAGCAAAAGCCAACTCACAATCAATGGCTTCATTAAACATTGTAAGGATCATTTGATTCATCCCTGGATGAAAAAGCTCTGGTTGTTCACGCCGAGCAATTTCAATCACTTTAAATGCGAAGTTAATATGATAGCTTTCATCGCGAAACACCCAGTTAGTTCCAGTAGCTAATCCATTCAATAAACCTTTAGAGCGCAAAAAATAGACATAAGCAAAAGCTGCAAAAAAGAATAATCCTTCAATAGCTCCAGCAAAACAAATTAAATTCATTAGGAACTGACGTTTATTTTCCAGACTATCTAATCTGTTTAGTCGTTCAATAGAATCTATCCATTTAAAACTAAACTTTGCTTTTTTCTGAATAGAAGGAATTTCATTGATTGCTGAAAAAGCTTTTGCCCGCTCTGCATGATCCGGAACGTAAGAATCTAGTAGAGTCAGATAAAATTGTACATGAAGCATTTCTTCGTATAGTTGCCGGCCAAGATACATACGTGCTTCTGGGGAATTAATATGCTTGTATAAGTTTAATACAAGGTTATTGCCTACAATCGTATCTCCAGTGGCGAAAAAAGCCACTAATCTTTGAATAAGAAACCTTTCACTGGCACTTAGTTTTTGGCTTAAATCTACAATGTCTTGACTGAAATCCACTTCATCTACTGTCCAAGTATTTTTTATGGCATTCTTGTACATTTCATAAAACACAGGGTATTTCATTGGACGTAAAGTTAACTCAAAACCAGGATCTAAAATCATTGGCAAGACTCACATATTTCAGGGTTTTCTAAATTAGGAATAGCATTTGCGTTTTGTGTGTCGCTTATGACGTCACTTGTTGCAGAATGTTTACGTTCAATGGTGACTTTTGTGATACTTGTCGCAGGACGGGAGCGTAGATAATAGGTAGTTTTAATTTTATTTTGCCAAGCGTACATATACATACTGGATAGTTTACCGACAGAAGGTTCAGCCATAAATAAATTGAGTGACTGGCTTTGATCCACAAATGGAGCACGGCCTGCACATAAATCAATTAGACATTTTTGCGATAATTCCCAAGCCGTTCGGTAAACTTTTTTAATATCATCTGGAATACCTTGGATATTTTGAATCGATCCTTCGTTAGCTTTGATTTGTGAGCGAATGCTGTCATTCCATAATGATTTTTCCCTCAGAATATTCACTAAATATTTATTCATTTGAATAAATTCTCCAGACAAAGTTTCTTTTTTAAACATATTAGATACCTGTGGTTCAATAGATTCACACACACCAGAGATAGAGGCAATGGTGGCAGTAGGGGCAATAGCAATAAGCAAAGAATTTCTCAGACCGTATTTTTTAATTCTTTTTTTTAATTTTTTCCAACGTTCTGAATCAGTAGGGGTATAATTCCATAAATCAAACTGCAACATTCCTTCAGCAGCTCTAGTGTCTTTGAAAGCAGGGTGTGGCCCCTGTTTTTGACTGAGCGTGCAAGAAGCGTTGAGGGCATGGTAGTAAATTTCTTCTTGAATGCGATTGGATAATTGAAGTGCCTCTGAAGAATCAAACGGATAGTTTAATTTAAAAAATAAATCTTGTAATCCCATTAAACCTAGGCCTACTGGCCTCCATTTTTCATTGGAGCGAGCAGAAGCAGATGTGGGATAAAAATTAATATCAATTACTTTATCCAAAAAGAAAATTGCTTTTTCTATTGTGTGCTTTAATTTGTCCCAATCCACTTGTGTTTTTAGAGAGTAATGATTGCTAACGTTGATAGATCCTAGATTGCATACAGCTGTTTCTTTTTGAGAAGTGACTTCTAAAATTTCTGTGCAGAGATTGGACAAATGAATGACATTTTCTTTTCTTAAAGTTTGATTGCTTTTGTTATTGCAGTGATCTTTAAATGTCATCCACCCGTTACCGGTTTCGGCAAGCGTTTTCATCATTCGGGCGTATAAGGTACGTGCAGGTATTTGACGTTGCGCTAGACCTTTTGTTTCCGCTTCTTCATACAATTGTTCAAATTCTTCGCCAAAAGTATCCGTTAATTGAGGAACTTCCTTTGGATCAAACAGCGACCACTTTTTATTTTCAGACACTCGCTTCATAAAAAGATTCGGAATCCAATTAGCTAAATTTAAATTATGCGTTCTTTGATTTTCATCTCCTGTATTATTCCGTAACTCTAAAAATTCTTCAATGTCAGAATGCCATGTTTCCATGTAGATGCAGGCAGCGCCTTTTCTACGTCCTCCTTGGTTAACAGCAGCAACAGAAGAATCCATCGTTTTTAAAAATGGTACGATTCCCTTAGAATGGCCGTTTGTGCCTTTAATTAAAGAGCCACGGGAGCGGATGCGACTAAAAGATACTCCAATCCCACCTGCGAATTTGGATAACAGGGCAATATCTTTATATTTGTCATAAATAGCAGATAGATCGTCGTCTGGGGAATCTAATAGATAGCAAGAAGAAAGCTGCGGTAAGTTAGAAGCAGCATTAAATAGAGTCGGGGAGCTAGGCATATAATCTAATTGAGAAATTAAATCATAGAAATCTTTTGCTTCCTGAAAAGTACTGGATAGGCCACAGGCAACACGTAGAAAAAAGTACTGAGGGTTTTCAATCACCTCTCTGTTTTTAGGGTGCTTTAGCAGATAGCGATCATAAAGCGTGCGAACGCCAAAATATTCCAGCCGACGGGAGCGACTTTTTTCTATAATAATATTGAGAGCTTCTTTGTGTTCTTTAACAAAGCGGTAACTTTTTTTCGCAATGAGATCTTCTTGATAGCCTATCTTAATGGATTCGAAAAAGTTTTTGATATTTTGGTTTTGTACTTCTTCATCAATGTAGCGAGCCATTAAACGAGAAGCGAGTCGTGAATAATTAGGATCTTCCGCAATGAGTAAGGAAGCAGTTTGTATACATAACTGATCCAGTTCTTTCGTGCTGGCGCCATCATAAAGACCACTAATGACTTTAGTAGCTACTCGCATTGGGTCGATTTCTTTTAAATGAGAGGCGCAGGCTAATACTACGTTGATGATCTTATTAACATCTACTGGCTCCAGAGTGCCGTTTCTTTTCCGAACGCGCATAATTTTAAGGCCAGTACTTTCAGAAGTAAGATCTTCTTTATTAACGACATCCGTTTCTATATTATGTGATGACATAGGAATTTTTTCTTCAGTTGGATAACTCATTATACCTTTAATAATTATAAACTCTTAAAAAAGAATTTGTTTAGTACATTGTTAGTGGAATTTTTTTCTCTATTAGATAAGTTTAAAAGATTAGTAGGCATATTTTCTATCATTTGATGTTTGTTCAATTTTAATTACTATTGCTAAATATTGTGCTTTTATTTGATACAGTTTCAAGTCTAGCTTTTAAATATATTTTTTTCAAAGGGTGGGATTTAAATATTTATAATTATCTTTTACATTGTGTAGCATAGTTACAGGAAAGCCAAACGTTTAAAATTTAGTGACATTTAATCATGTTACCCTTTTGTTCTATGTGTCATTACCTAGATTAAAATATCTGTCATTTAATAAAAGTATCTTAGTATTATACTAAGCACAAAATTATTTTTTTGTTGACAGTAAATTTTTGATATAAGTCTGGCGCAAAAAATATTAGACGTTTAGATGGCTAGTGAGTTATGTAGAGGAACCTGGCTGTTAGTAGATAGTTTGTGCAAATAGTATTGGACCTTTTTCGGCCACCGAATATCTTTTACAATTGTCAAAGAACGTAAAGCGGTAAATAAATGAAAATCATTGACACTTAATTGATCGGTAAAAAATTCTGATTGTTCATTTAGCATTTTGTTTAGTTTGGTAAGTTGCTTATTGATTTCCACTTTTAATTCTTTTGTTTGTTCCAGGGCGGCAGCAAAGGGGCCAATCATTTTTTCTTTTTTACGTTGGAAGTAATCTCTTGCTTTTTTTGTTTGAAATTCTTTAAGTGGAGCCTGGACCCACCTAGGCATAGCTAAAGTATAGATAATGGAGGCAGATTCTTCTAACCAAAGAGTTAAAGCTGGATGACTTTTCCAAGAAACGATTGTTGGAGGGGACTGCTGATCAATGTGCCGAATAATGTCTAAACTTTCTGGCATAAATTTTTTTGGAGCATACTCTAGGATGGGCACCATCTTTTGACCAATCATGGATATAGGTTTTTTTTCGTCATTGTTTAATAAAGGTATGATCCGAACAGGAACTTTTTTTAACCCAAAGATCATACGAGCTTTTACACAATAAGGACAATGATCGTAAATGTATAACTTCATATTATTTTATCCATTTGGATGGGGCGGCAGGATTCGAACCTGCGAATGACAGAATCAAAATCTGTTAGCTTACCACTTGCCTACGCCCCAAAAAACTTCAAAAATATCTATTACTTTTTATTAAAAATCAAGCGCTAATCTTAGTAGACTTTAGTTTGCGCTAAATGGTGTTTCAAGTCTATACAGTTATTTAATTCGTTAATTTTTCAGATTTCGTGACTTCTTGTTTAGATTGTGTATCCTGTGTGTGATCTACATTTTTTTCATCTAATTTAAGTTGCTGTACTAGTTTATTATATTCATCAAAGACAGATTGTTGGATCAGTGCTCTGGTTTCTTTGTTAATAGGGTGAGCGATATCGCGGTGGATGTTTTTGTTTTTGTCTAATTTACTAGGCATAGCAACAAATAGTTTATCTTGTGTGCGAATCACTTTTAAATCGCGCACAATAAAACACTCATCTATAGTAATACTAGCATACGCTTTTAAATGACCTTTACTGGATCGGTCTTTATTCGGAGGAACAATGGTGATTTCTACATTCGTAATTTGCATGTTTGTGCCCCTTTAAATTGTATTTTTTTTATGTGACACTATCCCTAATCTTTTTATCGGATTATTTTTATTTCTTCTTAAAGGATACTTTCTCCTTCTTCAGTTTTTTAGCCTTTTATTAAATTTATAAAAGATAAATACTCGTCAGATGCAATAAAATATATTTTAAATGATTCCTAATGAATCTAACAGTATTTCGTTACCTCTCTGAATCATTAACTATTTGAGATAGTTATTTAAGCTATTGACAAGAGTTATTTCATTTATTGGCGGTTAGGGTATTTTTTGTTTATTTTGAGCTTATTTTTCTTACAAAAGGCACGTTCAAAAAAGTAATTCAATGTCAACACATTGACTATAAGCAATATATTTTTAAAAATGTTGCTAAGCATGGGGGGCGATGGCAGATTAGGATGATTTGAATGTATTGCAGGATGCTTTACATCGCCCTTTTTATTGTTTTTGTGGACAATCTATAAAAAAAATCTTAAAAAATTGCAGAGGAATATGGTTTATGGCTAAAAAAAGCATGGTAGAAAAAAATAATCGTAGATTGAGACAAGCTCAGAAATATCAAGCTTTACGTGCTAAATTAAGAAAAAAGGTTTCTAATGTTAAATTATTAGAGCAAGAGAGGCAGGAGGCGGGAATTCAACTGCAGAAACTGCCTAAAAATAGTTCTTATGTACGGGTGCGACGGCGGTGCAATATTACTGGTCGTCCTAGAGGAAACTTGCGTACATTTGGACTTTCTAGATTGATGTTCAGAAGATTAGCTCATCAAGGAAAAATCCCTGGTGTGGTTAAAGCCAGTTGGTAATGAATAAAAAGAGCCTGAATTTGTGAAATATATCATTTCAGCCACTAATCGCCCGGAATCGAATAGCCGGCAAGTAGCTACGATGATTCAAAATATTTATCAAAAATTGGACTGTCATGTAGAAGTCATTTCTTTAACAGAAATCCCTTTTCAAAAACTCATTCAAAATCCCTACCCGGACACATTACCCTTAGAAGTACAAAAAATTATCCATCAGCTAGATGCATCTTCTGGTTTCACAATTGTTTGTCCAGAATACAATGGTTCCTTTCCAGGTATTTTGAAATTTTTTATGGATCATTGGTCCTATCCAGATACTTTTGAATACCGACCGGTCTGTTTTGTTGGTCTCGGAGGACGATTTGGGGGATTACGAGCCGTAGAACAACTACAACAAATTATGGGATACAGAAATGCGTTTATTTACCCACAAAGAGTATTTTTACAAAACATTGGAGAACTATTAAAAAATGGCCAAATTCAAGATCAAAACATTATGCAGCTTTTATTTAATCAAACAAAAGGATTTTTAAAGTTTATCTCTGCATTGGAAGATAAGCACTTAACTCCTTATTCAAAAAAGCATTAAGCTTCCATAAATAAATATCTAAAAATTTTTAGATATTTACCATTTATTTCATTTTAGCTTAGTTAGATACCGAATAATAAAAGTGTCTAGTGAGAAACTCTAAGGAGGCTGGAAATATGAAAATGAGAATATTGTTAATAGTATGCTTCATACTGTTGCTACCAGCAATTGTAAGTTGTCAGATGTTAAAAAACCGAAAGCTACAGTCAGCTGGCTTTGGAGGGTACTGCTCTAACTGCTTAGTAAAAAATCTAGATGAAGATGTAGAAAAATTACAAAACGCGATACAAGAAAGTAATTCAAAGCTGGTAAAATACCAAGCAGTTAAAACACCTGTTCCCGTGCGATCAGCGGTGATGCTAGATGCTAATGGAAAAGTTATTTGCCACATAAACCTATTAAAATATCCAGATCTAGTACCGGATTTTGCAAAGCTGGATATAAAAAAAACAGCGTATCAAGTAGCGAAATCTCAGCGAAAATTAGCTTCTGTAGCAAAAGGATCTAACTTACCTTCCTGCACTGGCAAATATTTAAGACAACTTAGAAGATTAGCAAAAAAAAATATTGTTCTTAATAGTGATCAATCTCCTATTCATAAATCCGGTTGGAAAACAGATTCGACGGTGGGTGTAGCCGCTTGTGTCTTAGGTATTGGAATCCATAGGGCATTCAATGAAGATAGTGCGAAAAAGCCTACTTCTCCTACATTTCGTCTACCTGTTCCAGGAGGTGATGCTGTTGTTGCAGGATCTATATCAGGATTATCTGCGATATTATTAAATCATTATGAAGATCAATACGCACAAATTCAAAAAGCTATCAGTACAACAGGAAAGAATATGGATGGTTTATGGCAGATGAAAAATAAGATACTGGTTAATTTGGCAGTGACGGCTGGTACATTTTGTTATTTTGGAAAAGAAATGACTATGGTCATTTATGAAAATATTATGTACTAATTTAGTGATATTAGTTCATATGATTCAATCCATATAACAATAATTCTATTGATCCAGTTGCTCATTTAGTGTGTGCCGTGCATAATCCAAATATGCTGAAATCACAATTAGAAAAAGTATTTCAATCTGCTAAGCAGGCTTTTGAATCTGCCAAAGATTCTGATGAACTTTATCAAATAAAAACCCAGTATATGGGAACCAAAGGATCTTTTCAGAAGATCATTAAACAAATGAAAACTCTAAAGCCAGAAGAGCGACCCACTTTTGGCGCGTTACTAAATGAGAAAAAAAATATTTTGGAAAAACTGTATACTCAGCTGCGTAGTCATTTAAAAACCCAAGAACTAGAGCGCTGTATTTTAGAAGAAAAAATGGATTTAACTTTACCTGGGCCTTCTGCTTCCTCTGCTGGACAGCACCCTATTCGGCAAATGATTCAAAAAACAGTCCGCATTTTTAATCGCCTGGGTTATCATGTGCAAACCGGTCCACTGATTGAAAGTGATTGGAATAACTTTCAGGCTTTAAACATTCCAAAAAATCATCCTTCCCGTGATTTACAAGATACATTTTATATAGATGACAATTATGTATTGCGTACACATACCAGTCCTATTCAGGTGCGTACCATGCTGCAGGAAAAGCCTCCATTTGCTATTTTAGCGCCTGGTAAAGTGTTTCGTCGAGATAATGACATCTCTCACTCACCCAGCTTTCACCAAGTAGAAGGTATGCTAATTGACAAATCAGTATCCATGGCTCATCTAAAAGGAACACTGGCTTATTTTGTGCGCGAGCTATTTGGTACTTCCTCTAAAGTACGTTTTCGACCTAGTTATTTTCCCTTTACAGAACCTTCAGCAGAATATGACTGTTCCTGTCCTCTGTGCAACGCGAAAGGTTGTTCCATGTGCAAACAAAGTGGATGGATGGAAATTGGTGGCTGTGGACTTATACACCCTAAAGTGTTGCAACTTTCCAACGTGGATTCCAATCAATGGGAAGGTTTTGCGTTTGGTTTGGGAATAGAAAGGTTAGCCATTGTCTATTATGGCATTCCACATATCCGATTGTTTTTTGAAAACGATACCCGCTTTTTAGAACAGTTTTCTTAAATTAGAGTGCGGTAAACTGCTAGTAGTAAAACTTACTGCTAATGTTTTTTTTATAATTAGTCATTAATATGTTCATAGATAACTGTTAGTAATTCTGTGGCAGCGTAGCAGAATGTGCCAATTGTCGCTGCTATGAAGATCTTCATATCTTTACGTAATTTACGTATATCTTTTTCTATATCTTCTATGTCAGCCAATTCTGATGATATCAGATTATCATATAATAGCTTATCAAAGGTAGTACTGAGTTTTTTTTCAAGAATTTTAGTTTCTTTATACGAACCATTTGATAATAAAAAAAATCCTATTGACATATTAGCTGATGCAACAGCTCCTGCTGTAGGAGTGTTTTTCGTATCATTCATTGCAAGATAAATACCTACTCCTGAGGTGCAGACTGCCACTCCACTAGTTACATATCCTGACCAGCTGGATTTATGGATAGGAGATCTACCGCTGTTAGGGACAATATTATTTGTTGCTATATATTTAAGGTGAGTTAAATATTCATCGGTACAAGGTGAAAAATTGAGTTTTTGGGTTATAGTAGTTGTTTTCTGCTGCGGTTCACTAGTTAGGTCAGCTATGATTTTTGTACTTAATGTTGCAAAGTTTGGCACTAGATCAGAATGCTTCAATAGGTTTACGAGGCAAACTATCTTTCCACTTTTATCTAATACTACAGCTGAGTTGACTGGAACAGTCATTTCAGCAGGTGGGTGGTCATATATTTCACTGTTGGTCTGATAATTTCGCCAGCCAGGCAGTATGAATAAGAATGACAATAAACAACTGATCAAAGATAGTTTTTTCATTTGTGATTCCTTTAGTATTTAGGATAGTAAAAGCTATATTATTAAACGGCAGTGATATTTTATACAGGAATTAAAGAAAAAATATATAGAAAATATCACTGGTGAAAATTTTTCAATCTCATGTTGAAGTACAGCAGGAGAAAACAAATAGTTCCACTAGTGGCGCTTCTGTACATGATAGGTAGTTAGCAGATTCTAAATTATCTTTTACTTTTTATAGATCTCTACATATATATTATATAGTTAGAGATATGTTATTTCATGACAGGTGAATTATCGTCATAGGTAATTATTTCTGTTCCAGCATAACAAAATGATCCAATAGCGGCAGCTAAACTAATCAACCTACTTTTTTTTGCTTGAATGATATTTTTTTGTACCTCCTTTTGGATGTTTTTACTCATTCGATCAAATGGTCGTGCATTATACGATTTGATGCTTGAATGTTCAATAGCTGCGGACCCTGAAAATCCAACTCCTGAGAGAGATGAGAATATTGCTTCCATTACTTGCTCAAGCTTTATTATTCGAGAAGCTGTGCCACCTAAAACACAAACTGCTCCTCCTGCTATTAAATATGTTTGCAAGCTAGCTTTATGAACAAAAGGTTTATCACTATTAATAACAATATTATTTTTTGCAATTTTCTTTAGCTGACTTAAATGCTGATCAGGGCAAAAAGGTAGAACGTCTTCTTCTGCAACAGAAGCGAGTTTTCTTTTAGATTTACTTGCTTGGTAGACCATTTGTTCTGCTGGCTTTGCAAAGTTTGGCATCAAGTCTGGGTGCTTTAATAAATCTACGCGACAGACAGGTTTTCCCTCTTTGTTAAATACAGTAGCAAATCGTATAGGAATGGGCGTTTTAACTGTTTGATAATTTGGATTACTTTTTTGTAAGGTATCTCGCAGTTTTGCTACGTCTTCATCTATGTCTTTTACTAAGCAGTCAGAACAATAGGCATTAGAGCCAGACAATAGGCATTAGAGCCAGCGGACTGTGGTTTTCTGTTTTTTAACATCTGACAGCCCATTAGCACGGGCAATGCTAAAGTTAAGAACAACCACAAGACCTTTTTTATTTTCATATTTCCTATTTATTCGTACAAGAGATATTTTTAACTACAATAGAGTATACGGACTTTAAAAGAAGAAACATTAAAAAAAAAGGGAGTGGTAAGTATTTAATTTAATTAAAAAAATTACTATATTGAATATATTAAGGTGGCAACAAGCGTGCAGGGAATTTCGGCGAAGGTACCTTCATTGGTAGGCAGCAAGTTATCCACTGATATTTAGTAACTTTGAAGTGGAGAAAATCTCTTCAGGAAGAGGATTTTAAGTCCTTGTTTTCTAAGATTCCTGTTGAATCCAGAAGGAATATGTTAAACTATGAGTTAAAGGTAATAAACACACAAGATCCAAAAGTACGAAGAGCTTATAAAGGTTATCAATTAAGAGGTCGTGGTGTTGTAAAGTTATTATCCGAGGTATGGAGTATAAAGAGAATAACTCCAGATAAAGTAAAAGAAGTTTTTGTTGGGTTTGAAGATATATTAAAGAAGTTACAAGTAGATCAACAAAGAGACACAGTTTTAAGGATATTAGAGTATTTATTTGATAATACAGACTTGAATATAGGGACATGGGAGAAAGCTGAGAAGCTACTTATAGAAGAGGGGCTTTTAACCAGGGGAGGTGTTATGGACATCAGAGAACATATTAAAGAAAAAGGTCGATGGGAAGGTCGACAAGAAGAACGGCAACAGGTTATTTTAAATATGCTTAAAAAAAAGATGGATGTTTCTGTTATTGCTGAAGTAACAGGGTTATCTGAAAAAGAAATCAAAAAGCTAAAAAACAGTATTTAATATTTTTGATTTTATCAAATAGGTTTACTAAAAGTATCTATGTAGCGATTTCATCGCTTTAATTATAGTTATATATTACATAGTTGATTACAGCAGTTTTACATTTATTTAATAGAAACCCACTGCGTCTGCAACGCTTGCTCCAATATAACAAAGTGAACTCAAGGCTCCTGCTTTAGCCATCATATTACCCATTAGTACCTTATTTAATTTTAAGCGATGCTTATCTTTCCTTCCACCAATAACGTCAAATCTCCATCTATCTGCTAACACTGGTATTTTAGGTTCTAAAACTTTCTTTGATAATATTGTGGATCCTACACCTGTTGTGCCTACGATCACTTCGTCAATAAACGTTTCATGGTTATCTAGTGCAAAAGCACCTAGAATGCAAACTGTTGTTATAATAGCTTTTTTCGCTAATCCAGTTTTCCGAATATGAGATTTGTCACTATTAAGAACAACATTGTTTGTTGCCACTTTTTTAAGCAAACTGAAATATTTATCAGTACAAGGGGGAAGTTCTGAATCTTCTTCTACAGAAGCAAGTCCTCTTTTAGATTTACTTGCTTGATAGACCATTTGTTCTGCTGGCTTTGCAAAGTTTGGTATCAAGTTTGGATGCTTTAATAAATCTACACGACAGACAGGTTTTCCCTCTTTGTTAAATACAACAGCCGATCGTACGGGAACAGGTGTTTTAGCTGATTGATATTTTACTTGTCTTGGGTTGCTGTTTTGTATTGTATCTCGTAATTCTTTTACATCTTTATCTATCTTTTCCACTAAACAGTTGGAGCAGTAAGCTGTAGAACCAGCGGACTGAGGTTTTCTATTTTTTAACATCTGACAGCCTACAAGTGCTGGTAATGTTAAAGTTAATAGCATCCACAAGATATTTTTTGTTTTCATATTTCACCTATTTTTCATGCAGAAGACATTTTTACTACAATAAAGTATTCGGACTTTAAAAGAAGAAACATAAAAAAAAAAGGGGGGGGTAAATATTTGATTTAATTAAAAAAATTACTATCTATGGGATGCGAGCTTATTTTGAGTAATTTTTTTAAGCAGAGAGATTTGCAAGGTAGTGACATGGGTATTAAGGAATCGCGGTGAATTAACTCTCATGGGGTGCGGCGCAGTCATTCCCTCTAGGAGCAAATTATTTTAAATAAGGAGATTTACATAATTTGTAAAGTAGTGACATCAGGCGGATACTAAGTGAATATAATGAATACCATCACAACAAGGATTTAGTTATTTGAAAACACATATCGTACGGGTCTATTCAGAAAAACAAGCATGTCCTCTAGAGGAGCAGCTAGCTTGGAAACTAGCTAATGTTGCCTTGGATGGTGCGCCTATTTCCAAGGAAGTCAGTGATATGGTCATTAACCGTATTATAGATAATGCGGCAGTGGCGATGGCTGCTATGGAGAGAGCAGCTCCTCGTTGCGCACGCGATCAAGCAATGATCTATCAGCAAACACAGGGCGGGCGAATTTTTGCTTGCTCAAACGATCAGAAATTTGCAGCTAACTGGTGTGCATGGGCTAATGGCACAGCTGTTCGGGAATTAGATTTTCATGACACTTTTTTAGCAGCAGATTATTCCCATCCAGCGGATAATATTCCTCCTATTTTAGCTGTTGCTCAACAAAAATCTCGTACAGGTCAGCAAGCTTTACAAGGCATTGTCGCTGCTTATGAAGTGCATATTGCATTAGTTAAATCTATTTGTTTGCATAAGCATAAAATAGATCATATCGCGCATTTGTGTCCGGCACAGGCAGCGGGCATTGGAGCCTTACTTTTTATGGACCCTGCTCAGCTCTATCAAGCGATCAACCAAGCTGTTCATGTTAGTTTTACGACACGACAATCTCGCAAAGGTGATATTTCATCCTGGAAAGCATTTGCTCCAGCTCATGCGGGTAAATTGGCAGTGGAAGCGGTCGATCGAGCTTTAAGAGGAGAAAAATCTCCCGCTCCTATCTATGAGGGAGAGGATTCAGTCATTGCTTATATGTTAGATGGAGCAGAGGCGGAATACCCTGTTGATTTACCGGAAACAGGAGAGGAGAAACGAGCTATTTTAGAATCCTATACAAAAGCACATTCCGCTGAATACCAGGCGCAAGCATTGATTGATCTCGCTTTTGAAATGCGAAAAAGTATTTCTGATTTAGAAGCTATTCGTGAAATTGTGATTTATACTTCTCACCATACACATTATGTCATTGGAACCGGATCAAACGATCCTCAAAAACAAGATCCTTTGGCTTCTCGTGAAACGTTGGATCATAGTATTGCTTATATTTTTGCGGTGGCTTTAGAGGATGGTGTTTGGCATCATGTTAAATCTTATGATTCAGAGAGGGCAAAACAGCCTCAGACATTGCGGTTGTGGCGTAAAATTAAAACTTGCGAAGAGGAAAAGTGGACAGAGCTTTATCATCATCCGGATCCAAAGCAAAAAAGCTTTGGTGGAAGAGTAGAAATTATTTTTCAAGATGGCTCTAAAATCGTTAAGGAGAAGCGATTACCAAATGCTCATCCGTTTGGAGAGCAGCCTTTTAAGCGAGAAGATTATATTCAAAAATTTATGGAGCTGACTCGCTATGTTCCAGTGGATGAAAAGGAGAAAAAACGATTTTTATTATTAGCTCAACAGTTACCGCAGTTGAATGCTAAGGAAGTGGCTGAACTAAATGTGCAGGCGAATGTTTCTATTGTTAAGCAGTCTACGGGTTTGTTGGATGAGTGAAAAAGAATTGACTAAATTGTGTTATTTCCGATACAAATGATGAACTTGTACAATGATTATTATTAATCGGGCGCTGCAACGCCCCCTTTTTTTTTTGTGGAATTTTTATCCACACTAGCTTGGGGGCTGGGTTAGCTCAATTGGTAGAGCAGCTGATTTGTAATCAGCAGGTTGGGGGTTCGATTCCCTTACCCAGCTCCATTTAGGTGATTAGGTGATTAATTAGGAGAGATGCCCGAGTGGTTAAAGGGGGCGGGCTGTAAACCCGTTGGCTTTTGCCTACGTAGGTTCGAATCCTACTCTCTCCACCATTATATTTATATCTTATTGAACTTACTGGATTTTTTATTTTTAAACGGAGCCTGAACGGGAAATGAACGGGATTTTTCAAGAGGGTAAAAACAACTTATAGGCGACTGTTTTTAAAAATAGCACCGGCAGTTTTTTCACCGGTGTTTGAACTCAAAAGCGCCACAGTCTTAGCATACCTTTGAGTCATTTTTATGTCTGTGTGCCCAAGGCTGGCCTGAACAGCCGAAAGATTTTTCGTTTCCATGAGAGCAATTGTTGCATAAGTATGTCGGCATATATGAGTTGAACGCCAAGGCAGACCCAAAGCTGTAAAACCAGCATTAAATGCTGACTGAACGGCATTATATTTTAAAAGCTCACCCTTGCAGTCTGTAAAAACCAAATCATTCACAGCCGCTTTCTTCATTTCCTTAAGAACATCTTTTAATTTCTCAGGAAGCATAAGAAGTCTAGCTGACTGGGAAGTTTTTGTTACATCCTCCAAAAATGGATGCTTTGTTTTTTGGTCCCAGCGAACTCGCCGAATCACCCTAACAAAACTATCCTCTAAATCAATAGCAGACCATTTAAGACCACAAGTTTCACCCACTCTAGCTCCCGTAAGGAGCATAAAAATAGCTAGCCGCCAATACACTGAATTTCCCCTGTGCTCTTCCAACCATTCAACCCATTTCCTTGCATCCTCTGGCTTCATAAAGTAATCCGGCCTTCTGGGAGTATTAGATTTAAAAACACATATTTGCCGGTGTTTTTTTGTAACGGGAACATTAAAGTCTTCATTTAAAAAGTTTTTATACCAATACAGGATAACACTTAAAAACTTTAGTTCGTGTACAAAACTTTTCCGGCCTTTGTTTTTGGCGGTGGGATGCTTCTTTAACCAACTTAACCATTCTACAATATTTCTTCCTTTAAGCTCAGACATTTTCGCTTTGGCTAAAGGACCTTTATATAGATAATCTAATCTGCATTCGTAACTTTGAAGGGTGGATTTCATTACGCGGGTTTGAGCATCTTCCCAAAATTTATCTACGCAATCCTTAAACAACATTCTGTCATTAAGGCTTGTGGGGCTGAGGGTGAATTTATATTTTTCTCTCTCATGCCAAATAAAAGCTTCTCTCTTTGTGGAAAAATTTTTCGTGGCTACACGAACACCTTTCACAAAAAGTTCAGTTTGATAAAAAGTTTTTTTATTGCGGTATCTTTTGATTATTGCCATTGTGGTTTCTCCTTTTGGTTTAACCACTTTTGCAGACTCCTTTCCTGAAAAAACCTTTTCCTGCCAATTTTGACATGGGGGATTTTTCCAAGAGCTATCCAATTACGAATAGTTTGGGGAGCTAACCTGAAGATAACCGCTAATTCCTCTACCGATATTAAGTTGTCAAAGAGCAGACCCGAAGATCGACTGGAGCTACCAGCTTTTTCAAGTTTAGTCCTTTTCTTAAATTTAGACAACTTCAAAGCATTGCCGCAATTCAATAATCTTAACTGATTTTTATCTTCTATTTTTCTCATGTTTTATCTCTCAAATAAGAATAAAGGGTCTCTCCTAAAAACAGCAGAGACCCTTCTTCTCTTTTATTATCCTTCCTTCCATTCCTTTTTTGGGGAAAGAAGATAATCACCAGTCATGTTTTGAACATCCAGTTTCAGGACATAGCCTTTCTCATCTTTTCGTGGAAAGGCCACCCCACAACGGATAAAGCTTTTCTGCTCTTTGCCGTTTTTGTCTGTCCAAGTGTTGATATTGAGCACATCTAAAATTTGATTCATAAAACCTCCTTTATGGTTTTGTGTTTAACTATTTTGCTTATTCCTTGTTGAAAAATCATTCCATAAGCAAACCTCCTTTTTTAGTTTTTAAAAATTCAAAACTGTAACCTATGTCTTCAGCCAATCCTTTCTCACTATCCACTACTAACCCCCTACGCTCCCACACGAACCCAGACCTCTTCCTCTTCCTCTTCCTCTTCCTCTTCACACCCACACCACACACACACCACCAACCCACACACCACACACCACCAACCCCACCCACAACACACACCACAACCATACCTGACCACCTCTACGAAATTACGATGAGGGGGGGTGGTCAGGGATGGGTAGTGGTAAAAATCCTTTGTTTTCAAGGGGTTGGCTTGGTTTCTAAAAAGTATCACTTGAGGGGTCACTTGAGGGGGTAAGGTGCAAGTTTTTTTCATAAAACCGGCCTCCAAACTTGAAATAAATCTTCTCTATGAAGAGCCTTATCTATCAAAACTGCTTGGCCTTGAGATAGTTTCTTAAAAACATCAAACTCAATTTTCATTTCCTTTACGTCCCTTAAACTTCCAAGTCCTGTCATCTCTTCCTCTGTTTCTGTGCCTGTTATCTGATAAGTTTTTTTACGAGACGAAAAAGTACCGGCCACTTTTGCCCACTCTTCAGCGTCATTTCCCACATCCTGCCGGAACAAAATTTTATTGATTGTGTTCCCGATAATTTGATTTTTAAAGTCAGGAGATATCCTTGATAAATCCGAAAGACCCTGACAAAAAAGATGAATGCCTATCCTTGAAGATCTTGCCATTTTAAGAAAATCAGCAAAATCCCTTGTCGAAAAAGATCCAAACTCATCTATAAAGCAAGCACAAAAGTCATAAGAAAAATACTTCTGTCCGGCCTGTATCTGATTTGAAAGCACCTTTAAATCCTGAAGTATCATCCGGCCAATTTGTCTTGAAATCTCACCATATCCGTTCACATTCATCTGAAAGTAAGCGACTTTCTTATGTCTTAAAATATCCTCAAAAGAAAAAAAGTGATTAGGGTTAAAATTTGAAGGAGATAAAATTTTTCTAAACTCCAAACAATTTATAGATGAAATTTGAGCTTGAAGGCCGGCCAAGTCTTTCTTGGAGATGCTTTGAATTTGCTCCAAAAGAAGAACAAGCTCTTTAATTATTTTTGTTTTCTTTGTATCCGTTTCTGTTTCCGCCAGTGAGAATATGTCCTCTTTTAGATCTTGAACAGCATTTGCATTGTTTAGACATTCATCCAAAACGGAAAAGCTTACCGGCCTATTAAGAAACTTAATCGCCGATAAGATGCCTCCAAGAAACAAAGATGCTTGTGCTTTGTAATACTCTTCTTCAAACCTAAGCCCATCCATGAGACGGGTTTTAATTTGCTCCACCGATCCGTTTAAAAGAGGATTATAGGCAAAGGACTCTTCCGGAAAGGAAAGAGAGAACAAACAAAAATCTTTTTCTCTTCTATAGAAGCGAGCCTTTCTTTTCATCTCTAATATGTCTTCTTTCTCACCTTTAGGATCGATAATGATGACAGGGTGATGATGCTTTAAAGAGTGAGAAAGAAGCGTTTTAAGCAAAGTTGTTTTTCCCTGACCGGTTGCTCCTGAAATTATTGTATGCTGACAGCGGGATTCAACATTTAAAAGAATAGGTTTTTTTGAAATAAGAGATAAGCCTATGGGAGCTGATTTTTTATTTTCCATAAGGGAAGTAAAACCAGAAAAATTAAAACTTTCTTTTTTTAAATGTTCAGTTTTGATTTGTTGTTTCTGAGCATTTGGGTTTTTTAAGCTAAAAGATAGAAGCCAGTGCCTGAAAAAGAAAATAACAACTACAGGGATAATAAACCATAAGAAACTTAATTGACTAAAATCCTTTTTATGAGCAAAAGAGTAAAGAAAAAAAACTCCTAGGATCATACCATAAAAAACAAGAGAGCGGATAATGTTCTCAAAAACACCTCCTGCTTTGGAGCTTGCTTTCACTGGCCAGAGGGAAAACTGAATGACAGCCCATATAGCCATAATTACCTCTTCTGTAAAATCTTCTATGGTTTTATCTTTTTCTTTGTTCATTTTGTCCTCTTTTTAAGCCATTCAGAAAGAGAGATATTTCCATGCCAGTAAGAAACAACCTCTTCCGGTTTTGCATAATGAGTGATGCCAATATACTTGTAATATCTAAAAACTCTTACAAGGCTTGTGATCTTCTTGGCATTTGTTACAACATAAAGAACATGACTATAGCTGGACTTTCTGTATTCAGACATTTTAAGGGAATATCGGTTTTTACTTTTTAAATGAAGCTCAAGCTCTACAGCTAGCTTATAGTCTTCCCCTTTAATATAAAAATCAGGAAAAGGTTCAAATGTCCTGTCATACAAAGTATATTTTGAATCCCTGACCCGACTTTCAAATACAGGGGAAACTCCTAAAAGTTTTTTTAACTGCTCCCTTAAGGAAAAAAGCAAAAGTTGATGTGTTTTTTTCCAAGGGCTTACATTTCTTCTGAGAGATTCATTTTTATCAGCAAGGCTTATAATTTTATATTTTTTTCCAATAGCCTCTATAGAGGAAGTGTCTAATTTTTTTTTGAAATCCGCAGACGAAAGAGTCTCTATAAAAATATAACCATTTTCCTTTAGTCGGGTTAATCTATGGGAAGCGGAAAAATCAGACGGAAAAAACTTATTCTTTATGTCATTATAAAAGCAAAAATCCTGCTCTTTTAAAGTATCAATAATAAGTTTATCCCGTTTGGTAAGTATCATTGTTTTTTCCTGCTATCTCTATTTTATAATGATGTTAAGTAGCTTTATGTTTTTTAATTCCAAGTATTCTTGCCGTTTTCTTTTTTCTGTTTCTATGCTCGATAGTTTTCCCATTTTGCTTTGTAAATCTGCATTTATGAAATGAATCCCAGCTTGGGGAATTTGTGTTTTTAAGGCCAAAGCCAGCACGGAAGGAAGGCTCTCAAAAAAACTTAAAGCAATATCCTTTAAAAGAGATTCTTTTAAATCTCCATTAAGAAAAACAGGAAAGCTTTTGATATTTTGAATTTTGCTATTTAAAATAATCTCATCAAATAAAACTAAAGCTTTGCTTGTGTTCTTTATAGCCTTGATTTTGCCGGACACTATGCCCTTAAAAGGATGAATTACTACTCCATAAAGGGGAAACTCCTTTGTAAAAGAAGCTATTGCCGGATAAGGGATATTAACCTTTATGGCAGTGCCTTTTTTTAAAGTAAAAGCGGGCTTTTCACTAAAGATTAAAAAATCCTTGCTATAGGAAAAAGATTTTCTTTTAAATTTCAAAGGAGTTGTCTTTTTTATTCCATTTTGTTTTTTGGATTTTTTAACTTCTCTTTTTAATTCAAATAGGGTTTCATCCTCCATGCTGAAAGCGAAATTTGGTAACATCAAGCCCACCGAAAAAAAAGCGCAAAACAAAAGTAAAACAAATTTCATTTTGCGTCCTCCCAAGAAAAGTCTAAGACTTTTCGGATTGTAAAATCCTTCTCCCTCAAGCCCCCTTTAATTGGTGAGGGGGTGTTCGGGAGGGCATATTTTACTTTGAGAGGCTTTGATGAGATATGTCCTAAGACTTTAACATAATCGTAATGGGAATTTTTGGCTGGGATGAGGCTAAAGAGAAAAACTTTATCCTTGCATTTTAAAATGAGGTTGCTTGGTTCTGACTTCCATTTTTTTAAAAGAATGTGGGTATCTGTTTTATTTATCTTATCAACCTCTACCTTTATATCTTCAGGAGATCCGATAAGGGCTTTTGTAATGAAGCAGGGAAGACTTAACAGACTTGCTCTTCCGGGAAAAAGAAAAATTGCTGCTGGTTTCTTTTCTTCAACAAATATGAACTGTGCGCTTTCCGCTCTTCCTTGTTCCATAAGGAAACAAGAAAACAGAAAAATAAAAATAAAAAGTAAATTACTTAATTTCAATATTTGAAACACTATGCCTCCAGGGGTTTTCATAACTTCTTTGATTGTGAGCAATAGAAAGTAAAATAAGTTTGTTTTTTTCTGTCAGAATGCCGTTTTTAAACAGGTAGTTTCTGATTTTTACTTCATAAAGATTGCTTTTTACTTTTTGGATTTTTAAAATCTCTGCGGACTGCGTGACTTTATTTTTTTTGATAAACCCTGACATTTGTATAAACTCAGGCTTTTTCTTTTTCCATAAATTCTCTGTCATTAAGTCGCCGGCTAAGGAGATATGCCTCTTATAGCTTTCATTATTAAAATTTAAAGTAAGAGCTATAAAATGCCTTATGAAATTTTTTGTTTCCAGTGGAGTTTGTGCCTCACTTAATATCAGCTGATAGGATTCATTTGTTTTTCCAATAAGAATCACCTGAGACTTATTTTGAAAGGCTAGGTAGCTTGCTACCACTCCCCAAATAAAAAGGCTCGCTATCAGGAAAATTACAGTTATTTCATTTTTATAAAGCTGGATTAAAAATTTCATGGATTTATATCCTCTTCATTATTTTTATGGTGGCTATGGGTAATGCGGCTTTCCTCTTCCTCTATCCAATCTTCCTTATGAACAGTTTTATTAAATATTTTTTGCTTGTGCTTAGTGGTAGCTTCTTCTTGTTCTAAGCTTTGGTTTTGATCCTTGTTTAAAGCGCTTTCATTCTGATTTTGAGAGATGCTTTGAGCCTTAGTTACATTTGTAACTTGAGGACTGTTTTCAATATATGTCTCTTGTTTGTTTTGGTTAATGTTTTCCTGAGAGATATTGTTTGCAATCTGGCTTTGAGCGCTTAGCTCAATAGACTGGTTTTCTTGTCTGTTAGATAGAGCGTTTTCTTTAAGGGTATTTTTTTCAGATGGCAAAGCTGTTTCAGGTTCTTTTTCCCTTATGGAAAAATCCTCCAATGGCGCACTAGAGTAATCTTCATTTTCTTGGTAATTTGTATCTGTAATATTTATTTCTGATCCTTCACTTACTATTTCCTCTTCATTTTGAATATTCTGGTCTTGAGATGCGTTTTCATTATTACTTAAAAAGGATGCGGCATAACTTCCCCCCGCATAAGCTAGGCTCCCTCCTTTAAAGGAAATCTTTTTTAAGGTTTCAGCTATAGGGATTTTGGAAGTCTTGGATATTAGCCATATTGGGATAAATACTTTAGCCAGACTTGCGCCTCCGATAATGACATTGTTGGCTAGAGCATTGTCGCTTATGGCAATCGTATAAACCGCAAAGTTTATGGAATGCCAAAGCAGTGGCCACAAAGAGACTGTAAAGAGCAAAATAAAAAAGACCTTAAGCATTCCATAAGCTCTGAACATTGTCCCAAAAAAGAGAATATAGCCTGCAAAAAATCCAAGTACGGAAACAATCACCACATAAAGCCCAAAGCTTATCCAATAGGAAAGTATCCCTATCCAGTCCACAGCCCTCTTAATGGTTCTGGTAAAAATTCCTTCTCCCATATTGACATTCCTCCACTCTCCGAAAGAAAGCTCGCTTGATATAAAGTAGGGGATTTGAAGAGACATTTTTAAAACGTCTGTAAAAAAGAAAAGTCCAAGAAATAAAAAAAGAGAATCCTTTAAAATGTCCGTAAAATCATCCACCTTTAAAAGAATAAATCCGAAAGCAATCCTTATGAAAAAAGCCAGTGGAAAAAGCAGCAATACGTAGCTTCTTGTCTGATTAAAGACCTCTACTATTTTATTAAAAATCAATATATCCATTGGAAAATCAGTCATCTAAGCCTCACTTAAAAAATTCCTAAAAGTTTTTTTCTTTTTTTATTTTTAAGATCATTCTTATTTTGGAAAGGATGAAACACGCCAAAGCCATTTTTCCTGGAATGGCGGTTGATATAGGTATATTGCTTGTTGATAAACTCTCGCTCTTTTTTTCTTCTGTCTAAAAGGATTTTCTGGCTTGCTATTTCTTTTCTTAAGCGTCTTAGTTCCCTTGCCTGATTATCTTCAAGCAAAGCCCTTAAGGTTCTGTTTGTTTCTATCTGCTCGGATGCGGTAATCGATTCTGGGCTTTTTACAAGAGAGCTGAAGCTTTTTAATATGTTATTAGCCCTTCTGACATAGTTTTTAAAAAAGTTAATTTGTCCTCTAAAAGTTGAAGGGTCATAGTTTCTAAGCTCTATAAAATCCTTAACATCCAAACCAAGATTTTCGTATTCATCCAAAGTTTTTTTAAATTCCTTAAGTTCCTTTTCATAGGCCAGATAGTTATCTTCTATTCCCACTAAGTTTCCCGCTTCATCTATAGTGTCCATAATGGAATCCAAAGCTACGCCAACCCCATCAACTTGTTTCTTCGCCTCTAAAATATCAGAAATAAAAGCATGGCTTTTTAAGCTAAAAAGAGAAAAGAAAAATAAAAAACTTTTAAAAAACAATTTAAACATAGCTCATCACCTGCAAGGCTTTGTCCTCGCTTATGTTAAAAAGACTTTGAAGTTTTTTAAGCTTGTGCAAAAACTCAGGCTCGGTATTTGAGAGGATGTATTCCTCCTTGGAAAGCCTTAAAAAACCGACTTTGGAGCCTATGGAATCTTTTAAAAGAAATTGTGAATAATGACCCTTAACAGTTTTAAGGATTTTTAGTTTTTGGAACTCTTCATTTGTTAAATTAAAAATCTCTTTAAACTTTTTTTCCTCTCCGTCATGTGAGAACAGGATTTTAAACTCGGAGTTGTCAATAAGAGAGGTGTCTCCATTAAAAATTAAATCCTTTGAATTTTGAGCAAGCAGGATAAGAGATCCATTTAGCTTTCTGACGTTTTTGCTCAGTAGAGAAAAAGTATTAAAGCAGCTTTTTATAAAAAACGGCGTTTCATCGGAAATGAAAATAAGTTTTTCCTGCGGCTCTTTGCTTAAGAGCTTAAAGGAAAACTCTGCCATAATGCTGGCAATAATAGCTTTAGCTATATAAGAGTTTGAGGCTGTGCTGATATTTTCAAAATTAAAGTAAAGAAGGCGAGCCCCAGTTCTATCTCCTCTTTGCTTAAAAATGTTTTCATTTAAGCTTCCCTTTATAAACCGGCCAAGCTTTTCTTTTTTAGGATGCTTTAAGCTATTATAAAAATTATCCAGGTTTTTTAGTCTGGCATTTGATTTTGTTTTTTCCGCAAACTTGATTAAGTTTTTTTCAAGCAGTGTTTTTTCAACAGATGGCAAAGCTTCTTCTTCATTTTCCAGTAAAAGCTTTTCTATAAAATTTCCTGCAATTTCAATGGATTCTTTTGAAGAGCTTAGTTTTGTAAGAGGGTTAAGTCCTGATGAATTTTCAATGTCGATGTTGTAGGTTTTGCCACTAATCTTTTCTACAGTTTTTTTATGAGAGCCTTTGACGTCTACTAAAAAAACATAAGCTCTTTCATCATGGAAAAGAGATTTTGTTAAAAGGTTTGCAAAAACGCTTTTTCCCTTCCCTGACTTTCCGATAATCACTCCCGTATGATTGGAATAATCCCAGGAAAAAGGATTAAGTGCGTCCAGGCTCAAATCCTGTCTATGATAGATTAGGCTTCCCTTTGTGTCTGATGATTTATCCAAGTTTGAACCAAAACGGAAACAAGGAAAAAAACACTTAAGTGTTGATGATTTTTCTATAAGCTTGTAATGAAGCTTATCCCCTGGGCTTAAAGCGAAAAGTGAAGGGTAGGCTCCAAAGCTCTCAATGCTCCATTCACCAAGAACGGAAAGGGCTTTAAGGCTTAAAGCGATGTCTTTTCTTAATTTGTCCTCAAAGGCTCTGGTAAGTGTTAAATGAACTTCAAAATGAAAAAGCTCCTCTCCTCCAAGCTCCACTTCACTGATAGCTCTTTGGGCTTTCTGATACTTCTCGTAGCTTACTTGTCCCCGGCCTTCCGCCTCTTCAAGGGACTTAAGCTTTAAAGTCTTTTCTGAGATCGCCTGAGAGAGCTTTTCAAGGGATATATGAAAGCCAAAAGGTTTTTTTACTTTATCCAATACTAAGGCTAAACTTTTGAGGCTTAGAGGGTAGTTTCCACTGTTTTTAAGCTTAAGTATTCCTAAGTGATTTCTTTCTGTTTTAAGGCCAGTGGCAGTAGGACTGACAGGATTATAAAGATTATAAAAATCTTTAAAGGAGGACGAACTTAAAGGTTTTGTTTTCATCCTGTTTAAAAAGCTCTCATCCAGACTTTCAAAGATTTCAGAAAGTCTTTTTTGCAAAAACTCTTCTCTTTTTAAAAAATCTTTCTTAAAAACCTCTTTGAATGAAACCTTGTGCTTATGCTCAAAATGGATAAGACCTTTACTTTTTAAAAAGCCTCTGGCTTTAAGAGCCTTGCTTCTTTCTGTTTTTAATAAACTGTCATGGGAAATTTCCTGAAAGATACTTAGCTTTACTCTTACATTTTTGGAAATGGATTTTAAAAAGCTATCAAACAGGCTCTCAAGATTTTGCTCTGTCTCCAGATCCAAAGTTTGAAAGGAAAAGCTGTTTCCCAAAATGCCTGAGCTTGAAATCCAGTAATCTTTTTCTTGTAAATAAGTTTTCATTTTAAAACAAGCTTCCCTTAAAGGATTTACGAAAGATATAGGTAAAGTAATCTTTAATAATGCCTCGTCTGCATTTAAGCCTTATAGGGATAAGAAAAAAAGCCGTGAAAAAAGTTAAAACAATGGATAAAATCTCAAGCCCAATGGAAGCAAAAAGAATTTGAAAGACTGTATAAAAAACCATAAGCCCTAAAAGATCATCCAATGTTAATCCTAAGAAATTAGATTTGATGTTAAGAATTTTTGAAGGCTTAAATGTTTGCAGTTTTCATGGCTCCTTATTTGTTTTTATTTGTTTCCACTTAGTTAAATGTTTGATAGAAAAGCGTAAAAATAGTTGAAGCTGCGGCAAAAACCACAGTTCCGATAATAGCGGCGGATAGCTTTTCCATTCCAAGGCTTTTTGACCAGTAAAAGCAAACCCCTGCAACCATCAAAGCCAAGACGCCTACGACAGCAATAATCTGCCTTATTTGACTGCTGGCATTTTCCACGCTTGAGAGAAAATCTCTGGCCACTGCATAGTAGGGAAGACATAAAGCCAAGAGATAGAATTTTAGAAATGTATTTCTCAAAATCTTAAAGGCATTGTTTTTTATTTTATTTGTTTTTTTCATGCTTTCTCCTTTGGTTTAAAAATAACTTTTATAAAGTTTTTTCTTCTTAGTTTGAATAATCTGTTTTATGGATATCCTTTTTTCTCTTTGCTCCAAAAAGCTTTAAGGTAAATTTAATTTCTTTCTTAAAGATAAAAACTGCGATTAAAATCAAAAATCCTAAAGTTAAAAAATGATATGTAAAGATTATTTCTATCAGGCTTGAAAAAATGAAAAACAATAAATAGATGCTTTGAATGATAACAATGCAGCCTAAAATTTTTATTCCAATTTCTTTTCCCTTATCTTTTTTTGAAAAGCTTAAAGAATAGTTAATCAGCCATAAAATTTTCTTAGCTGTGTATTTCAGCATTTTCCTTATATCCAGCCTATCTTTCTTTTTTAAATTCTCTTGGCTTTGGTGCATTTGTTTTTTCCTGTTTTTAATCCTCTTTGATTTTTGGAACTTTAAGTTCAAACATTTTGTTTTTCTTAACTAGCCTGTTTTTGCCAACAGGAGTCCATATCTCTACAGGCTGGCTCTTTTCCAATTCAAAAAGATGCCACTCTCCAAAAGAAACAAAAGGTTTTATTTCTTCCGGTATATCTTTTTTTGTTAAGTAGTTTTTTCCGCCCATGAGGTATTTTATTTTTGATCCTTCATACATAAGCCCCAAGTCTTCTTCCAGCTTGGAAAGTTTATCTTCAAGTTCTTTTGCTTTTTGTTCTTCATTAAAAATTGCAATGCTTATAAGAGAGGTTAAAAGCCCAAGAGATGAGCCAAATAGAAGAGCGTTTTTTCCCTTGGCCTGCTCACGGCTTAAGCCATAAAAAGCTCCGCTGGCAAAGCCTAAAGCCGCCCCGCTATAGATTTTCTCTCTGCTGCTTAATTTAAAAGTTGCGCAAGATGAAAAAAGAAAAATAAAAACCAAAGGTTTTAAAAAAGCTTTTAATAACATATAGCGCTTTCCTTTTTATTTTCTTCATGTTGGTTGTTATTTATCTCTAGGCTTTCTGAGATTTTAAGATTTTCAAGACAGACTGTTCCCTCTTTTCCATTTTTGCCAGCTATTCCATATTTCCCTACCTTGCCTTTTTTACCTTTCTTTGATCGGGGAAGATGAGAGGAGCAAAGATCTTTGCTGTCTCTTCCGTGTTGTCCTCTTTCTCCTCTATATCCCCCATTGCTGCCTCTTCCTCCCTTGCTTCCAAGCCCAGGTGTTTTCTTAATTTTTGTTAAATGAAAGTCTGATAAATTAAAAGCCTGCAAATGAAATGAACCAGAGTCGCCGCCTCTTCTTCCATCATATCCAGGATAACCCTGACGGCCGTCTTCTCCGCTTTGCCCTCTTGTTGGAGTCACTCGGCACTCATCCCAACAGTTCCTGTTAATAATAAGTTTTCCGGTAAATAAAGTAGGAATATAAAAAACGCGGCAGTAATTATCATAAATGGCATCGTATCCATTCTCACCACTGCGACCTGAAAGCCTAACTCTCTGTTTTTTTGATATTGATCTTTTTGGAACGTATCCTCCATGCTCACCACTTAAGCTAAGTCCTAAATTTCCTTTCGCTGTTTTAGCCTTAATTAAAACGTGGCCTCCGCTTCTACCGGTTTCTTTTTCTTTTGCAGTTTGTCCCTCTGGAAAACTCTGAATAAAAGAATGATTGGAAATAAATTCATCTGCTATGATTGTTAAGTCATGCTGGAGGGTTTGAATTGTCACCATCTCCAAAACAACTTTTATATTTTGGATAAGTGTATTTTCGGAAAGCTCCAGGTTTTCTGATATTGTAGTAACATCTTCAGGATTGTGCTTGCTATTCTCGGCTATATTAGGATTTGTTTTATCTTCATCTTGGAAAATAGGTATCTCTTGAACAGAGTTTGTTTCCGGTAAAAAAATGTCCTTATCATTGAAAGACAAGTCTTCACAGGCAGACAAAATAAAAAAAGATAGAAACAAAAAAATAAATGTAAAATTCATAAATTCCATTTTCCGTTTTTGGATTCAGGAGGATTTCAGAGAAAAGGAAAAAAGAAAAGAGAGAGGAGGAAATCATCCCATCGCGGTGGGATATTTTGCTAAAAATCCATCCCATCACGGGATAACTGTAAAAAAATGCAGTTTTTTATCCCACCGCGGTGGGATAAATAAAGTAAAAAATCCCATCGTGGGATGAAAAGTTGAAATTTTTACAGATAAAGTAAAATTTAATATCCTATATTTTTTTTATATATTGTTCTACAGCCCAATCATCATCAGTTAAACAACCATAGCCATTCTTTTTCATGCACTGCTTTACTAATATTTTATTTATTTGTTTCTTTATTAAGACATACATAAAAGAATAAAGAATAAAAAAACGAAAAACCAATTTATAAATATTCCTATTATAAAAAGGCTGAGAATAGATAATAAATATCGATAACCCAAAATGGTAAGAAGATATATTGTGCTTTCTCATAATTCATTTATTGGAAATTATAATAAATTAGTTGAAGCAATCTTATATTGTAATAAAATATCTTATAAAAGATAACTTTCTTTATGAATTTTAAACTAAATTTGCTTTTAAAAAGATATAAAATAAAACATCTTATATATTTACAGGTATGAACTTGTTTGGAAAAATCATTATTTCTTTACCAGTCTTTGAATAGTGAGCATTATGTTGAATTATAAATTTTTTTACTTGCATTTTTTTATAGAGATTTTTAATGTAAGATATATCATTATAGGTCATAATCCATTTTTTAAGAGAAGATTTGGTCAAAAACTTTGAAAGTTCTTCATGATTATTATTTTTGTAATTGTTTAAATATAAAGATTGTCCTTTTTGGAAGTATGGAGGGTCAATAAATATAAAATACTGATTTGATTTTTTTTGGCTTTCTAATCGTTTTAATAATTCTATTCCATCTAAATTATAAACTTCTATTTTATTACGATATTTCTTTATTCTCTCTAATCGCTCAATAATAGTTTTTTTAGTAAATCGTTCATTGATTCTCCATTTACTAAGTTGTTCCATTCCTCCAACAGGTCTCCCATTCATGATGCCTGAGCGATTTGTCCTATTTAGAAACAATGTAGCGAAAGCAAGCTTTCGTTCACTTTTTGATGTGCTATAAATTAACTTTTGTTTTTTCCATTCTGAAATGGTAATTTCTATTCTCTTTATTTTTCCTATTAAATAATCAGCGTCTAACACTGTAATTTTCCAAAATGTATAAATTGCATTATCTAAATCGTTAATAATAATTTTACTTACTTTTCCAGAAGAGAGCAAATTTAGTGAGGCACCTGCTCCTCCTGCATAAGGTTCCACACAAGTTATATTTTTTTTAGATCTAAAGTTTTTATCTATTGCTTCACTCAATTTTGATGCAAGGCGAGTTTTTCCACCTGGGTAACGCAGAGGACTTGTAAAGGTAGAATTAATTTGATTGTTTATTCCCATAATTTTTGAATAAACTTTTGCATATTATTCCATGAGTTTTTTAAATCACTATCCGAAGGAAAATGATCTAAATTATGAACATAAGAGTTAAATGTTTGAATAGAGGATATATCATACCTTTTGTCAATCGCTATGCGAACAGGTTGTAATTCACTTGTTGTTAATATCTTTTCTTTGTCCATATATTTACAAACGATTTTCATTTTTTGACGAAGATATATATTTTTATCTCCCTGTTTTTCCTTTTTTAGTTTTTGCTTTAATTCTTTTAATAAGTTAACTTGCTCTTTATTTTTTTTCTCAATGAAACAATTGATGCTAAGTTCTAAAAAAACACGGAATAAAACCGCAACTGCATTGATGTATTTATCAACATCAAGTTTTTGCAACTCTTTACAAATCAAATCAATTCTTTGGTGAGAAATATTTATTGTAAAATCCTGTGGAATCAATGTTGATCTCCTGGTAGTTTGTCTGACTATTCTTCCATTTCTTCTAGTTATAACTGTAGATTGACGCCTATCACTTTTTAAAATTTCATTTATCCATTTCTTTATATCCTTCACATGCTCAAGCTTTCTGACAGTAAAATCTGGTTTATTCATTGCAGAAGAAATCCTGTTTAAATTATCAATAGCAGTTTGCTTACTTTTGTATTTTAAATCTCCATTTTCAAAATATATTCCAATTTTTTCTCGAACATCTGGGTTGTTTATCAAGCGCTGTAGTGTTGTACTGTGACCTTGAAATGGTATTTCATTTGTTTCCATAAAACTTTGAACTTGAATATGCTTTTTAGGCTTTGTATCAGTAATATGAGCTTCAAAACGGCCTTGTTGCTTGTTATTCCAACGAACCACTCCAGCACCGTCATTTTCTCCTGTATGCTTTAATTGAATCCAATGGTGAGTTTCTTGTTCTCGAGAAAATACTGTACACTCTATTTGAGATGGCAGATTCTCTCCATAATTTTCTTTCAGTTTTTGAAAAAAAAGTTTAGTTTTTTCATCAAGGGGTATTGTTCTTGGGTTATCAATCAATTTAATAGCTGTCAGCCTTCGGTTGCCTTCATGTACAATATATTTTCCTTTATATGTTTTTGTAACAGCTAAAGTTTCTGTGGGATTTAGACCATATTTTGCTATATCTTCCGCTTGTTTTTTTACCTTTGGTTTCATGTTGTTTATCATAATATTGATAGCTTCTTTTTGATTTGCAACAGGATCAAACCTAAAGTTTTTTGGATTAACCAAAAGATCTTCTATTTTAATAAATTGTTTTTTTGGATTCATATTATAAAGATATTTGTCTATGAAAGAAATATCGGTTTATAAAATCAACAACTGAAATAATTATTCTCTTATTATTTCACATAAGTCCCGCCACCCCCGTTTCCGGGGCCGACAACATATATGATACCATTCAGTAAATGGTCATTCATTTTATAAAAATCACTTAAAGAATCTGCGTTATATGCTTCTATTATTTCCTGAATTATTGTTTCTACATTTACTCTGTAGCGTGACCAATCATTTTCATCAATTATCTTAGCTTGGGCTGTTTCATCTGCAAAATGCATATCATTTTGTAATCCTGTAAATCCAGTTTGATAAAGTACACCACCTCCGCCATTTCCAGGACTGGCGTGCATTATGTTACCTTGTGTATATGAATCACCTGTTATTTCATCTAAAACACTACTTTCAAACTCATTATGTATGATTTTAACTACTCCATTGTTAAAAGAGCTTGTCAAAAAGCCATCGCGACTTTGAGTAGTATAACCATTTATAGTAGTTCCTATTGAATTAGGAATATTATTATTAATATCCCAAGTAGTTCGACTACCTTCTATAGATTGTAAAAAAGATTGGACTTGCTCATCAGTTATAGGAATAATTTTTACCTGAACAGGATCGGTATAGTTTTTTCTCCAAAGAACAATAACTATCTTATCAAAATTTCCACCAGATGCACTGTATTTCTGAAAGCTAGAAGGGAAGCTTGAATAATGATTACTATTCATTGCTTGAGCAGTACAAGGGTTAAATAAGAAAGCAGTTAATAATATTAAAATAAACAATTTCATGTTATCTTTTTCCTTTATACCTCATTTTAATAAGGAATCACTACAGGAAATTGAAAAAGCTGGTTCATCTCCTTTATTTTTTGCATCATTCATAATTCTTTGTGTTTTCTTATGAAAGTCTCGATGGGCTTGTATTAGCTCCTTTTTACCTTCTTTGTTTAAGGATTCCACCTCATAACAAATGTAATTATTTTTTATATTATCCGATTTATACTGATTGGCTAAAAATAACAGATGAGCTTTAATAAGTCGAAAAGAAAAAATAATATATTTGTTTTTCTCTTTTACTTTATAGTAACCACTATCATTTTTTGTTAGGATGTTGTTTTCCTTAAGGGTGTCAATAGCTCTGACTCCTGCTTGACCAAAGTAGTTTTTAATTTCATCAACTGTGATTCCTTTATTTGAAAAAGCTAACATCCAACAAAGGAAAATATGTTCATCAGAAAGCAGAGATTCCAATGTTTCCCCAACATATTCGGAATTTTCCTTTTCAATAGTAACTTTGAACACTTTCATAATCTCTTCTGGTAGAAGGGGTTTCAGTTCAGGGATAAACTGGCTAAGCTTCAAAAGGGTTTTTACAGCAGGTTTGGAGTGGCCATTGACTAATCGATTAAATGTTGTTGGAGGGATATCCATTTTCTTTGAAATGGCTATTTCATTGACAGAAGGATTTTTCTGTTTTTGTTCTAAAACATAATCTCTTAAAATTTCTGGAAACTCTTTATTCATAAGCTACCACCTCTAAGTTATTATAATATAGAGAGTTATAACACTTTAAAACAGCTAATTTTGTCAAACTTTTAGCTGTTTTATTCTTAAGATGTGTAAAAATTTCAGTGGATTAGGTAAAAATTTCTTTTTAAAAAATTTTTCCCTGGTTTTTAAAGTGTTAAATAACACTCTTTTATAAGGTTTTTTGAGCACTCTATAAGTTTAAATCGCGATTTTGTTAGATAGCGCTGATTTAGCATTTTTTATCCTTACTGCCATATACTGCCGTAGCTACTACACTGACAATCCATGTAACAATGACATATTTGATTCTTTTGCCAATATCTTTTTTAATAGGTATGAACAATGCGGGGATAGGTGTTAAATAAGCTATACTAGAGATTAATGCAGAAATATCTCCTGTAGTTTTAAAAAACCTTACTGTTTTCTCTATCTGAAATAATTTTATCTCTCTTAAGAGTTTTGGTGTTTTTTTTCTTATTTCATAGAGAGCACAGTAAATATCTTCTAAACTTACTGATTTTATATCTTTTTTATTATCTTTTGCAATTTTATTAACACATTTTACACAATGTTCTTTTAATTCTTCATCTGTTCTGAGCTTTACCGCTTGTAAGGTATATAAGTTAAAACCTTCAAATTCTTTTTTGAATTTTCTAATTAGTTTCTGTTTTCTTATCCATTTAAACATGACATTCTTTTCTGAAAAATCAGAAAATTTGAAATCTATTTAGGCAGCTTTTTCTGAATTTGAAGCAATTACTTCATCAAAATCAATAGAAGGAAGGCTTTGGATAAGCTCTTGAGTTTTTAAAGACACAGTTATCACACTGAGAAGTAATTTTAAAATATAAGCAAGGTCTTCTGAATAAGTATTGGGATCATTTATTATATCTGTTTTCTTATCTTGTTTGTATTGGTATCTTTCCATCACCCATTTTGGAGCAGACCAACCATTAATTTTATAGTCCCAAACCTTAATTGGTATATTAGTAATAGTGATATAATCATTAAACTTTATTTTTGTGTTATCATTTTTGTCCATTTTCATTTTTGTCATTTTTAATTCATTTGGTGCAAGTTCAGAAATACTTACTTCTTTTCCTTGTTTTAAGATTTTTAATTCTTTAGGGAACTGCTGTCTTTCATAATTTAAATGAATGTCAGCTAAATTCCTTCCTATGTTTGAAAATTGCCAAAATTTAGGAACTAAAGGAATATGAGGCAAGGATTTATCCAAATTATCTTTATATTTTTCTCTATAGTCTTCTGAATGAAGTAGCCCATATATATAGTAAAAAATATCTTCTTTTTCTATTTTGTTATGGATAGCTGATCTGTTACTTTGTAAAATGCTATTTTTATAATGATCTCTAAATCTATTGAGTGTGCTGTTAGTAATACTATCTTGACGTGAGCCTTGCTTATCAAACCAGTAAAAAGGAAAACATTGCCCACTTGGCATATAGTGCTTATTAGGAATATTATCTGTCATTAAAACAGAGAAAGTGTTTTTCCCTACGCCACTAACACAAATTACTTTGTTTGCTATATTTTTTCCATTAAATATTTTTGGATTTTGGTAAACTCTATTATTAAACATTCTATTAAAATAAAGATAACATTTTGTAAAAGGTCTATAACTCGATAATTTTACTTGATTCTTTTTAAAATCACCAAACACCTCTTTTAAAAGAGAGTCTTTTAAACTACCACCCCATGAAATTTTTTTCTCATTAAGATTTATAAACTTATCTATATTCTTCATGTTTAATTTCTTATCTGCAAGTCGTTCTAACTCCTGATTATAAAAACCTATCATATTTTTCATATTTCTCTTTACTTGATTTTTACTAAAATTGTAAGCCCAAGAATCTCTACTCGTCTCAACCCCACAACTATATAAACTGAAAATACAATTTGGATTTCGTTGTGCTTTATCTCCCATAGATAGGAATTGATAAAAAGAATCATCTCTTTGGTTAATCCAATCTCCATACTTATCAGGTGTTTTATTTTGCCAATCTATACCTTTAACAGAATTAAAATCTTTTACTATTTCCAGTTTATCTCTACGGCTTAAATAATCCCCAATATCATAGTACTTAATTAAAGCTTTAGCTCTCCTGTTTTCTGGATTTTTTACAAGGAAAGTAATAGCAATAGGAGCCCTTGAACTTCCTCCAAAAATCTTCCCCCCTTCTTTTCTTGATAACTCACCTTTTGTTCTTTGGTTTCCCCTTAGATTAAAACAGTAAATAGAGTCAAATTCTTTCTCAATGGATTTTCTAAGACCAGCAATGCTTCTTTCATTTACAAGAGAAGCATTATGAACAAAGCCAATGATACCTCCTTCATTTCCTATTCTATCTGTTGCCCAGCGAATAGCTTTAATATAGGAATCATACAGAGCTGTATTTAACTTGGCATCAGATTCTTTTACATAAGTTCTTTCAATCTGTTTATGAAGTAGAGGATAAACTGTATTTTTATTTGCATCGTTTGCTGATCCCTGCCCAGAAGAATAAGGTGGATTTCCAATTATAACTCTTATAGCAGACTCTTTTTGTCTCTTTATTCTTTCTTTGTTTTCTTGAAATAAAAGTAACACGTTTTCATCTTTTGATTCATACATGTTAAAAGTATCTGTGAGAGTTATCCCTGAAAATTGCTTATATCTCCCACCTATCCGGCTATGATAAGCCTCTTCAATATTGATAGAAGCTACATAGTAAGGGAGTAGCAACATTTCATTAGCATGAATCTCTTTTTTAAATTTTCTTTGTAGATCTTCCTGTTTAATTAAATCTTCATTTGATATAATACGATTTATAAAAGTTCCTGTGCCAACAAAGGGGTCAATAACGTGCACGCCCTCGTCTGTTAAGCCTTTATTAAACTCTTTTCTTAAAATTTCATCCGCAGACTTTATTATAAAGTCTACAATTTCAACAGGAGTGTAAGCGACCCCCAATTTTGTAGCTGTTTTTGGAAAAGCTGTTTTAATAAAGTTTTCGTAAAGCTCTCTAATAACTGTTTGCCGGCCTTCTGAGTTATCGATTCCTTCTAATCTTCTGCTAATGCTTTCGTAAAACCTTTCTAAATCTTTTATTTCATTTCTAAAATTATAAACATCTAATTTATCTAAAACCTTTTTCATGGTTTTTGAAACAGGGTTGTGTTCTGAAAACTTATAGCCTTCAAAGATTTTATCAAAAGCGGGTTTTGTAATAATATGCTCTGATAGCATGGAAATAGCATCACTTTTTGTTATGTCTTTATTGATACTGGATTTTAGCCCTTCATAATAAGTTTGAAATTCATCTTTGATTTCAGGCTTTTTATTTAAAAGGCTTTCTATCCTCGTAGAAATAGTTTTACAAGCGGTTTCAATCTCTTTAGCCCATTTATCTGCATAAATTTTATCCCCCACTTTATCTACCATCTTTGCATAGATTTTTTCTCTTATATCTTTAATGTCATACAGCCCATTTAAACGAATTTGAGCGTCCGTTTTTTCCTCAACTTCTTTTGCTTCCTCTGAGCTGCCAAAACCAATACCTATCACTTTTATTTTATCTGATTTATTCTTGTTTAATTCTAAATTATTTATTAAAGCGTCAAATTGCCGATCGTGAGACCTTAAAGCGTTTAAAACCTGCCAAACAGCTTTATAAGTTTGATTGTCATCTAAAGCTTCCATTGCATCTTTACCAGCTGGGATCACAACAGGTAAAATAATATAACCATAATTTTTGTCTTCTGCTTTTCTGATTGCACGGCCAACAGCCTGCACCACGTCTACTTGTGATTTTCTAGGGTGGAGAAACATCACAGCATCAAGATTCGGCACGTCAATACCTTCTGTAAGACATTTAGAGTTCATTAAGATACGGCAGACTGTTTCACCACTTTCTGTAAGATCAACATCTTCTTTTAACCAGTCTAGCTTTTTATTTCTTTTAAGAGAGCTATCTGTCCCATCAATATGTTCTGTTTCACAAGTAAAATAGTCGTTTTGATTATTAGCTAATTCTTGATGATCTAAAACATCAACAACTTTTTGAAAACCCTCTTTAACATCTTTAGAATCTTTAATCGTTCTTAAAAAACTTACAGCCCGACTGAGTTTTTTACCTTTGTTCCCAATCCCCTGATCTCTTAAAGCCTTGTAACAACCTACAATCTTTGAGGCATCAGCTAAATTTAAGCCCGTACCCATTAAAGCATCTTGATAGTTATCGCTTATGTATTGCTCATCAATGGATAGGATTATTACTTTATAATCTGCTAACAGCTTTTGATCTATAGCTTTTGAAAAATCCAGTCTGTAGATTTCTTTTCCATAAACTGATTCGCTATCCATAGAGTGTATTTCCACGTCATGTTTTTTTGCCTTGTTTTTGACGTTTTCAGTGTAAATTCTAGGAGTGGCCGTCATATAAAGCCGCTTTTTCGCTTTTACGTAATTTGGGTCGTTTATAAAAGTAAAGTAGTTACCTTTGGTTTTGTTGTCCTCTATTTCGCTGGCTTCAATTCCTGTTGTTCTATGAGCTTCGTCACAGATAACTAAATCAAACTGAGGAGCACCTAAGTCTTGAGCCTTTTTAACTTGCTTTAAAGACTGGTAAGTAGAAAAAATAATAGTTCTTTCTTTTGATTTTATTTTAAGTCTTTCTGCTATTTTTTTTGGATCTGTTGTAGGGGATATTTGCAGGTCATTTACATCTACTCCATCAGAATCTTTACCAGCTTTGGTATCAGAACAAACGACTAAATACCTTTGAGAGTTCTTTCTTTCATAAGCGTATTCCCTCAAAGTTTGAGATATAAGAGAGATAGAAGGAGCGAGAAATAAAATGTTTGCATTTTCTGGAGTAATTGTTTCTGTAACACGAAGAGAGGTAAAAGTTTTACCTGTCCCGCAGGCCATGATGAGCTTGCCTCTATCGTGGGCTTTAAAATGTTTAAGTGACTTATCTACAGCTTCTGTTTGATGTGGTCTTAACTTTTTTTTATCTTTTTTTCTTTTTACGCCCTTGAGGCTCCAGTCAAAATCCACTTTTTCTAAATCATAAAGTCCAAGAACTTTACATTCTTTTGTCTGACTTTTTAAAGCTTCTTCTGCATTAGCTCCCCAGTTGTTTGTAGTTGTAACAATCAACCGAACTGCAAAAGGCCTTTTCCCGGATTCAGTAAAAAAACTATCAATATCTGGTTTATTTACTTGATAATGTTCATTATAACATTTGCATTGAATAGCCCAAAACTTTCCTGTTTCTTTTTCTTTAGCAATTAAGTCAATTCCTAAATCTTTGAGCGGAAAACCATATTTTTGTAAACCCGGCCAATCTTTACGCATCCACACACCTTCAAAGGAATGCTCAGGAGATTGTTTGAGAAAATCCCTTATGGCTCTTTCAAAAAGGTCTCCTTTTTCTCTTTCACTCTTGGCTTTTTTTCTAATTTCTTTTAGAAAACTTTTAAAGTTTGATTTTGGAGTTTCAAAAGGAGTATCAACAAGATGAAGTAAGCTATCCTGTTGTTCTTTTTTTATCTTCAAGCTAGATTGATGATTTTGAGACTGCTTCCGTGCTGATGAATCTTTCATTTGTACTATCCCTTGGATAAAAGATTTTTTCGGCTAATTATGAGAATTACTTAAGTAAAGTTATTAGAATTACCAGACAATTTAGAGACTATAGGCTGGAAAAACCGCATTTAATTTATAGAGGGATTATTTTTATAAGATTTCTCTATTCATTAAAATATTTCTATTTTTTTATCTCTGAACATATATTCAAATTAGATATTGCCATCTCTCTGTCCTTAATCAATCCATTTTTTGAATTATAACAAGCCTGATAAAATTTAAAATCTGCTCTTGATTCTTTTTTACATTTATCAAAAATTATTTTCATTATCTCTAACTTTGATTCATCTGGAGTTTTTATACCAAAAATAATTCCTTCTAAGCTGGAAAACTTGTATTTAAACAGTCTATTGCTTCCTTTTTGTATATCACGAAAACAAGAGGGTATTATTAAACGGTATTCATTTTCGTATTTCCATTCTTTTAATTTGATAGATATTTTTTTTTGATAAAAGTTTTTCCAATAGTGATTTCTCCATAATTCTTCATTTTGCATCAAATCTGCGCTTGAGCTTTGATTACCTTTTTCATCAGAGAACCAATTTTCAAGTATACAACGAGGCAAAATTCCCATTGATCTAAAAAAATCACATTCAGGATATTTTCTTTGGTAAAATATTTTTGTAAAAGGAATCACTGATTCTGACTGAGTATTGAAATACGGAGTGTTTGTCATAGGAAGACCAACACCGCCACCTTTAATCTTTTGAGTTTTAAATTTTAAACATATTCCTTTGTGACCATCGCTATAATGTCCCCATACAGATGGATTATTACAATATTGTGTAAAGCTTGCTGTGCACCAATATGGAAAAGTAATAGATTCTAAAATAGAAAGATAATTATCAATTACCATCAATGAAGGTATTTTTCTCTTGTTTGTCTGAGTAATATCGTAATTTTTCAATGCGATACAAAGCATCATTTGTGTATAATCTATAACAGATGATCCTATATCAAAAATAGTGTCAAAAAATCCTTCATCTTCTAGTTGATTTTCCTTCTCTTTCATAGCAGTAAAAAAGGAGTAATTTAATATTTTTTTAAGTAATTCATCATTATAATTGCCCTTACCTCCATTTGAAATAAATATTAAATCACGAATAAATCTAAGAGTTATTGTTAAATAAAATTGAAGCTCTGATTTTCTAATTTTACACTTTCTATTTCCAAGAAAGTGGATCAATTCAGTGATATTTGGATGAGCAAAAAACTTAGAATATATATTTAATATCTTATCTTTATATTTTTTCGTAGGAAGCTGATGCACACTATGAAATAATTGGTTTGTATTAAGTACAGTATTGCTTGAACTACTCATAATAATTTCAAACAGTTCCCATTGTGCAAGAATAATTATATAATGTTTAAACAAACCTTTCCATGCAATCTCATCACCTTCCCAAAAAAGATTAGTAAGGTTTTCCACTGGATCATTCAGTTCTTCTGGAGAAGGAAAGTAAATTTCTTCTTTTTCCAATTCTTTATACTGGAAGATATGACACAGTTTACGAAAACGATATAAATAAGGAGGCTCTAATAATTTATTTTTAGATAAACTGTTAATTATATGTTCGTTTTTCATATATTTCACCTTATATCAGTTTAAAAAGTTAAACGATTCAAAGTAACCTTTTTTCATATATATGATTTTTTTTATTGTCAATAATAGAAAAATATACAGAGAATTTTTATTAGATATCACACACTTTTTTCTATCTATCATTAATGATAAGAAGCCCCTATCAAGAGGCTTCCTTCTTTAATTTCTTTTCAATCAGATTTTCTATATCTGAAGTCCAAAAGTAAATTGAACCATTATCAAAGCTCATAACTTCCTCGTCTTCCTCAAGGCTGGAAATATACTCATCCTTAGCTATGTCCCAAGATACTTCATCCATTGTTTTGAGAATATCTGCCGTGGAAAGCTCCAGCCAGCCGACTTTTGTCTCTGTTGGGTAACAGCCTTCAATCATATCTTCAAAAGCTTTCGTTTGATTGACTGGTTCAAGGTGTTCCTTAAGAATTTCCTCAACAACCCATTCTGTCCCCCATTCACAGCCGATCCCTTCAAGTAGTCTCATCAAATCATCCGTTCCGCAATTATCACATTTGCCTGTTGGTGCTTTGATATAACAACAATAACAAAAGGGTATGCTTTCCTGAAAAGCTAAAACTGTAAGTCTTTTGTAAATTGTTTCTCTTTTAGTCACGATATACCTCCTTATGGTTAAATTATGTCTAGCTTTCCCTCTTAAAAGCTAAAGAAAAACGACGGAAGCGCTTTGCAAGAAAATAAATTGGGGGAAACCAGAGCGAAGCGAATGGGGGAGCCGATTTTTTTCTTGAGAACAATTTTTTATTTCCTTTAAAAGTTAAAGAAGTAAAAAGAAAAAACTGTTCGTCAAAGCAGAGCGACCAGAGTTATTAAAAAAATAATAAAGGGAAAGCGAACCAATAAGAATCTTAGATAACAAAATAAGAATCTTCATCTTTGAGGTATTTTTTATTATTTCTTGATTCTATATTAAAAAACTATATATTATCTTCAAATAAGGAGGACATATGCCAAGCAAGAAATCAGTTCATATATCCCTTAATAAAGGAAGTGGAAGAAAATGGAAAGTCACTCGAAATAGTAAAACTTTATCAACACATAATACTCAAAAGGTAGCAGAAAATACTGGAAGAAGTATTGCCAAAAAAGCACATACAGAACTTGTGACTCATGGTATAGATGGGAAAATTTGTTCTAAAGATTCATTTGGAAATGATCCTTCTTCTATAAAAGATACAGAACACTAAAATATGAAAATGACAAAATCTACCTCTTCAAAAAATCTTAAGTCTATCCTTAAGAAAGGGGAAAACTATAAGACTGAGTTCAAGGAAAAAATAGATAGACTTGATAAAGAGATAGTTGCCTTTGCCAACTCTTCTGGCGGGCAAATTTACATTGGTATTACAGATGAAGGTAAAATAAAAGGAGTAAATATTACAAACAAGCTGAAAAGCCAGATAGAAGATATTGCTAAAAATTGTGATCCAAGAATTCCTATTGCACTCCAAGTAATACAAAAAAAGAAAATTTTAATAGTAGAAGTGAAAGAGAGTAAGAATAAACCTCATAGATGTTCTTCAGGTTTTTATATTCGCTCTGGAGCTTCTTCTCAGAAACTAAACACAGAGGAAATAAGAGATTTTATGGAAGATGAAGACCTTTTAAATTTTGATAAGGTTCCTTGCAAAGAATTTGATTTTAAAAAAGACTTTGATAAAGAAAAATTGTTTTCATTCATGGATAGGACAGGAATAAAATATAGCAGAAGAACCTATATTCAACTACTGGAAAAACTCAAAGTTTCAAAAAGACAAAACTCAAAAGTTATTCTTAATAATGCAGGAGCTTTGTTTTTCTCTAAAGACTTAAGCAGGATTTATTTTCATACAGAGATAGCTTGCGGGGCTTTTAAAGGAAAAGACAAAGTTATTGTTCTCGATAGTGCTCGGTTTAATACAGATTTAATTGAAAATGTAGAAGGAGCTATGAGTTTTTTATGGAAAAACTTAAGAGCAAGACATGAGCTTATTCCCAGAAGCACACGAAGAATAAATGTTTTGGAAATCCCTGCTGATGCTCTAAGAGAAGCTTTAATCAATGCTGTAACTCATAGAAACTACAGAGTTCGCGGTGTATTTATACAATTGGAAATCTATGATGACAGAGTTGAAATTTCTAATTTTGGAGGACTTCATAGAGAGTTAAAAAAATCAGAATTTGGAACAAAAAGTGTTACCAGAAATCCATTGATAGCAGCTCTTATGTTAAGAGCCGGGCATATTGAACAAATGGGAACAGGAATTAAAAAGATGAGAGATTTAGTTAAAAAAGAGGGGTTACCTCCTATTAAATTCAAATTTACCAATTTCACAACATTAACATTTTATAGACCCCCCTATCCATTAAGTAGTTTTATTGCGCCGTCTGTAAAAGTATATGAAGCTTATAATAAAATTCTCAGCATAAAAGGGAAGCAATTAGATAGAATATTAAAGATATTAAATGCCATAGAGAATAAAGATTTTTCTGCAACTTCTTTTAGTAAAGTGGAAAATGTTAATCCAAGAACAGTAGAAAGAGATATACAATTCTTAAGAGATAAGAAATTTATATTCTTTAAAGGCCACTCTAAATCTGGAAAATATCAAGTCACTGAAAAATATAAGAAATTAAAAAAATCTATCAAACAAAAATAATTGGTCTAAAATGTCGGTCTAAATGTCGGTCTAAATGTCGGTCTAAAATGTCGGTCTAAATGTCGGTCTAAATGTCGGTCTAAATGTCGGTCTAATAGTAACAAAATATCTTAACTTTACATAAAAAAAGAGTCTCCCTTTTAGGGAGGCATCCTTATAAAAGTTATCCTGTTAAAAAACTAGGGACTAGAAATGAATGTTTTAATGATCACATTTTTTTAATTTGAAGGAAGTTCCATTTTTGAACATCCAACAACCAATTTCCTCAATACCAACGATAATAAAAATAAGAAAATTTTGTTCATATATAGTATTTACAGAAATATTCTTCCAATTTTTGTAATCATGATCTGATGGTTGAGGAACATTTTCTGGATGTGTATGCCACTCACCTAAGTATATTTGAGTTCTACTAGCAGTATAAAGTAGTTTAGAATAGCATTTATCCTAACTATTTTTTATAAAGATTAATTTTTATAAAATATTTTTTTTGCAGTTTTTCCAGAACCATAACAATATGACGCATCAAATGTTCCTCCAATAACCCCAGAAACAACAGGAATACATTTTCCTAAATTTATAATACCTTTTTGTCCAAATTTTGTAACAAGTCTAAATCCTATAGAACGATTGATTGCTATTAAAGTTTCTCTACTAATTGAGGAGATTACTTTACCAGTTAATTTTTGACCAATTTTCACTCCTACTTCTTTTAAAATATTCATACATGAATCACCTATTAAGCAACAAAAAACAAGAGTTTTTACTTGATCAGATCTAGGATCATATCCTGACACCTTTGCTATTGCAGCAATCATACGCATTTGAATATAAAAAGACGCTGTTAATCCTGCAGGGATTGCTATAGGTAAAGTAATCAATCCGCCTACAGAAGACACAAATCCAGATGCTGAACTTTTTACTACTGCCCATTTGATTAGAGAATCAATAGCTTTTTCTTTATCGTTATTATTTACTTTTAAATAACCTTCCGCTAATTCCTCTATTGTTGGAGTAGCTGGTAAACCTTGCAAAGCTTTGTCATATATAGAATCCAGAATCTTAATAATAGTTTGTTCATTTAATTTTTTCATTAGTTTCAGTTTCCTTTCTATTATAGATTAATATAACTTTTCAGACAGCGCGATGTATTCTGCATTCTTCCCTATTTTAGGGAAATTACTTTTGAGTTCGTCTAAAATTTTTTTATCATAATAATATAATATCTTATTTTTAGGAAAATTCCAGTTTAAAATCTGTCACAACTGTTCGGGATAATCAAAAATATAATTTAATTCTTTTTTATTATTTTCTATATGCTGAGTTATATAGTTATTGTTTTTCTAAGAATCTTTAGGTTGCTTTATTAGTAAAAGTGGTTATTTGGTTTAAGTTTAGCTTTAGCAATTCCACGATTACGATAAAAAAAGGCATAATCAGGTTTTAATTCAATAGCTTTACTACAATCATTTATTGCATCTGCATGCTGACCTAAGTGTGATTTAGTAATTCCACGGTTATTATAAAACAAAGCTTCATTAGGTTTTAATTCAATAGCTTTGCTAAAATCATTTATTGCATCTGCATGCTGACCTAAGTGTGATTTAGCAATTCCACGACTATTATAAGCCATGGCATAATCAGGTTTTAATTCAATAGCTTTACTACAATCATTTATTGCATCTGCATGCTGACCTAAGTGTGATTTAGTAATTCCACGGTTATTATAAAACAAAGCTTCATTAGGTTTTAATTCAATAGCATTATCGTAATCATCTATAGCATCTGCATGTTGACCTAAGTGTGATTTAGCAACTCCACGACTATGATAAGCCATGGCATAATTAGATCTTAATCCAACAGCTTTATTGCAATCATCTATAGCATCTGCATGCTGGCCTAAGGATGATTTAGCAATTCCACGGCTATTATAAATATTCGCATTATTAGGATCTAAATTAATAGCCTTGTCAAAAACCTTAATAGCTTCTTTGTATTTTCCTTTTTTAATTTCAGTGTTAACTTGATGTTCAGCTTCTTTCATTAAAATTTTACCTCTACGAAACTCAATCTGAGCTGATGAATAATTTTCAGGTATAATAATGTTGTGTTTTATAAGAAATTTTTTGTCAGATGCTTTTCTTGCATTAAGCAATCTCATTCCCACATCTATAATAAACTGAGTCCAATTGTTGTCAGAAGCAACAAGAAAAGGCACATTAGATGATGTAATAGGTTCACTAACAAGTGTAATAGTAGTACCCATTATATTATCTTTTCTTTTTTCTGGGTTAATAATATGAGCTCCTTCTTTATCTGCTATATGATTTAAAATCATATGAAGTGTTTGGAGTTTTGACTTATGATAAAGAAGAGGTTCATCCAACCACTGGTTAAGACTTACCAAATTACTTTCACCAATTGCTTTATGCAGTATATCCACTCGATTCAAGTAAAAAGCAGATGTGACCGTGTGGCTATTGGATTCAGTTTTCTTTGTGTTTTCTCGAGGGTTTAAAAAAGATTGTAACAATATATCTGCACCATCACCATAATAGAGTTCAAATAGAGACTTATTATTCTTTTTTCCTTTTTCAATAAAGGTTGCTGGTGCATTCTTGTCTAAAAGTAATTTCCTCAATTCTACTGCTACGGTACGATACACTGAATTATCTTCCTCAAAGACATAAGCTTTGATATTTCTTTTTATAATATTAATGGAATCTTGCACTCCTCTTTTCAGCTCAAACATTTCACTCATTAATTGCTCCTAATTTTATATATTTCAACTATATATTAAAGGTTCTCACACACCTGCCACATACTTATTGTTGGATTAAATAACCCAAAAAAATTAAGATCAGGGCATTTTCCGAAAAAAGCAAGTTCTTTAGTTTTTAATAAGTAGTTTTTCAGAAGAAATAAGGTCATTAAAAAATGTGAAAAGCTGAAAACCTGATATAAAGTTTGGAGTAAAATGGCGGAGTAAAATTTCGATGTAAAGTTTGAGAGAAACAATCCCTACATAAAATTTTTGCGTGATATTTGCGTGATTCTCTGGTTACCAGAGGTTATGGACGGTTATTCCCAACATGAAAAGGCAATGTTTTGTTGAGTTTTTAGCTTATTTTCCACTCTCGAACACTTTGTCCTCTATCCGCTTAACTCCTACAAAATATAAAAACATATGAAACTATGGTAGGTATTTAAAATATGCTAACCTCAAATATACAAAAGAAATTTAAAAAGCTGAATATTCACTCTATATATTCAGAACCTTGACTCATCCAAAAAAACACTATTATTTATATTGATGGCTTTAATCTTTATTATAGTTTAAAGAACACTTCTTTTAAATGGTTAAATTTTCGGAAATTATCTGATTCTTATCTAAATCTGGAACAACACCAAATAACAAAAATCAAATACTTCACAGCATTAGTAAAAAGAACCTCTAATGATAATTTAAATATCATCAAACAGAATATATATTTGCGTGCTGTTAAGACTCTGCCTGATTTAGAAATTATCTTTGGCCAGTTTAAAAAAAGACAAGTAAGAGGAGTTCTTTGTGATTATGAAGATAGAAAGCAATTAAAAAAAGATATTGTTAAAGTTCAAAAATGGGAAGAGAAAATGTCGGATATTCATATAGCCACTCATGTTGTTGCTGACGCATACCAGAATAAATGCGAATGTGCTGTTTTAATCTCCAATGATGCAGATTTAACTCCACCATTATTACATATCAAATAGACTGAAGAAACTTGTGATAGTAATCAGCCCTTATAAAAAGATAAGTGCGGAATTAAAAAGGTCCTCTCATTTCTATAAGGCTGTATCTCCTAAAATTTTAGAGCAATGCCAATTTCCAGAGAAGATGAGAGATGCCAAAGGGGAGTTTTTCTGTCCTCCAAAGTGGAAAAAGGCCGAGTATTAAATGAAAGAACAACCCGTCTTGTCCCTGTTGTCTCCACCAAACGGGGGACGGGATTTGAACGGGATACTACGGTTAGGAGAGGTTATAGACGGTTATCAACGGGGTGCAAAAGTGAATTTTAGTTTAACGATTTAGTTATTTTTGCCTTTTGAACCCCATTTCGTTTCGCCTACTCTCTCCACCATTTACCTTAATAAGCGCTTAAATAAGGTCCTCAGAGAGAACAATTTTTTTTGCGTGAATTTCCAAAAAGAATAAAAACAACTAAACTGTTTTAAATAAACAGTTCAGTTGTTTTATAATGATTTTTCAAATAGCAGAGACTGTTTTTTCTACTGTATCTGCCATTTTAAAAAATTTTATTATTTTTTCTTATTTTTATGTCCAGAATGTTTCTTATTCTTATGCCCAGAATATTTATGTTTGTATTGTTCAAAACATTTAGAGAGAGCAGCTCTTTGTTCTTCCGTTGTAGCAATTGTTTCTAAAACGTTTTGCCGAAATGTGGACCATGCAGCTCGTCTGTCTTCTTTATTCATATCATGAGTGGAGGATTTAACATGGTTGCGCATTTCTATCATTTTTGCTTTTTGTTCGTCAGAAAGTCCCGCTTCTTCCGGACAGAATTTTTTTCTTCTTTCCCCTTTGTGTTTATATTGTTCAAAACATTTAGAGAGAGCAGCTCTTTGTTCTTCCGTTGTAGCAACTGTTTCTAAAACGTTTTGCTGAAATGTGGACCATGCAGCTTGTCTGTCTTCTTTGCTCATATCATGAGTGGAGGATTTAACATGGTTGCGCATTTCTTTCACTTTTGCTTTTTGTTCGTCAGAAAATCCCGCTTCGGGACAGAAATTGGAGCGTGCATATACTGATGCTGTGAAAAAAAACAGGCAAATGATGATAACATTTGTTTTCATTTTAATCTCCTTACTTATTTAGATGATTTTATGACTGCAAATTCAGTCAATGGATTTTTATTTCCTTTAAGAAAAGTATCAACTTCTAAAGAATAAGCAAGATATTTTATATTTTTCTACAATTATTAAAACTATTTTAAGTGAGATTCATTGATTTAAAAATGTTCTATAGGTGCAAGATTTATTATCTTCATAGTTGAAGTTTACCTTGTCTGCGTTCAAAACATTTAGAGAGAGCAGCTTTTTGTTCTTCCGTTGTAGGGACTGTTTCTAAAATGTTTTGCTGTAACTCGGACCAAGTATCTTGTCTGTCCTCTCTGCCGATATCACGGAAAGAATTCCTGAAGCTCTGACGTAGTTCTTTCACTTTTGCTTTTTGTTCATCGGAAAATCCCGCTTCGGGACATAAATCAATGTCTGCTCTATTTCTAGGATGATGGTTTTTTGACCGGTTATTTTCTGTACGGGTGTCTTCACTGATAGTCGTCTCATCGCAACCATTCGTAAAAATCAATAAGATAGATAAACAAAGTATTTTGTTTTTCCATAAAAACTTCATTTTTTAATCCCTTAAATTATTTGTTGTTTAAAATAGCTGTTCATCACAGTGATATGAATCGGATTTGGAAATTGTGATTTATGCGTGTCTTAATTATTTTTATTTCAGCTGAGTCGATGGAATTTTTCAATGAATAAGTCATTTTATGCGTGATTTTCTAATTGCTATAGGTTATAAAATGTCTTGAGTCGTTATCAAAGGGGTAAAAAAGGCTGAATTTTATTGAACTTTTTGATTATTTTGGCCTTTTGAAAACTGTCACGGCTGACTTAATTCTCCCTATTACTATAATGGTGTGCTTTTGTGAGGACAATAGTTGATAGGGTGGGCAGTATTAATGTATGTTAGTTTGGTGATTTTGGGCTTTGTAGAATGGGCAGTAAAAAAGATTCTAGCGGGAGTAGCTCAATTGGCTAGAGTATCAGCCTTCCAAGCTGAGGGTTGCGGGTTCGAGACCCGTCTCCCGCTTTGGCTACAAGTAGCCCATGTGGCTCAGTGGTAGAGCACACCCTTGGTAAGGGTGAGGCCGCGGGTTCGATTCCCGCCATGGGCTTTGAGTGGATAAAAAATAAATAAGTGAAAACAAATAAATTTACGCTAATAAGGGAGGAATAGATGGCAAAAAAGAAGTTTCAGAGAAATAAGGAACATGTCAATGTAGGTACCATTGGTCACGTGGATCATGGAAAAACCACGCTGACAGCAGCAATTACTTCTGTGTTATCTAAAAAAGGTGGAGCAGAGGTGATGAAATACGATCAAATTGACAAAGCTCCAGAGGAAAGAGAACGGGGAATCACCATTTCTACAGCTCATGTGGAGTATGAAACAGACAAACGCCATTATGCGCATGTAGATTGTCCTGGTCATGCGGACTACGTCAAGAACATGATTACAGGTGCCGCTCAAATGGATGGCGCGATCTTAGTCGTGTCGGCAGCAGATGGTCCTATGCCTCAAACCCGGGAGCATATTTTGTTAGCCCGTCAGGTGGGTGTGCCAGCGATTGTGGTGTACATGAATAAATGTGATCAAGTAAATGACCAGGAACTGTTAGAACTGGTGGAAATGGAAATTAGGGAACGTTTAAGTGAGTACAAATTCCCTGGAGATAAAATTCCTGTTATCAAAGGTTCTGCATTGAAAGCTATGGAAGGGGATGCCGAGGCAGAGAAATCTATTTTGGAATTGATGAATGCAATTGATGAACATATTCCGTCTCCAATTCGGGATAAAGATAAACCTTTTTTGATGCCTATTGAAGATGTGTTTTCCATTTCTGGACGTGGCACGGTGGTGACTGGTCGTATTGAAAGAGGTGTGGTGAAAGTTGGTGGAGAAGTAGAGCTTGTCGGTATTCGCGATACAAAGAAAACAGTGGTGACAGGTATAGAGATGTTCAGAAAAGAATTGGATCGTGGGGAAGCAGGGGACAATGCGGGTTGCCTTCTTCGTGGTGTGAATAAAGAGGATGTAGAAAGGGGACAGGTGTTAGCTGCACCTGGGACCATTAATCCTCATAAAAAGTTTAAATGTACTTGTTATGTATTAACGAAGGATGAAGGAGGTCGACATACGGCATTTTTAAATGGATATCGTCCTCAATTCTATTTTCGTACAACGGATGTGACAGGATCTGTTGTTCTTCCGAAAGATAAGGAAATGGTTATGCCTGGAGATGACGTGAGTATGGAAGTGGATCTAATTTCTCCTATTGCTATGGAGAAAGGGAGTAAGTTTGCTGTTCGCGAAGGAGGACGTACGGTTGGTGCCGGTGTGGTTTCTGACATTATAGAGTAGAGCGACTGAAAGTAATAACAAACTAAATAGATTTTAAGGTATTTTTTAGAAAATTGGTGATAGATATAAAGGGCAGTAGCTCTAATGGTAGAGCGGCGGACTCCAAATCCGTAGGTTGGGGGTTCGAGTCCCTCCTGCCCTGTTGTAAGTGAAGTAGAGGGACTCGAAGCAAGTGAGTGGCTTGCAGTGTTTGCGACTAAAGGGAGCAAGGAACGCAGGACAGAAAATCGTGGATGATTTTTGAGTGAGCGAGGGGAGCCTACGCAGAGAGGGAGCGTGAGGCGAGCGAACGTAGTAGGCGAAGTCCTTCCTGCCCTGTTGTGAATGAATGTGAAGAGAGTAAATATTGGCAGTATCGTATAGTAAAACATACATAGAGGGACAGGGACTGGAACCTGTCCTGTTTAGTTATTAATGAGAGTACAAAGTCATACATGTAAAATAAATACTGGAAACAAAATATGATTAAAGAAGAAAATTTAAAAATTATTATGGTATTTTTTGTAGCCGCAGCTTTTTTAGCGGCTTTTGTCGCACGAGTGCTATTGGAATCATTCGCAACGTATTTCAGTTGGGTTGCAATGATGTACGGGCAAGAGTGGGTTCGACATGGTGTACCGGTCGTTGTTGGCTTAAGTATATTTTTTGGTTTGCAACTAAGAGAACAAGCAAGAATTTGGGCACATGAAGTGATAGTAGAAGTACGAAAAGTAGTTTGGCCTTCTCAAAAAATAACGGGAGCAATGACAATGATGGTTTGTATTATTTTATTGATATCCGGTTTTGTATTAGGTTTGTTTGATTTGGCTGGTGCGGCAGTTATTGATTTTATTATTAAGTAAGTAAGTAAAAAAGGGGTAGTGGTGAGTTCTGAACCAACGGAAAAATCTAAAGCGAACGAGCAATTTAAGTGGTATATTATTAAGACGAAGGCTAATTGTGAGTCTAAGGCACGGGAATCTATACAGCGAGTCACCGAAGATCGTGGGTTGCTCTCTCAAGTACAGGATATTTTAGTACCGGAGAAGGAAGTGGTGGATATCGTGCGAGGAAAAAAGACCACTCGATTAAAAAGAATTTATCCTGGCTATATTTTTATTCAAATGGAGTTAAGTAATCAGTTATGGCATTTGATTAAGAATGCTTCTCATGTTATTAACTTTGTTGGAAAACAAGGTCAGCCAGTAGAAGTTCCGACGCAACAAATTGATAATATTACACATCAGATGGAAGAAGAGCAGGCGCATCCTCAATCTCGGGTTTCTTTTACCATGCAAGAAGCGGTGAAAGTGATAGATGGACCTTTTAAAGGGTTTAACGGTGTCGTGGAGGATGTGAATCAGGAAAAATGTCGAGTAAAAGTGTCGGTTAGTATTTTTGGTCGTCCCACGCCAGTGGAGCTGGATTTCGCTCAGGTACACCGAGATGAATAGGATTTAGCGACTAAAGTTTCAACCTAGTTTTTAAAAGGAAAGTAAAAATGGCTATTGCTAAAAAAATGGTTGCTAAAATTAAGCTTCAAATTCCTGCTGGAAAAGCTAATCCTGCGCCTCCAATAGGTCCGGCATTAGGGCAGCATGGTGTGAACATTATGGATTTTTGCAAACAATTTAATGCAAGAACTCAAAAAATGGGGGAAACAATTGTTCCAGTCATTATAGAGGTAGCATCAGATCGTTCTTTTTCTTTTGTGACGAAGACTCCTCCTGTGTCTATTTTATTAAAGCAGGCTGCGGGGATTAAAAGTGGTTCCAAGATGCCTCAGAAGGATAAAGTGGGAATACTTAGTCGAGAAAAAATTAAAGAGATTGCACAAGTGAAGTTGCCTGATTTAAATGGCACACGGCTAAATTCGGCGATGACGCAGGTGATTGGCACTTGTCACAGTATGGGTTTGCAAGTGGAAGCAGAGACAAAAGAGGAAAAAAAGACGTGAGTAGTAAAAAATATCAAACGATACAAAAAAAAATAGAAACAGAACGTTTATACTCAATAGATGAGGCTATTCGGTTCGTGGTGGATCATCCGGCGACTCAATTTGATGAAACAGTGGACGCAGCAATTGGCTTGGGAATGGATGGTAGTTCCAGTGATCATCAGATTCGTGGGTTTACTGTATTGCCTCATGGGTTAGGTCGTTCACGTCGCGTATTAGTATTTGCCAAAGGGGCTGAGGAGGAAATGGCAAAGGCTGCTGGCGCAGATATTGTTGGAGCAGAGGATTTATTGGAAAAGATTAAAAAAGGATGGATGGATTTTGATGTGGCCATTGCCGCTCCAGATATGATGCCATTGGTATCAAAAATTGCTAAAATTTTAGGTCCTAAGGGTTTGATGCCTAATCCGAAAATGGGAACAATGACGAAGAAGGTGGATGTGGCAGTAGAGACGGAAAAGAAGGGAAAAGTGACTTTTCGGTCAGATAAAAATGGTATTGTTCATGGATCAGTCGGTCGACGTTCTCAAGGGGCTGAATATCTTAAAAATAATTTTTTGACTTTTTTACAGGCTGTGGTAAAGGCTAAAACTCCTTCTGGCAAAGGAGTGTATCTGAAAAAAATTACTTTATCTTCTACAATGGGTCCACCCATTGCGACGGATATAAATGACAAAGAATTACAAACAGCTTGAGATAATAGATTGAGCAAGTATATGGAAATAATCCAAGTAATAAAGTAGTGTAAGAAAAATAGTTATGAATAAATTTATATCCCAGAGGGAATTGTTACATTGATCACTAAAGCAGATAAAGAAAAACAAGTGCAGGAGCTATCGGATAGCCTTAAAAAAGCTAAAGCGGCTTTTTTGGTGGGATTCCAGGGGATAAATGTAGAGCAAGTTACGCAGATGAGGAAAGATTTGCAGAAAAATGCAGGAGAGATGAAAGTATTTCGGAATACTTTACTAAAGCAAGCTTTAGTAAAAGAACCTGAAATTCTGAAGCATTTGACACCAACACTGACAGGAGCTAATGCATTTGTGTTTGCAATGGATGATCCTTGTTCTGTGGCAAAAACAATTACCAATTACGTCAAACAAACAGAAATTTTAAAAATTAAAACTGGTGTACTGGAAGGTAAAGGTATCTCTGCTTTGGATGTTAAAACTTTAGGTGCTTTACCGTCTATCAATGTGTTAAAAGCACAGTTATTAGCTGTGTTTTCAGCTCCTCTACGTCGCGTATTGTATGTTTTATCCGCAGCGCCGATTGGTTTTTTACGTGTGATTCAAATGGTTCAAAAACAAAAACAAGAAATGAAAGATGGAGGCTAACTATGACGATAACAAAAGATCAGTTGATTGATCATCTCTCTAAAATGCCAGTGATGGATTTAGCTGGGTTGGTAAAAGACTTGGAAGATAAATGGGGAGTCAGTGCGGCTCAGCCGGTCGCAGCGGCGGCACCAGCAGCGGCGGTAGTAGAGGAAAAAACAGAATTTAATGTTATTTTAGCAGGCATTGGATCGAATAAAATTGCAGTGATTAAGGAAGTACGTAGTCTGACTGGTTTAGGTTTGAAGGAAGCTAAAGAACTCGTAGATAGTGCACCAAAGATGATTAAACAGAAAATTTCCAAGGAAGAGGCGGATAAAATGAAATCAGCTTTAGAGAAAGCTGGCGCCAAGGTGGAAATAAAATAATTGTCTAAAAAATCTGCTTTGTTTGTAGAGTAGTTATCATAATAGAGGAGAAGGCAATATGTCCGGTATTCCTATAACGGCATCTAATATTCGTTTAAGGAAAAATTTTGGCCGCATGACTGGGGCTGTATCTGTTCCTAATTTAATTGAACTGCAAAAATGTTCTTATGAAGATTTTTTACAGAAAGATATGGATCCAGAGCATCGGAAAAACCGCGGCTTGCAAGCCGTCTTTCATTCTGTGTTTCCTATTATGGATTATAAAGGCGCTGTTCGGATGGAATTCATCAAGTACACTCTACAGCATCCTAATTATGATATTGATGAATGTCGACAACGAAAAATGAGTTATGCAGCTCCATTAAAAATTCTATTACGATTAGTGGTGTTTGATATTCAAAAAGGAACAGAAAAGAAAACAATCAAAGATGTCAAAGAACAGGAGGTTTTTTTAGGAGAAATTCCTTTAATGACAGCTAGTGGATCTTTTATTATTAACGGTACAGAGAGAGTTATTGTTTCTCAACTGCATCGTTCACCAGGGGTGTTCTTTGATCATGATAGTGGTCAATCTAATATTAGTGGTAAAATTATTTATTCTGCTCGTGTGATTCCTTATCGGGGTTCATGGTTGGACTTTGAGTTTGATCATAAAGATTTAATCTATGCACGTATTGATCGTCGTCGTAAATTTCCCGCCACGATCTTTTTAAAAGCATTGGGATGTTCGGAAGAAGAAATTTTAGATTATTTTTATGACGTATCCCTTGTTACTGTGCGATCCGGAAAAATTTTTCGCCATATTGATATTGAAAAAATGCAAGGTCAAAGAGCACTAACAGACATAAAGAATAAGGGACATACTTTGGTAAAAGCGGGATGGAGAATCACTCGCCTGGCTATTAAAAAAGTTTTAGCAGCAGGGATTAAGAAAATTGAATTATCCCCAGAGAATTTAAATGGAGCAGTGCTTGCTAAACCAGTTTTTGATGCACAAACCGGAGAGATTATTGCAGACACTAATCAACATATGACAGAGGGAGTTTTTCAACAAGCTCGCAAGAAAGGTCTTTCTGATTTTCAGTTGATTTTCTTTGATGGCTTAGCGGTGGATCCTTATCTGAGTAATACCTTGTTGATAGATAAAGTATTCGATCAACCAGAAGCGTTGATGGATATTTATAAAAGAATGCGACCCGGTGAACCTCCCACTTTAGAAACAGCACAGATGTTTTTTAAACGTTTATTTTTTGATCCAGAGACGTATGATTTAGGGGCAGTGGGACGTTTAAAACTGGCTCATCGATTTCCTCCATCTGTTGAGGCGAATGGGAAAGAACCTAATGTTCTGAACAAGCAAGATGTATTAAATGTATTTCGTACTTTAATTGATTTGAAAAATGGCAAAGGTCAGGTAGATGATATTGATCATTTAGGTAATCGTCGTGTACGTTCAGTGGGTGAGTTATTAGAAAATCAGTATCGAATTGGTTTAGTTAGAATGGAGAGAGTGATTCGTGAACGTATGAGTGTAAAAGACTTAGATACAATGATGCCACATGATTTAGTTAACGCTAAATCAGTGTCAGCGGTTATTAAGGAATTTTTCGGTTCCAGTCAGCTTTCACAATTTATGGATCAAACAAATCCTTTAGCAGAAATCACACATAAACGTCGACTGTCTGCATTAGGTCCGGGTGGATTGACTCGTGATCGAGCTGGGTTTGAAGTGCGGGACGTACATCCTACACATTATGGGCGAATCTGCCCCATTGAAACACCGGAAGGTCCCAATATTGGATTAATTGCTTCACTAGCCACTTTTGCTCGTATTAATCAATACGGATTTATTGAAACTCCTTATTGTGAAGTTAAAAAAAATAAAGTGACAGATTCGGTAAAATATATTTCTGCTTTGGAGGAACAACGGCATTGTATTGCTCAGGCAGATTCTCATTTTAATAATATTCCCAATGGTAGCAATGTAACCGTACGTATGGACGGGGAATACAAAATGGTACGAAAGGAAGAAGTCTCTTTAATGGATGTATCTCCCAGTCAATTAGTCTCTATTGCCTCTTCGTTGATTCCTTTTCTGGAACATGATGACGCGAATCGAGCCTTAATGGGATCTAATATGCAGCGGCAGGCAGTACCCTTAGTGACAGCACGTGCACCTTTGGTGGGCACAGGAGTGGAACAACTGGTCGCCAGGGATTCCGGCACAAGTGTTGTGTGTAAAGCGGAGGGTATTGTGGAGGAAGTGGATGCGGGATGTATTGTGGTTCGTTTATTTCAAAAAAGTGGGCGCTTAGGTGCCAGTGTGGATATTTACAACTTAGTAAAATATCAACGAACGAATCAAAATACTTGTTTCAATCAACGTCCAATTGTGCAGGTAGGAGATCGTATTCGCAAAGGAGATGTGATTGCAGATGGGCCTTCTACGGATCACGGAGAATTGGCTTTAGGACAAAACGTATTGGTGGCTTTTACTCCCTGGGCTGGCTACAATTTTGAAGATTCTATATTAATTTCAAAACGTTTAATTAAAGATAATGTGTACACTTCTATTCATATTGAGGAATTTGAATGTATGGCTCGTGATACTAAGTTAGGTAGTGAAGAGATCACAGCGGATATTGCAAATGTTGGAGAAGAAGCTTTAAGAAATTTAGATAGCTCAGGTATTATTCATATTGGAGCGAAGGTTAAGCCAGGAGATATTTTGGTTGGTAAAGTAACTCCCAAGGGAGAAACACAAGTATCTCCAGAGAAAAAACTTTTATTAGCTATTTTTGGAGAGAAGGCAGGAGAAGTGCGTGATACGTCACTTTGTGCACCTTCTGGAGTGTATGGTACGGTAATTAACACACAAATTTACAGCCGGGATCCCATGGATCAGAATGAAAGATTAAAAATAATTATTAATGAAAAAAAGGAAAAGCTTACAAAAGATTTTGGAATTGAAAAAAGTATTATTCAGAATAACACTTTTGATCAAATGAAGGAAATTTTAGTTGGGCAGAAAACCGGAGATGTGTTGTTAAGTGATGATGGTTCTCAGGAGTTATTGTCAACAGGACATGTCATTACTAGTCAGGATATTGATCGAATTCCTTTTGATTTGCTGGCGTATATTCCTTTGAAGAATGGACAAGTGGGGGAACAAATATCTCGCTTGGCAGAACAAGCTAAAAATCGTGTATCTACTGTGGAAATGGTGTTTCGGGATCGTGTGGATCGGTTGTTTAAGGGAGATGAAATGGCTCCAGGTGTGATTAAAATGGTGAAGGTATATGTAGCAGTGAAGCGTAAATTAAAAGTGGGAGATAAATTTGCTGGTCGACATGGAAATAAAGGGGTGATTTCGCATATTTTATCGGAAGAGAGTATGCCGTACTTAATGGATGGCACTCCTGTAGACATGGTGTTGAATCCTTTAGGTGTTCCTTCTCGGATGAATATCGGTCAAATTTTAGAAACGCATTTAGGGTGGGCGGCTTATGATTTAGGTCGTCAGTTGCAGCAGTATTTAGATGTATTTCAAGCGGATAAAGCGCGACAAAGTTTATTACATTTTTATAAAGAAGATAAAGTTATTTCTGATAAAATAAAAAAAGCAGATAAGCCGTCATTAAAGAAAATGATTCATGAACTGCGAGATGGAATATTTATTTCCACACCAGTGTTTGATGGCGCGCGTGAAAAAGATGTGAAAGATTTACTGGTGGAAGCAGGTCTTCCTCGTTCAGGACAGACGGTCTTATTTGATGGTCGTACGGGAGAGCCTTTCCATCGTTCAGTCACTGTTGGAATCATGTATATGCTAAAATTGCATCACTTAGTGGAAGAAAAAATTCATGCACGTTCTATTGGTCCTTATTCTTTAGTTTCACAGCAGCCCTTGGGTGGTAAAGCACAGTTTGGTGGTCAACGTTTGGGTGAGATGGAAGTATGGGCGATTGAAGCATACGGTGCAGCTTATTGTTTACAAGAGTTTTTGACAGTTAAGTCAGATGATGTGGTTGGGCGTACACGGATGTATGAAAGTATCGTAAAAGGAGAGCATGTGTTAGAGCCAGGTATACCGGAATCTTTTAATGTGTTGGTTAAAGAACTTCAAAGTTTGGGTTTAAATATAGAGATGATAGAATCGGAAATGTTAACGGAACAGCCAAAGGAACAGCCAAAGGATAATAAATGAGAGACTTGTTGAATTTTTTTGATAAGCCAAAAGATCCCTTAGCATTTAATGGAGTGAAGGTATCACTCGCTTCACCAGATAAAATTCGTGATTGGAGTTATGGGGAAGTAAGAAAACCAGAGACGATCAATTACCGAACCTTTAAACCGGAAAGAGAAGGGCTTTTTTGCGCAAAGATTTTTGGACCGATTAAAGATTACGAATGTGTGTGCGGCAAGTACAAGGGTATGAAGTATCGTGGGGTGATCTGTGAGAAATGTGGTGTGGAAATCACTAAATCTAAAGTAAGAAGAGAACGTTTGGGACATATTCAGTTAGCAACTCCGGTTGCTCATGTGTGGATGCTGCGGTCACTGCCTAGTCGGATGGGTGTTTTGCTGGATATGAATCTAAAGGAAGTAGAGAGAGTTTTATACTGTGAATCCTATGCGGTATTGGATCCAAAGGATACGGAACTTAAGAAAGGACAGTTATTGTCGGAAGTAGAGTACCAAAATGCTCAAGAACAGCATGGTATACGTTTTTCTGCATTAACAGGTGGAGAAGCGATTCGGGATTTATTAAAAGGTTTAGATTTAGATTATTTATCTCGTAAAATTCGTCGGGAATTAAAAACAACAACTTTAGTCACACTGACAAAAAAACTCACTAAGCGGTTAAGGGTAGTGGAGACTTTTCTTCATTCGGATAATAAGCCAGAGTGGATGATGATAGAAGCGCTTCCTGTGATTCCTCCAGATTTAAGACCTTTAGTGCCTTTAGATGGAGGACGTTTTGCTGCTTCGGATTTGAATGATTTATATCGACGAGTCATTAACCGGAACAATCGTTTGCGCAAATTACAAGAGTTGAGTGCACCAGAGGTGATTATTCGTAACGAAAAAAGAATGCTTCAAGAAGCAGTGGATTCTTTATTAGATAATGGACGTGGTGGTAAGACATTTACTAGTGCGAATAAACGGCCTTTACGTTCATTGAGTGATATGTTGAAAGGAAAACAAGGTCGGTTTCGTCAAAACTTACTAGGTAAACGGGTAGATTATTCCGGACGTTCCGTCATTGTTGTGGGTCCAAAGTTACGTTTGCATCAATGTGGTATTCCTAAAAAAATGGCTTTGGAGTTATTTAAACCGTTTGTGTACAGTAAACTTCAAGAAAGAAATTTAGCGATTACTATTAAGCAGGCGAAAAAACTAGTGGATCAGGAGAGTGTAGAAGTATGGGATATTTTATCGGAAGTTGTTAAAGAGCACCCTGTGTTACTCAACCGTGCTCCGACATTACACCGTTTGGGTATTCAGGCGTTTGAGCCGGTTCTTCATGAAGGTAAAGCTATTCAGCTACATCCACTCGTGTGTACAGCGTTTAACGCGGATTTTGATGGCGATCAAATGGCAGTGCATGTGCCTTTGTCGGTAGAGGCACAGGTGGAAGCACGTGTATTAATTATGTCGACAAATAATATTTTAAGTCCGGCCAGTGGTAAGCCTATCATTAACCCGACTCAAGATATTGTACTTGGTATTTATTGGATGACACGTATTCGGCCTGGGGCAAAAGGAACAGGTAAGGTTTTCGGTAGCGTGCGAGACGTGATTTATGCTTACGAAAATGATTATATAGATTTACAAGCAAAGATTCAATGTCGGATTAAAAATAAGCGGATGGATATTTCCGTCGGTCGTGTATTGCTCAGTGATGTCATTCCTAAAGAAGTGCCTGTGGAATATTATAATAAATTAATGACTAAAAAAGTTTTAGCGGATTTAGTTGATAAGACTTTCCGATTATGTGGTGGAAAGAAGACAGTCCTATTAGCAGATGCATTGAAAAATTATGGGTTTAAATATTCTACTTTGGCTGGCATCTCTATTTGTTTAGATGATTTGGAAATTCCAAAATCTAAGGAATCTCTGTTAAAAGCTGCTCGCATGGAAGTGGAGGAAATTCGTGCGCAATATGATGAGGGACTTATTACAGATAGTGAAAGGTATAACAAGGTAGTGGATATTTGGACACACTGTGGGGATCAAGTAGCTACAGAAATGATGAATAATTTGGAAAAAGAAACTTTTATTTTAAAAGATAAGTCTCAGATTAAATCAGATAGTTTTAATTCTGTTTTTATTATGGCGGATTCAGGGGCACGAGGTTCAGCGGCTCAAATTCGTCAGTTGGCAGGAATGCGGGGTTTAATGGCTAAACCTTCTCAAGAGATTATTGAAACTCCTATTACAGCTAACTTCCGAGAAGGGTTAACCGTTTTACAATATTTTATTTCCACACATGGAGCTAGGAAGGGATTAGCGGATACAGCATTAAAGACAGCTAATTCAGGTTATTTAACACGTAAATTGGTGGATGTAGCCCAGGATATTGTAGTCACTGAAGTAGACTGTCAAACATCGGAGTATGTAGAGGTAAGTGCACCGATGGATAGTTCTGGTATTGAACAATCTTTAGGAGATCGTGTTTTAGGTCGCACTGCTTTTGAGGACATTCATCATTCGGAATCGGGACAGTTAATTATTAAAGCTGGGGATGAAATTAATGAAGAGAGATTAACTGATTTGGAATCTTTTGGTGTTGAATCCGTTAAAATTCGTTCGGCTTTAACTTGTCGAGCACGTCGAGGAGTTTGTGTTAAATGTTATAGTCGTGATTTAGCACGTGGTGGTGCAGTGGCTTTAGGTGAACCGGTGGGAGTGATTGCTGCGCAATCTATTGGTGAGCCGGGGACTCAGTTGACGATGAAAACGTTTCATACAGGAGGAACGGCGTCGCGTGCAGTAGAGCAATCAGTACATATTGCTCGTCATGATGGTGTGGTGAAATTTGAGCATATTTCTTATGTACAGAACCGAAATAAAAAATGGACAGTTATTAATCGTGGTGGAGAGTTAGTGATAGCAGATTCATCCGATCGGGAAAGAGAACGGCTGAAAGTTCCTTATGGATCGCAGATCAGTATGAAGGAAGGCGATTCTATTAAAAAAGACGATGTTCTGGCAGAGTGGGATCCTTATTCTAATATTATTGTGGCGGATGCTTCGGGTGTGGTGAAATTTGTTGGTATTGAAGAAGGTATATCCATGAGTGAACAAGTGGATCCGGTGACTGGGTTTGCGACAAAGATGATTGTAAAGAATAAATCTGCGGATCAAAAACCAACAGTGGTAATTACGGATAAATCTGGCCACACTATTATGTTTCCAGGGCAGAATGTACCCATTTCTTATACCATTCCAGTCGGGGCGTATTTATCGGTATCGGATGGAGACGTTATCGTGGCTGGAGACATGGTTGCTAAAATCCATAAAAAATCTATGAAAACAAAGGACATTACGGGAGGGCTTCCTCGTGTGGCTGAATTATTTGAAGCAAGAAAACCTAAGGAAGCGGCTATTATTTGTGAGATAGATGGGTTGGTGAGTTTTGGGGATGATTTAAGAGGTAAACAGAGGGTGATTGTGACTTCTAAGGGTGGAGAGCAACGAGAATATTTTATTCCTAAAGGTAAACATATTGCCGTTCGGGAAGGGGAATATATTAAAGTGGGTGAAACCATTATGGATGGTCCTAGTGATCCGCATGATATTTTACGTATTTCCGGGGATAAAGCTTTATCTTCTTATTTGGTGAATGAAGTGCAAGCGGTGTATCGTTTGCAAGGGGTAGTAATTAACGATAAGCATATTGAAGTGATTGTCAGTCAGATGCTGAGAAAAGTAGAAATTACACATCCGGGGGACACACGGTATTTGATCGGGGATCAGGTGGATAAGTTAGGAATATTAAAAATGAATAATAAGACTGTTGCAGAGGGGGGTCAGCCGGCTCGTTTTCAATTGTTATTAATGGGTATTACGCGAATGGCATTAAGTACGGATAGTTGGATTTCAGCAGCGTCTTTCCAGGAAACAACGAAAGTATTAACGGAAGCGGCGGTACAATCCAAGCAGGATAACTTGTATGGCTTAAAGGAAAATATTGTGATGGGACGTTTAATTCCTGCTGGTACTGGTTTGAATTCTTACCGCAAGTGGAAGGTGGCTTTTGAAGAACAGCCAGAAGAAGAAAGTGTTTTACTTCCTTCTAATATTGGAGGAGTGCAGCCGGAGAAGACAGATAGTTCCACCACCAATACTTCTGTTCATAATAGGTAGTTTTTATGCTCTTTTACTTTTTGTAGAAAACCTTACTTGTATGTATAGATCGTGAGATAATATTTTTACTATCAGTAAATTGTCTAGATTGATATTATTTTGTTATTCAGTATAGGTAACTACTCCTGTTCCGAGATAACAAAGTGAAACACCAGCTATAGCTAATTGAACTGGCCTATATTTTTTTAATTTGCTTATTTCCTCTTTTAATTTATTTTGTTTGTTCCGATTAATCCATGGTTGTTTTTTTGTCTTTTCTAATTTTTGAGTGGTAATTTTGGCTTCTACGCTCTCAGTTAATGCAATTGATGAAGATGATAATCCTGTAATAAGTGATCCAATTTCTATTATTGGATTCATATCTGTTCCCAGAGTAGTAGCACCAGTACCTAAAATACAACCTGCAACTCCAGCTACTACATTTTTTTTCCATCCAGCTTTATGAATAGGAGGTTTGTCACTGTTAAGTACGATATTATTTTCTGCGATGTGTTTAAGACGGTTTAAATATTCACCGGCACAAGGAGGTAGATCTATTCCCTCTATTATAGAAGCTGGTTCTTGTTGTAATTGGTGCGCTTGTTCTGCTGTATTCGTTGTGTTTAATTGTGCAAAATTTGGCACTAATTCTGGGTATTCTGCTAAGTCTACTTGGCAAATTGGATCTCCGTTTTTATCTAACGTAATAGCAAAACGTACTCTTGGTTTTTGAGCAATTTGAGATTGATATGTTTCACTGTTAGTTTGATGAAATCTCCAACCAGGTAGCACCAGTACAAATAACAGCAAGTAGATAATTAGAGGTAATCTTTTTATATTCATTTTTAATTCCTTTCAAAAAATTAAAATATTTATATAGATATATACTATTTTTTTAAATAGATTACAGAATAATTAGATATTTAGTGTATTTTTTTCACTCTGTAAAAAAATATTAGTGGATTGTGGCTTTTTTTCTATTTGAAGTATCTAGCAGCTCACAAGTGTTGGTAATAATTATTTTGTTATTTAGTATAGGCAACTACTTCTGCTCCGAGATAACAAAATGAAGCCCCAGCCATAGCTGAGTGAACTGGTCTATTTTTTTTCAATTTGCTTATTTGCTCTTTTAATTTATTTTGTTTATTCCGATTAATCCATGGTCGTTTCTTTTCTAATTCTTGAATGGTTAGTCTTTCTTCTGCAGAATTACCTAATGCAACTCCTAAAAATCCACTTCCTGCAAATGTTGAGCTAATGACTCCTATTTTTGTATCAATATCTGTTGCCAAAGAAGTGACACTGCCTAAAATACAACCTGCAACTCCAGCTACTACATTTTCTTTCAATCCAGCTTTATGAATAGGAGGTTTATCACTGTTCAGTACGACATTATTTTTTGCGACGGTTGTTAGCAAATGTAAATATTTATCAGTGCAAGGGGGAAGCTCCGAACCTTCTTCTGTGGAAGCAAGTCCTCTTTTAGATTCATTTGCTTGATAGACCATTTGTTCTACTGGTTTTGCAAAATTAGGCATTAGTGCCGGATATTTTAATAAATTTACGCGGCAGATAGGTTTGCCATCTTTATTAAATACAGTAGCAAATCGCACAGGAACTGGTGTTTTAACTGCTGGATATTTTACCAGCTTTGGATTACTTTCTTGTATCGTTTTTCGTAGTTTGTCTATATCTTTATCTATCTTTTCCACTAAACAGTTAGAGCAGTAGGCTGTAGAACCAGCTGACTGTGGTTTTCTGTTTTTTAACATCTGGCAACCCATTAGCACGGGTAATGTTAAAGTGAATAGTATCCACAAGACGTGTTTTATTTTCATATTTCACCTATTTTTCGTACAGAAGACATTTTTACCACAATAAAGTATTCGGATTTTAAAAGAAGAAACATAAAAAAAAAGGAGGAGGTAAATATTTGATTTAATTAAAAAAAATTACTATATTGAATATTCATGATATATAAGGTCGTAACATATGTGCAGTGGACTTGCGGCGCAGTAATTTCCTTTTAAAGTCCAAGTATTTAGCTAGTTCTCTGCCCCCCCCCTCTTTGAGAGGAATCATTGGTAAAGTTGTGGTATATGAGTAGGTGGAGGTTTTCTACTGATGAAGATTATCACTTGGAATGTAAATGGTATTCGCTCTGTTATGCGCAAGGGATTTTTATCTTTTGTTCAGGAGCACAATCCTGACATTTTATGTATTCAGGAGAGTAAGGCACATCCAGATGCTGTGTCAGAGTTTGAGTCATTTGATAAACATAATTTGCAAGGTAGTGACAATAACGTAAGCGAAGCCACGGCAAAAGTGTCCCCCGCGACTCGCGGGCATAATTTGCAAAGTAGTGACAATAACGTAAGCGAAGCCACGGCAAAAGTGTCCCCCGCGACTCGCGGGCATAATTTGCAAAGTAGTGACAATAACGTAAGCGAAGCCACGGCAAAAGTGTCCCCCGCGACTCGCGGGCATAATTTGCAAAGTAGTGACATAGATGTACGGAATCGCGGCGAAATATCCCCCTCTTGGAGGGGGTATTGGTCTTTTGCGGATCGCAAGGGTTATTCGGGTGTGGTCACTTTTGTAAAGGGTGGAATTAAGGGTGTGTCTTATGGGATTGGCATTCGAAAGTTTGATGATGAAGGGCGTTTTGTCATTACGGATCATGGGGATTTTATTTTATTTAATATATATTTTCCGAATGGTTCTCAGAGGGAGGAGCGGCATTTATTTAAGCAGGAGTTTTTGGAACGTCTTTTACAATATATAAAGCGGCAGCTGGCGATGGGGAAAGAGTTGATTGTTGTGGGAGATTATAATACCGCTTATTTGGATATAGATGTTTTTGATCCAGTATTATTAAAATCAGCGAGTGGTTTTTTACCGGAGGAGCGACATTGGTTTCAGAAGTTTTTAGATTTAGGTTTTGTGGATTGTTATCGGCATTTTCATTTGAAGGAAAAAAATAAATATACTTGGTGGTCTTATAGGGAGCATGCAAGATTGCAGAATCGTGGGTGGCGGATTGATCATATTTGTGTGAGTGCTGGTTTACGGGATCGTTTGCATTCAGCGGATATTTTATCGGATCAGCTAGGGTCGGATCATTGTCCAGTTCAATTATGTCTTGGCGAATGATTTTAACATGGGAAATATACAGAAAAATACAGAGTGTTCTGTCCTAGGAAAAAAAGGTGTCACTGAAATGTCAGATTTGTCACGAATAATCGTTAGAAAGTTTGGTGGCACTTGTGTGGGTTCTATTGAGCGTATAGAAATGGCGGCGGACATTATTGCTCGTACGGCTAAGGAGAATCAACGGCAAGTGGTGATCGTATCGGCTATGTCGGGTGAAACAGATCGTTTAGTGGGTTTAGCTCGGCGAATTTGTCCGAATGTTAAGAATATGGCGTATGATATGTTATTAGCAGCAGGGGAGCAGGCGAGTGTGGCCTTGTTATCGCTGGCGCTTCAAAGGCGTGGAGTAGAGTCAGCGCCTTTATTAGCTTATCAGGTGGGTATTCGGACAGACTCTTTTTTTTCCAGGGCACGTATTCAGCAGATAGATACCAGTCGGCTTTTGAATTATGTAGGTGAGGGGCAGCCGGCATTAGTGGCAGGATTTCAGGGAGTCACCAGTCATGGTCGGATTACTACGTTAGGTCGTGGTGGCAGTGACACAACAGCTGTTGCGATTGCAGCAGCTCTTCAGCAATCTGTTTGTGAGATTTTTACAGATGTGCCGAATGTATATACGGCAGATCCGCGATTATTAAAAGGTGCGCGGGAAATGAAGCATGTTAGTTTTGAAGAGATGATGGAAATGTCCTCTTTAGGTAGTCGCGTTTTGCATCATCGTTCGGTGGAGATAGCTGCTCGGCACCGTGTTCGTATTCATGTTCGTTCTATGTTTGAAAATAAAGAAGGCACTTGGATTGTTCCGAAGGAGGAGCTTATGGAAACAGCATTAGTATCGGCTGTCACGCACGATAAAAACGTAGTGGTATTTAAATTATTTTCTATACCGAAGGGTTCTCAGTTTATTAGTCAATTATTTAGTGATTTGGCTAGGAGATCTATTTCAGTGGATGTGATTACACAAAGCTTACGAGGAGAAGATCAGAGCTTGGCTTTTTCTGTGGATAGGGAAGATTTACATGAAGCGAAAGACATTATTTATCGTATCATAGACAAGGACAAGCTGGTTATTTTGGAAGATGTCGCGAAGTTATCTATTGTGGGTGTCGGAATGGCGGGTCATCCTGGGGTGGCTGCACGTTTTTTTACCGTCCTTAATCGGATGAATACGTTGATGCATATCGTGACGACATCGGAGATTAAAATTAGTGTGATTATTGATAAAAAATATTTAAAGGATGCAGCGAACGCTTTACATGAAGAATTTTGTTTAGGTAATGGTGGTGAGAATGGCGTTTAAGTATCAGGATGGACGTTTTTGTATAGAGCAGGGTAAGGATTGTGTGGATTTATTATCTGTTGCTCAAAAAATAAAACGTCCGTTTTATGTATATGATTTAGATGCTTTGCTTACACGTTTGGATTTTTTTAAAAAATGTGTCGCACCGGCGCGAGTATATTATGCAGTGAAGGCGAACACTTGTGCTGGTGTATTGAAAATTTTATGTCAGCAAGGAGTGGGTGTAGATGTTGTGTCTGGTGGGGAAATTAAGTTAGTTCGTCAGGCAGGTTTTTTAGCGAAGGATATTATTTTTTCTGGGGTGGGCAAAACGGTAGAGGAGATTGAGTTAGCTTTAAAGGAGGGAATTTTACAATTTAATGTGGAAAGTATTTCTGAGTTAAAGAGAATTGCAGAAGTAGCGGAGAGGATGGGCAAGAAGGCTCGGGTGGCTTTTCGTATGAATCCCGATGTGGACATTCCAGCGCATCCGTACATTAAAACCGGTTTGCGGGAAAGTAAATTTGGTTTGGATGAGGAGAATTTACCGGAATTAAGGGAAATATTGCAATCTCATGTTTTGCAGTTATGTGGTTTAACTTTGCATGTTGGATCACAGCTTTTTGATTTAAGGCCTTTGAAGTTAGCGATTCAACGAGTGAAACGTTTGTATGATGATCTATTGAAAGATTTTGATTTATCGGTATTGGATGTGGGTGGTGGTTTGGGTTTGGATTACAGAGGGGATATTGAAGGGGACGAGATTTTAATTAAAGAATATAGTGTCATGCTTAAGGATTTGATGAAGGGATTTTCCGGGCAGGTATTTGTAGAGCCGGGTCGGATTATTACTGGTCGCTTTGGTTGTTTGGTGGGAGAAGTGCAGTATATTAAACGAGGTTTATATAAAAATTTTGTTATTTTGAATACAGGAATGCACCATTTGATTCGTCCTTGTTTGTATCAAGCTTATCATCGTATTGTGCCTTTGGCAGAGAGAAGCGGGAATAGTGTGGTGTATGATGTGGTTGGACCTATTTGTGAGTCATCTGATATATTGGGCCGGGATCGCGTGTTTAGTGGTTTAAGAGAAGGAGATTTTTTAGCGGTATTGGATGCGGGCGCTTATGGTGCTGTGATGGCCAGTCGGTATAACGCACATGATTTACCTAAGGAGATATTAATGAGTGGCGGCTCAATTGTTCCATAGTGTGAATTTTTAATTGTAATCAATAGAAGATAGCCATACTTATTTCTGTTCCTACGTAACAAACTGCTGCAGTTGCTATTACTAGGCCTTTTGCAAAACGGTTTACGTGTTTGGTGATCTGTTCCTCGGGAGCACCTCTTCGTGTCAGATAGTTAACTTCTAATGTTGATAATGCTGACATAATAGCACCTGTTCCAAATGCGGCTCCAGCTCCTATCATTTTGTTTGTAGTACTAATTTCTGTTTCTATTATCCCCTTTTTCTTCATTATTCTAGGTGTGGCAGAAGTAGCGATACCTAAAGCACAAGGTGCAATTATATATTTTCCAAAGCTTGTTTTATGCTTATAGGGTTTAGCTCCATTAACAACAACATTGTTTGTTGCTACTTTTTTTATTGATTTTAAATATTTTTCTGTACAAGGAGGTAGATCCGATTCCACAGAAGCGAGGTTTCTTTGAGATTTATTTGTTTGGTAAACTGTTTTATCTGAACTTGGCTGTGCAAAATCTGGAATCAGATCAGGATGTTTTAATAGATCGACATGACATACTGGTTCTCCATTTTTATCAAACACTATCACTGATCGAACTTCAATAGGTGTTTTAACTGCTTGGTATTTTACTAAGATCGGATTATTTTGTTGTATCGTTCTTTGTAGTTTATCTATATCTTTATCTAGATTTTTTACTAAACAGTTAGAGCAGTAGGCTGTAGAGCCAGCTGATTGTAGTTTTTTGTTTTTCAACATCTGGCAGCTCACAAGTGTTGATAATAGTAGTAATAGACTTATCGTTAGTAATAGTTTTAGATTCATATCTCTAGCCTCCTGAAATTTTTATAATCGCCGGTCTATATTTTAGATTTAACTATGTGTTCGGAGATCAAAGATCAAAAGTAAAAAAAAAAGGGGGGGGTAAATATTTGATTTAATTAAAAAAGTTACTATCTGTGGCTATGGACTTGTTTGGAACAAATTATTTTAAATAAGGAGATTTACATAGTTTGCAAATCCGTGACATATATGTATGGAATTGCGGCGCTATCACTTCCCCTTGGGGGGCGCGGCGCAGTATCTCTCGCGATCCGCCACCGGCGAAATGTCCCTCATGACTCGCGGGTGGAAGGGATTTTGCTATATGGGAGGTTGTAGAATGGAAAAGTGTGTTTATTTCACAGTTAAGCGTGGCTATTAATATGGACTATAAAAATAAACTTAAGGTTATTTAAAATAGAAAGATTTTTATGAAAAACAAATTTCATATGAGAAATAGATCTCATATAAGGAAAAAACCAACTTTTAGTCATGACAGTTTTTTTAAACATTTTTATTCTGATCCAAAGCTTGCTCAAGAATTGTTACAGCTTATCTTTTCAAAAAAGGAGCTCTCTGCTTATGATTTACAACAGTTAAAAATAGAAAAAGACAGCTTTGAAGATAAAAGAGTTGATCTTATTTTTTCTATTCCTTTTAAGGTTCAGCCTAAAATTAAACTGGAGCTTTTAGTTCTTTTAGAACATAAATCGTTTCATGATAAAAATTTATTTAGCCAGCTTTTAAAATACCAAGTCTTAGTTCGGGAACACAGCATCCAACAAAGGGGTTATCCTCAGCCTATCATTCCTGTGCTATTTTATCATGGGAAGCAGCCTTTGAAGTGGAGAAGATCTCTTCAGGAAGAGGATTTTAAGTCCTTGTTTTCTAAGATTCCTGTTGAATCCAGAAAACATATGTTAAACTATGAGTTAAAGATAATAAACACTCAGGATTCAAAGGTACGAGAAGCTTATAAAGGTCATCAATTAAAAGGTCGTGGTGTTATAAGGCTGTTATCTGAGGTATGGAGTATAAAGAAACCTACTCCATTAAAAGTAAAGGAAGTGTTTACTGAATTTGAAGACATATTAAAAAAATTAAAAGGCAAGAAAAAAGAAGAGATGAGTTTAAGGATAGTTCAATACTTGATAGATAATACAGGGTTAGACTTTAAGACGTGGAAAGAAGCTGAAGAATTAATGATAGAAGAGGGGATTTTAACGAGGGGAGGTGTTATGGACATCAGAGAGTTTATTAAAGAACAAGGTCGTTGGGAAGGTCGGCAACAGCTTATTTTAAATATGCTGAAAAAGAAGGTAGATATTGCTTTTATTTCAGAGGTAACAGGATTGTCTGAAAAAGAAATAAAAAAGCTTAAGAATGGTTCTGATTCGAGGATAGCGGGTCGCCGCTAATACTTGCTTGGCGAAACATAATTTACAAGATAGTGGCAATAACGTAAATGAAGTCGCATCGAAAATGTCTCCCGCGACTCGCGGGCATAATTTACAAGATAGTGACAATAATGTAAATGCAGCCGCGTCGAAGCATCCTCCCGCGATCCGCGGGCTGGACTTAAGGTGTAGAATAGCATGATAAAAGTGTTAATTTATCACTTGTCTAATTTTTTTATTATGCTGTTTCGGTTTTTCGTTTAAATTATGAATATGTATCGTTTTTTTATAAGGACCATTACCATTGTTTCCACTTTGGTTTGTATGGGGCTTTGGTTTCAAAATTGCACGAGTGATTCCAGATCTTTTTCTTCGGATCTAGGAAGAAGTACGCCTAAGGAATCGGATCCGGAAAAGCAGGCTAGGTGTCGAGATCAAACGGGTGATCTTTGCGAGGAATCATCTAAGTGTAAGGATATTTGTAAAGATATTTTTTCCGGTAATAGTCATAGGGATGATTGTTATGAGTTGCCGGAAGAGTTAGTGAAAAAATTTGAAAATGTTATTGAGGCAGTAGAAGACGGTGAAGTGGAAGATATTGATGAGTTTGCTTTAGAATGTTTGTTAGACATTGAGGAAGATGAGATTGTACGGGTTGTGCGAAAACTATCTTCTTCTAAAGCGAAGAAGTTTTTTATTGATTTAGTGGAGGAAGATAATTTAGCAGACATTTTTTATGATGAAGACGATGAATTTCAAGTATTAGGAGCGATTTTGTCTGAGGTGTCTGGTAGCGGTACTGTAGATGAGCAATTGAAGGAGAAGTTAGAGGACGAAAAAAGTGTTTTATGGTTTGTGGCGGAAACGGATGGAAAAGCTTGGAAGTGGTTAGATTCTTATGTGGAATATAGATGCGAAGAAAAAAGAGTGAGATGTACGGGCAGTTCAAAAATCGGAGCTTACTGTCAAGCTGCACCGAGTAGTCCAAGCAAGTTACAAGATTTCTTATTAGATACAGATGATACCATTGAGGAAGATTATGGGTCAGAGGTGGCCAGGTGTGGAGGATATGATTCTGATGGGTTTAAAAAATATTGTGATATACAAACAAAAGATGCGGATGATACAAGGAATGAATTAACAGAATTTGCTGTCTTATTTGAGAAAAGATACGGTTGTGATAGTTCTGATTTTAGTGCTCCTGATACAGATAAAGAAGATTTAGAGAAAGAATTTGAGGATTATTGTGGTCTTTCATCGGGCGGTATGAGCTGTGATAATACAAGCAGTGATCTTATACCAGGTAGTGATTTATTAGGTAATATAAATAGTATTACAACAGATGATAAAAAGAAGAATTTGCTTAGAGCAGTCAGTGGTGTTGGTGATGTGTATTTTAATTTTACCAGAACAGAAAACTTAGGAAGTGCTTTTCATTTAGGCTATGCCGTTGTTAAGGATTTATGTTCAGACATTAGTGGCTGTATCAATAATTATTTTTGTTATATTTTCCGTAATGAAAATATACCGCTTAACAGTGACAATACGAAAAATGTCAGAAAGTATATAATGGATGGAATAGACTTTATGGATGGTAGTTTTCCTCCATCTGATGAAGTTTCTGTTTGTCCTCAATAAATAGTTTTTCGTAGCTTGTTTATATTATTCACACAGTCGTGACAGACATCACTAGGTTTCTCTGCTTAAAAATTTTGCTCAAAGCGAGTTCGGCTTTGGTGCAGAGCGGCTGAAAGATCGCTCTGCGGCAAAACGCATGTTTGAGCTTTTGAGTAAAATTTTTAAGCAGAGAAATGTGTATATGATTGGCAAAGTTATAACATGTATGCAGGGAATCGCAACGCCGGCAGGTTGCCGGTGACATTTATTTGTAAACATGATTTACACAGTTGTAACATTCGTGCAAAAAATCGCGGCGAAATGTCAGTGGCAACTTGCCGCCGCGGGGAAATCACTCTTGCTTGGCGGGCAAAGGAGTAGGTGCAATAAACCTTCTATATAAAACTGGGTTGATAACAATACTACTTAGTCCTAAGAAAATCAGAATAGAAAACATATTAGAGTCAATGTATTGCTTAGAGTAGGCCAGTTCTGCAATGATTAAATCCAATACTCCTCTTGAGTTAAGAATAATACCAAGTTGTAGAGCTTGTTTATTACTTAAGTGAATCAGTTTGCCTCCCATCCATGCACCAAAAATTTTACTAGTGAAAGCACAGCCAAGTACAAGCAGTAAAATTGGCCATTCATTAAAAGCTTGTAGAGAAAAATGTAGTCCAATGTAAGCAAAGAAAATAGGAGTTAAAAAGTGGCGGGTGATGGAGCTTAAGGTGGCACTCATTGTATGAAAAGCATCCGTGCCAATAATATCTCGATTAAGTAATAATCCTCCGAAAAACGCACCGATAATAAAGTGAAAACCAAGAGTTTCACTTAAGGTGGAAAAACCTAATACAAACAGCACGCCCAGTCCAAAAATAGCTTCTGTTCCCAGATAGCTAATTAGTTTAGTAAAAAGAGCTTCTGAGGCTTGCGCGCGGGATATCTCTGACCGAAGAAATTTATTAACCAGCATGATTGCTGTAAAAAACAAGCCCATTTCAATTGTTTTAATAGAAAATATTTTTAAAAATTCAAATCCAGTTCTCACTTCTTCCATATCAAAGGTGATTCCCATACAAAGCAGCACGATAATATCTATTAAAACAGCGGATCCCATAATGAGGTGTCCGACTTTTGTGTCCATGATGCTTAAGTTTTGTAAAAACCCAATCACAATCGGTAAAGCGGTAATGGCAAAGCAAAGTCCAATAACCAAGGCAGGTACGATACCCAGTTGAAGAATAAAGAGGCTCATAGCAAACCCTGTTGTGAAGGAAACAAGGAAACTGGTGAGTGCGCAGACGAGTGCTTTTCTCCTTAAGACGGAGAAAATATCTTGTAGATTCATTTCCAGACCGGCTTCAAATATCAGAAGAAAGACGGCCAGCTCCATAATGCCATTTAATTCCTGACCGGGAGCGACTAATCCGGTCATGCTGATGAGCAAGCCTCCCAATATTTCACCAAAGATTTCTTGAAAACCCAGTGACTTGAACAGTCGACCAAATAGTCGCGCACAAATAAGGAGTAAAAGTAAACTGGTGATTAAACTCATAAACTCTTTTGGTAGCTATTAACAAATAGGTAAGAAGTTTAGTAGAAAAGATCTAGTGACATTAATGTCAACTGATCGTCTGTGTATTGGGCTATGCGTAAAATCTGCTGGGTTAAATTTCGATAAGCTGAACAATGTTGAATGTTTATATCACATTCTTTTGCTTTTTGTAGACGTTCTTGTTCTAAGGGATATGCTTTCTGGGCAAAGTTTTTTGTGATCGTGCAATTTTTTTGCATAATATCACTGAGTTTTTTGTTTTGTTTTTTCCAGATAGTCAGAATTGGTCTTTTTAAGCAGCGTAAAGAGGCTTGAAGTACTTTTTGTAAAGTTTGCAGACTGTCTTTGTGTAGGACTAATCTATTTTGATTATTTAAAGCAGGAAGAACATTTTTCATGGAGGCATAATAACCTGAAAAATACAATGCTGGAAGATAAGTAAATACAAAAAAACTGATGTGTGTGTCTCTTTCTGCTTTGTAGGTAGCAAGACGGGTATTGTATGGATAATGTCGGCTGTTTTCAATGAGTGTTGCAGTTTTTTGGAAATAAAACATCATAGCGGTATAGTTTTTTATATGGTGTTTTTCTATCAACAATGGATCGATTGTTTTATTTGTTTTGTAATAAACTCCCATTAAATAAGCGGCATAGATATGTCCGTTACTGGCCGCTTTACCCATCCAGTGTGCACCAGTTTTTAAGTCTCCTAAACAAAATTTTGCTCGTCCAAGATGGTGCATATAGGACACATTGTCTGGTTCTATTTCTAAAGATTCTTGATAGATTTTTGATTGATCTAAATCTTTTTCTGGGGAACATCTGATGGCACCGGTTGCGTAAAAAGGGATCAAACAAATAAAATATCCAAATAATTTATACATAGTTATCCTCTTTTTTAAATATTTTATCGTTTCATGCTGGCGGTCACGGTAGGAATCGAACCCACGGCCTACAGTTCCGGAAACTGTCGCTCTATCCAACTGAGCTACGTGACCTCCGCTTTAATTCTGTCCGCTTTGGATTGTTTTAAAACTTCACTCACTTTGGGCCGAATAAAAGCTTTTCTTCTGTGTTGATTTTACTTGCATAGCATGCGTTATTTATGTTGTCTATCTCTTCTGTATTTCTTTTGTGTATTTATGAGCCAAAAGTTGAATATTTTTTTACTGGTTGTTTAGATAAGAGTCAGTAGGGCATTTCTCTTAAGTGGTGTATTAGAGTGTTTGATATTTCCCTATTTCTATTTTTTTTTAAAATTTCAGGTTATAGGCTTGACTGAATAAAAACTCATAAAGTAAGTTCAAGTGCGCACTACATTTGAGATCACTCTAGGACTAACAAGGAGAGGGGCCATTTTAGAGCAGGCAGGTTATCGTCAATGGAAATGGAAGGACAGAAAATACGCATTCGTCTTACTGGGTTTGATCACAAGCTATTGGATCAATCTGCTCGTGGCATTGTGGATACTGCCAAAAGGACTGGTGCGAACGTAGCCGGCCCTATTCCCTTACCGGTCAAAATCAATCGTTATACTGTTTTACGCTCTCCTCATGTGAATAAAAAATCTCGGGAACAGTTTGAAATTCGTTGTTATAAGCGATTATTAGAAATTTCAGAACCAACGTCTCAGACGATCAATCAGTTGATGAAATTAGATTTACCAGCTGGTGTGGACGTTATTATTTTTACAGGAAGTTCCAATGAAAAAAAATAAATCAGAAAATAAATCGGTTGCTCCAGTGAAAACAGAGCATCCGGTGACTAAAAAAATAAATGAACAACCGGAGCCTCAAAAGACGTTTAAAGAGACAAAGTCTAAAGAAGTTTCGTCAACGGCAGAGTCTTCAAAGCAGACGGTTCCAGCTCATTTGAAGTTATCAGGTTTATATGCATTTAAATTGGGTATGTCTGCTATTTATGATGACAAAGGTATTTTTGTTCCAATTACTGTTTTACAGTTTCGTCCCTGGCTAGTTTCTCAGGTGAAAACAATGGATAAAGATGGTTATTGTAGTGTTCAATTAGCTTGTGGTCCTCAGAAGAATAAGAGGTGTTCAAAATCACTGATCACTCATTTATTAGCTGCGGGTTTTAAAGAAGGTGCCGCTTATGTACGGGAGATTCGTCAAAAATTATCTGATGATATAAAAATTGGTCAGTCTGTATCCATTCATTCATTGCAAAAAGGGGATGTCGTGACTTTAAGTGGTGTGTCTAAGGGTTGCGGTTTTGCAGGTGTGGTTAAAAGGTGGGGTTTTAAAGGAGGACCGGCTTCTCATGGAGCAAAAAAACATAGAACTACCGGTTCAATAGGTAATCGAACGGAACCAGGTCGTGTCATGCCTGGCAAGAAAATGCCTGGGCACAAAGGTGCGCGTCGGGTCAGCTTACGTAATGTAAAAGTAGTGAACGTAGTGGAAGATCAGCAATTAGTGATTATAAAAGGAGCTGTGCCTGGGGCGCGAAACTCTTTGGTGTATTTACATAAAACCGGAATTGCCAGGAGTGTAACCAGTCAATGATTAATGCAACAATTTGTAATTGGAAAAAAGAGACGGTGGGAAATGTAAATTTACCATCGGAGTGGTTTGAACAGGAATTAAATATGCATTTGGTGAATGAAGTCGTTCGTTCACAACGAGCGGCACGTCGTTCAGGTACGCACAAAGCAAAAACACGTGGAGAAGTCAGTGGTGGTGGTAAAAAACCGTTTCGCCAAAAAGGTACGGGGAATGCCCGTCAAGGATCTATTCGATCTCCATTGAATGTAGCAGGTGGTAAAACATTTGGCCCTCGTCCTAGAAAGTATGCTTATGCATTACCAGCTAAAATGCGCCAAAAGGGATTAAAGCAAGCTTTATCTTATCTGTGGAAACAAAATAAAATTTTTATTATGGAAAACATGCAATCATCCAGTGGAAAAACAAAAGAGTTGGCTCTTCAGTTAAAAAATTTAGGACTGCAGAAGGCTTTGTTAGTAGATGTCGAAGGAAATGCTTTATTTAAGCGGGCATGTGCCAACTTATCATCCTTTCAGTTTCTACCGGCTAAAGCTTTAAATGTATACGATGTATTAAGGTATCAATACTTAGTAATCAGTAAAGAAAGCATTGTGTTTTTTAAGGATAAGCAAGTGAATAAAAAGAAAGAATCACAAATAGTATCCGATGGCGAAAAAAATGAAAAAGTAGCACCAATGAAGAATCAAATTGCTAAGCCTTCATCGGCGCAAGATACTGATTCAACATTCAGTCAGCAAATGAGTCATCAAAAGGGGTTAAAAAATCCAGTAAGTCATAGTAAAAAATCTTCTCTGACTCAGGAGCGTGGTGATGTTAAGAAGTCACTGCGAACAAAGTCATGAGTCAACTGATTAAACGTCCTTTACTGACGGAGAAAAATAATATTTTAGCTGGTAAGAATGTATATGTGTTTGAGGTGGCGCTGGAGGCAGATAAACGGATAATTAAAGAACATGTAGAAAAATATTTTGATGTAAAAGTACGTTCTATCCGAACGGCGATTTGTCGAGGAAGAGCACGTCGTGTTCAACGGAATGTGAGTCGGGTCAAGTATTGGAAAAAGGCAATTGTACGTTTGGTCGATGGAGAAAAAATCGATTTATTTGAAGGAAATTAATAAGGATATAAAATATGGGTATAAAAGTTTATAAACCGTATACTCCTGCCAATCGGAAACGATCGGTATCGGATTTTAAAGAGATTACGAAAAAGAATCCAGAAAAATCTCTATCTAAAGCTTTACGTTCTGGATCTGCTGGACGCAATAATCGTGGTCGTATTACCATTCGATCGCGTGGTGCCGGTCATAAGCGTCGTTATCGCCTGATTGATTTTAAAAGACAGAAAGCAGATATTCCAGCTCGGGTAGCCGCTATTGAATATGATCCCAATCGGACCTGTCGTATTGCATTGATTAATTATCGGGATGGCACTCGCTCTTATATTTTAGCACCCGATGGATTAAAGTTAGATCAAGATGTGTTGTCTAGTCATACAGCGGATATTCAGCCAGGTAATAGTTTACCTTTATCCTGTATCCCTACAGGAACGGTGATTCATAACATTGAATTATCTCCTGGGCGGGGAGGACAGTTAGCGCGTAGTGCAGGTGTGGGTGCTGTATTGGCTGCTAAGGAGACGATGTATTGTCAGATTAAAATGCCTTCCGGGGAAATGCGTCGGGTTTTGTCTGCATGCCGAGCTTCCATTGGACAATTAGGAAATATGGATAATGAAAATATTCGGTGGGGAAAAGCAGGGCGTACGCGGTGGAAGGGATGGCGACCAAAGGTACGTGGTATGGCTATGAATCCTATTGATCATCCAATGGGTGGTGGTGAAGGAGTTGGTAAAGGGAATCATCCGATGACTCCTTGGGGAAAACCTTGTAAGGGATATCGCACAAGAAATAATAAGAGAACACAAAAAATGATTATTCGTCGTCGTTATGACAAAGGGGCTAATGCCTAATTTTATATATAGGAGTGAATAATGGGGAGATCCGTTAAAAAAGGTCCGTTTATAGATTACCATTTGATGGAAAAAATCGATAGAGCTAGGCAAAGTGGTGATAAGAAAATTATTAAGACATGGTCTCGACGTTCAATGATTACTCCTGATGCTGTCGGTTTGACTTTTGCTGTTCATAATGGCAAAAAATTTATTCCGGTTTTTGTATCAGAGAGTATGATTGGGCATAAGTTGGGTGAGTTTGCGCCTACACGATATTTTAGTAGTCATATTAAAGGTAAAAAGGCGGCTGACAAAAAATAATTAATTGGTTTTTCCAAATAGGTGACATTATGTTTTATACAGGTGAAAAATAATGGAATTAAAAGCTTCTTTGAAATATACACGAATGGGTGCACAGCGGGCACGTCTAGTGGCAGACTTAGTACGTGGCCAAAATGTCAATTATGCAGTAAGTTTATTGTCGTTTTCAAAAAAGAAAGCGGCGGGTTTAGTTAAAAAGCTTATTCAGTCAGCGGCGGCACGGGCAGTAGCTGGCAAAGTGGTGGATGTGGATAATTTATATGTTCAGACTATTTATGTGAATCAGGCTCCACATATTAAACGTTTTCGTCCAGCCGCGCGTGGACAGTCTGCTCGCCGAAATAAAAAACAAAGTCATATTCATATTGTGTTGAAGGAAAGGTAAGTAATCATGGGTCAAAAGGTTAATCCAATTGGTTTTAGAGTAGGTATAATCCGTAATTGGGATTCCAGATGGTATGCATCTAAGAGAAAATTTGCAGGTAATATTTATGAGGATTATCAGTTACGTAGCTACGTGAAAAACAAGCTAAAAAATTCAGGAATTTCTAAAATAGAGATTGAAAGAAAAGGGGAGCAAATTAAGTTAGTCATTTTTACTGCACGTCCGGGTTTTGTCATTGGAAAAAAAGGAGTCGGTGTAGATGCTTTGGAGGAAGATATTCAGAAGCGCACAAAAAGTAAATTATCTGTGAGCATTCAAGAGATTAGAAAGTTAGATTTAGATAGTCAGTTAGTTGCTGAGAACATTGCTTTACAACTTCAAAAGAGAGTTTCTTGGAGAAGGGCTTTAAAAAAAGCTATTCAAGCAGCTATTCGTCAAGGAGTGCGTGGAGTGAAAATTCGTGTATCCGGTCGTTTAGATGGAGCAGATATTGCTCGTTCTGAATGGTATAATGAAAAAAGTATCCCTTTGCATACTTTAAGAGCAAATATTGATTATGGTTTCGCAGAAGCATTAACTACTTATGGTTTAATTGGTGTAAAAGTTTGGATGTATTACGGAGATGTGCATTCTAGGAAAAATATATCGGTGGTAGAGACAAGTGCTTAGTCCAAAAAAGATAAAATGGAGAAAAGTGCATAGAGGAAGATTGCGTGGTCTTGCTAAGAGAGGCTCGCATTTATCTTTTGGGGATTTTGGTTTAATGAGTATGACAGCGGGTCGTTTAACCGATCGGCAGATTGAATCCAGTCGTATCGCTATCTCTCGTTCTATTAAGCGTGGAGGTAAAGTATGGATTCGTGTATTTCCAGATAATCCTATTTCCAAGAAGCCAATTGGGATACGGATGGGTTCTGGTAAGGGAGCTTTAGAATATTGGATAGCAAAAGTTAAACCTGGGCGGATATTATTTGAAGTGGAAGGTGTGAGTGCAGAACAGGCACGTGCCGCTTTTCGTTTAGCAAGTTATAAGCTGCCTTTTAAGACTAAGTTTTTGTCTAGATAGTGTAAAAAAAAACAATAAGTTAGAGATAATAAAATTTTTGTGAAGTTAGTGAATAATAAGCGTAGTGGGAATATATAAGAGCAGGGATAAAACAAGGGTACGTTGATGAAATATGCAGAGATAAAAAATTTAGAAATACGAGAACTTTACAAACGTTTAGTGCAGACTCGGCGGGCTTTGTTTGCAGCGAGGATGAAGCATAAAATGAAACGTCTTTCTAATGTCATGGAATTGAGGTATTTGCGACGGGATATTGCTCGTTTGCAATTTGCTTTATCCTTAAAGCCGTTTGTTCATGTGCCTTCTAAAAAAGAAGCAGTGGTGGAAAGTGCTACTGTACATGAAAAAGTAAAAACAGTGCAAAAATCACTGCCGGTTGTAGAAAAAAAACAAGATACAAAAAAGGCGGATAAAGATACTGTCGATTTAAAACATAAAGTTCGTGTGGTCCACAAAAAAAGTCAGCAAAGTAGCCGTATGGATTCCAAATTAGATCCTCAAAGTAAAAATATTTCTACTCGTTCAACTCAAATGAAGCCTCGCTTAAGAAGTTCATCACCTATGAAGAAAAAAGTTGCTTCTAGTGCGCCAGTTCAGCAAGGTGGGTTAGCGAAACGTTTTGGTCGTTTATTTCAATGGGGTAAAAAAGATTCTAAAAAAGGTAAATAGTCATGGTAGAAAAAGAACAAATTAAGCAGAGTAAACCGTCGGTTACATCCGAAGAAAAAGGTACGGTAAACAGTACAAATAAAGGTATTACTGATACAGAATCAGTTGCACTCACCCCCAGCCGGGGAAGACTGAATATTGTAAAAGGTCGTGTTGTTTCTGATAAAGCGAATAAAACTATTTCTGTATTAATTTATCGTTTAATGAAGCACCCTAAGTATAAAAAATATATTCGTCGGGAGTCAGTTTTTAGAGCACATGACGAACATAATAAGGCTAAGGCAGGAGATATTGTTTCTATTTATGAAACTCGTCCACGAAGTAAGACGAAAAGATGGAAGTTGTTGAATATTGAAGACAATGGTGATCGTCGTTTGGACACTAAGTAGTGAAATGGGAGTTGTGATGATTCAGATGCAATCTCGCTTAAATGTAGCGGATAATTCAGGAGCACGTGAAGTACAATGTATTAAAGTGCTTGGTGGTACTCGTCGGCGAGTTGCGGGTGTCGGGGATATCATAGTCGTATCTGTTAAATCTGCTTTACCTCGCTCTAAAGTCAAAAAAGGAGAGAAAGCGCGGGCAGTGATTGTTCGTACAACACATAAGATACAGCGTTCAGATGGAACTTCTATTCGTTTTGATGAAAACTCAGCTGTTCTGGTTAATAATAATAAAGAACCAATAGGGACTCGGATTTTTGGTCCTGTCGCTAGAGAGTTAAGAGCTAAGAATTTTATTAAAATTATTTCTATGGCACCGGAGGTGTTATGAAATCTCTTAAGGTACATTACACAGATCAACGTGCGTCTTTACAACGTTCTTTATCATTGAAGAATATCATGGAAGCCCCACGTTTAGAAAAGGTAGTATTAAGTGTTTGTGTTTCTCAGGCAGTTACAAATCCAAAAATTCTTAAATCAGTTCAGCAAGATTTAACTAAAATATCCGGTCAAAAAGCAGTGATCACTAAAGCAAGAAAAGCTGTTTCTAATTTTAAAATAAAAAAAGGCATTCCGCTAGGTGCATGTGTTACGTTAAGGCGAGAAAAAATGTGGTCTTTTTTAGAACGACTGATTCATTTTGCACTCCCCAGAGTGAGAGATTTTAGAGGACTATCTCCTAAGAGTTTTGATGGGCATGGCAATTACAATATGGGAATCAAAGAGCAGATTATTTTTCCAGAAATTGATTATGATAAGGTAGATGCGATTCGTGGGATGAATATTTCTATTTGTATGCGTTCTAACAGTGACAATGATGCGCGTGTTTTGTTAAAGCAATTGGGTTTTCCCTTTAGAGAACGTTAAGTACAGGGAGGGGTTTATTATGGATATAATTAGTCAGTTTTGTACTCGGATTAGAAATGCTGCACGCGTGCAGCATCAGAAAGTAGATATACCGAGTTCTCGCATTCAAGTGAGTTTAGCGGAAGAGCTTAAACGAGCGGGTTATATTCGCAATTACAAGGTAGTAGATGATGGTCGGCAGGGTATGATCCGGATTTATTTAAAATATAGTGAACAAGAACAATCTGTGATTACGCAGATTGAAAGGTTAAGTCGTCCTTCTTGTCGACATTATGTAAAAGCGGATCAAATTCCAGATGTGCTTTCTGGTAAAGGATTAGTTATTTTAAGTACCAATCAAGGTGTGTTAAGTGGAAAAGAGGCTCGTAAAAGAGGTGTTGGTGGCGAGCTCTTGTGTCGGGTATGGTAACCAATAGATCAATGTGTAGGATTAAAATGAAGGGATTAAAGTGATATGTCACGGATAGGAAAATTACCAATTATATTAGCGGCTGGTGTAAAAGTGGAAGTAGGTGCTGGAGGTGAAGTGTGTGTTAGTGAGGGTCATCGTGTCTTAAAGATTCAAGTACAACCGGTTATTGATGTGCTTGTAGCAGATGGCAAAGTGATTTTAACGAGGAAAAATAATGAACCACAAACCCGTGCCTGGCATGGTCTATATCGTAAATTGATTGATAATGCAGTAGTGGGGCTTTCTTCTGGATGGAAGAAGACTTTGATTATGAAGGGAGTGGGTTATAAGGCGAGTGTGTCTGGCAGATGTTTAGAATTACATCTAGGGTATTCCAGTCCGGTAAAGATGGAAATTCCGGAGGATTTAGCAGTGCAGGTGGAAAAAAATAATCTTATGATATCCGGTATCGATCGAGCGGCAGTGGGGCAGTTTTGCGCTCAAGTGAGAGAATTGAGAAAGCCGGAGCCTTATTTGGGTAAGGGAATTCGTTACAGCGACGAAGTGATTCGTCGTAAAGCAGGTAAATCAGGAGGAGAAAAATCTAAATGATTCGTATATGTATTCATAAAAGAATGCCTTTAAAGTTGAAAAAGAGATTAAGGAATAAAGCGCGTATTAGAAAAAAAGTGATGGGCACTGAAGAGCGGCCGCGTCTTGTGGTATTTCGTTCTCATCGACATATCTATGCACAATTGGTAAATGATATTTCGGGTGAAGTGATTGCTCATGCTAGTACTTTGGGTGTATCAATAAAGGAGCGTACAGGAAAAATTCAATTGTCTGGTTTGGTTGGACAGCAGATGGCGCAACGTGCGATAGAAAAAAATATTAAACAAGTGGTATTTGATCGAGGTGGTTTTATTTATCATGGTCGTGTGGAAGCTGTTGCAACAGCTGCTCGTCAGGGTGGCTTAGTTTTTTAAAAGAAAGAGTTTAGTTTGGCAAATATTAATGATCAGGATTTTTTAGAGCGAGTGGTAACAATCAATCGTGTTACAAAAGTAGTAAAAGGAGGTAGACGTTTTTCTTTCTCTGCTTTGGTGGTAGCCGGAGATGGACAAGGTCAGGTGGGTACAGGGACTGGAAAAGCCAATGAAGTACCAGCGTCTATCGGCAAAGCGACTCGGATGGCCAGAAAATCTCTTATACAAGTGCCGTTAAAACAAGGGCGTACGATTCCACATGAGGTGATTGGTCGGTTTGGTGCTTCCACTGTGATATTGAAACCGGCATCCAGTGGGACAGGTGTCATTGCTGGTGGCCCTGTGCGAGCGGTTTTAGAGTGTGTAGGAATAAAAGATATATTAACTAAGCGGTTGGGGAGTCGGAATCCTCATAATGTAGTTAATGCAGCTTTAAATGGTTTGGAGCAACTCATGTTATTACATAAATTAACTGGTGAAAAGGATAAACTAGTAGATAAAAATCAAATCAATAAAGGAAAAGCGGATGAAGACAGTACAGACAAAGAAAATAAATAACACTTCCGTATTAAAAATTGTTTTAAAAAGAAGTTTGATTGGTTGGACACAATCACAAAAGTCAGCGGCACATGCTTTAGGTTTAAAACGAGTGGGGCAAGTTGTGCATTTGGATTCTGTGACACCGGTACATTTAGGGCAAATAAGGAAAATCCAGCATTTGATTTCTGTAGAGAATAAAGAGTAAATTGTTTATGAGTCGGAAAATTTTTTATTTAATAGAAGGTGAAAAATGAGTCTTTTAAGTCAGTTGCATTCACATCCTTTGGCTTATCGTAAAAAGCAGCGGTGGGGTCGAGGACGTTCCAGTGGTAAAGGAGGTACTTCTACCAAAGGGCATAAGGGGCAGCGAGCACGATCAGGTTGTAGCATACCTAATAGTTTTGAAGGAGGACAGATGTCTCTCGTTCGTCGTCTACCAAAGTTTGGTTTTTCTAATCGGCGGTTTAAGCAGGTATATGAAGTTTGGAATGTATCGGATTTGAATCGCTTTTGTCGATCGGGCGAAAAACCAGAGGTTAATTTGGATATTTTACGTGCAGCTCGTCGACATAGTAACTCGGTAAATAAGGTACAAGATACCCAGGGAACAAAAACAACTTATCCGAAAAAAAATGTAAAAATTAAAGTGATTGGATTAGGTAGTTTAGAAGGTGCTTTATTAGTGAAAGTGCATCATGTGAGTCGCGGTGCTCGTAAAGTTATTGAATCTGCCGGCGGTACCGTAGAAGAAATAAAAACTTAATTGAGAAATACTCATCGTATGTGATTAGGGACTTAAAGGCATATAGTAGCAGTGAGCAACGGGAAGTAAGAGCATCATTGAGAGACTAGTAACCGTATGTGATTAGGGACTTAAAGCATATCGTAGCAGTGAGCAACGGGAAGTAAGAGCATCATTGAGAGACTAGTAACCGTATGTGATTAGGAACTTAAAGCATATCGTAGCAGTGAGCAACGGGAAGTAAAAGTATGGCACAGAATTTTTCATTTCCAAAAGATTTACGCAAAAAAATATTATTTACCTTAGCTGTGTTGATTATTTATCGGGTGGGAGTGCAGGTGCCAACTCCTGGGGTAGATCGTGGTGCACTGATGGATTTTTTTGCTAATCAGGGTGGTGGCGTATTAAATATGCTAAATACTTTTACAGGTGGTGCACTAGAACGATTTAGTATTTTTGCATTAGGTATTTTACCTTATATTACAGCGTCTATTATTTTTCAATTACTTCAAACAGGGGTACCTTATCTAGAGCAGTTGAAAAAAGAAGGGGAAGCTGGCCGAAGAAAGATTAACCAATACACTCGTTATTCCACTGTGTTGTTTTCTATTGTGCAAGGTTATGGCATTGCAAAGATGTTACTTTTGCAATCACCGGCGGATGGTCGTTCACTAGTTACTTCTCCGATGGTTGGCTTTATGTCGTTTGAATTGTTTACAATTATTACTTTAACAGCGGGTGCTTGTTTAATTATGTGGTTGGGTGAACAAATCAATGAGCGGGGAATTGGTAATGGAGCATCCTTAATTATTTTTGCCGGTATTGCTGCAGGGATTCCGTCTGGTATGATGAGTTTATTTAAGATGACCGGACGTGGACAAATCACAGGTGGTTTATTAATCGGTCTCGTTTTATTTATGATATTAATTGTGGGAGTGATTATCTTTATTGAAGTTGGTCAAAGAAGAATTCCTATTCAATATTCACAACGATCGATGGGTAAACAGCCTTCTGCACAGAGCTCACATTTACCTCTCAAGCTAAATTTTTCTGGTGTCATCCCACCTATTTTTGCATCTAGTTTATTATTATTTCCTACAACATTAGCTCAGTATGTGAATCAACCTTGGGCACAGAAATTAAGAGATATGTTAACGCCGCAGAGTTCACTATTTAATATTTTATTTGTTGCGATGATTGTATTCTTTTGCTTTTTTTATACAGAAGCGGTATTTAATCCAACAGAAGTATCAGACAATTTAAAAAAATATGGTGGCTTTATTCCAGGTATTCGAGCCGGCCGGAGTACGGCGGATTATATCAAACGAGTGTTGGATCGTCTGACAGTTGGAGGCGCTATCTATTTAAGTGTGATTTGTATTATTCCAACTTTGTTAATTGATAAAATGAACACACCATTTTATTTTGGTGGGACCAGTTTATTAATTTTAGTTGGGGTATCTTTAGATACAGCACAACAAATTCAATCGCACTTGCTAACTGCTAAATATGAAGGGTTTGTTAAGGGTGTACGAGTAAAAAGTCGACGTGTGCAATACTAAAACCTCAATCAATCTTACATTTCATTTATCTGACATTGATTTTTAATAAAGTATTTGTTTACTGATTAAAGTTTGTATCTACAGTATATATTCTTTACATTTTTTATTTAAATTTTACTAGTATTATTGAATAGTTATATGTATTCATCGATAAATATAACGCACTTAAGAATAGATCTTAAAAACGACACTTATAAAGGTATATAACTATCATAATTATGTGAAATAGATTTATTTTTTGATTGACAGTATCCGATGCGCATCCACATGATTAAAATGAAGAATGCGCATCTAGTGTATTCTTTTACAAAAACACAAATACGAGGAGGTTCAGATGAAATTTCTAATTCCAATTCTTTTATTGGGTCTTTCCGGCTATGTGATGGCTGATGAACATGTACAAAAAGAAGAAGTAGCACCTGCAGTAGAAGCAGCAGCAGAAGGAGAACCAGGAACACCTGTAGTAGGAGAAGTCGTTGCACCTGCAGTAGAAGAAGTAGCACCTGCAGTAGAAGAAGAAGTTAAGGAAGAAGAATCTAAGTAATTTAGATAGTTTTAATTTATTTAAAGAGCCAGTAGAGACACTCTCACCTGGCTCTTTTTTTTAGTAAGATAACCATTCAGTGATTTTAAGAGAATTAAAATCCCTGTGTATAAAAATTATATGATTCATTAATTATACCAACCAAATTGGTATAACTGTAACCTATTTTAATTTTACTTCTTGAATAAGTTCAGGCAACTCCTCCAGAAAGATGTTGAAGGAGGCTCTGGCGGAGTAAAAAATTCTACTAATTCAGCAAACGGAATTTCTTTTTCTTTAGTAAGGTTTATCAGTTGCCTAGTAAGTTCTATATTCTTATGAGCGCCTTCATGTTTAGGATCTAAAGCAAGCACCTTTTCGTAGTCTTCTAAGGCAGCAAAATATTCCTGATTCAGTTTAGCACGAGCATTTCCTCGGTTAAGCAAAGCATTAATAGATTGTGGATTTAATTGAAGAGCCATATCAAAATCTTTCTTAGCTTTTTCATAATCTTTTTTTTTCGCCCAAACAGCCCCTCGATTGGTGAGAGCTGCTTCATATTGTGGATTTAGTGTAATAGCAGTGTTGAAATCTACTAAGGCTTCTTCGTAGTTGTTCAAATAAATTCTAGTTATACCTCTTGCGTTATAAGCTTCTTCAAAGTTCGGATTTAATTCAATGGCTTTACTAAATTGAGTTTCAGCTTCCTGCCGGAACCCTGACTGAACGAGCTTCATTCCTCTATCATAAAAATTCAGTAATTGATTATTTCCAAAGGATTGCATTGGAATCAAAGTAAAAAAATGAAGCATTAGTAAAATAACTATTCGTCTCATAAATATATCTTTCTAACTAACAAGTAACTGACTGATCACATACTAACCACTCTGTAGTAAAACGTGAAACTTTGATTCAAATTTAAATTGAAAGATCTTATTTTAACAGCTGAAAATAACTGGATTGTAAAAAATACAATTTTCAAACAAGAAGAATTTACTGATTTATTATTTGTATCATTAAGTTATATTTTTGTTAGAAGATTTTTGATCCATTCACTCAAAGAGTTAATAAGCTCTTTATGTTGAGCTACTTTTTTATTTAACCAGAAAGGCAGTTTAGATTCTTCTCCCTTTAAACTTATATGATACACTTTTTTATTTTGATTTAACAAAGACAATAAATAATCGTCACTAGTAGAAATTTGATCCACCAATCCTAGTTCCTTTGCTTTTTCTCCTAACCAGAAATCTCCAGTTGCTGTTTTAGACAGGTCTACATTTGGACGATGTTTAGCGATATAATTTTTGAAGGATTCGTGGATATCTTCCAATTGACTACGTAGTTTTTCTCTTTTTTCTTCTGTTGCTTTTCCAAATAAGGTCAGTGTTCTTTTATGTTTGCCAGCTGAAATTTCTTCAAAGTCTACGTCTTGTTTTTGCAGGAAGCGATAAAAATTAGGCATTTGTGCCAGTACACCGATGGAACCAATGACAGCAAATGGCGCCGCTAAAATTTTATTTGCAGTACAAGCCATCAAATAGCCGCCACTGCCGGCTACTTCATCTACACACACAGTGAGTAATAGATCATGACTTCTTAATCTTTGCAGCTGGCTGGCACCTAGCCCATGATTAGGTACCAGTCCTCCGTGGTTATTTAAGCGCAAGACCACTTCGTCTGTTTTAGGATTAGCTGATTTAATTAAGATAGATATTTCCTCTCGTAATCGTTTAACTTGGGAGGCTTGTACATCTCCCTTAAAGTCCAGAATATAAACTACACCCGATATTGTTGTTTTCTCTGTTTGTTTTTTTTGTTTTTTTAAAGATTTAATTTCTTTTTTGAGATCTTTTGCTGACCGGGTATATGAGTGCATGGTGAGTTTGTATTGTTGGAGTTTTTCTCCAAAGTCTTCTATTTCCAGTTTTTCTTTTTTCTTTTGTTTTTTATATTCGGCTGCTGCGGATCCTATGATGGAAAAGAAAACTCCCAGTAAGATAAGTAGAAAAATGATTTTGCTGCTAAACAAAGTAATTTCATAGAAAAATTCAGACATTTATTGCTCCCATGAGATATATTCTTGTTATTAATAAGAAGGAATATAATATAAAAATATGTCACTTGTCATACATAGAGAATATTTATCGCTTAATTATGATCCGGAAGAGATTCCTGTGGCATTTTTAGTGTTACATTATACGGCAGCCAGTTTATCTGGAACGTTGCGAATCTTTCAAAATCCTCGTTCTCGCGCCTCTTGTCATTTAATTTTAGATATGGATGGTTCTGTGTATGAATTAGTTCCTTGTTTGGATGGAAAGTGTTTAAAAGCCTGGCATGCCGGGGAAAGCTATTGGCCCGTGTCGACAGTTGATGTGCATAATTTGCAAGGTAGCGACAATAACGTGAAAGAATCTGCGGCAAAAATGTCCTCTATGACCCGCGGGGCACAGAAATCTGCGCAGACGCTTACTGGTAAACATGATGTGCAAGGCAGTGACATAGGTGCAGGGAATCGCGGCGGCGGTGAGTCGCCGCAGACGCTTACTGGTAAACATGGTGTGCAAGGCAGTGACATGGGTGCAGGGAATCGCGGCGGCGGCGAGTCGCCGCAGACGCTTACTGGTAAACATGGTGTGCAAGGCAGTGACATGGGTGCAGGGAATCGCGGCGAAGTATCCCCCCCGATTCGGGGGTTTAATGGGTTTTCTATTGGTATTGAGTTAGTTAACAGGAACGGCAATTTATTTCCTTATACAAAGGCGCAATATCGTTCTTTGGCTTTAATATGTAAGAGGCTACAGCGCTATTATAAAGCTCTATGTAACCCTGAGCGTGTTTTAGGGCACGAGCATATTGCGGGGTATAGGGGCAAGGTGGATCCGGGGCATTGTTTTGATTGGTCTTTATTTTTTAAAATGAGCTATGGATCATCAGATATTTTAAATAGAGAGCCAATTTTATCTAGTGAAGCTTGTAGCCGATTTTCGGAGTTATCTTCTCGGTTTTTGAGCTTAGGAGGTTGTCGGGACAAAGATTGGGTGCTATTAAATCGTCAGATGGAGCAGGCAGCTCAGTTAGAGCAGGCTTCTGCTCATTCACATCGTTGACTTTTGTTGACATTTTTTAAAAAGGCTTCAGTTTTAGGAAAATACGAAGATTTTAGAAAAAAGGAAGAACTATGGAAAAAATTATAGGAATTGATTTAGGGACAACTAATTCTGTTGTTGCTGTGATTGAGGGTGGTCGACCAAAGGTAATTCAAAATGCAGAAGGTAATAGAACAACTCCTTCTGTCGTTGGGTGGAACAAGAATGGGGAGCGTATGGTGGGTCAAATGGCAAAAGGTCAGGCAGCTATTCGTCCTTTACATACGGTGTACTCTTCTAAGCGGTTTATTGGTAAAAAATATTCTGAAATAAAAGAGTTAGCAAAGAATGTGCTCTACAATTTAGTGGACGGAAAAACTGGGAGTTGCTGTTTTAAGGTGGGTGATAAGGTGTATTCTTGTGAGGAAATAGCAAGTTTTGTTTTGGCTAAGTTGAAAAAAGATGCGGAAGATTATTTGGGGCAAAAAGTTAACAAAGCTGTGATTACAGTTCCTGCTTATTTTAACGATGCACAAAGACAAGCGACTAAGGATGCTGGAAACATTGCCGGTTTGGAAGTAAAGAGGGTGATTAATGAGCCAACGGCAGCGGCTTTATTTTACGGCATGGACAAGAAAAAAAATAAGAATATTGCCGTATACGATTTTGGTGGTGGCACGTTTGATATTTCAATTTTGGAAGTGACGGAGGGGTTGACTGAAGTCAAATCCACAAATGGAGACACTTATTTAGGCGGTGACGATTTTGACATAGTTATTATGAACTGGATGATTGAAAATTTTAAGAAAACTTCTGGGATTGACTTAAAAAACGATAAGATGGCGATTCAAAGATTAAGAGAGCATGCGGAAAAAGCTAAAATTGATCTTAGTTCTACACATGAAACACATATTAATTTACCTTTTATTACAGCGGATGCAAGTGGTCCTAAGCACTTGGATATGACTCTCACTCGTGTGCAGTTTGAGAAACTAATAGATGAGTTGATACAACGATCTATTACACCCTGTAAAAAAGCTTTAGAGGACAGTAAGTTCAGTGTCAGTGATATTGATGAAATAATTTTAGTTGGTGGTTCTACTCGTATTCCTGCTGTGCAGAGGGCGGTACAGGAATTTTTTGGTAAAGAGTGTAATAAAACAGTTAACCCAGATGAAGTAGTGGCTTTAGGTGCGGCTGTACAGGCCGGTGTGTTTACAGAAGAGATAAAGGATGTATTGCTTTTAGATGTTACTCCTTTGTCTTTAGGTATTGAGACGCTGGGTGGGGTGATGACTCGTCTGATTGAACGTAACACAACGATTCCCACTGAAAAATCAGAAACATTTTCTACAGCGGAAGATAATCAACCAGGGGTTAGTATTCATGTCTTGCAAGGGGAAAGAGAGATGGCAGCAGATAATAAAACCATTGGTCGGTTTGAGCTGCAGGATATTCCACCTGCTCCGCGTGGCGTGCCGAAAATTGAAGTTAAGTTTCAAATCAGCGCGGATGGCATTATTGATGTATCAGCAACGAACAAAGATACAAACCGTCAACAAAAAATACGGATTGAAAAACCCGGGTTAAATGAAAAAGAAATTAATAAACTGGTTAAAGAAGCTGAGCAATATTCACAAACGGATAAACAGAAAAGAGAAAAAATTACTTGTCGGAATAATTTAGATAGTTTGATTTACCGGGTAGAAAAATTGATCAAAGACAATCAAAAACAGTTGCCGACGGATCTGCAAAAAAAAGCAGAAGAACAAATGAAAACTGCTCGTGCTTGTCTAAAAAATGAGTCAGCCAGTATAGAGATTTTTAAAGAAGAAACAAAAAAGTTAGAGGATATTTATCGTCAAATTGGTGCAGCGGTTTATGAAGCATCTAAAAAAGCAGAACCTCCTGCAGCGGGTGCTGACGGTACTGATGGTGCTGACAGTAAAACGGCTGATACTGGATCGGACAAAAAAAATAACAAGGACGATAAAGAAGTTATTGATGCTGATTTTAAAGATGTGAACTAATTGGATTCGGGTAGAAAGTTTAGCGGATTCATTACTTGTTTTTCATGGAGTAGTTCAAAGTGTAGGTGAGGGCCAGAAGAACGACCGGTACTACCTACTGCACCAATTGCTTGTGCTTTTTGAACTGCTTGTCCTGTCTTAACATCAATGCGATGTAGGTGAGCATATAGACTAGACCATGAATGATCATGTTCAATGAGTACCATGTTGCCATAACCTGAAAAACCTTTTCCGGTATATACTACTTTACCTTTTGCGACACTAAGCACTGGTGCTCCGGTATTTTTTGGAAAATCCACTCCTGCATGATAGATAGAAAATAACCGAGAGGTTGTGTACGGTTTTTTAATTGGCCAGGTGAACTCTGGCTGAGGTATATGTGCGCAAGATGCGACAGTTAGTATTATTAAGAGGGGTAAGAAAATCCGGTGCATAACTCTTTTACCTGTTGAGCAATATTTTTTAAATGTTTTTCATTATCTGGCTTTTCCAAAGCTTGATGAATCCATTGGGCAATATATTTCATTTCTGCTGTTCCCATTCCTCGTGTAGTCACTGCTGGAGTTCCTATGCGAATGCCGCTGGTGACAAAAGGTGATTTTGTTTCACCCGGCACTGTATTTTTATTAACTGTGATTCCAGCTTGTTCTAAAACGCGTTCTGCTTTTTTTCCTGTGATATTTTTATTAGAAAGATCAATTAAAATCAAATGATTATCCGTGCCACCAGTGACTAAAGAAAATTCATAATTGATCAAATGTTTAGCTAATATTTTTGCATTAGAAACAACAGTTTGCGCATATTTTTTAAAGGAATCTTGTAAAGCTTCTTGAAAGGCAATCGCTTTTCCAGCAATGGTATGCATTAAAGGTCCACCTTGTATGCCAGGGAAGATGGACGAGTTTAATTTTTTACTGTTTTTCATAGGACAAAGGATAAGCCCTCCTCTCGGGCCTCTTAGTGTTTTATGGGTAGTGGAAGTGACAAAATCTGCATAGGGAATGGGGGAGGAGTGTACGTTTCCGGCGACTAGTCCGGCAAAGTGTGCCATATCTACGATGAGAGTTGCTCCCACTTGGTCTGCAATTTGTCGGAAGTTTTTAAAATCAAGTGTTCGTGGGTAAGCACTGTACCCTGCAATGAGTAGGCGGGGTTTTTGCTTTTTAGCTTGTTGTTCAATGTGGTTATAATCCAACCAACCGGTTTTTGGATCTGTTTGATAAGAAGTGGATCGAAATATAAAACCGCTAAAATTAACAATGGATCCATGTGTTAAATGTCCACCACAAGATAGATCCATTCCCATAATGGTATCACCAGGTTTGGCTGCGGCAAAGTATACTGCCATATTCGCTTGTGATCCGGAGTGTGGTTGAACATTTGCATATTCTGCTGAAAATAATTTTTGTGCACGGGCAATAGCTAATGTTTCACAAATATCTACAAATTTGCAGCCACCGTAATATCTTTTACCTGGATAACCTTCCGCATATTTGTTCGTTAGTATGGAACCCTGTGCTTGTAGAACAGCAGTAGAGGTGTAATTTTCAGAAGCGATTAACTCTAAACCATTTTTTTGCCGTGCTTTTTCTTGTTCAATCGCTTGAAAAATTTTCGGGTCAATGTGTTGCAAACCAGTTTTCATGTGTTCTTCCACCGATCTATTTGCTGTACTCTTTTCAAATGTCGTCCTTTTTTAAAAGGGGTGCAAATAAAAGTTTGTAAAATTTGATGGGCCATTTTACGAGAAATTAACCGCGCTCCTAGGCATAATACATTTGCGTTATTGTGTTCTCTGGCCAATTGCGTACTTTCTACATTCCACACTGCTGCTGCTCGGATGCCACTAAAGCGATTAGCTGCCATCGCCATTCCTTGTCCACTACCACAAATAAGGACTCCTTTACCTCCATCTTTTTTTATTTTCCGGCAGAGTGTCTGTGCAAGCTGTGGATAATTGCTTTTTCGTTCATTGTGCACTCCCAAATCTTCCCAACATTGCTCCGGATTTTTCTTTATTAAAAAATTTTTTAGCAAAAAACCTGCATGATCATTTGCAATAAAAATTTTTCTCCCTTCAAGGGGGGAGTGATTTCGCCGCGATTCTATTGCATCTATTTCACTGTTTTGCATATTATGTTTATTCAGCCAGTATTTTTACGAGAAGGCAAAATAGAAATCATTCATTTAATGTTATTTTCTATGTTTCATGTATATGATTATTATTGTTTAGTTGTCTGTATAGTTATAAATAATATTTTCTTTTTCATAAAATTCTACAATTTTTAATATTTTAACATATAAAATTTATTATTTCTCTCATTTTTTAGGCATTATTCTTTATTTTAGTTTTTTATAAACCGAAATGTAAACTAAAGTAGCTAGTGAAAAGTCTTTAAGGGAGCCTAAAGGTATGAAAACAAGAAAATGGTTACTGATATACACATCACTGCTACTGCTAGTGCTAATGAACTGTCAGGTGTTTAAAGCAAATAGAAAGCCGCAATCTGCAGGTTTTAGAGGGTATTGCCCCAATTGTTTAGTAAAAAGTATTGGTAAAGATGTAAAACAACTGCAAAAAATAATACAAAAAAGTAATCTAAAATTAGTTGATCATCAGCCTGTTCAAACTCCTCCTATCGATCGTTCTAGTAACAGTTCTCATACATGGTCATGCTCGTTTGCCTGCGAATGGTTTAAAAATGGATCAAGAGATGGATACATTATAACAAAACACGGTAGCTCCACAAAAGAGGTAGTGCTGGCAGCACAAAATAAATGCCGGACAGACACTGATTATAAAGGGGTTCTTATTGACAATCTAGTATGGGGCAGCTACGAGCGTTTTATTCCTCTTCAAATCAGCATTCGTAGTTCTTGTTCCAAAAATTCTACCTCCTCTCAGCCCCAGCGTTTCTCTTGTATAGCTTATTCCGCAGAGGTTGTTCCTGTACATGTCGCAAATCATTACCATGATGGCTGGCTTTGGAATAATTATACAGTTCCTGTTATTAGGAATAAAATTTTTAAGAATCTTGAAGTGTCTTCTGGACCGACTATGAAGGAAGCCTTTAGTCAATTGATGAGTAACAAACAGTATCGCACTTTGATTGTATCCAGCAGTGTACACTATACAGAAATTGTTCCTGTGAAATCTCCAGAAGAAGTTTGCGTCCAGAATTAAGAAATGAAGATCCTATAGGTTATCTATATATTACAGCGCTAAATGTTTCATCTGCATAATGCATTGGTAACAAATATTTTTTCTTCTGATTATTACTTAACAAGAATCTTTTTTACGAAAAGATAACATTTTTCCTTTTGGAAGGGAGATTAGTTCACCGTTTTGCATAGCCCATTGCCCGCTCAGTAATACAGCTTCTGGCCAGCCGGTTACTTTTTGGTTTTCAAATGGAGACCAGCCACATTTGGAAGCTAGCCATTTTTGTGTAATAGTTTGTGTTTTTTTCATATCCACAAAAGTTAAATTAGCTTTAAAATGTTTTTTAATTAAGCCTTGTCTTTGAATGCCATAATAGCGGTGAGGGTTGACGGCAAGTAATTCAGTGAGTTTTTTTAAACTAAGTTGCTTTTTGTGCACGTGATTTAACATCAGCGGTAACATTGTTTGTGTGCCAGGCATTCCAGCTGGTGATAGGGGATAAGCTTGTTTTTTTTCCTCCAGGCTGTGCGGAGCATGGTCAGAACCGATCATGGTAACAACTCCTTCCCGGACAGCTTGCCATAGTGCTTGCTGGTGCCTTTTGTCTCGTATGGGAGGATTCATTTGCGCTAAGCTGCCTAGTCGTTCATAGCATTCAGGAGCTGTGAGAGTTAAGTGTTGTGGAGTGACTTCCACTGTAGCAGTTGTCTGGTGTTGTTTTAAAAGTGACATTTCTTCTTCCGTGGTGACGTGTAGAATATGTACGCGTCGTTGACACTCTTTGGCCAGCCGGATAATTTTTTTGGTAGCAATCAAAGCGCTGTCGACGTCTCTCCATACTGGATGCTTTTGCACAGTGACGTTGGGGTCAGATAGTATGAGTTTTTTTCTTTGGTTCAGTCGCTCTTGATCTTCACTATGTATGGCCACTGGCCCGGATGTATTTTGTAAAGCTTGTAAAATATCTGATTCTTTATCTAATAATAAGGAGCCAGTGGATTTTCCCATAAAAATTTTTACTCCGCAGCAGCCTGTTTGTTTTTCTAACTCGGATAACTGAGAAAGATTAGAAGAAGAGGATCCCATAAAAAACGCAAAATCACACCAGGAATTATTTTCTGCTCTTTGTATTTTATCTTTAAAAGTTTCTTTGCTTAGAGTAGGGGGAATGGTGTTAGGCATTTCTAAAAAAGCGCTAATTCCTCCTAAGAGGGCCGCACGACTACCTGATTCGATCGTTTCTTTATGCTCCATCCCCGGCTCACGAAAATGTACTTGAGTGTCAATCAAGCCGGGTAAAACCACCAGCCCGGATGCTTTAAAGGTAGAATGTGCACTAGCTGCTTTTAAGGATCCAATGGCAGTAATTTGCTCACCTAAGATTCCAATATCTACCTGTTCTTCTACTAATTCCCAGGGATTTTTTGGATGAGATAATAGCGCCCAAGCATCTTTAATTAGTAAATCAAATTTCATAGAAGATCTCGGTTTTATCACATATTGGACGCTTTTTGTCCCTATTGCATAAAATACCGTCAGGCATTGTGTTCTACTATGAAACACTTTTATATCTATATCAAAGGATAAAAAATAAAATTCTAGTGATATTCATTATTTATAAATAAATTACCACCATTTTGCATAAGTAAAGAGTAGGTGAAGGTAAATAAACAGGAGGTAAGAAAATGAATAAAACAATTTGTCCTATTTGTGGGTCAAAAGTAAAGGCGGCTGGTCGCACTGTATTTTGTCAGTGTGGTTGGCACAAATCTTTTAACCATGCAAATGGTTTACGGATACAAAAAGGGATTACCACACACTTAATAATAGCTGGGTTTGTGTTAATGGGCTCTGTTGTACATTTAAGTGAATGGGGATCTTCTTCTCTATCCATCGTGTCTTTAAAAGCACGTCAATGGACAGGCTTACTTACTAAGCAAGCTTATGCAGATTTAAAAAACACTTGCATGAACTTGAAAAAATATGATTGTGTTGAAAGTGCTCATCAGTCATACTTCCGTTCTTCCAACGATTTATCTGCTTTGCACGCTCTAGGAGAGTTGCAATACCGTAGAGGTTCATTGGATGAAGCGAAAGAAACTTACACACTGTATTTTACAAAAAAAGGTAAAGAAGTGAAAGCTGCTTACAACTACGCTCAGATTTTAGAAAAATCTGGAAATACTCAACAGGCTTTGGGTTATTACAAATACGCTTTAAAAGCTAGCCCAGAAGTAGCACAAGTGAGTGTTATGCGTGCTTACATCAACTTGCTTATTAAAAATGGCCAACACGCCAAAGCAAAAGCAGAGCTTAGTAAATTTCAATCTATGGTTAAGAAATCTACTTCTTTAGTACAGAACAAATTTCAAAACTGGAAAAAACAAGTTAGATCTTAATTAATAAGTATAACTTAATATCATTAAAAGCCGGATTTTTTATCCGGCTTTTTTTTTACCCCCAAAGGGGCCGCCCCCAGAGGGGGTGACTTCGCCGCGATTCCGCTGCTTCCATGTGACAACTTTGCATATCATGTTTACCAATAATGTCTCCGGCGACCCGCCGCCCCCAGAGGGGGTGACTTCGCCGCGATTCCGCTGCTTCCATGTGACAACTTTGCATATCATGTTTACCAATAATGTCTCCGGCGACCCGCCGCCCCCAGAGGGGGTGACTTCGCCGCGATTCCGCTGCTTCCATGTGACAACTTTGCAAATTATGTTTACAAGTGTCTCCGGCGACCCGCCGCCCCCACGATTCCGTTGCACGCATGTCACTATCTTACAAATTATGTTTAACTAAGTATTTCTACATAAAATGGTCATACTTATTTAGTGGATTACAAATATATGAAATATATTTTTTATTCTGAATCGGATTCTGTATTTTTATAAATGATGGCTGCTACACCTTTTACTGCATCTGTTACAGTGTAACAGATGGAACCAATCATCGTTGCCATAGAAAACAGTATATTTCCATGTAGCCTACCTAACTTGGTGACTAATTTATTGATTTTTCTATTTCTTTCTATAGAGTCCTCTGGCCAATCATCTCTAATATGCTTTCTAACCTGTTCAAACTGATAAGAAAAATGTGCCGAGGAAACTGCTGAGCTTGCTCCCACAACAGCTGCGGTTGCGCCTTTGTTCGTAGGGTAAGATGTATGTTCATTATCAGTCATTGCATGACGACTGCCTGCACCTAAGGCACACACTGCAAATCCACCTGCTACGTATTTCCACGCAGATTTATGAATATGGGATTTATCATTATTATTGAGGACAATATTATTTTTAGCCACCTGCCTAAGCTGGTTTAAATATTGATCGGGGCAGGAAGGAAGATCCAATTGCCTTGCTATAGAAGATATTTCTTGATCAAATTCATTTGTTGGATGGCTGGTTTTTGTGTTGCTTAGTTTAGCAAAATTCGGCACTAGATCCGGGTGGTTTATTAAGTCTATGTGACAAACTGGTGTTCCTTTTTTATCTAATACAATAGCTGAACGTACGGGAATCCGTGTTTTATCTGCTGAATATTGTAATATTTCGTTATTTGCTTGATAGTTTCTCCATCCTGGTAGCACTAGCAGTAATGATAGTAAGTAAATAATCAAAGATAATTTTTTTATTTTCATTTTTATTCCCTTTAAAAAAGTAAGATTATTTATCTTAGTAGATAGTGCAGTACATACTATATTTTCCTAAGAGAAATAAAAATCATATTTTAATAGATAAATTGCAGAAATATGTATAAAAAATATACTCAATGAAAAATTTTCACTCTTGATTAAAATCTATATAACAAGCTGAATAGCTATTTTTATCTACTACAATAGCTGGTTGCATTTAAATAGGTTGATTATTTTACTGAATGAAAATCATCTAAGGCTTTATAGAGTAAATCATCTGTTACAGATTCATACACAGCTATAGTTATTTTTATTCCTATATAGAAAATGTGCCGATTTTTAATGTTGCACTAATATTTTGATAAATTTTTTATAGCATATTTATAATAACTATTTAATTTATCGGTGTGGGTTGGCTAGGTGAATCATTTAACTGTTGTGTTTCATTGAGTTCCTGTATTACTTCTTTTATGATTGGAATTATTTGATATACATCATAGAGGACTAAGCCTATTTCCGTTCCAATATAACAAAATGCACCAATCTTGACTGCTTTTTTTGCCATTTGGCGATCTATCTTGTCAGCACCGGGCAGTCGTTTTGTTAAAGTGTCAGTGACAGAAAAACGACTGGATTGAAAAGTATGGTACATGTTACGTATTTTATCTTTCACTTTCTCTGGTATTTTTTTTATTACATATCCACCGACTACTCCACCAATAATAGCTGTGTCCATTATGTTATCATCAGTTGTATTTTCGGTTGCACGAATGGCATAGGCGCTACTGGCACCTATAAAGCAAGCAGCAGCACCGGCTGCGAGATTTTTTTTTAACTTTACTTTGTGGATATATGATTCATTACCATTAATTACTACATTTTTTTTTGCTACTTTTTTAAGCTGACTTAAATATTTACCAGTGCAAGGAGGTAGATCAGATTCATTTGCTACAGAAGCGGGTCTTCTTTGTGATCGAATGATTTTTTGATAGACCATTTTTTGTGTAATTGGTTTCGCAAAATTCGGTACCAGATCAGGGTGTTCCATAAAATCTACGCGGCAAATTACATCTCCATTTTTATCTAGTACTACTGCCGATCGCGCTTCAATAGGTGTTTTAACAGGCGGATGGTTATTTGGATTACTTTTCTGTATCGTATTTTTTAATTCTTTTAAGTCTTCGTCTAGGCGTCCCACTAAACAGGTTGAGCAATACCCTCCAAAGCCTGCTGACTGTGGCTTTCGCTGTATTTTTTGTGCAGAAAACATCTGACAGCTTATTAGTACAGGCAATAGCAATAATAGATATGTAAGGCACAATAATCTTTTTATTTTCATATTTTTTCTTTTTAGCCTTTTAAAAAGGTTATTTAATTAATTATTTCGGTTTTTACGAATGTAGAGTTAAAAAATATAATATATATATAAAAATCAAAGTACAATGTGCTCTTAATCTATAAAATTCGACTGCTTTTTAAACAAAAAGGAGTTGGTAATAGTAAAGATAGATATATCATCAAAAATGTTTTTATTTCTATGTTCTAATTTCTTAAAATTTTATCGTTTTACTTAACTACTTTTTAATATTTAATTAGATTTTGTTTTTAAAGAACTTAATCTTAGAAAATAAAAATAGTATTTATTTTACTAAAGTTCAATTAAAGGCTTTTGGAACAAACCGGATTAGTGAATAGGGAAAATAATAGTGATTGATTATATATATTTTTATAGCATATCAGAAAAAGTTGACTCAGTGCAGTGGTTTATTTATATAGCATTCATATTAAGTTTATCCAACAGTATAGATACTTTGTGTAAGCGCTTATTTGCCAAGTATGATTTGTAGGATCATAGTAATGATGTGGATGCAACTGAGAATAATTAATTTATTGCTGTGTTTGGTAGTAGGGCATGTGGCAGTCGCTCGGATAATGACTAGTCAATTACCTCAAGATTTTACACCACGGGCAATTATTATGACTGATGATGTATTATTATCAGAAGTTCAGAAATATGAACAAGTTTTTAATAATGAATATGTTTTACAAGATAAGGACATTCGTGAAATAGAATCACTCATATTTAATTCACAGGATTTACAAATTAGTGACATAGATATGGAGAAATGGCAGCAACAGCGCTCCATTTGGAGGCAGCAGATGTTATCTTCTTTAGAAAGACCATCTTATGTTCATTTAACGCATTGGCTGCAGCATTTGCGGTATCCTATAATTAATTGTTTATTAGCTGCTTCTGCAGCAATGACACCACGGGTGTTTCTTAATGAAGAACACAGCTCGTATGTTAGAATACTTGCTTGGTTAGTAGTGTTTGATGTGCTTATTCGCCCTCGTGTGAAAATAATAAAGCAATTAAAAAATGGGGAAATGAATTTAGATGATTCAATACTTAGTAATAAAAATACTTTTAAAAGTATGTCGTCAATATTAGCGGGTACTTGTTTTATAACTATGGAAGGATTAATTTTAATATTTGTAGAGTCGGATCAAACATAATGTTTAAAAAAATAGTCACTGATTAGTTATTATTTTACAAAATGTTCAAATGACATCTACTTGGGGTTTCTTATTAAAATCTAAGTAAGTGAGTTATTTATTTTTTCGAAGTGATGATCATTAAGTTAGATTAAAAAATCTACTTTAGTTACCATGAATTGTATTCAATATAGAGAACTCTACCTACATCTGTTATAAAATAACAAGTAGCTGCTGAAGCTACTGCTGTCCAACTTGATAAATGTTTACGTAAGTTAGCTAATTTCGTCATTATTTCTTTTTTTTCAGAACTGGAAATAGCACTATTGTTGAGATCTTTTATTAGGTCTTTAATAAGCGCATGTATGCCTATTGATATTCCAATACCTCCTCCTATGGGCATAGTTGCAGCCATGCCTCCTGGTGTCAGAAGAGGAAGTTCAGTTATAGGAGCAGGAGGAGGTAGGGGATACGTTTTACCATTTTGATCTGTTATAAAATTTTCTCTTTTATAAGGTTCCGGCCAGAGATAATTTTGAATGTAATAACCACTTGCACCTAAAGCGCAAGCCGCCAAGCCAATCACTACATTTTTTTTCAAATTTGTTTTATAAATATGCGATAAATCATCATTCACAATAATATTATCTGTTGCTATTTTTTTTAGCTGATTTAAATATTTATTTGTACAAGAGGGTAGATCTAATTCCTCCGTTATGGGGATCGATTCTCTTTGTAGTTGATTTGTTTGATCGTCTATTTTTCTTGTACTAAGCTGTGCAAAATTTGGCACTAAATCCGGATATTCTGCTAAATCTATGCGACAAGCATGTTTCCCTTTTTCATCTAATACAATCGCAGAATTTACTGGAATAGTAGCTTCCGTAGATGAATATTGGTACGCTTTACTACTTGCTTGGTAATTTCGCCAGCCAGGGAGAATCAACAATAATGATAATAAATAAATGATTTGTGATAATTGTCGTGTTTGCATTTTTAACTTCTAGTATTTTAATTTGATATTTTTATAATTAAAATTATAAGAAAATACAAAGAAATGACACTAAAAAATTTTTAGTGTAATTATTTCAATATTAGTTAATGAGTGAATTAATTTTATAAGATTTTTAGGATATTGAGTTTTTAGAATATTTTATAAATTATGAATTTATTATCTAAATGTGACTTTTTATTTGCCATTCAGCTCTTTTTCTATGACAGACCAAACTTGCTCTAGTTCCTGATTGCTGATGCAATAAGGAGGCAAAATGTATATAATATTTCCTATAGGTCTTAAAAAAACGCCTCTTTTCAATGCTTTAGCAGTAAAAGTTTCAGCAAATTGTGAAGTATATCCTTGATTTTTTGTGGCTGAGTTAGTACGAAATTCTAGAGCGGCAATCGTGCCACAGACACGTGCGTCTTTGCAGTTTTTATGATCTTTCAACTGCTTAATTTTTTTCTGATGAAAAGTGTTAATTCTTTTCCATTCTTTCTTTAGGTTTCTTTTTTTCATTGTTTGAATATTAGCCGTGGCAGCTGCACAAGATATCGGGTTACCTGTAAAACTATGTCCATGAAAGAAAAGATGCTGTTTCTTTTTAGAAAGAAAACTATTATAGATTTCTGGACTGGCAACAGTTAGAGCTAATGGTAAAAATCCTCCGGTTAATCCTTTGGATAGGCACAAAAGATCTGGTGTGACGCCTAACTTTTGAAAGGCAAAATAATCGCCTGTGCGACCAAAACCTGTCATGACTTCATCAAAAATGAGATAGAGGCCATATTTTTTTGTTAAATAACAAATTTCCCGTACCACTTCCTCTGGCCACATAATCATACCTCCCACTCCCTGTACTAAAGGTTCTATGATCACTCCAGCCGCTCGGTGGTGATATTGTTTTAATTTTTTTTCAAAATCAGCCAGATACGCAGAAGGAGGATCACTAGATCGAATGCCTTGCTTTGCTCGCACGACTGGAAAAAGTAACTTTTGATAAGGAGCTGTAAATAGGCTTTGTCCACTGACACTCATGGCGCCCACCGTGTCTCCATGATAAGAATGTGTGAAAGAAATAAAAATATTTCTTTCGGCTTTTTTTTTCTGTTTCTGTTTCCAACTTTGTACGGCCATTTTTAAGGCGGATTCCACTGCTGTAGAACCATCATCAGAAAAGAATAAATAGGGTAAATCAGATGGCAACAAAGAGCTTAATTCCTTTGCTAAGGATTCAGCAGGTGAATGAGAAAAATTGGCAAATAATATTTGATCCATTTGCTGGGCTTGCTTTCGAACGGCTTGCACAATAGCTGGCTCGCAGTGCCCGAGAGTGATAACCCACCAAGACGAAATAGCGTCAATGACAGAGGATTTGTTTTTTAGATAAATGCGGCTGCCACGAGCAGACACCGCTTGTGGTAAAGTGGAAATATTTTTCATTTGTGTAAAAGGACGCCAGATGTGTGTTTTCATTGATTAAGTTCATATAATAAAATAGATATGAAGACAAAATAAGAAGTTGATTTTTAAAAAATAATACTTTTAGTTTTCATGTACATAAAAAATTAGCTAAATAGATTTTTTTATTGACTTAAGTCATTAATAAAATGTGTATGAATGTAAAATAAGCACAAACTTTTAGGATCAAAATGCCTGGTTTAAAAAATAATAATTTTAGTATAAACGCTTCTCGTGGATCCAAAGCTAATTTTCATCGAAAATTAAATATTGGCATTAATGGTTTTGGCCGGATCGGCCGGCAGGTTTTGCGCATGAATAAAGACTTAAATATCGTGGTTGTTAATAGCCCAGCAAATGTGCACACCGCTGCACATCTTTTTAAATATGATAGTGTTCACGGAGTATACCCTGGTAAAGTATCAGTAGATAAAAAGAGTATTAATTTTAATCATGAAAAAATACATTATATATCTTATGCGCAGCCTCAGGATATTCCATGGAGTCAATGGGATGTGGATGTGGTGTTGGAATGTTCAGGACTGTTTACACAAAAAAAAGACTTAGAAGGGCACTTTAAAGGTGGAGCTAAACGAGTTGTGCTGGCTTATCCTGCAGCAGCAGCAGATGTGACTATCATTCAGGGTGTGAATCACCAGCAGTTTCAAAAAAAACATCGGATGATTAGTTTAGGTTCCTGTACAACTAATTGCTTGGCACCAATGGTTAAAGTGTTAAAGGATCATTTTCACATAGAGGAACTATTCTTTACGACAACACATGCTTATACTTTAGATCAAAAATTACTGGATTCGACACATAAGAAAGATTTACGAAGAGCGCGCGCAGCAGCGCTATCCATGATTCCAACCAGCACCGGCGCTAGTGCTACTTTAAACAGTATTTTTCCGACACTAAAAGGTAAAATGCAAGGGATGGCTGTGCGAGTGCCCACTCCTAATGTTAGTTTAGTAGATTTAGTGTTTCGTGTGCAAAAACCTATGGACGTTCATCAATTGCGTAAAGTTTTTTTATCCGCTCAGGAGAAGGATTTAAAAAATATTTTATATTGCGAAACAAATGAACTAGTTAGTATAGATTTTAGTGGCAGCCCCTATAGCTGCATTGTGGATATGCCTTCTATCATGGCAGGGGATCATATGGCTAAAATGCTTGCCTGGTACGATAATGAATCAGGTTTTGCACAGCGCATGATAGATTTTGCACAATATCTCTCCTGTTAAAATATTACATATTCTTTACTAGAATTGTTTTATACTTACATAAGTCAATCAGTAGGGGATACATAGCTTTTCCTGCAATCAACCATTTAATGTAATTATTACATATCGATCGTTTAAATTTCTATGTTTGGTAATTGTAAAAACAATAATGTCCTTAATAAAAGAGTATTTATCATCTAAATAAATAAGTTATTGAATAAATTGAATAAACATATTATATAAGCGCCTTTCCAGGAAGTTTTTTATGAAATGGAATAATCAAAATAAATGGATGATTTGCTGGCTGATTTGGATTCTGCCTTTTGTGGTTTTTGCAGGGAATGGTAGTTTACCTTTATCTACACCAGGTAGTTCTTGCCAGAAAAGTTTTTTTGGCGATAGAGTGATGAACTTGGGTAACAGAGTAGCGGGTTTACTGCGTTCATTTAAATCCAGTAAGCCAATGCATCGGATAGCTCAATTAGATCAGACGAATCTGGCAATTATAGGTATTACCATTACAAAGGACACTTTTGATCAATTACCCTTTCTGGTTTTTAAACATCCACTCTTATTTAATAAATATCGCGGAGAAAAAGGTTTATTCTTATATGCAATGGTGTATTTCGGCGGTGATGTAGAAAAAGCAATGTCACGAGTAAAAACCGAGCTTTCAATAATGGAAATAAAAAAATTAGAATGGTTAAAATATGATTGGCCGATGAAGAATTTGAATGTGGATTATAGTTGGAAAATATTCATAGCTGGGGGTCGAAACTTTAGAGGTATGGAAGGATTTGCCTTGGTCGCTGATCTTTATTTTAATGGTGATATGATAGAAGCTTTCAATAAAACTGTAGAAATGAGCAGAATGAGTGCTGAAGAGTTTACGGAGCGGTTCAGATGGAAACGTTTTATCGGTCCAACTTATTACTTTTATCCATTGCGGCGAAAGATAACTAATTCACAAGGGTTGACTTACAGACGTTATAGACTAGAAAATGGATTAGATACATTTGCTGCCACGTTTTATAGTGGTAACATAGGTAAATCTAAATTGGATATGAAATTAGTTCTTAATGCTAGGGAATGGGAATATTTGCAATGGCCAGAGGACACAATCAGCAATGAACAAAATAACAATCAGCGGGATTTGACTGTGAATTTGATAATGGATAGTAAACTAAATGGACAAAATGTTCTCAATGGACACAATGTTAGTAAAAAGAGTTCACCACATGCACTGCATGAAAGGGATAGATCTGAATAAATGGGCAGTTTGTTGCTTGGTTGGGATTCTATCCTTTTTTGCTTTTGCAGCAGATGATTCTTGTCGAAAAAATTTTTCTTTTCATAATGGTAAGAAAATACATGAACAAAAAGCCCGTAGTTCGTTACGTTCATTTCTATCAGAAATTCCGCAGAATCAAACAGCTCAATTGGATCTATTAACTATAGAAACTTCCAAATTTTTTATAAATGATCCAGATAATAAGTCTGCACCTTTAGCTTGGCGTGTACTGCAACATCCAGACTTATTGAATAAGTACAACGGAGAAAGAGGTCTTTTTTTGTATGCAAAGACATACTTTAATGGTGACATTCAGTTGGCACGGCAAACAGTGGCAACATATTTACCAAAGGAATTTCAGCAACTGCAGTGGGAAAAATATAAAAATCAAATACAAACACTAAATAGAGTATATCAATGGCAAACATTTATGACTGGTGGTCGGATTTTTAGAGGTATGGAAGGATATGGGTTAATTGCCAATTTATATTTTGATGGTAATATGGTAAAAGCTTTTGATGACACTCTCATAATGAGTGGCCTCAGTGCTGAGAAATTCATTAAACGATTTGGCTGGAAACGTTTTGAAGGTTATACGGATCGTTTTTATCTACTGCGGCGACAGGTTACCGATCTGCAAGGCTGGATTGTTAACAAATATAGATATGAAAATGGATTGAAGGTACTTGCTAGTCAATTTGATGGTGGCGATATATCTAAAGTTTATTTAGATATAAAGGCCGTGCTTAACTTTGTAGAATTTGGATATCTTAAATGGCCAGAGTATTAACTTACAGCAGTAATAAAAATGTTAATGGTAAGAGCCATCAAAGCCCTATATATCTGAAGAATGTACTTTTTGAAACAAGTGATGGTGTTACTGAAAAATTCTTATTTAAGAAAATTGTTATGAAATGGATCAATCAAAATAAATGGGTAATGTGTTATATAAGCGTAGTCTTATCTTTTTCTTTTCTTGTTCCTGCATCAAATAATTCTTGTCAGAACAGTTTTTCTTCTAATGAAGAAACATCAAATAATTTGTTGGATAAATTATTATTTAAAACTTCACTAAACCGAATGGCTGAGTTGGATCGATTGACCATACAAACTTCTAAGCTATCTTTAAGGCATATATCTGATGATCCTGCATTTTTAGCCTTGTATGTGCTTCAGCATCCAGATTTATTTAATAAATATGGTGGAGGAAGAGGCTTGCTTTTATATGCAGGGGTGTATTTTAACGGCGATATCTGGCAAGCAAAGCACAAAGTAAAATCTCATTTATCACCTGATGAGTTTTACAAATTGGGATGGCCTAGATATATTGGTCCAATATGGAATCTAGTAGAAACATATAACTGGAAAACATTTATGGCTGGCGGTTGGATTTTTAGAGGCATGGAAGGATATGCTCTAATTGCTAATTTATATTTTGAGGGCAATATGGTAAAAGCTTTTGATGAAACTCTCATAATGAGTGATCTCAGTACTGAGAAATTCATTAAACAAGTTGGCTGGAAACGTTTTGAAGGTTTTATTTCTTATTTTTATCAGCATCGTCGGAAAGTCACTAACCGCTATGGACAGATTGTTAAAAAGTATAGACGTAAAAATGGGTGGGATGTGTTGATTAAAGATTTTTATAAATATAACAGAAGTAACGCTTCTAGAGATATGCAAGCAGTGTTTAATGCGGAAGAATTAAAATATCTCAGATGGTCAAACAATGTGATGAAATGACATATAATTTGTTATAACGTTTGTACTATTTCTAGCTATATTATCTCTAACGGGATAAATACTTAGTAAAATTTTTATAGAGAGATTGACAGTAGAAGCAAAAAGCAATCATTATCCATATGATGTCTACACAAGTAATACCTCAAAAAAACTGGAACGATAAGTGTGCTGTGTTTGGTGTATGGAATCACCCAGCAGCTGTAGAAATGAGCTACCTGGGATTGTATGCTCAACAACATCGTGGACAAGAAGGAGCAGGTATTGTTTCTTTAGATAAAAACAAACACTATATTCATCGCGGAGCAGGGTTGGTCGGTGAAGTTTTTTCCAAACAACAATTAAAAAAATTAAAAGGCAGTGCTACTATCGGACATACCCGCTACTCCACTCGTGGGCGAAAAATTAAACATAATGTGCAACCTCTCACTGCTGATTTATCCATTGGCCCTATCGCTATTGCTCATAATGGAAACATTGTTAACTTTCCCACTTTAAAAAAACAATTAATCAAGCAAGGTAGTATTTTTTATGGCACTAGTGATACGGAATGCCTCATTCATCTTCTGGCTATGGATTTAAAAAGTGGTAGAAACTCTACTGCAACGCCTACTCTAGTAGATGCTTTACAAAATTGTCTGCCAAAATTGATCGGAGCTTATAGTTTCGTATTATTAACTAATCAATCCCTTATTGCTGCAAGAGATCCAATGGGGTTTCGTCCATTAGTTTTGGGAAAATATCATTCATCCGATCGCCCTTCTTGGGCTTTAGCATCAGAAACTTGTGCTTTTGATCTAACCGGCGCGGAGTTTGTACGTGAAATTAAACCTGGAGAAATATGGGTAGCGGATCATAAAGGTGAACGTTCTATCTTTTTACCAAACCTGCCTCGCCAGTTGCATTGTTGTGTGTTTGAACATGTATACTTCGCTCGGCCAGATAGCCAAGTATTCGGTCAACATGTGTACCAAAGTCGCAAAGAAATGGGTCGTATTTTGGCCAAAGAAAGTCAGGTGCCAGCTGATATCGTAATATCCGTACCAGATAGTGGCACAGCTAGCGCTCTTGGATATAGTGAAATCAGCGGTGTTCCCTATGAAATGGGTATTATTCGTAATCACTATGTCGGACGTACCTTCATACACCCGTCACAACATATTAGAAACTTCAATATAAAAATTAAATTGAGTCCACAAAAAAAATTACTCAAAGGAAAAAAAATAGTTGTTGTAGATGATTCTATCGTTAGAGGTACCACCTCTCGCGCCATTGTTTCCTTGCTTAGAAAAGCTGGTGCAAAAGAAATTCACTTCCGTGTGTCGTCACCTCCAGTCATCGGTCCTTGTTTTTATGGAGTGGACACTCCAGAGAAAAAAGAACTCATTGCTGCACAAAAAACTGTATTGGAAATGCAAACATATCTGCAGGCAGATTCTCTAGCCTTCCTGTCACATCAAGGACTGATGCAAGCTGTAAAACAAAACGGTCAAAATACTTCAGCTAATAAGTTTTGCTCTGCTTGCTTTACCGGAAAATATCCCACACCTGTATAAATCATTATGAAAGGGTATAACTATGGAACCTTATAAAATAAAAACGACTGAACCTATTTTTATTACCACTAGAAAAGAACGCAAAGTAATTTTGCAAAAAGCACACCTCAACTTGTTCTTTGTGCCAGCTAAGTTTGTGATGATTGATTTGTTAACTGATTCTGGTACAGGTGCTATGAGCGCTAAGCAATGGGGAGCGATACTCACAGGTGATGAATCCTACGCCGGTGCGGAAAGTTTTTACTTTTTTGAACACACCATACAAAAAATAACTGGTATGCAATATATCATTCCCGTCCATCAAGGTCGTGCAGCAGAAAGAATTTTGATGGATATCCTTAAAAACCAAGGAAAATATATTGTCTCTAATACTCTCTTTGATACCACTCGCGCAAATGCTGAACAATGCGGATTTAAAACGCAAGATTTGCCGGATCCAAATGCCCAACACCTGTCCGACCAATACCCCTTCAAAGGGAATATTCATCTTTCACAATTAGAAAAAACACTTAAAACAAAATCCGTAGCTGCTGTGATTCTCACTATTACAAATAACTCCGGCGGAGGTCAGCCAGTATCTTTTGCAAATATTCAAAAGTGTGGTGCGATTTGTAAAAAATATAAAATTCCGTTTATTCTGGATGCTTGTCGTTTTGCAGAAAATGCATGGTTAATTAAACAAAAAGAACCGGGTTTTCAACATAAAAGCCCAGCAGCTATTGCTAAAGCTGTGTTTGATATCGCTGATATATGTTTTGTTTCTGCTAAAAAAGATGGACTAGCTAATATCGGTGGTTTTATCGGAGTGAGAACTGAATCGCTCAGTGAACAATGTAAAAACCGGCTGGTACTCGCTGAAGGGTATCCCACCTATGGAGGATTAGCAGGTAGGGACTTGGCTGCTATCGCTCAAGGATTTAAAGAAGTTCTAGAACCATCTTACCTGCGACATCGTATTAGTACTATACAGCAGCTTCATCAAAAATTAGTCGCTGGTAACGTTCCGGTGCTACATCCACCCGGAGGACATGCTGTCTATATTGATGCGAAAGCACTACTGCCACATATTCCACAATCACAATATCCAGGACAAGCTCTGGTCGCTGGATTATATGAATATGCCGGCATTCGATCCTGCGAAATTGGATCCATTATGATGGGCAAAAAACTTAAAAGCGGTCGGCAACTGTACCATATACATGAACTGGTTCGGCTAGCTATTCCACGCAGAGTCTATACCGAATCTCATTTAAACTATGTCGCTAATTCCATTATCTCCTTTGTAAATAAAGAAGCTTCTCAATTAAAAGGTATTCAATTTACCAAAGAACCGGATTTTCTGCGGCACTTTACTGCTCACTTTCAATGGGCGTCAAAGACGTAACAGGAGGGCAGGCACAAAATAAGTTAATGTCACCGTAAGCTTGCTCCACACGACTCACCGCTGGCCAAAACTTATGCTCCCTTACCCATGACAAAGGATAAAAAGCCTTCTGACGAGAATAAGAAAAAGGCCACTTGTCCATCATCGCATCTTCCAATACATGCGGAGCATTTTTTAATACATTATTCTTTTTGGAATATTTGTTGTTTTCCACTTCTTTTATTTCTTCCTTAATCATAATTAAGGCTTCACAAAAACGATCCAGCTCTCCTTTGTCTTCACTCTCCGTCGGTTCTATCATCAATGCACCTGGTACAGGCCAACTAATGGTCGGAGCATGAAAGCCATAATCGATCAACCGCTTAGCAATATCATCTACACTCACATCCGCTGAATGCCGGAATTTACGCACATCTAAAATACACTCATGCGCTACTAAATTGTTTTCACCACGATATAAAATTTTAAAATGCTCACTCAGCCTGCCTGCCATGTAATTCGCATTCAATATTGCTAAGTCAGTTGCTTTTCTTAAACCCTTGCTACCCATTAAACGAATGTAAGCCCAAGAAACCATCAAAATGCCCGCACTGCCCCAAGGAGCTGCCGCCACCCCCCCAAGGGGGGAGTGATTTAGCCGCGATTCTGCTGCATACATGTCACTACCTTGCAAATTATGTTTACCAGTGTCTCCGGCGACTCGCCGGCGCTGCCCCCCAAGGGGGAGTGATTTCGCCGTGGCTTCATTTACGTTATTGTCACTGCTGTGCACATCATGTGTACCAGGTGTTGGCGTGAAATTTTGTGTAGATGAGTTGTTAGAAAAATACCAATGACTCGGAAGATATTTTTTTAACCGAGTGGTTAAAATCGGTCCCACCCCAGGTCCACCTCCACCATGCGGAATGCAAAACGTCTTATGTAAATTCAAATGACAAATGTCCACTCCCCAATGAGCCGGTCGACTGATCCCAATTAAAGCGTTCATGTTCGCTCCATCCAAATAGACTAAACCACCAGCTGTATGCACTAAATCACATACCTGTGGCACACCCTTCTCAAATACTCCAAAAGTGGAAGGATAAGTGATCATTAAAGCAGCTAAATGATTTTTGTGTTCTGTAATTTTTTTCTTTAAATCCTCATGAGAAATATTGCCCTGTGGATCACACAAAAGATCCACTACCTTTAAACCTGCCATTCGCGCACTCGCTGGATTTGTTCCATGTGCTGATACAGGAATTAAACAAATATTCCTCTCACTTCCCCCCGTTAATTGTTCATGGTACCGACGAATCGCTAACAAACCCGCATACTCTCCCTGCGATCCCGCATTCGGTTGAAAAGAAATACTTTCAAAACCCGTTATCTCACATAAATATTTTCCTAGCTCCTGAATTACTAAATGATAACCACGTACCTGATCGGATGGAGAAAACGGATGTATCCTAGCAAAAGCTGGCCAAGTGATCGGTAATAACTCAGCCGTTGCATTTAACTTCATCGTGCACGACCCTAATGGAATCATAGAATGCGTCAAAGATAAATCCTGAGATTGTAAATAATGAATGTAACGCAATAAGCGCGTTTCAGAATGATAAGTCGAAAATACAGGATGCCTAAGACCCCCCTTCAAAAGGGGAGTGGTTTCGCCGCGATTCCTTGCATGCATGTCACTATCTTGCAAATCTTGTTTACCAAGCGCTAGTATCTGTTTAAAAGCCTGCTCTGGTGTTTTACTAAATTTTGCAAAAATTTGTAGTAACTCCTTAATGTCTTCCTTTGAAGTCGTTTCATTGATAGAAATAGATAACCCATCAGTAAACTGGCCAACATTAATTTTATGTTGAATAAACACTTCATAAATAGATTGCCGTAAAGGTTTCGTTATCTCTACTTGAACGGTGTCAAAAATATTGTCATGCCGAACGATAAATCCCATTTGCCTTAAAGCAGTTAGTAAGCGTAAAGCGGATTGGTGAATGTGCTTTGCTATTTTGTATAATCCTTGCGGACCATGATAAACAGCAAACATACTTGCTAACACTGCCGGTAGAGCCTGAGCAGTACAAATATTGCTCGTTGCTTTTTCACGACGAATGTGTTGCTCCCTAGTTTGTATGGCTAACCTTAACGCTTGACGTCCATGTCGATCTTTAGAAACACCTACCACTCGACCTGGTAATAGACGTGTATATTCCTTCCTAGCTGCTAAATAAGCTGCATGCGGTCCACCAAACATCATTGGTAACCCTAATCTTTGACAAGTGCCTGTCACAATATCTGCACCCATCTTCCCAGGCGTTTTGAATAGACATAAACTTAATAAGTCCGCACTAAAGATAGTGGTTATTCCATTATTTTTTGCCTGTTGACATAAAGTTTCCCAATTCCATACTTGTCCGTCCGCAGCAGGAGTTTGTATCACAATACAAAAATATTCTTTGTTAAAATCAAACTTCTTTGCATCTCCTATATTTATTTTGAATCCAGCTGCATCCGCTCGCGTTTGAATCACATCCCTTGTCTGAGGAAAAATATATCGATCCATAAATATATGTCGTGCGGAATCTACTTTTCTATTGTTGTAAGCCATGGATATCGCTTCTGCACAAGCTGTCCCTTCATCTAACAAAGACGCATTCGCAATTTCCATGTCCGTTAACTCTGTGATCATGGTTTGAAAATTTAATAAAGCTTGCAATCGCCCTTGCGATATTTCTGGTTGGTACGGAGTGTAGGGAGTCAGCCAAGCTGGATTTTCTAAAATATTTCTTTGAATCACCGCTGGCATATTTGTGTCATAATACCCTTGACCAATATAAGATTTAAAAATTTGATTTTGATCCGCATGGTTTTTTAGTTCCTGCAAACATTCATTTTCTGTTTGCCCTGGTTCCAAATTTAACTCTGTATGTGATCTGATTTCCTGTGGAGCAGCTTTTTGTATTAATTCATCTAAATTTTTTATACCTAAGAAATTAAGCATATCCTGGATTTCATTTTCTCGTGGACCAATATGCCGATTAACAAAAGAGAACATATAAAATGCTGACCCTCCTTTTTCAATTTTTCATCTAGTTAAATAAATTTGATGACTTTAAAGTTAATTTCCTAATTTTTGTTAAATTTTTTCTTGTCAAATATTTCATTGACTGGATATTTAAGTTTCCACTAATAACACTAATTAAATCATTTGGATATTTTTTTAATGAAAACTAGACAAGAACTCATTCAACGATGTACTTATCCCTTTTTGCCTCCTCGGTCACTCTCTGTGCAAAAATGGAAAAATCAAAAAAAACTCCACCATTCACTGTTTTGGCTGGGAGGTCGTCTGGCCAATATTTCTAAAACAGGTTTTTTTCTGCAATCTGGTTCTATCCAGATTCGCTGCCAGCCAGCACAAAACTGTCTCTTTTTTTTAGATTTCCAAACAAAAAAAGGGTATCCCTGGAGAGAAATTTACCCACTACTCAGACCAGGAGATTCTGTTTCAGTATATGTGCAACAAGTAAAACGCAAAGTGCCTTCTTTTATTGCTCGCTCCTTAACTATTTCTTCTATTAAAAAAATTGTTTTAACGGCAACTAATGATACGTCATTTACAGTAGATATTGATTCTACAAAATACAAAAAATGGCTGCGGTTTATTACCTACATTCGTCAAATTTTAGAAAAAATCGGACTGGATCCTGTAGAAACTCCTTCTTTAGTGCACTGCCCGGGGACAGAAGTTAATTTAGAAGTATTTCAAACAAAACAATATAAGAAAGAAAAATCTGTTCGTGTTTTCTTACCCACTAGTCCGGAAATGCAGCTTAAAAAACTCTTATGTCAAGGTTGGACGGATTTTTATGAGATTAAAAAATGTTTTAGAAACCAGGAGTCAGGTCCTTTTAATTCTTGTGAATTTTACCTACTGGAATGGTATCGTGCTTACTCCGATTGGCATAGCCTGATGGATGAAGTTTATTACTTATTGCAAAATTTATCAGCAAAATGGCATAATTTTCCTTGCCCTCCATTACAGAAAATAACGATGCAAAAATTGTTTAAAAAACATTTAAATATGCCTCTTGATCCAAACTCTGTCCGTATGGATTTTATACGCCAATTAAAAAAAATGTCTATTCCTTTTCGTTCCAATGAGAGTAAAAATAATTTATTTCACTTACTGTTTTTAAATGGCATTGAACCATATTTAGATAAAAATACACCAACTATTATTTATGATTATCCTCCTTTTGAACAAGCTTACGCGCGTATCAGTCGGAACGGTTGGGCACGTCGCTTTGAACTGTTTTGGGGAGGATTAGAACTAGCGAATGGATTTGATGAAGTGATTATTTCTTCTGAACAAAAAAGACTGTTTCAAGCTGATTTGCGTGCTCGGAAAAAACAAAGCAAAACTCCTGTACCAATGGATGAAGAATTATTAAAGGAAATGCAAAAAGGGATGCCACCAACTGCCGGGGTGGCTTTGGGATTAGATCGGTTATTTTTAATTTTAAATCAGTTAAATTGTATTCAACAAATAAAAAATAATCGGAAATAAATAATAAGTGATAAAAAATAAAAATATATTGTATAAAATAACTCGGTAATTATAATAAAATGACTATAAATTAATTAATCGAAAATTAAATATGAATACCCGTCGTGTAAAATCCTATTGTACCACCCATTCACCCATTAGAAAAAAACACCTAGCTAAACAAAACCAGCATAGGCACTGTGATTTTCAAACAGAGGATCACGATCCTAAAAAAAAATCTGGGGATATGTTATTTCATTTTTTGCTGAATCGTTTTCGTTTAGAAGGGGTGAAAAATAAACACTTACTGATTGCTGTGTCCGGTGGCGTAGATTCTGTATCCTTGTTGGCTCTTTTATTAGAATTAAAAGACGCTTTACAGTTTCAACTCTCTGTGGTGCATGTACATCATCATTCGCGGCAAAAACAACAGAAAATATTCCAGGATAAAGCAATAAAAATGGTGCAAAATCTATGCCAGCAAAATAATATTTGTTTTTATAGTAACCTTTCATCTTTTACTGCGGATACGAAAAAGCAAATAACTAAGCTTAATACAGTTGTTCATTCATCTGAGGCAGAACTAAGAAAGTATCGTTATCAGATATTTAAAGATATTTTTAAAAAATCTAAGGCAGACTATTTAGTGCTTGCTCATACAGTAAATGATTTATTAGAGACTCGGCTGATTCGGTTAATTCGTGGTACAGGAGCACAAGGCTTGCCAGCTATGGTATTTAAAACAGGTTTTCTTTTGCGACCACTCTTAAGTATCACTCGCCAGCAATTAACTAGTTATATAAAAAGAAGAAAATGGAGTTGGTGTGAAGATCCTAGCAATCAGTTAAATCAACATAGCTTAAGAAATTGGATCCGCCAATCTTGGTTACCTTTGTTAGAGCAAAAGAGACCGGGGTCAATAAAATCTTTCGCTCGTTCTTTGGAATTGATTGCGCAACAAAGGCGTAGTTCTCACTTAGAATCTGCTGCAGCGGAGTCTCGTTTGCGAATAGATTTCCTATTGGAACTTTCTTATCCTGATCGACAAAGAGTGCTAGCTGGTTATATGCGCCGGCAGGGATTGAAAAATTATAGTTTATCTCATATACAGGAACTGATGAAACGGTTGGATAGTCCTCAAAAGACTGCTGTATTTTTTTTATTGGGAAAAAAATGGAAAATCACAGATTCTCAGCTTTTTTTTGAAAACAAAAACTGTTTATAACAATATAGTGATGAATGAAGTGTTTTAAAAAACAATGTAGCAATTATTTCTTTATGAATTTTATTTGTTTGCCGATATTTTAAAAATGATGCCATAGGACGGTTAGTTATAAGTGTCTTTTAAAGGTAAAAAAGCTTTAAAATAAGGAGTTTATGGTATTGTGTGCAATGCTTTACTCCTGTAAGATGTGATTGTTTTAATTTTGTAGAAGGGAAAGAAATATTAAAGTGAATAGATCCAGCAAAAGAATTTTTTTCTTATGGCTATGTTTTTTAGTCTTAGGTTTGACGTTTTTTCAAGTATATGAATTTAGCAAAAAATCTTATGTATCTGAGTTTAATTATCCTAAATTTGTACAGGCTTTAGCTGCTGGGGAGATTAAAAAAGATAGTGTCGTGTTTGATACTAGTAAGCAAGAGATTATAGGGGAGTTGACAGAAAAATCAGCTGAAAAATATTCTGGTCAGAAATTTCGTATTCAGGGGAATGTAACAGACAAGGGCTTTGAAATTTTAAGAAAACATGGCATAACGCCTTCCTATGTGAATACAGACAATTCTATTTGGACTTCCATTTTTTTAAATTGGTTACCGTTACTTATTTTTGCCGGTTTATTTATTTTTTTCATTCGTCAGCTACAAATTGGTGGAGGAAAGGCTTTGGCTTTTGGGAAAAGTCGCGCGCGGTTGGTAGCGGATAAAAAGAAAGTATCATTTGCAGATGTAGCTGGTGTGCAAGAAGCTGAGGAAGAGTTAAAAGAAATTGTGGATTTTTTAAAAGCTCCCAAAAAATTTACCCGGCTAGGCGGACGTATTCCAAAAGGGGTATTATTGATAGGGGAGCCAGGTACCGGAAAGACCTTACTAGCCAAGGCAGTAGCTGGAGAAGCAAGTGTTCCTTTCTTTTCCGTTTCTGGTTCTGATTTTGTAGAGATGTTTGTTGGTGTTGGGGCTTCTCGTGTAAGAGATTTATTTTTACAAGGAAAGCGTAATGCTCCTTGCGTGATTTTTGTGGATGAGATTGATGCAGTGGGGAGACATCGTGGTTCTGGTATGGGTGGTGGCCATGATGAGAGAGAACAAACACTGAATCAGTTATTAGTAGAAATGGATGGTTTTGAAAGTACAACGGGTATTATTTTAATTGCTGCCACTAATCGTCCAGATGTTTTAGATCCAGCTTTACTGCGTCCAGGTCGTTTTGACCGACGGGTAATGGTGAATCTACCGGATGTAAAAGGTCGACATGAAATATTGAAAGTACATACCCGTAAAACGCCTTTATCTCGAGGTGTGGAATTAGAAAAAATTGCAAGAGGCACCCCTGGGTTTTCTGGTGCGGATTTGGAAAATTTAATCAATGAGTCCGCTTTGATGGCGGCTAGATCGAGTAAACATCAAATTGAAATGTTAGATATTGAAAAAGCGAAAGATAAGGTCATTATGGGGCGGGAAAGAAAATCTATGGTGATTAGTGAAAAAGATCGTCGTATCACAGCCTACCATGAAGCAGGACACGCTTTAGTTGGCAAAAAATTACCTAAATTAGATCCTGTGCATAAAGTAACTATTATTCCTCATGGAATGGCGCTTGGTTTAACGCAAACACTTCCCACAGAAGAACTATTAAATCTTACAAAAAGCAAAGCAGAAAACATGTTAGCTTTTTTATTTGGAGGGAGAGCTGCAGAGGAATTGATCTTTAAAGATTATACGACGGGTGCAGGGAATGATATCGAACGTGCAACAGCTCTTGCTCGCCGGATGGTATGTGAATGGGGGATGAGTGAAAAGTTAGGGCCTTTAACTTTAGGTAGAAAGGAAGGGCCTGTTTATTTGGGTATTCAGCATACTAAAGGGAGAGATTACTCTGAGGCAAAAGCAGCAGAAGTAGATAGAGAAGTACATCGCTTAATTTCAACGGCTCACAAAACTGCTTTGGATATTTTAAAGAAGAATCAAGAGATATTGGAGGTAATGGCACAAGCTCTGTTAAAGTATGAAACAATTGACAGTGAAGAAATAGAGATGATTATAAAAGGGCAGGGGCTAGATAATTTGGAGAAAAAAAGAAAACAAGATGATACAGAGTTAAATGAAGAAAGAAAACAAATAGCTCAAGAATGGAAAGAAAAAGAAAAGGTAGAGAAAAGCAAAAGTAGTTCTCAGGGCGCGCCACCTGTTAGTGATCCTGCTTTAGCTTAATGATTAATTCATTGGACGTTCAGTAGAAAATATAATAAGAAATTCAGATAGGCTTATCTATTTTGTGAGGTAAAGGCATGGGTATCAGCGAGCTTCATGGAAAAATATTTCCTGCGAGTCAGTCTATGCGTCAGCAACTATTTGGAACAGACGGTATTCGTGGTACTTCTAATCAATTTCCTATTCAACCGGATGTTATCTTAAGAGTGGGGCAAGCTTTAGGGTATTTACTGAGAAAGACAAAAAAAGATGTCTATGCTTCACCTGGTCGTCGTGGACGGACAGTGCTCATTGGGAAAGATACACGTCTTTCTGGGTATATGCTGGAACAAGCTTTAGCAAGTGGTTTAAATTCTATGGGAATTTGGGTGCAACTAACCGGTCCGCTGCCCACGCCAGGTATTGGGTTTTTGGCACGTAATATGCGTGCACTTGCCGGTATTGTTATTTCTGCTTCTCATAATCCTTATGCAGATAATGGAATTAAAATTTTTGATGAACAAGGTTTTAAAATTTCTAAGAAAATGGAAGAAGAAATAGAAGACTTAGTATTTTCTAAGGAGCTAAGTAGTTATATTGTACCTTCGGATCAAATTGGTCGTAGTCGTAGAATTGATGATGCCGCTGGAAGATATATTGTCCATGTTAAAAATACATTTCCTTTAACTCAAACATTAGATGGCTTACGTGTGGTATTGGACTGTGCGCATGGAGCTTGTTATAAAGTTGCACCTAAAATTTTTGAAGAATTGGGAGCTGAACTAATCGTGCTAGGTCATCATCCGAATGGATATAATATTAATCAACAAGTTGGAGCTTTGTGTGCAGAAAATATGCAGGAAGCTGTCATTAAATATAAGGCAGATCTAGGAATTAGTTTGGATGGGGATGGCGATCGCGTCATTATGGCAGATGAAAAAGGGGAGTTAGTGCATGGGGATCATATTTTAGGAATATGTGCTTTTAATTTGCAAACAAAAGGGGAACTTATTGGTCAAAGAGTGGTAGCAACCAACATGTCCAATCAAGGTTTAGAACATATGTTAAGGGAGAAAAGCATTCAGTTATTCCGCACGGAAGTAGGAGATAGGAATGTTGTGGAGTGCATGAGAGAAAATCAAATTATTTTAGGTGGTGAACCTTCTGGCCATATTATTTTTTTAAAGTATAGCACAACGGGTGATGGTTGTATTGCTGCTTTGAATGTATTAGCGGTTATGCGAGAGGAAAATAAAACACTATCCGAATTAAGATCTAGTTTAACAACCTTACCACAAGTTCATCGATCGGTTGCTGTGACAAAAAAAATGAATAGAAATAGGGAAAATATATTATCCAGTATTCCAGGTTATCAGGCACTGATAGATAAAATATCTCATCATTTGAAGGGACAAGGACGAGTGTATGTACGATGCTCTGGAACAGAACCAGTCGTAAGAGTATTAGTAGAAGGAAAAAATCAAAAGCTCATTGAATCCTATGCGGATGAAATTACTCAGTTTCTGCAAACTCACTTGATCTAAATGACAGGATTGAATTTCTAAATACACTTTAATCATTTAATAGTTCATGGTATTTTAGTGATATGTTGAAATGCTGTGATATTGCTTTGGCTGATACTAGTTGGAGTGCCAAAATAGATCGTTTAGCTAAAGAGCAATATTCTATCCCGTCAGAAATTTTAATGGAGTCTGCAGGTGCTTTATCTGCACAAAAAATTATTCAATATTTTTCCGAACATATAAAAACACATTCAGTCATGGTGCTTTGTGGTCCCGGACATAATGGTGGGGACGGCTTAGTGCTTGCTCGGCATCTGCATTCTTTAGGAATAGCTGTGTGGGTGTTTGCAGCAGATGAGACTCTTTCCGCTTTGACTAAAACACAAAAAGAACGATTAATTAGTCAAAAAATTTCAATATATTCTTTAAATGATTTTAATAAGATAAAAGAAAAAGTTAAAGAAGTTTCTATTATTGTGGATGCTTTGTTTGGTGTAGGACTGGCAAGGGATATAGAGGGATATTATGGTGATTTAGTGGAGTGGATCAATAGGTACTCTAGGGAATCTGGGTTGGATAAGGGGTTTGTGGTGTCATTAGATGTGCCGTCCGGTTTGGGGGTAGATACTGGGCAGATAATGGGAGTTTGTGTACGTGCGGATTTAACATTAACTTATGGACTAAGAAAGTTAGGTTTTTATTTGCAGGATGGGCCGGGAGTTGTTGGGCGTATTGTGGTTTTATCCATTGGTTTTCCACGTTCTTTATTAAAAAGTTCTGAGAATAGATACTTTTTAGTGACGAAAAAATGGGTATCTTCTGTTTTACCAAAGCGTGCGGCGAAGGATCATAAGGCATCTCAGGGGCATTTATTGGTATTAGCGGGCAGCCCTGGGTTTTGGGGAGCTGGTGAGTTATGTTCTGTTGCCGCTTATCGTATGGGAGCTGGTTATGTCACCTGGGCACGACAGATCGACACAGACACTGGTAAACATAATTTGCAAAGTAGTGACATAGATGCAGCGGAATCGCGGCGAAATATCTGTGGCGATACGCCACCGGATGTGCTGCAGCAGCAAATAGAAGATAAGAATTTGTTTTTAGGGAAGACAGCAGTGGTCATTGGTCCCGGTTTAGCTGTTAGCGAATCAACGAAAAACTTAGTGAAACGTTTGATGCAAACTCAACTGCCAGTAATAATGGATGCATCTGCTTTAGCTGTGTGTGCGCAAGAGAAAATTTTCCCTTTACCTTCAAATTGGGTGATCACTCCTCACAGTGGGGAGCTGGGCCGATTTTTTGGTGTTAAGGGTTATATGGTGGATCAGGATCGTTGTTCTTATGCACTTCGTGCAAGTCAGAAATTATCCTGTGCTGTTTTATTAAAAGGTTTTCATTCTGTGTTAGCTTATCAAGATCGCTGTTGGGTGATTCCTACAGGTAATGCAGCATTAGCAAAGGCGGGTTCAGGAGATGTATTGTCCGGTCTTATTGGTGCATTAATGGCACGGGGTTGTTCAGCTTCGGTCAGTGCAGCAATAGGAGCTTTTATTCATGGTTTGTTGGCAGATGAATGGCTTAAGCAGGGACGGGACGTAGATACATTAATGGCTCAGGATTTAAAAGATTTATTGTCTTTTGTGTTGCAGCCATTAAGAATGTTTTCATTATGAAAAAATTAGTACAGTCATGCAATAGATATTAAAAGTTGATGACTTAAGGAAAAATTTTGATTCAATTTACCGATCCATTTTTAGAAAAAAAATTAAGTTTAAATGAAATGCCGGCTTTTGTTTTACAATTAAAGTCTTTATTTAAAGATTGGCAGGTTGTTTTATTATGTGGGTCTTTAGGTGCAGGTAAGACTACTTTGGTACGTTTTTTATTAAAAAATTTAGGTCATCAAGCACTATCACCGGCTTTTGCTGTTTGTCATACTTATCAAGGAGAGTTAGTGGTGCATCATCTGGATTTATACCGTTTAAAAAATGATGAGGACTTAGAGTCTACTGGATTTTGGGATATATTTCAGAAGGGTTCAGCTAAAAGGCGTTGGGTATTGATTGAGTGGGCGGATCGTTTAAAGTGGGACTTTTTGCCTCCTGGTTGGCATTATATTTGTGTACGGTTAAAATTTTCTTTGAATAAGAATGAGCGTATTGTTACTGTTTCAGAGTGTGTAGATATGCCGGTATGAGATAAGTATTCGCATATCTTGACTTTGATTGTTTTATTCAGTTAAACCTTGGGTTTTATAAATGAAGAGTGATAAATGCCAACATTAAATCAATTAATTGCTTGCAATAGGAAACAGCAGAAAACACGTAGTAAATCACCAGCTTTGACGGCTTGTCCTCAACGTCGTGGAATATGTACTCGTGTATTTACTCGCTCACCTAAGAAGCCTAATTCAGCTATTCGTAAAGTTGCTCGTGTGCGGCTATCTAATGGTTTTGAAGTCAATGCATATATTCCAGGAGAGGGGCATAATTTACAGGAGCACTCTGTTGTTTTGGTACGTGGTGGACGCGTGCAGGATTTGCCGGGGGTGAAGTATCACATTGTACGTGGTCATTTGGACACTCAAGGTGTGAAAGATCGTAAAAAAGGTCGTTCACGGTACGGGACTAAAAAGGCTAAAAAAGCGTAAAGATATATTGTTAGTAGTATTAAATATTTCAGTGCAGAAAATGATTGGACAGTCAGTCATCAAACGGGTTAAGTGGTTTTATGTCTAGAAGAAGTCGCAAATTTCATCGTAAAGAGCTTACAACAGATCCGGTGCATTCAGATAGTGTGATTAGTTATTTCATTAATAAAATTATGTGGGATGGTAAAAAAGAAATGGCTCGTCGAATCTTGTACAAGGCATTAGAGGAAATAAAATCCAAATATTCCAATGAAGATGTGGTAGGTGTATTTAAAAAGGCAATTGATAATTGTAAACCATCTTTGGAAGTGCGGTCTCGTCGGGTAGGTGGGGCGACTTACCAGGTACCTGTGGATGTGCGTCCGGTACGACGATTAACTTTAGCGGTTCGGTGGCTCATTTTGCACGCACGTGCTCGTAGAGAAAAAACCATGTCTGGTCGTTTAGTCGGTGAAATTTTAGATGCTTTCAACAATAAAGGTAATTCCATTAAGAAAAAAGAAGATATGCATCGTATGGCTGAATCCAACAGAGCTTTCTCTCATTATAATTGGTAATTATATGTTTTTTTGGCGCGGATGTCTGTGCGTTTGTGTGAGCACTTAGTAGAAGAAGTAGATATGATTTGCAAGGTAGTGACAAGGGTACAGCAAACTCGCGGCGAAATGTGGGCGGCGACCCGCCGCATTTAAAGAGCTGGTTAGTGTCTGCATTACAGATCCAAACAAAAGATGATGTACAGAAAACGCGCAATATTGGCATTATTGCTCATATTGACGCTGGTAAAACCACTTTGACGGAGAGGGTTTTATTTTACACAGGCCTTAGCCATAAAATGGGTGAGGTGCATGAGGGTAATACGGTGATGGATTGGATGCAGCAGGAGCAAGAGCGGGGAATTACGATCACAGCTGCAGCGGCAACTTGTTTTTGGAATCAACACCGAATTAATATTATTGATACGCCAGGACATGTGGACTTTACAATTGAAGTGGAACGTTCGCTGCGTGTTTTAGATGGAGCGGTTATTGTGTTTGATGCTGTCAGTGGGGTAGAGCCACAAAGTGAGACTGTTTGGCGGCAAGCGAATAAGTACCATGTTCCGCGTATTAGCTTTGTGAATAAAATGGATAGAGTAGGGGCAGACTATACAGCGAGTGTGCAATCGATTGTGGATAAGTTAAGTGCTACGCCTATATGTTTGCAAATTCCTATTGGTGGTGAAGAAGATTTTAAAGGAGTGATTGATTTAGTAGAGCAAAAAGCTCTGGTTTGGAAAGATGCATTGGGGGAAAATTTTTCTACAGAACCAATCCCATCAGAATATAAAGAGGTCGTACAAAAAGCACGGGAAAAGTTAATAGAGCAATTAGCGGATCAGGATAACCACATTATGGAGAAATATTTATCTGGAGGGGTTATTCCAATAGAGACTTTAAAGAAAAGTCTTAGAAAGGCCACTTTGAATTTACAAATTACTCCGGTTTTTTGTGGATCGGCTTTTAAGAACAAAGGAGTGCAGCCACTTTTATCAGCGGTGGTAGATTATTTACCAAGCCCTTTGGATCGATCCTTAGTATTTGCTCAATTGGAAAGTAAAGTAAAGGATCAAAAAATCGCGTGTCCACCGGATTTTAAAAAGCCACTTTGTGCCTTGGCTTTTAAACTGGCAGAAGATCCTTTTGCTGGTTACTTAACTTATTTAAGAGTGTATTCAGGTGTATTAAAGACGGGAGTTCAGCTATGGAACAGTCGGGTGCGAAAAAAAGAAAGAGTTTTGCACTTGGTAAAAGTTTACTCTAAATCACGTCAGGAGGTGGACTGTCTGAAGGCGGGAGATATTGGTGCCGCTTTAGGACTTAAGTGGACGAAGACAGGTGACACTTTATGTGATCCATCTCATCCAATGGCACTAGAATCTATTACTTTTCCGGAACCGGTTATTTCTATTGTCATTGAAGCTAAATCTTCTGTGGATCATAAAAAAATGTTACGGGCACTGGAGTTATTACAAAGAGAAGATCCTTCTTCTTTTGTTTCTTCGGATCTAGAAACAGGGCAGACGTTGCTAATGGGAATGGGAGAATTACATTTGGAGGTGTTGATTCATCGTTTGACAGAAGAGCATAAGGTACCTGTGAGTATGGGGAAACCAAGGGTTTCTTTCCGGGAAACAATTTTAAGACCAGCGCAGGTATGGGGAGATTTTGATAAGGAGATTAGTGGAAAACGGCAGAGTGCTCGTGTGTTAATAAAAGTGGAGCCGTGCATGAATTTTACAAAGTTAGAATTTAATGTGCAGGCAAAGGAAAATTTATCGTCAGGCTTAGTAGAGGCTATTCGGATGGGGATAGAGGATGAGGCTTACACAGGTCCGGTTATGGGTTATCGTCTTTTAGGAGTTAAGGTTACTTTATTGGCTGTGGAGTGTGATGTGGCATCGATGGACTTTACTGCGATGAAGGCAGCAGGGGTGATTGCTTTTCGTAAAGCTTTAGAGCAAGCCGGTGGTCAGCTATTAGAGCCGATATTTGATGTAGATGTGACTGTACCAGAATCTTTTTTAGGAGATGTGGTGAGTGATTTAAATGCTCGGCGGGGAAAGGTGCAGCAAGTAATTAGTCAGGGGCATTTACAAGTAATTAAAGCGCGTGTACCTTTGATGCGTTTATTTGGTTATGCAACAGATTTAAGGTCATTTAGTCAAGGGCGGGCTAGTTTTTCCATGCAGATGCGGGAGTATGCACTAGTGCCTGAAAAGTTATCTCAACAGATTTTATCTGGGCAAATTTAAAGCTGTTCACTTCGTTCATTGTTAAAAATCTTCAAAAAAATAAGATTAAAAAAATGAGATTAAAGTTAAAGTATCCATTATTCCGATATAGAATTTGTTTTTTGATAGCTGTTATGTACAGTGGAGGTGTCAGATGAAATGGGTTATCAGCATTCTTTTTAGTAGTTTGTTTATGGTAAGTTGTATGCCGAATCCAAATAATGTGAGCGGTAATCGTGCCACAGGGAATTTGGGAGGTCCAATGAATCCGCAAGTGGGCAATCAGCCACTGGATAATTCTGATGAATGGGGAGGTCTAACGTGCGCAGGAGGATCGAACGATCAAGCTTTTCGGGATTTTTTATCTTCTGTTAAAGAGGTTTATGATGAGCGAAGATCTCAAGTGGGAAAAATTAGTTGCACGCCTTCTAGCAATCAGGGCTTTTTAATACGAGCAAAAGTGACTTTATTAGGTTTGTTTAACCCTAATGGGGATAATCAAAATATACCGATGCAAGCGGAATCTTCTTATTTAGAAATAAAAATTTTTGATGGACCTTTACCAATAGAAAAAACTCAGGAATTTATTTATATTAAAATGTTTGGTAATAATGGATCCGTGACAGGTAATCAGGCGAATTTAATATTTGAAGATAGCAAAGGTATTGTCACTTTAGAGGGTAGCTTTACGAGTACTGAATTTACAGGATCCATCTCTTTTGATAACAGAGTGGTTCTTATAGACGGGGCTGAGCAGTCACCTGGTAAAAGAGGTACTTTAGGAAAATTCAGGCTGAACACTGGGGCTACTTTTTTTGATACGACTAGTCCTTCTTCTTTTTAATTTTCCTAGTTCTTTTTAGTTATCAGTTCTAACACTTTTGAAAGGCTATTGGCTATAATAGGTCATTTTTTGATTATTTTTATTATTTTCTTGATTTATTTAAAAGTGGTAGATTATGCTTTTATCAGGTATAATAAGTAAAGTAGTTCAGAAAGGGTTGACAATGACAGGGAAGTTAAAAACAATTCACCCAACACCCAACACCCAACACCCAACACCCAACACCCAACACCCAACACCCAACACCCAACACCCAACACCCAACACCCAACACCCAACACCCAACACCCAACACCCAACACCCAACACCCAACACCCAACACCCAACACCCAACACCCAACACCCAACACCCAACACCCAACACCCAACACCCAACACCCAACACCAGCTCAGACATGCGTTTTGCCGCAAAGCTGTCGGGTTGGCGAGAACACTTAGCAAACATGATGTACAAATATGTAACATTGGGGAAAAAGATTCGCGGCGAAATATCAATGGCGACCCGCCGCTTTGCGCTCAAATCCGAACTCGTTTTGAGTAAGCTTTTTAAACGAGGAGTTCATATCATTTCCAAAGTTATAACATGGGTGCAACGGAATCGCGGCGCCCCGCAAGTTGCGGGGGACACTTGTAAACATAATGTGCAAAGTTGTAACATGCATGCATGGAATCGCGGCGAAGTATCCGTGGTGATACGCCACCGCGGGTTTGCGTTGGTGGAAATTTTAGTAGCCACTTTATTAGGTTCTGCTGTGATTGGCGGCACTTTTAAAGTATTGGAGGTGTCCCTACAATCCTCCAGGGTTGCAAGGTCTACTTTAACAGAGCAGGAGTTGACGGTGCTTGTTGGCAACGTGCTAAATGATCCGACAGAGTGTCAAAATAATTTAAAAACTTCTTCTGCTGATTTTACTGATATAGGTAGTGGTAACTGGAGGCTTGCAAAGTTAATAAAAGGCACAGACACGTTGATACAAACGGGGCAGGACTTTCAGAACAATTTAGAAATTATAGACATGCAGCTTCAAGCGGGTGGCTCACTAGATCGAAGATTTACTGTTTTTTACAAGAAGAAAAATATGGGGAATCTCAATACACTGGGAGGGGGCGCAAATTGTAGCAGCAGTGATACAACAGATTGTTATTACGCGTATTGTGACTTGAACTATGCGCCTGTGCCACCGAGCGGCACTCCCACGACTTGTGCAAATCCAAGCTGCGTTTACTTTAATGCTTCTGGTGGTGGAGGTGGAGGAAATCCAGAGTGTTATAAAGTAACAGATAATAGTGGCAGTCCACAAGAAGCTAGTTTAGTAGGCTGCGGAGGTACGGACCAATTAAATGTAGATGAGTTAGTTGCTTTTGGTTTTGAGGCAGGTAAATCCACTGACGATAGTGGAACTCTTATTGGCTACCAGGCTGGTCATAGCAATGATGGCTATAAGACTACGTTTGTTGGTCACCAAAGTGGTTATAGGAATGATGGTGGTGATAATACATTTATTGGCTATAAAGCAGGTTATAGGAATGACGGGGGTGGTAATACATTCCTTGGTTCCAGCGCTGGTGGGGATAGCTTTTCGAGTAGAACGACTGGTAGTGATAATGTGTTTATTGGCTATAGAGCAGGTTATGACAATACCAGTGGGGGTAAGAATGTTTTTATTGGGCAGTGGGGTTCTAGTGATTCAGGGGAGATGAGTACTACTGGTTCAAGTAATATCTTTATAGGAAAAAGCACAGGGCTACATGGTGAAGGGGGTATTGATAAGAGAGAGTCTCGGCAGTTAAATATTGGTAATTTAATTTATGGCAGACAGCCCAGCTCAGCTCCAACGACTGATTTTTATAGTTCTTCCTACTTAGGAAGTAGTGATGGAGTTGTCATAAATGGCAAGCTTTACGCAGAAGAACATATTGAAGCAAAAAAACATATTGCAGCAGCAGAGTATGTCAAAGTTGGGTCAACAACAGCAAGCTGCACGACTAGTATTGCTGGCGCTCTGAGATATCGATCGAGTCAGATAGAGTTTTGTAATGGTTCCGCTTGGACGGCTTTAGGAGGTTCAACTCCTCCTCTTAATTCACCTTGTTCAGCAAGCACTTACAGTAATTGTGTTCGGAGCTACACAAGTCATGGTGGAAATTCCGGCTCTTGCGCTTCCGGCTATACTGGAAGTTGCTCTTATAGCTGTAGCAATGGCGCTTGGAGTTCAGTATCTAATTCCTGTAGTTCAACTACTTATTCTTCTTGTTCAGCAAGCACTGTTAGTAATTGTGTTCGGAGCTATTCGAGCCATAATGGCACTTCCGGAACTTGCCGTTCTGGCTACACAGGAAATTGCTCTTACAGATGCAACAATGGTTCGTGGCAGTATCAATCTAATTCTTGCAGTACTACTACTTATTCTTCTTGTTCAGGTAGAACTGTTAGTAACTGTGTTTTGAGTAGTAGAAGTCATAATGGCACTTCTGGAAATTGTCGTTCCAGGTACTCAGGAAGCTGCAGTTACAGGTGTAATAATGGTAGCTGGACACAAATATCTAATACTTGTTCATATAATCCGCCACCGCCACCACAATCTTCTTGTTCAGCCAGCACCACTAGTGACTGTGTTTTAAGTAGTACAAGTAGTGGAGGCACTTCCGGGTCTTGCGCTACTGCATATTCAGGCAGTTGCTCTTATTACTGCCTCAATGGTTCTTGGTTGTTCCAATCAAATACTTGCACCGCTCTCCCTACTTATTGCAGGGGGGGTAATAGTAGCAGTTGTTGGTTAAGCGGCAGGAGTCATGGAAGCACTTCTGGGTATTGCTTCTCTGGCTACACAGGTAGTTGTTCCTATAGATGTAATTATGGTTCTTGGGATCGTGTGCATAATACTTGTTGTGGATGTAGTTGCTCAACAACACAAAGTTCTTGTAATGGTAGAAAAGTTTATAATGGTTCTTGTTATTGGAGTGGAGGTTCTTGTAAGTATCGTGTCGCCAACACACCCTGTTTCAAAAGCGGCACTTTAGTTACAATGGCGAATGGAGCCTTAAAACCTATTCAAGCAGTACAACTCGAAGATCAAGTACTTAGTAAAAGTGGAATCAATACAGTACTGAAATTAAAAATTAGAAGTTATAAAGGACAAGTTTATTCTATCAATGGTTCCTCTCACTTTGTTACAGGAGGACATCCCTTTATGACGAAAGAAGGCTGGAAAGCTTTTGATTTAGACATAGCTAAATCTCTGAATCCCGATCTTCACTTTGTTGGCACATTAAAAGAGGGAGATGTTTTAATAAAAGAAGATGGCAAAGAAGAAGTTTTAGTTAATTATTCTTCTCAAATAGAAGAAACTACAGTATATAATTTGCAAGTAGACGGAGACTCCACTTACTATGCTAATGGCTATCTCGTTCATAACAAGTAGTTTGATTACAAGTGAATTACTTATTATTTAATTTTAATGCTCTTAAATTGTAGAAAGTTCTTTTTGTTCTGAAATAAATTTTTGTTTTTGTTGTATTTTTGCTTTCTTTATAGATTTTAAAATTTGAGTGGCAACAATACATAGTATGTTTTTATCGGTTAACACACATAGAAGATTTAATGATCTGTTAGTTATACAAATTATTTGCATATCTATTGAAAGACAGAATCTTTAGAGTTATCAAGATATCAAGAAGTCTTAAAGGTGATATAAAATTAGACTTTATATCTAATATATATATGATACTCATTATCAAATGTTTAAAAAAAAAAACTTTTTCTGATTGTTGTTTTTATCCTTTACAGGAAATATGGAATAAAAATTTTTTGAAATATCTTAATTTTTATTAATGGTAATAATATTTAGAAAACATTAAATTAATGTAAAAATGCAATTGACTTCTAAATCAAATAATCTTTATTAAATTGGGGAGGAGGTATTTCTTGCGGACGATTGCAGTTTTAGGCGCTGGTCAGATGGGAAGTGGTATTGCTCAGCTATGTGCTGAAAGAGGCTTATCGGTTCACTTAGTGGACGTCCATTCAGAGGTATTAAAAACCGCTCGTCAAAAAATACATTTAAGTTTAAGCAAACGTTTTGCAAAAGAAGATATTTCAGATGCTCCAGATGTTATATTAAAAAGGATGCATTTTAGCTCAGAGATGTCTGTGATTAAGGACTGTGGCATTGTGATTGAGGCAGTGCCTGAGGATATAAAGTTAAAGAAACAGGTGCTTTCCCGTGTATCTAAAATGGTTCATCCACAGGTTGTGATAGCCAGTAACACTTCTTCTATTTCTATTGCTTCTTTGGGAGTGGCAACCGGTCGACCAGAGCAAACAATAGGACTTCATTTTATGAATCCAGCGCCACTAATGCCTTTAGTGGAAGTGATTCGTTCGGAACAAACCTCTGATGAAGTATTTAATAAATGTTTGCAGTTAGTGGAATTTTTAGGCAAGCAGGCAGTGGCTTCTAAGGACCAACCAGGTTTTATTGTCAATCGTATTTTAATGCCAATGATCAATGAGGCAGCGCGGGCTTTTCAAGAAGGTGTGGCCAGTGCACAGGAGATCGATCAGGCAATGCAATTAGGTTGTCGTCACCCAATGGGCCCTTTAGCTTTGGCGGATCTGATTGGTTTAGATACTTGCGTATCCATTATGGAAGTGTTGCAAAAAGGATTGGGTGATTGTTATCGTCCTTGTGCTGTTTTAAAAAAATATGTATCTGAAGGTCGTTTAGGTAAGAAAACTAAAAAAGGATTTTACAATTATGAGAAGTAATATTTATGGAAAGATAAAAGAATTTTACGGTTGTTCAAACTGGCGCTTAAAATAAACTAGTTTTCTAGTTATTAAATCATTGAATATCAGCAGGGATTGGCATACAAACAGTTCATTCCTATGTCTAATTTCAGGTAGAAACTGGTTTAACTATGCCAAAGCAAACACTGCATTCTATTGAAGATTTTGATTTAAAAGATCAAAGGGTATTTATTAGAACGGATTTTAATGTGCCGGTTAAAGACGGAGCAGTGTTAAATCATATTCGTTTGCGTCGTGCTTTACCGGTGATTCGTTATGCTTTGGAACAAAAAGCAAAAGTGATCATTGGCAGTCATCGAGGTCGTCCAGAAAGATTAGATGTTACAAAAGACAAGGAATTATTTTCTTTAGAACCTTTTGGATACTATTTAGGGGAGCAACTAGGTTGTGAGGTATTATTTATTGAGGATATTGAGTCTGTTTTGCCGAGTATTTTATTAAGTTCTCTTAACTCGGAAAAGCTAATTTTATTGGAAAATTTACGTTTTCATCCTGGTGAAGAGCAAGCGGATGCAGCATGGGCAAAACAAATAGCGTCTTATGTGGATGTATATGTTAATGAAGCGTTTAGTGTTTCTCATCGTCGGCATGCAAGTGTTTGTTTATTACCCCAGGAAGTTCAAAAAAGAGCACAAGGTATTTCTTTAAAACAAGAAATACAAACATTAGATTATATTCGTGAATCTTCTCCGCGGCCTATGGCTTTGTTAGTGGGTGGAGGAGTACGAAAAGCAGGGGATAAAATTAAGACGATTAGTGCTCTGCTAGATCGGGTGGATACTTTGTTGATCGGTGGGGTGATTGCGTATGCTTTTTTAAAAACGCAAAATGTATCTACAGGGGATGTTGATATTCCACTAGGGAATATACCTTTTATTGAAGAGCTCATTCAACGTTTGCGGGAAAAGAAAAAAAAATTATTTTTACCGGTGGATCATGTGATCGTTCCAAAAAAACTAATCGCGAGTTATTCTCAAAGCGGTTTCTCAGAGGATATCAAAAAGCATGTACAAGTAACGGAAACTCAAGAGATACCGGATGGATTTTATCCAGTAGATATTGGTCCTAAAACGAGAATATTGTTTGGTCAGGCTTTAAAAGAAGCAAAAACCATATTTTGGAATGGGCCTCTTGGTTGGTTTGAAGAACCGACTTTTGCGGAAGGCACTTTATGTGTTTGTCAGGAGATAGCGGATCTTACAGATACTTTTCGCGTAGTAGGTGGTGGGGATTCTATTGCAGCTGTTTTTCAAATGGGTTATGCGGAGCATTTTAATTATATTTCAACGGGTGGTGGTGCAGCCTTGAAGTATTTAGAAACGGGAACTTTGCCCGGTATTCAAAGTCTTAAAAGTTTTTATGTATCATAAAAACATCTTTGTATCTATTAGCGCTTCCATTTATAATTGGCAGCGATGAAATCTTCTTTTCTATTATGTGCTAATTGGAAAATGAACAAGGATCCGGAGGAAGTAAGGAATTATCTCCGTTGGATTTTACGTACGGCTGACTTGGAAGCGCAAAAGCATTTTATTTTTTTTGTTCCCGCTTTATCGGCGTTTGTTTGTCGTGATGAATTAGTTAAATCTTCGGTTCAGTGGGGTGGACAAAATTGTTATTTTGAAGATCAGGGTGCATTTACTGGCGAGAACTCTCCTCAGGTTTTACGTGCGATGGGGGCAAGGTATTGTTTGGTAGGGCATAGTGAGAGACGTCATTTATTTGGTGAAGATGATAATATGGCATTATTAAAAGTGCGTGCACTTTGGCGTTCAGATGTGCAGCCGGTGTTATGTGTGGGTGAAACGCGGGAGGAAAAAGAAAGTGGCCAGTCTATTGATGTAGTGCGAAGGCAATTGTATGGGATATTAGAGGAGTTAAAAGAAATATCCAAAGCTGGCAAACATAATTTGCAACAAAGTAATTATTTATCTCCTCATTTAAAAAATTCACTCAAAAGCTCAGACATGCGTTTTGCCGCAAAGCGAGCTTGCAGTCGCTTTGCATTCAAAGCCGAACTCGTTTTGAGTAAGCTTTTTAAACGAGGAGACTCACATAATTTACAAAGTGGTGACATACATGCAGAGAAATTGCGGCGAAGTGTGAGCGGCGGCTCGCTGCTGGCGGTGGCTTATGAGCCGGTGTGGGCGATAGGTGCTGGTTCTGCAGCAGATTCGCAGCATATTCGGCGGATGTGTGAAGAGATACGTACATTATTTGCATCAGTAAAGAAATCAGTTGCTGTGTTATATGGAGGTAGTGTGAATGAGAATAATATTGCTGAAATATTTAATTTATCTAGGGTGGATGGTTTTTTAGTGGGAGGGGCATCACTTAAGCCAGATCGTTTTTTTCAACTATTTAAAGCGTTACAGAAATGAAGAAACATTCTATTTCTTTAGGGGAGATTCAGAGTGCTGAAAAACGGATAGCGCCTTGGATCCACACAACTCATTTAAAACTTTTCCATACTTTAAGTGAAAAAGTTTATGCTCTTAGAGAAGATATTGGTTCTAATGTACTCAGTGCAGACAGTGAACATAATTTGCAAGATAGTGGTAATAAAGTAAATGAAGCTGCGGCGAAAGTAACCCCCTCTGGGGGGCGGCGCCGGCGGGTCGCCGGAGACATTTTTGGTAAACATAATTTGCAGGGTGGTGACAATAACGTAAATGAAGCCGCGGCGAAAGTAACCCCCTATGGGGGGCGGCGAAGTGTGAGCGGCGACTCGCCGCTGGGGGTGTATTTGAAGATGGAGAATGAGCAAGTTACGGGAAGTTTTAAGATTCGTGGAGCTTTAAATAAAGTATTAAGTTTATCTGCGAGTGAGCGGCGGCGAATCTTAATTTCTTGTTCTGCTGGGAATCATGCGCAAGGGGTAGCGTATGCTGCCCGTGTAGTGGGAGCATCGGCATTAATTGTTGTGCCGGTACATACACCGCAGGTAAAGAAAGAAGCCGTTCGTTTTTATGGGGCTGAAGTAGTAGAGCATGGTGGAGTATATGATGAGAGTTACGAGTATGCTTGTCGTTTATGTGAGGAAAGATCGGGTATTTTTATTCATCCGTATTTGGATCCTTTAGTAGTGGCGGGGCAGGGAAGTATTGGGTTAGAGATACTGGAGGCGCTTCCGGACGTGGATTCAGTGATTGTGCCAATTGGTGGTGGAGGTTTGATTGGTGGTATTGCTTGCGCAATGAAGCAAATGAAGCCGGAGTGTCGTATTTATGGGGTAGTTTCTGATGTATCTCCTGCTATGGAGCGTTTATTTCATAGCCATTCTTATCATCCAGAGCGAGATTTTTCCAGCCCAGGCTTGGCAGATGGCATTAGTGTGAAACAGCCAAATAAAGATATGTTAAACACATATTTATTGCCTTATGTGGAAGATGTAATAAGTGTGACGGAACGAGAGATTGCTTTTGCGGTTATGTTTTTGCTAGAAAGGGGTAAAACATTAGTGGAAGGAGCAGGTGCTGTGAGCGTTGCTGGTCTTTTAAAGTCGCCAACTCATTGGAAATTAGGTAAAAAATCTGTGGCAATATTATCTGGTGGTAACGTTGATTTAATCAATATATCTCAGTTGATAAGCAAATTTCTTTAAGTAAATTTTTAAAGGTATTTAAAGTAATGAAAACAATTTCTTGGACACGGAAAGTAAAGTTATATCAACCAGGTCTCAGTATTGAGCAGATAAAAGCTAAGTATCGTTTACAGCAGGTATATAAGCTTTCCAGCAATGAAAATCCTTTATTGCCTCCGTCAGGGTTATTGAAAATTCTCCGATCGGGTTTGAGGAGTATTCATCGATATCCTTTGCCGATGCGTTCTGTGGCTGAGGCTGCGGGCAAATATTATGGGGTGGATTCATCTTGGGTGGTATTAGGTAATGGATCGAGCGAGTTAATTGACAAGTTGATGCAGGCTTATGCAGAGCCGGGGCAGGTGGTATTGGTATCAGAAAACAGTTTTCCTCTGTATGAAATTTGTGCACCGGCGCATCGCTTATCTGTATTAAAGGCGAATATGGGTACAGACAGGAAAGTCAGTGTGTCTGCTTTATTGGATTTATTGAAGACGCGTAAAAATATTCGGTTGATATTTATTAGCAATCCGAATAATCCAACAGGGACTTATTTAAATCACTCGGAGGTGGAAAAACTTCTTAAGTATGTACAAAAAAAAGATATTTTATTGGTATTGGACGAGGCGTATCGTGAATATTCAAGAGCAGAAGATTTTCCAGATGGGTGTGCTTTATTAAGAAAATATGATCATTTAGTGGTGGTGCGGTCTTTAAGTAAGGTAATGGGTTTGGCGGGCTTAAGAGCGGGTGTGTTATTAGCTCGTCCGGAGTGTATTCAGGTCATGAAGAAGGCTTTATGTCCTTTTAATGTAAATGCATTAGCGGCTCGGGCGATGCAATATTGTTTTTCTGAACCGGATTTTCAAAAACATATTCGGAGATCTCAGAAGCAAGTATGGAAGGGCTTAGATTATTTTTATCAGGAGCTTAGACGTTTGGGGTGTGTTTTTTATCCTTCTCAGGCAAATTTTGTATTATTTTCTCCAGATAAATCGCTTGTATCTGTTGGACGTGGTTATCGCAAAGGTGCTGATAAGCAACCGATTAATAAGCAGAGAGCTAGTAAAGCTTTTGTTTTATTTGAAACTTTGTTAAAGAAGGGAATTATTTTACGGCCATTGCCGCCTACTTTAGAAAATTATTTAAGAATGAGTGTTGGTTTAATGGCAGAAAATCAACAAGCGATAAAGTGGATTGAGAAAACTTTAAAATGTTTTTGATAGGTGTTTTTTTAGTGGAGGAAAAATATATTGGAGTCTAATAAGCGTATTCAACGTTTGATTAGCATTGATGGCCCAGCTGCTTCCGGTAAGAGTTCTTTAAGTCGTTTATTGTCTGAGAAACTAAAGTGGAAGTGGCTATCTACGGGAGTGTTTTATCGGGGGTTGGCCTGGATGGCTTTGGATCAGGGTAAAAATTCTGAAGAGGAGATTGCCAGGCTAGCAGAAGGTATCGATCGTTTGGTCCGTTTGAAACCGGATAGAACAGTATTTTTTTATCAGGGAGAGGATATGACTCATAAAATTTATACGGAGGCGGTAGATGATCAAGCATCGCGTTTAGCGAAATTCTATCAGGTACGGAAGGCACTTTTGCCGGCACAGCGGCAGTGTTTTTTGAACAATGCAGAAGGTTTGATTGCAGAAGGTAGGGATTGTGGTACAGTGGTGTTTCCTTCAGCAGGCTTGAAGATTTACTTGGAAGCGCAAGAGAATATTCGTGCTTGGCGGCGAGCGAGTCAGAGAGATTTAATGGATGTGGAGCAAGTGGGTGTTTTGCAAAAAAAAAGAGATGATCAGGATAGTTTTCGTGTTAATAGTCCATTGAGTCGCCCGGCAGAAGCTATTGTGATTGATACGGGTGCCTATAGTTTGGAAAAAATGGTGGAAAAAGTGTATCAACGTGCTATGGAATTATTTCAGAAGCCTTGAACCACTCTTATTTTTTAGTTATCGTGAATATTTGTTTTGACTATAGCTAGAAGATTTTTTTATTTCATTGAAGTATTAATTGTGTGGCAGCGAAAAAATTCAAATAGCAATTATTGAGGATGGATATAAATGGTTGAAGATATAAAAAAAGTGGAAAGCGTTAAAAAAACTAAAGAACAAATACGTCAAGAAAAAGTGGCTGTTCTTTTAAGTGAAGCAGATCAGGAAGTACAGAGTGCTTTTTCTGTACCAAATGGGGCAGATACAGAATCTTTTCAGGACTTGTATAAAGAGTCTTTGGAAAAAATGGATTTTAAAGAGGGAGATGTCGTTAAAGGTCGTGTAACAGAGGTAGAAGATGATCATGTGTTAGTGGACGTGAATTATAAAAGTGAGGGAATAATTCCTAAATCAGAGTTCCGGTTAGTAGCGGGTAAAGGTAATGTGGAGGTGGGTCAAGAATTAGATGTGTATATTGAGCGTATTGAGAATGAAAACGGCATGATGGTGTTATCTAAAGATCGAGCGGATATTATTCGCGTTTGGAAAGATATTTCTAAAGTCGTCGAAAATGAAGAAATTATTGATGGCACGGTGATTGCCAAAGTAAAAGGTGGTTTAAGTGTGGATATAGGGGTGAAGGCATTTTTACCGGGATCACAGATTGAGCTTCGATCCGTGCATAACTTAAATAATTACATTGGTAAAAAAATGCAGTTTAAAGTCATTAAGTTCAATCAAAAGAGGGGCAACATTGTATTGTCGCGGCGAGCATTGCTGAGCCAGGAGAGAAAAACTTTACGCACGCGTATTTTATCAGAGATTAAAGAGGGAGCGGTTGTTAAAGGGGTGGTTAAAAATATTACAGATTATGGTGCATTTTTAGATTTAGGTGGTTTGGATGGATTACTACATATTACAGATATGAGTTGGAGTCGTATTAAACATCCTTCTGAGTTAATTAAATTAGGGGAAGAAAAAGAAGTAAAAATTCTAAAATTTGATCAGGAAAAAAATCGTGTCAGCTTAGGATTAAAGCAATTGGAGGACGATCCTTGGAATCGTGTCAGTCAGGAAATTAAAATTGGAGACGTAGTTAAAGCGACAGTAGTGAGTTTAACGGATTATGGTGCGTTTATGAAGTTAAGGGATGGTGTAGAGGGGTTGGTACATGTTAGTGAGATGAGTTGGGGTAAGAAAATTAAACATCCTTCTGATCTATTGAAAGAATCAGATGTGGTAGATGTAAAAATCCTTGGCATGGATCAGGAAAATCATCGCATTAGTTTAGGTATTCGGCAGCTACAAAAAAATCCGTGGATGGATTTAAAAGAAAAATATTCAGTGGGATTGGAATTAAAAGTAGCGGTGAAGTCTATTACGGATTTTGGTGTATTTATCGGTATAGAGGGTGAGGAAGTGGATGGTTTTATTCATGTTTCGGATTTATCGTGGACAAAGCATATTAATCCTAAGACGGAGTATAAGGAAGGGGACGTTTTAACTGCATTTGTTAAAGATATTAATATGGAAGAAGAAAAATTTAATTTAAGTTTGAAAAAACTAGAAGGAGATCCGTGGTTGCAGGTAGAAACTAAATATCCGCCTGGTTTTCGTCATGAAGTGAAAGTTATTAAATGGATGGATTTTGGTGTATTTGTGGAACTAGAGCCAGGAGTGGAAGGTTTAATTCATATCAGTGAGTTAAGTGCGGAGTTAGCAAATCAAAAAGAGTCTGGTTTGAAAGTGGGAGATACAATAAAAGCAGAAGTACTCACGATTGATTTAGATGCGCGCAAAATTGGTTTAAGTATTAAACAAATTGAGTTACATAAAGATTTGCCTGTGAACATGAAGGCGCAAGGTAAACCAGATCCAGCTAAGAGATCGAATTCAACTAAGAGATCGGGTCCAGCTAAGAGAACGGAAAGTTTTTTTGGAAGAGCATTGAAAGCATCTTTAGGTTGGCAGAAAACAAAGCAAGAACCTAAGCAAGAATCTAAGGAAGAATCAGTCGTCAAAAAGGATCAATCTGCAAACAATGAAGAAGCGGCTAGTAAGGTCACTGAGGAATCTTAATGAGTTGTGGTAATAAAAAATCTTTTGTATTTAAATTAGTTATTATAGGAGTAGTGTTATTTTTTTGTATAGGGCTTGCTCGTTTGTTTTTTAGTGATGGGCGTAAAGTATTTCGTGCAGGTAAGGCTTCTATTTTAGCCTTAAAATTAAAAGGTGTTTTGATTGAGAAAGATAAATTTCTGGAACATTTGCGAGTGTATTCCAAGGATGACAATATCAAGGGGATTTTAATTCGTTTGGATTCTCCTGGTGGGTCGGTCGCTCTTAGTCAGGAAATTTATTTAGAATTTAAAAATATTCGTGAGCGATTCAAAAAGCCGGTTGTGATATCTGCTGGATCTATTATGGCGAGTGGTGCACTTTATGTAGCAGCAGGAGCTTCATCCGTAGTTGTTAACTCTGGCACATTGGTTGGGTCTATAGGGGTTATTATTCCGTTAGTAAACTTACAAGGTTTATATGATTGGGCGAAAGTGGAAAGATACTCTATTAAAACTGGCGAATTTAAGGATAGTGCATCTTCTTACCGTCCAATGACAGTAAATGAGCGTGTGTTGTTTCAAGAGTTAACAAATGATCTTTTGAATCAGTTTAAAAGGCATATTATGGAAGGGAGGAATATTTCGCCAGAGGATTTAGAACCTTATACAGATGCACGTATTTTTACAGGAGAAACAGCAGTTTCAGTTGGCTTTGCAGATTCTATTGGTACTTATTCGGATGCTATTGCATTAGTTGGAGAGCTTTCCGGTTTGGGTGAGGATCCTCATTTATTTACTCCGCAACCTGGTTACTTTGAGTTATTTAGTGATCGTTTGAGTCAGTCAGCTAATAAGGGATTTTCTTTTAGTCAATTATTTCAACTATCTCCTGATTGGTTGGCGGTTTTACGTGCTCAACCTTTATATATTTTTCCGCCAGCAATTGGGATGTAAATTTCATGCGCCCTTATTCTCCGATTAGTGTAATGGTTCCAAGTACCACTCCTTGTGTCAAAATGTTGATTACAATAAATGTGGCATGTTGGTTTTTTTTAGTATTAGTGTTGCAACAATATATTTTCAGTTCACCGATTATATATCAAATATTTGGCTTTGTACCTGCGCGCATTGAAGGTCAATTTTTTATTTGGCAGTTTTTTACTTATATGTTCATTCATAGTGCAGGAATATTTCATCTGTTATTTAATATGATGGTTTTATGGATGTTTGGTTCTGAGTTAGAGCAATTATGGAGAAAAAAGTTTTTTTTGATTTATTATTTAGTCTGCGGTGTTGGTTCTGCTATTGTGTATTTTCTTTGTGTTAAATTGTATTTATTATTTGGTGGGACAGCTAGTATTTCTAATATTCCAGTTGTTGGAGCATCTGGGGCGGTATTTGGCCTACTGTTAGCTTATGGTTGGATTTTTGGAGAGCGATTAGTTTTGTTTATGTTTTTTGTTCCAATGAGGGCAAGAACATTTACTATTTTAATTGCAGCAGTGGAGCTATTGACGGTTTTAAATTCCGGTCTTGGCGGACCGGTAGCTAATTTAGCACATTTAGGAGGCTTACTTTCAGGATTTTTATTTTTATACTTTAGAAGAGTTTTTCAGGAGTCACACATGGACAGAGGATCATTTTATAGCCGTTTAAAACAAATGTGTTATACTATGCTTCACCGGTTTAAAAAAAACCGATTAAAAGTTTTATCTAATGGGAAAGATACTTCATCCGGCCATTATAAATAAAATAATATTATTAAAAAAAGGAGAGATCTATGAAACTAAAAGATTTAATTAATAAGAAATTTAAATTTGATAAACGAGTGGTGGAGCTAGGTTTAAAACAAGGTGCTTTTACTAAAGATGAGTATAAACAGCACTTACAAAGCTTGCAGGATGTATCCAGTAATCAAGAAGAATTATCCGTGGATAGTGATATGGATAGTGATTCAAATAAGAAATAAATGTTTTAAGTTATTATAGAAAGATAACAAATACGAATAGATGTCGTAATATTTATTCCATATTTGCAATAGGTTGTTTCTGAAACATCATTAAAAAAGTATCTATAATTTTTTTCTTTTTAGCGTCTTGGTTTTTTTGGTAGTAAACATGAATGTTCATAGAATAATTTATTTCTTCTAATTGAATAGCTGTTAAACGGCCTAGGTGGATTTGCTTGCGGATGCTATGTGCAGGCAAAAAACCCCAACACATCCATGTTTCAATAATTTTTTTAAGTGTTCCAATATTATTACTTTCAAATACCGGTGTAGCAGAGACACGATGTTCTTTTAAAGTTTGATTAAAACGATGTTGGAATTTAGGAAATAAGTTTTTAAAGCTAACAATCGGATGCATATTGATTTTTTGAATAGAAAGCTGGCGTGGCATAGAGCTATCTTTGCCAGAACCAACAAATAGTAAATCGTCTTTAAACAAAAATTTAGATTCATAATCGGGTAGCTCTATGCCATATTCCTCTTGTAAGTTAGGCAAAATCGCAATATCTACCTGTGCATTTTTCATTTGTTGTATAATATCTAATCCAGAGCCATAGGAGAGCTCCATTTGTAGTTTTCTTTGTCCCGGATTAAGAATAGTGCCAATCATGGGAGTAATCATGTGTAAGCCAATAGAGCTTAAGGTCGTAACCCGAATTTTTCCTTCCATATCATTAGATAAAGTTTGAATCGCTGCTTGTACCTTTTGAGTCAGCTGTAGCATTTGTCTTGCGTAGTTATATAAAAGCTGTCCTTGCACAGTGAGACACACTTGTCGCACACCTCGCATTAAAATTTTCACTCCTAATTCTAATTCTAGTTGGCGAATTTGTTGGCTCACTGCTGGCTGTGTAATAGAAAGCCGAGCGGCTGCAGCAGTCATACTGCCCTCAGACACCACAGCGCAAAAAGTAGCTAGTTGCTGTAGATCCATAGCACCTCTAAGTTGAGCCACCCTTTATACAACTATAAAGAGCTTCAATCAACTATTTATATCAACTAAGGTCCAGAAATAAAAAATTAAGATATTTAAAAAATATATTATTTAACCGATATACTAATTTATGAAGTTTATCTTATATATAGTTCTTTTCATCTTTCTGTCTCCAGCCTTTGCTAAGAAATTTAGTACGGATTATGTTTCTTTTGATTTATTAAATCATTGGCATTGTTATCCAGAAGGTAATGAATGGATTTGTTCTAATAAATTGAATCAAAAAAAAGCATCTGAGGCGATGATTATTCTGACAGCTAAACAAAAAGGGCCAATGGATTCTCTGAGTCAATATATGGCACATTTGAAGCGTACAAGATCTATTAAAGGTTCAAGTGGTAAAAAATCTGTTCAATCTAAAGTGTTTCATACTAAACAAAGAGCCATCAATGGCCATATGTGGGTAGATGGTTTTCATGGTAGTTCTGAAGTACCTGTTTTTTACACACGATATTTAGTCACCATTAAAGAAGGTTTAGCTGTCTTAGTCACTTACAGTGCTCATAAGAATCATTATAAAAAATATGCAGCAGATTTTGCCCGATCGATTAACAGTTTAAGATTAAAGAATATTAAATGGGGTGCCGGTAGCGGAGGTTCTTTCGGGGTAGGTTCTGCAGAAGATGATATTTTTGGAGGAATTGGTACCGATGAAGATGGAGAAGCAGCAGGGGATGGTGATTTTGGTGGTCAAAAAGGTATTATGAATTTATTAAAGAAAAATTGGCCAATATTATCACTGCTACTTTTAGCGGCTGTTTTATATTTTATCTTAAAAAGGAGAAGAAAACCGAAGCAACGTGATCGGGAAAAACATCATAGACACAAAAGGCATTCTTCCAGACGCTCATCTCGTCGTCACTAATTAGTTTTAAAAAATTTCATCACCGGAAATACCTAATCGTGCACGGATGATACGTATTACTTCACCAGCTGTCTCTTCTAATGCTCTATCTGTCACATTCACTACCGGCCAACGTCTCTTTTCAAAAATTTCTCTCGCATAATCCATTTCTTTTAAAATATGGGCTCTATCTGTGTATCCACGATTAAAATTCCAACCAAATTTTTTTAATCTATTTATTCGGATGCGAATTAAATTATCTGCATCAATAGTTAATCCAATAATCCGGCGGTGATCCACTTCCATTAAATTTTTAGTCAGAGGAATCCCTAACACTAATGGCACATTAGCTACTTTCCATCCTCTGAAACTTAAGTAAATAGATAAAGGCGTTTTACTAGTTCGACTGACACCAACAAGTACAATATCTGCATTTTTTAGTTGATTAATAGATTTTCCATCATCATGTCGCAAAGAAAAATCAGTGGCTTCAATTCTTTTAAAATAATCTTCATCCACACTTCTTAATAAGCCTGGCTTTTTTTCTGCGTGACTTTCTAAATTAGCATCAAAATTTTTCAATAAAGGACCTAATAAGTCGACACAAGGAATGGAATTTTTTTTACAAGTTTCTTCAATTATTGCTCGAATTTCTGGCAGAACAAGTGTGTAAATTAATAGACTTTTTTTCTTATGTATTTTGTTTAATACGGATTCTGCTTGCTGAATAGTGCGCACATTCTGGCAGCGAATGATATTGACATGATCTTGTTGATATTGCACTAAAGCAGCACGTGCCACAGCCGAGGCAGTTTCTCCCGTGCCGTCAGATAAAATATAAAGAGAGAGAGCAGTTTTATCTGTTGTATCTGGTTTTTTAATGTTTGAGTTCATTTGTCATTAGTTCTTCTACATATTGTAATGAATCCATGTTTGTTACATTATTCCACTGTTTTGTTAATTGCTCCACTGTTAGGAATTGTGGGGTAAAAATTCGTAAACCAGGTTTCTCTAAAAGTAGCCATATTTGATAAAGCATATCAATCCACCGAGGACTATACCCTAATTCTAATGTCCAGCGGTTAGGTAACCAGTTAGCACTTTTGAGTAATAGAGGTAGCGGTGTCGGTGGATTCCATTTAAATTTTTCTAATGGAGTATTGTGGTGTGGTGGAATGTATTGAGCAATATGGCTGGTATTTGGGCTTTGTAATGAAGAGAAACGACTTTTTTTAAGTTGAAAATGTAGGTGCCAGTCTATTAATTTATTCCATGTACTATACTGCGGGTCACTAATTACCCATAAGTCAGCACCTTTTGTCAGTGCACATCGGGTAGGTAGTGCCTTTAGTGTTCTCATCGTTATTTCACTTTTTGGTTTTTAGATATTGAATGAAGTACGCCATTGATAAAACTGGAAGAGTCAGCAGTGCCGTACAGTTTAGCTATTTCAATCGCTTCATTAATACATATTTTAAAAGGAATAGGTGGCGTGTGCCATAGCATTTCATAAATAGCAATTCTCATGATATTTAAATCCACTAAAGGCATCCGGCTTAGTTTCCATGATTGGCTAGCTTCTGAAATAAGTGCATCAATTTTATTTTGTTCTTTAGTAATACCTTTCAGTAGTTGATTAGAATAATCCTGATAGGAATAAGAAACGTTATTGTAATAGTCGTAGTCATTATTGTTAGATAAATTGGTGAATAAGGAAGGTGTGGAATCGTTTATTGAATTTTTTTTCGAGTGAAATTCCTGTTCAAACAATACTTTTAGGGCTTGTTCTCGTGCTAAGCGACGACTATGCTCTTGGCGTTGATGAGTTTTATCTTGCATTTTTATTTCCTAGTTCTTTATTTTATCGGCTGATTGTAGCGGTTTTTATAAGTGAAAGTCCAGTCCCAAGCGCGCAGTAAACCCTACTTGAATGGAATATGGATCGCTTACTAGCCAATTTAGTATTTGAATGGGGAATCCCCATTGCAAGTAAAATCGGATAGGTGTACTGCTTGAGCCTATAATATGTGTCAGTAAAGCACGCATCTCTATCGGAAAATCAGATTTAGAAAAACGATTGGGATCGAAAGAAGATCCAATTAGAAAATCTACATATAATCTTTTTAAGTCAGAGCTATTAGGATATCGTCCTCCTACCATTAAAGCCAGCCGATTATTTGTCTTTGATAGGAATTTAAGGCTTGGGTAATATTGTATCGCTAAAATTAAGGAAATAGGTTTAAGCCTCCTCTTAATTGTGCGGTAATGAACATAAACAGATAAAAGTTCTGAACTCATTTTAAGGGGATATAAGGAGGAGATGGTTGTAAATGCAGATCCAATATCTACAAAATGATGTTGTGGCACAAGTCTTTCCTGGAAATATTGGGCAGCTTTCTTGTAGTTTTTTGCTAATGTTCTTCCAGCTGGTTCACGTAGTATATTTGCAACAGGATCATTGTTTCCAACTGTGTGTGCACAAGCAGAATGTGGATTTGTTATAAAATTTGTTGATACATCATCTATCATCCATTTCTGTAGATTGATTTCCTTGGCTTCTGATGTCCCTATTATGAAGGACGGCAATAAAGCCGCCATTATATAAATTATAAAAAATCTAATTATTTCAAATAGAAAAGTATTTTTTTTCATATTATTCATTAAGTATTCTTTATTACATTAGTCGCTAATTTTTAATCAATAAGTTTAAGTTTTTTTGTATTTTAATGGATATTTATTATTTTTTAAGTCTTATCTGTGTTTTACAGATTTTTATGAATATTTTTTAAAAATTAGGCTGACGTTTGTGCCACCAAAGCCAAAGCTATTATTTAATGCTGTGTCTATTTTTCCAGATCGAGCATGATGAGGCATAAAATCCAATTTAGGGCAGGATGGATCTGGATTATCCAGGTTAATTGTAGGTGGCGCTGTTTGGTCTTGTAGGCTGAGAATAGAAAAGACGCTTTCAATGGCGCCAGCAGCGCCTAAGGTGTGGCCAGTCATGCTTTTCGTGCTACTAATCCATAGTTTCTTACTATGTTCTTTAAAAACTTGTGTAATTGCTTGAGCTTCTGCAATATCTCCCAGTGGAGTACTCGTGCCGTGTGCATTGATATAGTGGATATTTTCTGGAGGGATTTTAGCGGAATCTAATGCATTTTGCATGGCCAGTTTAGCTCCCTTGCCCTCTGGTTCTGGTGCAGCAATATGGTAAGCATCTGAGGAAGTACCGTAGCCAATCAATTCTGCATAAATAGGAGCTCCTCTTTTTTTAGCTCTTTGTTCTTCCTCTAAAATAAGTACAGCAGCGCCTTCACTGAGTACAAAACCATCTCGATCTTTATCCCAGGGGCGAGAGGCTTTTTGTGGTTCTTCATTACGAGTAGAAAGCGCTCGCATTGCGTGAAATCCATAAAAACTTAGGGCAGATAGTACAGACTCTGCTCCTCCTGTAATGGCTAAATCACAGGCACCTTCTCTAATATGGCTCCAGCTAGTGCCAATGGCATGCGCACTGGAAGCACAAGCAGATACAGTAGAAAAATTAGCCCCTTTTAATCCCCATTGAATAGAAATATAACCGGATGCGGAACTAGCAATGATAGATGGCACGAAAAAAGGAGAAATACGTGGAGAATCTGTCATCATGCGTTGGGCATGTGCTTCAATAATAGGTAATGCTCCCAAACCCACACCAATAATAACTTCTGTATTATTTCTGACTTGTTCTGTTTCATTTTCAAAATTGAGATTAGAAGATGCAACGGCTTGTTTGGCAGCAGCGATCGCTAGATGGATAAACCGTCCCATTTTTTTTTGATCTTTTTTAGGTACCCAATCATCTACGGAAAAATCATTTACTTCACCAGCAATACGAACTGGCCACTGCTGGATATTTTTATTATCCGGATGCTGAAAAGTAGAAATACCGGAACGTGACTGAAGCGCTTCAGTCCAACTTTTTTGTGCGGATGCACCTAAAGGAGTGACAGCCCCTAGCCCTGTAACAACCACTCGTCTCATTCTTTTTGGTGTTCTTTTATATAATCAATAGCATCTTGGACAGTAAGAATTTTTTCTGCGTCCTGGTCTGGAATTTTAATAGAAAATCCATCTTCAAATGCCATGATCATTTCTACTGTATCCATGCTATCGGCTTTTAAATCGTTTGTAAAAGAAGATTCTGGTTTAACTTTATCTTTTTCTACCCCTAGTTGATCAGCAATAATAGAAATCACTTTTTCTTCAATATTCATTGTTGTGTCCTCCTAACTTGAAAGGAGTTTTATTTAAACTGTTTTTTGTCTAGGGTCAAATCTGTAATTTAGGCTGTGCTTTTTCCTGATCTAATTCTAAATTAAGTTCCAGATCTGGGTTAGAGGCAGGTGGAGAAAAGGGCTGCATGCTGTTATTTGGCTCTTGAGTAGTGTTTTGTTGCTCACTAGCATCTGCGGGAGGAGGATTTTCCATGAAAGGGATTTGCTGTAAACACTGTAATTTATTTTCTGCTATGACCATCTTTTTACAGATTATTACATTTTCTTTGCTGAAGGCTTTTCCAGCGATAGCAGTTAAACACTGAAGTGTCATATCTGGGGATACGGATCGAAAACTTTCACAAATAGCAGCAGCTGATTCATTTAATGTTTTGCCAGCAATAATATCTAAACAATGAAGCTTGTGTTTGAGAGAGATATAAAATTTACTACAAATGTGTAATCCTAAAGGACTAAAACTTGTATCAACAGCTATATTAAGGCATTCCAACGCTACACCGGGTGAATTAAAGATCATTCGGCTACACATATTTGCTACAGCTATATTGATTGTTTTACTACCAATAATTTCTATACATTGTAATTTTCTAGAAGTGTCAGAAAATTTATTACAAATAGCTGCACCTTCTAAGGTAACTGTTTTTTCTGATATAGCGCTTAAACACTGTATTTTATCTTCCATTGTATCAAAGCTATTACAAAGCTCCTTGACAGGATCATTAGTGCTTTTACCCGCGAGGATATTTAAGCATTGAAGTTTATCTTGAGAAGAAGGAAAGCGATTGCATACAGCTGCAGCAGCAGTATTCATTGTAATTTTAGCGATAATTTCCAAGCACTGGAGTTTATCTTGTGGAGATGAAAAGTTATTACAAATATCTACATCAGCAGATTCTTTAGTTGTTTCAGCTTTTGCTTGTTCAACCGGTTCTTGGGTAAGGTTATTTTCCTGTATGTCTTTTTTTGTTTCACTTACTTCATTAGAAGTTCTTTGTTCTGCTTCTCTTTGTTGCTGTTCTATAACAAGTTTATGGGGAGCTGGGTAAGATGGTAACAAGCTGGTAGCAGCACTCATAGAGCAAAAAATAGTGAGTACGAGACTTAATCCCATTCGTAGAAGGTTCATTTTTTTAGTTCTCCTGATTTTCATATTTATCACATAATGCTTATATACTTATGTTATTTAAGTAAAAAACAGCTGTATTATATTATAATAAGTTTATTTTTCTATTATTTTTTGAATAACTGTATAAAAATTATAAATCCTGAATGATACTACATTATAATAATGTCAGATTTTGTCTTAAGATGAGTATTGATAAGTAAAAAAGCAATATCTTACATTGCGAGACCACCATTTACACCAATTACTTGTCCAGTAATGTATTCTGCACATAACAGAAAAGCAGCTAAGTGAGCAATATCTTGTCCTGTCCCCAATCGTTGGATGGGGATACGTTCTATAATCGCTTGTTTTTGAGATTCATTAAGTTTTTCCACCATATGTGTTTGGATAAATCCAGGAGCTATCGCATTAACGCGTATATTTCTGCAGGCAAGTTCTAGAGCTAAAGTGCGGGTCATTCCCTCTAGAGCAGCTTTGCTAGCTGTGTAGTTGACCTGGCCTGGATTTCCTGTTTGTCCCACGACGGAGGAAATATTAATAATCCCTCCTCTTAAAGTGGTATTTTTATTTTGTTTCTTCGTTTTAATAATATATTTTGCAGCTTCTCTAGCACAGTAAAAACTTCCATAGAGGTTAGTTTTTAACACTTCATCAAAGTCTTCATCTGTCATTCTTAGTAGTAATTGATCTTTCGTGATACCCGCATTATTGATTAAAGCACTTAGTTGTCCCCAGTGTTCCATGCATTTTTCTACAGCTTTTTTAACAGAGCTTGGTGAACGTACGTCCATTTGCAGAAGCAAATGATCCTGACCGCTTAGATTTTGCCATGTTTCTTTAGCTTTCTGTTCACTGGATGCATAAGTGATAGCCACTTTTGCCCCTTTTTGAGATAGATATTGAGCGATATCTCCACCAATGCCGCGACCGGAACCAGTAATTAGTACATATTGATCATCTAATTGAATCATGAGTATTCAACTTTGTTATTGATTTCATTATTCTTTAAAAGATTAAGAAGTCTTTGTCCAATAATTTTATTATTTTAAGTGGTACAGTATGTTTAAGATAGTTTTGTTTTATCTTATTTTTCTACGGTATGAAGAGTACATCTTTTATTATCTGTAGAGGGGTCATTTGTTGCCATTTCCACATAGCCTTCTGCACATTTCCCTTTGGCATGTACTTCGTATTCATCATCTAATTTACTTTTATGCCAGCAATCTATATAATCATAGCTGGTGTTTGTCGCCCATTTGCCGTATTTCTTTCCTTCTGTATAGCCTTCTGCACATTTCCCTTTGGCATGTACTGTGTAGTGATCTCCAGGTAGCGATTCTCTATAGATACATCTCATAGAATTATAATTTTTATCATTGATAAGCTTTCTTCCTTCAACATACCCTTTTGTACATTTCTCATAAACATCTACTTCATATATTAACGGTAATTTACTTTTTAAAATACATAATCTAGAACCGCTAACTAATAATCCTCTATATATTGCTCTGTGAAATCTTTTTCCTGGGACGTATCCTTCAGCACATTTCCCCTCAGCATGCACATAATATCTACTAAAATTTAGTATGTCTTTAAGATAACATTTTATATAATTATAATCTATGGAATTCTCTTCAGGAGAGATAGCCTGTTCATTAATATATGTTATTCCTTCCACATAACCTTTTGGACATTTTTTTTTGATAGGTGCTTCAACTATTGATGGTTTAGAGGACGGATTAGCTGGTAGTTTATTATTTACTTGCAGAGCTTTTTGTAATTCTTGTAAATTTTTATCTACGTTTTTCACTAAACAGTTAGAGCAATAGGCTGTAGAACCAGCAGATTGTGGTTTTCTGTTTGTTTTTTGCAACATCTGGCAACCTGCTAGTAACAGGATTAACAGAGGTAAATAAATTAGGAGTAAGTAATTTTTTATTTTCATACTTTTATCCTTAGAGTTATTTATTGTCTATTTTATTCTTAATTGAGTATTCGGTTTTATTAGAAGCTTAATTAAAAAAACTTGATGAAAAAGAAGTTTTGCTGCTGTATAAGAAATAGACAGCATATTATGTGCTACAAATTACTGTATTTCATTAAAGCAGGTGTCAGAGACACTGTGTGTTTATTTATTATTTACTTGGGCATCTTGCAATATTTTTAGATCTTCCATAGAATGAAAATGAAAAACTTCAGCTGTGGGGATTATTTTTTTTACTAAACTAGCTAGTACTTTTCCATGTCCCAATTCTAAAAAATAACGACAGCCTTGTTGATGTAAATAACGTATAGAATCTGACCATAAAACCGGTGTTTTTATTTGTTGAACTAAGTTATGACGAATTTGAATAGGATCCTGCACTGCTTGTGCATTTGTATTTTGCACCACTGGAAACACAGGCTTTGTAAAATGGATATTGGCTAGCCATTTTGCCATTTTTTCAGAAGCTGGAGCCATTAAAGAGGAATGAAAGGGGCCAGATACTTTTAAAGGAATTAGCCTTGCAGGTGCTGAAAATGTGTATTTTTTGTAATTATCTTGTGCCCATTTAAGCGCAGATATTGATCCACTCAGAACCGTTTGTGTTTGGCTGTTAAAATTGGCTGTCTCTAATGGTTGGTAGGAGCTTTCTTTTTCTACCCATTGGCAGAATTGTTTAGCTTCTGTCGAGCTAGGTCCCATGAGTGCACTCATACCTCCTGTGCCAGCCGGGCAGGCTTCATTCATCCATAGACCTCGCCTTCTAACAGCTTGCATAGCTGAGGCAAAGGACAAAGTTTGAGTAGCTGTTAAAGCAGAATATTCTCCAACAGAGTGTCCAGCACTATATTTAATAAAATCCAAACTCATTGCTTCTTTCAAGCAGAACCAAGCAGCACAGGAAACAAGTGTCATCGCTGATTGTGTATTTTGAGTCAGAGTTAATTCTTCTTCCGGACCTTCCAAACAAAGTTTTTTTAAATTAATCTTAAGAACGTCTTCTGCTTCTTCAAATAGCTTTTTAGCGGTGGAAAAATTTTCATAATAAAATTTTCCCATACCAAGAGATTGAGATCCTTGTCCAGGAAAGACAACTGCCCACATGATCAATATCTGACAAGTAGGGAACCACTTGTCATGCCTCCGCCAACAGCAATCATTAAAATGTTTTGACCTCTTTTAATTTTTTTTTGTTCCACAGCACGGGCAAGAGATAAGGGAATAGAGGCAGCAGAAGTATTGCCAGTATGTTTAATATCAAAAATAACTTTTTCTGTTGGGCATTTAGTGATTTTACAAAATTGTTGGAGAATTCTTTCATTCGCTTGGTGAGGAACCACCCAATCCACTTGGTCTTCACTCATCCCACTTTCTATCATTGCATTTTGATAAGCTGAGCAGAATATTTCCACTGCCTTTTTAAAAACTTTTGGTCCATCCATTTGAATGCAATGATCCTTTTTAAGAATATTTTGTTTGTCTACTGCTGGACGATTTGCTCCCGGGGAGGGGATATACAGCCAACTTCCCAGTTTTCCATAGGTATGTAATTTCTGATAGTAGACACAACCTTTATCCGCTTGTGTGTTTTGGGATAATACACAAGCTCCCGCTCCATCTCCAAATAGAATGCAAGTAGATCTATCTTGGTAGTTGGTAATATGGTGTAACGTTTCCGTTCCCACAACGAGTACATTTTTGTAAGTGCCGGTTTGAATAAATTGGTTCGCAATAACAAATGCATACACAAAGCCACTACAAGCGGCAGAGATGTCTAAAGCGGGGCATTCAGTCTGCAGTTTAGCTTGTAGCATGCAGGCAGTATTTGGCATTAGCTGATCCGGGTATAAAGTAGCTACAATAATCAGATCGAGATCTTGTGCGCTTAAATTTGCTTGTTTCAGTGCATCTGTTGCGGCTTGATAACCCATATCACTGGGTAATTCTTTTGGACCGGCAATATGTCTGGAACAAATACCTGTACGTTTTTGAATCCATTGATCAGAGGTATCTACTAAAGTTTCTAGTTCAGTGTTAGTTAGTATTTTTGTAGGTAGATAATATCCAAGGCCACTGATTCGGGAATAAAACATTAGTTTTGAGCCAAGACAACTTGACGGCCTTTATACCATCCACAGGAAAGACATAGACAATGCGGGCGAGTGGGTGCAGAACAGTTAGGGCAATAGCTAACATTTTTATTTTTAATAGAACTATGCGCGCGGCGCATACCTCTGCTAGATCGAGTAATTCTACTTTTTGGGGATGCCATGTTTATATCCTCTTTCCTCTCTTTATTTATTTTTGATTTCTGTTAAAGTCAATACAGTATGGGCAAGCAATGGAAAACAGCAGGTCGGCAGGAGCACGCAGTCAAGAAAGGCGCTTTATTTACACGACTCAGCCGTGCGATTCAAGCAGCTGTTCGAACCGGCGGGGCAAATGTGGAAGGCAATCATCGTTTGAAAATGGCCTTAGATTTGGCACGATCCCACTCTTTACCTAAGGATACAGTAGAAAGAGCGATTCAAAAAGGAAAGGGCACCGGACAAGAAGGGAACTTAGAAGAAGTGGTGTATGAAGGCTTTGGTCCATATGGAGTGGCCGTCATTGTCTGTTGTTTAACAGACAATCGCACGCGTACAGTATCGGAAATCCGCTATCTTTTTAAAAAATATGGAGGAAGTATGGGCACTCGTGGCTCTGTATTATGGATGTTTAATCATCACCCAGGCGGATCGTATCAGCCAAAAACTCCTTTACCTGTGGATTCAGAAAAGAAAGAACAAGTAGAAAATTTTTTATCTGCATTTGAGGATAATCCGGATTGTCAAAATGTATATTCTAATTATACCTAGCTGGTATTGTAATGATTATATTTATTAAGGAGTTTTAATTGGCAAAAAGAAAATCATCATCGATTAACGAAAAATTCTACCAGGATCAATGGGAAAAAGATCAGGTGTATGCTTACCAGGAAGATTCTCATCGTAAACGTTTTGTTATTGATACACCCCCTCCAACCGTATCCGGCACTTTGCATATTGGGCATTTGTTTAGCTATACGCAAGCAGATATATTAGCTCGTTTTCAAAGGATGAACGGACAGAATGTGTTTTATCCAATGGGATGGGATAATAACGGCTTGCCAACCGAAAAAAGAGTACAAAAGCTACATCACATTATTTGTGATCCTTCTTTAAGGGGATATTCAAATATATCAAACCAACAAAAAATATCTCGTCCTCGTGCTGTTTCAAGAGAGCAGTTTATCGCTATTTGTCGTCAGCAGACTCAAGAGGATCAAAAACAATATGAAGCTTTATGGCGACGTTTAGCTCTTTCTGTAGATTGGAATCAAACATATGAAACAATTTCTGATTTTTCCCGATCGATTGCACAACGTTCTTTTTTAGATTTGTACCGTAAATCTGCTGTAGAGAATCGTTTCTCTCCCGTATTTTGGGATACTCAATTTAAAACAGCAGTTGCACAGGCAGATATTGAAGATAGAAAAATTAATGGGGCCTACTATAATATTCAGTTTCAAATACAAGGTAGCATGGACAAATTTACGATTGCGACGACTCGGCCTGAACTGTTGCCGGCTTGTGTGGCAGTCGTTGCACACCCAGAAGATTCCCGTTATCGGCATTTATTTGGTCAAAGAGCGATAACGGCATTATTTTCCTGTTCTGTGCCTATTTTACCTTCATTACATGCGGATCCGGAAAAGGGCACGGGAATTTTAATGATTTGTACTTTTGGAGATAAAGAGGATTGGGAATTTTGGCACAAACATAATGATTCAGTAGAGACAGTTAATGATCAGTTAAATCGTTTACCGCTAAAGCAAGTGATTGGATCCAATGGGCACATGATGCCTATTGTTTTTGTGTCAGATACAACTAAACTCGCATCTAACGAATTTTCTTTTGTGAGCTTAAACTCTAAGCGTGCGAGTGAGTTTTATTCAAAATTACAAGGATTGCATGTGCAAAAGGCACGTAAACAAATCGTGCAGTTATTACAAGAAGAAGGAAGTTTAAAAGAAACACACCAATGTTTACACTCTGTTAAATATTATGAAAAAGGGGATTTGCCATTAGAGCTCATTTTAACCCGTCAATGGTATATAAAAATATTAGAACACAAAGAATCTTTTTTGCAACGGGGCAAACAAGTACAGTGGCACCCTCTTAGTATGAGAAAACGTTACGAACAATGGGTGGAGGGATTAAACCAGGATTGGTGCATTTCCCGGCAGCGGTTTTTTGGAGTACCTTTTCCCGTATGGTACCCTCTAGATTCCGATAAAAAACCAAATTACAGCCAGCCTATTTTTTCTCCAGAAGGGGAGTGTGTGGATCCAATAACGCAAGCGCCGGCAGATGTTTATCGTTCTTTAAAAAATAGTTCAATATCGGAAATGAGTATTCATTCACATAGTATGGAATTTTTAAAACATTGCACGGAAGAAAAAAGAGATAAAGCAGGTGGTTTTATTGCAGATCAAAATGTGATGGATACTTGGGCAGTTTCTTCTTTAACTCCTCAAATTAATAGCCATTGGGAAAAACATACTCAACGTCATCAAGATTTATTCCCAGCGGATTTACGTTCACAGGCACATGAAATTATTCGTACATGGGCCTTTTATACAATTGTTAAATCACACTTTCATGCTCAAACAATTCCCTGGCGGCATATCGCTGTTTCCGGCTGGGTAATGCATCCAGATCGTTTAAAGCTAAGTAAGTCAAAAGATCGATCTGTATCTGCTCCACATCAATTAATGGATCAATACGGGGTAGATGCCATTCGTTATTGGGCAGGTAAATCTCGTTTAGGTCAGGATACAGTATATGATGAAAACGTTGTAAAGAACGGTCAGCGGCTAGTCGTTAAATTATTAAATGCCTTTCGTTTTATGCTCATTCAAGTGAGTGATAGCAAATGGTCGGGTGTTCCTTATAAAAAATTAAATACTTTAGTGGATCAGGCTTGGATACTTTACCTACATCATACGCATAAAAAAGCTGGAGAATTTTTACAAAATTTTGAATACGCACCCGCTTTAGAAGAAATAGAGAAAACATTTTGGCTATTTTGTGATCATTATTTGGAGTTGGTAAAAGCACGAGCTTATCGTTTGAAAGATCAGCTAGAGGGACAATCTGCGATACATGCTTTGGATCTTAGTTTGTATTTTTTTATTAAAATGCTGGCACCTTTTTTGCCATACATCACAGAGCATTTATGGTCTCAGAGATATCAAACAGAGAGTAGTTCTGTACACCAGTCTCATTGGTCTTTTGTGGATGCGCAAGAAATGACTAGATTATGGCCAGAAAAAAACTCTTATGATTTTAATAAATTATGTAATTTTATTTTTAATTTACTTGAACAAATTAGAGCTAAAAAATCTGAACAACATAGAAGTGTATCTGCAGCTATTCAGCGATTAAGTATTGAAATTTTATCAGCGGAATTGCCATTATGGAAAGCGGGAGCAGAGGATATAGCCAGGGCAGTAAATGTAGATTTAAAAAATGTTAAACTTCAGACGTTAGATGAAGTAAAAGAAAAGACGCAAACAGGTTCTAAAATAACAATTCAAAAATTTTCTGCAAAGGTGTTAGAAATCCAATTTTCTGATCTTTAATAAATTAAACATCAAAATAATTTAATATTTAGACTTTTAGAATCCGAATAGTCCACTAGAATTTAAAAAATAATAATCTAGAGAATGCAGTATGAAAATAAAAAATTACTTGGTCTTAATTTATTTACCTTTGTTAGCTCTGTTACTAGCAAGCTGCCAGACGCTTAAACCAAACCGAAAACCACAAACAGCTGGCTTTAGAGGATATTGCCCAACATGTTTAGTGAAAAACATAGATGAAGAACTGGGAAATTTGCAAAACATCATGGAAGCTAGTCATAAGCGATTAGTAACGCATAAAAAAAAGTCATTAAGTGCATATTCAATAAATATTGCCGGAGAATGTGCAGAAGGTTATATGGAAGGAACATGGGGAAAAAATAAATCAATAGAAAAAAAATATCATTCTAAATTGTGTTTTATTGATAAGAATCGAGCATTATATACTGTTTATGCCAATAAAAAATGTAAAGAAGGTTATATAGAAGGAAGACGATATAAAAATGACGATGATTATGATTCCAAGAAGTGTCTTCTTAAAAATAAGTTATCTAATCGGCATACAATAAATATTGCCGGAGAATGTGAAGAAGGTTATATGGAAGGAACATGGAGAAAAAATAAATCAATAGAAAAAAAATATCATTCTAAATTGTGTTTTATTAATCAGAATCGAGCATTATATACTGTTTATGCCAATAAAAAATGTAAAGAAGGTTATATAGAAGGAAGACGATATAAAAATGACGATGATTATGATTCCAAGAAGTGTCTTCTTAAAAATAAGTTATCTAATCGGTATACAATGAATATTGCCGGAGAATGTGAAGAAGGCTATATAGAAGGAGTATTATATAAAAATGACGATGATTATGATTCCAAGAAGTGTCTTCTTAAAAATGAACTACACTATCAGTATATGATTTATGTCGATGGAAAGTGTGAAGAAGGCTATATAGAAGGAGTATTATATAAAAATGACGATGATTATGATTCCAAGGAATGCGTTTTTATTCTAAAAAAGCAACCAGAAATATAGTAAAATTATACATACAATTTTTTTATAAGAAAAATTTATAGGCTAGATCTTATAAGCTCTTAATCCTTATTTTTTGTTTCAGAGTAAAAATTTATTTTTGTAATCAGATTCTCTAACAACAATTCAAAAATTTTCTGCAAAGATATTAGAAATTCAGTTTACTAAGTCATAGTTTATTAAGTGGGTTTTATTGTAAATAACTTTCTACAGTTATTCTATCATCAAAGGGGATTCGTTTAGATCCAATGATTTGTTGTGTTTCATGCCCTTTACCGGCAATGAGTATCACGTTATTTTTATGGTTTTTTAGGGCTTTTTGGATCGCTTGTTTTCTATCTGGTTCTATTATTACTTTATTTTTGTTTTGTATTCCTACAAGAATATCCTGGATAATTTGTTCAGGATTTTCTGTACGAGAGTTATCAGACGTTAAAATAATAGTATCTGCAAATTGATCTGCCGCCGCACCCATGAGCGGTCGTTTTGTTTTGTCTCTAGCCCCTCCGCAACCAAAAACACAAATTAACTGACCAGATTTTTTATGTTGCTTTAAAAATGAAAGAGTAGTTGTTAAAGCATCTGGTGTGTGAGCATAGTCAATGAATACATGACAATGTTTGTTTGATTGGATTCGTTCCATACGACCTCTAACACCTGGAAATAAGGGCAGCGCTTCAGATATTTTTTCCATAGAAAAACCAGCAGCGGTAGCAGCAGCAATTGCGGCAACTGCATTAGGTACATTGTAAACACCAGGAATAGAAAGGTGTAGATCTCTTTGCTTGCTATCATGCAGTAGTTGGAATGTTGTGCCAGATAAATCACTGGATATAATTTTCCAAGTAAAATTTGCATTCTTTTGTCCGTAAGAAATATAAGGTGTTTTTAAATCACGTACTAATTTTAAACCATAAGGATCATCAAAGTTTATTATGGATAAGCAATGATTGTTTTGAATATTTTGATTAGTAAACAATATTTTTTTTGATTGAAAATAAGATTCCATATTTTGATGATAATCCAGGTGATCTGTCGTAAGATTAGTCCATATAGCAAGATTAAAATCAATTCCGCCAGTTCTGTTTTGATCCAGGCCAATACTAGATGCTTCCATTACAACAGCTTGTGCATCTTTTTTGTAAAAATGATCTAATAAGGCATATAAGTTAACAATGTTAGGTGTCGTAAGATGCTCTGGATTAATGTTAGTAGGAGCTTGTATAATATTTTTTTGTATAGCTGATTTTGTTTTTAGAAATCCTTGCTTAATAGTACCTATGAGTCCAGCCTTCCATCCACAATAAGATAAAATAAAAGATAAGATATGAGAAACAGTGGTTTTACCATTTGTGCCGGTAATCCCTGCACAAAACATTTTATGTGATGGAAAATCATAAAATTCATTTAGTAGTAGGGGTAATAATTGTTTGGAGTTTTGTGTGACACACACCATTCCTTTAAAATTTAGATTTTCTAAATATTTTTTATTTTCTATAATTAATACTTGAGCACCTTTTTGAACTGCTTCTTGCAGATGATAATGTCCATCTGTTTTATATCCTTTTAGAGCAACAAATACAGAATTTGGAATAACCTTTTGTGAGTTAGTTACAATAGCTGAAATAGGCTTAGGTAGTTGTGTGCTAGAGTACTCAGATAAAGTGTAAAGGCGATCTTCTATATTCATATTTTTAATTTCTTTTACAATTTACTTTAGTGTTATTAAATTGGTTTTATAAATATTTTTACATACGTCGGTAGTTAGGACCAGTGCCGCCTTCTTTTGGTGTCCAGCGTGGACCTAGTACGTCTGTTGCTTTGCAATCTATACAATTAGGAGCATTAATAATCAATTCTTTGTTTTTACTCTCATAGACGTTTGCCGGACAAAGGTGTGCGTAAAATTTTTGTACTTCTTCTGGCAAAGATTTATCTGTTTTTAAATGCAGAGGAATGTCATCTCGTGTTTGATTGCCAGATAAATAAACAGCATCTGTTTTACTAATAGAGTGGAAATTAGTTGCTTTGTGCGTGTAATAAGTATCTTTATGCGTTCTTGCATGATGAGCGTCTTGTTTACTGGAGTGTTGTTTTTTTGAATCTCCTGGAAAAAAACCTTTTGTTAAAAACATTAATCCGGATTTAATTAAACCAATTAAAAGATGTTTATGGAAAGCTTGTCGCACATTACGAACAGGGTATAGTTCTCGCTTAATTGGACTATCTTGACGTATTTTATAACTATAACTTTTAAGAGTATGTGAAGAGAAGTTATTGTTTTTTAAAGCAGTAAAAGCTGTTTCTGCAGCTAGCAAACCCGATGTCATAGCATAGTGAATACCTTTTAAGGCAGGGACATTCACCATTCCACCGGCGTCTCCGGCAATTAATAAACCATGATCATGTAGTGTTTCTGGTATACTATGGTAACCTCCTTCAGGAATCGTTTTGGCGCCCCATTCCACACAACGTCCAGCTTTTAAAATTTTTGAAAATAAGGGATGAGTTTTTAAATCTTGTAATTTTTGGTGTACATCTAAATTTTGCGAAGAAGAATCTAATCCTGCAACCAACCCTAAGGACACCATGTTTTTTCCCATAGGGTATAGCCATCCGCCACCAAAGCAATTTGATTGAAGTGGCCACCCCATTGTATGAATCACTTGATGTTGTTCAGAAAAATTATTCTTTACTTCCCATAGCTCTTTTACTCCTAGGGCGTATGTTTGTGCATATTTAGAAGAAATATTTTTCCATTGCATCCATGCTTGTGATAAATGCCCACGAGAACCATCTGCGAGTACAGTAAGTTTTGCACATACGGGAAAAGCTTCTTGTGTAGCAGAAGATTCTACCTTGTTTTTACTTAAACCAGTTGGAAATGTAAGTACTCCTTTTATTTGCTCTCCTTCTGTAAGTAGCTTGTGTGCTGTAAATGCAGGGAGTAAGGAAATATCCATAGCTTCTGCTTTTTTTGCCATCCAGCGAATGACTTCACACAAGGACGCTGTGTAAAAATTTTTGTTTTTCATAGTAGGAGGTAAAGGTAAAATATATTTTTTTTTATGGCTTAAATAAAAAAGTTTTTCTGTTTTGACTTTTTGACGAAAAGGTAAGTCTTTTGGTGTAATATCAGGAAATAATTTCTGAAAAGGGGAGGGATTAATAATTGCTCCGGAGAGTGCGTGACCACCAATGTGTCGAGCCTTATCCATTACAGCAATATTTACATTAGCTTTTGGTATCTGCTGTTGGCAAAGCTGCCTTAAGCGAATAGCTCCTGCTAGCCCAGCCGGCCCTCCTCCAACAAATAATACGTCTAAATTAAAATCTGCATTACCCTTAATAGAGTGAATAGATTGTATATAGGAAAGTGGATCTATTTTTGTTTGATACTGGTTAGGTGTAAAGGGCATGTTAACAAATACTTTACTATTATTTACTTCATTTTGGCAAATTTTTATCATTAACTAGCTTATATAAAATCGATATTTTGGTATAAGATAAAAAATTTTACAGACCTTCAGTACAGAATAAGAATAAGATGTAACACATTGTTTCAAGCTCATATTTAAGGGTATACATTTGTATCTTTTATAAAGTACAGTATTACTATGATAAAGAACGGGAAAGACTCCAGTTGGCTTTTAGTAAAAAAACATTTTTTAGAAGTGTTAGATGAACCTTTAAAACCAATAAAAGCAGATATTAAGATTATAAAAGAAAGCTTAACAAACCACATTACTGATACAAATAAAAAAATTAGTGCTCTTGATAAAAAAGTTGGTGCTTTTGACAAAAAATTTGACAACAAAATTGATGCTCTTAGTGGTAAAATGGATCAGCTTCTGGAAAAAAGCCAATAATCATTATCAGTAACAAAAAAACCTTAAGATATAGTAGCTGTTATTTAATAAAAAGAGTTATTTAAGTCATCTTGAGTTTAAGAATATTTAAAGCATAAAAAGTTCTTTTTGTTTTGGAATTAATTTTTGTTTTTGCTTCATTGTTGTCTTTTTTAGAGCATTAAGTCTTTTAGTAGCAATATCAATATATTGTTTATTGATTTCTATCCCTATGAATTTTCTGTTGAGTTCTTTGCAGGCAACAGCCGTTGTGCCGCTACCTATAAACGGATCCAGTACTACACTGTTTGTTTTTGTAGTTAAATTCATTAAATATTTGAATAAAGATAAAGGCTTTACTGTTTTATGATGATTAAAAGAGCCTTTTTCTTTCTCTCTTGGTTTATCCACTAAAAAGGCTTTATCTATTTTGTGACTAATATATTCACTTGTCATGATGTTTGACGCAAACATATCTTTGTATAATCCTTGCTTGATGTTTGTGTTGATTAAAGAAATATTATATTTTATTGAGTTTTCCAGGTAAGTGCCTTCTATTGGTTTTTGAGCCACTGCAATTGGTTCATGGCAGGATTTTACTTGCGGAGTTTTCCATTCCTTAAATTGCTTATTTAATTCTGCTTTTTCCTTCTTGGATAGTTTCATTTTGTTAATGAAATGATGCAAGCTCATTGCTTTTGGCTGATTTTGCGTATAAAGCCATATAAAACAATCTCTTATTTCAAATCCGGCATCATCCATCGCACAGGTCATTCTGTGATAAAGCCTTGGGCTGGAAAAAGAAAAGAAAAATCCACCTGGTTTTAAAACTCTAAAAAGTTCTTTAGATATTTTTAAATACCATGAGTAAAAAATTTTTCCTTGTTTTTTGTCAAACTTCATACCTGCTGGTAAATGTTTTATCGCATAAGGTTTTTTTGGGCTTTTTACTTTTTTAGCATCCCAATTATGATCCATTTTATCTAAAAAATAAGGAGGATCTGTTAAGATAATGTCTATAGAATTATTTTTTAGCTTAGATAAAAAATGAAGAGCATCCGCATGAATGATTTTATCTATGTATTGTTTCATTTTTTATTTCAATTAGTTAGTATTTATTATTGATGGTTTAACAAATCTTTATATGATTTAAAATAAAAATTATTTTTAATATACTAAGATTAAAATGTGATTTACCATTATTCAGTAGAGATTTTACTGCCTCCGACAGTTAACTTAGACACTAAAATAGGTGGTTGTCCCACCGTTACAGGAACCCATCCACTGATAGAACCACAATGTCCAGGACGTAACTCCAAATCAGTTCCCACTTTAGTAATTTTGGATAAAGTCTCCAGACCATTACCGATAAGGCTTGCGCCTTTGACATATTTATCTAATTTACCTTTTTTTATCAGTCGGCCGGAAGTAACTGCAAAATTATAACTACCTGTGCCAGGAGTGACAGAGCCTCCTCCTAAGGTTTCCGCAAATAATCCGTAATCAACATCTTTAATCATTTCTTCCAAGGAAGAAGAACCCGCTGCGATATAGGTGTTTCGCATACGGGAAGTGGGAGGATATTTATAGTTTTCTCTGCGAGCGCTTCCAGTTATTCTATAACTTGTTTTTTTAGACCCTAATCTATCTACCATGTAATTTTTTAAAACACCTTTTTCAATCAAAGTCGTTTTTTGCGCTTTATTGCCTTCGTCATCTCTATTGAGAAAACCATACTCTCCTTTTAAAGTGCCATCATCGTATGCATTCACACAGGGTTCCGCTATTTTTTGTCCTAGCTTATCAGAAAAAACAGACAGTTTTTCTGCTACGGAAGTGGTTTCCATACCATGTCCACAAGCTTCATGAAAAATAACTCCACCAAAGCCTTTGTTAATAATCACAGGGAAGACACCGGCCGGGGCCTTTTCTGCTGTTAAATTATTTAATGCGATTTGGCCACTTTGGAAGACAGTCTTCCTGATATCTTCTTCTTTGAAAAAATCATTTGTTCCCGTTAGGCCTAGTGCTTGATATCCCATTTCTTTTTGTCCTTGATGTTCAACAATACATAATACATTAAAGTAATTCATAGGACGGATATCTACGATCATCATGCCTTCGGAGTTAGCCACTTGTACCGTTTTTAATAATCCTTTTAAGGTAAAGACACATTGGGAGATATAAGAGCTAGTTTTTCTTAGCTCTCTATCCATTTTTTGCAAGAAACTTTTTTTCTGTTCTTGGCCGCTTTCCTGATGCTTGTGTGGAAAAGCATGAGTAAAAGAGCTTTGAAAAGGATCCTCTCCCAAAGCAGCGCGTCGCCGAGGTCGCTTCTTAAGCGCTGTTAGGTTTTTAACAGCTTGTATCAGTTTTTTTTCATCTAATAGGTTAGTGTGTGTGTATAGTTCATGGTCATCATAAAATAATCGAATGCCAACCCCCGTATCTTTACCACATAGATATTCTGTTTGGGATGATTTTAGCAGCATTTTATGTGCAAGAGATTCTTCCACATAGATTTCGCAAAAATCTGCTCCTTGAGAAAGGCCGGCTTCAATAACGTTTTGTGCAACAGATTTGGAAATTAACATATTAAAGGATGCTATCACATTTAAAAAAGGTAGTGTATCAAATTATTTTTTTATGTAATAATAACCGAAAATGATTACAAACAGTCAGATTTTTTTCTTGTTAAGAGCTTTATTTTATGTATCTCCAGTAGTATTTGCGAATGCTCAAGTACTACAGTTAAAGGATCCTTCTTCAATAGAAACGATACAGCAGAGTACTAAATATTATTTAGAAAAAAAAGATATCACAACAACTCTTCTGCAGCTGGTACGTCACCAAGCACCTAATCTAGGGGAGAGTTTAAAAGTTATTCCTGTACAGTTTAAAGGTCGGTTACAGCCTTTTGATACTTTTGCACGAAATAGCTTGCGTTCTATTTATGGAAAGAATTCCTTTAATAATATTTCTGCAATAGATGTATTAGTTTCATGGATGCTTCTGCCAGATTATTGGAACCATACGTCCTTTGTGCGAGTAGAAAAGGCTGTTTTAAAACGAGCACTTAAATTGGATCTACAAAGACGTCTGTTTACTCCTTTAGAGTTGCTAAATAACCCGATTTTTATGCGTGAGTTGAAAGAATTAAAATCTAGGGTGGTTAATAAAGAGGACTTAAGTAGTTATTTTAAGGATATACAAAATTTAGAAAATCAGTTAGCACTTTATTTAGCTTTTCAAAAAGGGAAAGTGCCAGGGTTTTTTCCTTCTTCTGCTGATGTATTATCTTCTACATGGTTGTCTTTAGATGATAAAGATCGTTTGCAAAAAAATAACAAAGTAAATAAGACACAACAAAAATATTTAGCTAGCACAACAGATTTTGAATCTTTTCAAAAAATAATTCTAGCTTATATTTCTGCTGTTTCAGCGTGGACAACAGACAGTTTGGGGACGAATTTACAAAAGCAACAACGAAATTTGAAACTAGCTGTATATAATTTCCAGCAACAGATAGCTATCAATTATCCTGCGTATAAAAATTTATTTTCTAAAATGAAATTAGAAACAAAATACAATCATTTAAATCCATTTCGTCTGGCATGGTTATGTTATTTGTTAGGTTTGTTATTGTTGTATATCTATTATTTATGTCGCCGTCGGATAAGCGTCCGGGTATTTCATAAAATGTGGATCGCTATTCCTATATTTGTCTTATTCAGTGGTTTTTGCTTACATACTTATGGGATCGTGTTGCGATCTATTATTATGTCACGTCCTCCTGTGACTAACATGTATGAAACAGTTATTTGGGTGCCTTGGGTCGCGATGATTTTAGGATCTATTATTTGGGTATTTCAAAAATTTTCTTCTATATTCATTGGATCGATAGTGGCTAGTTTGTGTTGTCTGCTGTTAGCGGATATGGCTCCCTATTCTTTGCTAAATGGTCGTTTAGATCCTTTAGAAGCTGTATTAAATTCTAATTTTTGGCTCTCCACTCATGTGTTAATCATTACAATGAGTTATGGTGCTTTTTTATTAGCCTTTTTGTTGGGAGACATGTGTTTATATTTGTTTTTATTAAACAAAACAGAAACGACAGAAAAACGAATTAATCAATATGTAAAAGCAATTAATCGTTCGATTCAGATTGGAGTTGTTTTATTGGCGTTAGGCACTATTTTAGGAGGAATATGGGCGGATTATTCTTGGGGACGATTTTGGGGATGGGATCCAAAAGAAACTTGGGCGCTGATTAGTTTATTAGGCTATTTGGTGCTTTTACATGGACGCTTAATGGGTTGGGTGCGTGAATTTGGAATGGTTGTTGGATCGATATTAATATTTTTTTTAATTGTTATGGCTTGGTATGGAGTGAACTATGTATTGGGTCAAGGCTTACATTCATACGGCTTTGGTTCTGGAGGTGTAGAGTACGTGTTAGGTTTTGCTATATTGCATCTGATATATGTTTTGTGGGTATGGACTTGGCGAAAAAAAATCTCGTAGTATATTTTATTCTGCTTAACTAAATATAAATAATCTTATATTTGAAGCACTAAACTATTATTATCTTTTATAAACTTGTAAAACAGTACCATCACATTGTTGTTTTAAATCATCACTAAATTCAACTCCTAAATATAAAGGATCAATTTCTAAATATAATATATCTCTTCCTGAAAAATGAATAAATTTAGCAGTCATAATTGTTCTTAATCCCATAGGACAATTGCTATTTTGATCATAAATATCTGTACAATTATAAAGTTTTTTTAAAGTTAACACAGAATTATTAATTGAATAAAAATTATTAGATTCTATAAGTGAAGCAGTATCAAGAAAATCAGTTGATGTTGTAACCATACCATGCGTACTATTAAATATTAAAGTATGAACTGGTGCATCTATGTTAGTTAATCTTTTTAATGTTTTAGCAAAATGGCATATAAACCCCACTCTAATCCATTTTCCTTCTAAAATACTTAGATCATTAGCAAAGGCTAGTGAAGAAAGTAGAAATAAACTAATATTAAATAATATAAATTTTTTTATTAATATCTTCGTCTGTAATTTAAAATAGATTTCTTTATATAATTATTTTACCAGCTAATATTAATAATAATATTATTATACTAATATTTACAATATGATTAAATAAATAATGTAATAGTTATACGTTTGTCAAATTGATACATATATTTATGCTATTACACTTGATATACGTTCTATGGGTATGGGTTTGGCGTAAGAGCATCTCGTAACATTTTTTACTTCATTAATAAATGAATATTAAACAATATCTCAAGTTTAAACTTATTACTAATTTCTTGTATATGCTAAAAAAACACTACCATCAGAACATTTTTGATTGAGTGCCTCATTAGTGTCTCCTTTTATATATAACTTATTATCTTGTAAAATAAAATCATAAGATAGAGAATATGATGTTGAGTTTTTTTCACAATAAAATTGTGATCCCAAGATTAGTTCTCTTGATATTTCTCCAATATTTAAGCTAGAATCATCTATTGTATAAGTACTAGATCCTAGATATGCACACATGCCATTTATATATTCCATTTTAAATGTATTATTAGGATAAAACTGCATACTATGATAGGTATTCATATTTGTAATTGCTGTAAAATCTCCTTCTTGAGAACGGCATACATATTGCATTGCAATCCATTTTCCTTCCAGATCAATTGAATTATCAGCAAATGCTAATGGAGAAAAAAGAAACCAAATAATACTAACTAGTATAATTTTTTTCATTGTTACTCCTTTTGTAATTTAAAATAAATTTTAATTAACTAATATTACAATAATTATAATATTATAACTAATAAAGTATCATTGATTTTACAATATAATTAAATTAAAGAGTGTAATAATTACATATTTGTTAAGTTGATACTGTTATACTTAATATATGTTCTATGGGTCTGGCGCAAGAGAATCTGATATATTTCTTAAGAAGATTTAAAACCTTTGGCTTTAATACTATATTGCTTAAGACGTGTAGATAGTGTACTGCGTGGAATTCCTAAGGCTTTAGATACTTTCGCTTGATTCCCATTATGGAAAGTTAGATATTTAACCAGGATATTTTTTTCTATTTTTTCCATAAAATACCCTTTACGTCGCCGACCTTTTGGAATGGCTTGTTCCTCTTGCGTAAGTGTTTCTGAATCATTAGCAGATTTTATGTCATCAGGTATTTCTACTTTATCCAATTGCTGAATGATATTTTTATGCTCTATATTTGTTTCTTGTTGAATCGAGTAAGAAGGTGCTTCTAATAGATAAGGAATTTGACTGGGTTGAATCGCTTTACCCGGATATAAAGCTCGCGCTCTGGCTACTGTATTTTTCAATTCTCTGATATTGCCTGGCCAATTATATTGTTTCAATCTAGCGCTAGCTGTTGTAGAAAATCCGGTGTGGTATTCTGCACAGAAAAAGTTAAGCAAATCTTCAAAATCTTCCATTCTATCTTTAAGAGCAGGAGGTGTTAGTGAAAGAACATGAAGGCGAAAATACAAATCTGAACGAAAAGCATTTTGTGTAATTTTTAATGGTAAATTTTGATGAGTGGCGGCAATAATTCTCACATTTGTTTTAATAGTTTGATCCGAACCGACAGGTTTTATTTCCTGGTACTCTATAGCTCTTAATAACTTAGGTTGCAAATTAAGCGGTAAATCTCCAATTTCATCTAAAAATAAAGAACCACCAGAAGCAGCTAAAAAAGCTCCTTTCCGATTAGTTAAAGCTCCTGTATAGCTACCTTTAATATGTCCGAAAAACTCACTTTCCACTAAGGATTCAGATAAAGCACTACAATTCACTGAGATGATTGGTTCTGCACTACGATGAGAATAGCGGTGAATGAGCTTAGCTAATATTTCTTTTCCAGTACCGGTGGGACCAAGAATTAAGACCGGTAGTGAGCTAGCAGCTATATTAGGTAAATTATCTAATTGTTTTTTCCATTGTAGATTTTTACTACGTGTATGCATATTCCAATGTGGTTCAAATCGTTCAAAAGAAAAAGTAAATTCTTTTTTTCCAATTTGAATTCGATCATTATTATTTAATAGAGCTTTAAAAACACGATTGCCATTGAGAAACGTTCCATTCCGGCTATTCATATCTAGTAACAAAAAACCCTCATTATCTTTTTTTTGAATACGACAATGTCTTCGTGACACAAAATCATCATTTAAAAAAATTATGTTCTCTTTGTCGCGTCCTAAGCTAATAAAAGAATTAATCTCTCTTTGTTCTATATGAGAATCTTCTGACCAATGCAGAAAACCATAGACAGGGTTTACTTGTTTTTTGATTAATTTTTGTGTCAGCACCTGATGTTATATTCCTCGTTTTTTATAGAGTGAAACAATCTTATGGTGTGACTAATTTTTATGCGTTTTTTCTCTTTAAATTTATGTAATCGGTTTAGTTATTAGAATCAAGTTTTTATTAAATTTTTCTGTTTATCTATTAATTTATTTCTAATACTTAAAATAAAACCTTCAAATTTTTATTATTTAATCTTTATACTATATGCGATGCATTATTATTTCAGAACTTAATTTGCACAGCAGTGACAATAACGTAAATGAAGCCGCGGCGAAGTGTCCCCCGCGGCTCGCGGGAAAAGGAAAAGCCGGCTAGGGAGGAGAAGCCGGCTTTCTTGAAAGTAGGTAGTGTTAGTCAGGGAATTAGAAATGAAATTTAGCGTTAATAGATGCGATTACCCAGTTGGTTTCTTCTAATGAAATTGGAGTGGTTGCTGTAAAAAGTCCATTGGCTCCATAGTATCTACTGTTGAGGTAGTAGTTATTGTACATTCTAGAGTGGTTGTTATACACATTCAGTACATTCAGCAACAGGTTAAAACCAACATCTATTTTGTCATTCAATTTTAAGTCCATACCTGCGCTCAAACCAATATCGATGGAGTTAGTTCTGTAACCTCCAGCTGCGCAAAACTGATATCCGACATGGCAGTTGAAGTTCATACTGTTGATAGGATTGAAAGTATTGTTGTGGTTATACATCCACAAGTTGTATGCGGCAGACACACCAGCATAAGGTTGCACACGACTGGAAACAGGCGAATATAGGATAGAAAACACACCTGTTAATTGATTGACATTAGAGGAAAAAGCACTGTTGTAATTGAGCGAGTTATTTTGAAACCAGCTATTTTGAAACAAGTTGTTCATTGGAGTCAATACGTGTCTAGAGTAGTAAAATGAACCTTCTATAATTAAGCCACTGTCATCTTTTGCACCAAAAGAAAAACCGAAGCTACCAAAAGAATTTAAGTTCACTACTTGTTGATTCAAGTTGGCAATTTGACCACCTATTAGGCCAATATATATACTATCATTGTCAGTCTCTTTTGAAAGCACAGTAGAAGCATGAATGTCGCTTATAGGAGCAACAACTGTTTGTCTGCTTGCATCTGCAACAATTATAGATGATTGTTTTTTCACTTTATTGCCAAATAGTCTATTATAGCGCTCTTGCTCATCTCTAAGACGCGCGCTTTCTAATTTTTCAACTATTTTTTGTTCTGTTTGAACTTCAGCATCCTGTCTGGATTTTCTGAGTTCAGTTGCATACGTTTTGCTGATTGGCGAATCAGTGACATGAACCACTGGTTGTAAAGACATTTGATTTGTATCTGTCTTTTGTTGCACTTGTTGATTTTGGTTGTTTAAAATAACAACCTTTGTTTTTTCTATTTTGGCTGGTTCTACAGTTGTTTCTTTAACAACTTCATCCGCATCAACGTACGAATGTTCCGCCCAAATAAAGGAAGATATGCTCCAGACAAATAAAGCCAAAGCGGTCTTTACAGCTAAAGCAAGTATAATATTAGTGATATATTTCATTTTCATTACCTCCTTAAAATATATTTTGTTTCTCATACCTTGTTTAAATGCAAAAATAGATCCAAACTAAAAAATAGCATAAGGTTCTATGTATATCTTATTGAAATCATTGAATTTTTAATTATTATTCTTTTATTTCCATTACGGTTTTATTGTAAGAAATACTGTCTATTTTTTAAACAGTAACAAAAAATTTTCCCCGGCCCCCCAAAAGAGGGCACTTGGCGAACATAATTTGCACAGTCGTGACATGCGTGCAAGGAATCGCAGCGCCGGCGGGCCCCCGCCAGGGACAATTGATAAACATGATATGCAAGGTAGTGACAATAACGTAATTGCAGACGCGGTGAAAGTGTCTCCCGCGGCTCGCGGGCGGCGAAGTAGCCCCCTTTGGGGGGAAATGTTTTGACATTATAGAGATGATTCAGTATTTGCCAGTTAATGACTGCTGAAGAAAAAATTACTCAACTATTAAAAGATCATCCCGTGATATTGTTTATGAAAGGCTCACCGGAGCAGCCTCAATGTGGTTTTTCTGCTAGAGTAGTGCAAATTCTACAATATCTAAAAGCTAAATTTCATACTTTTGATATTCTCACTGATGAAGATATCCGTACTGGTATTAAAGAATACGCTGAGTGGCCAACCATTCCTCAATTATATATTAATAAAGAATTTATTGGTGGCTGTGATATTGTGCAAGAACAATTTAAAAACGGAGAATTAGAAAAACAATTATCTAAAACAACATCTAATGGATAAGAATCATTTATCCTTATATTCTAGTAAATAAATATTTTATTTTTATAAAAACAATTGGCAAAGTAGTGACATGGGTGCAAAGAATCGCAGCGAAGGTACCCCCTATGGGGGCGTGGCGGTGGCGGGTCGCCACGGACACTTATTTGTAAACATAATTGGCAAAGTAGTGACATGGGTGCAAAGAATCGCGGCGAAGGTACCCCCTATGGGGGCGTGGTGAAATCACTTTTCTTTTGAGGAAGAAAAACAAGGGATCGGAATATTCCATTTTATTAATTGGTTCATTAAAGCAATTAATGGAAACCCTATAATTCCACTTTGATCTTGCGTGTTTATTTTTTGAAATAAAGCAATCCCATATCTTTCTAATGCATACGAACCAGCGCAATACAAAGGCTTTGCTAACTGAACATAAGTTTTAATTTGCTGTTCACTTAATGTCCTCATTTGTAGGGAATGCACTTCCAAATGAGCAAACGATTTCTTTTGGCAGCGCATATAAAGAGCAGTGAATAATTGATGTGTTTTGCCTTGTAGGGCCATTAAGGTTTTCACAGCTTTTTCATCATTCATAGGTTTATTAAATATTTTATCTCCAAGTGCAGCGACTTGATCTCCTCCAAGTATCAGGCTATCCGGGTAATTCTTCGCCACTTTTTCTACTTTAGCTTGTGCTAGTTGCTGACAAATATCTGCTGGTTTTTTACTTTCTTTAAATACGCTTTCGTTAATATCAGAAGGGCAGACAGTAAAAGTAAACCCTAAGTTTTCTAATTGTTTTTTGCGGGATTTAGAAGAACTGGCCAATATTATTTTCATTTATTTTTTCCTTCCTTGACCTATTCGCTCATCCACTGAATGATACAATTATGTTAGATATTAAATATATTCGCCAACAAACAAATCGTGTCAAACAAGCTGTTAAAGCCAAAAACATTTGTTTGGATATAGACGAAATACTGCGTTTAGATCAAGAGTTAATTAGCTTGAGTAAAAGTTTACAGGAAAAACAAAGACAAAAAAATGAAAATGCTAAAAAATTCCAAAATACAAACTCCACATCAGAAAAAAATCAAATTGTTCAAACTGGTGGATCCATTACAAAAGACATACAAGCACTTCGCTCAGAGTTAGCTATTAAGAAAAAACAATTTGATTCACTGATGCTACAAGTTCCTAATATTCCTTCTGATGACAGCCCACTAGGTCAAGATAGTAGTGCCAATCAGGTGATTAAAACTGTCGGCGCCACTAAAACTTTAAAGGATCTAAAGGGAAAAAACCATGTAGATCTATTACTTCAAAATGATTGGGCGGATTTTTCTCGAATCACGCAGGTGTGTGGCTCCCGCAGTTATTGTTTAAAAAATAATGCAGTTGTATTGGAGCAAGCCATTATTCAATGGGGACTACGTTATTTACAAACAAAAGGATTTCAATTAATGAGCCTACCTAATTTTGCAGATAAGCAATCTTTTATCGGTAGTGGGCATTTTCCAGAAGGACAAGATCAAGTTTATTATATTGAAAAAGATAATGTGTACTTGTCTGGAACAGCAGAAGTTATTTTAAATAGTTTATATCGTGGAGAAATACTACCTTATGATAAACTCCCTCTTATGCTAGCTGGTCTGAGTCCTTGTTTTAGAAGAGAGGCGGGCAGTGCCGGACAAGACGTTAGAGGCCTACTACGAGTGCATCAATTTATTAAGCTGGAACAATATATTATTTGTGAAAATAGCCTAGAACAAACCCAACATTGGCATCAATTTTTATTAAAAACAGCAGAAGAGATTGTACAAGCTTTGGAACTACCTTATCGCGTTGTGTTGATTTCTACAGGGGACATGGGCGCCGGCAAGTATCAGATGCATGATTTGGAATGCTGGCTACCCTCTTTAAATAAATATGTAGAGACGCATAGCTGCTCTTCACTGCTAGATTGGCAGGCAAGACGTACAGGGCTAAGATATAGAAATGAGCAAAATAAAATTGTTTATTGCCATACTTTGAATAATACAGCAATTGCATTACCTAGACTTCTAGCTGTGTTTCTAGAAAATCATCAGACATCGGATGGCGCAGTGCATATTCCTCGTGCATTGCAAAGTATATTGCCAATACCAACTCTTTGTAAGTAATGTAATTTATTTGCACTACTAAAGACTAAATCACAGTTATGAAAAAGCTTGTGAAAAAGATAGCTTATCGTACAATTAAATCAGAGGTGCAAATGACACATAAGGAAAATGTTTTGAAAAAAATATTTTTAATTGTTTGTGTATTTTTCATTAGTTTTGTTTCTTTTGTTCGTTGTGTAGACATGGGTTGGGAAGGACAAAATAAAACGACTCGCTCCCACGGTAAACGTAGGGGACCTGATGCAGAAAAGCAAGAAGCTAAAGCTTTAATTTTTAATGAAAAAAAAGAGGCCTGTGAAGGAGCTAATTATGTTATTTATTCTCCTGAAGATTGTGATTCTATCACAGTTGAAGCCTTGCCGCCGCTTCTCGACACTCAACATACTCAAACAAAACATCCTGTAGATATTTTATTTGTTTTAAATACTAGTCCAACGATGCATTTTTATTATAGAGACGTCTTTCAACATAGGTTTAAAGATTTTATCTCCATTTTGGATCAAGGTTTGGATTGGAGTTTATTATACACCAACACAGAATATCGCAAAAAAACATGGTGGTCCCCACCAGGTAATAATGGTAAAGTATTAAAATTAGAATCTTCTATTGATGTACTAGACAGCAGTACGTTAACGCAATCCACACCGGATTATAAAAATGTATTTTTGTATTCCTTTACTTTTAACCCTGAACGTCATTCTTTTGAAGAATATGGCGATGAAGGATGTGATTATCCTCCTTATTGTCAATCAGGTGATTCTCAACCATTCACTGCACTAAAAGCGTCCTTTCAAGTAAATAAGCACTTAACAAGAGCAGAAGCGGATTTAGCTGTGGTTATCGTCACTAACTCAGATAATAATCCTATCAATGAAAATGAAGAGGACTCGGATGAATCAACGGATGAATCAATAGTGACAGCCGATCAAGTCGTACAAGAATTTAGTAAAGTATACACGAATAAAAAATTTTTTGTGTTTAATATTCTTATACAACCAGACGATCCAGCTTGCTTGAAACTCAATAAGGATCAACAAGCTTTATTTTCCTCAAATGATGTTCATGAAGGTAAAAATTTAGCTGATTTAGTTAAAAAAACCAGTGGGGGAGGCAATTTTAGTATTTGCTCGGAAGATTATACAACCGTCGCTCGTAGTATTATCTATTTAACAAAAAGCCGACTGCAATAAGTTCATTTTTTCTTATTATTTTGATTTTCAATCACTGTTGCCATATCCTGGTGAATGCGATCTCTTAACTGAGGAATATCCTTTTTTTGTAAACCTTGAGTAGAAATTAATGGCAAATGATGGATTACGACTTTTCTTTTCCATTGACCAATATTAAAAAACATAGAACCAATTGGCATACACTGATCCGCTCCATCAATCACCACGGGTAATATAGGTATTTGATGCCGAATAGCCATAATAAAAGGACCTTTCTGAAACCGATTCATTGTCGATTCATTTCTGCGTCCACCTTCTGGAGATAAAGCAAAAATATCTCCTCTTTTTATTCTTTTTTTCAAAGACATATACTGCTGATAAACAACTCGTGGTTTTTGCCATTCAATTGGAAAATGTCCTGTCTGCTGCATAAGAAAACCAAAAATAGGTATAGAAAATAATTCTTTTTTCGCCCCAAAATAAAGCCGGCGAGGAGTGATCTGTAAAAGCGATACAATATCTACATAACTTTTATGGTTAAAGACTATTAAAAATGAACCTTCTGGTATGTCGTGTTGATTTCTAGCTAAAACTCGAATACCTACAAATCGCAAAAAACTCCAAGCCCATAAACGATTAACCCAACCTAATTTATTTCTTGCACCGAACCATTCCATTGGCAGAGCAATAATAGTTACACATATGGTAATGCAAAATATCCATAACCAATGAATCATAGCTCTTAAATAAGTAAAAAAAACAATTAGTTTTATCATTGTATTTTCTTTCGGATATTGATTATCTTAATAACAGCATTTTAACAATTCATTAAGGGAAACTATGTCAAAAACTATATTAACAGGTATTAAACCAACAGGGATGCCTCATTTAGGTAATTATATTGGAGCGATTCGCCCTGCTTTGGAAAAAGCAAAAAACCACTCTGATACCAGTTATTTATTTATTGCGGATTACCATTCCTTAACCACAGTACCAAAACCCACAGAACTTAAACAAATGATATATGAAGTTAGCGCTGCCTGGCTGGCTTCCGGCTTAGATCCCAAACAGACTATTATCTACCGGCAATCAGATATTCCTGAACTATTTGAACTACATTGGATCCTGTCTTGTTTAACTCCTAAAGGTTTAATGAACCGAGCACACTCCTATAAAGCATTGCTACAGTTTAATCATCAGGCTAAACGTAAAAATATAGATCATGGAATCAATATGGGTATTTACAATTACCCTATTTTAATGGCGGCAGATATTTTATTATTTTCTGCAGATGAAGTTCCAGTTAGCCAGGATCAAGCACAGCATTTGGAAATCGCCAGAGATATTGCTATGAAATTTAATCATACTTTTCAAATAAATTTGCTAAAACCTCCCACACCGGTGATCACAGGGGATCCTCTTCCTGGCTTAGATGGACGAAAAATGAGTAAAAGTTATAATAATCATATTCCTCTTTTTAGCTCTTCCGCAGCTTTAGAAACATGGATAAAAAAAATTAAAACAGATTCCTCTTCCCCTTTAGATCCGAAAGAGCCCACTGCTTCTATTTTATTTGCTCTATATAAAGCTTTTGCTTCTCATAAAAAAACAAGTGAATTAGAAAAACAATATCGTCAAGGCATTGGTTGGGGACAAGTAAAAGATCTAGTATATAAAGAACTAAACTCTCAGTTGGAAGAAAAAAGAAAATCTTATCAACACTGGATAGCGAATCCAAAAAAAATAGATCAAATTTTGCAACAAGGGGCTATAGAGGCAAGAAAAAAAATTAAAACTTTCATGCAAAAAATTCGGCGAACAATTGGTATTGTGAATGATTAAAAAACAATTTTTACATATTAATAAATATATTGAATTATGATAATATAATTGAGCACTAAATAAATATAAAGGTTTTTTACAACAGATGAATAATAGTTTAAATCAAAAGCAATTAGCCTTTCAAAAATTATCGCGTGAATTTGCAACAAAAGAACTAGCTCCTTTAGCGGCTAAATGGGATGAAGAAAAAATTTTTCCAAGAGATGTGATACAAAAAGCAGCCAGGCAGGGCTTTTGTGGTTTATATTTAAAAGAAGACACAGGGGGTATTGATTGCTCCCGTTTTGAAACAACTTTGATTTTAGAAGAATTGGCAAAGGGTTGTACTTCTACTGCAGCTTATATTTCCATTCATAATATGACCGCATGGATGATAGATGCATTTGGCAGTGAACAAATCCGACAAGAATGGGTGCCTAAAATGGCAGCTGGTGAACTGTTAGGATCTTATTGTTTGACAGAGCCTTGGTCAGGATCGGATGCAGCTGGGTTAAAAGCTACTGTTAAGAGAAAAGGGTCGGATTGGGTTTTAAACGGTACAAAATCCTTTGTCTCTGGAGCAGGAGCCAGTGATGTACTAGTTGTGATGGCACGTACTGGAGAACATAAAACAAAAGGTATTTCCAGTTTTGTTGTACCAGCTAATAATAGGGGAGTATCCTATGGAAAGAATGAAAAAAAAATGGGGTGGAATTCACAGCCTACCCGAATTGTTAACTTGGATAATGTTGTCATTCCACAAGACAATATTTTAGGACAAGCAGAAGATGCAGAAAGTAGAGTAGGTATGGGATTTAAAATTGCCATGCAAGGACTCAATGGGGGAAGAATTAATATTGGTTCCTGTTCTATAGGGGCAGCACAAGCCGCTCTACAATATAGCCAAGTATATATGAAGGAAAGAGAACAATTTGGTAAAAAAATAAGTACATTCCAAGCATTACGTTTTAAGATAGCAGACATGGCGACTAATGTAACATTATCTCGCCAAATGATTCGTTTGGCAGCAAATAAATTAGATCAAAAAGATCCAAAGGCATTTGTTTATATAGCTATGGCTAAACAAATAGCCACAGATAAATGCTTTGATGTTTGTAATCAAGCACTGCAAATTCACGGAGGCTACGGTTATATGCAAGATTATCCTATTGAGCGTTTAATGCGAGATACTCGTGTACACCAAATTTTAGAGGGGACTAATGAAATTATGAAAGTTATTGTCTCTGAAGCTGTATTAGAAGATAATATGACTTATTTTTCATAAGTAAAAATATATAATAATTATAATATAATAAGTAAATAAGTTAAAATAATTTATGATGAGTACACAAAAAGTTTTATTTAAAGAACATTTAAAATCAGATGGCAGTTTTATAGGGGAGATTCAGCTAAATCGACCGAAAGCTTTAAACGCGCTGGATATGGAGATAGTTTCAGCCATTACGGAATATTTAAACAAGTGGCAAGCTAGACCTAACTTATCCGCTGTTTTTTTACATGGAGCAGGAAAATCTTTTTGTGTGGGTGGAGATGTAAAAAGTATTTTCTTTACAATACAAGCCGCAAAACGTGAAAAAAAAGATATTAAGAAAACATTACAACCTTTTTTTACCAGTGAATACCGTTTAGATTATTTACTACATAGTTATTCTCGGCCGGTCATCGTATGGGGGGATGGTCTAGTCATGGGAGGTGGAGTAGGATTGTTACTATCCGGTTCTCACATGATCCTCAGTGAAAATACCAGTGTATCTATGCCGGAAATAGCGATTGGATTTTTTACAGATGTGGGTAGCTCCTATTTTCTTAGTCGGTTAAATGACGGCATTGGTTGGTTTTTAGCTTTAACAGGCTACCGGTGTAATTATATGGAAACCCGACAACTGTTTAATGGCATTTCGTCAGAAGCAACGACAAACAAAAAAGAAGTGTTTTGTTTTCACGCTTTAGATAAGGAAAAAATATTAAAACTACTTATTTCTTCGGCTTTTAAAACAACACAAGATCTAAATAGTCTGCTACGTAATATGGAAAAAAATAGTAACATTCTATCTGTTTCAGTGGAAAATTGGCTACAGGACAATAAAGAAGACATTTATCATCTTGTTCAATCAAAAAACATACAGGTTATTTATCAAAATTTTAAATCTAAATTATGGAAAAAAGATGGCAAAGGTTATGAAAGCCAACAAGCAATTTTAAAAGCTTCACCTACCTCTTTGGGGATTATTTGTGAGTTATTGAAACGAGCAGAAAACAAAAATTTAAAAGATGTTTTCCAAATGGATTTGACGGTCGCAATAAATATAGCTATTCATTCTATAGATTTTATAGAGGGTGTACGAGCACGTCTAGTGGATAAGACAGGCTCTCCGAAATGGCAACCTAGTCAATTGGAACAATTAAAAGAAATAGACATTCAACAATATTTTCAATAATTAACAGTGGGTAGAATATGAAAAGCTATATAAAATATAAACTATCAGAAGGCATAGGCTTTTTGACTATTGATCGATCAGAAGCTTTAAATGCACTCAACGCAAATCTATTGGATGAATTAAAAACGACAATAATAAATCTTCGCCAAGAAAAACCACAGGTATTAATCCTTCAAGGGGCAGGGGGAAAAGCTTTTGTAGCTGGTGCAGACATTAAGGAAATGCAAAGTTTTAATGTCAATGAAGCTCAGGCTTTTGCGCGAAAAGGCCAAGAAGTTTTTTCTTTAATTGAATCATTACCTTTCCCCGTTATAGCAGCCATTGATGGATTTGCTTTAGGAGGGGGTCTGGAATTAGCTTTGGCATGCGATATCATAATGATGAGTCATCAATCAAAAATAGGTTTACCGGAGTTAAGTTTAGGACTATTACCAGCTTTTGGAGGCACACAACGTTTACTTCGCGCGGTAGGCTTGTATAAAGCAAAAGAGATGATTTTTTCCGGCAGACTATATTCTGCTACAGAAGCAAAAGAAATGGGACTCATTAGCCGGATTATTGATTCCAATCAATTAATAGCAGAAGTAATGAAACTGGCAGAAGAGATAAAACAAAAGGGGCCTTTAGCAGCTGCTCGCGTGAAATTTTTAGTGCATCAAGCGGAAAATACAACTTTGCAGCACAGATTATCAGCAGAAGCAGAGGAGTTTGGCAATTTATTTCATTCTAACGAACCTCTAGAAGGTATGCAGGCCTTTATTGAAAAAAGAAAAGCGTGTTTTAGAAAAAACAATTCCTGAGTCGCCTTGAATTTTTTGATCGATTAAGATAATATTTACTATATGCAAAACAAATCTCTTCTTAGTGTGGATGATCTAAATACAGCAGATATTGAGCGAATTTTTAATCACACTCAATTATTTAAAGATGAATTTAATAAAACTGGACGCTTTATTCATTGCATCCGTCAAGAACAAATAAGTGGCTTGGTGGCTCAACTGTTATTTGTGCAACCTAGTACGCGTACACGTTCTTCATTTGAATTAGCTTGCGGCCGATTGGGAATGGCTACTGCATCTTTATGGAATTTACATTTTTCCAGCATGACTAAAGGGGAAACGTTAGAAGATACTATTAGTTGCTTGATAGCTTTGAAACCTAGCGTGATTATTTTACGGTGTGGAAGTGAAGCATCTAATTTTTTACGAAACAGCCCTGTTCCGATCATCAATGCTGGATTAGGTGTAGAAGAACACCCGACTCAAGCTTTAGTGGATGCCTTTACCATTCGGCAATTTAACAGCAAAGTAAAAGGGGTTAAAGTACTCATTGTAGGAGATGTATTGCATTCTCGAGTGGCTAACTCCAATTTAAAGTTACTCATGCGATTAGGAGCGGACTTAGGCTATTGTGCACCCAAAGCGTTAAGCCCGAGAGAAAATAAAGCATGGGAAGCAGTCAAACGTTTTGAATCGTTGGATTCCGGTATTCCATGGGCAGATGTCATTATGTGTTTAAGAGTACAAAAAGAGCATCATGATTTACGTAGTTTCGGTTTTTCCATGGCAGAATATCGGGATAAATATTATATTGGCTATGACAGAATGAAAGATTTTAAAAAAGCCGGCATATTACTACATCCAGGGCCCGCTCTGCGTGGAGTGGAAATTGATTCCAAAGTATTAAATGATTCCCGTTGCCACATTATGACACAAGTAGAAAATAGCGCTTACATTCGTGCAGCAGTTATTTGCCATGTATTAAACATAGATGTCCGCAATTAAGCATAACAATATAGATACAAAAAATCATAGCAGCCATATATTAGCTGCTTCTTCTCATCTTAAAAAAACACCATCAAAAGTACAGGGATTTTTAGTGTTAGAAGATGGAGCTTATTTTAGTGGACAGTTTTTAGGCGGTGCCGAACGTGCTGGAGAAGTGGTATTTAATACGTCGCATAGTGGTTATGAAGAAATAGCAACGGACCCTTCTTATTTTCATCAAATTTTAGTTATGACAGCAGTTCACCAGGGTAACTACGGAGCAAGTGATTTAAATTGGGAATCAGATAAAATTCACATTCAAGGTTTGGTGTGTTTGGATATGCAGCAAACATCGCGAGATTCTTTTTGGAAAGATAAACTAACTGCATATAGAGTACCCGTATTATCTGGAGTGGATACACGTCGTTTAGTGTTGCATTTACGGGAACGAGGCACTGTGTGGGGAGCTGTCGTACATGGAAATAAACTACGAGAAGCTGAAGAAAAGGCAAAGCGTTTAATGACAGCTCTTCGTTCTGAAAAAAAAGATTGGCCATTTATGGTAGCAACTCCAGAGATACGTAAGATAGCTGGAGAAAAACCACGAGGTCCACGTGTAGCTATTGTGGACTTTGGAGTTAAACAAAGTATTATTCAACAGGTTTTACAACGATCTAGTGCGGTATGTGTATTCCCACCTAGAACATCTGCGCGAAATATTTTAAAGTGGCAACCGGATGGAGTGCTTTTATCTAATGGTCCCGGGGATCCAATGGATGTGCAACAATCGGTTCAAACAGTAAAAAGTTTATTAGGAAAAGTCTTTGTATTTGGTATTTGTATGGGACATCAGATCTTAGCTTTAGCATTAGGAGGTTCTACCTATAAATTAAAATTTGGGCATCGTGGCGGCAACCATCCTGTACGTGATCATTTATCAGGTGTTATTTCTGTGACTAGCCAAAACCATGGATATGCGGTAAAAAGTGGTAGTTTGCCGTCCTCTGTAAAGATCACACATACAAACTTAAATGATAAAACAATAGAGGGTTTTTTTTCATCTCAGGAAAAATGTATGGGAATTCAATTTCATCCAGAAAGCAGCCCTGGCCCAAGAGAGGCATCTGTTTTATTTGATACTTTTATAAAAGAGCTAAAAAAATCTAAACCACGAAAAAATAAATAAATGCCTATTCGGAAAGATATAAAAAAGGTAGTTGTTTTAGGCAGCGGACCTATCATTATAGGTCAAGCTTGTGAGTTTGATTATTCCGGCACGCAAGCTTGTAAAGCCTTAATGCAAAAAAACTTAGAAGTTATATTGATTAATTCTAATCCGGCAACAATCATGACAGATCCGGAAACAGCCACTCATGTGTATATTGAGCCTCTAACCGTATCTTCTGTAGAACAAATTTTACATAAAGAAAAACCGACACATTTAATTCCCACATTAGGTGGTCAGACAGCTTTGAATCTAGCTTTGGCTTTAGATAAAAAGAAAGTTTTAAAAAATTTAGGTATTTCGCTATTAGGCGCTTCACCAGAAGTGATTCAGCGAGCAGAAAATAGGGAAGAATTTCGGCAATTATTAAGTAGCATTGGAGCAGGGTATCCACAAAGCCAATTAGTAAAAAGCTTTAAACAAGGAATACATGTAGCAGAAAAGTTGTTTTTTCCTCTAGTGCTAAGACCGAATTACACCCTAGGGGGTGGGGGCAGTGGAGTTGCGCACTCTATGGAAGAATATGAAATTAAGTTAACACGTGCTTTACAAGCTTCCCCATCGGGAGAGGTGTTAGTGGAAAAAAGCTTATTAGGGTGGGGTGAATTTGAATTAGAAGTGATGCGAGATTCTGTAGACACTTTTGTAGTGGTATGTTCTGTGGAAAATATGGATCCATGTGGAGTACATACAGGAGATAGTTGTTCCGTTTCACCACAACAAACTTTATCAGATAAAGAATATCAGGCGATGCGCAGCGAAGCTAGCCGAATCATTTCAGCAGTGGGAGTGGAAACAGGTGGTGCCAATATTCAATTTGCTGTCCATCCTCAAACACGAGAGCGACTAGTGATTGAAATGAACCCACGTGTCAGCCGCTCTTCTGCTTTAGCTAGTAAAGCCACTGGTTTTCCGATTGCTAAAATAGCAGCCCTGGTTGCAGTTGGTCTTACAATGGACGAAATTAAAAATGACATTACAGGAGCTAGTGTTTCCTGCTATGAACCCGCTTTAGACTATATTGTATTTAAAATTCCTCGTTTTGATTTTGAAAAATTTGAAGGATCTAAAGATATCCTAACGACACAGATGAAAAGTGTCGGGGAGGTAATGGGATTAGGTCGTACTTTTTTAGAAGCCAGTATGAAAGCTTTAGTTTCTCTAGAGAAAAACGAACATTTATTAAAAGAAATAAGTTTCTCAGAGAAAAAATTAAGCTATCCAAACAGCCTTCGTTTGTACAGTATTTTTCAGGCTTTTCGACAAGGATATTCTGTACAGCAGGTCAGTGAATGGACACAAATTCATCCTTGGTTTTTAGATCAATTTCATCGCTTTATTGCTTTAGAAAAACAATCAAAACAACTAAAAAAAATCACAAGAGAATTTTTATTATTTGCAAAACGTCTAGGAGCGCCGGATTTTGTATTAGCACATTGGTTTAATAAAACTGAAAAGCAGGTTCGCCAGCTGAGAAGAAAATGGAAAGTAGAACCTATTTTTTATTCGGTAGATACTTGTGCCGGTGAATTTGCATCTGAAACACCTTATTATTATTCTACATATTGGGGGGAAGAACATGAACAAGGAAAAGGATTTTTAAGTAAACTATTTGAGCAATTGAATAAATCGTTATTACCAGAATCTAAAAAAACTTTAGGAAGAATAGTTATTTTAGGCAGCGGTCCTAATCGCATTGGACAAGGCATTGAATTTGATTATTCCAGTGTACGTAGCGTGCGCGCATTTCAAAAAGCAGGTTATGAAACAGTAATGATTAATTCCAATCCAGAGACAGTTTCCACAGATTATGATACAGCAAATCTTTTGTTCTTTGAACCTTTAACGGAAGAGCATATTTTAGAGGTATTACGTGTATTGCAACCAGTAGGTTTTGTCGCTCAAGTGGGTGGACAAACTCCTATTGGTTTAGCTCCAATTTTAGTTAAAGAAGGTTTTAAATTATTAGGCTCTTCTGTTAAAAGCATGGACTGGGCGGAAGATAGAGGGAGGTTTGCTTCCCTTTGTTTACGTTTAGGTCTTTCAATGCCCAAGGCTTGTGTCGCAGGGGATTTAACAGAAGCTTTGCAAGCTGCAAAAATAGTTGCTTATCCCTTAATTTGTCGACCAAGCTATGTGCTAGGCGGGAGACGCATGGAAATTATTGAGAACGAAGAAGATCTAAAAAGGTATTTTCTGCGCTATCGATTTTTTATTTCCAAAAAAAATCCGTGTTTAATCGATCAATTCTTAGAAGGATTGGAAGTGGATGTAGATATGGTGTGTGGTCAGGATTGGGCAGTCATTGGCGGTATTATGGAACATATTGAACCGGCAGGTGTTCACAGTGGAGATAGTATGGGCGTACTACCTCCGCAACGGTTGAAACCGGAAATATGTGAAAAGATTGAAAAAGTATCTATATTATTAGCACAACATCTAAACATTTTAGGTTTTTTAAATTTACAGTTAGCTATAAAAAATGATCGCATTTATATATTAGAAGCCAACCCACGCGCCTCTCGCAGTGTGCCTTTTATTTCTAAAGCAACAAAAATTCCATTAGTGGATTTAGCGGTATGGGCTATGTTAGGCCTGCCGGCAAAGAAAGTTCAAGCTCAAAAATACTGCTGGAGAAATCATGAAGGAGTTTTTGTAAAAGGAGTGGTGTTTCCTTTTAAGCAGTTTGAAGATGTCGATTCTATTTTAGGTCCAGAAATGAAATCTATTGGAGAAGTGATGGGTTCGGGAGAAACTTATCCAGAAGCAATTTTAAAAGCCTTAGCTGGAGTAGGACTTAGCGTGCCAAATAAAGGTGAAGTTTTTTTATCTTTGAGAGATAAAGATAAAATAGATTTACTTCCAGCAGCTAGATTATTAATTGAAATGGGGTATTCTTTATCAGCAACAAAGGGGACAGCAGAAAGTTTAAAGGCGGCTAATATATCTTGCTTAATGGTCAAGAAAGTACACGAAGGTCGGCCGCATTGTGTAGACCGTATTCGTTCTGGCCAGGTTGTGTTTGTTATTAATACAACTTCTGGGAGGCGATCGATTGAAATTAGTTTTAGTATTCGGCGCAGCTGTTTAGATCAAGGAGTGCCTTGTATTACACAAAAAGATGCTGCCTTAGCTGTTATATCTGCTCTACACCAATTTAGAAGTACAAAAGCTTAATAATTTTACACTATATATAAAATATATTGACTATAACTAATTGTTTATATGTAATTATTTATTGAAAATTAAAGAAAGGCTTTCATTATGAAAAAAATAATAATATTACTATTTGTACTGACTAGCTTTTACGCACAAGCAGAATCAAATCAAAAAGTATGGAAAAATAAATATTTTAATATAAACTTAGCTAGTGATTTTTTTCCTGATGATAACTCTGGATTTTTTCTTGGCATACCTAATGCTTTTTTCTTAGATGCTAGATATGGGGGCTATATTACGCAACAAAGTTTTGCTGAGGTCGGATTTAGTTTAAGGAATAATCATACAACTGGTAAAAAGGGAGAGTTCTTTTTTGGCCCAATGGTAAAATACAACTATGATTTTACTAAGGACAGTCAATGGATCCCCGGATTAGATATTGTATTACTGATTGGATCTCAAGGACATAAAACAGATGAAGAATTAAATTACTTTTTGGTAATGAGTCTTGAATTTGGCTTATACATAAGACTTGTTATTTCAAAATCATATGTAATTCTATTAAAATCAGGATATTCTACTTTAATTGAGAATTTTGAAACTGATGAAACTGAACCTTATACTCGTCTAGTTATGCAATGGTTTTTTTAATAGTTCATTGCTTGCTATCAAAATTTCAAGATAACTTGAGTGAGTTGATCGAATAATTTTTCTGCTTTGGCACTTTGTTTACCTGAACCATTAAACATAAAAACAAATAAATACTTTGTACCATTGATAGTATGGGCATACCCTGCCAAACTCACTACACCATTTAAATGACCTGTCTTGGCGTACACCCTAGCTGTTATATCTGCTCTACATCAGTTCAAAAATAAAACAGATCGCATAAATACTTAGGTTCAAGCATTAAAAACAGCTAAAACTATGAGTGAAAAATTTTCACTACATTATTCTCTTAATATTTTTTCTTTTAATAAGATAAATATATTTGATTAATTTTAAAGTGTATGGTAACTGATAAAAAACTTCTCCAGAGGATAGAAGCATGAAAATAAAAGCATTACTGATAATATATTTAACACTGTTACTATCAGCATTTGAAGCGGCTAGTTCTATAGAAAATATAGATAAATATCTACAGAAAGTTGAAGTGCGATCGGCTGTGATATTCAATAAAAATGGAGAACCAGTTTGCCGCGTAGATTTATTGAACTATCCAGATTTGATACCAAATTTTGCTAAGCTCAGCACAGATAAAACAGCCTATCAAGCAAGAAGTTTTCAAAAAGAATTAGATTCTGGATTACAGCAGGGAATTGATCTACAACCTTGCGCAGACAAATACTTAGTTCGCCTTAAAGAAGTAGCAACAAGTAATGTTGTTGTTAATAGTGAAACATCACATATTCATAAAACGGGATGGGGACGTGCAGCTGGTGTAGCGGCAGCTTGTGCCACAGGTATAGGTGTTTCTATGAAAACGGATATTGACTCAAAGAAAAAAATCACTGGAGCAAGTATAATAGAAATATTTTCTATAGTGGCTGCATTATCTACAAATGATGAAATGACACAAGCCACTGAAGAATTAAAAAGAACAAAGAAAGGACCATGGATTAATCCAAATGAACAAAGGATATTAAAAAATAAAATAAGTAAATCAAAAAAAAGTAAAACGATTTCTTTAGCAATAGCGATCGGTTCAATATGCTATCTTATCCCAGAAATGAGCATAATTTTATACGAAAATTACATTGGCAATATTGAATCTTTTATTCAGGAACTACGCACTCAAGAGTATGAGCATTTTTACAATTTTAAACGCAATAAGAAACAATAATAATTTCAAATTTGGAAAAAGAATGTGTAGACGAAGTACCTTAAAGCTTGTGTCGCCCTCCATTAATTTAGAAGTACAAAATTTAAATAATTTTTCACTATATATAGTTGCTATATTATTTACTTGTTTTTAAATTTATTTCACTGTATATTTTTAAAGCTTAATAGGGGGTTTTAGTTATGAAAAAGATACTAATATTAATTTTTGCATTCACTAGCTTATATGCACAAGCAGAATACAACCATAAAACAGATAATAGGGGATATTTTTACCTGAATATAGGTGTTGAATATGTACCGATGGATAATCTAAAATATACTGGCGTACCTTTAGATTTTAAATATGGTGGTCATGTCACGCAACAAAGTTTTGTTGAAGCTGGAGTTATTTTTAGAGGAAACATTTCCAATCGTGATTCTGATTCACCCTTTGTTGGTCCTAGCGTAGGATATAAATATGAATTTTACAATAATACTCAATGGATCCCTGGATTAGATTTTACACTAATGATTGGACCCAACTTATCTTCAGTCACAAAAGAATCAGAAGAGATCACATCTTATTCAGTAATAGTAGGTTTTGAGTTAGGTGTATATATGAAAACTTTTGTTTCTAGGTCACATGCTATTACATTAAGAATGGGAGCTACTCATTTTGGAAAATTTTGGAATAATATTGATCAATTAAAAGTATCTACTAGTGTAGGTATACAATGGTTTATTTAATAGTTAATTGCTTGCTATCAAAATTTCAAGATAACTTGAGTGAGTTGATCGAATAATTTTTCAGCTTTAGCGCTTTGTCTATCAGGACCATTAAACATAAAAACAAATAAATACTTTGTACCACTCATAGCATGAACATACCCAGACAAACCTACTACACCATTTAAATGACCTGTCTTGGCATGTACTCTAGCTGGCACGGTTAGTAGCCTTCCTTTTAAAGTACCGTCGTGTCCTGCCAAAGGTAAGGCCGATTCAAACTCCGACTGCAAAGGGTGATTAACCCAATACTTAAGCGCTTTGATGAAATGTCGTGGTTTAAATCGATTAAGCCGGCTTAAACCCGAAGGCTGTACCAAACGATACTTGTTTTTTGAAATTTTTAAACACTGTTGAATATGCTGCTGAATGAAACGTAGCCCTCCTTTTAATGTCCCCCTCCCCAAGGGAGGAGTGACTGCGCCGCGCCCCCAGAGAGGGTACCTTCGCCGCGCCCCCAGAGGGGGTAACTTTACTGCACCCATGTCACTGCTTTGCAAATTATGTGTGCCGAGTTTTTGTGCAGAAATATGACTACAAATTGTAGAATTTACTTTAACTTTTTTTATGTTAGCCCCATAAATAGCTAAATTTTTCACTAATATTTCTACCATAAAATTATTAGAGTATTTCATCATTGCCTGAATATTTTCATTTAACGGACGGCTACTCCATTTTGCTAACTCGATTGTTTTTGATGGGACTGCTCCGCGACGCACATTTCCTTCAATGATAATCCCCCTTTGTTTTAAAAAACTAAACACATTCCATCCTGTCCATAATGTTGGATATGAAATGCTTCTGTATAATAAAAGCTCGGAGCTATTCAGTGGCAATCCTCCACGAATACAAATGACAGTTTTTGCAAGGTTTCGTTTAGACATATTTTTATTTGGACGAATACTCCGAACTTTGCCACAAGCTTGCTGTCCTATTTTCACTGTGATATTTTGCCTCTTTCCAATCGCTAAAGTTTTTGTCTGATTTTTTACAGCAGAAAAATATAAATCAGATGGATCAATAACCACACGAAGTGCATCTCCTATTTTATTTCCTGGACGCACATAAATATTGGCTGTGCTCCAATTAAAAGATAATGCTCCCACTGGAGCATCATAACTGTCATGAGAGGAATGAGATAAACGTTGACTCTTATGATGACGATCAAACAAATGATCATCTAACACCAAGTCGCCAACTACTTTTTTCAAGCCTGTACGAGTTAAATGATTAACTAAATTCCATAAACTCTCCGAAACAAAGCTTGGATCACCCCCTCCTTTTAAATACAAATTACCCTTTAAAACACCATTTTTTGGCAAATTTTTAGCCAAAAATTGAGTTTGAAAACGTAGAGAAGGGGACAACAAATCTAGCAAAGCTCCTGCGGTAAAAATTTTTGCTAAAGAAGCTGGAATAAAAGATTGATCGCCATTTAACTGATAAATTATTTTATTATCTGTTGCTACTATAATACCCAATTGCCGAGTCTTAATTGTACTTTTATAAATAATGTCTTTTAAGCTTTGTACAATCTCGTGATTAGCATATTGACTACTGCTATGTGGTGCTAATGATTGCTTTAAGTCCATCGCTGCACTATTTGTCATTAAACAACATATAAAAATGAGTAAAACAAGTTTTCTAGCAAACATTTAAATACCTAAAACTTATAATTTAGACCCTTTACATTAGCATAAAAACTATTTTATCTTCAATAAGAACTATCCATTTTAATAGTATTTGAATAATATAATACATAAAATGAAAAAACTAACACTTGTGCTTTTTATTCTTGTTTTGTTCGGAAGTGGTATTGCTTTAATTAATTGGTTATGGCTCAATTCATATAAAAAAAATACTACTTCTTCCCAACATTTAATTGTTGCTCTTGGTGCAGAACCTCGTAGTTTGGATCCACGACAAGGAACAGATGCGAACAGCATGCGTATTAGCAATTTATTGTTTCAATCTATGGTACAACTTAACTCCAATCAAGAGCTTGTTCCTTCTGCAGCCACTTCCTGGAAATATGACAACAAAATTTATACATTTTTAGTAAATAAACATATTCATTTTTCAAATGGTAGACAACTTACAGCGGAAGATATTTTATTTAGTTTTCAGGAATATCGCTCTAAAAAAAATCCTTTTTCGGGTGCTTTTCAAATTATTGAATCCGTCACAGTGGATAACAAATCCAATAAAAAACAGTTTTTAGTTAAAGTGCAACTTAAAGCGCCTTCTGCTAAGTTTTTGCGAGCCGACTTGCCAGTTTTAAAAATTTTACCCAAACAAGAAACTTTAGCAACCGGAACAGATTTTTACAAAAATCCTATAGGGACGGGTCCTTTTTATTTAAAGAATCATACATCCAGTAAAATTGTATTAGCTGCTCGTCGTGATATTCCTAATCCACCACATATTGATTATGTAACATTTAAAATTATCCGAGATAATTTTACTTTATTTCAGAAAACTTTAAATGGAGAAATTGACATTGTACAATCAGAGCTACCTTTAGATAAAATTCATTGGTTTAAAAACAGTAAACAGTTTCAAGTGTTTCAAGCTCCAGGTTCTTCAATTAGTTATTTATTAATTAATTTTAAACATCCTTGTTTGCAAAAAAAGCAATTAAGACAAGTTTTAGCTTGGTCTATTAATCGTTCTGAAATTATCCAATATAAACTACATAATATGGCTCGTTCCGCATCTTCTTTATTAACATCAGAAAATTTCTTTTTTAATACAAAAATAAAAAATATTAGTTTTAAACAACCTTATGCTCGTCAAGTTTTAGACCAGCTCTCTCACTGTAAGGATCAAATATTATCGCTAAAAAGTTCTCGATCAAAATCAGCTACCAATATGGTGCAAGTGATTGCCAGGGGATGGAATCAAATGGGACTAAAAGTGCAAATAAACAGCTATGAATGGGGCCGATTTTACAAAGATTTAGAAATGGGACAATTCCAAATGGCCTTCTTACAATGGACTGGAATCATTGATCCAGATATTTACCGTGTCGCTTTTCACTCTAAAGAACACTCTCCTCAAGGAAGGAATAGAGGTTTTTATATGAACCAATCAGTGGACAGCTTACTCGATCAGGGATTACTTGAAATGGACCGCCAAAAAAGAAAGATCATTTATGACCAGGTACAACAAATTATTGCCGAAGATCTTGCTTTTATTCCCCTATGGCATAACGATCAAATAGCAGTTGTCAAAACGAATATAAAACATTATTATTTAAGCAGTTTAGGGGATTTGAATTATTTAACTGTAGTTAAAAAAATCAACAACAATTAATGAGATACAGTTTTAAGGTAAGAAATTAAAATACAATGAAAAATAAGATAAAGCTAGCGCTACAAACAATGTTTCCATTTCCAATAAATTGGATCAATATGAAACAGTATGTGTTTTTTACAGCCTTGGTAGTATCTCCCTCTATATTAGATAGTTTATTCCAATGGATTGTGCGATCATTTATGAGTGATGGGCTACGTTTAGGCCCTTTGCTTTTTGAAATATCTTATGCTTCTGGAGCTTTGTCCTCATTATTATTACTTTCATCCAATGTAACCTCTCTCATATTTTTAGTTATTAGTTTCTATTTAATGATGATTCTCTTAACTGTATATGTCATCTTTATATGGAAATTACAAAAAACACAATTATGGATCGCTTTATTCACAGGAGGAATGTTAGGGTATTTCTTAAATGGATTAATGAATATACAAGTTATTCAATGGGTCCAATTATTTGGAATGGGTTTTAATATATCTTTTCTATGTGTTTTATTCGGTTTTTTTGGCACTATTATTTTTTACTTTACAGAACGTCGGCAGGTTAAAAGTAGAGAAGGTAGACGCCAGCTTTTTATTATGAAAGATCAATATAATTTCTGTTTATCTATTAGTCTAACTTATATTTTATTTATTATTTCTACTGGCTGTTTTTCTTATCTATTTATCTCTCATTTAAATACACAAGTAAAAAATAATATATCAAACTTATCTTATTTAGAACACATAACAAGTTATAATACACAACTTTATTTATTTTTATTTATTGTTTTATCTACTTTTTTATGTATTATTTTTTCTATCTTTATTGCTTATTTATCCAATAGAATATATGGACCTATCTACTCCTTTAAAAAATATTTAACAGAGTGGTTAATTATAAACAAAGAACCTAATCATCAGTTTCAGTTACGTAAATCAGATCATTTTAAATTTTTAGAAGATTTTATGCAGGAATTAAAAACAAAGAAAAAAAACTCTAAAACTTAATAAAAAGGAGAAATTAAATGGTAGTTATTCGTTTAGCACGTTTTGGTGCCAGTCATCAGCCAAAATATCGTGTGGTAGTTGCAGATTCTCGTCGTAGTACTACCGGACGTTTTATTGAAATAATTGGTCATTACAATGCTTTTCATAAGGATAAAAAAACTGGATTTAAACTAAATGTTGATGCATATAAAAAATGGTTAAATCAGGGGGCACAGCCTAGACAAACAGTACGCAGTTTAGCAAAAAAAGTATATTCGATTGAATAGTAACTAATGTGCAGTTAAGAAAGGAGCGTGGTAAATGGGAGAAACTTCTATCGCAAATATTGTGGAAATGCTTATTAAAGCACTGGTTGATGAACCAGATCAAGTACAAGTAACAGAAAGCAGGGGAGAACAAACAATCATCCTTGAAGCACGTGTATCTAAAAAGGATATGGGAAAGGTGATTGGCCGACATGGACGCACAATTGAATCCTTGAGAACAATCGTTGGAGCTTGTGGTTCCAAAAAAAGACAACGTTGTATATTTCAAGTCATTGATGATGATGAAAACAGTGATGATTTTTCTACAAATGAATAAACATCAAAGTAAGAGATGAATTACTCTGTAAAAACTTTTGGTTGCAAGGTAAATACCTACGACAGTGCTCTTATTCAAAAACATTTTAATCAACAAGGTTGGAGCGAGAATTCTGCTCAATATTCCAATACAGCACCTAATACATCAAAAAACGATAACAATAATTTTATTCACGTAGTGAATACTTGTGCCGTAACAGATGAGGCAGTTCGTGAAGCTGCGCGATGGATTCGTTCGTATCGTAGAAAACACCCCAACACACGCATTGTAGTAACTGGCTGTGCTGCCCAGGTGGAAACAGAATTTTTTTCTACTTTGAAAGAAGTAGATCTTATAGTGGCCAATTCTCATAAATCAGAATTAATGCAAATCATCGATCAGTTTTTATCTCCACATAAAAACAATAATGTTACTGTGTCTTCTACATCATCACATCCAACTTCTTTAGTGCCTACGATAAATAATCAGGAAAATAGGCCGATAGTTTTTAAATCGTCTATATTTAAAAAAGCAAGTTTAGGTATCGGAGGTGGGGTAGAATCTCACCACAGCCGTTTATTTTTAAAAATTCAAGATGGATGTAACAGTTTTTGTACTTTTTGTGTCATCCCATTTGCTAGAGGTAAAAGCCGCAGCATATCTCCAGAAATATTAACACGTTCTATACAGGATCATTATGATCGCGGAGTACGAGAGGTCGTTTTAACAGGAGTACATATTGGAGATTATTGTTCATCAGATAGGCATCAATCAGTGAATTTAGCTAATTTAGTAAAAATACTACTAAGACGCACTAAAATGCCACGCTTCCGTTTATCTAGTTTAGAACCTATAGAATTAACAGATGAGCTATTAGATCTATATACAGATGATAGAATGTGCTCTCATTTTCATTTAAGTATTCAAAGTTTTAATTCAAATATTTTAGAAAAAATGAAAAGAAAATACACAGCAAATGAAGTCAAAAACTGCTTATGGAAAATTCACAAAAAACTACCCACTGCTTTTGTTGGTATGGATATTATTGCAGGTTTTCCTGAAGAAACTTTAGAACAATTTAATGACACTTATTCAAGTCTAAAAGATACTCCTTGGACCACTTTACATGTTTTTCCTTATAGCCCTCGTCGTTATACTTATGCAACGCGCATGTATACCTCTTGGCCTCGATCTGTTGCGATGAAACGAGCAGCTTTACTACGTCATATGAGTGAAGATCGTCTATACAAAGAACGACAACAACAGATAGGCACCATTCAAGCAATATTACCATTAAATAAACAAAAAAATAGTGATTATCTATTAGGCATCAGTCGTCATTACTGGACAGTAGAGTATCCTCCATCTAAAAGTGACAAGAATGAATTATTAGTAGCTATTCACTCAGTTAATAAAAAATCTAATCGACTAACAGGAGACATTGTCGGTTACCGAAAGATCTAACTTTATGTATATGACAAAACGAGTTTTATATTATTTAAAACTTTTTTGGAGTCGACCAATTTGGGTTCTTACTATTTGTTTATTATTTATAAGTATCCATATTGGCTTTGATGGAACATTACTACGTATTTGGCATTTATATGGTAGACATAAAGAACTTCGCGGTCATATTGTAGATATCCAAGAAAAAAATTCTATTGTGGAAAAAAAACTAAAACAACTATCTAATCCACGATTTTTAATTAAAGAAGCACGAGATCGTTTTAACATAGTTGGAGAAGGAGATATTGTATTTATTTTCTCCGATCAAACGGAATCAGATAAAATAAACAAAAAGGAAAAACCTTAACATTATTGTGAAAACTTTATATTTAGTAGATGTTAGTTCTTTATTTTTTCGTTCTTATTACGCGATATCTTCCCATTTAATAAGCCCACAAGGTTTACCCACGAATGCTTTGTATGGATTCTTATCTATGACAACAAAATTTCTTAGAGAAAATTCAGCTGAATATCTTGTGTATTGTTTTGACCACGAATCACCTTCATTTCGTTGTGATATCTACCCGGATTACAAAGCCAATCGTGATGAAATGCCAGAAGATTTAAAGCAACAAATACCGTATGTAAAAAAGCTCACAACAGCAATGGGAATTACTATGATAGAAATGAAAGGATATGAAGCAGATGATTTAATTGGTTCAATGGCAACCCTAGGTATGAAACATAAATATAAAGTAATCATTATTAGTGGAGATAAAGATTTTGCCCAGCTGGTGAATAAAGACATATCTATGTATGATCCCATGCGCGAAAAAATATATAATATAGATACTGTACAAGAAAAATGGGGAGTTTTTCCTCACCAAATGATAGACTATTTGGCAATAGTAGGGGATAGCAGTGACAATATTCCTGGAGCTTTTGGTATTGGCCCAAAAGGAGCTCAAAAACTACTTCAACAATATAATACATTGGATAATATATATAAAAACTTAGAAGCACTTCCAGCTAAAATATCTGAAAAGCTTAAGAATAGTAAAGAAAATGTATTTTTATCTCATAAGCTAGCTCGTATTGTAACAGACATAAAATGGGATAAATCTAATCTAATAAATAAGCAAACAGCAGTAAAAAAAGATAATGAAGATCTGTTTTATCTTCGTCGACAGCCTGTAAATAAAAAAATACTAACACAATTATTAAAAGAATTAGGTTTTGCAGTTAAAGAATCTTATTTTGTAACATCTGATAAAAATTCAAAACCAAAGCCTAATAAAGATACGACAAATAATAGTATTGAGAATATAAAAAGTCAAAATATTTCATCCAAAATAAAAGCGCCATTAAAACAGGTAGGTAATTTAAAAATACATTTTTTTTCTTTAGATGACTTACGTGAAATGATTCCAGCTTATTCTAAAGTATGGATATTTTCTCATCAGAATCAATTTTTCTTATCTTATAAGAATAAAATAATTAGTTTAGAAAATATGTCTGTGGAAAAAATTGGCCGGTTATTATCTGAAAAATCCACCAAATGGCATGGATATGATTTAAAAAGTATTTGGAAAAAATTTTTTCCGGTGGAAAGCCAAAATAATCAATATTTAAAAACACATAACTCCCATGGAGATACCACTACCGCTAACCAAAGACAACCTCACTTAGTGGCCGGTAATTGTTTAATGTTAGCAGCTTATTTAGCAGAGCCGGAGTTACCATTAGGATTTCGACAATTATGTTTACGTCATTTAGATAAAGAAATTTTGGATTTATCTGCAGGAGATCTATATCGTGCACATGTAAATTTATGGAAAATGCTAAAAAAGAAACTAACTGAACAAAATATGATGGATATGTACCAAAAAATGGAATTACCTCTAATAACAGTATTATTTGAAATGGAATCTCGCGGTATTAAATTAGATATACAGGAATTAGAGCGACAATCATTAAATATCAATCAACGATTAAAAGAATTGGAAAAGGAAATTTTTGATTATGCTAAACATGAATTTAATTTAGCTAGTTCCCAACAGCTCTCAGATGTATTATTTAAAGAGTTAGGTTTATCTCCTCTGCGAAAAATAAAAACCGGTTATTCAACAGATGCAGATGTATTAAATCATTTAAAAGAGGAACATTTAATTATTCCTTTGATTTTAGAGTACCGGGAACTTTTTAAGTTAAAAACAACGTATGTAGAATCTTTACCAACTTTAGTAAAGGGACAACCTAATCGTATACATACACATTTTCGTCAAGCTGTCACAGTGACAGGTCGATTATCTAGTGCACATCCAAATTTACAAAATATTCCTATTCGCACAGAAAGAGGTAGGAAGATACGACGAGCTTTTATAGCGGATAAAAATTGCGTATTCATTGCTGCAGATTACTCCCAAATTGAATTGAGAGTATTAGCACACGTTACAAAAGATCCTGCGCTCTGCGCAGCTTTTGAGCAAGATTTAGATATTCACCAGCAAGTGGCTGCACAAATATATGGACTTCAGATGAAGCAGGTGAGTGCAAGCCAAAGGCGCTTGGCTAAAGCGGTTAATTTTGGATTAATTTATGGTCAGGGGGCTTATACTTTATCTAGATCCTTGGGTATGTCTGTAGAAGAAGCAAAAACATTAATACAAAGCTATTTTAGGAAGTTTAAGAAAGTACGGGAATATATGGAATGGATACCTGAACAAGCAAAGAAGAAGGGATATGTAGAGACAGTATTTGGTCGTAGACGGTCTATTCAAGAACTTAAATCTGCACGATTTCACACAAAAAAATTTGGAGAGAGAGCTGCCATTAATATGCCAATCCAGGGCACAGCTGGTGACTTAGTGAAAATGGCAATGGTAGAGCTAAGAAACAGCTTATACTCGCAAATATTGCTACAAATCCATGATGAATTACTATTTGAATGTCCTAAAGAAATCATGGCAGTGGAAATACAATATATTAAAAATATTATGGAGAATATAGTGAGTTGGAAGGTGCCTTTGAAGGTGAATATTAGTGTTGGAAGTAACTGGGAATCCGTAAAACCTATTTAAACACCTATTTAATGTAACATAATACAACTTATCGGCTATTTATATAGCCAGAAATAATTTACTCCCCAAAGAGCCGATGCCCTTCTGAGATGTGTTTCTATAACATCCCCGCCTTATTTACAGTTTTAGCTTTGGCTTCAGCTTCAGTAGCTCCTTATTCATTTTATGATTTTATTTTCTAGCTGTTTTTGTATTTACAATTTTTGGCGTAATTGTCTTTGGATTGAATTATATTATCTACGGCTTCATTTAATTCATCTGTCGCTTTATTTATATCAGCTGCAGATTTGGATAAATCAGCCTGTAATTTCTTGGATAAATCTTTCTTGGATGTAGCAGCATCCACAGCAGCATCAACCTTAGATGCAGTAGCATAAGCTTCAGAAACGTCAAGAGCGGCAAAGGATGCAGCAGTATGAGATTCAGATAAATTTGCAAGTGATTCTTCACAAGTTTCTGTATCTGTTAAATTAAAAAATTCATAACAATTAAGGTTTATTTTATCAATAGTGGCAATGGATATAGTTCCATGAGATTGAGATATGACAGTATAAGCTTCGGAAAAAGTATGGGCCATATCTGATGCTGATTGGTTTTCAGCTTCTTTTAAGTTAGCTTGAGCTTCGGACATTTCACTATAGGCTTTAAACATATCAACTTCAATCTTCTCACACATTGATTTACTGCTAGCGGTTGCATTAAAAACAAATAGTACACTCATTACTAAAACACTAAGCCTAAACATAACTACACTCCTTATTAATTTTAATAATTTTATGATTTTATGATTTTAATTATTCTATCACAATAGATCAAGATGACTATTAGCTTTTGTAAAATTTTCACTGACAGATAAATAATAATCTGATAATTGATAGTTTATTCGCTGATTGCTACCAAAAACACACTAAATATTGTCCCACATAGATAATACGTCAATTTCTAATTTTTAGAATATTGTTTAATGAAGATCATCATTTAACTATTATAGACTTAATTACCAATTGTAGTTTCGCATGCACCACCATCTGTACAATATCTATCTTTACCAGTATCTGCTGAAACTACCCGACCATCATCCAATTCAATACAATAATGGACATACCGACCTGCAGCCTTTCTATGAGTGGACACACAGCCCGATCCTGTTTCTCCACTGTGCTGTACATAACAGTTATCTTTGCCAGTTGCTGTATCATCTGGTGCATTCGTTAAACCTAGTTTACACTCTTTTGAAAAATAATTAAAAAACTGCGGACCTTGATCATCATCATCTGGATCTTCATTTTTACTACGATTAGTGTCTGTATCCGGATCCATACACTGTTCACTTGTGTTATCCATCTCACACGCTACAATACTTCTAAACATAGTTTCTGCTTCAGCTTTAATAGTTGTGATAGCTGTCTTTTTTTGATATTCCCGATAAATAGGAATCCCGATAGAAGAAATAACCGCAATAAGCCCCACAGCAATTAAAACTTCCATTAAAGAAAAACCATAACTATTTGACAATATTTTAATTGGTTTATTTTTACACATCATCTTCTCCCATTTTTTAATTACTGTTACTTTGTGTGTATTTCAATGTCTGTATAATAACTAACAATGCCTACTAGAAGTACTATATCGGTTTTTTGGTATTTATCTATCAATTAAATGTTAATTCAATTATCATTTTATTAGATTGTCTCAAAATAATACATCAATATTATATATATACTATGCACTCAGTTATTTTTTGTTCATTCTTTTGCATATTTTTTAGCTATTTAAAATAACTTTTTGGGACATACATTACCTACTCGTTGTACAAATTGATTTATTTTGTTTGCATTTAATCCATCTACTTTATCTAATCCATTTATAGACTTAACTAGTTGATCTTTATTTGTCATAGACTTTAAACTTTTTTCTATATGACTAATCAATTGAGTAAATTCTGGTATGTCTTTCATTGAATCTCCCATATATTCTTTATACAAATCAGACAATGACTTCAAATCTAAATGCTTTCCAGATAAAATATGTTGTTTATATTTTCTAATATCTTTTCTATTCATCCCACTTAATGATATATATTCTTTTACACTCCACATAAAATTTTGAAAAGAAAAAATTATATTTAAGCCTCCATTATGCGCTAAATTTAAAAAAGCTCGTTTTAACTGATCTTCCTCAAACAATTTAACTTTTTTAATTTTTAAATCCTCTACACGATATTGAACATTTGATTTATTAAAAGCATCAAATATTTCATTTATATCCCCAAAAACATACTCTATATTTTTCTTTTTACCGTATTTAGTAACAGTACCTTTTACAGTAACCATTTCATTTAACTGAATAGGGTATTTAAAATCCTTAGCTATTTTTTGAAGTTCTTTTGATTTTTTCATTTTTTGTCTATTTTCTAAAAATATAGATGGGCGAGATAATTTATGATTTAAATTTGCTTCATTTTTCCGCGTATTATACATTGTATAAAATAAACAAGAATAGGCATCTTGAGAAGTCTTGCATTTAATAGTATCTGCGTTTTTTTTCTGCTTAAAACATTTTCGGAAGTCATCTATTTTTTTATATTTTTGACAATCATTTAAGTGAATAACTTTACCTGTTAGATGAGGACATTTTTCTAAAACCGATTGGTAAATATTTTGATGTTCTTTAAGATGATCTATAGGAATATAGCCCTTATATTTAATACCAACATGTATATCTTCTATCATGTTATTTTTAATTTGACCGTAGCAACGACCCGTATGATCTCCTTCTTGTTTCTTATTTAATAAAAAAGCAGATTGATGATTCATTAGAGCAAATAGCTGCTCTTTATCTTTTTTACTACTAAAGCCAAAACAATTCGCCGTTTCGTTAAATGCCTTAGCTGTCATCTGAATATAATCTTTATTTAAGCAAGGTCGGCGAGGATTAATCCATCTATCAGTTAATGAATAATCAGTGTTCTCTGCAGTTAAAATATTTCCAATATTCTCATTTAAGCTTTTATTTGAATTATTGAATAACATTCTAACTCGCCGAACGTTGGTGTTAGCACTGGGACAATAATAATAGTTAGAAGAATTATTACTCCAAAATTTATTATCACTGGATCCACGCAAAGTAGCTGCTAAAAAACAAGATTCAGGGATATCATTTGCTTTAGTCACTGAATGCATAATACCCTCTACTTGTGCCATTGATCCTCTGTTTCTTTGCTGCATCTTTTTTGTGCATTTGTGCATTGAATACATACTGCTTGTGCTTTTGCTTGAGAATAAAAAAAATCCTAGCTTTCCTTCACTAGCCGGTCAGTAAATTCTTTATTCTTCCAATTGCACTTTTCATAAGGGTATTGTGCTTCTTGTGAAAGAGCCGACAAAGTATAAGCTCCTAAACAAAAAAATAAACAACAAATCAAAATATTTTTCAAAATAGCTTCCTAATTTAAAATAATTTTTTAGGACATACATTACCTACTTGCCGAACAAATTGATGCGCTTTGCCTGTATTTAATCCACTTACTCTATCTAGCCTATTTATTTTATTAAATAGCGATCTGCTACTAGTTATAGATTTTAAATCGTCTTCTATATTAGCTATAAATTTAGTCACTTCCGCTTTATTATCTATGCTAGCCCAATTAGCATATCTACTAAATTTTTTAGATAAGGCTTTAAAATCTAAAGACTCTCCAGATAAAATACGTCGCCTATCTCGTTTAATTATCTTTCCATGTTTGCTAGCATTAGCTATACGACTTTTTATATCTGTTATAAACTTCGTAAAATGATCCACGATAATAGATGTACCTCCATTATGTGCTAAATGCAAAAAAGCCCATTTTAGCTTCTGATCCGCATCCCCCTTACCTTGATTAAATAACTTAACTTTTTTAATGGTTAAATCTTCCAAACGATATTGAACATTTGGCTTATTAAACGTATTAAATATTTCACTCATATCCTTAAAAACATATTTTATTTGTTTCTTTTTGCCATTTTTAATGATAGTACCTTTAACAGTAACAAGTTCATTTAATGTAACAGGATGCTTAAAATCTCTAGCTATTTCTTGAAGCTTTTTTGAGCTTTTCATCTTTTGCTTTACTGTTCTAGATAAAAAAGTACGAGATAGTTTTTTCTTGAAGTCCACTTCATTTCTTTTCATATTAAATATTGCATAAAATAAGCAAGAATAAGCATCTTGAGAAGTCTTACATTTAATAGTATTCTTATTGTTTTTCCTTTTAAAACAACGTTTAAAATTATCCATTTTTTTATATTTTTGACAATTATTTAAATTAACAGTCTTGCTTTCTAGATAAGGACAACGTTTTAAGGCTTTCTTGTAAATATTATGATATTTTTTAATTCCATATCTGACATAAGAACTTAGATCAGACACAATACCATTCTTAATTTGACCATAACAACGAGCCGTGTTATTTCCTTTTGGCTTTTTATTTAATAAAAAAGCAGATTCATGATTCATTAAAGCAAATAACTGCTTCTTATCTTCTTTTCTATGATAACCAAAACAATTCGCTGTCTCGTTAAATGCCTTAGCTGTCATTTTAATATAATCTTCATTTAAGCAAGGCCGGTGAGGAAATATAGATCTTTTATTCGGAGCATAACTTGTTTTCTGAACAGCCGTAATATTTTCATCTAATGTCTTTTCTGAATCATTAAATAACATCCTATTTTTCCGAACATGGGTATTCGCGCTAGGACAATAATAATAGCCTAAATTACGTTCATTCCAAAACTTGCCACTGGATCCACGCAAAGTAGCCGCCAAAAAACATACTTCAGGCATATCACTCGCTTTAGTCACCGAGTGCATAATACCCTCTGCTTGTGCCATCGATCCTCTATTTCTTTGCTGCATTTTTTTTGTGCATTGAATACATACTGCCTGTGCTTTTGTTTGAGTATAAGAAAAATCCTGACTCTCTCTCACCAGTCGAGCAGTAAATTCCTCATTTTTCCAATTACATTTTTCATAAGGATATTTTGCTTCCTGTGAAAAAGCCGGTAAAGTATAAATCCATAAATAAAAAAATAAATAACAAATTAAATTAAATTTTTTAAATATCATCTTTCACCTCTTTGAGTTATCTTACCTATCCATCTTATAGTAACTTAGTAGGACAATGTTTTTTAGTAAGCTTAGTAAAATTATTTATCTCTTTAGAATTAAAATCCTGAAATTTATATATTGCTTTAATGCCTTTTTCCAACTGATCATCCTTATTGGTTAAACTATTTAAACCTTGACTAACGTTATGCAGTAGATTAGCTGGCTGTTCCTTGCCCTCTATTTCATAAGTTTTCGCATAAGCATTAAATTCTTTAATAAAAATAGACATATCTAAAGAATCACCAGCTAATATCTGACTTTTATATTTTTCATTCTTCATAATCTGACCTTTCATATGCTGCATAAAAGGAGTTAGATGCGAATGAATAATACTGATACCTTTATCATGTGCTAAGTGCAAAAAAGCCCATTTTAATTTATGCTCATCAAATATCTTTACTTTTTTTACCTGAGTATCTCTTGAATTAAATTGAAAATGAGATAATGAAGGGAATGTAAACTTATTAAAAGCCCTAATAACAGGAGTAGAATCTTTATAAACACCATTAACACTAAATGAACGTTTAGTACCAGATACAGATCTCAAATCATTTATAAAAGCATTATTCCCTAGCGTCCTCTTGAGATAATGAGCTCTACCTTTTACATTTCCTTTAACTATTAACATTTCATTGATTTTAACTGGCCACTTAAAATGTTTTCCTATGTGAGAGTGTTCCACTGTCTTTGCATCCTGATGTTGATCTAATTTTGTCTTGATGCTCAATTTATACTTCTTAATATTGTATAAAGTATAAAATAAACAAGAATAGGGATCTTGAGAAGTTTGGCACATTAAAGCCTCTGAATTAGGTTTTTTCTTAAGGCATCTTCGGTATGCATAGACAGTTTGATTTGGTTTCCGGCAATGATTCAAAAGATTTATTTTACTAGTAAAATGTGGACATTTTTTAATCATATCTTCATAAATTTTATGATATTTACTGGAAATCTCCGGAGTATGTATATATGAATTGATACTAGTAATGTGAGCACTATTTAACTGCCCATAACAACCAGCTGTTTGATTTTTAGTTTTTTTATTTAATAAAAAAGAAGATTGATGCTGCATTAAAGCAAATAGCTGCCCTTTATCTTCTTTACTGTTAAAACCAAAACAATTCGCTGTCTCATTAAATGCCTTAGCTGTCATCCGAATATAATCTTTACTCAGACAAGGCCTTTGAGCAAAAGCCCATGGATTTTTTTTTGCTTCAGAATCTTTTTTAAAATTTTCAAAAAAATCTCGACCGTTTGATTCATCTAATTTACAGGGTGAATAATCATTTCTACTACAATCAGATCCAGTAAAACGCATTCTCTCCCTTGTTAGACCAGAACGGCTCCCAGGACAATAATACCAATTATCTGGAGACTTATGTGGTTGCTTTGTAATCTGTGATAATGCTCCAGCTAAAAAACATATTTCCGGAATATCTGTTGCCTGATTAAGTGTCCGCATCGCACTATTTAAATGGTTTTTTTGAAAACTTGCTCGACGGCAATTTAAACATATTGCTTTTGCTTCTGTTTGATGGTGAGAAAAATTCTGGCTCTCTCTCACTATTCTATTCGTAAAATCTCTATTCTGCCAATTGCATTGTTCATACGGATAAGGCACCTCTTGTGCCAAAATCTGTAGAGCATAAAAACACAAGCAAGTAGAAATAATTAAAATACTTTTTTTGGACACGTTTCCTTAACTTCCTTTGCAAAAGCAGCAACTTGAATAGCATCTAATTTATTTTTCATTGTTAAACTACCTAGTCTATCCTTTACTACCTTCGGATTAGATAATTTTTTTAAATCTGTACTTATTTTTTGTATAAACAGAGCTACTTCATTAGCATTATGTATTTTGTGTTTATTCCTAACAGTGTAACTCTGAAATTCTCGAACCAAACGATGTGTCCGAATGATTCCTCCTTTTGTAAAAAAAGCTTTATGATGTCTGTTCTTAGAATTGATTCGATGTTTTTTTACATACTTCATAAATTCTGGAAAATGATTGTTAATCACAGACGTTCCCCCATTATGAGCTAAATGAAGAAACATCCATTTTAGTTGATTTGCATCAAATACTGGTGTTTTTTTAATATTAACATCTTCTAGGCGGTAATTAATATGAGAAAATAATTCATACATTTCCTTTGTATTTTTAAAAAGGAATTCTCTATAAACTTTTTCTCCACCAGCTTTAGATGATATATGACCTCTCAATAATAATATTTCATTGAACGCAATTGGCCACTCAAAATCTTTCTCCATTTGTTTTAACTCTTTTAACTTTTGTTTTTTCTTTGCTAATGAAATAGTGCTATGCTTTATCTGGTTTTGCAATTTCTGTAGCGCATTCCGCTGACGATTTACTTCTTCTATTAATTGATTATAATAAGCTACCTCATTCCTTTTAACATTATACAAAGTATAAAATAAACAAGAATAAGGATCCTGGGAAGTTTGGCATTCCGCTGCTTTTGCACTTTTATCTTTAGCCATGCATCTAACAAATTGTGAAGATGTTTTACCTCTAGTCTGGCATCCATTAAAGCCAATAATTTTTTTAGTCATATTCGGACACCGAGAAGAAACGTCCTTGTAAATTTGATGATATTGAACCCAATTTGACTCCCCTGCTCCATAATGAATGTATTTATTAATATCTATAATAATGGGATGTTTAATTTGTCCATAACAACGAGCTGTATTAGGATTATTCCTACTCGTTGATGCTCTCTTATTTAAAACAAAAGAGGATTCATGATTCATTAAAGCAAATAAAGCTTCTTTAGATTTCCGGGAGGAAAAACCAAAGCAATCCGCTGTCTCATTAAAGGCTTTAGCTGTCATCCGCACGTAATCTTCATTCAAACAAGGTCTTTGTGGTTTCGCTATGCAACGACCAGACGAGCATGAAGATAGCTTAACCAATCGCATAGGATTTCTAGCTCTGGAACTATTACAATGATAATAACTCTTCTCTCCAGGATTCCATATTGCTCCCTTAGAAGCACGCAGCATGGAAGATAAAAAACAAAGTGGAGAAATGTCATTGGCCTTGCTTACCGTGCGCATAATCAACTCTCCTTCACTATTTTCTCTATTATCCTTTGGTAAAAAAGCAGCACCTTGTTTCTTCTGAATGCAATTAAAACACACAGTTTTTGCCTGCGTATTATGAAAAGAAAAATCCTGACTTTCTTGCACTATTCTGTCGGTAAAACTTGCATTCTCCCGAGAGCATTTTTCATAAGGGTAATGAAATCCTGGCCTTGCAGCAAATGAATGACTTATTCCAAAAAAATAGCTACAAATAACTATGCAGCAAAAGTACCATTGCTTTTTCGTTGGTACACCCAATTGAAATAAGCTATTTGTATTGTATCTATATGTCTTAATTTGCATACTTCACCCATAGGTTTATTATCCACCCCTTTTATACTTCTTTCCCAGGTGGTAGTTTGACACATTTTAACCCTTGGTATACTTTCCTTGCCCATTCATGACGGAACTGATCCAAACTACGAATAGCATCTAAATTGTATTTCACTTGATAGGCATATAAAAAACTCTCTGCTAAATCTAATTGTTGTTTTTTAATAATTTTAACGGTTAGCTTTTCTTCTGTAGTAAAAAGGCCTGGTTCAGCCACTCCATAATATATTTCCCGAAAAGATATTCCATCAGATACACTCAAGTCAGGATTTTCTAATTGCTCTAAAATTACTTTCCTTAAAACAGATAAACTGTTTTCTAACTGATTTACCTGTATCACTAAAGATTTGATCTGACATAAATTAACAATCACATTTAGCTGATTTTGCACTTCCTTTTGAGCAGCTTTGGTAGACTTGTTTACATCTGTACTTAAAATTTTACGATCTGTTTTTTGATTTGTATTTTTTTTTATACTTGATGAAGACGCACTGTTTTTCACAATCGCTTTCAAACCTTTGTTATCTTTAATCAACTGCTTCCGAGAGGATTTAATAGGATTACTTTTAACCTGCTTTTTATTCAATGGCTTTTGAACTACTTTAGTTTCAGTTTCAATTGCATTTACTAAATTAGCTATTAAAAAGAATGATAAAATTATAAAAATATTTTTTAAAACCATTTCTCCTCACCCTGTTTAAATATTCACGTTAAAAGTTGTCATACATTTTAACCCTTCATAAATATTTTTTTCCCATTCCCGATAAAACTTTGGTTCTCCTTCTTCTTCCAAGTTATATCTTACTGTATAATGATGTAAAAAATTCTCCGCTAAATGGGATCTACCCTTTTTAAAATCCTGAACTTTTATTTTTTTTTCTGCTGTTAAAATTCCTTTTTTAGCAACTGTATTATATACTCTTGCTAAAAAGACGTGGTCCTTAATTGTCAAAAACTGATTTTCCAAATTTACTGGAATAATTTTTCTCAAAGCGACTAAACTTTTTTCCAGTTGGTTAATCTGTGACTCCAAAGGTTTCACCTGACATAAATTAGCAATTTTCTTTAAATAACTATTAATTTCTTTTTTTACTTCTGTTAAATCAGGAGGAGTGCCGTAATCTTTTCCTAATAATTCTTCCTTGCTTAAGAATTCAGCTTCTTCTGGAGACTCATCCGCCGCGCTCAGTAATTTTCTTTGACTAACTTTTTCCTTTTGAACCACCTGTGGATGATTTTTTTTTCTCACTGGAGAAATAGATTTACCCTTGCGTTGACTAATTACTGCCGCACGATCATTTACTTTTTTAACTTGAGGGGCTGCTTTAACAACAGATTTATCCTTCTTTACAGGCTTAGTTACCACAGCCTTTGCAGACTCAGTTGTCACAACCTTTGCAGGCTTAGTTGTCACGACTGCCCTGCCAGTTAAAGTAGCTATTAAAATTAGTGGCACAGCTAAAAATCTAAATGTCATATTATATCTCCTTGTCATGTATTATTTTACTTTCATATTTTTCGGATGTAAATCTGCTATATCTTCCACATTTTGAATAATATGCCCCCCACCCACTAACTGGGAATCACGATAGACAACCGCTGCTTGTCCGGGAGTGACAGCTTTTTGCGGTTCTTCTAACTTTAACATATAATAACCTCTGTCGTTCATCTTGTAAATACGCGCCCAAGCGCCTGCATGATGAAAACGAATTTTTACTTTTAAACGTTCCCCCTCATTCACTTTATCTAGCCAGTTCCAATCTGCTACAGTTACTTCATCACTATATAAATAAGACTCACTACCTAGCCATAAGATATTACGCTTTGCATCTATTTTTATCACATATAAAGCTTGATTAGAGGCAACACCTAGACCTTTGCGCTGGCCATAAGTAAAGCAATATAAACCTTTGTGCTCTCCCAACACTTCTCCACTGGGGTATTTTTTAATTAGCCCTTTGTCTAAGTGAGACTCCCCCAACTTCTGTTTGATAAATTCTGAGTACCCACCAGATCCAACAAAACATAAGCCGGTAGAATCTTTTTTATGGCATACATTTAAACCCTTCTCTTCAGCAATTTTACGCACAACTTGTTTATCCATATTGCCAATAGGAAATAATAAGCGGGAGAGAATATTTTCAGGTGTGGTAAATAAAAAATATGTTTGATCCTTCCAATGATCTTCACTTTTATAAATACGATAAGCACCAGAAGGTGTTTGCCGGATTTGAGCATAATGTCCTGTCGCTAAATAATCACATTCCAACTCTTCCATTTTCTGTACTAAATAGCCAAATTTAAGATATGTATTACAATCCACACAAGGCACAGGGGTTCTGCCACTTAAGTAAGCATTCATGAAACGATCAATGACTTGCGTTTTAAAAGGTTTTTCACAGTTCAGCAGATAGAAAGGAATATCTAAATGACGGCACACAGCGCGAGCATCTTCTGCGTCCACGCTGGAACAACAGGTACCATGTCCTTCGTCTTTTACCATTTCAGTGTGCGAACCGCTTGTTGAATGAGATTGTGAGTAATCCCATACCTGCATGGTCATACCCACTACGTCATAACCCTGATCCAATAGCAAGGCAGCAGCAACACTGCTGTCCACTCCCCCGCTCATGGCCATTAACACACGCTTATCTTTATTGAGTCTACTTTTAATCATCTTTTATTTTTTATATACTTTACTATATAGTTTCAACAGGTAACAAAAACGAATGATAAAAAAACAATTAATTAGGGTGTGCAGCAAATGGATTTTAGCAGGAGAATACGCTGTTTTACGGGGTGAACCCGCTTTAGCCTTTCCGCTGGCTTCGCATTTTATAGAAATTCAATGGAAAAAAAGCCCAAACGGCCGTTTTGAACTACACAGCAAAAAATCCACTGAAAATAAAGCGAAATTAGCCGTAAAAAAAGTTCTAAATATCGGCCTACAACAAATTGGACTAACCCCAAAAGATCTACCAGCAAAGTCCCTAACGCTCACTACAAACATGCACTTTGGCAAAGGTTTAGGCGCTTCTGCTGCACTTTGCGTGCTCGTGGGGCGTTTATTTCAAAATTTTCAATGGCTCAATTATAACCATTTATTTGCCTTTTGCCATGCTTTAGAAAATAAATTGCACGGACAAAGCAGTGGTTTAGATATAGCCACCGTACTAAAAGCAACTCCCCTACTTTACCAAAAAACAAATATGGATTATCGCCCGTCTATTAAATCTTTAAAATTGAATTGGAAACCTCCTATTTTTTTGTCTTGTTCACCTATTTCTCACTCCATAGCCCGTGCCTTTAGCACACAAAAAAACATCCAAAAAATAAACCAATTATGGAAAAAACAACCCATCATTGCCCGACAATTGAATAAAAAAATGGGACAAGCCGTCCGTATAGCTAAAACCGGATTATTAAAAAATCTAAACCGAACAACACAGCTAGAATACCTATGCCATTCCTTCTGTATGGCGGAAGCTTGCTTCACTGAATGGGGCCTCATTGGAGAAGATATGCAGAAACATATTCATTTTTTAAAAAAACAGGGAGCCCTGGCTGTTAAGCCCACCGGTTCTGGTGGAGCTGGCTTTGTCCTCAGTTTATGGCGACACAAACCACCCAAAAAATTAAAATTGTTACCTGGTTTTTAATAGTTAGTTTATTATTTTAAGTTATTATATATAAATACTTAATTTAAATGAAGATTTTTAATTCGTATTACAGTCTTTATTAAATCTTTTACAAAAGCATCTAATTCTTTTTTTTGAGTACCGACCCCTAAGCTAATGCGAAATATAGAACGTGCCGCTGATGAATCAAAACCCATCGCCATAAGTGTTTCACTGGGATTGAGACTACCGGAATGACAAGCTGAGCCCACACTAAAAGCATATCCTTTTAAATCCATATTCATTAGAATAGTTTCTCCCTCTACATGAGGAATATAAATAGCAGACGTATTATAAAGACGCTTGGTATTTACTCCAATGATTTGTGTATCAGGTATGCCAGCTAATATACCTTTTTCCATATTATCTCGCAGTGATTTTAATAACTGAAATTGCTTTAATATTGAGTGACCTTTTTCCGCTACAGCACCGAAACAAGCAATACCTAAAACATTTTCCGTACCAGCTCGGCGACGTCGTTCCTGAGGACCACCATGAACTAAACTGTTTGGTAATATACCTTTTCTACAATATAAAGCTCCTGTTCCTTTTAAGGCATAAAACTTATGTGCAGAAAAACTAGCTGTATCCACATCTAATTGATGCAAGTTCAATGGAACTTTCCCTAAAGCTTGCACCATATCTGAATGAAATAAAGCTCCTGCTTTTTTCGCTGCTTTTACTAAATCCTCCACAGGAAAAACATGACCAGTTTCATTGTTTGCATACATAATAGTTACTAAAAAAGTTTTTTCACTTAAAACAGAATGATAAAAATCTTTATCTATCTCTCCATTGGAAGACACAGGAACACTATGTATTTTCATTCCTTTTGCTGCTAAATATTGAATAGGGGCTTTTACACTTGGATGCTCCACTGCAGATACAATAATTTCCGTTCGACTCGGACACCTAGAGGCATATTTTTCATATAAGCCTTTAATAGCCATATTATTGGCTTCACTGCCACCACTCGTCATCACTAATTCCAAAGCCTGACAGCCAATAAAATTTGCTAGATTCTGTTTAGCTTGCCACAGTAACGCCCGAGCCTCTTGTCCTACCTGATGCACAGAACTGGGATTACCCCACTGACGTAACCATTGACTCCAATGATTCTGCAAAAAATCAGCAGGTGGAGTTGTGGCATTATAATCTAAATAAACCCGCTTGTTTTTCAAAAAAACCCCTATCTAAGCCAAAAAAATACACTTCACATCACTAAATTGATTAGTTCTACGAAAACAATAAAATGATTTTTAAGAATAAACATTATTTTCCCGAAAAAATATATAGAATGACAACAACGAATAAATGGCAAGAAGCTTTGCATATCTCTGAATTGGAATATCAACAGTGGCAAAAACAAGCCGGCTCAGATACATCTGTTATCTCCTGGGCCTTTGAAAATAATAAAATCCATACTGAGCAGTATTTTACATGGGCAATGAGTTATTACAATATACCTTTTTTAAAAGAAACATTCTTTCACCATATTTCTATCAACTCTGATTTATGGAATAGAACAAAAAAACAAGCAAAATGGAATAAACACTTTCTACCAATCTATCAATGGCAAGGCTTAACATTTGCGGCCTGTTTGGAACCACCTGAAGAAAAAGATAAAACAATTGTGCCTATTCTGGCGACTACTGAAAAACTTCAGTTTTGTTGGCAAAAAATACAATCATTCACTCGATCCTACACCACACACACTCCAACAACACAAACCTCTTCCGATACAGCAAATTCTCCCTCTATCCATCAGATAGAAGAAATAGAATCCCAAACAATAAGTAAAGTAATTGCCACAAAAATTCATGAATTCTTAAAAACAAATATATTTAAAAAACCTATTATCCAGAATAGTCCAATATTTTCTCAAGTGATAGAACAAGCAAAAGAAATGTTCCCACAGTCTATTATTTTCACATATAAAAAAGGTCAATTCAATCCGATAAAGTGGAGCAAATCTTTAAAAGGATTTCCCGTTCCGATCTCAATCGAGCAAGCTTCTATTTTTAAAATTGTCCGAAAATCAAAACAGCCTTATCATGGTTTCGTTGTAGAAAATAGACAACATAACCAATTTTTTACTCAATGGGGGTTTAAGAAGCTTCCTCCTCACGTCACATTAGTTCCTATCTTCATGTCACTTCCTAATGAAAATAAGCTAATTGGATCTTTTATGGGTATTGCTAAAGAATCTATCCCCCCAGAATCGCTTATTCAAATTATCAACTGGTGTAAACCACTGGATAAAGCCTTTATAAACTACAAAAGCAATCCCAAGCAAAGTCCTCCACAAGCTGCTTAAGAACAAGCTGGCAAAAACATAGATTGAGCCTTTTGACACCACTGAAAAAATACATCTTTTACAGAGTAAGATAAACCTTGTTTCTGTAAACTATCATGCTTCCTTTGCACTTCACCACAACTACGAATTAAATTAAACAAACTTAAGTCATTTACCACGTTCAAAGCCAAACCATGTTGGCTAACACCTTCTGAAATATGCACTCCGAAAAAAGCGATTTTTCCATCATTTGTAAATAACCCAGCAGAATCTCCAGATGGATTTGCTGTGACACCATATTCAGCTAATGTATCTTTTGTCACTTCCTCCAAAAGACGTAAAAAATCCCTAGGCTTTAAACCCCAAAGCCGTAAATCCAATATCGGATAAACCACTAATTGCCCAGGTGAATGCAAAGTGGCTTGCCCACCTCGTTTAATAGATATCACCAATACTCCCCTCTTACGATATTTCTCTTCTGTATATACTAAATCATCTGCCGTTTTTCCTCTTAATCCTAAAGTCACACAAGTCGGACATTCAAATCCAAGAAAAAAAGCTTGTGGAGTTTCTTTTGCCTTGGCTTTTAATTGCTCCTGCAACTCTAAACTCTGCACATAAGGTATTAATCCCTTCCATACTGGTTCCATTTGATATTTACTTTTCTTACTTTTTAAAGAACGTTGCACATGAACTCCAAAAAAAGTGACATCTATAAATCACTTTGCAATGACAGATAAAATAATTTCCCTTTTTCTAATACGGGAAACAGTCACCGCAAATCCAGAAAAAATACTATCTTTAATCTTTTTCGCAACTGCTTCCACTGATCCACTGGCATGTGCTTGAAAAGTAATCGAGTGATGGCGAATCAAATTTTCCTGCAATTTTTGAATAGAAGATATTTGCAACACAAGTTGTTTTTTAAACTGATTAAATTGTTGATAAGTTAAATGTCCATTCACAGTAATAGTAAGTAATTTAGAAGAAATCCAACCTGCTTCATACAGTGCTTGTAATTGTAAACTTAAACCTTTAACAAACCGATGACGTTTTTTTAGTACCGCTGGCCAAGCTTGTAACACATCCATAGAATTCTCTGTCATCGGCAACTTTTCTAATTTTTCCACTTCTGCTAATAATCGACCACTCTTTGTATGATAAACCCCTAACTGAATTTTTAAATTTAAAATCCTATCCTGACCGGACTCACTCACCTTCACTAAACCCGTTAAAACTAAAGGAGCTTGAAAAAAATCAGCTAAGGCAAAAATATTTCTTTTCTTATAGCGGTTAAATTTTAATTGCTTTGGAATTAAATAAACAATGCCAGCAAACTCCGGGTTGACTAAATAAAACCCATAAGACATTAGTTTATCTTGAAGTTGACTATAAAATGATTGCATGGCTGAGCGAACCGCTAAATCAGCATTTTTATTTTTCTCCATCCACCAGCCATAAGATTTTTTATTGACTGAATCATCAAAGAATACCAAAGGTAAAACACGTTGATTGAACACTCCAGAATAAAAAAGATCCTCTTCTAATAAAATTTTCTTTAGATTTTGCTCAGAAAACCCGATAGTAACAGATATCATAAAGTAATCTTTTTCAACTGGAACTGAACAGCTTTGAGAAGGGGCATCCAGACAAATAACTTTAACACCAGACGATGGCGCTATGACGCTAGCCATATTTTTTTTAGAAGATATAGCTTGCGATACAGAAGTTTTGGTGTAAATAATATATCGGTTGTAACGTGTTAATATTAATTTTTGTATTTGTTTTTTTTGTGCCTTTAATTTTGCTGGCTCAATCAATCTCTCCATAATCTCCATAGAGACACTTTGGATAGCCGCTTGAGTCGCCCTTTTTGTATCTGGCTCATACAAGCGTACCTGCACGATAACTTCTTGTGCAAAAACCCATCTAGTGATACATAATAAAAACCCTAAATAAAATCGAAACCGACTACACATAAACATCTTCTCTATTGTTATTACGATCCTGCAAATTTTTCACATTCATCTCGCTACTCTCCAAACTATTACTACGTGCCTGTGTAAATTTCTGCGCCAATGAATCCATTTGTACATAACCCATCTCCTGCATAATGATTTTAATAGAAGACGTCTTCTCCCGACTAATACGACCCTTTACCCATACCGGCCGATTTAACTGAATACTCCTTCCTAACTTTAAATACATATCTGAAAAAATAATTAATTCTATTGCGCTTGTGCTATCCTCTAAGCGTGCAAATGCCATTGACAAACCTTTGCGTGTACGAATAGCCCGAAACTCATTCACAATACCCCACACACATACTAATGATTTGGATTCTTTTTTCTGTAATTGATTAATTGGTATACACTTATAAACTGAACGAAAAGCATCCATTTCATCCATTGGATGTCCACTTAAATAAAAACCAATCACAGATTTTTCATTCTCCAATTTAACAGAAAAAGGCCAGTCTTTTTCTGTACGGAAACAAATAGACTCTTCTGATGTATTACTAGCTGCAAAAAGATTTATCTGACCAGAACCAGCATCCGTCTGTCTCTGTTCGGCTTGTGCCAATAGCAGCTCATAATTCAATAAAATTTCCTTTCGATTCATTCCTAAACCATCTAAAGCTCCTGCTTTCACTAAAGCATCTATTGTTTTTTTATTCATCTTCTTCATATCCACTGTTTCAAAAAATTCCTTAACAGAAGAAAATTGACCGCCCGCTATTTGCTGACGAACAGAAATAATATGATCCACACTTAACCATCCGACACCTTTAATAGCTGCCAAAGAAAAATAAATTTTATTCTTCTTAGCTGCAAAAGTAATTTCTGAATAGTTTATATGAGGAGGTAATACTTCAATTCCATGCTGAGCAGCATCCCGAATATATTGAACCATTTTATCTGTATTATTTACCTCTGTCGTTAATAAAGAAGCAAAAAATTCTACCGGATAATAATGCTTTAACCAAGCCGTCTGTGCTGCCAACACACAATAAGCCGCTGCATGAGATTTGTTAAAACCATAATTAGCAAACTTAGCCATTAAATCAAATAACTGCTCTGCTTTTCTGAGATCATACTGGTTTTCATTAGCTCCGGAGATAAAACGACTTTTTTGTTTTTTCATCACAGAAGGTTTTTTTTCTCCCATTGCCCTTCGTAAAATATCTGCTTCACCATAGCTATACCCTGCTATCTTAGCGGCGATCAGTAACACCTGCTCCTGATACACAATAATTCCATAAGTTTCTTTTAAAATAGATTCCAACTCCGGAAATAAATATTCTACGCGTACTCTACCTTTCTTACGATCTAAATAAGAGGGAATCATATTCATTGGACCTGGACGAAATAACGCATTAATTGCTACAATATCTTCAAAACAAGAAGGCTTAGCTTTAATAATTAAATCTGTAATTCCTTCCCCTTCAAACTGAAACACCCCTTTTGTATCCCCCTTACGCATCACCTGATAAACGCCTTTATCTTCTAATGAAATATCCTGAGTATGCACTTTATGGCCTGTGCGCTGCTCAATCATTTGAAAAGCAGAATTAATTTGCGTGAGTGTTTTTAATCCCAAAAAGTCAAATTTGACCAACCCAATTTTTTTTGCATGATTTAAATCACATTGAATAACATTTTCTCCTTCTGTCCCACGATATAAAGGTGCATAAGTGACGATAGGATGATCTGCAATAATGACTCCAGCTGCATGAATACTAACATGACGAATAAGCCCTTCAATTCGACGTGCTAACTCAATTAAATTATTAACTTGCGGATCCGATTCCATTAAACTCTTTAACTGAAAATCTTCCTGAACTGCCTCCCCTAAAGTCACTCCTAAGCGATCCGGGATTAACTTAGCTACTCGATCCACCTCTGCATAACTCATACCTAATACACGACCCACATCTCGCACGGCTGCACGTGCCTGCAATCTTCCGTAAGTAATTACTTGAGCCACATAATCTTTGCCATATTTCTCTGTTACATATTCAATCACTCGACTACGGCTATCCGGACAAAAATCAATATCAAAATCCGGTAAAGAAATTCTAGCTGGATTCAAAAATCTCTCAAATAATAACCGATGAGGCATTGGATCCAAGTCTGTAATTCGTAAACAATATGCTACTAAAGAACTAGCTCCCGAACCGCGTCCAGGGCCTACCGGAATACCATGTTTCCTGGCCCAATGAACAAAATCATAAACAATCAAAAAATACCCGGTGAACCCCATGTCCACAATAATTTTTAACTCTTGGTTCAAACGTTCCTGATACTGTTGTTTCAACTGGTCATTCACCGAACGAGAATTATGGTGAATAGCAGATGATTTTTTGAAATGTCCCGACGTCCGCGTTGTCCCACTTGTGTTAGGTGGATGACTTTCCCATTCCATTAAACGCGCCTGGAATCCCTTCTCACAAAGTGTTTTTAATTGTTGAACATCATTTTCCCCTTCCGCGAAAGGTAAACGAGGTAAATGATAGACTGGTTGACCTTCTTTTTTAAGATGAAAATGCACCTGACAACGGTTACTAATCTCTAAAGTTGTATCGCATACCTGAGGAATATCTTTAAATAATTCCCGCATCTCATTAGAATTTTTAAAATATAATTGATTTGATTTGATTTTTTTACGATCTGGATCCCGCAAAGTGCGATTGGAGCCAATACATACCAGCACATCCTGTATCATCTGATCTTTTTGATTTAAATAATGTACATCTCCACCTGCTACCAATGGCACATTCATAATACGGCTAGCTTCCGATAAGAAACTATTGACTGAGTTCCATTGCTCTAAACCATTACGATTTAACTGTAAATACAAACGATCCGAGTAAATATCTTTTAACTGCCGAGCAATTTGTAATGCGGTATCTGGACCTTTTTTTAAATAAGACTGAGGTACACAACCATATAGTCCTCCTGTTAAAGCCAACACAGAATTACTATGCCTTTTAAGCATTTCATAATCCACACGAGGTACATAATAAAATCCCTTGGAATAAGCTAATGTCCCTAAACGGCATAAATGGCGATACCCTTCTATATTCTGCGCTAATAAAACAATAGAAGATAATCCACTCCTATCCTTCCCTGAAAGTGCCGTTTTGTCCGACAAAGATTCACAAACATATATCTCTAAGCCTAAAATAGGATGAATACCTTTTGCTCGAGCAGAAAAATAAAGATCCAGCACCCCAAACATATTACCATAATCTGTAATGGCTAAAGATGGTTGTGAATACTCTACACATCGATCGACTAAATTCGAAACAGTACAAGAAGATTTCAATAATGAATAATGAGTGTGTACATGTAAATGCACAAACGAAGAAGAATGACTAACACTTAAAGATTCTTTACTCAGATCTTCAATATTATCTACATTGTCATTTTTTTGCATACTTACATCCATTCAATGGTACCTGGTGGCTTGGACGTAATATCATACAACACTCGGTTGATACCTTTTACTTCATTTGTGATTCGATCTGAAATATAATGCAAGTTGTCCGCTGGAAAATCAAACCAATCAGCTGTCATCCCATCATGAGAAACAACCGCGCGAAGCACAATCACCTCATCATACGTGCGATTATCTCCCTGCACACCTACTGACTTCACAGATAGTAGCACACAAAAAGCTTGCCAAATTTGATGGTATAAACCTGTTCGCTCTAGCTCCTCTATATAAATGGCATCTGCCTGCCTTAACTTTCTCAAACGTTCAGTGGTCACCTCTCCTTCAATGCGTACAGCTAAGCCTGGTCCAGGGAAAGGATGCCTTTGTAAAAATTCATCTGGAATTTTTAATTTTTTTCCCATTGCACGCACTTCATCTTTAAATAAAAAACGCAAAGGTTCTATCAACCGAAACGGTAAATTTTTAGGAAGCCCACCTACATTATGATGAGATTTAATCACTGCACTTGGCCCTTTTACAGATGAACTTTCAATCACATCAGGGTATAAAGTCCCCTGCATTAACCATAAACTTTGAATAAATGATGAATCAGCAGTGACATCCTTATGACTAATATCTTTTACAGAAAATATTTTTTGCTCGGATGTTTTATGTGTATTTTTTTCTCCACCATCAATGGAAGACATAATATCTCGAGCTGCCTCAGAAAAAACATCAATAAAAGCCTGACCAATAATTTTTCTCTTTCTTTCTGGATCTCTCACTCCTTGCAAAGCTGTCATAAACACATCCTCCGCTAAAACTCCTCGCACATTCAAATGCAGCTTTTTATAAGCGGATAATACGTTCTCAAATTCATTTTGCCTAAGAAGCCCTGTGTTAACAAAAACACAAAATACTCGATCGAATCCTAATATTTTTGTTAACAAACAAGCCGCGACTGTGGAATCCACTCCACCAGATAAAGCACATAACACATTTTCATTTTGTCCTATTTGACTACGTACTTGTTGGGTAACTAATGCCAACATAGAATCTGTTGTCCATGATCCAGGTTTACTATTGCATATTTTTTCTGCGAAATAAGATAAAAGATATTTTCCATTTTTCGTATGAGATACTTCCGGATGAAATTGTAAAGCTAAGATATCATGTGAAGATACATCCCCTAATGATGAAACCTCTTTCTTCTTAAATAAAACTGCCGGTACTTTTTTTTGCGTATATGCCATTACAGTAAAATCTCTTGGCGGCTTAGACACAAAATCTCCATGACTCATCCATACTTGTTGTCCATGGTCTTTACTAAATGAAAATTCGTTTTTTAACTGGCCACTTAAACTATGTGATATTTTATTCTCCTTCCAATAAATATTATCCTTTCCATAAGAACGAGTTTTTCCACTGCTAAGAGTGCCTCCCCATTCACGACAAATGAGCTGCAGGCCATAACAAATTCCAAGTAAGGGTGCTTGCTGTGCAAGTTCTTTAACTGGACATACTGGTGCTGAATCCTCTAATACAGACGCTGGACCACCACTTAAAATAATCCCCGCTGGCGATATATTTTTTATCTTCTCTAAAGGAAAATGATAAGGCTCTACACGAGAATAATAACCTAGCTCCCGTAAACAACGTGCAATAAGCCAAGTATACTGAGAACCAAAATCCAATATTAAAAAACAAAAAGCATTTTTCACGGGTACAACATTTACTCCAAACGGTAATTGGGAGCTTCTTTTGTAATGCTGACTCCATGAATATGAGATTCCAAATAACTTTTAGAACTAACTTTAATAAATCTTGCTTTTTCTTGAAAATCACTAATGTTTTTAGCACCTATATAACCCATACCTGAACGCAATCCTCCGAGTACTTGGTATAAAATAATATGAGCAGATCCACGGTAAGGCACACGACCTTCTACACCTTCCGGCACCATTTTATCACTGAGTAAAATATCTTCTTGCCGATAACGATCTTTTGATCCTTTCTTCATAGCCCCTAAGCTACCCATTCCCCGATAACTTTTATAAGTTCGACCACGATACAAAATAGTTTCTCCTGGACTTTCTTCGGATCCAGCTAGCATATTACCCACCATGACTCCAGACACACCTAATGCAATCGCTTTAGCAATATCTCCTGAATGCCTAATGCCTCCATCCGCAATTAATGTTTTATTTTTACCTTTTAAAGCTTTTACACAGCTTAAAATAGCATTTACTTGGGGGACACCTACACCAGAGATCACCCGAGTGGTACAAATACTACCTGATCCCATTCCCACTTTAATAATATCTGCACCAGATTCTGCCAGAGCTAAAGCTCCCTCCCCGACGGCTACATTTCCCGCCATCACCACAACATCTGGATAGGAGGACTTAATAAATTTCACCATGTCCATCACTCCTTTAGAGTGTCCATGTGCTGTATCCACACATAATAGATCTACTTTAGACTCCACTAACTGAGTCACTCTTTCCTGCTCTTTTACGCCTGTACCGACAGCTGCTCCCACAAATAAACGACCGTAAACATCTTTAACAGCAAACGGAAAAGTAGTAGATTTCTCAATATCCTTAATTGTAATTAACCCTTTTAGTGCTCCCTGTTTATCCACAACCGGTAATTTTTCAATTCGATGTTTATGTAAAATCTCCTTTGCTTTCTCCAAGGTAGTGCCTTCCTTAACTGTAATCAGTTTTTCCTTAGGAGTCATAATATGACAGATGGGCTGCTGCATGTTAGTTTCAAAACGCAAATCCCGATGAGTTAAAATACCTTCTAGTTGATTCCCCTGTACGACTGGTACTCCTCCAATAGAATGCTTTTTCATTAATTCCACGGCCACATAAACCGGAGTGTCTGGAGATAAAGTAATAGGCTCTAAAATCATTCCACTCTCATATTTTTTTACCTTTTGCACTTCATAGCACTGGCTTTTAATACTCATATTTTTATGAATGATTCCGAAGCCACCTTGTTGGGCCATTACCTGAGCCATTCTATGCTCTGTTACTGTGTCCATCGCTGCAGAAATAACAGGAGTATGTAAAGATAAATTTTTAGTTAAAGATACTTGAGTAGAAATATTAGCTGGTAATACTTCAGAATACCCAGGCAACATTAAAATATCGTCAAAAGTTAAAGCTTCTTTTTGAATTAAATTCACTAACTCTTCTTTATTCATATCCTTCATGCACCTCAGATTTATTTAAAAAACCCGGGGTTATTTTTGAAAAAAGAGTATGTTGATCTACCTAGCTGCTGTCGCTACATCCCGGTTCAATTTAAATAAAGCGGTTTTCTTATCACGCTTTTTGAAAGCGGTTGATCCACTTTTTGATCCAACATTTCATTAATAAATTTTTTAGTGCAGTAAAACTGGCAGCCAGAGTAAACAGCGAAAGGTACTACATCACTGGCCGTTAATTGCAATGAATGAACAGATGGATGACCACTGATCATCACTTGCACTGAAATACATCCTTTATTGTTTTGCAGAAAAAAACATTTTTCTATCCGAATTTGAATAGCCCCTAATAATTCACTAACAAACCGAAACGGTTCTTCTCGATTCAAGCTTTGATTAAGAGCAATTTTCCCCTGTAGAGGAGGCAAAGATATTGCAAATCGCTTAGAACCTGTTTTTTCCTTAAACACCATCAAACATAAATTAGGAATCATCCCTCCCACTAAACCATGTGGAACTACCTCAATCCATTCACTGGATAAGACAGCAGTTGGAGATGAAGCAGTGGGGGACGCAGTCGGCGTGGAAGTTGTAGGAATATTCACTTCTTTCATGATACAAGTTCTCCATATAATGTAAGGGGGTAAGCTTTTTTAATTCTAACAGGCACTGTTTCTCCTTTCAATCGATCCAATAAATACTTAGAGCTTGTGAAATGCACTAACTTATTATGAATCGAGCGTCCAGTAAAATAATTTGTTTTTGAATTTGATGTCTCCACTAGCACGTCCAGGATTTGACCTTTATACTTCTCTGCATTGGAAAAAGCAAATTCATTATATTTTTTATTTAACATTGTGAGCCGTATGGATTTTTCCTTTTCATCCACTTGATTTTCATACTGCGCTGCTTTGGTCAAAGGTCTAGGTGAATATTTAAAAGAATATAACTGCTCAAAAGGCACTTTATCCAACAAAGACAGAGTTTCTTGAAAATCTTGCTTTGTCTCGCCAGGAAACCCCACGATAATATCAGTAGAAAGTACTGCACCGGGAAGCCGATTTAAAATCATGTGTGCTTTTTGTATATATTCTTCTTTCGTATAGCCACGATTCATCTGCTTTAAAATCTGGCTACTGCCTGATTGTGCCGGAAGATGCACAGCTGGCATAATTTTTTGCCGATAAGCGTGCATAATGTCAATTAGCTCTTCATTAAAATCTTTTGGATGCGGAGAAGTAAAACGAATTCTTTGAATAACAGTTTGGTTGCAAAGAGCCAATAAAAGCTGACCAAAATCCGCACCACACTGAGAACGATAAGAATTAACGTTTTGACCCAGTAAAGTAATTTCTCTTACGCCTCTATTTGTTAGATTTTGCACATCATTGCACACACTCTCTAGTAAACGACTTCTTTCTCGCCCTCGTGTAAAAGGCACAACGCAGAAAGTACAAAAATTATCACAACCCTTCATAATATTTACAAAAGCAGCCACTCCTGGGTTTCTGATAAGCGTTTGAATATGATAGGGTTCTGAATGAGTAAATTTAGTTTCTACTAAGCGAGTTTCACCTTGTTCTATGCGGGCAACAATATGCGGCAATTCATCAATAGAATCCGGGCCAAACACGAAATCCACAAGAGGAACGCTCTTTAGTAGTTTTTGTTTTTCTTGCTGAGCTACGCAACCTGCCACCCCTATTTTCAAATGAGGCTTTTGTTGCTTTAAGCGCCAATAACGTCCAACTTCTGATCGTACCTTATGCACAGGTTTTTCCCGCACACTACAAGAATTAATGATAATCAGCTGCGCCTGATCCGGACTCACTGCCGGTGCATAATTAATCATCTCCAGCAAACTATACATTCGCTCTGTATCATTAACATTCATCTGACAGCCATAAGTGGAAATATATACACTTTTTTGTTGATCCAAGCCGCTAGGAGAAACATCTGCTGGCTGCGTACCTGCCGGCGAATGCGAAATAGTTTTTAAAGTATCCATAAAAGTGATCCTGCTTAATCCACTATATTTTATAAAAATAGCCACTATTCCTTATAAAAATATAAACGACGGTACTTGCACCTTACCCTTAAAAGATGTATCTCAAAAAAATAATGAAACCAAACTATTTTTCTTTTTTTACACTTTTTTTACTTGTTTTACAACTTTCCTGTGCTTCTGTCACGATTGAGTTGGATCCAATGAAAGAAGATACCAGCACTTTTACCCATCATAGCCATTATGGCTTATTCGGATTAATTGGTTCTGATAAGGTAAATTTAGAAAAAGCTTGTATCAGTGGACAAGCGGTGCAAATCAAAAATTACCTTTCATTTGAAGATATTTTATTTGCTGTCAGCACTGTTGGCCTTTACACACCAAAAAGCACGCAAATCTGGTGCACATTAAAAACAAAAAAAGATATTTTATTTCCATTGTTTGAGAAAGATTTATGAAATTCATTCAATACTTAATTTATTTTACTATATATATTTCTACGTTATGCTCTTGTGTCACCTCGATTACTTTGCATAATAAAACTCTTTATAAAAAGAATACACTAACAGTAGCGCCGCCACAACAATGGGAAGAAACACAAACAGCGACTTTTTTTGGACTTGCGACTTCTCCACAAAAAATCAAAGCAATGGAAAAGTGTCCAGGGGAAATTTATCTAATTGAAATTAAAAGATCTGTTTCTAACGTTCTGGCGCTTTTATTAACAGTTGGAATTTATTCACCCTTTACAGTGCGAATAGTCTGTTTACCACAAACGACAATAACTATAGATTCTAAAAATAATTACTATTAAATAGTTTCTTTGATCCACTTTTGAAAAACAGTGCCATTGACACATTGATGACTAAGAAGATGATTAATTCTATCATCTTTTAAATATAAACTATGATCTTTTAAAATAAACTCATCATAAACTATTAAGTCTCCTTCAGGCAAAGAAGCCATTACACAATGTACATCAGAATGTATTTGACGTATATCATGAAATTTAAATAACAAAGTTAAACTATTCCCATTAATGACATAAAGACATAAATACCATTACCAATAAATAGACAACCAGATAAGCTAGTCTGCGTCTCAAACTTATTATCCTTATCAAAATTGAGAGCAACTTGCAGTTCCGATTCTTCACCAATAATCGTAAAGTCTCCATTAGCAGCACGGCATACATAACTAACTACTTTCCATTTTCCTTCCAACTCACTCGAACTATTCGCAAAAGCTAGCGAGCAAAAGCTAGCGAGCAAAATAGAAACAAAATAACACTAATTAATATACTTTTTTTCATATCATTACCTCCTAAAAAGTTTAGAACATTATCACTGTCCATCTTTCGCTATCATTTACCAATAGGTTACTATAAAGTAATTATTTTTTCTAAACTAACGACTCTTCTTACTAAATAATCTTGTTTTCTTGTACTAGTTCCTGAAAAACAGTTCCATTAGCACACTGCTGAACCAAACGATCACTAGGTTCAAATTCTATTAAATATAAGATGCTACCGTTTAAAATAAATCCATCATAAACTAAAGGTTCTACATCATAAAATATAGATTTTACACTATCAGAGATATTAAGTATGGAGCAAAAGCTATTATGAAATAAAGAATCTATTGCACCATGTGAACTACCAACAGTCATACTATCCTCTACAGTCATAACCAAATACTTATTACCATCAACTAAATAATTACCAACATTATATGTTCTACAACCACCATGGTTAAGTACCAGCTCAGCATATTTTTTATCATCATTACTATCAAATTTCAAAAAATGCACTGGTTTTTCCGTATCAATAATTTGTTTAAGTACTCCATCGGTAGCACGGCATACATATCCTACGCTCATCCATTTCCCCTCTAGCTCACTCGAACTATTCGCAAAAGCTAATGAAGAAAATAGAAACAAGTTAACACTAATCAATATAATTTTTTTCATTATCACTATCTCCTATTATTTATAATTTCACTGCCCTTCATTATAGATAATATCACTAAGTTTTACAAGACAGTTAACCAAGGAATGTATTAATTACATATATTATAAATTTGAAAAATATCTATCAACCACTATCCAAAAACTTTATTTAAACCCTAACTTTTTTTGCTAAAAATTAATGACTACCAATAAATTTTATTTGTACCATCTGCTGAAAAACAGTTCCATTAGTACATTGCTGAACTAAAAGATTACTAGGTGCAGATTCTTTTAAATATAAGCTAATATCTTTTAAAATAAACTCATCATAAGATATAGATTTTCCCGCCGGTTGAAGTGACACTATACAACTTGAATTAGGATGAATCTTACGCACACTATCAAATAAAATTGTTAAACGAGTACCGCTAATTGAATAAGTACCAAAACTAGCTACTTCACAATCTACAAAACCAATTACTCTCACAACCTTATTATCTCCTATAAATTTCAAAGCATAATATACTACTGGTTGTGTACCAATTATCTTAAATTTTCCATCTGGCAAACGACATGCAAAACCTAATCTTGTCCATTCCCTCTTTAAGTCTAAGTCACTAGCAAAAACCTGTGAGAAACAAAAAAATAAACTAACACCAATCAATATAATTTTTTTCATTATCACTACCTCTTAAATAATTTAAATCATCTATTCTAATGCAAAAACAGTCTTTAATGTATCAAGTTACAGATCTCAAAAACTAATTATTAACCTTTCGTACAAGTTTATGAAAAATAGTACCATTGACGCATTTCTGAATTAAGTTATCCTGCAGCCGGGATTCTCTAATATAAAAATTATCATCTTTTAAAATAAATTCACCAGATATAGATATAGTATTCGGTTCTTCATCTATACAATTAGATGGACTTAGATCTTTTTGAAGTTTAAATATTCCTCTAATGTTTAAATAAGAATCAACAACCGAATAAGTGCCAGATCCATAATATGTACAACCTAAAAAAAACTTTAGCGTGATTATATTATTAGCATGAAATTCCACATTGTAATATGTACCTTTGGACATATTAGTAACATGGGTGAAGCTTCCATCCGACGAACGACACATATATCCTGCTATCGCCCATTCTCCCTCTAAATCACTTGCGAAAGTTAGTAAAGAACAAAAAAAGAAACTAACTAAAATAATTCTTCTTATCATTATTACTTCCTAAATAGTCTCAACTACTAACTGTGACTCAACAATAAATTTAATATATCAAATCACAGATCCTGAAAAATAATTTAAATTGTTTTTTCTCGTATTAATCTTTGAAAAACAGTACCACTTGGACATTGCCAACTTAAAAAATCATTAGGATCAGAATCTTTTAAATATAAGCTACCAGCTCTTAAAATAAATTCATCATAAGATATAACTTCTCCCCCAGATACCACCTCACAGTCGTATTTAGGATGAATGGCATGCATATCAATAGACTCTAAGAGTATAGTCAAACGAGCCCCTTCAACTGAATAAGTGCCAATATTAATCATTTCACATCCCAAAAACTTACTGATTGTCATAACCTTATTACCATCTTTAAATTTCAAAGCATAACGTGCTATTGATTTTGTAACAATTTGTGTAAATTTTCCATCAGATAAACGACAAAAATATCCTGACTTTTTCCATTCCCCTCTTAGATATACTTCTTTTAGATCACTCGCAAAAACCGGTAGAGAAAATAAAAATAAACTGATACCAGCTAATATAATTTTTTTCATTATTATCTCCTTGCGCTTGGGGCATTGCCCTTGTTTATTTTTTCACTATATCTAAATGAGTAAAACTTAGTCCTCCATAATTTAGAAGATAACAAACCAGATAATCTGGTATTCCACAAGCTATTATCTATTAAGTCATATTATTTAATTGTGCAAGGTGCTAATTAAAGAATGTAATAATTATACATCTGTTAAATTAACCTACAGATTCATTACACTTTGATATTCTTACTGATAAGAAAGTTTTATTCTATTTTTAAAAACTATTTCTATTGCTAATAAACAATAAGGTGGCGGCCGGAATCGAACCGACGTAAACGGATTTGCAGTCCGCTGCCTGACCACTCGGCCACGCCACCACTGACTATCTCCAAATATGTATTATGTTTTATTTAAAATACAAACTTATTTTATAAAATCTGGTTTTTTTAGGTTTTAAATGCGTTCTCCTCAATCATCCACAAGGGATAAAAGAATATTTTCTATCTGTTACAGATCGCCTTTAGACCCATCAAATAACTAGCCCGCTAGAGGATCTACCCACTTTAGTGTTATTTAGGTGATGGATGATTAAATTTTTCATTCATTAAAAAATAAATCACTTGCTCAACGACTTTTCGTTGGAAAAGCATCCCTCTATGTGTCGTGTTTTGAATGAGTACAAAATCCTTCATACCTTTTATTTTAGTGGATTCAACAGGCACTAATCCATCATCCAGACCAGGTAAAATATGTTCTTGAAAGCGAACATTAAAGTTACCGGCAATCACTCCTAAAGGATAATTAGGAGGTTTTAGGGATTTTAAAAATTGAGATCCTTCTGCACTAAAAATACGCGTTACATTCCCAAAAAATTTAAACCACCAAGAATCTTTATAGTAATCAACAAACTGAGTTCCTTTGCTGGGGCTTCCGATAATGACTACTAATCCTAGTTTTGGAATTGTTTTTTTACCTAGATACGAACGGATTAGCAAGCCTCCCAAAGAATGCCCTACAAAATGAACTTTATCAGCTGAAGTTTTCGACAATTTATTATCTATTTGCCGAAATACATTGGATTGAATATTTTTAATATTTCGGCGAATAGATGAATAGTTGATCGTATGCACTTGGTATCCTTGATAGCTTAAGTTTCGCCCTAACTTCCGCATATCAGAACGACTACGAGCAAATCCATGAATTAAAATAACCGCCTCATTTGATACCTTGAGATTTCTATGACAGCATCCACTGAAGAAAAATAACAGACAAGATAAAAGAAACCATAATCGCAAAATAGATTTCCAATGATTGGTTAAATGGCACATTTCACTATCCAGTGTATAGGTATTTTTAAGCTCTTAAAGTTTTTTGTATTGAATAATTTGTATTACTTTAAGTAGGTGATTTATACCTTTTTATTAAAAGGTACTAGTAGTCCTAACAGAAATTGATTTATTTATAAAATCATTTTTGATTATAAAAGATAACTGCTCTACAGCAGATTCGCGCAAAGATTGCTCTTCTTCCCGATTATTAGCTATTTCTATTAAACAATCTAAAGCTGCTTCCTGCTCTGTTTCATTCCAACTAACTTTATCATTAACCACTACGTACATCATAATACCTATAGCACGTTCACGTATTACTATGTCCTTATCATTTTTCGCAAGTTGAATAAGTGTAGAAATGAACTGACTCATCCATCCTGAAGGAGTACTAGTAGCTTTAGTAGGGTTATATAAGCTCGTTAATATTGCTAAACGCACTTTACTCTCACGTTCATTTTCCAACCAATAAAAAAGATGATCATAACCCTGTTTCATATTCATTAAAGCTTTTGCTGCCTCTACACGCACTAGCCAATAAGGGTCTTCCATGGAATTTAATAGACTAGTAACAACAGCCGGATGATTGTTATTAGGTACTTTTTCCAAATACCATTTACCCATTAGATAAGCAGCCATTTGACGTACTTTATTATTTGAATGATTATCCAGAAGATCAACCAATAAATTTTCTGTAGTTTGTGGAAATAACTTATGTAATAAATTTAGCTTGTTTTTCAGAGCAGTATTTATCTCATATATTGACTGAATAGAAAAATTATTACTAATATTTTCAACAGACTCTGGATTCTTTAACAAGAGCTTTATATCTGTTTTTAAAGAACTAAGTAATACCACTTCTTCCACAGAACCTCTTTCTATTATAATTGGTACATTAGCCAGGGATATTTCACAAAAGCAGAATATATATAAGAAACTGATACTCATTAAAAATTTCATTTTTTCTCCTGCTTGTTTGACTGAAACACACCTTATGTATTTCTAAATAATTTTTAACCTATCATAGCTTTTTATAGCTTTTTCACAAGATTTTTTATGTGACGTGCAATTTTTACATAATTCTGTAAAAAATCTATACATTTTCTATATGTTCGCGCTTCAAAACTAGCAGTGCCAGTTAAAAGTGTAAAGCAATGGATACAAGATATTTATACTTCTTCAAAGATTCAAAAAAACAATCTTTTTTACTGATCTCTTTAGAAAGCTAATCCTGACTATGGCACTATGCAGTTTTTTAGAGCACAAATGTTTTTAACATTTTATCCGGTTAGTACCTAGTGGGTACACATTCCAGCTGAATTACAGATTTTTTAATTGGGTGAAAGGAATAAAACTAAATTCTTTAGCTTGTTCTATATGCTGAATAGTAATAGTGGGACAAGCTTCCATATCTGCTAAGGTGCGGGCAACACGAAGGACAGCACGGCGACGTCTTTTAGAAGATAAATAAGAAAAATGATCCGTATTTTTTAAAAAACCTTCTAATGAGGATTCCAATTCAGAAAGAGAAAGACAAGCATTTGCTTTATTTTGTCCTCTATTTTTTCTAAATGTAAAAGCTTTTTTTACAATTGCATCTATTTCCTTTATATGAACACTCAATTGACCTTTCCATTGGGTAGAAAATGCCAAGATATCAAAACGATCCAGCATGGGGCCATTTAACCGATCCAGATGGGAAGAGCACCTCCTAAGCGAATAGGAACAAGTCGTTTTGCGACCTGGTACCAAATCACCGCAGGGACAAAGATTAGTGGCAGCGACCAGTAAAAATTGTGCAGGGAAAACTTCGCTACACCCGGATCGCACGACACGTATTTCTCCTTTCTCCACAGGTTCTCTCAGTGCCTCTTGCACTCTGGAATGAAATTCCAAATACTCATCCATAAATAAAATCCCACTATGAGCTTTAGTAATTTCACCTAAGAACAGAGGGCGGCCTCCTCCGATCATAGATAAAATAGGGGTGCTATGGTGGGGGTTCACAAAGGGACGCCAGCTAAGTTTTTCTCCTGTTTTCGACCAAATTTTTCGAGATATGGAAAATGCAGACACACTTGGTGGCGGCAAAATATAAATTAAATGTTCGGCAAGTGTGCTTTTTCCGGATCCAGCTTCACCCGCTAGCAATACAGAGTGCTCCCCTGCTCCAATAATAGAAAGCAAATGAGCAGCTTCTTTAGAAAAAGAAATATCTGGCAATGGTGGTTTTTTCAATAGCTGATCTAAGGATTTGACAGGCACTAATTTTGGATCAGTTAGTCCTTTTAAATTAGATACCTGAAACAGAGGACATAAGTAATTATCTCCTGAGATATATCCTGTCAGTATTCCATTTTGTTTTGCTGGCAAACTCTCCCAATCTTTTGGCACGGATATGTTTCCGTTTAGAGAAAGCTCCCCATAAATATAATAGGGTGACTGCAAAATTTTTGGAGGTTTAGCTTGCCCTGTTTTCCAAAGTAATGCGCAGGCAATGGCAAGATCTAAACCTTGAGAACTTTTTTTTAAATAAGCGGGTCGCAAGTTAATAGTTATTTGTCGCGTACGAGGCCATTCAAAGCCCTGATGGTGAATAGCTGATTTAATGCGCATAATACTTTCTTTAATAATCGCATCTGGCAAACCAGTAAATTGCACTTGGGGTAGCCCAGGGAATAGACTTAGCTCCACTTCCACTGGTACGATATGATTTCCATCTTGGGCAAAAGAACAAACTTGCATTCTAAATGAAAAGTATTAGAAAGAAATACACCATGGGAAAACTGCATAAAAACCAGGCTTTAAAAGTAAAAATGCCTGTTTATGAATATTTATTCCAATTCTCGTACATTTTTTAACTAAAACAACTATGAACAATCACTAATTAGAACCTTAAGGATCACAAAAAACAGGCCAACAAGTGGCATATACAATGACGCACGCATTAAATTGACAAAGAAATGCTGAGGAGTATAATCCCTACTCGCTCTTTGAAAAATGAATAGCCAGTTTTTATGCTTGTTTTGGGGACTCGCAGATTATTTCTAGCGAGTTTTAGATACATAACTTCTTGATTTAATCAGGAAGTTAAATGTTTTAATTGTAGAATCAAGGACAAGTTGGAGGGATCTTGCCATGAAAATGGCGAGGTTTTTTTCTAACTATTATCCATTTTGATTTTAAGTGGAGAGTTTGATTCTGGCTCAGGACGAACGCTGGCGGCGTGCTTAATACATGCAAGTCGAACGAGAAAGTTTCTTCGGAGGCGAGTAAAGTGGCAAACGGGTGAGTAACGCGTGGATAATCTACCCTTAGGTGGGGAATAGCCTGTTGAAAAATGGGATAATACCGCATAATGCCTTTATTTCTGCGGAAATAATGGCCAAAGATTTATTGCCAAAGGATGAGTCCGCGTCTGATTAGCCTGTTGGTGAGGTAATGGCTCACCAAAGCGATGATCGGTAGCTGGTCTGAGAGGATGATCAGCCACACTGGGACTGAGACACGGCCCAGACTCCTACGGGAGGCAGCAGTAGGGAATATTGCACAATGGGGGAAACCCTGATGCAGCAACGCCGCGTGAGTGATGAAGGCTTTCGGGTTGTAAAGCTCTGTTCTTAAGGAACAAAAAAATGAGGGTACTTGAGGAGAAAGGACCGGCTAACTTCGTGCCAGCAGCCGCGGTAAGACGAGGGGTCCAAGCGTTGTCCGGAATTATTGGGCGTAAAGAGGGTGTAGGCGGCCTTGCCAGTCAGAAGTGAAAGCCTTGGGCTTAACCCAAGAAGGGCTTTTGATACTGTGAGGCTTGAGTGCGGAAGAGGGCAGTGGAATTCCTGGTGTAGCGGTGAAATGCGTAGATATCAGGAGGAACACCGGAGGCGAAGGCGTCTGCCTGGTCCGACACTGACGTTCAGACCCGAAAGCGTGGGGAGCAAACAGGATTAGATACCCTGGTAGTCCACGCCGTAAACGATGGATACTTGGTGTTGATGGTATTGACCCCATCAGTACCGGAGCTAACGCGTTAAGTATCCCGCCTGGGGAGTACGGCCGCAAGGTTAAAACTCAAAGAAATTGACGGGGGCCCGCACAAGCGGTGGAGCATGTGGTTTAATTCGATGATACGCGAAAAACCTTACCTGGGCTTGACATCCAGAGGAAGATTCTTGGAAACAAGGTCGCCTTCGGGCTTCTGGACAGGTGTTGCATGGCTGTCGTCAGCTCGTGTCGTGAGATGTTGGGTTAAGTCCCGCAACGAGCGCAACCCCTGTGTTTAGTTGCTAGCATTCAGTTGAGCACTCTAAACAGACTGCCGGCGTAAGCCGGAGGAAGGTGGGGATGACGTCAAGTCCTCATGGCCCTTATGTCCAGGGCAACACACGTGCTACAATGGCCGGTACAAAGAGCAGCTTAGCCGCAAGGTGAAGCCAATCTCATAAAGCCGGTCTCAGTTCGGATTGTGGTCTGCAACTCGACCACATGAAGCTGAAATCGCTAGTAATCGTGGATCAGCACGCCACGGTGAATACGTTCCCGGGCCTTGTACACACCGCCCGTCACACCATGAAAGTTGGTTATACCGGAAGTTGTTCTGCTAACCTTCGGGAGGCAGGCACCCAAGGTATGATTGATGATTGGGGTGAAGTCGAAACAAGGTAGCCGTAGGGGAACCTGCGGCTGGATCACCTCCTTTCTAAGGAGTTTAATATAGAGAATATAAACTTTGTTTTTCAAAGTTTTATTTTCAGGTCGAACCCAATTCAGCCTTGGCTATTCATTTTTGAGAGAGTCTTCTTAAGCGACTAAAAAACTTAATTGAATTTCAATAAAAATTCACCAATACTTATAAAAGCAATATTAAATAATATAAAATGTATTTTATAAAAAAGGAGTAGTTATGAAATCTTTATTTTATACTTTATTGATAATTTTCTGTCCTTTTGCTTTTGCAGAAAATGGAGAGGAAATATTAACAATTATTTTTAGCATTGTTATTGTGATATTTTATATCATATTTGTTACTTTCATACTTGTTATGTTTTTTAAAAAATGGAATCAAACTAACAAACTACTTGAAAAAATTAATGAAACCCTTAAAAACAAGCAATAAGGTATTTTGATTATTTTTATTTAGGGCCTGTAGCTCAGTTGGTTAGAGCACACGCTTGATAAGCGTGGGGTCAGAAGTTCGAGTCTTCTCAGGCCCACCATTCTTCTATAAACTATTGAATTTATTGAATTTTTTTTCTGTAAATTTTTTTTTACGGGATTTTTACGGGATTTTTCAAAACGACTGAGGAATAACTTTTAATTTATAGTGGACTGTCTCTAAAAATTGCAGAAGAAGTTTTCTTTATTATTTTTTGTTTCTTTTTCACTTTTTTCTATCTATCAAAAGCTGATTTGAATTGATTTATTTTTCTACAAATATCGCAAGCTAGTTGGTTTCTACTATCAGCATATCTCATAACTGTCGTATCCATTACTGGAAATTTTTTAATTATTATATTTTTCTCTGTTTGAAATTCTTTACCTCTTATCAAAGAACAAGCAACTATGCCTAACAAAAAATTACTGCTACATGTGATGTTAGCAGTATTAGACACGTGAATTCCTTCTTCATCTAATTTAAAATCAAAAGCATTCTTGTCTATAAATTGAATAAATTTATGAATAGTAAAGTTTCCATCTAATATCTTTTGAAAGATTTTCTTTTCTTTTAAAAAAAGACAAATAAAAAATGAACAGCAGTCCATATAATCCCACCTTGCAACGTGCTCTTTACTGCCTACAAGTATCTCAAATATCCTTATAAAATATTCTATTTCCCGTAAAGTGAGTCTAAATATCTTACAAGATAAATATGAGTTCTCTACTCTATACTGTCTGCTAATATCATTAGTATTATATCTATATTTCACATTTGTATTTTGTATAAGTCCATCAACAAGTCTTTGTGCTTCCTTATATGGATCTGGTAAATTTATTTCCTGCTTAAAAAATTTTCTATAATAACCATCAAAATCTAAATTCTGACCATAAAGACATTTAGCTGTAGCCTCCATTTGCTTCCTATTAACAGCAATAAGAAACACCACATTTCTAATATCAAAAAAATGTTTCATATCCTCAAGAAAACAAACAGCATAGTCTGGTCTTGTGCGATCCAATTCATCTACAATAATAAGTAATTTTTTATTTCCAATATGTTCTGTAATTATTTTTCTAATTTTTTTAATAGCTTCTTTTCTTTGCAGAAAATCTCCCACAATCGACTTCCCAATAATTTCTTTTTTTTTTAAAGAATTTTCTTTATAAGAATCAATTATCTCATTTATATTAAATCCTATTTTATTTTGAACAACTTGATTTGTAATATTACTAATAACTCTAAATGCTTGATTTATAATTTCTTTTTTTACCTTATCATTTTCCTTTTTAACAGTTCCCTCAATATAGCTTATAAATTCAGAAAGAATAGCTATAACAGGTTCTCTATAAAAATCTGATTCCCAAGCATTAATAAACAAAACATTGTAATCTTGTTTTTCTTGTTTTACACAATCTTCAAACATCTTTAAAAATGTTGTTTTTCCATTCCCAAATTCAGCATTTAAGCTGATTGTATAAGCCCCTTGCTCTCTCACAGAAGAAGCTACTCCTTTTTCCATAATCTGAAACAAATTTTCAGCAAAAGATTTCAAATTTAATTTATCAAAATCCACAAATGTTATTTTGTTTGTATTACCTTGTTTTTTACTTGTTACATTCATTAAAAAATCTCCTATTTCATTTTAAAAACAACACAAATTTTTTTAAAAAGATAATTGTGCCCCATCTTTAATTTTATTAACTGGTATAATTTCAGAGAAAAGTATCTGAGGTTTTTTTGCCTCAACACCTTTATTTGAATCTGTTCGATTAACTATACCTCTAATTCTGACTCTCTCTAAGAAAAAACGACTAAATTCACGTGAAATAATTTTATTCTTATATTGAGCAATCTGTTTTAATTGAGGTTTGCAAATAAGAATATGATCTTTATATCGAAATCCAACTGAATTTCTATCTTCCGTTACTTTTGTAATTTGACCCTCTAATTCTATATTTTGACCATGTTTTAATTCAGGCAAAATGACAATTTCTTTTTCTTCTATATTACAAAAGATACTTTTTTCTTTTTCAGATATCGCTACTATTTCATGTTTTTTATTTTCATACACTCCAACCTCTAAAGCGATTCCTGATTCAACTATACTCACACTTTTCTTAAAAAGTTTATCTGGACACTGTTTGAATAAATTATAATGTTTTTGAGAAACTTTTAAGTATTTATTCTTATCATTCGGAATTTTTATAAATATTTCTCCATTTTCTCTTTCTAATTTCTCAGCTTTAATAGCTTTACTTGATAATGTTCCAATATGCGAAGCAATTTTTATAATCCATTGAATCGACTTTAAAGAAGCCTTAAAAACCACCTTTATATCCTTAGCTATACCTATTTGAAATAAACCATCTGTTGCTGCTTTCTGTGCAGATTTCATAACGTAAATAGCTGTGATTCCTTCTACAGAAAATATTTTATCGACTATTTCAATCATCCAAGAGCCTCTACTGACTCGTACTGGAATTTCAAAATCAATATTTGATAAATTTGAATCTTCTTTTAAAAGAAAAAATCTTAATATCTCGTCAAAGCCAAGCAGCGCTTCAGCCGATTTACGCATATCAAACAATCCATCTTTAATGGATGCTCCAGAATATTTAAGATATCCAATACATTGTTCTTTTTGATTCATAGTATCAATCTAAAACTTAATTCTTAAAATACCACTCATAAATATTAGCAAAGAAACTCTTTATTTCTCCACTTATTTAGATTTGCTAATATATGAAAAAAATATTGTGATTGCCAAGCAGAAATTATTATTAAACTATTACTTCCCTACCTTCGACTCATTTGAAAAAGTAACAATATTAAATAATGATAATTCTGCTGAAAATGTTGAACCATTTGGATTTTTTAAATAATTCATTCCTCTAAAATGTTAGATTTTACTAAAATTCATATTCAATCTAAGAAAAATTAGAAAAAAGTAGCTTTATTTGCTACGTGTCATATCTTAGAAATAGCCATAGTAGTGTATAGAAAACAATAAAGAGGAGTAAAAATGTCTATAAACACTAAACTTTTAAAAATTTTAAAACAGATCAACAAACTTACTTATAAAAAGAGAAGCATAATTGTAAAACCTGGTAAACATTCTTTTAAATGTATTCTCTATGCTGGCTTTTTTAGGGCTTTAAACTATTCTCTTGAAATATATAAAAATAATACTCCTCCAAATGAATCTATCTTTATTATGCCGATTTTTTTTCTATTTTCCTGGAAGCTACTCTCAAGACCTGACACACTTCATCAATATGATCCAAGCTTTTTATAAATATATAAGTACATGATCCATTATAGAAATTTTGAACACCAGTGCCTGGTGTCTGAAGTTCATAGTTTGTAATAATCTTTTTAACCTCATCCTCTGGTAGCATGACCACTAAGCGTATAAATTTTTTTCTAAACTTTAGAAATGCAAAGTTTTTTGAGTTTCGTATAGATATATAATAGCGTTGACAGTTGAAGGTAAACTCAGATAAAGAGTCACGGATTTTTTGATAAGTCTTTTTTACAAATTCCGTTTTATCTTCCATATGAAATTCTTCAGTATATTGTTTTGCTCCTATGGAATCTTCATCTTGAATAAAAACTGCCTCATCCTCAGATAATACCTTGAAGTCTGGTGTGATTGAATAGATTGAATCTTTGTCTTTCACATATTCTTCAATTTTTAAAATTTTTACATATTTATCCCAAGTATCTGTATAAGTTTCTTGAATATCTCTGAACTCAAGTAAGTCCTCATCAATTAATATCAGTATATCCTGTGAATTCTCTATTGTATCTTTAAGCATCTTGTATAAATCTTCATCCTTTATTTTTTCTTTAAATCTCATAAGGAGGTTTTCGTCATTTGAAATTATCTTGTACATTTCCTCCACAAGCCTAATCTGGTTAAGGTTATTTGTCCTCAGAAATGAGAAAAATTTCGTTATTTGTGGGAATATATGCCTGTAAAAACTATGATTTGATAACTCCACCTCAATGAGGAAAAACTTAATATCATTCATATCTGAAAAATCGAAAAGAAAACCATCAGGGATTGTATTTCCCAATGAACTCCCTGAAATTTTAGTTTTTTTTGGAATTAGAATAGTGTCCTCACCAAAAAAAAGTGTGGAGTTTTTAAAAATCATATCCTCAAATTCAGCCTCGAGGTTGTACTTTTTTTTATGGAAAACTGTTCCCTTAAAATATATACCCATAGTTTTTTGATATCGGCAAAAAATGTTAAACACTAAAGAGCTTTCTTTTTGTAAATAAAAATTATCGCTATTCACTCAATAGGTGCCAACCTGCCCCCCCACTATTATTCACAAATTCTTCTACGGGATTTTTATGGGATACTCTGGTTATGAGAGGTTATAGACGGTTACCAAGGGTTGCAAGAATAAGTTTTTGTTGAACTGTTAGCTATTTTTAGCGTTTTGAACCCCATTTTTTCGCCTTCTCATGCCCACTAATATTTTTATAACTTTTTACATCTAACCTCCCTTTATGTAAGTGATAGTTAAATTTTAGGTGTGTCAAGGACACATTGCTATTAAAGTATTTCCTAATAAGTCGAAAAACCTACATTAGGTAATTTTATTTGCACAGGCAAAGAATAATGTGATCATTGCCTTCTAACAACATAGAAAGAAATAGCTTCATGAAACAGATCTATTTGGACCAAAATATAACAAAAGCACTGTGTAAAAAATTCGATTTTTTTAGTCGGACTTTTAGTGCACAATTTAAACCGTCACCTACATTAATTATGACACCTCAAACTTTGATAGAATTATCCGGAAATAAAATTATACATTGTTTAAAAGAAGATAACAAATATAAAATAGATATTTCTGATTCATTAATTAATCAGTGGAATAAAGCATGCTATTTTTATAAAAATAATATGAGAGGTAATATAATAACTTTTTTAAAAAAAGGCTTAAAAAAACAAAGAAAGCACGTAAAAACAAAACTAGGTAGATATATTTTTACAGAATATGAGCAATATTTAAATAGCGTAAAAGGTATAGAAGATATTTGTCACAGTATTTTATGGGATAGAATATCTGCGTTACCTTTAGAACAATTTAAAAATAAAAACACATATTTATATATATATGGTATTGCTCTTGATTTCCTTTCAGTGAATCCACATATTCCTTGTTTAAGATTATTTATAAAATCTTATAAAAAACTTCCATCTCCTGTTAGTGAGCAAGAAAAAAATGAATTTAGAAAACCTATGGAACAGTTAATTGAAACATCAGATTTAAAAGAAAATGGAGATTTAGTAGATATAGAAATAGTTCAGCTTGCTGTGATTGGGTATAAAAGTTACCCTGTTCATTTTTATACGAAAGATAGTTCAGAAAAAATTAAAAAAAGACTTTTTCTATTATATTCTTTATTAAAAGAGTCAACATTAGGTGCACAGGAGCTATTAAAGAAAGATATTGATAAACAAAACGTAGATAATTTGTCACTGAAAAAATAAAAAGGATTGCTTCTTATAATTTTATATTTGGAAAAATCTCAATCGTTGATGATTCTGGTTGCATTAAAGAAACTATTGATGTTAAATCTTTACTCACTACTAATATTGATAATACTTTAAAGCTCCTGGTGACTTAAGTTAACTACTAGCTAAGGATAAAAAGTCGGGTTAAAAAATAAAAACAATAACAAAACGCCGGCAATGGAGTATCAAACAATATGAAAGGAAGGTAGTAATATGAACATAGATATAGATCAATTAGAACACAAAACAGGTATTTGTGAAATACCGACGTGTAAAAAAGCTATAACTGTTTATAAAGTAAAAAAAGAAAAGATTGATACTTGGGTTTGCAGAGCTTGCTTTGAACAAAGTATAGACGATAAAATCAAAAACGATGTTTATAATGTATTAAAACGAATAAATAGTTGTTTTGAGGAATCATCTGGTAAAATCTATGATTCTTTAGATTCCTTTAAAACGGAAAAAAACTTTTCTGATTTGGAAAAAAGTATAAATTCCAATGTTGGTAATATAGGTCGTGAAATTGTAAAGATTGAAGCGGAATATGGTTTTATTAAAAAATAAAAAGCTGTGGTTAAGTAAAAACAGTATGAAAAAAGAGAGAGGTGTAATATGAGTAAAGAAGTTGTATTGGCTACTTATGTTTTGGCTAAAGCTGCGTATAATAAATATAAAGACAGCAAAAAATCACATAAAACTAAACGTACAAAAACCAGAAAAGCTGCTTAAAATTGAAAGCCCTTTTGTAGCTAAAACTCTATATCTTCCTTTAAGTATCTGCTTTGATGTACCGAACAACCAGATATGTTCAAAAGTAGTATTCTAATTATCGCCATAGCAATTAGCCAATATAGCTATGCAGAGAGCAAAGAGAGTAAAGAGAGTAAATTAGTTAGCCAATATAACAAAGAAAAAAGAAACCCAAAAAAACAATTTTGCAAAGAATGTTATAAGCTTATGCAATACGTTATTCTTAATTCAGAAGAAACATATAAAGATTTTTCTTTATCTCAATTGAGAAAAGACCCACTCGGTTTTATGATATGCGCTGGTTTATTAGACAAACAGAGTAGAGATTATTTTGGCTGTGTATTAAAAAACGAATTCAACCGTCATAATAAAAAAAAATGTAACCAGATGAAAAATAATATTTTTTTTATGCATCTTGTTTTTGGTTTTTCGGAACATTGCCCTAAAGAAAATACAAAGATTAAAAAACTTAATGTAATATTGAATCAAGATAAGTCACCTAAGACAAAAAGGAAACCAGCTAGTAATAAAAAGAATGGCAAGTAAGATGCATTGAATTAGTCAGCTATCTGTTGATGAATTAGTGTTGATTAAAGTACTTATTAAGTAACTGCTTTGATGTACCGAACAACCAGATATGTTCAAAAATACTTTTCTGTTTATTGTGATTCTTTTTAGCTCATATAGCTTTGCACATAGCTATGTAGATGAGCTGTGTATGCGAGCAAAAACAACATATCTACACAAAGAAATAATAAAACTGCAAATAGAAAACGCTAGAGGTAATGGATACGGAAAAACAACACGCGCTGTATATGAGAAGTTTATGAAAGAAGAGAGTTTATTAGGTAAAAAGACTATGAACTTTATTGTTAGTGCAGTGAAAGCTAACAAAATAAGTCAAAAAGAATATTGTAAAAAACAATATACTCTTTCAAATGAACAATTTAGAAACATGAGCGAGCTTCTTCATATAATAAAAGGCCCCTCAGCAGAAAAAATTGCAGATGATTACTATCCAAAAAAAAGAAAACCAGCTAGTAATAAAAAATAATTAAGCTTTAATTCTTTTTATTCCCCTTTATTTATAGAGTATTGTCACAAATGATTAAAAATAACCCTCTTAAGTCATCATGAACCTTTTTTAAAGAAACTTGAAGATTTGTTCATAGATAGAATAGAGCAAAATAAAGACATTACAGCTAAATTTATGAATGAAAAATAGTTAGGATAAATGCTATTCTAAACTACTTTATACTGCCACTTAGACCGACATTTTAGACCGACATTTTAGACCGACATTTTAGACCGACATTTTAGACCGACATTTAGACCGACATTTAGACCGACATTTTAGACCGACATTTAGACCGACATTTGAGACCAATTATTTTTGTTTGATAGACTTTTTAAATTTCTTATATTTTTCAGTGACTTGATATTTTCCAGATTTAGAGTGGCCTTTAAAGAATATAAATTTCTTATCTCTTAAGAATTGTATATCTCTTTCTACTGTTCTTGGATTAACATTTTCCACTTTACTAAAAGCAGTTGCAGAAAAATCTTTATTCTCTATGGCATTTAATATCTTTAATATTCTATCTAATTGCTTCCCTTTTATGTTGAGGATTTTATTATAAGCTTCATATACTTTTACAGACGGCGCAATAAAACTACTTAATGGATAGGGGGGTCTATAAAATGTTACAGTTGTGAAATTATCAAATTCAAATTTAATAGGAGGAAGTCCCTCTGCTTTAACTAAATCTCTCATCTTTTTAATGCCTGTTCCCATTCTCTCAATATATCCAGCTCTGGCCATCAAATCAGCTATGAGAGGATTCCTGCGAACACTCTTTTTTCCAAATTGTTCCATTTTTAATCCTGTAGGTAACCCGCCGAAATTGGAAATTTCTACCCTATTATCATAAACTTCAACAGTTACAGATGTTCCTTCCTCTAAGTAATTTGTATGAATTACAGCATTGATTAAAGCTTCTCTTAAAGCTTTTTCAGGAATTTCCAAAACATCTATTCTGCGTGCAGTTCTGTGAACAATCTCATGCCGGGCTCTTAAACTCTTCCATAAAAATTCCATAGCGCCTTCTATATTTCCAATTAAATCTATATTAAAGTTTTCATTATTAAGAACATGAATCTTTTCTGTTCCTTTAAAAAGGCCACAAATTATTTCTGTTTGAAAAAAAATTCTTTTTAAGTTTTTAGAAAAAAATAAAGCTCCAGCGTTATTAAAAATAACTTTTGAGCCTTGTCTTTCAGCTACTTCAAGATTTTCTAGTAATTGAAGGTAATCTCTTCGGCTATACTTAATTTTAGACTTATCTAAAAAGTAAAATAATTTCTCCTTATCAAAATGTTTCTTATAAAGAAATTTTTTACAAGGAAGAGAGTCAAACCTTAGAGCACCCTCTTCTTCCATAAAGTTTCTGATTTCATTTCTAGTTAACTTCTGTGAAGAAGAACCAGAACGTATATAAAAACCTGAAGAACATCTATAAGGTTTATCTCTACTATCTTTAACTTCTATTATTAAAATTTTTTCATTTTTTATTTCTCGGAATGAAATAGACACTTTAGGATCGCAATTGTTAGCAATATCCTGTATCTGGCTTTTTAATCTATTTGTGATATTTATACCTTTTATTTTCCCTTCATCTGTAACACCTAAATAAATGTGTCCGCCAGAAGAATTAGCAAAAGCAATTATTTCTCTATCAAGATTTTTATCTGCTTTTTCCTTGAATTCAGTTTTATAATCTTCCCCTTTTTCAAGGATGAATTTAAGGATTTTTGAAGGAGTAAATTTTTTCATTTTTTAGCCTTTTTCTATATTGTAGGGATTTTTTTCTATAAGACAAGCTCCTAATTATAAGAATTCCTCTCAAAGGAAAGGCTCTGTTTTTATTCCCTGAACTTCTTACTGGTTCGCTTTCCCTTTATTATTTTTTTTAATACTCTGATTGATTGAGGACAGAGAGATGGCAATATCTAATTTGAATATATGTTCAGAGATAAAAAAATAGAAATATTTTAATGAATAAATAAATCTTATAAAAATAATCCCTCTATAAAGTAAATACGGATTTTCCCGTCTATAGTCTTAAGTTATTTCTTCAAATTCTAATAACTTTACTTAAGTAATTCTCATAGTTAGCCGAAAAAACCTTTTATCCAAGGACGGAGTAAATGAAAGATTCATCAGCACGGAAGCAGTCTCAAAATCATCAATCTAGCTTGAAGATAAAAAAAGAAAAACAGGATGGTTTACTTCATCTTGTTGATACTCCTTTTGAAACTCCAAAATCAAACTTTAAAAGTTTTCTAAAAGAAATTAGAAAAAAAGCAAAAAGTGAGAGAGAAAAAGGAGATCTTTTTGAAAGAGCTATAAGGGATTTTCTCAAACAATCTCCTGAGCATTCCTTTGAAGGTGTGTGGATGCGTAAAGATTGGCCGGATTTAAAAAAATATAATTTTCCAGTCAAAGATTTAGGAATTGATTTAGTTGCTAAAGAAAAAGAAACAGGAAAGTTTTGGGCTATTCAATGCAAATGTTATAATGAACATTATCAAGTAAATAAACCAGATATTGATAGTTTTTTTACTGAATCCGGGAAAAGGCCTTTTGCAGTTCGGTTGATTGTTACAACTACAAACAACTGGGGAGCTAATGCAGAAGAAGCTTTAAAAAGTCAGACAAAAGAATGTAAAGTTCTTGGACTTTATGATTTAGAAAAAGTGGATTTTGACTGGAGCCTCAAGGGCGTAAAAAGAAAAAAAGATAAAAAAAAGTTAAGACCACATCAAACAGAAGCTGTAGATAAGTCACTTAAACATTTTAAAGCCCACGATAGAGGCAAGCTCATCATGGCCTGCGGGACAGGTAAAACTTTTACCTCTCTTCGTGTTACAGAAACAATTACTCCAGAAAATGCAAACATTTTATTTCTCGCTCCTTCTATCTCTCTTATATCTCAAACTTTGAGGGAATACGCTTATGAAAGAAAGAACTCTCAAAGGTATTTAGTCGTTTGTTCTGATACCAAAGCTGGTAAAGATTCTGATGGAGTAGATGTAAATGACCTGCAAATATCCCCTACAACAGATCCAAAAAAAATAGCAGAAAGACTTAAAATAAAATCAAAAGAAAGAACTATTATTTTTTCTACTTACCAGTCTTTAAAGCAAGTTAAAAAGGCTCAAGACTTAGGTGCTCCTCAGTTTGATTTAGTTATCTGTGACGAAGCTCATAGAACAACAGGAATTGAAGCCAGCGAAATAGAGGACAACAAAACCAAAGGTAACTACTTTACTTTTATAAACGACCCAAATTACGTAAAAGCGAAAAAGCGGCTTTATATGACGGCCACTCCTAGAATTTACACTGAAAACGTCAAAAACAAGGCAAAAAAACATGACGTGGAAATACACTCTATGGATAGCGAATCAGTTTATGGAAAAGAAATCTACAGACTGGATTTTTCAAAAGCTATAGATCAAAAGCTGTTAGCAGATTATAAAGTAATAATCCTATCCATTGATGAGCAATACATAAGCGATAACTATCAAGATGCTTTAATGGGTACGGGCTTAAATTTAGCTGATGCCTCAAAGATTGTAGGTTGTTACAAGGCTTTAAGAGATCAGGGGATTGGGAACAAAGGTAAAAAACTCAGTCGGGCTGTAAGTTTTTTAAGAACGATTAAAGATTCTAAAGATGTTAAAGAGGGTTTTCAAAAAGTTGTTGATGTTTTAGATCATCAAGAATTAGCTAATAATCAAAACGACTGTTTTACTTGTGAAACAGAACATATTGATGGGACAGATAGCTCTCTTAAAAGAAATAAAAAGCTAGACTGGTTAAAAGAAGATGTTGATCTTACAGAAAGTGGTGAAACAGTCTGCCGTATCTTAATGAACTCTAAATGTCTTACAGAAGGTATTGACGTGCCGAATCTTGACGCTGTGATGTTTCTCCATCCTAGAAAATCACAAGTAGACGTGGTGCAGGCTGTTGGCCGTGCAATCAGAAAAGCAGAAGACAAACATTATGGTTATATTATTTTACCTGTTGTGATCCCAGCTGGTAAAGATGCAATGGAAGCTTTAGATGACAATCAAACTTATAAAGTTGTTTGGCAGGTTTTAAACGCTTTAAGGTCTCACGATCGGCAATTTGACGCTTTAATAAATAATTTAGAATTAAACAAGAATAAATCAGATAAAATAAAAGTGATAGGTATTGGTTTTGGCAGCTCAGAGGAAGCAAAAGAAGTTGAGGAAAAAACGGACGCTCAAATTCGTTTAAATGGGCTGTATGACATTAAAGATATAAGAGAAAAAACCTATGCAAAGATGGTAGATAAAGTGGGGGATAAAATTTATGCAGATAAATGGGCTAAAGAGATTGAAACCGCTTGTAAAACTATTTCTACAAGGATAGAAAGCCTTTTAAATAAAAAGCCTGAAATCAAAGATGAATTTCAAACTTATTATGAAGGGCTAAAATCCAGTATCAATAAAGACATAACAAAAAGTGATGCTATTTCCATGCTATCAGAGCATATTATTACAAAACCCGCTTTTGATAAAATCTTTGAAGGTTATAAGTTTTCAGAGTGCAATCCTGTTTCTAAAACTATGAAGAAGGTTTTGGATAAATTAGACGCTTATGGTTTTAGAAATGAAATAAAAGATTTAGAAAGGTTTTACGAAAGCATTAGCAGAAGATTAGAAGGAATCGATAACTCAGAAGGTCGTCAAACAGTTATTAAAGAGCTTTACGAAAACTTTATTAAGACAGCTTTTAAAAAGACAGCCGACAGATTGGGAGTAGCTTACACCCCTGTTGAGATTATAGATTTTATCATAAAGTCCGCAGACGAGCTTTTAAGAAAAGAGTTTAATAAAGGCTTAACAGACGAGGGCGTGCACGTTATTGATCCCTTTGTTGGCACAGGGACTTTTATAAACCGTCTTATATCAAATGAAGATTTAATTAAACAGGAAGATCTACAAAGAAAATTTAAAAAAGAGCTTCATGCTAATGAAATCTTGTTACTCCCTTATTATGTGGCTTCTATCAACATTGAAGAGGCTTACCATAGCCGGATAGGTGGAAGATATAAGCAATTTTCAGGGATAACTCTCACAGATACTTTTAACATGTATGAATCAAAAGATGAAAACGCGTTACCTTTATTTCAGGAAAACAAAGAGAGGATAAAGCGGCAAAAAGAATCTGCTATTCGGGTCATTATTGGGAATCCTCCCTATTCTTCTGGTCAAAAATCAGAAAATGATGCTAATAAAAATACGGTTCATCCCTTATTGCATAAAAAAATAGAGGAAACTTATGTTAAGGAATCTAATACAACATTTAAAGGTGCTCTTTACGATTCTTATATTAAGGCTATCCGCTGGGCAACAGATAGAATAGGAAATGAAGGAGGTATCATTGGCTTTGTTCATAATGCTTCTTTGTTACATAACAGAAGTATTGCAGGACTCAGAAAATCTTTAGAAAAGGAATTTGATGTTATTTATTCTTTTAATTTAAGAGGTGAAGCTAAAGGCTCAGCTGAAAATCAGAGAAAGGAAGGCACAGGTGTGTTTGGTCAAAGTACAAGAACACCCGTAGCTATTACTTTTCTTGTAAAAAATCCAGCAAATCAAAAGGCTAAGGCTCAAATTAAATATCATGATATTGGGGATTACTTACCTCGTGAGGATAAACTGGAAATAATCAAAGATTTTGGATCTATTAAAGGGATACATTGGCAAAATATTGTCCCAGATAAATATGGGGATTGGATTAACCAAAGAAAGGATTCTTTTTATCAATTCCTACCTATGGGAAATAAGAAATCTAATGATTCAAATATTATTTTTAATCTCTATAGTTGTGGAGTTAAAACAAATAGAGACTCTTGGGTCTATAATTTTAATAAGAATCAAGTAAAGAAAAACATGAAAAGCATGATTGATTTCTACAATCAGGAGTTGAATCGATTAAAAGATAAAGAGTTGAATACCAAAAATATAGATAACTTTATCAATCGTGATGAAAAGAAAATAAAATGGACTCATGGAATTAAAGGAAAAATTATAAAGAAAGAAAATTTATTATTAAAAAATAATTGTGTGAAACAATCCAGTTACAGACCATTTATGAAATCTTGGGTGTATTTTGATAATATTTTTAATGAAAGACAATATCAATTACCAAAAATCTTTACTAAAGAAAATATAGATAATAAAGTGATTTGTGTGAGTGGCATTGGAGCAAAAAGCTTTTCTGTTCTCATGACAAATGCTATTCCTGATTTGAATTATATAACCCCTTTGCAATGTTTCCCTCTTTATTGGTTTGACAAGTCTGGTGCTCAACAGGAAGGTATTACTGATAGCAGCTTGAAAAAATTTAGAGATCATTATAAAAATATACTTTCTCTAAAAATACAAAGTGGTAATCAAATAATACCATTTTCAAAATCACACACTAAGAGAAAAATAGAGAAAGAAGATATTTTTTACTATATATATGGACTTCTGCACTCAGAAAAATACAGAGAAAAATATAGAAACAATTTAAGTAAATCTCTGCCTCATATTCCTTTAGGCCCCATTTCTTTAAAGTTAGAGACTGATTTTTGGGGATTTTCAAATATTGGAAGGAATTTGACTGAGCTTCATTTAAATTACGAAAACCAACAGCCCCATAAAGAAATAAAACTTTTAAAACAGGGAACAGTAATAAATCTCTCCGAACTTGCTCCAGAGGAGTTAAAAGTCAAAAAAATAAAAATTGATAAAAAAGATAAAACCAAAATACAATTTAATGATTATGTCTCTATTTCCAATATACCAATTGAGGCTTGGGATTATAAAATCAATGGCTGGTCTGCTCCTAAGTGGATTGTAGAAAGATACCAATACAAAAAAGATAAAAAAACAGATATAATAAACGACCCAAACACTTATTCAGAAAACCCAGCTTATATTTTAAAGCTCCTTCTTAGTGTAATAACTGTTTCACTAAAAACTCAAGAACTTGTCCAAAATCTTCAATCTACAGAATCTAAGAAAATAAAAACAGTTTCAAATCAAGAACCAGCGGCTTAAACAGTTTATCAGTTTATTTTTCAGTGAGAATAAAAAGTGAAATAACCATCGGTATCTGACAAAATCACGATTTAAGCTTAGTATAGAGTACCCAAAAAACTTTATAAGAGATTGTTTTAAGATTTATCTTTAACACCTTAAAAACCAGGGAAAAATTTTTTAAAAAGAAATTCTTACCTCAATCTACTGAAATTTTTACACATCTTAAGAATAAAATAGCTAAAAGTTTGACAAAATTAGCTTTTTTAAAGTGTTATTACCCTCTAGTTTAGTACCATCTGGAAAGCATCCATATTTCAAATAACACTGCTTATATTCAACTCCTCCATTAAAATGAGGATTCTTAGGAGACTCATTTTCATCGACAGAAGAAGTAAACCTAAAATGTAGACTTTGCATATATTTTTGATAATCTGCTTCACCAGAACCAAAAAAATCTTTATTAGGAAGACTTCTATTTCTATGTAATATCCTTGGTTCTCCAAAAGCCTGTATAAAATTTGGTAAGTCCTCTATATGATCTTTATCTGGGTGACTAATAACGAGATGATCAATTTTTTTAACCCTATATTTTCTCGCAACATATTCGGAAGGTGAAAACTCAGCAGTTTTACCTAGATCAAACCAGTGATGGTGACCTGCCGGAGTTGTTACCCATATAGAAACTCCATGTTCCACATCCCATAGCGTAAATGTCATTTGTCTCATTTATTATCTCCCTAATGATTAATATAAAAGATTAAACAGCCCTACTGTCTTTTGGTTCAATTGTCATTTTAAGTCCAATAGAATCCAAGATACTCCTCAAAGTTTTAAGTTTTGGATTTACAGAACCAGACAATGTTTTATACATACTTTCTCTTCCTACTTTAGCTTTTTCGGCTACTTTTTCTATTCCATAAGCTTTAGCTACATCTTTTAAAGCTAAAAGAAATGTTTCTTCCGCATATTCACTGTCATCTTCAATATGAACAGTTAAATAAGCTGCCGCTTCTATAGGATCTTTCAAGGACTCAATAAGAGAGTCTTCATATTTTTTTGTTTTGTTTTTCATTTTTACTTTTCATTTCAATTTAAGTTTAATTTAATTCTATTTACTATTATACATTTTCCAATATTTTTGAGCTTTTCCTATATCTCTTTTTTGTGAATCTTTGTTACCTCCCCAAAGAAGAATAACTATTTTTTCTTTTTGCTTCCCAAAGTACACCCTATATCCAGGACCAAAAAAAATTCTTATTTCAAATAAACCATCTCCTAATGAACGAGAATCTGAAAAATAACCTAATCGCAATAGGTTGATTTTCTTTCTGATAATCGCCCTTCCCTTTACATCTTTTAAGTTTTCCAACCAATCTTGAAAAGGACAACTCCCAGACTCACCTATATATTCAAGAACCTCCCATTTCTTCGTATTCATTTACCTCTTGTATCTTATAAGATACATTATGTCAAGAAGAAATAATAAAAATTATCATTATCCTAACGTCAAGCTTAATTGGGGCCAATTGAAAGGTTGGCATGGAATCATAGGAATAATAATTTCCATTTCAAACGCAATCTACCAAATAGTGCCAATCTGCCCCCACCATTCTTCACAAATTCTTCTACGGGATTTTTACGGGATACTCCGGTTATGAGAGGTTATAGACGGTTATCAACAGGTGCAAGAGTGACTTTTTGTTGAACGGTTAGCTATTTTCAGCGTTTTGAAACCCCTTCTTTCAACTACGAGCCCCCACCATAGCTTTTAATTTTTTTTGTATTTTTTCTAAAAAAAATTTCTTAAGTATAATTTTCAGAATAAATTCGTTTTGCGTATTACTTATATCACCATGTAAAATCACCACGGAGCATAAAGGCGTCTTCTGTATTGATCTGGTTCTCAGTGTGATCCATTTCAAGGCTCATCATAGCATTGGGAGCTATCTTCCAACGAGTGCCTGTGCGATAGGTGCGATTAGACTCTTCTCCCAGTGACATACTCAAGTAAGGTGTAAAAAGCCCTCGCAAGAAATCAAACGGCCTCCATAAGCCATAACTAATCTCTGCATTAAGCTGCCTTGAAGCTTCATATTTGTCACTTCCTCTTAGTGTATGTACTCCCTCCGTCGACCAGAGACGATCTACATTACTAGAGGCAGTACCCCAAGTAGGTACAATATTGAGAGATAACCCTCGTCCTGATTGATCTGGATCAATGCGGATAGCCGCACTGACTCCCCACTCATCATATTTACTATCTTCATGAACAAGAAGCTTTCTAGCTTCTACTTCTAGAGTTAGCCCACTCGCTACATAACGTACTCCACCACCAGCTTCTAGACCCATGCCTTCTTCAGCATCTCCACCATCATGGCGCACTCCCATTTGAAAAGAAGGTGTTAGTACGCCTTCTCCTGCATTGAAGTTTTTGGAAGAATCAAGCGTCAACCGAAGCCTTGTTACATCTGATTCAGTTGATACCATTTCTGTGGTTTTTTCGGAACCCATCTGTACCCACATTCCATCCGCTCGAAGTATCACATCCATTCCATCTCCCTCTCTTTGACTAAGAAGAGGACCTTTAGCTCCCACAGCTCCCATACGCATAGAAATGTCTGTCTTAATAGATTGATTCTGTTGAGTGAGTGTTAAATCTCCTTCTCCCATACCTAGAGTTCCCCAGATAGCTTTATTGTCATCAAGTTCATAGCCAAAATAAGGGTAAATACTTGTTAAATTGTTTTCCACTTCTCCTTTATCCCCCACAGAATCACTTTTGAGAGAACGAAAATCCCCTTTACCCCTACTACTGGAAACCGCAACACCTCCTCGCCAATGTCCACTAGCTAGATCGGCTCCTACAAAACCGCTTGCTACCTTTCCTTCTAAATTAACATCGCCTTCTTTACCTTTAAAGCTGTCGCTAGCAAACTGCCCCCAAGCAGACCATGCAATTCCTGTGCTCCCATTTCCACCACTTAAATTAAAAGAAGTTCCATGTGCTAACTCTTCCAAAGTCATGCTTCGATTATTTAAATCTCTACCTGTTTGATCGTTTGAATCTCTCCATTTGCTTTTAAAGCGTTCTTGAAGATCCCCTTGGTTGACCTCTTTTGTTTCTTCCTGAAGAGATACCTCCACTCCACCAACAACAACCCGATTTTCTGTAGGTGCTCCTATCCTAGAAGAAATAGCGTTCACCGCCTGACTTCCTATTGTGCGTCCAAAGCGAGAGAGCCAAGCACTTGGCATTGGATCAGAGTTTTCAATGGTACCAGTCGCTGTAGAATCTCCCAAAATCGCACCAGAAGGACTGGAAAGTTTTAATGTAAAAGTTTCATTTCCTTCATCAATAGAATCACTCAACATGGACACTGAAACCGTCTTTGAAATCTCACCGGCTGTAAAAGTGAGAATACCCGATTTAGAAGTATAATCCTGTCCGGCAGTCGCCGTGCTATCTTGTGTGGCATAATTCACTTTAATAGTATTTGCAGAAGACCTGGAAAGGCTTACTGTAAAATCAACTGTATTGTCTGTGTTCTCGTTCGCACTGGCATCCGCAACAGATATTCCTACCGGTCCTTGAACAAGGCTGGATACTTTGTTGCTGAGCTTTCGCCCATCACTATGACATATAGCCCCCGATGCAGAACAATTTGTGGTTGGCGAAAGCGAAATACTGATATCGTTATTATTGCTTGGTTTAACGATGATCTTCCAAAGCTGATTCTTACCCGCCACGAGTCTTCCAGCATTTTTGATACTTCCATTTGTAACTTGAAAAGCACTCTTCTTTTTTAAAGTTTTATAACTTAAGCCCTTAACATCTTCACTAAAACGTAATTTAACAATAAAATTATTTGATCCATCGTGCTCAGATGGCATACCTATAAAACTTGCCGTAATAGGTGGTAATGTTGGTTCTGGTTCTGGTTGTGGTTGTGGTTGTGTTCGTGTTTCTGTCTGTGTCTGTGTTTCTGTGTTTCTAATGGTGCCGATACCTTCATCATCCTCTAAAGTCGCATTTGTAGGTCTGGAAAGTATCACCTTAAAGGTCTCATTATCATCTTCAATGTCATCATCAACTAGAGTTATTTGAATAATCTTTGAAATTTCCCCTGGTGAAAAAGTTACAAGCCCGTTGCTGACAAATCTGTAATCATGGGGCGATCTCGCCGTAATAGCCTGTGTTTTATATCTTACTTCAACGGGATAGTTGACAGCCCTGGAAAGGCTTACTGTAAAATCAATTGTATTGTCTGTGTTCTCGTTCGCACTGGCATCCGAAATAGATATTGTTGGCGGAGAAACATATGGAAGAATAGTTATAGTGCCCAAATGTGTTTGCGGATAATTAAAATTCGCATTACCAGGAGAAGACACAATATTATCATAAGCATCAGCTACAAACATTCCATTAAGGGGAAATGTAATACGCCCACTAACTCCTGCCTCCACAGTATAGTGAAATACTAACCTGATAGGATCACTGTCAAGACGACTAGATCTACCAAAATGAGCTCTATGTAAAGTTCGAGTTTGGCTTCCTATGTTCAACCTCATACGAACATCACCACTATAAGAGTACAGACCGCTAACTCTTTTACTCATATCAACAATGACCTCAAGGATATCACCTACAGAGACGTCAACACTAGAACCTAAGTCAAAAAAAGACTCATTCTGTTTTTTGAAAGACATATTTACAGCATAGGGAGAAGTATCAGTTATAGGCTGCACATAAGTTGTCAATGCACTTTCCACTGTTTCATTAAATCCATCATCATCTCTATAACTAACTATAACCTTAATTCTGGATCTCACATCTTCACTTCTTATTTGATAGGTACTACTATTCGCTCCAGATATTTGTTGGGGGACATCAGCATTGAGACCAAAATTAACTACTTTCCACCAGGTGTAAGAAAAACTCCCACTTATTCCATTTCCATCCGTAATAGAAGAAGTACTCGCCGTTAAGGTCTGCCCCACTTGAGGTGTTCCTGTAATAGTAGGCCGGCCCGAAGGCGAAACATTGGCAACAGTGAAAGTTACTGTGGCAGTGGAGTTGGACGAATTAACACTGTAGCCGGAATCGCCAAATACCTTAACTGTGAGTGTGCCTTCATTGTTAGAACTTAATGTAAAGGCCACTTGAGTTTCATTAGCAGGAATAGTTTTGGTAAAGTCTTCTGTACTAACCCTCTGAACGGTTTCTAGAACTGGCGGATCATCTTGATTTGGTACTTGCTCTTCCCAAGTTACTGTCTTATGCAAACGAACAGTGACAGGAGAGCTAAGATTACGATTCGTCCGCGTTAATGTAAAATTAACATTTTCTTTTGCAGGTAATCTACTTCGACCCGATCTCTGAAGAGAGATGGTCGGCAAAGAGGGGGAGGGATTACCTCTGATCGAACTTGTTTGGCGACAAACCCACTTCTTAGATCCAGTGTTTGTCCAATAAAAGCCCCAAACACTAATAATCTGACTTATATCCGCTGGCTGTATTGTATAAGAGTTGCCCCCGCCGTTTAAATCTATATATGAATTATTTGAACCATAGGTTATAGGCAAATCACCTTTCCCCCTGGAAGAAGAACAGGGTCCGTTACGCCATACTATATTCATATTAGTATCTATTCCTTCAGTATCAGTAATGCGGGAAAAGTCAGCCGTGATAGCCCTCGACAAAATCTGCTGACCAGTAATGCTTACTGAACCAGAAATTGTATTTACTTCAACTATATCAGCCACATAAATGCGGATCTCTACAGTTTCACATCCGCCACGCGGATCGCATCCCTCTACATTAAATACATAGCCTCTTTTACCATTTTCAAGCTCTGGTGCTGTTTCATAATTGAAGCTTCGGTTATAGGAAATGGAAATAGTCTGCGCACTATCATGAGCCATCGGATTAGGAGCCGTATTACGAACACGAAAAGCGGATCGGATCGTACTGGCTACATTACTGGGCGTATCTTCCGGAATGGAGATACTATATCTTATTGTCTCTCGATCCATGTCAAACATATATGCTTCATCATCATTTGTTGTATCGGGTAGAGTCCCTGAGCCTGAATTCTCAGGTATATAATAAAACGCCGGTCCAAAACCAACCCGGGGAGGTGCGTTTTCAGGTTCAGGTGCAGGTTGAATCACACCACTATCAATATCCTTACAAACCCACTTATAATGATTTGCATCTATCTGATACTGCCCCCAAACACTTACTCTATAACCACTTTCACTACTCATTAATTCATAAGAAGAGTCATTGGCCGAGCTTATTCTTCGCCTTAAAGGCCACCTGCCCAAACCTCTATTAGCAGAGCAAGTTTCCCGACTCCATGCTATAGAGAAATTATTGACTCCCTCTGTATCTCCAATGTCGGAAAAGTCAGCAGTAATAGTGTCTCCAACATAATAACCGCGAGAAACTATAACATTCCCTGACATGCTACTTAACTCAGGATCATCCGTCAGATAAATAATAATATCTATAGGTGTTTCACAACCATTATAAATATCAGAATCATATCCATAAAGCCTTAATCTATATCCCCTACGACCATCCTCAAAAACGAGTGATGTTTCATAATCACTACTCCCCCTAGAAGTAATCTCAGCGTACTGAGTTCCACTCGTACGAGATGAATTTTTATTACGAACACTAAATTTTCCACCACTACCCCTGTATCTGTCCTGGGGAAGAGTTCCATGGGTAGCAAAAATATAATTTATAATATCTTGATCGGAATCTCTCATTCCAAAAGAAGTTCCAGAAAAAACCTGCTCACTACTCTCAGACATTGTAAAAGAAACTTCAGAGCGAATTGCAGTGGGACATGAGTTTGCTGCTACACTTTGAGCAGGGATTATAATAGCCGAAGCCAACACCCCTATTGTTGCCATTAAGATTTGAGAATAAGCTGTTTTTATGAAATTAATCCACCCTCTATTTTTTTTTTAACAATTTCAATAAATTGCCTCTTTGGTTCTAAATATGATCAAAAAAGGTTACTTAAGTTAAGTGATATTCCCCCTCAAGAGTACGCCAATTTCCTCATCTTATTTAAATATCTTAACTAAAAGCATAAATCACTTTTTCTATCTACTGTAAATAGTTTTCTTTTTAAAAAATTGAGTGTATATCAATAATATTACTTAAAATTAAGTTTTCTGCTGTTTTTAGATCTTTTATCTTATTTTTTATGAAAAATTTACAACCCGTCTCCCCAATCATCTTAGATTAGCAGCCAGCTTTGTAGCTTCCTTCTTTAAAGTTTAAGATGCAACCGCTCGTGTCTCTCATGTTGCTCAGGATGACCAAGCTTAATCCTTTCAATACAAACTCCCAACCTCAACCATCCTATGAATAAACGACTTAAACACCTAAAAATATCAATAACAACTCTCAAAGAAACTAAGAACAAATATCATTCCCTATCTTGAGGTACTTACAACTACATGAAGACCTTGTCTGAAAAATAAACGTGAATAAAAAACGACACTTTTATTGAAAAATGTCGTTTTTCATTCATAATAGATATATGGACAAAGTAATACACAAAAAACTTCAGTCAATGGGTCTGTTTAAACCTGATGAAGCTCAAAAGAAAATAGGTATTTCCCAATCTACTCTTTCTCGTTGGGTTGATAAGGGATTAATCAAGCATGTTAGCCGTGGTTTATATCTTCACCCCCAATCATCTGTCTTACCAGAGTATTTGGATTTTGCTATAGCCTGCTCTCACTTCGGCTTTAAGTCTGCTATTGGAGGTCTGTCTGCTCTCTTTTATTATAGACTTATTGAACAAGCTCCCGAGCAGGTATGGTTGATTGTTCATCCTTCCCGAAAAGATGAAAGCACTCAAAAGAAATATAAATGTTTAAGAACTCACACTTCTTTAAGATTCGGTATTGATAAAAAAAAATATTTTAAAATTACAAATGCAGAACGCACTTTGCTTGAAGCTATGAAATTTGCAACAAAGATTGGACAAAGAACGGCTATATCCTCTGCCAGAAAAGCTCTTAGAGAAGGGTTAACTACTGAAAAAAAACTTGTTCAAATGTCTTCCCGTCTTAAAATGAAAAATATATTAGAAAAATACTGGGAAGCTATTGTTATATGAAATTAAAAGACCAAGCAAAATCTATAAGACAAAAGCTGTCTAACCTTTCTCAAAAACAGGGTGTGAGTTATCAATATATTGCTACTTCATTTCTTCTTGAGAGGTTGGTTGCGCGTATTGTATCTGACAGCAAGCTTTACAAATCGATTATTTTCAAAGGAGGTTATGTTGCTCTTCGTATTTATGAATCTAGCCGATACACTATTGATCTGGATGCCCTTTTATCAAAACCCTATCTTAAAGAAACTCTTAAGCAAGTAAGAAAAGTTGCTGAAAAAGATATTGGCGATGCTGTATGGTTCCGGTTTGAACAAGAAATTGATCTTAAAACTCAAGGAGAGTACGGAGGTATACGCCAAGTTTTTAGAGCAGATATTGGTGAAATACCAGAAAATATCACACGTGCTCAGGTGATTCACTTTGATCTTGGTACAGGTGATCCTATTATTCCTCAACCTGTAAAAGTCAATATGTCTGAACTCATAGGTGAACAGGAATTAAGCTGGGTTGTCTATTCTATTGAAACCATGATTGCAGAGAAAATTCATGCTTTGGTAGATAGAGGAGAAGGTAGTTCTCGATCTAAAGATATTTTTGACTTAGTTCATTTTTTACCAAAAGCGAATAAGACCCTTTACAGAAAGCTTTGAAAGCCTGTTTTAATTACCGAGATACACAACTGCCAGAGGACTTGGCTGGTTTTATCAGTCGTATAGATGTAGCTCTTTTAAAGAGAGGTTGGTCAAGTGCTGTTTCAGGAATGAAACAACCTCCTGTATTTGAAAATAGCTTTAAAAGTCTTATTAAGGAGTTGAAAAAGATTGCTAAGTCTTAGGTTCCTGAAAATTAAAATCACAGTTTATCTCTTTTATTTTAAAGATAATCTACTAAGTAAGGGGCAACCTGCCCCCCACCATTCTTCACAAATTATTCTATTGGATTTTTTAAAACAACTCTTGAATGTGGATAAGAGTGTTATTTTCACATTCATCATTTTTTTTTTAGATTCGTCACTCTATTTTAAATAAAAACTCTCTAAAAGATTTTCAATTCCTATATTTTTCTATAAAAAACCCTTTTATTTTTGCAATGTATAAAGATATAATATTTTTAATGAACATCAAATTTTTTTATAAAAGCAACTTACCTTTTGCAGAGTACTTTATAAAATCTCTTGTCGTAATTTGTTTCTCTCTTCTTTTGTGCTGTGTCTGTTTTGCTGATGTGAACTGTCAGGTCGGAACAGACAAGCAAAACAACTGTGACATTTTAAATACATTTCAACTGGCCGATTTTTCCAACTCCTTAAACTTCAATCACCATTGCTCAAAAGAAAATCTGTCACCTTATTGGCAATCATATGCTCTTTTTGAAAACACAGCTGATAAAAAAGAAAAAGCTGTAGTGGTAGGGAAATTGGATATCGGTTTTATTAGAGGTGTTCAGAAGATACAAGGCTTGAGATTAATAATAGAAAAGCTACGAATGAAAGATTTTTCTTCCTGGGCAAATCATCGTTTAGCATTTGCTTTGCAAGCTGTAAATACTAAAAATGATCAAAAAGCTAAAGGAAAGTTTATCACTCAATATTATTATGTCACAAAAAAAAGAACAGGAGGAACTAAGGATTTTCAAGTATCTATTAATGGAGATCTTGTATGGGAAAGATTTAAAGAACCTGAGATAGAACAATCTACTTCTCAAGATACTGTAAGCGAGTCTAAAGCTCCTTGTGTGGACTGCCAGAGTCAAAATAAAGGTATAGTGAAAGAAATAGAGAAGACAAAACAGATAGCTAATGAAGCCTCAAAAGATAAAAATAAAACTGTAAATACGGAACATGATGAAGTGGTAGATCATCGGGGAATAAAGAGCTATCCATATGTGTTTTCTCAAAATATAAAAGCACTAGAAAAAGCACATAGATTAAATTTTATTATAAAAAATTTGGACACAGGAGAAACCATTTCACTAGCAGGCCCTGTTATTGAAAACCTAAAAGAAAGATTGCAACTTAAACAACCTGAATCTAAAACATTAGGTTTCTTTGATATACTCAATCCCTTTCAAGAAGGAGGCTTATGGAGTGTCTTAGGTTCTGCCTTTCGCTATGGAGATTGTATTTACTTAAGAAAACAAAGTAAATATGAATTAGATCAGCGTTTTAAGTGAAATAGTCAATGATCATTTGTTGTTCTAATAAAAAGTAGCCTTCTAAGAAAAGGTACTATGAATGGTATGCATGTATATTACCCTATTTTTAAATTTTTTTACGGGATACTCTGGTTATGAGAGGTTATAGACGGTTATCAACAGGTGCAAGAGTGAATTTTTGTTGAACGGTTTTGTTATTTTTCAGCATTTTGAACACATTTGAACTGTCATAAGCTTTTTTTTATACATTCTTTTTCTTTTTCAATACTCTCTTCTGGGCTTAAAGGCACTTTATTTGGATCGTATTTTTGAAATTTATTAATACAGAAACGTACTTTTTCTAACCTGTTTTTTAATTCATCAGTTTCAAAAGAATCACAATTATCGTTATCATGACTAGCTACTGAAGATGTGTTTTCTATATATATACCTTTATTGTTTTCACGAATTATCAAATCAGCTAAACCACAATTTTCATATTTTTGAAGTGGATCCGCATTGTCACATATCTTATCTCCATCGTATTTGATAGCAATTGAATTCAGATAATCCGATCGGATGTCCAAACAATCCCCTTTTTGTGATAACTTTGCGGTATAAATAACACTATCTAGATATCGATAAGGGTAATCTATTATAATATCTTTATCCAAATCAGCATCCTCAATCTAACTCTACTCCTCATATTATATGTAATGAATCTGAAGATCACTCTAATCAATGAATTATTCCTTTTAAAAACAATTAGTAAAAGATAAATCTATAAAACATTCACAAAATTAGAAAAAAGTGTATAAAAGAAATACATGGTGACTAGATAATAAAATTTTATTCTACTTTTCTTCGCTGATTAAAAATATTAAAAAGTAGGACTATATCATGAATACTGGAAAAAAATGTTTATTGTTTTTTTATCTATTTTTGTATTGGTATTATTTTCTTGCCTTCTTTTCTCTGCTTTAAAAATTTCTTATGGTATAATAGTTTCACCAGTTTTTCTTAAAACTTTGAAAAATTGATTCCTTAATAGAGAAGCAATAGATAATTTTTTTAATCAATCAAAATAAAGATATAAAAGAATTCCAATAATCACTAGTAACCTCTCCAAAACTTCTGTTACCACAGTTATAATATATGTATGTTTTTTTAAAATTTTGATTTGATGGATCTTTTACCCTACAACTATTAATTTTTTCGCATCTTATGTTTTTAACCTCTATATCACTTAATGTTTTATTCTTTTCCCCTAGTATACGACAATTTCCCATGATAGATAGAGTAATGTTTGAATACAAAAAATCACCATGTACTCCTCTTTTTATTGCTCTTGTTTTGCAACCATCAAATATGGAATAATGATCATAATAATGTCTTTTTAAATCAGACAAGCTTATAGAACTACCACACTCATGAAAACCTGCTTGAAGACAATTATTTCTAGCTCTAAAATAAGCCGTTAATGTTGCAACTTTTGCTTGTTCTTCAATAAGTTTTTGAGATGATCTAATTATATCTTCAGTTTGCTTTAGACTAAAATCACCCTCAGAAAAAATTCCCTCTTCTTCCGACGAAACTCCATTAAAATATTTTATTTCTTCAACTTCATCAGTTAATTTTTGAACATTTAAATCACATCCAAATGGATAGCTAATAGTTATTCTTTTTAAATCAGCTAATTCATTTGCTGATATACCTTTCGTATCTAAAGGCTTCTCACCTGTCCTATCTGCAATAGAAGGATCCGATGATCCGCTCATTAAAAGAAATTTTGCATATGTAAAATCACCCGTATCAATACCATAATCAATAGTTTCATGAAGAAAAGTCTGGCCACCTGTAACTAATTCATTAGGATTTATTCTATAATTTTTCAAGTTTTCCAAATGTTCCAAATTGTCTAAACCAATACATTGAAACAAGTCAATAATAGAACTAGATTTATAGAAACTTATATCTTTTTTATTAATACAATGATTCCACTGTTGGTTTATTTTTCTTTGATTAAATCCATAACTATAAAAAGGATATAAAATAAGAAGAGGTATAAAAAAATGAATAAATCTCTTATAAATAGCTTGTTTTATCATTTGTTTCATAACGTTTTTCATATTACTTTAATAAGAATTTTTCATACAATAAAATAATAGCATTTGTAAAAATTATGAAAATTTTACACTAAATTGATACCAAAAAATTGTCAAAAATTGATTAAAATTACTACTGTTCTTGGCAGTTAAGAGCAGTTACAACTTCAGTGCAATGATTATCACCTTTAAAATAAGCAATAATGAAGTCCTCTTCTGAAGATGTCTGCCACATTTCACACACTAGCGCATTGTCCGGCTTAGCTCCGTAATAATTATATTGCGTAACTACAACATTATTGTAATAGCCAGTACAAACATATCTAATAACTGTTTTATATAAAGCAGAAGCCTTATCTTCTGTCGCTTTTTTTAATTCAGGATACCCACATATTGCATAAGACATATCCATAGAATTTTCATCACATTGAGTTCTATCAATGTCTGTCACCACACCTAATACACTATTTCTTTTTCCAATTTGCCAAGTCTCACTTTGTGACAATTTTGTACTGGTTTGTTTAGCCACATCTTTAGAAGATACTCCTCTATTGACATTATCTTGCGACAATGAAGAACCAGCATTGTCTTGCGATAATGACGAACTACTAGGTGCTTCTGCCTGCTTGGCTGGCTCAGACGATTGTGAATCTTTGTTTTTACCACAAGATAATACTAAAATTGATACACATAAAACAATCAAAAAATTTTTCATAATCTATCCCCTCCCCCCGCTTCTTTCTCTATTTCTCACAGCTTAAAATTAACATTTTTACAAATAAAAAGAATATGCAGTGACAAAACTACATATTTCTATAAAAATTATTCAAATTCACTTAAAGTTTGTCAACTTAATTTTTATATTAAAAATCTTGATTTATTTAGATAAAATGAGAGACTAAAAAAGAACCAAGAATTTAAACATGAAAATATTAATAGGACTCTGCCTGTTACTTTGTACTGCTTGTGGAGCAAATAATGATTACTATTTTTGCGAATTTTATATCCCTGACGTTCCAGCCGATCAAACAGCTGCTGGCTTTGATAAAATAATTACTATTGATAATCACGATTCTAAACGAACACTTTTATTGCAATGGAAAACAAAACCTTTACTGAATAATGCAGATGAAAATCAAACTTTAATTAGTGTGTACCAAGATTCAGAATATAAAAACTTTCACTCTTTTCGTGTATACAGATTTAATACCTCTGAAAATAATTTGTACACATCTCTAGCTGTTCATATATCTACAGAAGAATTTAAAAGAGCCAATCAATCTCCCCCTACGAAAGAAAAAATAAATGAACTCAATACAGATCCAGAAGCTTTACAATATGTACCAGAAAAAGAAAATCCCAATTGGATTGTTTACGCCTTCCCTAGAGATGATTATCATAAATGTGTACCAATTAGCTACACAGGACGCTTGTTTAGATCTTTCTTTATGATTATTGAAGCCATTCTAATCGGTGGCTAGTACATTAATTAATTAGAAAATTTATAATGATTATAATATATAAACAAAATTGAAAAACCAAAAAAAAAAGAAGGCAGAATACACTGCCTTCTTTCAATAAATATCAAAATTGCTTAACTCTATTTTTAGATGCTTCTAAACTTATATGCTATTCCTTCACACAAGAATCATCCATACTTTGACACGCATTATACTCTTTATAATAAGCAACTACATTTCCTGTAGAAGTGTCTAATACTTCACATACTAAAGCATTATCTGGTTTAGACCCATAATATAGATATTCATGTGTAGTAACAAGCTGAGGAGTTGTCGCTGGACAGTTATATTTTGTAACTGATTGATGTGCATATTTTGTTGCATCTTGCTTTAAGTCCTGATACCCACACATAAGATAATCTGGAGAGTCTGTCGCTTTTTCAGGCGCACACGCTTTTCTATCTACATCTGTGGTAATACCACCTTCAGTTGTTACAGCAGCCGTAACAATCTCTTTAACAACCGTCTCTGTAACCGTATTAGTAGCTGACTGATTAGACGCCTCTTCTTGTTTGTCTGGCTCAGATGATTGTGGTTTATTATCTTTATTACAAGACACTACAAAGAACAACGCACACAATATAACAAAAATATTTTTCATAGTAATACCCCTTTCTATTTAATTTTATATAAAAACAACTTTATATTTTAGACCGTATAGTACATTATCTGATGCAATTGTTAAACTATTAAAAAACTTCTCTACACTGGGCAGCATACAACGATGCAAGCCGCTCACACATCCCACGATTGCTCATATAAGCTGTGATTTCCCTTCCTGGAGATGTTCCTAACACTTCACATGATAAAACACTATCTGGCTGAACACCAATATATTCATATGGTCTATAGGTAACCATCAAACCTTTACCTTTATGGGAACAAGCGTACTTTCTTGGTCTCTTAGCAAGTGCAAGTGCTGCTTTAGCTCTTTCTTTTAATGCAGGATCACCACATGTAGTTGAAGAACCTGAAGAAGTGCATGGCGTTCCATTATCATCAGTGAGCACATCACCCTGAACAGTTAAACCCATTATCTCCCCTTGCTTAACGACACTAAAAGACGACTGAGCTGATTGTTCAGATGATTCTACTTGCCCTGGCTGATTAGATGATTCTACTTGCCCTGGCTGATTAGATGATTCTACTTGTTTTTCTGGATCAGATGATTGTGGTTTGTTATCTTTACCACAAGACACTATAAAAAATAATGTGCACAAAATAATAAGCAAATTTCTCATAATAATACTCCTTTTTATCTTATTCTAACCTATCACTATATGTATACATAATTATTTCAGTTTATAACAGTATGTTTTTATTGTATAGCATTAAGTGACACAATTTAGATGATAATCATCTTCAAATAAAAAAGCCATTATTATACATAGCATTATATTTCAAAATATGAATAAAAAAGACACTAACACCAGCATATCAAGCCCTGTGGCACTTCTATGTGTAAAATTTACATATTATATCCAGCCAAAAAATAACGATATTTATTATTTTTTCCACAAGACAAATAGCCTCTCTATACAATAAAAACCTTACTCTAAATAACAAATACAGTATTACAAATTAAATAACGTTTTCAATACTAGTTCAATCAATAATGAAGAATCACAACATTTCAAAAAAAGCAGAATTAAATAAAAAATCTAATAAACTACTTAATTAATTTCACTGAAAAATTTAAAAGCTAGAAATATATTTGCATTTTCTCAATATTAACAATAAAATTACTTAACCCCCCTGTTTATTACAAGGTTCTTTATGAAAAACTATCACTTAATTTTTATTTTCATTCTTTTATGCCATTGTAGCTCCAGCGATACAAATAACAGCTACCCAATGGCCTCCCCGACCGATCTCCCTTATGGCACAGAAACAACACCAGGCTCAGATACTGTGATGCTCGGTCACTACAAAACTTGTGATAGGTATTCAGATTTGTTTCGATCTAAATTAACATTCGGTATGCGAGTAGTCGCTGGACTTGCATCCAATCTACAAGACTTCTCAACAGAAAAATGCAAAAATTCTTATACCTGTTACTGTGCAAATAACCAATATTTTACAGAAAATCTACGTGGCCAACTAGAAGTACCCCTCTATAGATGTATAGAACCTCCATCTGCCAACGTAGAAAGCAATGAAGTATATGCACCTAATCAATCTTTTTCAGGCGAAGGAGTGATAAAAATCGCCCTTCCTCAATCTGCTTGTGCTTCTGAAAAATAAAATAGCCCATCTAAATAACAATAAGAAATATCTATAATAAACCAAAAAGCCTACGATAAAATGATGTTGACTGCTGCATGGATAGCTTTTTAAAAGCGTCAATTACTTCGTTACTATAGGCCATAAAGTTAGTGCGCATAGCATTTACATCATATTCCAGTTTTGGAAAATAATGTTGGTAAATTTTTTCAGCTTTAATTTCCATACTATCATCTACTACGTATGTCTTATATGTATATTTTGATTGAGAAACAGGTGGAAGCGTTGTGGTAAATACATTATCATATAAAAGAATCAATACATTCACTGGCCAATGCTGAGGCTCCGGCCAGTTCAGTCTATAAAAAGATTCAAGATTATCATGCATGGCATTGTATACATTCACATATGCTTTATATTGATCCCCCTCAAACCGTTTATCAGCATACCGAGTAAGCCCTTCATCACCTTGGTATTTTCCAATATCATCCCCGTTTATTTTATCCTTAATTCTAATCACTAACTGCTGTAGATCACGAGTACTACCTATAAAAGGATATTTCCAAACAAAAAAATTGTTATTAAATAAAGTCTCACCATCTACCACTGATCCTCTATTATGTGATTGAAATGCTGATACTACATGCACGAAAGCTCTAAACATATCTCCACCAAACATTATATTAGAAATTTGATCATAGCTCCACTTAACTCCATTACTAAAAATATCTATATAACTTACATTATAAAATGTACAATTACATATTCTATTTTTTAACCATGATAATATAAGATCTTGATTTACATGATATACTATTTTTGAATTTCTATCTCTATAAGAAATATCATGATTAAAAACAGGCATCCACTTGGCACGAATAAATAATTTTGTATCTAACAAAGCAAATAAATTAATAAAAGCCTTTATTGTATCCCCATTAAAATACTTAATAATTATTTCCTGGTATCGATACACTCTATATCTATGCGTAGATTTATATTTGGATCGAATAACCTGATACATATCACTAATCACTGAAGGTACATTTTTTCTTTCTACAAATAATTTATTTAAATGATAAAATTCCCCAGTATTACCTATAAAATATTTCCATCCTAGCTGATGTAATTCTTCAGGAGTATACACTTTAGCGGCCTCTTCATACGCCGTGCCCATTAAACCTTTATAATAATCATCAGCTAATGTAGCTAACCCTTTCATATTTACATAGTTTTTAATATGAACGATAGGATTCCGAGCATTAGATTTTTTATCTACAATAACCTTATCACCTAACATAAGATATATTTTTTCATTTAGTTGTGAATCAATTTTAATATCAAAAGCACTTGCACATTGTTCAGCTAAGGAACAAGAAATCCAACCACAAACAATGATACTAATGATAAAATGAAGATATAATTTTAAAAATTTCATTAAAAATGAACTAATATCTAAAACAAAATGAAAGTCAAATTTTTTATATTCACTCTATATAAAAACTCAAAAATTAAAGAAAAATATTCATCAAGACTTATAAAATACTATCAAGTTATTTTAATAGCCTAAAACTTCTATTGTAAAAATTACATAGTGAAGCTGATAACTTATTGAAGTATCAATAATATTTTACTCAAAACAACATGAACATATTTGAATATCTACTCATAAATTAGCTACAGCAGAAACAAACTCCGATGAACAAGCAAATACTTTAATTTTGTGTGCCAACCAAGCTGATTCTTTCTCCCAATCCATTTGAACGCGACATAAAAAACCTTGTGTCTGCCAAGTAATTCTGACCGGAAAATTAATTTCTGCAGCTTTATGCCCTTTTTGCATAAAAAAAGCAATACGAATATCCCCGTTTTTAGGATTATGAATACGCATACCACTACCTCTCTGGAAATAAGCAAATAAAGCATTTCTCAATTGAGCTAATGAATGATCTTCATATAATCTTTGGTTAAACTTTACCTTATACTGCACTGAAAAGTGCATATATTTCGCTATTTCATTCACTTTCATCAAAGCCATTTGAGGGATAGGGGAATTAGATAAAGAAACTGCATTAAGAAGTTTAATTGTTTTTCTTTCTAAATAAACCCTGTCAGTTTGAAAATAAAAAACTAATCCTACAATACCTAACAAAAATAAAAATAAGATATATTTTAACATCTGTAGCGCCTCCTATTCCATGAGTTAATTTTCATCCTAAATATCTCTCCCTATACAGGATCTATCCATAAATAAACGCTACATGACTAACAACTTCTTGTTACATTAACCACATGTTTGATAGATTTAAGAGAATAAATTAAATTTTGTAATTGTTTTAAATCTTTTACTAAGACACTAAAAAAACAAACAGACTTCATATCTCTTATTATATGCGCTTTTAAATTAAAAATATTAACATTTTGTTCTACAAACACTTTAGTCAAAGCATTCAATGCACCAGGTGTATCATGGGTAATTACCTTAATAACAGCTGTGTGTTTATGTCCTCCACTGTTTTGATTCCATTGCACATCCACATATCTTTCAGAATCCATAGTTAATAAATAGCGACAAGATTGTCGATGAACAACAATGCCCTGTCCACGCCGAATAAATCCGGTTACAGTATCTCCTGGAATGGGTCGACAACACTTAGCAAAACTCACCATTACGTTTCCAATATCCTCAACTGTCACCGGACATGCATCACCATTTGATTTTGCTTTTCGCACTTGCTGATTTTTTACTTGATCTGCTTGAGCAAGCTCTTTTTCTGAAAATTTCTGTTCGATTAAAAGTGGAGTTATTAGATCTTTAGCTAAAATTTTTCCATACCCTATGTAAGCATATAAATCCTCTTTTTTATTTATTTTCTTTCTCTTAAGATACTGTGTCCATGCCGAATGCTGATACACATCTTCTTTTTTTAACCCTTTATGCCTAATTTCTTTCTCTAATAATTTTTCCCCTATCTCTATTGCCTTTTTACGACTTTCCATTTTAACATAAGCTTTAATTTTAGATTTTGCTTTAGACGTTACACAATATTTTAGCCACTCATCAGAAGGGTTTTGGTTTTTAGAAATGAGAACTTCTACAGTATCTCCATTCTTTAATTTATACTTTAGTGGAACCATACGATTATTGACTTTTGCTCCAGTAATATGATGACCTAAATCAGTATGTACACAATAAGCAAAATCAATGGGGGTAGCCCCTTTAGGAAATTCCTTCACATCTCCCTGAGGCGTAAAAATATAAATGTCACAATCAAATAAATCCATCTTTACCGATTCCATAAACTCACCAGAATGATGACTTTGTTGGTGTAAACTCACTAAATCTTGCAACCAATTAAATTTCTTAAGTGTTTTCTGATCGACAGCAGAACCGTCTTTCCAAGATTCTGTTTTATACTTCCAATGAGCAGCAATACCTTTTTCTGCTAAAACATGCATATCAAACGTTCTAATTTGAATCTCTATTCTTTTATTTTGTTCTCCTAAAACTGTGGTGTGCAAGCTTTGATAGTGATTAATTTTAGGAATTGCAATAAAATCTTTAAAATGCCCTGGTATCGGTTTCCATAATGAATGAATAAGCCCTAATACTTTATAACAATCTTCTACTGTGTCTACGCAAATACGAAAAGCCAATACATCGTGCACCTGATGATAATCTAAATTACGGGTAATCATTTTTTGATAAATAGAGTATAAATTTTTTGGCCGGCCGGTCACTGAAGCTTTTAACTGCATTTGATCTGTAATTTCCTTATCCAAAATAAGAATTACTTTTTTGATATATTTTTCCGTTTCTGTTTTCTCACTATCCATTTTAACGGATAAAGACTGAAAACTTTTAAAATCTGAATATTGAAAAGCTAAATCTTCTAATTCCATTTTGATAGAATAAATTCCAAGTCGGGAAGCGAGAGGACTATAAATATCTAATGTCTCTTGAGCAATTTTAAGACGCTTCTCTTCTGGAAGATGATGCAAGGTTCTCATATTATGCAAACGATCCGCTAGTTTAATCAGAATCACTCGTATATCTCTTGCCATAGCCACTACCATTTTTCTCATATTTTCACTGTCTTTTTGTTGAATCTTCTTAAAATGAATACGAGAAATTTTACTAACACCATCGACTAAAAATGCAATCGTTTGATTAAATTCTTTTTCGATATCTTTTAAAGTAAGTGGTGTATCTTCTACTACATCGTGTAATAAGCCAGCAATAATAGTATAAAGATCCAACTTTAAATCAGCTAAGATAGAAGCCACACATAAAGGATGGCTAATATAAAGCGAGCCGTCTTTGCGATATTGATTCTTATGTGCTTTCTCCGCTATTTGATAAGCTTTACGAATAATATCGAGATTAGCTGACGAATAATAATTTTGTATTTGTGTAATTAAATCTTGAATATTTATTGGGGTTTTACTATTTGGCTCAATCAACTGAGGTATTGCCATACACAAGAACCCATTTATTTTTTATCTACTCTTAGATCGTTTTCTAATTGTTCACTTGGTGAACTTTCTCCACAGTCAAACCGTATTTTATCCGCAGCAACTTCTCTAAGAGCATTAACAACCACATTATTCTTTTCCGGCATCAAACAACTGTCTCCTTTTAAGAATTGCTTAACTCGTCTAGTCACTAAAGCGACAAGTGCAAAACGATTAGGAGCTTTTTGCAAACAATCTTCTACTGTTACTCTAGCCATCTGTTACCCTCTTGGAGGAGTGTAGTATGGATTATAGGTATGGGTCAATAATGGATTGAATTTTTTTCACAGCAGCGGAGCGGTCCTGGTTAATTACTTGATGATCAAACTCTTTAGCTTTCTGCATTTCTCGTTCTGCAGCTTTTTGGCGATGTTTAATATCCTCTTTATTATTCGCGCTTCTTATTTGGATACGATTTTGGAGTGCTTCCATAGAAGGTGGTAGAATAAAAATTCGCAGAGAATGTGGAAAAGCTTTCTTAATGGAATCAGCTCCTTGAATATCTAAGTCAGTGATCACTGCTTTATTGTCATTCCAATGTGGAAGAATGGACTGTAAAGAAGTTCCATAATAATGATGGTATACACGTGCCCACTCTACAAAAGCGTTTTGTTTTTTTAACTGTTCAAAAGTGTCCTGGCTAACAAAATGATAATCTTGATGATTAATTTCTGTTTTTCTAGCTGGACGTGTGGTGTGAGAAACTACCTTAGCCATTCTCTGTGATCCATAAATAGTGAGAATATCATTCACCAAAGTGGATTTTCCCACTCCACTGGGCCCAGAAATGATAATAAGAGGCTCTGGTTGTTTTTTAATTGCCACAAAGTTTATTCCACGTTTTGAATCTGTTCACGCATAGTCTCAATATAACTCTTAGCAGATACTACTTCATTTGTTAGCTTAAAGTTTTGAGACTTAGATCCAATCGTATTAATTTCACGTATCATTTCCTGTAAATAAAAATTCATTTTTTTACCAATCGCCTGTTTGGAAGACAAAAACAATGAACATGTTTTCGTATGCTCCTTCATACGAATAAGCTCTTCATCCACATCCAACCGACTAATTAATGTTGAAATATCTTGTGTCGCTTTATTGTTCACATTATGAATCATATAATCTTTTTTATTTATTTTTTTCTGTATTTGTTTTTTTTGATTTAAAGCCAATGTTTTAATTACTTTAAGACATCTTTCTAGCTTTTTAATATTCACCTGGAATATTTTTTTTAAAGACTGTCCTTCACGCGCTCTTTCTTTATCACACAATTGACTAGCTTTTTTTGCCAAACGGATGACAATTTGTTTTTCCTGATTGGAAACTAAAAAAGTTTTATCACAATTTAAAACACCTGGCTGCTGTGCTAAAGAAATGAGATCTAAATTATTCTGCATTTTTAGTCGACGAGCCATATTATGATATAAAGTTTTCCATTTAAGAGCTTGTTCATCATTCCATGTCATTTTTAATGCTTGTATAGGAAAAGGTGGCGTCCGATTAATAATAATTTTAACATTACCTCTTCTAAATATCTTTTTTATATGATTTTTAATGCTATTCTCCTCACTTGCGTAAATAGACGATAACTGCGTGTGAATTTCCAAAAATTTACCATTAAAAGATTGAGCAATTACTTCTATAGAACCATCTTTTAAATGTTGGCGAACAGCCCCGTATCCTGTCATACTTTTCATTTTATCAATCCTTTATTTAAATGTTTTTTAATTATATTATTTACGTTTTGAAAACTTTCTTTATCAGATAAAAACCACTGAATGTGCTTATCTCGCTTAAACCATATCATTTGTTTCTTTGCCAACCTCATTGTACGCTGAACAATCCGATGATGCAACTCATCTTTTGATAACTGATTTTTTAAAAATAACACTACTTCTTTGTAACCAACACTTTTCATAAGTGGCCAACTTTCTAACCCCTTACTTAATAAAGATTTGGTTTCTTCAATTAATCCTCGTTCCAACATAATAGTTGTTCTGGCTTGTACTTTCTCCAATAATTGTACCTTTGGTAGATACAATCCGATCTTTAAAATAGGATAAGGTAAAGTAGTTTTCTTTTTTTCAAAAGAGGTCTTAATAAAAGAAAGATTCTTTTTTTCAGATAAAATCAAACAAATAGCTCTAAAGATACGATAACTATCTTTTGGAGAGATTTGTTTTGCGTATTCAGAATCTAATTCAAAGAGCCATTGATAAAGATACTCTGTTCCTTTTTTTTTATGTGTTTGTTGAACAAGATTTTTTATTTCCGTAGACACTTGTTTAACCGGAAACATGCCTTTTTCCAAAGCCTGGATGTAAAAACCACTCCCTCCAACCGCAATGACTGGTCGTTGAGGTAATTCTGTCTTTAAAATAGCAAGAGCTTTTTTGCGAAAAATACCTGCCGTACATGTCAATGGCGGCTCCCATTCATCAAAGAAAAACCAATTTGCACCATGACTCATCCGATCTTTCAGCACAGGCTTAGCTGATCCAATGTCCATTCCTTTATACATTTGAATACTATCGCAATTTAAAATAGAGGCAGAACAATTTTTTGCTAACTGAAGGGATAAGGTAGTTTTACCTGTAGCAGTAGAACCAACTAAAAAAATAAGAGTATGAAAAGGTGAACGGCGGGCCTGATCCGACATTTAAATTCTACGACCAAATTCTCTTTCTATTTGTGAGAGCGGATATGTAACTGATACCGGTCGACCATGAGGGCAAAAACTAGAAAGAGGGAATTGATCCATTTGTCTTAGCAATTCTTTCATCTGACGTGTACTAAGCATTTGACCGGCACGCACAGCTGAATGACAAGCCATTTGAGCACAAACACCAGCTATTGTATTTTCTAACGCAAAACTGCCACCCTGTGATCTTATTTCTTCTGCTAAACAGTTAAGAGCTTTTTCTAAAGCAATATCTTTTAATATTGGCGGTGCAGAATAAATAACTATCTTTTCTGGTCCGGAACGTTCTATTTTTAATCCCAATTTTAGTAAATCACTTTGCATAAGACAGAGATTTTCCACCATAGATTCATCCATACTAAGAGTAAGTGGAATCAGACGATGCTGTACATCTGTGTTACCTGTATTCCAGCGTAACATCAGTTGCTCATAAAGCACTCGTTCATGAGCAGCATGCTGATCAATAAGAACCACAGCAGTTGGAGATTGTGTAATAATATAAGTTAAATGCGCTTGAGATAAAACATGTAGTGACGACCAATAGTGCGTTGGATGGCCAGTTTGTTTATTCCGATCCATCATAGCGTTATCCGGCTTTAATTGTTTAATCGCTGATTTTGTAAAGGACCCACGTAAATAATGAGTCGTTGGAGTTGCAACGACAGATGAAAAACCAGATTGTTGAGGTGGGTGAAATAAAGCATTCATTGGTGCATCAGCATACTGCGTGGATTCTACATTTGAAGAACGTGATTCTACTTCCGTAGAATTTATTGGTATTAAATTTTGTTCTTCTTTTAACCAAGGAGCTTTTTCTAAAGCAGATCGAATAGCACCGTGCACAGCTTTAAAAATAACAGACTGATTTTTAAAACGAACTTGCGCCTTTGCTGGATGAACATTAACGTCCAAATCTTCTGGTGGACAAGAAAGATGTAACACTGCAATAGGATATTCTCCGTGCATCAATAATCCCCGGTAAGCAGTCAATATAGCTGAATATAGAGTACCATTCTCTACCCATCTATTATTAACAAAAAACCACATTTGCCGACGATTTTGCGCTACTTCATCTGGAGGACATAACACTGCCGATACAGAAATATCTCCATTTTCTGCATGCACATTAAAAGAATTTTTTAAAGATAATACTTCCTGAGCCCTTTCCTTTAAATTCTGTTTTTTTGTCCAATAAAATAAAAGTCGATCCTTATGAAACACTTTAAAATCCACATCCGGACGGGATAAAGCAACAGCTTTTAAAGTATTTTTAATCACACTTGTTTCTGAAGTTTCTGACTTAAGAAATTTACGACGAGCAGGAATATTCTGAAATAAATCCTTTACAATAATAGTTGTACCACTAGCTGCACCAGTGGGTTCCACTGTTTTCGTGCTTCCGAAAACACTTTTCAATCTTGCAGCTTGAGACTGGTTTGACGGCTTAGATATAATTAATAAATCACTCACCTCAGCAATACTAGCTAATGCTTCCCCACGAAAACCATAACTGTTTATCTTCCATAAATCACCAGCTGTTTGTATTTTACTGGTACTGTGTGGAGCTAACGCTAAATGTAAATCTGTACTTTGAATACCTTGCCCATTATCCTTGATCTGTACAAAACGTCCTCCATCACTAAAGCGTACTTCTATTTTATCCGATCCAGCATCTAAAGCATTTTCTATCAGCTCTTTAACCATATTAGCTGGACGCTCTACCACTTCTCCAGCTGAAATCTGATTAACAACATCTTGAGACAATGTATGAATAGAATGAGTCATATTGTTTCCAATGCTAATGATTCCTTTTTCTAAAAGGCCACCAACACCCCTCCCCCTACGCCGGGAGAAAAACGGTGTTCATGAAAATTATAATAATATTTTCCTTCTAAAGAAACCGACAGATGATCCTTGAGTCGAATCATCAGATGCGCACTAGCCGCTGCGGCTGCTCCCATTTGAAATAAAGATTCACGCACGGGAGCACGAGTGGATTTAGCTTTCACCATTAAACCTCCACCCAATGTAAATAAAAAGTGTGGTCCTTCTAATAACACTGTTTTAAATAAAAAATCTCCGATGATAACATAGCCTTTCTTAACCACTTTTTCATTAATAACCGGTGCGGCTAAAGATAACCCTACATTTATATCTGTTAATAATCCTGGAACAGGTAAATTAGGACCAGTAAATTTAATATTAAAAAACCAAGAATGAACGGCGGGAGAACGAGATGCGTAATATATCCATAAATGATTCACTGTCATACCAATCCACCGTAACTGAGCAATCTGCTTTCCACCCAAATTTAACTGAGTCCCTGATTCATCACTATTGGCTTCAAATTGACGTATCCGATTTAATTTTCGTTTCACAATATTAAACTCTGGATTGGGTTGGTAACTTGATCCCTTTCTAATATAGCGCGGAACGACATCTATCTCTGAAATATAAGCTTTTAATTTTTTAGGGCGATTAACATAAATGCGATAAAAAGTACCAAAATTAGTTTTTGGTCGATACACCCTTTTAGATACCGTCACCAAAGAGCCCGCTGGAATAGTTGTAATTCTGAGAGAATCAAAATCCGCTCTTGTATAAACAAATGCATCTCTTTGAAGAGTATAAGCTTTTTGTAAATGAGAAGGTAAAAATTTTTTTGACTTAGCTTTGGATTCTTTACCTAAGCAAATAAAAGAAAGAAAGAAAATAAAAAGAAAAACCAGGATTTTTTTTTGTTTCATTATTTTATGCCGGTTGATCCAAATCCATCTGTGCCTCGTTGCGTGGAACTTAGCTCTTTTGTTACCGTCCATTTTGCCTGCCATACAGGGCAAAGCACTATCTGAGCAATTCTCTCTTGATCCGTAATCACAATATCCTTATCCGATAAATTGATCACGATAATCTTTAATTCCCCTCTATAATCGGCATCAATTGTGCCTGGGGAGTTAATCAAAGACAAGCCTTTTTTTAAAGTTAAGCCACTACGCGGGCGCACTTGTAATTCCATACCACGTGGTATTTCAAATGCTAAACCTGTTGGAATTAAAGATCGCTGTAGCGGACAGAGCGTCAATGGAGATATCAGACGTGCACGTACATCTGCTCCACTAGCATACAAACTTTCATATGAAGGTAGCGCACCTGTAAAATGATCAAACGTCTTAATTTTAATCTCAACAGGTTTTGTGCTTAAAAAATCTATACTCATAGCGCCTCACTTTATGATGCCCATCTTACGTCGCTGAGCTTTGTGGGTCAAATAAATCTCGGAGACCATCCCCTAGTAGATTAAAAGCCATCATTGTTAATAATAAAGCCACAGAAGGCACCAGCATTAAGTGCGGATAGACTCCTAGAGATTTCCATCCCTCTTCCGCTAAAACACCCCAAGAACTGTATGGAGGCTGCAAACCTAATCCTAAAAAACTTAAAAAACTTTCAAATAAAATATTGGATGGAATTTGAAACGTGAGCAATACAATAATAGCTCCCAATATGTTAGGTAAAATATGTCGCCAAACAATCATCCATCCGTTCCCTCCTAAACAACGAGCCGCTTCCACATATAATTTTTCTTTTGCTTGTAATACTTGTCCACGTACCACACGTGCCAAAGTCACCCAGCCCACTACACTTAAAGCAGTTAAAATACCTATCAATGCTTTTAATTCCAGATTGTCAAATAAAGAAATAGAATCAAAAATCACTTTAATTAAAATTAATAATACTAAAGAAGGAATGGAATATAACACATCTATTGCTCTCATCATCATTGCATCTGTTGTGCCTCCTATCCAACCTGCCACAGAACCATATAAAGTCCCTAGAACAACAGAAATAAAAGCCGTTCCAATTCCAACTGACATGGATACTCGCCCGCCATATATTAATCGAGATAGTAAATCTCTACCTAAACTATCTGTCCCTAACCAATGATCCCAAGAAGGAGAAAGTAAAATTTTTCCCTCTAGCTGTTCATCAAAAGCGTAAGGAGCCAACCAAGGAGCAAAAATACTTACACAACATATTACACAGATAAATACCAAACAAATAAAAGCTAAACGATTATGAATGAGTATTCCATAATAAGATTTACTATATTTTTGCGTGCTCATTACATTATCCTATTTATTTTTTAAAACAACTCATTTCAATAAACGAATCCGTGGATCAAAATAGCTATACAGCATGTCTACTAATAAATTAGAAAAGATAAGCGCCGTGGAATAAACCAATGTTGCCCCTAGCACTAAAGGATAATCCCGATTAGTCACACTGGATATGAAATGTTTAGCTACTCCAGGAACGGCAAAGATATGCTCTACGATAAAAGAACCAGTCAAGATACCCGCTACCAGAGGACCGGAAAAAGTTAAAATTGGTAAAAAAGCATTTTTCAAAATATGCTTATACAACACCACCCAGGGATGAAGACCTTTCGCGCGCGCGGTGCGAACGTAATCCGATTGAATCACATCCAAAGCACTTGCACGTGTCAGACGTGCAATAACTGAAGCAGGGTACAAACCTAATACCACCATTGGTAATACATAGTAAGAAGGCCCTTCCCATAAAGCCACTTCAAACCAACCTAAATAAAAACAAAAAAATAAAATCAAAACCGGTGCGGCTAAAAAACTAGGCAAAGACACACCACTGATAGCTAATATCATCGCCAAACGATCCATCCACGTGTTCTGTCGAGTCGCTGCAAATAAACCACAAGGCACACCAAATAAATAAGCTAAAATTAAAGCATATAACCCTAATTGAATGGACACAGGTAAAGTATCCCTAATAATATCAGAAACATTTCGATCCGTATATTTATACGACTCCCCTAAATATCCGACAGATAAATTTTTTAAATAATAAAAATATTGTATCCAGATTGACTGATCTAAGTGATAATGAGCTTCAATATTCGCTTTAATCTCAGGGGGTAAAATTTTTTCTTGATCAAAAGGTCCACCTGGTAAAGCTCTTAATAAAACAAACGTCAATGTCGCAATAATAAATATCGTTAATACAGCACCACCAATCCTTTTAAAAACATAAAATAACATTTTTTGCTGAATGGAATAATTTACAAATAAAAATAGAAGACCAATGACATCTACCCATACTAACCAAGTAGGAATATAATAATTCAAAAAATTAAGCGCCAGGCTTAATAGTAAGCTACCAAACACAAGCAAAAATATAATACGTTTAATGAAGCACCACCTTTTTAAAATGAATCCTATTCATTACATTCATAGGGAATGTAGCAACCCTACGGTGAATCAACCAATGAGATTGAATGGAATAAAGAGGAATAACAGGCACGTCTGTCTCTACTAAAATTTGCTGAGCTTTTTTATATAAACTTTGCCTCTTCTTTCCATCTGGTAAAACTGCAGCTGTCTTAATTAAAGCATCATAATTATCGTTCTGCCAAAAAGTTCGATTATTAGCAGAATCAGAACTCATTAAATTCATAAAATTATGTGGATCGGGATAATCTGCCTGCCAACCAATACGATAAAGTTGCTGACTTCCTGTTTTTAAAAACTGCAAATATGTCTTCCACTCCTGACTCGCTAATTCCACTTTAATATTTAAATGTTTTTTTAACTGAGCCTGCACGTTTTCTGCGACTCTTTTATGATCTTCATGTGTGTTATAAGAAAGAATAATTTTCGGAAAAGGATTTTGATTGGAGTACCCGGCTTCTACTAGCAACTGTCGTGCCTTTACAGGATTAAAATCCAAACCTAAAGCAGGATCATATCCAAACATTCCTTTCGGAATCCAACTGGTTAATGGAATATGATCTGCTTGTAACAAACGAACAATCTGCTGACGATCAATCGCCTGATAAAAAGCCTTCCGAACCCGAACATCATTAAAAGGATATTTTTTAACGTTCATTCCATAATAGTAAGTAGCTAAAATAGGATGCTCTCTAAATTCTTTTTTCTTTTTTAGCGCTGGAAGCTGACTGGAAGGAAGACCCGTCACAGCATCTAACCGATCCTTCTTAAAAAGATTTAATACTGTTGCACCTTCCGCAATAATATAAATTAAAACATATTGTATTTTTGCGTGTGGCTGATGATAGTTTTTATTTCTCTCTAGTAAAATACGTTCATCATGCTTCCACTCCTTTAAACGATAAGCCCCTAAAGTCACTATATTTTGTGGACGCGTCCAACTGTGTGCATATTTATGAATGATATCTGTTCGTATCGGATAAGTACTCGTATGCGCCAAAAGAAATGGAAAGTAACTTTTTCCTTCCTCTAACTCCACCTGTAATTGCCCTTTATGATTCACAGATACACCCACTTGAGAAAAATCTTTAATCTGACCTGAGTTATACGCCCGAGCATTTTTCACATCATATAAAAAATAAGCATACTCAGATGCTGTTTTAGGGTTCAGAAGTCTTTCCCAACCCTCTTTAAAGTGATGAGCAGTTAGTGGTTTACCGTCACTCCACAGCACATTTGTTTTTAATGTAAATGTCCAATGTTTTTTGTCTTTTGTAGTTGTCCATTTTTTTGCTAAAGCCGGTAAGGCACGTGGTACACTTTGGGAAAAATCACAATCTATCAACCCTTCCATAATATTATCTATAATTAAACTGGAAGTTACATCTGTCGCTTTATTCCAATCCAAAGTAGGTGGCTCTACAGAAATAGTTACACGCAATGTATTTTCTAAAGGTAAGTTAAATGTTATTTTTTTTTGGAAACAAGCCGAATGGAAAAACAGAATACTTAATAAACAAACAAAATAATTAGCCGGTAAACATTTAAACCATTTGGATCTTTGTTCTAAGCTGTTAGCCATACTTGATTATAACACACTAATATGACACAACGTATAAAGCAAAGAGTTAGCTCTAGTCACTTACCCATTTTCCTAATTGCCTAGTAACTTTATTTTACGTCAGATGCTTAGTATGATGTCTTAGTTAAATTAAACTTTTTTAAACACAATAACTAGATCACACTTTCTAAACGTTTTTTAACAAGAATGTTAACTGATTTAAAAACAAATTATTTTTCTGCAATAATATAAGCTATCCAAGATTCGCACTCTTCCCCTTTTTCCACTGGAGTGAATTTTCCATTACCCGTTCCATCCCTCCGACTACCTTCCCAATAAATATGTGTCCTACGAAAGCCCGCCTCTTGTAATAACTCTCTTAACTCAGGAATAGTCCATAACCTCCAATCATAAGTAAATACTTTTTCTCTTTTTGCTTCCCTCTTTCTTTTATAGTGAATATAAAATAAAGAATGATGAGTCACTGGATCAAAATTCACTTGGTCCCAATAATAGGTAAACCGTTTACCTTCTTCTATTTCTTCGTTAGCTTCTAAACACTGACTCCCTCCGAAACAATCTAAAACAAAAATACCCTTCGCTCTGAGCCTTTTATGACATTGACGAAAATACGTTTTCATCTGTTTTTTCAATTTAAATGTAAAATAAGAAAAATTAAGTGCAGCAATAATATCCGCCGAAGGAAGATCTTTTCTTAAAACATTGGCATGAATCACTTGAATACGTTTTTGCTGATGAGAACTTAATTGCGACAAATACATTTTCTTCCCATAATCTAAAGGATCTTTATCTATATCAATCGCAATGGATTTATGCTTTCTGTTTGCCCGCACCCATTCGCACGAAAGTGCAAAAGTGAAAGAAAAATCTTCACAAAAAATAACCGGCCGGCGACCGGAATGTCGAATATAACAATCCCGAATAAATTTTACATCCTGATCCGGTGATTGAACCGAATGACGATAGTGCCAATATTTATCAAACGTTGTTTTTTTCTTGCGTGTTGTTTTCATGGGTATTTTTAAACCGGTTAATTAATTTATGAAAATTACTATTATATTATTTTTTCAGCGAATACTTTCTTATGCTGGATCATATAAGATTTTTCCAAACTAGCCTCAGAAAGTAAAACCACGTCTTCCCCTTGATTGTGAAAAGAGCGTAAGCGAAAATGACCAGAGCGAAGCCCTCCTAAATACCATCGTTGATCCGCCAAATATACAATATCTCCTATGTTAGCCACTAACTGACGAGCAAGATCTTCCGAAAGAGCAATATCCTCTAAAGACATTTTATCATCCAAATGTAACACCAAATTTCTCACGGATGGACCTATTTCACGATTTGGTACACCCCCCTTAAAAGAAAATAAAGCTTTATCCAAAGTGTCTACTGTCAAGCCGTCAATGTTTTTGTCCCCTACTTTCGATCGACGACATAAAGCTAAACTCACACCAATTAAAACAGTCGTTATTATACCAAAAAGTCCTCTAAAATAAATAGGATCCCCTCCATGAGATCCCATAAAAATACTTCTTAAAAATACCACTGGCTGCGGAAACCAACTAGTTAAAAAAGTCACAATAGCTCCTAAAGCCATTGCAATGACCGCTGATCGAGCATCATAACGTCGCCAAAAAATACCTAAAAGAGCGGAAGCTACCACCGGTGGTACAATCATCATTATCCCTTTGTTATGTATAGACATTAAAGTCCCTTTTTGCTGAAAAAACCAAATAACCAATAACAAACTAATACCAATGACAATTAAAGAAGCAACGCGCGCTGCACGTAAATAATGCTTGTCACTCTTACTAGAACTCACCAGCGGTTTGTAAATATCATATACACCAATAGCCGCAGATGCATTAATCAAAGTATCCACCGTGGACATTAAAGCCGCTAATAAAGCCGCTACCACAATACCTAATAATATTTCATGCTGCTTTAAAAGTTCAAAAATTACATTAATAAATACATGATAACTATTTGTAATATTTAAAAAATCATGTCCAGGTAATGCCCCACCACTCACTTGCTGTTTCGTCAAAATAGATTTTGCAATCCAACCAGCAGCCCCAACGGTAATAGCCCCCAAAGGCAAACACACTAGTATATTAAACATCACTGTTTTACGCGCCTGCCGAATACTTCTCGTTGCTAAGAACCGCATTAAAATTCCTTGATTCATAAATAAAAAAGCCAAATTGCCAACCATCGCATCTCCCCAAAATACTCCGATAGAATTAAAATAAGGATCCGCGTTCAAAGAAGTAAAAGGTAGACGATGAGACACTGGTAAATACGACCAAAACTCTCCTAAACCTCCTAAAGCATATAAACCAAATCCAGCGACTAAAAAGCCCACCAGATACAACATAATTCCTTGGAAAAAATCCGTTAAGATAACCGCCGTCTGACCACCAAAAGTGACATAACCACCTACAATCAAAGTAATCACGGGGACCGTATAGAGCGGATGAAAACCAAACAAGCCATCCAACGCCAAACCAATCGTATAAAGATTGTAACCAATGTAATAAAAAATATAAGATAAAATCAAACAAACTGTGATATACCGTGCAGTTGGATTAAAACGTCTTGCAAAATATTCCGGTATAGACTTAATGCGGCCATAATATAAAATAGGCAGCCAGCCAAACATAAAAATGGGTAAAACAAACCATTCATTCATATACATCATCGTGCTACTCATCCCAGTGTCATAACCTTGCTGAGAATATTTTAAATAACTATAAGAACCAATCCCCGTTGCAATCATACTGAAAGCCGGTAACCACCAAGAAAACCTCTGGCCACTAAAAAAGAAATCATTAATATTGGAACTGAAACGGGAAAAATAAATACCCACAAAAAAAATAAAAATAAAATATAAAAAGATGATTGAAAAAACAATGATCATTGTTTTTTGAGGCAAACCCACCATTCCTGCATCGACGCTCATAAATACGAATCCTTTTTCTTTTTACTCTTTTTATACTAACCTTTAAAAGGAAGTAACGCGGCAACCAACACCCACATAGTATGCAAAACATAAGTGCAAACTAAGCCACCAATAAAAATAAATAACCATTTTTTTTCACCTGGTACTTTAAAAGATAAAGCATTTAACCGAATCATTAACCACATATTAAAAATAAAAATAGGAACACCTAGCCCATAAAGATATAAATAAGAAGATAAAAAATGATCTTCACCAAAAACAGCAACTAGCTGTCGCGGATAAATAAACACACCAACGATCGCACAAAAAACCAATAATAAAAAGACAATAGCAATTGTCCATCTGTTTTTCATATATACCGGCAATAAAATACACTAGTAAAGCTGTCAAGCTGGATACTTCGCATAAATATATATATCTTTAATTATATTTTACAGCGCAGCCCAACAACTCCCTATTACAGATAAAGAAAAGCTTTCTGGCCGGCAAAAGATGCTTTGTGTCCTAGCATTTCCTCGATTCTTAAAAAACGATTATACTTGGCCACTCGCTCTCCCCGACAAACAGAACCTGTTTTGACTTGCTCCGCACCCCAAGCAACCGCTAAATCAGCTAAACTGGTATCTTCTGTTTCACCACTTCGATGAGAAACACAACAAGTGTATCCTTCCTTATGCGCTAACTCAATTGCCCTTTGCGTTTCACTGAGTGTACCTACTTGATTCATTTTAGCTAACAAAGCATTTGCAGCACCCATTTGGATTCCCTTTTTTAACCGTGGCAATTGAGTAACAAATAAATCGTCCCCCACTAATTGTATTTTCTGACCTAATGCTTGAGTCAGCTGCACCCAACCATCCCAATCCTCTTCCGCTAAACCATCTTCAATACTGATCAAAGGATAACGAGCCATCCATTCCTTATATAAACTAATTAAATCCTGTGCCGTACAAGTTTCATTTTCCCATACATACTTCGCAGTCGTGCCTGATTTGAGCAGTTCAGATGCTGCGACATCCAACGCCAAAGCTACCTGCCGATCAGAAGAATATCCCGCTTCTTTAATGGCTTTTAGTAATAACTGCAATGCAGTTTCACTGTCTGGAAGCATAGGAGCAAACCCTCCTTCATCCCCAACGGCTGTCCCCCATTTTTTTGCTAATAAACCTTTCAAAGTATGAAAAATCTCTGCAGCGGCTTGTATTGCCCGACGAAATGAATCAAAACCATAAGGCACAATCATAAATTCTTGTACACTTAATCCATTGCTGGCATGTACACCTCCATTCAACACATTGATTAAAGGGACCGGTAACACAGATGGGCCACCACCTAAGTATTTAAATAACTCCTGACGATGCAGCTTTGCCATCGCCTTCGCTCCAGCTAATGAAACAGCTAACACTGTATTGGCACCTAAACGAGATTTATTGTCTGTTCCATCCATCTCCTTTAATATCTCATCTAAAGCAGATAAATCATCAATCGGAAAACCCTTGAGCTTGTCAGATAGATTTTCCAGATGAGCAATAGCTTTTAACAGACCCTTTCCAAAAAATCGCTGTGAATCCCCATCTCGTAATTCCAAAGCTTCAAAAGATCCTGTAGAAGCCCCAGAAGGTACCGCCGCACATGCCGTAGCTGTGTGATCCCATGTTAACTCCACTTCCAAAGCTGGCACACCACGACTATCTAAAATCTCCCTTCCTTGAATCCGAGTCACCGTTGGCATAATTAATGAGACTCCTGTTCCGGCTCTCTTTCTCCCTCTGGAAGAGTAATCCCTCGCGATAATAATAAATGTTTTAATCGTGCAATTTCTTTGTCTTTTGTTCGTAATAATTTTTTTTGAAAACGCATATCTTCCTCTAAATTATCCAAAAACTTCCTAAAATCACTCAGTAGCTCCGGCTTGAAATGAACATGCGCTCCAGGATGGAATAAAGAAGTTTGCCGACTATCTTCCCACTGAATCTGTATATCATAACGAACCCACTTAGCCGCTGCTAATTGATCCCCAGTATAAAGCGGTAAAGACTCCAACACCGCACGCAAATATCCCGTAATAAAAGGATATTCCTCCGAAGAGATATTACATTGGCAACTTAACTTTCCTCTTTCTTTTTTTAATCCAGTTAAATAACAGTTCTCCACAAAGTAAGACATAAACACCGGTAAATGACTAAACAGAGATTTATCCGTTTTCATCTTTAAGACACTATCCAATGCACCCCATCCACTTAAACGAAAACAAGCATGACCCACACACGTCATGAAATCCTGATCCACAAAATAAGAAGCATATTCTTTGGAAAGACCACTTAACAAAGATTCCACTTTATTGGCTGGTAACCAACGTGAAGAATCTTTTATAAACTCTACCTCCAAAGCGGTGAGCTCAAAAAAACGAGAGACATCAAAGCCTCTCGCACGTAAAAAATAATAAAAAGATCGGGTGATTTTACTGCTCACTCTCATCACCAGATCAATGTACAGCTAAAAGTTTTTTTTTGCCACTGATTTACAAAAAGACTTATGCAGCAGTGGATTTTCGGTGAAATTTTTCCTTAGGAAAAGAAAATTGATGATCTTTAATTTCATTCATAAAACTAGGTTCCACTCCCATTGGCTGAATTTGCCCGACAAATGACCCGTCCGGTTTTTTGATCAAACGATCCAAAGAAAATAAAGACTGCACTTGGTAAGTTCCCTCTCTTTCCACACCTAATACCTCTGCAATACCTGCCACTCGACGAGATCCGTCCGGAAACCGAGACACTTGAACAATAATATCAATTGCTGAAGCAATTTGGTATTGAAGCGCCCGCTCACTCAGTTGTGAATCTGCTCCCTGCGCCAAGGCCTCTAATCGCACAATCGCATCATGAGGAGAATTCGCATGCACCGTCCCCAAACATCCTTTATGCCCTGTATTCATCGCTTGTATTAACTCCAAAGCTTCCCCGCCACGTACCTCTCCTACGATAATCCGATCCGGTCGTAAACGAAGAGCACTTTTTAATAAATCCTGTACAGTCACCGCGCCTTTGCCACTCGCATCTGCCATTCGTGTCTCAAAAGGCAATAAATGATCATATTCAATCTGTAACTCACAAACATCTTCAATAATAATAATCCGCTGACCTGGAGGAATATGATTACACAATACAGATAGCAAAGTCGTCTTTCCAGAACCTGTCCCGCCACTCACTAACACATTTTTTCCCAACTTCATGCAAATATCTAAAAAACGAGCCACATCCAAGTTAAACACACCTAAACGAATATAGTCCTCAAAAGTAAACTGCACAGTAGAAAATTTACGAATCGCCATCGTAGTGCCTTTCCTTGCACAAGGAGGAATCACCGCATGAATACGATAACCATTTGGTAAACGTGCATCCAAACGCGGAGAACTCTCGTCTATCTTCCTTCCCACACTTTGAGCAATGTTATTCACCGCAGCCATTAAGGAATCCTCATCAGAAAACCGAGCATCTGAACGATATACCTTACCCTTTCTCTCCACCCATATTTCCTTATAAGAATTGATCATTACCTCTGTGACACTTTCATCCTGTAATAAACCCCAAATAGGATCTAGAAAGTTTTGAATGGCCGATTCAAATACTGTACTTTGCTTATTTTTATTCATCTGTTACCTGACCTCTTCTTCCATCATAATTTATTTGATGTGCCGAATATCGAATCCTCTTATTTTACCTATTCGGCAAAATGATCGGAAAAACCAAAAAAAATTAATCTACGGATCCGATTTGAAAATTCCGGTGATTTTTTACCACTTTCCCGAGAATGAATCCTCTTCTGAATTTGAAAAAGTCAAACCCTTTGGGTTTAAGTCACGGTGTTCTTTTCACAAAGCAATAAAAAACTCATAGCTAATAGATAAATAGACAACAAATGACCTAATTTTAAAACTACCGGGGATAACAGTAGTAAATTCGCACTACCCGTTAAAAAAACAACACATAAACAAATCACCAATATAGAAGAACCACCCCCTCTCCTCCAGATACTATCTGTAAATATTATCTGACTCTCTGAAACTTTATGACTGTAAAATAATGAAAAAATATAAACCAATAAACCTCCGGCAAAAATGATACCCAATAAAGGATGTAAAAACCGCCAACGAATGAGCCAATGAGACCCACTATCAAAATCTAAAGCCATTCCCTGCCATAAAGAAACAGAAGGAAAAATAGAAACGGATAAAGCAGATAAAGAACCAAAAAAAGCAATCACAAAAAAAACAATGGCTGTACCTACTGCAAAAATACGACTAATGTTTCTGAAGTGATAAATTTTTCCTAGAGATAAACGATAGCAAATAAACAAACTACCCATTAACAATAGTGAATTGAGTAAATGCACACTCATCGTTAAAACACGGGAAAGAGAAATATGATCTCCTGTTAATTCTCCTAGCACCAAGCGTGCACCAATCAACGCTTCCAATACCGTAAATAATAAAGCAAGCAAAGCTATGTGGCGAACAGAATGTCCACGTGGAAACTTCATAAAAGCCGCCACTACTAAACATAAAACCGATAAACCAAATAAACCAGACGTTGCCCGATGAATCCATTCAATCCAAACCGGCGCACTATTTGTTAAAGAAATTAAATACTGACCGTCACAAGATGGCCAAGAGGCTCCGCAACCATCTCCCGAATGAGAAATACGAACCCATGCCCCCCATAGAATAATCAATAAGCCAAATAACCAAGTACCAAAACAAAAACGACTAAAAGATATGATACCGCTACATTTGGCGCGATCTTTTATCCACATTCAAAGCCGCCTCTCGCATCACCTCTGACAAAGTAGGGTGTGCATGTACACTGCGTGCTAAATCCTCACTGCTAGCACCCATCTCCATTGCCATCACCGCTTCTGCAATCATATCAGAAGCCCGAGGACCAATAATATGTACACCCACTATTTGATCCGTTTTAGTTATTGCTAAAATTTTCACAAAACCCTGTGTACAAGCTAAAGCCTTTGCACGACCATTCGCGATAAACGGAAATACACCGGAACGATACTCTACTCCCTCTTCTTTTAATTGTTCTTCTGTTTTTCCCACACTCGCTACTTCCGGCCAAGTGTACACCACAGAAGGAATCATATCGTAATGCACATGACCATGCCCGCCAGCTATCACCTCCGCAACAGCCACTCCCTCTTCTTCTGCCTTATGCGCAAGCATCATCCCTCCAATTAAATCCCCAATGGCAAAAATATGTTTATGTGCTTTCGTTCTCCAAGTTTTATCCACCGGTACAAAGCCTTTTTCGTCCAACTGAATACCTACATTCTCCAAACCCAATAAATCACTATAAGGCCGACGACCAATAGAAACTAATACCATATCTCCACGCGCTACCTGCTCCCCACCAGAACTGTCCTTATAAATCAAATCTACTCCGGATCGATCCTTCCGCACAGATTCCACAGAACAACCTAGAAAAAACTTCAATCCCTGTTGCTGCAACAACTTTAATAATTGACGAGATACTTCCTGATCCATCATCGGACATAAGCGATCGGCATACTCAAAAACATGCACCTCCGCACCTAAACGCGACCAAACAGAACCAAGCTCCAAACCAATATATCCACCACCAACAACTAATAATTTCTTAGGCACACGATCTAAACTTAAAGCCTCCGTAGAAGAAATAACTCTCTCTCCATCAAAAGGAACACCCGAATGTTCCCTCGGTTTACTTCCCGTCGCTAACATAATATGTCGTCCCTCAATCACTCTCTCATCCCTACCTGATTTCACTCGCACTTTTTGAGGAGATAATAAAGAACCCACCCCCTCCAAACAATCAATCTTGTTTTTCTTAAATAAATACCGAATGCCCCCGGTTAACTCTTTAACAATCACATTCTTTCTACCTATCATCTGGGATAAATCCAATGAAACAGACCGCGCTTTCACTCCATGCACCGCTAACTGCTCCCTTGCAAAATGATAATGCTCCGAAGAATCCAATAAAGCTTTAGACGGAATACAACCCACATTTAAACACACGCCACCAACTCGCTTATATTTTTCCACAACTGCCGTCTTTAAACCTAACTGCGCAGCACGAATAGCTCCCGTATAACCTCCCGGCCCCGAACCAATCACTATCAAATCATACATATATCTTAACCTCACTCCTGTCGTTTCACTAATAAAAACTTAATCTATATTATTAAATTATATTTCTAACTATTTAAAAACACTTATAAATTTATCAATAAACGAATCGGATCCTCTATACATTCTTTGACTGTCATTAAAAAACCGACAGATTCCCGCCCGTCCACTAAACGATGATCGTAAGATAAAGCTGCATACATCATCGGTCGAACACATACCTTTCCATCTATAGCCACCGGACGTTGTTCTATCTTATGCAAACCTAAAATACCACTTTGCGGTGGATTTAAAATCGGTGTGGACATCAAAGAACCAAACACTCCTCCGTTACTAATCGTAAAAGTTCCACCGATTAATTCGTCTGGACCTATCTTCCCATCTCTGGCTTTCTCTGCATAAGATAAAACAGCTTTTTCCAAATCAGCTAATCCCATTTTTTCCGCCTCACGAATCACCGGCACCAGTAAACCTCGCTCCGTACTCACTGCCACACCAATATGACAAGAACGATGATAAACAACATCATCGCCTTCAATATATGCATTAACCCGTGGAAACACTTCTATCGCACGTACCACTGCTTTAATAAAAAAACTCATAAAGCCTAACTTCACCCCATGCTTTTTTTGAAAAGCCTCTTTATGTTCCGAACGTATAGCTATTACACGAGACATATCCATTTCATTAAAAGTCGTTAATGTTGCTGAACTGTGCTGTGACTCCACTAAACGTTCCGCTATCCGACGGCGAATAGTTGTCATCCGCTCTCGCTGAACAACATTTGAATCCTCTTCCGTCGACTTTTTTTCGCCACGAAAATTGCTAGCCGCAGCAGATATTTTATTGCGAATAAAATTTACATTAATACCTGAATCGTTTACACCCTGCTTCTGAGAAGTAGATAAAATATCCTTACCTATTTCCTGTAAATTATGCTTATCCGTAACAGACGACGATTCACTATAAGAAATAACATCCGCTTTTGTAATACGACCACCAGGACCCGTTCCATGAATCTTTAAAGGATCTAAATTTTTTTCTGCGACGATTCTCCTAACAGCAGGAGATAAAAACACATCACCCTCAACACTCGCACTACCTACGACACCACTCTTACCACCACCAACATCTTGATTTTTAACAACCTGACTACCTTGCGGTATCGGAGATGCACTGGCCACTTTATGCGAAGAAGCTTCCGCAGAAGGAACCGCTGAAGTATCTAACTCAGCAATCACCTCACCCACTTTTACCTCTTCCCCAGCTTGTTTTAAAATTTTAAGCTTCCCACCATGCTCTGCGACTAAATCCATAGAAGCTTTATCCGTCTCCATCATCACTAATACATCATTCTGACGCACATAATCCCCATCCTTCTTTTGCCACTCACCTACTACAGCCTGGGTCACAGACTCCCCAGCAGCAGGTACTTTAATCAATTTTTTCACAATTTATTTCCCTCTTCCAAATTATCATCTCCTTCATACACACCTTTTTAAACAGATATCTTCACTCGCCCATCCGTGCTATGAACCGATAATTTTCTCAATAAAAGAAACGTCTGACGTCTTAACTTTATCATATTTTCCCTATTTCTTAAGTGACTAGCTATATGCGTAGGGGCAAAACCCACACGCTCTAAAATATCCACCAAGTGCCGAATAGTAGATGCATAATCTTTCCTTAAACGAGGAGAAAGCTGCTGTAATAAAATATCTACATTCCTTAACGCACGCCCTTGCCCAACTAACTCAGATAAAAATAAATAAACCAAATCCAATAAAATTACACTCGCCGTTTTCCAATCCTGCCGACCAATCGCTTGATCCACCTGACGCCAATACTTCTCTACCATAACATCTAAACCCACCTTCTCTCTCATAAAAAAAATACGCCACATTCCATAAATAAATAAAATGAATAAAACACTATAAATACCTATCCAAAAAATCCAACGCCCAGGTATACCCAAATTTTGACCAATAAAAAATTTACTTCCACTATCACCTAACACTCTCGGCGATAAAAACGCTAAGGGAACACTTTTCTGGGGATCCCCTTCCGTAGAAGGTTTAAAATATCGCTCCTGCTCCTGTACATTTTTACCATCACCCGTCTCCGCTGCTCGCACTCGCAATACAAAAGAAGGTAAAATATGTGTCTTATATATAGATAAATCAGGATCAAAAGTGCTTAATTCAAAAGAAGGAATAACCACCTCACCTACCCGATGAGGAATAATAATCATCTCATATTCTTTCACACTACCTTTTATAGAAAAATTCTGAGACACCGCTTGATCATATAACTCCAACCCGGAACCAAAGTTCAATGAAGGTAAACGAATAAAACGAGGGTGCCCCTTCCCTTTAAAAATTATCTTGTACACAATAGAATCATTAACAATAACATCCTTTTTATTCACATTGGCCGTCATCGTAAAATCTCCCACCGCCTCTGTAAAAAAATTATTTTCCTTAAGCGGTAAAGGTTGAACTTCCACAATCACATCTTGACTGTTTTTTTCAAAAACCTGGCGACCTGGCTGAAATACACTAAAGCCAGTCGCAAATTGAACCGCTACCTCCGTACCACTTATCTTCAAACGGCCCACCCGTAAAGGGACTAACGCAGAAGAAGTTAATAAATATTTCTTATACCGAACTCCCTTTATATCTTCCGTTCCAACTAACACCGCTTTTTCCGATGGCTCCATCACTGACTCCACCCAAAATCCATTCAATACAGATGGATTTAACGATGTATTCATTATTGTCTCTTCCCGATCTTCACGCACATATAACACCCACTGCGCCTCGATCATCTCTCCCACATACACATGCTTTTTATTCAAATTTAAACGAAATAAAACGTCCTCTTTTTCAAGAGTAGAAATATCGCCTGATCCAATGCCCGGACCAAAAAAAGGAGAAAACGACGGAGGAAACATCCTCGGCAAAAGAGATGGAAACTGAGAAGCGCCCCTAGAAGATCGCTTAACACTATCAGATACCTCTACTGTCATTGGATCCGTTTTAAAAACACGTCCACTCACCACCACCTTCACAGACCCAATCGTAAATCGCCCCTTTTTTTTAGGCTGTAGAGTATAATGAAATTTTTTTTCCTTCTTAACACTAAAATTATTTATCTGAAAATTGTGAGATTCACTCTGTCCCACTAAATTAAAATGATCCAAATCCGGCAAACGAGGCGAATCAATATCCTCCGATGATTTATACCGCACACTCACCGTTAAAGTTAATTGATCCTTCGGATGCACTAACTTTGGAGTAATAGAAGATTCCACCTGCACAGCTGCGAAAGCCACATGACTGATACACAAGCTATAAATAAAAATAAAAAATATAATAAACCGATTTACCAATCTTTCCCACCTCCACGATTTTTATAACCTTGCTGCTCTGTTTCCCTCCTTTGCTTAATATTTTTTTCCTGCTCCTGAATAGACTTTAATACCGCCTCCACCTGAGCTTTATTCAACAATCGCTGATTAGAATCAGAACCTGTTGGCTTTTTCTCGGTTTTAGAGCGATCGGATCCCGGTAAATCACGACGATCCATCTGACTATCTTTGTTTTTTAAATTGTCTGAATCACTAGCTGAACGTTTTTGATTTTGATCCTGTTTTTGATCTTGTTTTTGATCCTGTTTTTGATTTTTGTTGCTTTGAGCCTTCCTAGTTAATAATTCAATATTTGTCTTCATCTCTATAGAACGAGGACGATAAGATAAAGCTCTCTGATAAAAAGATAAAGCTCGATCCACTTCCCCCTTTCCACTAGCCGCTACCGCAGAATTAAAATCCCCCCCAAGGGGGGCATGACTGCGCCGCGATTCCGCTGCACCCTTGTCACTACCTTGCAAATTAAGTTTACCAAAAGCGTCCCCGCCGACCCGGCGGCGGCGGCGAGTCGCCGCGGACATTTTCGATGTGGCCACATCTACATTATTATTACTACCCTGCAAATCCGCAACAGATTGATATTCCTGAATAGAATTTTCATACTGACCCATTAATAAATAATTCAACGCTAAATTCATCCGATAAAGAGAAGAAAAAGGCTGGCTGTCTAACGCCTTTAATAACAATTCCTGCGACTTTCCATAATTCTTAACTTTCATATAATAAATCGCCCGATGGTTTTTATCCAAAAACAACATCGCACCTAAACCAATCACCGCAACAAAAAAACAAAGCAGGATCATATAATCCCAAAAATAAAAAATGCGGTTTTGTGGTTTTATTGATTTTTTAAGTAACTGTGCCATACGTAAACTGAACCTGTTTTTTCACTAATTAAAAAATACAAAACTCCACAAAATAACGCAAGCAAGATAAATACACTATACCACTCTTGATAAGCCGCCTGGCTCACATAAGAAGTTTTGCCTTTCTCTAAAGATTGTATGTCCGAATAAATTTTCTCCATTGAACGATCTCCAACAGATAAATGATAAAAACCACCACTAGTTATACGTGCTATTTTTTTAAGCGCATGCTCATCAAAACGAGACATAATTAAATTTCCCTGACTGTCTTTCTTATAACCCGTCTTATGTTCTTTGTTATCATAAATAGGCACCGGACCCCCCGATAAAGAACCAATTCCTATTGTAAAAATACGTATACCTGTTTGCGATAGTTCACGCGCCACCGATATTGCTTGTTGCTCATTATCCTCCCCGTCTGAAGCGACAATGACTACACGAGACCCATGAGAAATATCCGATATTCCACCTCTACGAAATGCCTGCCAAGCCATACGAAACGCAATACCAAAATCTGTCCCCTGAACTAGTAAAGTATTTGCCGATAAAGAACCTATATACATATCCAAAATAGAATGATCCAAAGTTAAAGGAGACACCAATAAAGCAGTTCCCGCAAAAGCAATCAACCCCACACGCTGACCAGGTAACATACCTAGCAATCGTCTTAATTCCTTTTTCATTACTGTTAAACGAGAGACTCCTCCCATATCCTCTACCAACATACTGCGCGACATATCTGCTAAAATCATAACTTCTACACCACTGACAGCCACCTCTTCATTCTCAACGCTCCCTCGTGGACGTGCTAACGCTAAAATTAAAAACATAAGTGCTAATAATAAAATACAATAACGATATATACGCCGGCGAGAAAATAAACTACCGGCTGTTGCCTGCAAACAATTTAAACCCAAATACATACTGAGCCGACGACGAGACCCACTTAAACGTCGCGTAAATAAAAATAACAACAGCGGCAAAACAAAAAGTAGATACAAATATTCCGGATTTCCAAAATGCATATCACCTGCTCCATATATTCATTACACAATCACAATGGATTCCAACTTATCTTCTACCTATTTATTTTACATATTTTAGATAACACATATATAAAAAGCGCGCCTGGAAGGATTCGAACCTCCGGCCTCCTGATCCGTAGTCAGACGCTCTATCCAGCTAAGCTACAGGCGCGCAAAATCAATCAGGAAGTATAAAGTAAAAACACTTCAGCCGCAAATGTCCAGCTTGATTCTTTTTTCAGTATGTGGCACTGTTTTGTGCATGGGAGGGGTGGGTGAGTGGCTGAAACCAGTTGTTTGCTAAACAACCGTGCGAGAATAAATCGCACCGAGGGTTCGAATCCCTCTCCCTCCGCCACTTTAATTGCATAAACTTTATGAATTTTGTGTTTAGAAACGTTGCAGAAAATGTCGAGGCGTTTTTAACTCTCATGTTTTCTGAATTTTTAGACAATTTTCAAATTGCCACTGACAATCCTTAATTCACAAGATTTATTTTGAGATATTTTTCAATATTTCAAATATTATTACACACGGTGATATAGAAAACTCTACATGAACTTTCAAACCAGCCAGGAGATTTATTGGATAGAATAAAATAATTTGTTTAAATTTAAATACACTTTATTTCTAAGGCTTTTTATTTTTATGTTACAAAATTTTTCCAGCCAGCATTTTTTCTATAAAAGAGTATAAATGTCTAAAAATAAATTTATTTATACATATAAAGATTCTAAAATTTGTCCTTGGCTTTCAAAATTCGGTGGCTACCTTTTAACCAGATTGGCCTCCATTTTTGGCTACCCTGATTGTGTTAATTGAATATATCCCATAGGTAATCGCATTCCAAGTGTAGCATTTATACTATCAAGTGTAATATTTATATTATATTATTAATTCAATAGCTATTTTAAAAAAAATAATATATCAACCTTAAAAAGGATAGATCTATGAGCAGCAATTTAAAAATATTTTTAAAATCGTTTTTTGTTTTATATGTTTTTCTTATTTCTTCTTCAGCTTTTTCCTCAAATTGTCAGGATGAATTTTCAACAGTTCCTATATTTGTGCAATTTGCTCAGAAACACATGGGAGAAATTTGGGAAGTTAAAATGGGTGATCAATGGAGGAAAAACATTAGTAATGCAACTCGCTATTGGACTAAGAAAGATGCAGAACATTTTTTGAATTTTTTACAAAATCGCATTGGAATAGAGTATACAATTAAAACAATTCAATATCCATTTTATTTTGAAGGTATGGATTACCAGAAATTTAAAAAACAAATATCTTTATATGAAAGTTATATAGGTGAATCAGGAGTTACAGATAATCTACGAAATATATTCGAAAATTATAATCATCCAATAACAGAGTTTTTTACAGTAAATAATGTGAATAACACTAAATTAGTGCTTGATTATTTAGGCAATCGGTACGGTAAGGAAGTAGTAAAAAAACTGATAAAAAAGGATTTAGTACCTCTTCACAATCTTGATCTTTTACGGTTGACACCAACTATGGAGTATATGGACACCTATATAGGTAAGGAAGCAACAGTAGAACTGATGGAACAGAATATAGAAGCTTTTATTTACGCTAATGTTTCAAATCTTAAGCCGGTTGTGGAATATATGGAAAACTATACAGGAGAGGAAGTAACAAAGGAGCAGATGAAACAGAATTTTATGAATTTTACACAAGTAAATTATCTTTCACGGTTGAAACAAACTGTGCAGTATGTACAAAGCCATATAGGTAAGAAAGCGACAATAAAACAGATAAAACTGGATTTTAGGAGTTTTACCATATCTGATACTCTGCAGTTAAATTCAGTAATAAAATATGTAAAAGCTCGTGAAGGCAAGACAGTTAAAAAACCGCTGTTAGATTTTGTATATGATGACTCAAAATTCTGAGTTTAATCCAAAACTACAATAAAACACAGAGAGTTACCTTGCCTGAGAGATAGGAAATAATCTACAAATAAAAGAAAAATAATTTACTCTACATACACTTTTGCTTCTTCTAATTTTTCTTTTGGTTTTTCAATAGGAATTAAAATAAACTTCATGCCACCTTGAAATTGCACTTCATAACCTTGCTCCCTAGCCGATCGGATAAAATGCAGAATAAATTTTTTCCTCTCTTTTTCATTCTTATCGACTAAATAATTTTCTAACCACTTATCATGAGCCACTCTTCGGCGAATAATATCCTCCGGAGTCTCTATATCAGGATTAAATGGAGAGGCTGTCAAACCATCCACAATAGACTGAGCCTTACTCGGTGAAACCATCGGGTCAACGTCTATCATAGGTAATATAGGTTTTGAAACTTCTTCGTTATCTACTTCAACAGCTAAATGATTGATTGCTTCTATCTTAGCTTTTCGTGCCCTGTTTTCCTGTTTCATCTGCAAACCCTGGCTACGATTCCATGCCTGAGATTCCCAATCCGCATTATCCACTTCTACTGAAGCCGGCATACGACCTGAAGAAGGCTGTAAAAAATAATAAAAACCAGCACTAATAAAGCCCAACAACATGAAAAAGCCGGCAAAATTAGAAAATACACTATCTAGCTGAGATCCCTGGTAATAAGCTCCACTCTTACAAACCTTTTTTTTTGAATGAACAAAAAGAGAGGAACTGTCCTGTTTTCGATCTTGTTTACTCGTCTTGTTTTGCATAACAATACATATCGGAAAATAACCCCTTAAGAATTACCCCATACTTAATAAAAAAATTGCTATTTTTAATTTGTCAGAAGCAAAGCTTTTATTTACAATACGATAATGCACCATTCAGGCACAGTAAAACTATTAGGAGCCTTTAATGAGTAAAAAAAGTAATTTAGCCTATATGACTAAATCTCAGCTCATCCAGGTCATATCCGAAAAACACAAAAAAAGTAAAGCAGTCGCCACCATTATTGTTAACAGTGTATTTGATTCCATCATCACAGCTTTGCAAAACGGTCAACGAGTGGAAGTACGTGGATTTGGTACCTTCGAATTGCGCCACTACGAAGCTTATCAAGGGCGCAACCCACAAACCGGCGAAAAAATTTCAGTAAAAGCTAAAACCCTGCCGTTTTTTAAAATTGGAAAATTTAAATCCGAACTAACTAACAAAAATACCTAAATATATCAGTCTTGTTTAATATCTGAATCATCTATAAAAAAATTAATCCGACATAATCAACTGCATCGGACGATTAGGAGATAAAAGCTTTCCAGCTGCAGGAATCGTACGAACCACCACACCAGACCCTTTTACTGTTAATCGAATCCGCATTTGACGAGCCTGTTGATAAACCTTCCTGAGACTCAAACCAACAAAATCCGGTGCCAACTGACCAGTAGATGGAGAAGTAGACATTGCTTGATTCTTATGCCCGATAAAACGAGTGGTATGTTCCTTCTGTTTTTTATTTTTAGTTTTCAAAACATTTTCTTCACTCATTAAGACCGGAGAAAGACCCGCTTGCCTAACAGCATACTTGGCTACATTAGAAAAAATGGGAGCCGCTACTTGAGAACCATAAAAAAACTTTTTCGGATCATTTACAGCAACATAAATAACAAATTTTGGATCTTGAGCAGGAATAAATCCAGCAAAACTGGCAATATATTGGTCCGGCACATACCCTCCTTTTTCAGAGACCACTTGAGCAGTACCTGTTTTGCCGGCAGCCAAAAAACCTTTTACCTGTGCCCTATGACCTGTCCCCTCATCTGATACTGCAGAAATTAACATCACTGTTACATTTCTTGCCTGTTCAGTACTAAGCACTTGTCTTAAAATAAATGGTTTAAATATTTCTTTTTTTCCACTCTCCTTATAATGAATAGACTGAACCAAATAAGGTTTTTTTAAAACTCCCCCATTCGCTATCGCTGCAAAAGCTGCCGTGATTTGTAAAGGAGTCACAGATATCGCATGACCAAAACCAATAGTAGCTAACTGAAGTTTCCTCCAAGGCACTTGATTCAAAATACCTGCACTCTCTGATGGAAACTTCACACCTAAACGAAAACCAAAACCAAAATCTTTTAAACTCTGGTACAAAAACTCATCCCCAATATCCATAGCTAATTGAGCCGCCCCTATATTAGACGAATGCGATAAAATTTCCCGAATATCCATATTTTTAAATTGCTTCTCATGCGTAGATTCCGCTTCATTAATCGTATGACCATCAATGATGATAGCACCACCATGATTGGAGTAACGTCGTGTCAGTGGAATATTTTTTTTTAAAGCAGCAGCAGCGATAAAAGGCTTCAAAGTACTACCCGGTTCAAAAGCATCAGTCACTGAACGATTACGAAAAAACCAACTGGGCACGTGAGAAGGATGATTCGGATTAAATGAAGGGACATGCGCCATCGCTAATATTTCCCCGGTTTGAGGATCCAAAATAACTCCTAAAGCGGAGCGAGCAGAATATTTTTTAACTGATTTTTTTAACTCTTTTTCAAAAAAAAACTGAAGATCACTGTCTATAGTTAAATAAATATCAGCCCCATTAGTTCTCAAAGCAATTGGATCAATATGTGTAGGAGAAAAAAGAAATGGACGGCCCATAGCATCTTTTTGCACTAATACTTGTTTTTCTTCCCCACTAAGCTCCGTATTATAACTTAGCTCAATTCCCTCTAAGCCATATCCATCCCGACCCACAAAACCTAAAGTCTGCGCCAATAAAGAACCATTAGGATATACCCGCTTTGGCTCTTCCAAAAAAGCCAGCCCAGCTATTTTCCATGAACGAATGACTTCCATCTTTTGATCTGCAATGTGCCGCTTCAACCAAACAAACCGTTGGTTTTTATTTTTAATTTTTTTATAAATACCCTGAAATGGTATTTTTAGCAGTTTGGCCAACTTGCGAGCCACTTGACGAGGCAACTTTATTAAATAAGGATCTGCAAATAAAGAATAAGAAGTAATACTAATCGCTAATTCTCGCCCACCCCGATCATAAATGATACCCCTACGAGGTTTTAATTTAATCACTTTTTCAAAATTTCTTTTCTTAGCAGAAATAAGACGTGCATCCGGAAAAAACTGCAACCATGCACCACGAATGAGTAAACCAAAAAAATAACCACAAGAACATAACAAATAAAATGGATTCTAGATCTCATCAGACATTTCCCTAAATTATTCTATTGAGGGACAGCCACTTTTCCGCCAATAATTAAAATAACCTGACCCTCTTTTGCCCAATGCAAAGTCATCCTAGAATGTGCTAACTGCTCCAAACGTTCTGAACGATTCCTTCTAGCTTGAGTCATAATATTTTTATAGTAACGATCCTGAAGCGTGCCATACAATCTGGAATCTCTTAAAAAAGCATAATTCATATTGATCAGTTTCATTTTACAAAAAACAATAACAAATAAAGAAATAATGACAATCGCCACATTTAGAAAAGGTTTCCAATTATCTTTAGATAAATCAAACGACATAATTATCCTAACTGTTTTATGATAGTCGCTTTTTCAAAAATTTTTAAACGTGCACTACGTGCACGAGGGTTTTTCTTAATTTCCTCACGCGAAGGGCGCAACCCACGTTTAGTTAACTGTATAAACTTTTTATTTTGAAGATGCTTTGCTTCCTGAAACGCCAGCTTAACCAATCTATCTTCTAAAGAATGAAAACTTAAAACAAATAAACGACCTTCTGGTTTTAAAGCTTGAATCATTTTTGGTATCGTCTCCTGTAAATTTTCCAATTCCTGATTAACTTCTAAACGTAAAGCTAAAAAATAAGTAGTTGCTGGATGCACTCCCTTTTTCTTCCAGCCAATTTGTTTTTCAATTAAATCCGCCAATTGCTTAGTACGAATAATAGGTTGCTTCTCTCTTTCTTTCACAACAGCTTTCGCCACCCGACGACCATAACGAATATTTCTATATAAATAAAATAAATCACTCAGTTGTTTTTCATTCCAAGTATTAATAATATCCCTAGCAGAAAAATCCTGCGCTTGATCCATTCTCATGTCTAATGGTCCATCCTGATAAAAACTAAAGCCTCTTTTTCCATCTTCTAATTGAGGAGAACTGACTCCTAAATCCATAACAATGATATCAAATCCTTCTCGATCAATAAAGCCAGGAAAATGCTTCTCTATCGTAAATGGAAACTGATTAAAGTTTCCATGAAACAAATGAATTCTTTGAGATAATTTATTTTTGATACCCCATTCCACGGCGCTTCTATCACAATCCATTGCTATAACAGATAATAAAGGTAAACGATTTAAAATAGCTGTTGTATGCCCTCCCCTGCCAAAGGTCGCATCCAACATCCACATTCCGCTACCATTAACAGAATTTGGTAAATATTCTAAGAGAGTTTGCGCTAAAACCGGTTCATGCCACACGGATCTTATTCAAGTGTTCTGATAAAATTTAACACTTCCTTTACATGACCAAATACGTTTACTTTTCTCCACTCTTTTATCAATTCCTGCTTTTTATTTAAAACAAAAGTGCTTCTCTCAATGCCAAGCAGTGTCAAACCAAATACCATTTTAGCGTATCTATTCGCTTCTTTAACAACGCCAAAAGCCTCAGATAATTTTTCATGCGTATCACTGACAAGATCCATCTTATATTTAAATCTTTTTTTAAACCATTCATGAGAGGACATACTATCCCTGGAAACCCCCAATAAATATGTATTAGTTGATTGGAATTGATCGTAGGCCCGGGAAAAATCTAAGCCTTCTTTTATACAGCCTGGCGTATTATTTTTTGGATAAAAATAAATTACCATATTTTGACCGGCAAAGTCCTTTAAACATACAGTCCGTTGCCCAGTTATCTGTAATTCCATATTCAAAACATCCTGGCTAATCGGTTTATTTATTTCAAGCATGCGCTACGATCCCTACACGATTTAATTGAATACCTCTATATATACTTCCAACATCTGATCTATTCTGAATATATTTTACTTGAGTGTTTTAATAAAATTTAATACTTCTTCCGCATGACCTGGAACTTTTACTTTTCTCCACTCTTTTACCAACTCTTGCTTCTTATTTAAAACAAAAGTGCTTCTCTCAATACCTTTAAATTTTTTGCCATATAAGTTTTTTTCTTTTATCACATGAAATGCCCGACATAATTTTCCATCCGGATCGCTAATGAGATCTATTTTATATTTATATTTTTCTTTGAAACGTTCATGAGAAGATAAGGAATCCATAGATACTCCAAATACCTCAGCACCCGCTGATTGAAACTTTTTATATAATTTTGTAAAATCCTGACCTTCCATAGTACAACCAGGTGTGTCGTCCTTTGGATAAAAGTATAGCACAACATTTTGTCCGCGAAAATCTTTTAACTGAATAGTTTGATCGCCGGTGACATCCATTACCCCATTAAATAATTTAGGATCTAAACGGCTTTTTTGAAACATGCTTTATCTTCAATTGCATTTAATAAAATTGTCAACGTTTTTCAGCACTTCCATCCGTTTATCGTTTAAAACACACTTGGCAAGATAAAATAATATGGCTAGAATAAAGCCAGATAATTTACATTTAGGCTGACAATAATAGGAATTTGACAAATGCCAGAAACAAAAACCTCTATTTTATTTACCGAGCGCCAGGTGCAAAATAGAATCAGTGAACTAGCTCATCAATTAAACAAGAAATTTCAAGGGCAAACATTACTAGCAATCGGAGTGTTAAAAGGTGCTTTTATTTTTTATGCCGATCTAATCAGACAACTAAATTGCTCAGTGATTTGTGATTTCTGTGCAACTTCCTCATACGGTCAACGAGACACTCCTTCTCAGGAAATACGTCTAACAATGGACACCAAATTAGATGTATCCGCACACCATATCCTTCTAATAGAAGATATTGTAGACAGAGGGCTTACTTTACGCTTTTTACAGCAAATACTTCACAGCCGTCATCCAAAATCTTTAACAACAGTCACTTTAGTCGCTAAACCACAAACAATTAAACCACCATGCCCCGTCGACTACGTAGGATTCCATGTAGATAGATCTGCTTTTATCGTAGGCTACGGAATGGACTACAAAGAAAAATATCGCCACTTACCTTATTTAGCAAAAATAACCAAACTGTAAAACAATCATATACTTAGTAAACTATAATCCCTCTATTAAGAATAAAAAAATCAATAATTATATCCGCACATAATATTAATAATTATGAATTTTTTTTATGATGAGATCGTAATTGAACTCTACGAAAATCCCAGATAGATCCATGAAATAAACGCCATTGAAATAGAGCTTCTTCGGCTTTATTAAGTACGGAGACTATATCTTCAAAAGCACTTTTCATATCCCCATCATAATGATCTCTAGCAAATGCAAAATATCCATGATCTTTAAAGTACTTAATTAGCAATCGACCCTTTGTATCTATTATTTTCCGACGTAAGATATAAAAATCCCATGTGTGGCCATTAAATTTTTTCCAATTCATTTGCTGCATTCTATGAAAACCAAATATTGCATACATACGTTGGTATGTTTTCCGCATATCTCCATCAAAAAATTTATCCGCCATACGCATATATCCCATCTGCCCTTCATAATCTTTTAAAACCAAAGCAGAAGAATTAAAAACCACTTTATTAGAAGGTGTCATTTTATATTGTAATTGCCCATCATGTGATGGCTCCAGCCAATGCAGCTGATTGAATTCCATTGAATTCAATACAGCAGATACACGCATGAAAGCGACAAGCACATCACCATCAAAGTATTGGTGAGCAAAAAGAATAAGACCATCCTGATCAACATATTGATCCAACACCATATTAATTTTGCCCCGGTTAATGATCTTAGCTCTCAATTCATACATCTCATGAGCGTTACCTAAAAAATCCTTCCAACCCAGCAGTGCAAACTCCTCTGGCTCCAACGCTGCAAAAGCTCTTGTGTAAACTTTATGTATATCCTTATCAGCATATTTATCTGCATAGATCATCATTCCAGTTATGCCAATATAATAAGGATTTAAAGTGTTACCTAGTTTATTATGATTTATTAAGGCTTTTCGCACTTCATAGTATTCCCAAATTGTCCCTCTGAAAAGTCGCCACCCTAACTGCTTAAATTTCTTCTCTCCCAATACACTTAATACTTTAGAATAAGCTCTATACATATTACCTGTAAAATATTCAAAAGAAATAACAAAATATCCGTCTACTCCTTTTAATTTTTCAATAGCATCTGGACGAGTAAAAAGTTTTTGAAGTTTATGCTCAATCGAATCCACGTCCGTAGAAAATACACCCTGACATAATTCAGCAGACGATACTGCCGTTGAAAAAATCATTAATAAAATAAGTATTGCTTTTATCATGTCACTCTCTGCACAAGACACTTATAATTGATATATAGAAATAATGTCTAATAAAAAAAATAGAAAGTGTAATTATTATTTATATTTATAATAAATATAATATTACTCAAATTTAAGCAGAATGCGGAGAAAACCACTACCTATCAATAGAAAAAAAACCTCTTTCTTTATCATCACAATATTTAAGATCCTTTTTCTTGCTGTCTATTCCGTAAATCCTCCGCTACCTTGATCTTCCCTAACGGTATTTTCTCCATTCACAAATTCCATGTGCCGTGTCCTCCTGTTGTCTTCATCCTTTTTAACAGAATCATGTTTCTCCCAACCCAATACTGCAAACTCTGCTGGATCCAACGCCTCCTCAACTCTCATATACGCTTTAGGTATATCCCCAAAATGTACAAATGCGAACTTCTTTAGTTTATCATGTCCAATATAATTGAACTTCACGTGGCCATTCTCTGGATCAATTAAAATCTTCCGCACAGTTTCATATTCTAAAGTTGTGCCGTTAAAAAGCCGCCACCCTAACTGCATAAATTTTTCTTCACCTAATATCTTAAGCACGGTGAAATATGTTTTTTGCATATCACCCTTAAATGCTACATTAGATAAAAAGATATAGGCATCCATTCCTGTAGAAAACTCGATAGCATCTGGCTGAAGTAAAGCTGTAGTTAAAATCGGAGAAGTTAATCTAATGAACGTTTGCTTGACATAGAAAACAAAAGTATTCCGACATAACCCGGCAGACATGGCAGATGTTGAAAAAACCATTACTATCAAAATGAATATTATTTTCTTTATCATTATTTTCTAAATAGCATATTCTATGCTGTAAAAACAAATTGTATCACTAATTTAGAAAAACAGTGTAAGTATTACTCAGAGTGAAGTGCAACAGCAGCTACCCTAACGATATCATATTCTTCCAATTCAACTAAAACGCATTGGTACCGCCCGGGAAGAAGCAGGTAGATTCAAAGGTTTCTCCCAACCCAATACTGCAAACTCTGCTGGATCCAACGCCCCCTCAACTTTCATATATGCTCTACGTTTATTCCCTTGATTCTCCCAGGGAAGCAGGTAGATTCAAAGGTTTCTCCCAACCTAACACTGCAAACTCTGCTGGTTCCAACGCCTCCTCAACTTTCATATATGCTTTCGATATATCTCCATTAAAATATACTAATGCAAACATCTTTAATTTATCCTGTCCAATATGGACAGATCTTACTTGGCCACTGTCTGGATCAATGAAAATCTTCCGCAAAATTTTATACTCTACAGTTGTGCCATTAAAAAGTCGCCATCTCAACCCTGGATACCTTGCCTTTGTTAGCATTTTTTTTACAAAGGGAACAAAAGTATTCCGACATAACCCGGCAGACATGGCAGATGTTGAAAAAACCATCAATAACAAAATAAATACTATTTTTTTCATTCTACTTCCTTCTTTTTATCTTAAAAAAACACATTATAAATATAAAAACAAAGTTTTTTCACTAATTTAGAAAAACAGTGTAATTATTACTCAGAGTGAACATATAGCAGCTACCCTAACGATATCATATTCTTCCAATTCAACTAAAACGCATTGGTACCGCCCGGGAAGAAGCAGGTAGATTCAAAGGTTTCTCCCAACCCAATACTGCAAACTCTGTTGATACCGCCCGGGAAGCAGGTAGATTTAAAGGTTTCTCCCAACCTAACACTGCAAACTCTGCTGGTTCCAACGCCTCCTCAACTTTCATATATGCTTTAAGTTTATTCCCATTATAAGCTATTAATGCAAACATCTTTAATTTATCCTCTCCAATATAATCAGATCTTACTTGGCCACTTTCTGGATCAATAAAAAAACTCCGCAGAGTGTTGTATTCTAAAGTTGTGCCATTAAAAAGCCGCCACCTTAACTGCCTAAATTTTTCTTCACCTAATATCCTAAGCACGGTGAAATATGCTTTTTGCATATCACCCTTAAATTCTCTGTCAGAAATAAAACGATACATAAACATTCCTTGAAAAGCATTAATGGCAAGCTCATGCGTTACAGCCATAGTCAAACCTGGATACCTTGCCCTTGTTAGCATTTTTTTTGCAAAGGGAATAAAAGTATTCCGACATAAACCAGCAGACATGGCAGACGTTGAAAACACTATCAATAACAAAATAAATACTATTTTTTTCATTCTACTTCCTTCTTTATTATCTTAAAAAAACATATTATAAATATAAAAAAATTTCACTAATTTAGAAAAACAATGTAATTATTACTCAGAGTGAACATATAGCAGCTACCCTAACGATATCATATTCTTCCAATTTAACTAAAACGCATTGGTACCGCCCGGGGGAGGAGTAGGTGGATTCAAAGGCTTCTCCCTACCCAATACTGCAAACTCTGCTGGATCCAATGCCTCCTCAACTCTCATATATGCTTTAAGTATATTCCCATTATAAGCTATTAATGCAAACTTCTTTAATTTATCATGTCCAATATATTCAGGTCTCACTTTACCACTCTCTGGATCAATGAAAAGACTCCGCAGAGTGTTGTATTCCAAAACTGTGCCGTTAAAAAGTCGCCACCCTAACTGCATAAATTTTTCTTCACCTAATATCCTAAGCACGATGAAATATGTTTTTTGCATATCACCCTTAAATTCTATGTTAGAAAGAGAACGATATGAACTCATTCCTTTAAAAGTTTTGATGGCATCCACATGAGTTAACTCAATGGTTAAGCCTGGATACCTTGCCCTAGTTAGCATTTTTTTTGCAAAAGGAACAAAAGTATTCGAACTGTTTTTTGGATGTTTCCAATCCAATGCAACAAACTCTTTTCCATCCAATGCTTCATCAGCTCTCGTATATGCTCTAAGTATATCTCCTTTATAATGTAATTTTGCAAATTCTTTCAGTTTATCCTGTCCAATGTAATCGGGATTCACTTTACCCGTCTCTGAATTAATTAAAACTTCCCATACCATGTCGTATTCTACAGTTGTTTCACCAAAAAACTTCCACTTTAACTGCTGAAATTTTTCTCTTCCTAATATCGTACGCACAGTGATATAAGTTTTTCGCATATCTTTATTAAAATACTCATTAGCCATCCGAAGATATCCAATCATTCCTTTAAATGTCACCATTGCATCTGAATGTCTTAAAGCTATGGTCACTCTCCCTACGACCGTTAAGGAACTGTTTTTTGGATGTTTCCAATCCAATGCAACAAACTCTTTTCCATCCAATGCTTCATCAGCTCTCGTATATGCTCTAAGTATATCTCCTTTATAATGTAATTCTGCAAATTCTTTCAGTTTATCCTGTCCAATGTAATCGGGATTCACTTTACCCGTCTCTGAATTAATTAAAACTTCCCATACCATGTCGTATTCTACAGTTGTTTCACCAAAAAACTTCCACTTTAACTGCTGAAATTTTTCTCTTCCTAATATCGTACGCACAGTGATATAAGTTTTTCGCATATCTTTATTAAAATACTTATTAGCCACCCAAAGATATCCAATCATTCCTTTAAATGTCACCATTGCATCTGAACGTCTTAAAGCTTTGGTCACTCTTGGATAATAAAGCTTAGTTATTACATGACGAGTATGAGCAAAAGCATTTTCACAAAACTCGGAAGACATAGCTGAATGTGAAAAAATTGTTACTAGTAAAATCAGTAATACTTTATTCATTGTATGACTATATAAATATTTTATAAAACAAATGCAAATAATATTGTTACCTGATGAAAACAGTGTAATGATTACTCGCAACTAAACGAACATAATAACAAAAAATCTAACTACTCAATGATAAAAACCTTACATCTATTTTTGGAGAAATATAGAACAGGTAGTCAATTAATTTATAGTGTTTTAAGCGGCACACACTTGATTGCGACCTGCTTCTTTAGCTTTATATAAAGCTTCATCCGCACGCTGATATATCTCTTTCCAATTCTTATCCATCGCCTCATAAATAGCTAAACCCGCTGAAATAGTGACAGATATCTTCTTTTTTTTATACAAGAACTGATATTCTTGTATTTTTTGACGCACTAACTCAATCGATCGACGAGCCGCTTTAGCTGAACTATGCACAAAGATACAAAACTCCTCTCCACCCGATCGAACAAATAAATCATTTGAACGAAAACAAGATCGCCCAAGAGAGGTAATTTTTTTTAAAATAAAATCCCCAGCTAAATGCCCATACTCATCATTGATCTTTTTAAAATGATCAATATCAAAAATAATCACAGACAATGGACGACCATGTCGTCGACTCATTAAAAACATCTCCGGGGCACGAATGTTTAATAAAAACCGATTACCCGCCCCTGTTAAATGATCCGTGAAAGATCGCTTAAAATTATCCGCAACAGCTGCAATCTCCGGATTACCTTTATCTAAAAATTTTAAATTAATATTTCCAAACTCTATTAAGTCATTATCACATAAAACAATTTCTTCTGACGGAGAAAGAGCAACATTATTGATAAAAGTGCCATTCGTGGAATGCGCATCAATGATACTAATCCGATTATCTCCTGATACCCGTAGAAAAAAATGACTCTTACTCACAGAAGGTTCCGGTATACATAGTCCACAATCTCTCGATCGCCCCACACTCAGTGTTTTTTTATCTATCTTCCAATATCGACCCATCATAGAATCTGGACCGGCAATCAACACAAATGCCGAAAATTGCTCTTCTTGAATCAACTTATCATCTGATAAAGAAGCTGAAACCATGACTGTTTTGCACATTGTATCCATTTCTAACTGAGAAAGACCTGACTGAGACCCTTTTTGAGAAATATCTGATTGAGATATATTTGAATTAATTTGTTTTTTTTGTTTTTCAGTCATTACTGCCTTCAAACTATTGTTTTTCATGTTCTTCATCATCTTGAGATAAATGTTCCCCTCTCAAAATATCCAAAGATATGTTCAATGAACGCAGTGCTCTACGAGACTGACTACGAAAATGATCCAAATCTTTTCTCACTTCATTGTTTCTATCTTTTTGACGATCTAGATCCATTTTTAACCGATCCAATTGACGCTTTAAATCTAAAATATATCGATCTTTCTCCCGTGTTAAAGTCTGACTGTCCAATTTGACAAGCTCTAATCGATTTTCCAGTTCTCTCTCTCTCACCCGAATTTGTTGAATATTACTGGATAACCTATCCTGTAAGTTTTTATTCTGCTCTTTTTGCTCTTCTATTTTTCTTTTCTGGTTTCGAATTATATTACTTAAAATTTTATGTTCTTCACTAAATTTATCTTTGCTATCCTCATAAATTTGCTGCAAATAACTATATTTATCCCGAACAGTATCTAGTTGCTTAAAATTATCTTCAATAGCAAATAACTTTTCATTCTCTTGCCGCAAACGTGCTATTTCTCTTTCTAAGTCAATATTTCTTTCCTGAGCTATTCTTAAATTTTCCGATTGGTTTAAAATAATAGGAATATGAGAATTAGGCATTTCATTTGTTTTATTTATCTTCAATTTTTCAAACATCGATACCTTTAATTTATCCACCTGAGGTGCAGACAACTGAATAGATTGTTTATTCTTAGCTATTAAAGGCTTTGATTGTTTTTTTATAGAAAAAGAATCTTTGTGCTGTCGAATCGGTTTAAAATGAATTAAACTTTCTGATAAATTGGGTTGCTCTGCTGGTAAATCAACTGTAGAAGGCAAAATACCTTGAGAACTAAATTCTTCTAAAATTAAAGAACCAGAAGAAGAAACAGAAGAACTTAATTCCTCACGAGCTAAATCGTCCATTACTTGATCCATAGCAGCAATTGCTTTTTTTTTAACCATCTTGATTCCTTGCCCACCTTAAAGCAATTTCTCACAAATAATATTCCGGCAGGCTTACCTATTTAAGATCCCATACAGATTTTAAAAAACTGGCTGAAACAGAAAACCAGTAAAATAAACTGATACTTTTGCAGCCAGACCTATAAAAATACTGTATTTATCCTCTGATGTATCCTATCGGAAATACATTGAAACTCTTAAAAAAAGGAGATTGACAGACATAGATTCATTTTATGATACTAAAAAAACCTTATTAAAAGGCACTTCATGAATTATACAGACGAAATATTAGATAATCAGCTCTATAAAAACGTTCTTTACAGCTTAGGAAAAGCCGGAAAGTTAGTTGGTATCAACCGCAACGTCATGGAAAGACTAAAGCTACCACGAAGAGCTATCCGAGTCTCTATTCCCGTACGCATGGATAATGATCGTGTACAAGTATTTAACGGCTACCGCGTACAACATAATCACACTTTAGGACCTTTTAAAGGAGGTATCCGCTATCACCCTAGTGTTAATATCGGAGAAATTGCAGCCTTAGCATCTTTGATGACTTATAAAAACTCCCTACTTAATCTCCCACTAGGTGGAGCAAAAGGAGGAGTACAATTAGATCCCTCAGCCCTATCTAAAGCAGAACTAGAAGCACTGACTCGCCGATTTACTTCTGAACTTGGCCCATTCATAGGTCCAGATAAAGATATTCCAGCACCAGACGTTGGTACTAACTCCGAAACAATGGCCTGGATGTTGGATACATACTCTCTGGAATCCGGTTTTTCCCAAACTGGAATGGTTACAGGCAAACCTATTGAAATTGGTGGATCCAAAGGACGTAACTGTGCCACTGGCTTAGGTGTTGTTTACATTCTTGAAAAAATATTGGAAACACAAAATAAAAGTATCAGTGATACCACCATCGCTGTACAAGGATTTGGAAAAGTTGGTCTACACGCCTGCATAGAAGCATACGCAAGAGGTGCACGTATTGTTGCTGTGAGTGATCGCTCTGGTGGTATATTCAATGCCTCCGGATTAAATGTCAGGGATCTAATTAATTACACCCATACTAACCGCTTTGTTAAAAACTATCCTCAAGCAGAAAATATTTCTAATGAAGATTTATTGCAACTTAAAACGGATGTACTCATCCCTTGCGCCTTGGATGGAGTGATCCACACAAAAAATATGAACCACATTAAAGCTCCCTTAATTGTAGAAGGAGCTAATAGCCCTATTACACCTGAAGCAGGAGAATATTTAATAAGAAACAAAGTACTAATTGTTCCTGATATTTTAGCGAATGGGGGGGGTGTTGTCGTTAGCTATTTTGAATGGGTACAAGATATCGGGTGGCTATTTTGGACAGAAACAGAAGTCCGAAATAAATTGCAAGAAGTGATGATAATGTCCTTTGAAAAAGTATGGAGCTTTTCCAAAGAACATCAGGCAGGAAATAAACAAAATACCTACCACGATCTGCGATCGGCTGCAATGGGTGTTTCTCTACTACGTTTAGAAAAAGCAATGAAACTTAGAGGACAAGCCTGGTAATGGATCCTCATCCTCACTCCTTCCGACGCTTATTAAATAAACCCTGGCTTTTTTTACCCGCTGAATGGTCACACCAATTAGCAAATATTTTTTTATCCGTATACTCTACTTGCACTCACAATAAACCTCCCTCTGTCTGGCGACCCTTCAAATGGAATCATTTATATTTCCCCAACCCCATCGCCCCCGCTGGAGGGATAGATAAACAAGCAAAATTTATGAAAGCCTGGTGGGCTATGGGAGCAGGTTTTATCGAAATCGGCACCGTTACTCCACGTGCTCAAAAAAAAAATCATGGACCTACCCTTAAAAAAAATAATCAACAGCAAGCACTATGGAATAATTTAGGTTTTCCAGGACCAGGAGCCGCTGCAATCGCAAAAAACTTAAAAGCACTGAAACACTTTAAACCTACACCTATCTTCGCCAACATTAGTAAAAATAGAAACACCCCTAATCAAGATGCAGCAAAAGATTTTCTATATTGTATACAACAGCTGAATCCCTACGTGGATGCTTTTGTGATCAATGTGAGTAGCCCAAATACACCCGAACTATCCAACCTGATACAACCACAATATTTAAAAAAATTACTCCATACCATTCAACAAGAACTAACAACATTATCTAATCCACCAAAACCTTTTTTCATTAAATGGAGTCCTAACTTATCAGAAAAAGATTTTTTACTATCTCTGGATATCTCCTTAGAATGCGGTGCCAGCGGACACATACTATGCAACAGTACCACCGATAGAGAATCCAATAGCCTCTTTCCAAAAATAGGAGGAGTATCCGGCAAACCCCTTGCAAAAATATCCGAACAAAAACTGACACTCATACAAAAACATCTCCTCTCAGAAAGAAAACACCAGCTACTCATCTCCGCTGGAGGAATACTGACACCCAAAGATGCCCTGCAAAGATTAGATATGGGTGCAGATTTAATACAAGTATACTCCGCCCTTGTATTTCAAGGCCTTTACTTTTTTCAGCAAGTAAAAAAACTACATACCCAACAACTTATTTAGAAAATATATAAACCTAATCCAGTTTTTATTTTTGCTTGGGATTTTGAATTTCTTTTAAAGTAGGTAACTCCGGTACAGCAAATAAATTGAAAAAACTAGCACTATTACCTTTTATACGAGCTAAATAACGCGAACCACTCGGTGTTTTTTTCTCTACAGAAGAAAATAATAAATCTAAAAAATATAACTTTGATTTCAAATCTTCACTCGCTAAAATTTCCATCCCAATATCATAACTTTTTAAATAAAACGACGGACGAGAAGAAAAAGATTTTTTACGTATATCCAAGGACAATATCCCACGTGTCTTCAACTGAAATGGATCCTTTGTCTCTCCAATAGAAATATCAGAAATAACAACAGAATTTTTTTTAATCTGACCACTAGAGTGAAAACGACTCCAATGAAAATTAGGTAAACTAATCGTACCAATTGTACCAGGAAATGTATAAGACAAAGCTTTTATCCGAATCTCTCCCCCTGTTAAATTCCAAAAACCATCTAACCGTATCTCTTGTATATCATCCCACACCATCTTCATATTTAAATAAAAAGCTCCAGACAACTTAGACAATAAAGGCCAAGTGGAGCGTAAAACAGATGGATCAAAGTTAATTGCTTTAAGATCCATTACTAATCGATGGCCACTACTTCCCCAATTTGTCTTCCTAACTGAGATAATTAAATCACTCCTACGCCATTTAAAAATAAAAACTGCACCTGGTCTTAAACTAAATAACGCCTTGTAACTAGGCAAAATACGTAACTGATCCAATTTTATATAACGGGGTGAATGACCAACTTGAATCTCTGGATTTTCAAAAACTAGAGCCGGACCTATCGGATGAATATAAAAATTATCATAGCGCAATTGAATCTGAGCACGTCGAAACACCCTATCTAATAAAAAAGATATTCCCTCTTCATAAGGAAAACGAATCAAAAAAAATAATCCCAATAACACAAAAAAAACTAATAACTTTAAACGATACAGTTTAAACCAATGCAAAATAATCCCTAAATATTTTCTTAAAAAATTCATGCCTGCTGCGCTTTCTGGATCTTATCCTATTTCAACACATCTTTCTTTTTTGGCAAAGATAAAGGAGGCGGAGGTACATCAATAGAAATGTTCTTACCACGTACGCCACTAGGACTACCCGTTTGTTGATTCAACCGATTATTAGCTTTTCCTTTGTCTGCTACTTGCGCATCTAAACGATCAAAAAAAGCTAAGGTATAAGATACATCAAAATAATCCTGCTTTTCTTTATCTTCCTCCATTTTTAAGTTCGTCAACTTAAGATAGGGAGATAAATCTTCTAATCGCTTAGCATGTTCTACAGTTTCTTTTAAATTTAAATTATCCATTTTTACTTCCACTAAACGTGATGTAACAGGTAAATTCTTTGCATTCACATCAGATATATCTATTTTTATTTCACTCACCTGAGTCATTTGCCTTTTTGCCAAAGGCCAATGAGATACTTGCTGCTGAATAAAAACTTTTAAACTACTATGTATCGGATGAATAAAAGTAGATCCACTACGTAAAGCAAAAGATAAATGATTCATCTGCCGAATAAGCTGCTTTTTATCCTGACTATCTCTTACATGTCCCCAAGAAGAATATAAAAGCATTACTGGATAATATAATACACCTCCCATGAGTAAAACAAACAAAGTAGAAAAAATAACTTTTCGCTGCAAACCACTTAAACAAGCATACTTCTCCCTTAAAAAATGAACAAACAAGTTAGACCATAATCGATCATAAACTGTTTTGCATATATCTATAAAAAAATCTTTTATATTAGATAAATTCATAACTGGTTAGATCCCGATCGCATATAAGAATAAGCAAAAGATACAATAGAAGAATCACTACCCACTGATGTAATAGATGATACGGTAGATGGATCACTTTTTGCTAATATAGGTAATGGCTTCAACGCACCTTTCTTAGCAATGGCTCTTAAATTACTCTCTAAGTTTTTAAGATAAGCTTTTAAAATCGTACCATAAATTTTAATTTCTTGTCGTCCAATATCCAATTGTTTAATCTCTAAATTCCAAGCTGGCTTCTTACGAATAGCAATACTCACCTCTTTCATGCCATCCAAAGCAGAAGGAATACCAACCAACTCCTCCACTAATTTCATCTTTTTAATCAAATGCTGTTTACCACTAATAAACTGACGTACCTTAGGTACTGTAATCTGATATCTACGCAAACCTGCCATTTGCTGCGAACTCTGTTGAAATACATAATGTATTCTGGACGATAATCTCTCCGACTGCCAGTCTCTTAAATAAGCATAACAAAAAAACAACATAAAACAACACGAACCAACTAATAAAGGACGTTTCCATTGTGAAGGTAACACACCAGCTAAATTAAATTTCACTGCAAATTCTTCTTTCAAAAAATTAATTGGCTGCGAACGACCACTCTTTAATCCTTCCATTGCACTACCCAAAGCGACTAATAAATTATTTTGCTTTTCATCGTTATTCCTTAAATTCACAGACGGAAAACCTTCTACTGATTCTGCACGTACGACCGGCACATTCCAACGAGACGATAACCACACTTGTAAATTCCTAACCTGTACTCCATCCCCACAAATGATAATTTTCCGACACTGCCAACTATACTCCCCCTCCAATTGTAATAATAATAAATGTACCTTATGAATTAAATGATCAAACTCCTCCTGAATGACACCAGAAAATGCAATTTGACTCCCCGTATACCCCCGCTTATCTGTCAAAACAAATCCCTTTTCATAAAACTGCTCCATCGCTGTCTCTAACGGAATCTCATACTTAATTGCTAACTTCCGAACACAAGACGATACCCCCCACTCAAAACTGTATACTCCATGACAAATACCCTCTAAAAATGGCATCACCACCGTATGCCCATACCCCACCTTCACATACAACTCCACCCGCGAGTCGCGGAGGACACCGCGCCGCGATTCCGCTGCTCCCCTGTCACGACTTTGTAAATCATGCCCGCGAGTCGCGGGAGACACTTTCGCCGCGGCTGCGTTTACGTTATTGTCACTACCTTGTAAATCATGCCCGCGAGTCGCGGGGGACACTTTCGCCGCGGCTGCGTTTACGTTATTGTCACTACCTTGTAAATCATGCCCGCGAGTCGCGGGGGACACTTTCGCCGCGGCTGCGTTTACGTTATTGTCACTACCTTGTAAATCATGCCCGCGAGTCGCGGGGGACACTTTCGCCGCGGCTGCGTTTACGTTATTGTCACTACCTTGTAAATCATGCCCGCGAGTCGCGGGAGACACTTTCGCCGCGGCTGCGTTTACGTTATTGTCACTACCTTGCAAATCATGTTTATCAAACGTCAGCGGCGACTCGCCGCCTGTAGCAAAACGCATGTCTGAGCTTTTGAGTGAGTCTTTTAAATGAGGAGACAAATACTTATCTTGTTGCATACTACGCTTACTAACAGCGTTCCCACCGCCCTGGCTGCCCCGTACCTCAAATAAATTACTGATTGCCTCCGCTTCACAAGTCACAATAAAAGGCTCAATACCTACAGACTTTAATTGATAAAGTATATTTAAAATCTTTGTACGAAAAACGGAAAATACTAAGACATCTGTTCTTTCCTTAGATGACTGAATAGTTTTAAAATCAGAAATTAATTTCTGATAATCAAATAATATTTTATCCTCCATCTCAAAAGATAAACTTCTCTCAATCTTATAACGTTCTTTAAAAGGAAAAAATAACCGCCGTGCACTGATTTCATTCTGAGAAAAACAAAAAATGTAACGTACTTCCTGATGCTGATATAGCTCCGCTAAAGTTTTTAAATGCCCAATTCTTAGAAGAGCTTTTTTTTCTTCATCCACATCCAACTTCAATGGAAAAAAATGTGTATCCAAAATATAAAATTTATGACCAGATGATTTAATGGCAACTGCTTTAACAGCTGAAGCACCTAAGTCTATGCCAACAAAGATCAAAAAACACCCCCCCTCAAAAGGGTAATCCTTTAAGAACTTTCTTTCCAGTAAATTATTACTGGCTGCAAACGCAATTCACCTGTCATGGAACGTGCTGGCTGAACTAAAGTTGGCTTACCCCTTCTTTCACTAGACCCTTGCCCTGAACTTCCCTGTGCGGCTTTATTTTCCAATATGACTAGCTTATTAAAATGACTAGATAAGGCTTTCATATCCATATATACCGCTGTAATTGTTTTCTGACTTTTGCCCACCATTCCCTTGCTACTAATGATAAAATTATATGGAGCATTAAAAAGTAAATGCGATATCTGATGCCGATTAGATTCAGCCGGTAAACTGGGAACTGAGGAGTTCTCCGAACTTTTGCCCTCCAATAATTCCCGAGCTAAATAATCAAAACCTTTCTGCGTTAAAAATTCAGAAAAACTGTCCTTTGTAAAAACAACTGGAGGTAACGTATGCTGCGTTTGCTGCACAATTTCCTGAGCTAAAGCAGTAGGAAATTCATTGTGTAAAGCACGTATTAATTGAACCGGGGCCATATTAATATTCAACCCCTTCTCTCCATATACTGTAATAAAAGGCTCTATTGCCTTATATAAAAGGTTTGTCACACCCTTTACATGACGCAATCCCTCCTTACTAATAAAAGAACGATTAGGAGGAGGTATCTCCCCTGTATATAAATTCGCTTCCGACAATATTTTATCATTTCCAACATAAGTATCTCTATCCACCCAATCTTTAATATTGTTCAAAATACGAAAAATATCATTTTCACTGACTGCCTCCTTTAATTGTTTCTGCTCTTCTCTTAACTGCAAAATCAAACGAAATAATATATCAAAAGTCCACTGACGAAGTGAAGGTAAAGGAGACGCTAGGTCGTTAATATCTAATCGGCCGGCAGTAGGTGTTAACATTGTTTGATACCGTGCTTGCATCAAACTATCTTCAAAAACTGTATCCTTATTTTTAATTGATTCATTAGCCTCTCCTAAAGCTAAAGGCCAACGGAAAGGAAAACGCCACATCATATCTATATAAGAACGAAAAATACCCATTTGAGCATGAGGAATAAATGTAACTTTACGATAAGCCTTAATTCTCAGTAGAGCAATCTCCACACCTGATTTTGCCGCATAATATGATTGCAAAGCATCCAGTTCTGCTCGTGCAGAACGGTGTTCCACCTGCGTTTCAAATACTGTCTCTTGAATTACCAAAACAATAAATAAAATTGTGGATATGACCAATATCACTGCCATACCCTGCTGCCGGCGAGAACCACTGAAACAAAAAAATAAATTACTTTTACTAATAATAAACCAACTATAAATACTCTTTGCTAGTGTCTGAACAAGATGAAACATTGCTATTTCCTATGATCTCGCTATTCTTAATGAAAGATATCTTTGATAAATTGGAATGATTAAATTTTCCTGCACCCATCTTTTTTTACGATCCTGAAACTCCAAAAAAACCTTAATTGCTGCCGGTAAGAAAATATCTTTCTGTGAAACTATTGGCCACTGTTTCTTCCATTGACCATCAAAGATATTCAAATAAGATATTTGGAATGTTTTTACGTTTTTTAATAAGACCCTACCCTCATTCTTCTTATTTCCTAAATCCATATCCCACCGACCGGATAAGGGTAAAATATCAGATGATACGCTCCTCCATAAACAATTTACATTTTGAGTGTCCTCCTGACTACGACAAGGTTTTAAATAATAAAAGACTCTATAACCTCCTCCTGTCACTAATTCATCTGCTCTTAATTGCTCCTCCGAAAAAGAAATAGCTGTCACACGCGATTCATCTCCCATTAAACCTCCTATTCCAAGTGGCGAAGGAGGCGTCCAATCGACAAAAAATCCAGGCGAAGCACCTGGAATACCTGATGGACCCGTGTTAGCACCGTGCGCTCTAGAATGAGATAATATTAAAATTGCATTTACATCGTCTGCAGAAAACATATTGTGAAAATCTTTTCTTATTACCTGAGTGACTAGACGAGACAAACGTACTTGTTTCATCCTACCAGCAATCTTTTGCCGATATTTAATGCTTGCATCTGTCATTCGCATTAAAGAGAATGCAATCATCCCAAACAAAGCCATTGCAATAATAACTTCTAATAAAGTCATTCCTTTTATCTTGCGCAAAATGATATAAGATTTATTTTTGCTCATTTGAATAAAAAATTTCATAAAACCAACTAGAAACTATAAAAAATCTTTGTAATTTTTAATAATAAAAGGTTGATAGTCCTGTAATTGAGGGGTTACTTCATCCGATTTTGAAAATACAAGAATTTTCAATTTATCCGGATACAAATATTTCTTAATCGCTGCATTTACCTGACCCACACTTAAGGCATGAATATTATGTACATAGGACTCTACAAAATTATACGATACATTTTGACTGCTTAAATATAATAAATAATGTGTAAAATTCTCTACTACATTAGTACCGCTAATAAAACGTGTTTTTAACTGCGCTCTTGCCTCTTCCAATTCCTCTTTTGTAATGCCATTTTTATAAAATTCTTCTATGACAGCAATACTTTCCAATAAAGCATCTCCCACTCTGGCATTACGAACAGACATCCCAGACTTAAACGCACCTAATTCCTTATTCGCATCAAAATAAGAAAACACATGATACGCTAACCCCTTCTGAACCCGAACCCGATGCATTAAACGAGAACCCATAGAATTATTACCTAAAATCACATTTGCTGTTTTTAATGCTAAATAATCTTTATGTGAACTATTGATACTACTAATATGACCTAGCCAAATTTCTGATTGAACAGCGGAAGGATGATCTACAATCAATAATTCTGTCTTATCTACGACAGGTAAAGTATCCATTAATTTTTTCTGTTTTTGAATAGGATCCACCCGCCATTGACCAAAAGTGTGCTCCAAATGTTGCATCATATCCTTAGGTATTCTTCCTGCTACTGCTAACACTGCTCGATCCGGTCGAAATTCTTCCTGATAGAGACGTTGCACATCTTTTCTTTGGATTCGTTGTAAACTCTCCAGTTTTCCCTGCCCGTAAAAACCATAAGGATGAACACCAAAAAGATATTTATTAAAAACACGAGCAGCATAGTAATTAAAATTTTCACTACTACGTTTAATATTTCCAATCATTTTTTGCTTGATTCGATTAAATTCTTCCTCCGAAAAAACAGTTTGAGTAATTATTTCAGAAAAAATGTCCAATACTTCATCCGATAGCCAAGAAAGCGCTTCCACTGAAAAAAACACATAATCCCTACCAACGTCTGATATAAATTCACTCCCCAATAATTCTAAATCCTCCGCTAGTTGCATAGTGGCCCGCCGGCGAGTTCCCTTATCCATCAATTCTGCTAAAATTGCTGTTAATCCTTCCTGATCTTTTGGATCCTTTTTGGATCCTCCTTTAAACATTATTTCATAAGAAATATATGGTAAAGTGTTGTCCTGAACTAACAACACCTCCAAACCATTAGATAAAACAACTGTTTGAAAACTATAAGGATGATATAAATCTACTTTAGTCATTAAATGTTGTCCCTTCCACAAAAACAAACACACACAAATTAACCCAATACAAATAACAAAGACTGGCCAAGTTTTTTTCAAATGCTGCCTTACTAACCTCTGCATTTATAAAGCCTTCGCTGAACCCTTCGTGGATTTCTGTATTGGCGCTAGCTGCACAATAAATACTTGTTGCCTCTGTAAATAACGGATAATATTCTTTTGAATTGTTTTAACCGTCACTGCACGATAATAATCTAATTGCTTAAAAAATTCTTTATAATCTCCTAACAATATTTCACTCTCTCCTAAAGATCTAGCTTTACCAGTTAAATCTTTATTAGATGAAATAAGAAAATGTAGTGCGGACCGTTGACTTTTTAGTAACTCCTTATCCGATACCTCTTGAGAAGATAACTTTTTAATCTCCTCAAAAACTAATTGTTTAACGCGTTCCACTGAAGCACCAGGAACTAGTCGCACTTTAATCACAAAAATACCTGCTTCCTTAAAACCATAATAAAAACTACTCACAGATAAGGCTAAACGTTTCTCATACACCAATAACTTTTTAAGCCTTCCACTATGTCCTCCTGTTAGGATATGACTAACAATGTCCAAGTCATAAGAACCCTCTCCATCCACAGCTGGTGCACGAAAACCAAAAGCGACAGTGGGACCTTGAACCGCTCGCTGATGATTCACAAAACGTTTGATTTTCTTTTGATTAGATATCTCTTGTTTGTGTGTGTTTAAATTACCCATTGTTACTTTACGTAAAGGACCATAATATTTTTGAATTAATTTTTTTGTTTTATCTATATCAAAATCCCCAGTAAGAACTAATACAGCGTTGTTCGGTGTATAATGCGTTTGATAAAATTGCCTTAGATTCGGAACTGTCATTGATTCTAAATCTCGCATCCAACCAATAATTGGCCGACCATATGAATGAAAAGGATATATTAATTTCATCATTGGCTCAAAAATATCCCCAGGATCATTATCTGTACTCATCCTTCGTTCTTCCTTAACAACCTCCAGTTCTGTCTCAAATATTTTCTGAGTAATCACCAAATTCTGTAACCGATCGGATTCCATATCCAGCACCATCTCCAAATGCTTTTGAGGTAAATATACGTGGTATCCTGTGATATCTCGACTCGTAAATGCATTGTTCAAAGCTCCTATTGCATTTAATTTTTTATCATATTCCTCATCCGAAAACCGCTTTGTCCCGCGAAACATCATATGTTCAAATAAATGAGCTAAACCTGTTCTCCCCTCCTCTTCGTTGACAGATCCCACCTTCATCAATAACAAATGGTAAATATAAGGAATGCGAGCATCCGAATGAAGCAGTACGGTTAAACCATTAGGTAACTGATAACGTTCTACTGATAATTGAATACCTAACTTTTGCGAATCTTGAGAAACATCTTTTTTATTCAACAAGTTACCTCCCTTACCATCAGCTTGTTTGCTCTGTAAACCAAAATTGTAAATAGGATCCACATAAGAATTCAACTCACCAGTAATGCCTCGTATATTTTTCTTATTAAATATTTGCATGAACTTTATATCTGCCACTTGCGAATCAAAATAAAATGAACGACTGAAGGTAGAAAATTGTCCCATATATAAAAAAAAAGAACTACCTACCAGAGAAATAAGAAAAAAAACAGCAATTAATAACTGCACTCTGATGTTCAATCTATATTTTTTTTAATAATTTTACAAACTCCTCAGAGCAAGGAGAAACAGGATATATTTGAGGAATTAGCAAACTTCCTATACCCGCAATGCCATAATGATTGGGCACCATAATATCCGCTAAATATCGACTCTGCGCGCAACTAACAGAATCACAGATATGAATTTTTAAAGGGAAGGATCTTTCTGGAACTTTGATACAACCATTTTTCACTTTAAAAGAATCAATCACTGCATACTCTGTTTCTACTTCATCATATTCCACAGGAGGTACAATATAAGACTCACCAGACGCACTTATTAAACGTACATAAGGTCGTTCCATTCCCCTTGCATTATAAAAATCATTCGTAAATACATAAAACTTTAGTCCAGATGTCTCTCGTTTTTCAGTGGAAGGTTGAACGGTATTTGATGCTTGATCGCGTATAGAATCCTCTGTGGAAGCCGACGTAAAAGAAGAATTTTCCGACTGGGTAGTGTCCTGACAAGCAGAAAACATAATAAATAATAAAATAATAAAATATTTCATTTTCTATCTATAAGAATAAAAAAAAAAAATAAAAAGCCAAGAATTTTTTATATTAATAAAATAACCAAAGAATCAAATAGCTTAACTACCAAAAACAATACATTAGTCATTGATAAAACCTGCGCAAAAGCATGATGATATATTTTTGACTATTCATTTTCTTCAAATTTAAGAATCAGGGTTCTCCAATAAAGCTTTGCGACTTAACCGAATACGCCCTTTATCTCCTACTTCTAAAACTTTTACCTTTACGTGATCTCCTTCTTTCAACACGTCTTCTACCTGCCGAATACGCTGATGCGCAATTTCTGAAATATGCAATAAACCACTTGTGTTCGGTAATATTTCCACAAAAGCACCAAAAGCCGCTAATTTAATCACAGTGCCATCATAGACAGTACCAACTTCCACTTCTGTACAAATACCTTCAATGATATCCTGTGCTTTTTTAATTTGCTCTAAATCAGAAGATGCAATATACACTCGCCCAGAATCCTGAATATCTAATTTTACGCCTGTATCCTCAATAATTTTATTAATCACTTTTCCACCAGAGCCAATCACTTCGCGAATCTTTTCCGGCTTAATGTGAATAATCTTAATATGAGGTGCATAATTAGAAATACTCTCCCTTGGCTGAGACAACACTTGCCCCATTTCATTTAAAATATGCAAACGTCCTTCCCGTGCCTGCTCCAATGCCTGTTCCATCACTGAGAAAGATAAATCATTGGTCTTCACATCCATCTGTAAAGCGGTAATCCCCTCTTTTGATCCTGCGACTTTAAAATCCATATCCCCTAAATGATCTTCATCGCCCAATATGTCAGATAAAATGCGCACTTGGTTGTTTTCTTGAATTAACCCCATGGCAATACCTGCCACCGGCGACTTCACCGGTACACCAGCATCCATCAAAGCAAGGGAACCGGAACATACTGTACCCATAGAACTGGAGCCATTCGATTCTAAGACTTCACTAACAATACGAATGGTATAAGGAAATTGCTCATGAGGAGGTAAAATAGCCTTTAAAGCTTTTTCAGCTAGAAAACCATGACCAATCTCCCGACGACTTTGTCCTCCTAGTCGTCCAGTTTCCCCTACAGAATAATGAGGAAAATTATAATGTAATAAAAATTGCTTTTTAATAAAACCAGACAGCAAATCCATTTTTTGTTCGTCATCCCCTGTGCCTAATGTCACTGCACCTAGTACTTGTGTTTCTCCACGTGTAAAAAGAGCAGAACCATGTACACGAGGTAAAAATCCCGCTTGCACAGTAATCGGACGAACAACATCACATTTTCTTCCATCTATTCGCACACCTTCTTGCAAAATATTAGAGCGAGCAAAATGATATTTTACCCTGTCTAATACATATTCCATATTTTTCTTCTTTAACTGAGCAACATCCACTGTATCACTCTCTTTGACGAAATCCTTAATAACAATCTGCTTAAGCTCGTTAAAAGCCTGCTGACGTTTAGATTTTTCCTTCACTTGCAAGCACTTTTTCACCGAATCTTTTAACTTGTTTTCCAAATATTCATTCCATTCCGGGTTTAAAGTAAAAGGAGCCCATGCTCTCTTAGATACGCTACCTGATTGTTTCCGCAAATCTTCCTGTGCATCTAACAAAGGCTGAATATGATGATGTGCAAACTTGAGAGCTTCCAAAGCTTCCGATTCAGAAATAAACTGTGCTTCTCCCTCCACCATCAATAAATTTTGACGAGTTCCTGCAACAGTCATATTTAAAGTTGATTTTTCCATTTCTTCCATATTGGGATTCAAAGTAAGCTGCCCATTTATTTTTGCTACTTGCACCGCTGCCACGGGACCATTAAAAGGAATATCACTAACCTGTAGTGCAGCGGATGCTCCCAAACTAGCCAAAATACCAATAGGAAACTCTCCACTATAGCTTAAAACAGTAGCGATCACTTGCGTCTCATAACAGTAACCTTCTGGAAAGCAAGGACGAATAGGTCGGTCAATCATCCGAGCCAACAAAGTTGAATCGTAAGAAGGACGTCCTTCCCGACGAAAAAAACCTCCAGGAATTTTTCCAGCTGAATAAAATCGTTCTTGATATTCTACTGTCAGTGGAAAGAAATCTAAATCTGATGCTTTTCTATCAGACACCACAGCAGTTAATACTTGATCTTCACCACAACTGACTAATACAGCACCATCTGCCTGACGGGCCAAACCACCTGTTTCCAATTGAATTGTTTTACCACCAACAGAAACAGAAGATTTAAAAGGGGAAAGAGACATAATATTTTTCCTTTCTTAATACGTCACACTTAAACGCGTAAAAACCAATTTAATCTTGGAAATATAAATCCTTTATTAAACAGATAGGGAACACTTCAACAGAAGCTATTTTCTCAACGATAACTCCTGTATGGTTTTTTGATAAATTTTTGGTTCTGATTTTTTGATATAATCCAATAGCTTTCTTCTCTGACTGATCAAATTCAACAATCCTCTCTGTGAATGAAAATCTTTCTTATGTGTTTTAAAATGACCAGTAAGAGTCTTAATTCTTTCGGTCAAAAGAGCAATTTGAACTTCTGAACTACCAGTGTCTGTTCTCATTCGACTAAAGTTTTTAATCACATTTGCTGTCACATCCTTTGATAAAGCCACTATTCTTATTCTCCTAATCTTTTAATAACACGCCAAAGATATAAAAATTCATCTATCACAGTCAAGGCAAAGATGAAAATACTCTTAAAATCTCTGGTGGTTTAAAAACTTTTAACTTGAGTAAAGCTGCCATTTGGCCGGTTGAATGGCTCATGACACGCACTATTTTTTCTGCTCTTTGTTGGTTGACCTCTTTTTGGTCTGCTTTAAGGCTGACCAACAAATGTATCGGAATACGTCCTTGCTTCATCTGTTGTTCTGCTTGCATGGAAATAACCACTGGCTGGATATGAGGAAGTGATTCGGAGAAAGGAATAAAAGCTGGAGCCAGTCGTTTTTGCCAATTGATTGTTTTGCCATCCTCACTGACTGACTGGGGAGTAGCTAATCGATCTTGAATTTCACATACATCCAAAGCAGAGCTTAAACTAAAAGGCTCAGAGCGTAAACGAACTAAACTATCCAGATAAGCGCCTGTTTTTAACTGTTGACCAATCAGAGCAACCCAGGATCGAATATAACTTCCTTTCCGACAGGAAAGCTCTACTGTCACTTGATTCGAAACAATATTTTTAATCTCCAAATCATAGAAAAACATTTCTCGCACAGGTGGTTCCACCTGGCGGTTTGCTCTAACATATTCATAAAGTTTTTTACCACGAATTTTTACTGCAGAAAAAAGAGGGACCGGCAACATACACTTTCCCTGATTTTGTTTCAAAACATGTTTGATAGTTTGTAATGAAACATTCACTGGTTTTTGAGATAATATTTTTCCAGTGCGATCGAGAGTGTTTGTTTCTGCACCCAAACAAAAAGAGAAAAAATATCGCTTATTATTAACCAACAAATAATTAGAAAGCTTTGTCCCTTGTCCTAGTAAAATCAGCATCAATCCTTCCGCAATAGGATCTAATGTGCCACCATGCCCTATTTCTTTTTGTCCAATAATTTTTCTCAGTGAATGTACTACATCGTGGCTAGTAATGCCGGATTTTTTACGAACAAGCAATACTCCATGCACGCCTGCACGAGTACTATTTTGCACGCCGGGTACGTGATCTCTCATCCTACAAATGGCGCCTCCTGGGACACCTGTTTCACATTACTTTCTTCAGCGCTGTTAGCTAAAGAAACATGATTGATAAAAAAATTCAATCGCGGACAAAATTTCATACCTCCTGTACGTGCCACTGTTTTTTGTATCAAATATCTTTCCTGTTCTAAATTAGAATACATTTGTTCTGACTGATCTTTTTCACTCATAATGGATAAATACACCTTAGCTGACTTCATATCTGGAGCTAAAAACACCTCTTTAACGGAAATAAACCCGAGCACACTACGTTTCATTTTTTTAAGAAAATATTCCATCAGAGTTCTTTGAATATTTTTATTTAATTTTAAAATTCTTCTATTCATTTCTTTCCTTTTTTAATGTTTTTCTTTTTGTTTCTGTTTTAATAAAACTTTCCAATATATCCCCTGGCTTAAAATCTTTATATTTGCTTAAACCAATACCGCACTCCTGTCCTTCTGATACACTTTTTACAGACTGTTTTAAATGCTTTAAACTACTAATCTTCTCCTCATGCAGAACTTGATCGTCTCGGATGACACGAATAAAATGATCATTACTTACTTTGCCTTTCAATAGATAGCAACCAGCAATAGTACCTACATTGGAGATATGAAAAACCTGACGTACTTCTATACGTCCACCAAAAGTTTCTTTGACTTCTGGATCTAATAACCCAGCCATCATGGATTCCACTTCCTCCAATAATTCATAAATCACTTTATGTGACTTAATTGTAATATCTTTCTCCATAGCTAGTTTTCGCGCTTTAGGATCCATTCCTACATTAAAACAAAAAATAACAGCGGCACCGGCGGCATGAGCAAGTAAAACATCATTTTCATTAACTACTCCGGGATTAGAATGAATCACTTGAGATGTTACTTCATCTGTATTTATTTTATCTAAAGAGTACTTAATGGCTTCGATACTACCCGTCACATCTGTTTTTAAAACAATATTGAGTGTTTTTATCTGTTGAACATGAGCTTTCAATAAAAGATCTTCAGCAGACACTTCATTTAATGGATCATTTAATGGATCATTCGTAGGCGGTGCCTGATAACTAGATTCTACTAACCATTTTCGAGCATCCTTTTCACTCTTCACCACATAAAATTTATCGCCAGATGAAATGATTCCATTAAAACCAGATATCTCCACGGCACGACCCGGTCCAGCTGAAGAAATGCTTTGGCCTTGATCATCTGTCATTTGCCGAACACGCCCCACTTGATGTCCAGCTAGAATCACCTGACTTATTTTCAAAGTTCCATCTTGCACCAGTAAAGTCATCACTGGCCCTCTTCCTTTTTGCAAACGACTTTCCATAACAACCCCTATCCCTGAACGTAAAGGATTGGCTTTTAGTTCATGCACTTCCGCTAAAAGGTGAACATGTTCCAACAATTCTTTAACACCTTTACCCGTACGTGCAGACAGAGAACAAAAAATAGTTTCTCCACCCCATTCCTCCGGTGTGAGTTCATGTTCAGTCATTTGCTTCTTAACCCGTTCTATATCTGCCGATGGTAAATCTATTTTATTCATTGCTACAATAATTTGTGCTTTTGCACTTTTTGCATGGTTAATTGCTTCTATTGTTTGTGGTTGCACTCCATCATCAGCAGCAACAACAATGACGACAATATCCGTCATCTGAGAACCTCTGGCTCTTAATGCTGTAAAAGCAGAATGCCCTGGAGTATCAATAAATGTCACAAAACTATTTGATACCGGTACACTATAAGCTCCAATATGTTGTGTGATGCCTCCTGCCTCTGCACCAGCCACCCGACTTTTACGAATGCAATCCAATAAAGTTGTCTTACCATGATCCACATGACCCATCACAGTTACCACTGGGGGTTTTATTGTTTTCTCAGCAGTTAAATCGCCAAAAGCTAAAACATTCATTATATCTTCTTCTTTTCTAGAGAGATTTTTAACTTCAAAATCAAACAAAGAAGCTATCAATGCAGCTGTTTCATACGGCACATGGACAACAGAGGATTCTTTTTCTTTCAGCAAATCTTCCTTTCGTGCTCGATTGACAAGAACTTGTTTTTTAACTCCCATCTTATGAGACAAATCTTCAATAGAAATTGTATTATATATCTTTAACACTCTTTTATGTGATTTAGGCTTAGTGATCATAGTGCTTTTACCAGAAGCTCCAGCAAATAAACGTTTTTTCTTCGGTTGAAAAATCATTTCTCTTTTTCTAAAATCTGTTGACCGAAACTGTCGACCTTGCCCTTCTCTGTCCGTACCAGGTTTTTTGACCTTTTTCTTTTCTGCTTCCGCTTCAGAAAATCCAACGGATTCATTGATTTTCTTCAAAATATCGACACTTTCACCAGGCACTAATCCAGATCGAATGGGACGACCCGCTTCTGCAGTAGATAAAGTAGCTGTTGCTTTCTGAATCGTCAGACGCGAATCTTTTTTCTTTTCTGTAATAAATGCGGGAGAAATAGACTGTAATGCTACTTTTTTCCGACGAATAATACCTGTACGTAAAACAGGTACTGACTCCAAATCCGGTTTCGCAGATGAAGCAATAGAATCCTCCGATACACGCCGAACAGATACAACAGATTTTTTAGCAACTACTTTTCTAACAGAGGGTTTTTTTTTAATAACTGATTTAGTTGTTTTTTGCTGTTCTTTAGCTAGGAAAGCCTTGATTTTTTCCATATCCACATCATTCAGCTTCTGCATATGGTTTCTAACAGGAATATTCCACTCTTTGCGAAGCTTATCCACTAGATCCACACTACGAATCTTTAAATCCTTGGCTAGTTCATAAACTTTCAAATTCTTTACTTCCTTTCGAAAATAATTTAGTATTTTATTTATCTAGTTTTTCTTCGTTATCACTATTTTTTTCTGACTGAGTAGATTCTTTCAGATCTAATTTTTCTGTTTTTACTTTTGTCAATGCAGTTGATTCAACTGATTCAACGGTTTTCATATCTGAATTTTTCTCAGCAGCAACAGAATGATCCACCGGACGATCTAATTGCTCTAATTCTTTCTTTAATTGCTGATCTGCTTGCTTTTTAATGGATTCCGCCGGCAAAGCACGATGCGTTTTTTGTATATCTGGTGGTTTTGGAATCTCTTTTCCTTCTTTTTTGTATTGCACCAGTAATGTCTTTGCCGCAATGATTAATTCCTTTGCCGCTTCTTCTTTTTCATAACCGGGAATATTACAGATTTGACTGACAACAGATTCCGCTAACTCCTGAAAAGAATTAATACCACATTGGTATATATTGGCTGCTGCCAAATCCCCAATACTCGGCAATAATTTTAAATTAAACACAGCTTGCCGTTTTCGCTCTTCCAATTCACTAACAGAAACGATATTCAACCTCCATCCAGTTAAATTGACAGCTAAACGTACGTTTTGCCCTTTTTTCCCAATTGCCAGGGAAAGTTGATCGTCTTCCACAACAACATCCATTTCTTTCCCAGCTTCATCCACTAGCACTTTAGAAATTTTAGCTGGCGCTAAAGCATTGCACACAAACTGCACAGGATCTTCATCCCATGTCACAATATCAATTCTTTCTCCTTTGAGTTCCTGAGTGATATTTTGGACACGATTTCCTTTCATTCCCACGCAAGCACCCACAGGATGTACTGCTGAATCCGTGCTGTACACAGCAATTTTAGCTCGCTGGCCAGGTTCCCTAGCTGCAGATACAATTTTGACAATCCCCTCATAAACTTCCGGCACTTCTACCGCAAAAAGCTTAATCATATAATCAGAATGTGCACGAGACATAATGATTTGAGGACCACGAGTGGTTTGTCGCACTTCTAAAATATATCCCTGAATACGATCTCCAGGATTATATCTTTCTCCATAAATCTGCTCTTTTCTGGGAATATAAGCTTCCACTTTTTCCAAATCCACTACGATCATGCCACGATCGATTCTTCGCACCACCCCAGATACAATCTCCCCTTTTCGTTTTTCAAACTCATTAAAAACCACTTCATTTTCTGCATTTTTTAAGCTTTGAGTAACAATCTGCCGCGCAGCATGTGCATCAATCCTACCAAGATCCTTTGCTTGTAAAGGCACACCAATTTGATCACTCACCTGTGCTTCCGGATCCATTATAAGTGCCTCACTTAATTTAATCTCAATTTGATCATCAATAAATTGATCATCCTTTACAACTTCCTTAAATTCATACAATTCCAACTGACCGTTTTTTTCATTATATTTCACTTCAATATCGCGATAAGTACCATACTTTTTCCTGGCAGCAGAAAGTAAACCCTGTACAATAGAGTTAATAACAATTTGCTTTTCAATACCTCTTTCCTTACTAACTTGATCAATTAAACGGCCTAGTTCTGAAAAAACATTTGATAATGTTGCCACTATTTTTACTCCTCACTGTTACGTAGTAAAATTTTTATTTTTTACTATTGCTTCACACTTAAACTACTTCTGTATCCTTGCTCAAAAAAAGAGGGGCATTTTAAGCCCCTGCCACAAGCTAGAACCTATCAAAAAAAAGAGATAAATCAATCAAAATACCACTTCTGTGGTCTATTTTTTTGCGTGAAACCAAACACTTTTCATTAAATGCTCATATTCCGATACATGGTTCTGCAAAGAACCAGTTGCCGGAGAGGCTTTTTCTTTCCGACTTAAGCGGATAAATGCTAAGCGATCCAGACCTAGCTGTTTTATTAAATATTTTAATCGAGGAACAACAAAAGAACCAGCACCCATATTGATTGGTTCTTCCTGCACCCATAATATTTTTTTAATTCGAGGATACCCATTCAACCAGGGAGTTAATGCTCCGCTCGGAAAAGGATACAGTTGCTCCAACCGCACAATAGCAATATGCTTCCAATCTTGAGGTGATTTATTCTTTTCAACCATTAAATCAAAATATATTTTACCCGTGCATATCATTAAAACTTCCACATCTGTTGTCTTTTTAACTTCACTACCTATTACTTCTTGAAATCCATCCCCACGGATCAGTTGTTTCCGAGAAGATACAACTGCTGGATGCCTTAATAAAGACTTAGGAGTCATTACCACAAGTGGTTTATAAAACTTTCGATTCATCTGCCTTCGGAGTAAATGAAAAAAATTAGCAGGAGTTGTCGGATAACAAACCTGCATATTACCTTTTGCACATAACTGCAAATATCGTTCCAAACGTGCACTAGAATGCTCAGGTCCTTGTCCCTCATAACCATGTGGTAATAATAATACTAAAGCACATGATTGCATCCATTTTTCCTCTCCACTACTGATAAATTGATCGATAATAATTTGTGCACCATTGGAAAAATCTCCAAACTGTGCTTCCCATAAAGTAAAAAAAGAATGATCTGCACAGGCATTACCATATTCAAATCCTAGAACAGCCATCTCCGACAAAGGAGAATTATAAATACAAAATTCACCACGAGAGGAGTTTAAAGTTGCTAAAGGAGAATAAGAACGACCCGTCTTCGTATCAAAATACATTGCATGTCTATGAGAAAAAGTACCTCTTATAGAATCCTGACCAGAGACGCGAACAGGATGATTTTCTAAACATAGAGTACCGTAAGCTGCCAGTTCACATAAAGCCCAATCTAAACAATCGTCTTTAATCATCTTCTGACGATTCTTAATGAGTTTTTCCACTTTTGGATGCAAGTTAAAATCCGGTGGAATATGTGTTAGTGCGTCCAACGCTTTTTGTAAATCTGTATCTAAAGGACAAGTATCCACCGTTTTAAAAAATTCCTCTTCCTTTACCGGTCGACATTGTGCCCAAAGAGAGCCTTTTAAATCCTGTTCAGAAAATGTTTTATCCGATTTTTTTCCTCGGGTCTGATCTAAAATACTCTGTAATTTATTAAAATGTTGCTCATAAAATGTTTGCGATTCCTGGTGTGTTAAGATGTTTTCACGAATCAGCTGTTCGGAATAAATATCTCTTACCCGCCGATGATGTTTAATTTTCTGAGCCATTAATGGCTGTGTAAACGCCGGTTCATCTGACTCGCTATGTCCGTAGCGACGATAACAAATAAGATCAATAAAAACATCTGTACCAAATTGTTGCCGAAAACGCCAAGCGATATCCACTGCCCGAACACAGGATAAAATATCATCCGCACTAACCAATATCACAGGTGCTTGTATCACCTTTGCTAAATCCGATGCATGAACAGAAGAACGAGCATCCATAGGATCTGTCGTAAAACCCACTTGATTATTTAAAATAATGTGTAGCGCACCTCCAGTGGTATATCCTGCCAAAGAAGATAATTGCAAAGCCTCACTCACTGAACCCTGTCCACAAAAAGCCGCATCCCCATGAATTAATATAGGTAAAACAGCTTTTCTTAAACGATCACCAATTGCTCTTTGCCGAGCGCGAGTGACACCACATACAACTGCATTTACCGCCTCTAAGTGACTAGGATTGTAAGCAAGCAATACATTGCAAACATGACCATCCTTCAATTTTTTAACCGCAGAATAACCTTGATGATATTTAACATCTCCATCAAAATCAAAACGTTGTAAAGGCCGTCCCCCGTCAAACTCCGTAAAAACAATTTCCATCGCTTTATTTAAAAAGTTACATAAAACATTTAATCGTCCGCGATGCGCCATACCAATTACTATTTCTTTTTGTTGTACGTTGCGATCTGCCTCTTGATTTTCCAATAAAGGTGCTTCAGCCAGGTAAGACAACATAGGAATCAGTACATCCGCACCTTCTATAGAAAATCTCTTTGCCCCAACGAAACGGGAGTGCAAAAATCTTTCCAAAGCTTCTGCACGTGCCAAATCATAAAAAATATCCCGCTTCTGTTCATTGGATAATTGAAACGACTGCCTACGTCTTTCAAATTCATTAAAGAACCACTCTCTTACCTCCGGCTGGCAACCTCCCACTTGTAAGCTGATCGTGCCGCAATAAATTTGTTCTAAAGTTTCCACAATATTTTTTAGCTTCTCTCCGGCAGGAAGCCCGATAATGGAACTCACCTGGAAAGCGTTACTTGGATCGACAGACTGCAAGTCAAACTGTTCCAAGAATACATTATGTGCCGGCGGAGGATTCCGATTCAGAGGATCTAAACGAGCTTTAAGATGACCATCTTCGCGATAGGCGGAAATTAACTGATAAACCATTAGTTCTTTTTCAGATAAATGAGAAGAAGGTATCTGTCGACCTAGTTCCACTCCACTAAAAAAAGTTTGCCACTCCGGTGATACCCTCTCCGGATTTTTTAAATATTGCTCAAACAGGTTTTCAATATATTCCATATTGTCCCTGTTAATATGCCGTCGTATCATTACTATTATTTTTCCTAATTTTTCACTTTATTGAAACACTTAACAAAATTAACTTATAGCAAGATGATATACAAGACGCAAGAAGCCTACCCCCGCTGCTAGAATATCTGTAATGCATATATTTACCCGATAGTGAAATATACTTGACCATTTTACTTTTCTCTTTCACCATAGCCATATTGTGTGGAAAGCCATCTGGTATCAAATAGATTTATTTTTAACGGATTTATGGGCGAAAATCCCGTCGATCTGGAGTTGGAGTATATTCACGATAGATAAAAACCCTGTCACTCTCGGGCAAATCATTACTGCCTGTACCTTATTAATTCTAGGTTATTATGCTTTTCGTAAACTCACCTACCATTTAGAAAAATATATTTTAAAGCAGATGGATGTGCAAGAATCTGTTGGGCATGCCATTTCTACATTTATCTTGTACTTTTCCATGGTCATTCTAATTTTATTCATTTTGAGATTACTCAATATCCCTATTGCTATCTTTGCAGTTATTGGAGGTGCTTTAGCTGTTGGTATTGGTTTTGGTTCTCAAAATATTTTAAACAATTTTATTAGTGGTTTGATTATTATCCTGGAGCAACCTATTCGTGCGGGAGATATTATAGAAGTAGAAGGGTTGACAGGTAAAGTAGAAAGAATTGGAAGTCGTGCTACAAAGGTAAAATCCATTGATAATACACATATTGTTGTGCCCAATAGTTCTTTTTTGGAAAAAAATATTTTAAATTGGACGCTATCGGATGCAGTCGTACGCCGAATAGTCAACGTGGGAGTCACCTATGGATCACCGACACAAAAAGTAAAGAAACTTCTTTTGCAAGCAGCGACAGAGCATAAACAAACATTAAAAAGTCCTCATCCACTCGTGTTCTTTGACGAATTTGGTAAGCATTCTTTAAATTTTTCCGTTTCTTTTTGGATTCGCGCACACACGATTATTGAAATAAAGCAAATTCCGAGTGACATCCGCTACCGTATAGACGAGCTATTTCGACAGAATAACATCGTGATTGCTTTTCCACAGCAAGATACGCATTTCCGCACTCCATTACATGTTAAGCTCAGTAGCCATGATACGGATCATTTATTGAATCCGAAATATCAAACAACAAACAAGAACTAAATATATCATACTTAACCAGGAGAATCTCTATTAATGAAAGAATGGAAATTAACACATATTGAAGAAGATATTTCTCATCAAAAACCTTTCATTAACGGAAAGATTGATCGGGTAGGTATTGAACATTTAGAAATGCCGATCCGTGTACAAAGTGGTCATCGTATAAATACATTTCCCGCTGAAATTGCTGCAATGGTATCTCTGGATAAGAACCACTGTAGAGGTATTCATATGTCTCGTATTTATTTAACTTTGCATAATTTTTTAGAAAAAGAAGTGCTTACTTTAAAATCTTTAAAAAAACTTCTACGTCTTTTAGTGCAATCTCAGAAAGGAATTTCCAAACAATCCTATTTAAAATTCAACTGGAAATGTCTGGTCAAAAGAAAAGCATTAAAAAGTCTAATGTTAGAAGGATGGCGTTCTTATCCAGTGTTCTATGAAGGCAATCTATTAAAAAATGGCAATACGGAACTAAAAATGGGAATGAATATCACTTATAGTTCCACCTGCCCATGTTCTGCTAGTTTAGCACGTACATTGATTCAAAAAAAATTTAAAGAAGATTTTTTACATAGTAAAAGCAACAAACTATTAGATAAAAACAAAATATTTCATTGGCTAGGAAAAGAAAGCTCTATTGCTGCCACTCCACACGCGCAAAAAAGCCTAGCGACTGTCACTCTACAAGTTAAAAAGGAAAAACAATCTTTTTTAGAGTTGATTGATGAGATGGAGAAAATATTGGGCACACCGGTACAAACAGCTGTTAAAAGAGTAGATGAACAGGAATTTGCGAAATTAAACAGTGAAAATTTAATGTTTTCTGAAGATGCCGCCAGGCGAATCACTCACTTACTTAGTAAAAAATCATGGATCACACATCATCAAATTTATGTGAAACATTTTGAAAGTCTACATCCTTTTGAAGTCGCTTGTCTGATTAAAAAATAAAGTATCTATGAAACAGGATACACAAAAACAACACTTTCAGCCGCCAATAATAAAATCATTGTTGAAAAAACAATTGCCAACAAAATTAACAACCACAACCACTCCAAAAGGAATCCACGTATATGGAGCTAGAGAGCATAATTTAAAATCTATCAATGTATTTATCCCTCATCATAAAATAACTGTTGTGACAGGACTCAGTGGCAGCGGAAAATCCTCTCTAGTTTTTGACACTATTTATGCAGAAGGACAGCGCCGGTATGTAGAGAGCCTTTCTTCTTATGTTCGTTTTTTTATAGAACAAATAAAAAAACCAGATTTAGATTCCATCACCGGTCTATGCCCCTCCGTGGCGATTGATCAATATTCTCTCAATCTCAATCCACGTTCAACGATAGGCACGCTCACAGAAACTTATGATTATGTACGATTACTGTTTGCTCGCCTGGGAACCCCTTACTGTCCTAAACACGATCAACCATTAAACACCTGCCCTCCACACTGTACTAAATGTTTTCCTCCTATGCAGCCAAAGCTGTTTAGCTTCAATAGCCCTATCGGCGCCTGTCCACAGTGCAAAGGATTAGGATATCTAATGGAAGATCAGTTAAAAAATGACCCTTTTTCTACCCATGATATGGCTGACGCAGTTGAAATAGATATAGAATCTTTTATTTGTCCAAGCTGTAAAGGGCAGCGATTAAACTCTTTCGCTTTACAAATTAAAATTAAAAATAAGAACATCGCTGAATGTACAGCAATGAGTATTGACCAAATGAATCATTTTTTTGCTAAACTACATTTTAAACCTCCCTATAAAATAGTTGCCGAAAAAATATTAGACAAAATTCAATCAGATTTACAGGTATTACAAACAATCGGTCTGGGGTATCTAAGCCTTAATCGTTCCATTCATACACTGTCTGGTGGAGAAGCGAAACGAGCACGCCTGGCCGGACAGATTTCCTCTCCTCTCATTGGTGTGCTGTATATATTAGACGAGCCTAGTATTGGCCTGCATGCCCGCGATCAAAATCGCCTGCTGAACATGTTAATCACTTTACGTAAACGAGGAAATACTATTCTGATTGTTGAGCACGATGAAAAAACGATTCGTTTTGCAGATCATATTATTGATTTAGGGCCTTTTGCTGGAAAAAAAGGAGGACAGATCATTGCACAAGGCACCTTACAGGATATTGTTCATGCGCCCAACTCTCTAACCGGTTTATACTTATCCGGTAAAAAAAACATTCAACCCAACAGTAAAAGAAATACGGGTATTGGACACACACTGGAAATGATAGGTGCCAGTGGTCATAATCTAAAATCTATTCGTGCACAATTCCCCTTGGGATGCTTAATTGGAGTGACGGGAGTTTCTGGTAGTGGCAAAAGCACTCTTGTCATAGATACTTTGTATAAAGCTTTGCTTCGCGAGCTCAATCAAAGCCCACTCGCAAAGCCGGAAAAATACCAAACAATAAAAGGGTTGAATCGGATAAATAAAGTGATAGCTGTTAATCAAAAACCAATTGGTCGCACTCCTCGTTCTGTACCAGCTACTTATATCGGTGTGATGTCTCACATTCGTTCTATTCTATCTTATTTGCCAGCCGCCCGAATGTTGGGATTAAATGCGGGAGATTTTAGTTTCAATATTCATAATGGACGATGTTCGACATGCACAGGTACCGGGCAAATTAAACAACAAATACTTTTCCTTCTTTCCACCGCGCGACTCTGCGATACCTGCCAAGGTCGCCGATATAAAGATGAAATTTTAAGTATTCGCTATAAAGGACGAAATATACATGATATTTTAAACATGAACATTTCTACAGCCCGAAGTTTTTTTGCCAAACACTACCCGATTAAAAAGCAGTTGGATCTAATGGAGCAAGTCGGATTAGGATACCTCACTTTAGGACAAAGCTCTGCAACACTTTCCGGTGGAGAAGCCCAAAGAATTAAACTCACTCGTGAATTATCTAAACAAAACAGAGGTCACACTCTTTATATTCTAGATGAACCCACAACAGGATTACATTTTAATGATGTGGAAAAACTCCTCCTTATATTAAAACAACTTACATTAAAAAATAATACTGTGATTATTATTGAGCATCATATAGACGTCATTAAATCCTGCGACTGGCTGATAGATTTAGGTCCGGAAGGAGGTCCACGCGGTGGACGAGTGATTGCAGAAGGCACGCCAGAACAAATTGCCAAATCACCTCATAGCAAAACCGCTCCCTTCTTACGAAAAGCATTGAACTAATATCCTTAAATTTAAGATATATTAAGATCTTTTACCTAACAATCATTCATCTTTTTTTTGATAAATTTTATCTGTTAAATTTTCAAACAATCTATATTTCTATTATTTATTGCTGATTAAAAGTAAAGCTTAGTGCAGTGTATAAATTACACTACTTCTTAAGCAACGTTAAAGATATTCTGCTATTTTTCATTCACTAATCAGATGTATAAATTACACTAATTCCTAATAACACTTTATTTATCGTTGATTCAATATTAATAAATGATTACATTATAATTTTTATCAGCGGAAAGTGACAATGAGTACATTACATATGAGTAACCGCCAGCAAATAATATCAAAAACTCTTGGGTATCTTCTAACCGGAACAATAATTTTAATAGGACAAACTGCTTGTGTGAGAAAAGTTCCCACTACGCCAGGATTTCAACATGCTTTCAGACAAGGCTTAACAGATAATTTATATAGTTTAAAAAATTTTCAAGTTCTTAATTTCAATTATCTACATTCCGTATCACAAAAAGATTCTACAAAAAATATTTCTTATCCATTCATTCGTCTAAAAGATATAGAAGATAAAATTATCACTATTAAAACAGTTTCTACTGGCACACCCGTCAAAATTTTAACCGGTGGTGGAGATATTCAAGTAGATTCTCAGTTATCTTTTATTAACCAATATTATTTAATTAAATATCAGTTAACGAAAGAACCTCAAACCAAGCAACAAAAATTACTAGTTAGTTTACTGGGTGAAATACAAAACTTTAAAGGTTTCCCAGATACTGTCTACCATGTTGTTCCACACTTAAAAGGCAATTATCTTATCCTTTATCGAGTAGCGGACAAAAGTAAAATACCTTACGATGAATATTCATCCGGCATAAAATTAAATAAACAATTAATGGCAGTACCCTTAGTAGGGTATAAAATAGATTATTGCCAAGCGGAAATTATTAAAAACTCCAATAATGAAAACACCGGACAATATCGCCCCAAATGTGAAAAAATCCCAGTAGAAGAAGCGGAATATATTCGTTTTACAAAAAGAAGCAAAAAAATATTTGCGTATCAATCTAAAGTGGACATTTTTCCAACAGATTTTTTTAATGGTAAATGGTTTTTTACATGGACTATTATTGAATCAAAAGAAAAGACAGTTACAGAACTTGGTGGACATATTGGCATGAGAGATGCCCAGTTAGTGGAGTTTAAAAAAGAACCCGGTCGTTTGCTGGCAATAGATGCTAGCGGAAGTGATATAGAAGACAAAGACAAACAGCAAGCTTTAAGTATTCCCATCGCATGGAAGGAATATGAATTTATCAACAATTCCAATATTTTTGGAGAAAAAGAAAAACAAAGCAATATAGATATTAATCGACCTTATTTTAAAATTATATTTGATCAGCTACTGATAAATAATATGCAAGTCCTACAGGATATTGCCATTACAGATCATTATTTCAGCTATACACTGGATATGAATTATATGAATCCCATGGAACAAGAAGATAACTTTAAAACCGTAAAAGTAGCTTTTATGAAAGTTAATTCACAAATACCTTATCCGGAAAGACGATGGTTTGAAATAGATAGTAACCAGTTTTTTCCTTCTTTTCATGTGATACGAGCACATTATCAAGACGCCAGTACACACACAAAAAGAGATAGAAATAAACTCGCACGTATCTCCCGATTTAATCCTAACAAAGAAGTTATTGAATGGCACTTTTCCAACAGGTCATCTCAATCCCCTTGGGTGCGTACATTAGGACATCTAGCGACTCAACTATGGAACAAAACATCTCTGGAAGCCGCGAAAGGAACTGGCAAATCACCTATCCAAATCACTTTAAATGAAAAATCAGATCAAGAATTAGGTGACACTCGTTTTAATATCTTAAACTTAATAGAAACCAAAACAGAACAGAAATCTAGTTTACTAGGTTTTGCTCCAAGTATAGCTAATCCTACTACTGGAGAAGTAATTTCCGGCACGGCCAATGTATATGTTACTAACATTGTTGATGAATACATCCATATTATTAGAAATTATATTCGATTTCACATTTTTCCACCTATTTGGAAATGGCTGCCAACTAATCAAGGAACCAGCCTCTATATCAAAGAGCAAATAGAACAATTTTGTCCTGAAGTGTCTGATTTTATCCGCCGTAACCAAGGACAAATATTTCATCCTGTAAAAACAATTTTAAAAGACAAAGAAATTATTAGATTATGTGCACAACAAATAGCTCAGCCAAGAATTCTATTTGCTATCTTGCACGAAATGGGACATAGCTTTTCCTTAAGACATGTATTCTCCGCCTCAATAGATGTGGATAATTTCTATAAAACATATGATGAAATAAAAAATGTTTTTGGACAAAATATTTTATATCACACAACATCCAGCTATCCGACGCCAGCAAAATTTTCTTCTGTAATGGATTATGATCATATAAACTATCCTACTTTAACAGTGCCTGGTAAATACGATATTGCAGCTTTTCGTTTTATTTATTATGACTCCGTACAAACAACAGACGGCCAGTTTGTAGAAATTCCTTCCCAAGATGTGAATAAAAATCCAAAAAGCATTCTAGATCTAATCAGAGAAAATAACTTAAATATCAAAACTTATAAAGTATGTGGTGGCTATAAAAAAGATTATGACATGGATAATCCTCTTTGTAGCCCGATGGATTATGGAAACACACCACAAGAAATAGTACAGAACCTTATCACAGATTTTAAAGATCAATTAAATCATTTTAAACGATATGATAGTAATGAGCTAACCGATCCAGCTGCATGGTCTCTTGGCTCTTTGGATCATATCAGAATGTTATTTATCAAATGGGTAGAAAAACGTAAGAAATTTATGCAAAATATCGGCACAAATGTGCACCAATATACTCCTGAAAATATAAATAAATATAAAGAACTAATCAAAAAAGAAGCCGAACGAAACCCTGAGTTTCAAAAATACTATGCTGCCCGTCAAACAATACTTGATTTTTACAAAGAAATTTTTTTCCTTCCGGTTAAACGTTGTATTTTTCAAAAAGCGGATGGTTCTCATGATGGAATATCCCTTCACAAGATAGGCCGCATCATTGCTAACCAATATTCTAACCAGAACAGAGCCATTGTTATTCATTGTCAATCACCAGCTATCGTACGTTGGGCAAAACAAAATCAAATGAATTTTATTACAGAAGTGGGATTCTTTGCTCAATCCCAACCTTACTTCATACCCTCACGTTTTGGAGTAGATATAATAGATGAACAATCTATATTTACCACTATTATTAACTCAGGAACCTTTAAGGAGATGTTAATGTCCGCCATCAATGAACCGGATTTTAAATGGGAACTATTTAATGCCATACATCAATATCTATTAGAGGGACTGGATATGACACCCTATATCACCGATCCTACCCTTAGTGACACAGTAAAAGCACAGCTGCCTAAACATTTTTTAACCTATGAAGCAGATAATAACTTATATCCCAAAGGTGGAGGCTTGATGAAAAATGCACACGAAATGTTATTTACAATTATCAACCACACCGATCATTATGGTAAGCTATCCATGAAAACAGAAATAGCTTCTACCCATACCTGTGCCAACGTAGACATCCCTTTACTTATCACAGTGATTATGCCAGCTTTTGAAAAAAACCAATTAATCAATAGATATCCTTTATTATATAAAATTTATAAACAATATGTCACAGCTTTGAAAACCAATCCTCAAGCGGAGTTCGTAGACTACGTATTTAACCATCCTAATGTCTATCGCTATATACATTTAGAAAGTGCGTGTGTCCCTAAATCAGAAGATGCCTTTATCGGAAAACTTATTAAAAAATACAATGAATATAGAGTTTGTATTAAGCACCACAGTCCACAAACACCTTGTAAAAATGAAATGGATAAGCGCGTACATATCCAATTCACCTCAAAAATTATATTGCAAGATAAACTCGGGGTTACCGGACGTTAACAAGGAATGATGACACGTCTAATACAACTGATAGTATCTCTTAACTAAAAGAAATTCTTATGCTCTTGATAAGCAATGATACTATACATTCAATGTTCCTCGTTTACTGGACTATGCTAGACAATACTCCGAACATATAATAGAAAGATACGTTTAAAATTAAAACGAGGAATATAGTGAAAGCAGTAATTTTATTTAGCAAATTATTTTTTTATATCTATTTTGCAATATATGCCTTGGCTAGCTATGGAGCGGCAGGTTCTATTTCCGATCTATCTCTATCTATTTATCAAACAAAAAATAAAACAACATCTTCTCTCTTTTCACAAAATGTACTCAAAACAAAAATCTCCCGTAATATCCGATTTGATAAAAAGCATTTTTTAGACCTTAATTGGAATGAAAATCTTTTAGACACACTTTATATACAAAATGATCTCGTGTTAACACGTGCTTTGGCAAGCACTGTCCCATTCCTTAAAGAACTTCCATTTTTTGACGATGTGGGATTATTTTTCGTCGCTGGTTACAAACGACTGATCTATACAGATGAACAAACGATTAAACAATCTTGTTGGAACTTAGTTATTTGTTTCAGTGATATTCACCTGGGTATATTTAAACCAGCAATACAAACAAACCGTTTTTACAGTGAATATAATTTATCCTTTAAGTTACCCGTTTCCAAACATTCTGTTATGAACTCTTTCTTAACAGGCATTGAAGTAGCATTAGACACTACTTATAAAGTATTATTTCATCCACTGGTTCAATTACGTTTAGTTTCTTCTCATAATGTAGACTTCAATATCTACTTATATCAAACTAGCAATAAAAATGGTTTATATTATAATGTACCTATTACCACGAATCATCAAACAGGTGTACGTATTAGCTACCCTAAGAAAAATCCTTTCGTGCCAGATTTGTTCTTATCCGGTAATTACCAATTTGCTATTAACTTTAATGGAACCCCTTTCCACCGAGTATCCCTGGATACATCCAGTATCTGGTCTATTGGTGAAAAGATTAACATTGTCGCCAGCATCCAATGGAGTGATTATATTCTACATGCGCAAAATACAGCACTACCAACACATACAAAAGTTTTCAACCCGGATAAAACTTTTGTCAGTTTAGCTGCTAACTATCTTTTTTAGTTGATTCGTAAAATACAAAATATTATCTGATAAAAAATAAACTTATTTAGAGCTATCTGATGGAGACTTATCTTCTTTTAAAAGCTTTTCCAACTCTTTTTCAATTAACTGTTTAGCTAATTCAGGCACAACTTGCCAAACAGCTTTTTCAGTAGTGGATTGAATAATTTTTTTACCTTCTTTCTCAAAAAACTCTTCCCATTTTTTCTCTAAATCATCCTTAGACGGTAGCTGAGGTGAAAGTAAATCTACTTGAGTTATTGCAGAAGAACCTAAATCCATTGGCTCTTTTGGAGCAGAAACAGGTTCATCAGACAAATCTTTTATATCCTCCTTTACAACATCTTTGTTAGTGTCCTTTATGTCATTCTTTACCTCAATATTTTGCACTGTTGCATTTTCCACTTTGACATCTGCTACATTTTTTGCTGACACAGCAGGTTCTATAATATTTTTCATTGCAGTATTTTGAGCAGGTGAATCTTGTAAAGTGTCTTGCACGTGAGTTTTTGTCCCCTCTGTGGAAGGACCACTATCCGTCTTTTTTGAAGCTGCAAAATCAGATACTTCCTTTTCCGGTTGAATAGAAGGAGAGGTAGTAAAAATTTTTACTTTTACCTCTTCTGAGTCACTCAATTCTGTACTTGCCTGTGTAGTTTTTTGAGAGATAAGTTCCTCGCTGCCTGCTGGCTGCACTTGTATATCATCTGAGTCAGAGCTTATACGACGACTCTCTTCATCTTTTGAACCCACAGCAATAAGTGATTCCTGTACCCTAGAAGGCATTTCAATCTCTGATTCAGCAACAGGCTCAACCTGAATACCACCAGAAGGCTTAGGAAGAGTCGTTGGCTTCATAGGTGATTCAGAGACAACAATATCTTTTTCGTCCTCTTGTACATCTATTCTTGTTGATTTGTCCTTCTGCTTATTTATCCCTCTCCCCACTGGTGGTTTGCTTTCTCGCATACCCATTTGATATATCTCACTTTGTTGTTTATCTATTCCAACTGATTTATCTTTCACAGCAGCTACCGTTTGTTTATCCTCATCAAAATCCGGCATAGGTGGAAATTGTAAATGATCTTTTAAAAGATGGCTTTTTGTCTTTGGTACAAAACGATTCACTAACTCTTTCAGCTGAACTGCATCAACCGGTTTTTTTAAAAGATCTTTTGCTGCATAAGGCATTTCCGTACCACTAACATCTTGCTGTGACATCAAAATAACTGGAACACCCTGTAACATTTGAGCTACTGCTTTACCTATTTTTTTATCTACCTGCTGACTAACAGAATAATCAATAAATACCAAATCTGGTCGGCTGGAGCGTATTTTTGTTGCCAAATCTGCTGGCTGATCGGTCCGATAAATAACAGGAGCATAATGATATAATATATGAGAAAAAATTTTCTGAACGATCGGAGAGGTATCATATAAGATAATTTCTAAAGCCATAACAATATGTAAATGTTTTCAGCTAAATTAGTCAATCCCCTCTGATAGTATGCACATATATCTTATGTATTTCACCGTGACTTTTATGGCTTCTTTGACTAAAATAGATGATAAAAAATCAACTAAAATTGGCAAACACATAAAAAGGGCTTATCAATGGCTATTTTAGAAATACTGAAATTTCCGGATCCACGCCTCCGAAAAAAGTGTACTCCAATCAATCAAGTCACCCCTGAACTGCTGCGTCTGGCAGAGGATATGCTGGAAACAATGTATACATTAAATGGGCTGGGACTGTCCGCCATCCAGGTTAACCATTTTGTTCGTTTGCTCATTGCTGATACAACATCGTTAACCAAAGCAGAAAATACACGATATGAAAAAGCAGAATTAGGCAAATATGAAGAAACAATCCAACAACCTATTGTTTTATTTAACCCTGAAATAATCAGCCAGACTGGAAAAGTAATATTCCAAGAAGGATGTCTGAGCTTTCCCTCTTATTATGCAGATATCCAAAGAGCAGCTTGTGTGGAAGTGCAAGGCATCAACCTATCCGGCAAAAAAACAACAATTAAAACAGATGGTGTGTTAGCTATTTGTATTCAACATGAAATTGATCATCTAAATGGAAAATTATTTATTGACCATTTGAGTCCTGTCAAAGCTAGTCAGTTACGCGCGCAAATTAAAAAATCCGGTTATCCAGATCCTATTCAAAAGTCTCGTGATTCATAAAGTTATCTTTTTAGGCACTACGCATACAGCTCGCTGTTGTTTAGATCAATTAATGAATCACTCTCTTATAGAAGTAACAGCTATCATCACAAAACCACCTCAACTGCTTGGCCGAGGTGGAAAAACCCTTGCTCACAAAAAAATATTACATTGGTCTCCAGTTGGCGAGCGGGCAAAAGCGCTTTCTTTACCTCTTTTGACACCAACTTCTTTAAACGATCCTGCATTTTTATCTCAAGTACGTAAATCTCAAGCTAAATGGGCTGTGGTACTCGCATATGGTAAAATATTGCCAATAGAGTTTTTATCTTTATTTCCCCAGAGAGCTTTTAATTTTCATGCTAGCTTGCTACCACGTTGGAGAGGAGCAGCTCCCATACAAAGAGCTATTATGGCAGACGACAAAAAAATCGGAATGACACTACAAGTGATCCAGCTCAAGCTAGACACAGGAGCAATAGTAGCCACACGTTCTTTTACGCTACAAGATACAATGGATGCCAATTTCGTTTTTGAAAAAATGAAAACACTAACTCAGGATTTATTAGTGAATCTTCTGGAATATATGAGTGCTCCCCGCAAACTATCTCCTCAAGATGAAACAAAAGCCATTTATGCACATAAAATCAATAAAAAAGAATGCTTAATTATATGGGCAAATTCAGCTCGCACAATATTTAATCAAATTCGCGCTCTGGTGACAGGACCACAAGCTTATACGATTTATCAAGGAAAACGATTAAAAATTCTTTCCGCTCGGTCATCAATATTTCATTTAAAACAACCAACTAAAACATGTCCACCAGGACAGGTTATCCAACTCGCCAAAGATTTTTTCACAGTCACCACTAAAGATACACCGATTGATATTATGCGATTACAACCAGAATCTAAAAAAGTGATGTCCACTGAAGAATATTTAAGAGGTCATCCTATTAAAATAGGAAATATACTCGGTGAAATAATCGTGTAACCTAGTTAACATACCTATTAACAACAAGGAGTATAATTAAAATGAGTAAACAATATGATATTGCCCCCAGTATTCTATCCGCTGATTTCTCCCGTTTAGGAGAAGAGGTGCAAGCAGTGGAATCTGCTGGTGCTAGCCGCATCCATATTGATGTGATGGATGGCCATTTTGTGCCCCCTATTACAATGGGAACACCCATTGTTCGGGCTTGTCGAAAAGTAACCGCTCTTCCTTTGGACGTGCACTTAATGATAGAGCAACCGGAAAAGCATATTACAGCCTTTGCTAATGCTGGTGCATCCACTCTCATCGTACATATAGAGTCCACAAAAGATATAAAAGCTGTTTTAAAGCAAATTCGCCAGCACAAAATCCTAGCAGGAATCACCTTAAAACCTTCCACTCCCATCCAACATATTTTTACCTTTTTAGATCAAATAGATTTTGTGCTAATTATGACGGTGCATCCTGGCGCCAGTGGACAAAAGCTCCTGCCAGAGCAACTGGAAAAACTGACACTCACACGCAAAGAATTGATCCGACGTGGTCTATCAAAAACGCCCATCCACGTTGATGGTGGTGTCAATGATACCCTATTGCCTGCATTAACTGCAGCTGATATTCTGATATCCGGAGATTTTATTTTTAAACACACTAATTACCGCAAAGCTATATCTGTTTTGCAAAATCCATCCGGTAACAGGTTAAATGGTTAAACATTATGTATCTAGCAAAAAAAATAAATAAAAAACACCAGCGATGTCACTGGTTTCCTCTAACTAAGTTATGGCCTATCTTCTTAACAAAACAACCACACCTTGAACAACAAAAAAAAGCTAAAACAAGTCACCATATATCCGGAGTGATTATTTTAGAATACGCTTTATTATTAATTTCCTGCGTACTATTAGCATTGATAATAGCAAAAGTAGTTACAATAGGTAACACCCCTGATGAGCATGGATGGATCGTCCAAAAATGGGTATCCGTGATCCAAGTCATCGCCGAAGATATTTAAGATTTCAAATCGACTGAAGTTCTTTGATTTTTTGGATACCATATAAGTGAACATCTTTCATTTGGATGGTATTCATTTTGTTCTTATTTCCATTTGGTAGATAAATATTTTTGAATCCCATTTTTTGCGCCTCTCTAATTCGCTCTTCACAAAAAATACCTGCTCTTACTTGGCCAGTTAATCCAACTTCTCCAAAAAAACAACTAGTTGGATCCACTGCCTGACCGGTTTTAGCAGAAAGTAAAGCTTTTGCTACAGCTAAGTCAGCAACGGGTTCTGTGATCTTTAAACCACCAGCTACATTTAAAAATACATCACACTGAAATAAACCGGTTTTTAAATAACGATCGAGTACTGCGATAATCATATTGAGTCTACCTATGTCTATCCCAATAGCTGTTCGACGCGGCATAGATAGATAACTACGTAGAACCAAAGCTTGTACTTCACAAAGCAAAGGACGGGAACCTTCCATAGCAGTAAATACTACAGAACCGATTAAATCATCTCCCCGCTCTTCTAAAAAAAACCTGGAAGGATTAGACTCTCCAACTAACCCCTGTGAAGACATTTGAAATACACCAATCTCATTAGTGGGACCAAAACGATTTTTAAGCGCTCTTAAAATACGAAAATGATAATGAGGATCTCCACCAAAAGATAGTACAGTGTCTACGATATGTTCTAGCAAACGTGGACCAGCTAACCCTCCATCTTTTGTAATATGCCCAATAACAAACACAGCAGTTTGTGTACTCTTTGCAAAATTCATCAGTTGACCGGCACATTCTCTCACTTGAGAAATAGTACCAGGAGCTGATGATAAACCAGCTAGCTGAACAGTTTGTATAGAATCTACCACTAATACATCCGGCTTTAGTTTTTCTGCATGATGAAAAATCTGATCCAAAGAAGTCTCATTCAATATAAATATAGACTGATTATCTTTTAAGGATAATCGCTTTGCCCGCAAGCTAGTTTGACTAGCGCTTTCTTCAGCAGACACATAGAATACTATTTTTCCCTTACTTGTGGATCCAGATAAACCTTCTGCCATTTGTAATAAGAGAGTACTTTTTCCTACACCGGGAGCTCCTCCAAGAAGAATATAAGATCCTGGTACTAAGCCTCCACCTAAAACCCGATCTAATTCTGCCAAACCTGTACTCCAACGCGTATTAGCTGTGGGAGATACTGCTGCAGCATCCAGGCGAATAGGTCCACCCGTAGTAATAGGTTTCTTAAAAGCAAAACTAATCGGAGTAGTTGGTTGCATAGCTACTTCTTCTACCAGGCTATTCCACTGACCACACCCATTACATTGTCCTTGCCATTTAAGATTTTGTATTCCGCATACTTGACAGACAAACTGTGTTTTTACCTTGGTAGGCTTCATCTGAACCTCGATATATAGTCATTAAACAACACTAAACGACTAGCTCTTTTCGTGGACATACTGCTTATAATATCCATGCCAACATATATCACTAAACAAGACTTAAGGCTGCAAAAAATCTTAAAAAATCCATGTTAACCAACTCAAAACAACTATAAATAGTAGTATGATAGACAAAAAGTCTTGTGTCATATAACACCCTATAGTGAAATAGAATAAACCACCCAGAATGGGTCAATGTGTGTTATTACTAGAATAAATAACTAGTGTCACAATAATGTGAGTAAGCTATGAATATAAAAAATTTAAGTATTATCTTTTTAATATTTTTTTCTTTCTCTAGTTTCTCTGCTGTCATTCTAAAAATTAAAGGACAAAAAGCATTAATTGATTTGGAAGGAGCAAGAGTTCAAAAAGGAGACAAGTTTGATGCTTTAAACTTATATGGCAAGTCAAAAGGACTTATAGAAATACAGAAAGCTAAAAAAGGGAAAGCAATTGGTATATTACGTAAAGGAAAAATGGGAACTAGCTGGATTTTAGAACCAACGACAAGTAGTGCTACATCAGATGATAACCCACCGCCACTTCCAGTGCATTACACAGAACCAACAACATCTAAACCACCTACCATAAAAAAAAGACGTTCTTCTTTCAATTCCTATTCTTCTCATACAATAGGAGTCTTGGTAGGGCCTCATCTAAACTTTGTACGCTTATCTTCAACAAGTAAAAATGCCTCCGGTGTTGGTTGGAGAGGATCTGTAATGGCTGATTTTACATTCACTCAACGTCTAAGCACCAGAGTATCTCTCGGGTGGCAAACTTTAGTAATAGAAGGACAGCGATGTGAACAAATTACTAACTGTAAATTATCTATTCAATACCCAAATGCTGGAGCATTATTGAAATTAAAATTTTTTAAATACGCTGCATTCAATTCTTGGATAGGAGTAGGTGGTTCTCTTTTATGGCCAATACCAGATAAAAGAAAAAACATGGAATTGGATAAAAAAAGCTTTAATGGTTTTCATGGATCTCTTACAGTAGCTTTAGGAACAGATATCCAATTACAAAACATACACTTCCCTGTGCAAATAGATATGAACTGGATTAATCCAGTCGTGATCTCTTTTAACCCTTTGCAAGACGGGGCAAGAAGCTTCAAACCACGTTATATAGGATTACAGCTCGGAATCAGCTTTTCTCTTTAATACCTTTTAAAAAGGCAGCTCTTCCGTTTTTGGTTGTGGAAATTCCGGTTCCTTCTGAAAAGAGGAAGTATCTGCTGTAGCAATATCCTCTTTATCAACTCCTTGAACAGAACGACCTAAAAATAAAACCTGATTAGCAACAATTTCTGTTGTAAAGCGTTTTTGCCCTTGCTCTGTTTCCCATGACCGAGTTTGTAAACGACCGTCAACAAATACTTGCCGACCTTTTGTTAAATATTTTGCACAAGTTTCAGCTAGCTTGCCCCACACGACAACCCGATGCCATTCAGTTTTCTCTTGACGTTCACCTTTTCGGTTAACCCAACTTTCACTAGTTGCCAAATTAAACTGTGTAACAGATTGCTGACTGGCTGTGCTTCTTACCTCAGGATCCGCCCCTAAATTCCCAATTAAAATTACCTTATTAACTCCAAACATGGTACTCTCCCTTCTAGCTATATTTGTTCAACAATAGCTATACCATAAACACTAGATAGATAAGATATTATTGCTTAGCGTTAAATAAAACTGGATAAAAATTAATGGCCAAGTGGACTTATTTTCATCATTTAAATCCTTTCATTATTCAATTCACTGAGAATTTCGGAATTCGTTGGTATTCCATGTCTTACATTATGGGTTTTTTATGTGGTTACTATTTAATTGATCGCTATTTAATTAGAACTCAAACATCTGCTTTATCCAGGACAGACTGGGCGGACCAGGTAGCATGGTCTGTTATGGGCATTATTATCGGTGGTCGGCTAGGATATGCTATCTTCTACAGTCCAAATTTATTTATAGCGTGGGATACAGCTTTCCCTTTCTGGGGCTTACTAAAAATTCACCAAGGAGGGTTAGCCAGTCATGGAGGGATTTTAGGATTATTAATCACCACCATACTTTTCGCTAGAAAACGCAAGTTGCCAATCTTGCATTGCTTGGATTTAGTGAGTGCTACCGCTGGATTAGGTATCTTTTTCGGCCGCTGTGCTAACTTTATCAATGGAGAGCTTTACGGACGAGTGATTCAAGGACCTGTTTTGCTAGCTGTGCAGTTTCCACAGGAAATATTTCGCTGGATTTCAGAAAAAAAAATAGAATATTTAAAGGATCTATCAGCAGCGGTTTCTGCCCTAAATATAAAGTCCATAAATGCAGATGTATGGCAAGATTGGATGTACCAAGCAGATCTAACAGGCCACTTCAACCAGCGAATTTATTCTGTGATTTATTCTCTAATATCTGCTTGCGAAAAAGGCAACCAGCAAGTGATCCAAGCATTAAAACCTGTTTTATCTTATCGCCACCCTTCTCAAATTTACCAAGCTTTTTTAGAAGGATTATTGCCATTTATTCTCGTATGGTTTTTTTGGCGAAAACGACCACGACGCACAGGTATGGTCTATGTTTTATTGGGCATTTGTTATTCAACTATGCGCTTACTTGGTGAACAATTTCGCATGCCAGATATTCAATTAGGTTTTCGAGCATTAGGATTAACACGTGGACAATGGCTAAGCTTCATTATGTTAACCGCCTTTTTACTATGCTGGGTTATCCTTTTAAAAAGAAAAGAAAAACCAAAATGGGGTGGCTGGAAACAAAAAAGTTAATACCTTTATAGTTTACAACCACCGATACATTTGATTCCAACTAGATAAAACTATTATATATTAGTTTGTTCTTACACCCGGATACCTAGAGTTTCCCCAATCTTTATAATCGCTCGCTCTAGGAGAGCCTCTAATTAGTTAGTATAATCAACAACCTTTTTATTCTTACTTTCTGAATGATCCTCAACGATAAATGAAGAACCTAGCATACCTTCTTTCTGTGTTTGCAATCCAGAATCTTCATAAACATCTGTTGTTCCGTCTAACCTAAAAAAGGCCACTTTAACTACATATCCTTCCCGCATAAGCGAACGCAAGCCACGGTGTTGTACTATCCATGAATCTTCATTCACACCTTCTTGAGTATAACGACGTAATGTATCTGGTGGATGATCTAAAAACCGCTGACCTTTTTTCTTGCCATTCTGATTGTAAACTTCCACTAATAAAGAATCCACATCTATATCATTAGATATAAATCCTTTTTGTCCACCATTTCCATGTCTACAATCCATCAAAGATGAACCTGGTGCCGGATGTTGAAGCATTTTACAGCCCACAGTTGGCAATTGCACTCGTACATCTCCCATTGGAGGGAAGAAATAATCGTAATCCTCATCCCCAAAAGCACTAAAACTTCCTATCGCACATATCGTAAAAGATAGTCCTAATATTAATTGAATAAATTGTTTCATAAGTTCCTCCTTTTTTAATTAACAAATACTCTTCTTTTAAAAAGAAGATTGTTTCCCTTTATAAAATAGTGCGTGCCGATTTAACAATAAATTATTAAAAAACACAACCCCCCAACAAATATAATCCCTATTCCTTTGCCAATGCTCATGTCCTGACTCACAATGTGTAATTTTTACACACAAACTTGATCTATCCTCTAAAGAAATCTATTTTTGATACAGTTTTATTTAGACAGTTACTTCTTTTGAATTCAATTCTGTTACTAACTGCTTATTCCATATCATCATCATTCATTTTTATTATTGTATATATCTGCATATTTTTATTGCATTGATCAGGCGATGGACATTGCCCTATTGCATTAGCATTACAAAAAACATCCCTATTTACCAACGTGTCATCAGGATTTACACAACTTATCTGTCCCCAACATACTTTAAGGCCACACGCACTCTTAAACATAGAAAGTTTCAAAGAATTCCCCTGTTGATAGCTACATACTTTATCACTTACTTTGTCACTAACTACTACTGTCTTTGTTAGCAATGTGAACTGAGGAGTTTCTGCAATACAATGTTGCGCAGATGGACAACTGTTTCCATCCGGAGACTCACAAAGAGCCTTCCGCACAATTTGTTTTTCACGATGTATACAGGACACTTGACCCGCACAAAAAATAAACTTGTCACATTCATTCTTTACATATTGTTTGCTTTTTTTAATCAGTACCGGCCAACGATTTGTATAGTAACATATTTCATTTCCGCTAACAGTTGGAAATGTAGAACTTAAAACTCCTTCCTTTTGTACTTGTAAACCAGGATCTTCATAAACTTTGATCGGTTGACTCATTAAGAAAGCAAAATACTCAATTTGAACTTTATCCCCTCTTTTAATAAGAGGGCCTAATTCCTCATGCCGTAATACCCATGGATCCTTGCTAAAACCCTCTTGAGTGTAGCGACCTAGTGTACCAGGTGGATCCTGTAGAAAGCGACGTCCTTTTTTCTTGCCATTTTTATTGTAAACCTCCACCACGACAGCCGCTACACTTATATCGTTGGCTATAAATCCTCTTTGCCCACCATAATTATTGCCATCTTTTCCATACTTTGTACAATCTGCAAAAGAAGAAATTGAAGTTGGATGCTGAAACACTTTGCAGCCAATAGTTAGAAACTGACCGTTCTGCAAATTTGTATTTTTCACTTCAGGAGCACTAAAACCACTAACAGTATATATTGCAAAAATAATCCCTGATATAAGTTGAATAATTTGTTTCACTAAAATCTCCTTATCTGTATTATTCTATTAAGTTTTTCCTTTAAAGGAACATAATGTACTTATCTATGAAAAAACTGCACTAATACATAACATATTAGCTAAAAAATCACTATAGATGATAACTATTATTTGTTTCCAATGATTTTTTGATGAAATTATTACAATACCATATAAAAACTACCACTACTACAAAGTAGCAGCCGTGTTTTTAAAAGCAGCATGCCAGCCGGATTCATAAGCTGTTTTTAATGTAGCAATAGGAAGTGATATCTCATTAAAATATAAATAAGGTTTTGCAGTCCATTCCCCTAAAAATTCTAGTTGCATGAGAGGTTTTTTAATTTTTTTGTTCCAAATAGCAGCAGTAGCTTCGTTCAAAACAACCACTATTTCATAAAGTCGTTCCTGAAATGGATCATAATGAGTTTGTACTTTCATACCTAACTGCCCACTAAGTATCATACGCGCCAAAGTATAAGCTAGTCCAAATTTACCAACGACAGACAACATTTGCGGAGGAGCTTGCTGAACTAATTGTTGAATAACATGAATTAGATTCTGACACACTTGAGCTTGTAAAGAACCCTCAATATTTGGTTTTGCATGACACATTTCCCCTGCAAGACCTGTGCAGCATAATTGGTGTGCACTCAAAAGGTAAATACTACTTGTTTGATATAAAGGATCGGAAAACCTAGAATGTGGATTGACAGAATTCATAGACACATCCAAGGATTTTTTAACCCCGATAAAAGCAGTGACAGGAGTGCCAGTAATTTCTGTTTCTGATAATTCATTAGCAGCCGTTTTGGTCTCGTTATAAAAACTAACATTACCACTCACAATAGGTGTTTGAAGGGAGCGACTGGCTGCTGCTAAACCATCTACACAATCTACAAACGTACTCATCGTCTTTTTGTTTTCAGGAGATCCGAAATTTAAACCATCCGTGAGTGCCAATGGAGTAAACCCTCTGGCTGCTAACTGAAGCGCTGGCTCATACACAGAATCTTTTCCTCCTTCAAAAGCACTTAATCGCATAATATGTGGTCGTCCACCTACACAAAAACCTAAGGCCCTTCCAGAGTACGGAAGACGAAGCACTGCAAATGGAAACTGACAATCTTTAACAGTATTTGTACCAACCCGTTGATCATACTGTTGGTAAATAAATTGGCGACTACATCCTTTTTCATTTCTAAGTAAAGAAAGTAAAAATTCAGCTCCATAGGAATCAAAACGACAAAAACTCAATGGGAGTGGATTTTTAAAAGAAGTTGAAGTACGTGCATAAAAAGGGCGATGGTATTGAGGTGCTTTCAATTTATCAATAGGAATTTTTACCAGAGTTTTTTCTTTACACAATAAATGGATAACTGATTCTTCAGTTAATCGACCAATCACCTGAGCAGGCAAGTTCCATTTGGTAAAAATACTCTTAATGGCATTTATATTTTTTGGATCCACAACCAATAGCGCTCGCTCCTGACTTTCAGACAGCAAAATATCTTCCGATGTCATTGTGCAATCTCTCAGAGGAACTTGATCGAGATTTATCTGTAAACCCATTTTAGATTTAACAGCTATTTCAACACTGGAGCTAGTGAGGCCGGCAGCTCCCATGTCTTGAGCAGCTAATACCAGGTTTTTTTGCATAACTTCCAGCAAGGCTTCCATTAATAATTTTCCATAAAAAGGATCTCCAATTTGCACGCAAGACTTAGTATCAGATTCATTTTCACCTAAAGATTTGCTAGCCATAGAAGCCCCATGAATGCCGTCTCTTCCTGTTCGTGCTCCAACATACATTAACATTCCTGGCTGCTTCACCTTAGAACTAATGATATTATCTTTCGGCCCGAAATAACCAAGAGCTGCAGCATTCACAACGGTGTTTTCTTTATAAGATGAATGAAACTCCGTTTGTCCAGTGACCACTGGAATGCCAATACAGTTACCATAATCTCCAATGCCACGAACAACTCCGTCCACTAAACTCGCAGTGATAGGGTATGCAGCTGGGCCGAAACATAAATAGTTAGCCAGCGCAATCGGACGAGCACCCATGACAAAAACATCTCTTAAAATACCACCTACACCAGTGCCTGCTCCGTGATAAGGTGTAATACGCGAAGGATGATTATGACTCTCCACTTTAAAAGCAACTTTCTCCCCTTCTCCCAAATCCACTACGCCTGCATTTTCTCCCTGACCAACCACTAACTTATCTGATGGAAAATATAATTTTTTTAATTGCACTGCAGAACTTTTATAGGAACAGTGCTCATTCCATAAAGCAGAAAACAAGCTTAATTCCAAACGAGAAGGCAAACGATCCAATCGCTGCTGAATGACTTGATACTCTTCAGAGCTTAAACGATAATAATTTAATAATGCTTTGTCCATATTTTGCTAACAGAGTTTGTTTATTATGGATTTTATCACATAAAAGATTTAAGTAAATGTGTCATTAACGACTTTTTGAAATAGTAGTTATAATTTTTATGACAAAAATAAAAGAAAAAAATAATATAAATGTAGCAAAGGAGTATAATTTTGACGGCTTAGTAGGCCCAACGCATAATTACGCAGACCTATTTATTACAGACAACCTAGCGGCGATGGCAAATCGGCAAACAGTATCCAATCCACGTGCTGCCGCTTTAGAAGGTTTAGAAAAAATGAAATTCTTAATGGACATGGGATATCCACAGGCCGTATTACCTCCTCATGCCCGACCAGACTTAAGCTTTTTAAAACAAATGGGATTTAGTGGTTCCACAGAAAAAATACTCCGCTCCGTACAGAAAGTGTCTAATAATTTATTAGCTAGCTGTTACGCCTCTTCCAGTATGTGGGCAGCAAATAGTGCAACAGTGTCCCCCAGCGCGGATACACAAGATGGCAGAGTGCATTTTACACCAGCGAATTTAAATATTAACTTACATCGATCTTTAGAAGCAAAACAAACAAGTACTTTATTAAAAACAATATTTGCCGATCGACGGTTTTTTGCACATCACCCTCCTGTGTTCTCTCATCTCAATTTATCTGATGAAGGAGCTGCTAATCACATCCGTTTTTGTTCAAATTATGGATCCGCTGGAGTAGAAGTATTTGTTTATGGTCGCAAAGGGTTTTCTAATGATCGCATAAACACATTTTATCCAAGACAAACAAAAGAAGCGAGCGAACTAATTATGTTTCACCATCAATTGTCCCCTCAGAGAACCTTTATAGTGAAACAACACCCTAAAGCCATCGCTGCCGGTGCATTCCACAATGATGTAGTCTGTTCAGTGGATCGTAATTTAATTTTTTACTATGAATTAGCTTTTGCTAATGAACCATCTACTCTTCAGAAAATAAAAAAAGCACTCGCTCCAACAAATCTACTACAAATAAAAATAAAAGAAAAACAGCTCTCTTTAAAAGAAATTGTAACATCTTATTTGTTTAACTCTCAGCTACTCCCTATCAACGAATTACCAGGAACATTTAATAAACATACTTTGCAAAGTTGTAACATCCGTGCAAGGAATCGCGGCGCAGTCACTCCCCCTTGGGGGGCGGCGAAAGTGTCCCCCACGACTCGCAGACATCATTTACACAGTCGTGACATGAGAGCAGCGGAATCGCGGCGCAATCACCCTCCTCTTGGAGGAGGGGGGTGGATTTTGGTAGCACCAGAAAAATGCAAAAAAGTACCTGCAGTGAAAGATTATTTACAACAACTCCCCTCCAAAGAAGGACCTATAAAAAAAGTACATTTTATTTCTATTCGGCAAAGTATGTTATACGGAGGTGGACCAGCTTGTTTGAGATTGCGTGTTGTGCTGACTGAAGAAGAGGCAAGACACATGCACCAGGGAGTACAGCTCACTCAAAAACGATACCAACAACTGAAGAAATGGATTCATAAGCACTATCGCGATCGACTAAGACCAGATGACTTATTAGATCCTCTTCTAATCAGAGAAAACCAAGAAACTTTGGATGAATTAACTAGCATTTTAAAATTAAAAAACATTTATCCATTTCAAAAAACAAAGGTAATATAATGCTAGCTAGTCACTCCCTCTTGGAGGGGGAGGGCAGCGGGTTGCCGCTGACATTTACTTGGCGAACATGATTTGCATAGTAGTGACATGGATGCAAGGAATCGCGGCGCAGCCACTCTCCTCTTGGGGGAGAGACGACTAAATTTCTATACTTGGATCTAAAGTTTTTCGGTTTTTACCTGTCGGTTCAAAATCTTTACAGTCATCTGAAACACGATCCTCCATTCCCATACGCTCTAATATACTAAAGGCAATAGCTTCTCCCAATTTAGGATGACAAATATTCAAGACCCGACCTCCAGTCATTGTCGTAAACCGAACAATCTCCATATTGCGAATATCTTTTTTTATCTCCTCTGGATCAGAATTAAAACCCATACTTGTTAGTACACCAAATAAAGTAGCCCCCATAATAACCAATGGATTATAAGACATAAATCCAATGCCAGTAGCGATTCTAGACACAGTTTGTAGCCCGCCAGTGAGGTTATCTTTAACAGTTTTAATGCAATCATCCTCCGTCCCTGGAGCCGTCACAGTTAAACTCATAAAATGATCTGCATAACCAGAATACCCTCTATGCACAGCAGAGAGCGCCGACTCTGCTGACGATGCATCGGAATCATCAAAAGAGGAAATAACAATCATAGTTAATGGAGTCTCTTTTCTAAAAAACATATCTTGATTGTTAGGATTATCCATAAAAGCTTTAATAGCATTCATAGAAGTGACAGATTCTCCTTTGCAATAAGGAGGTAAATGACATCCTGAATGAAGAGACACAGACTGATCAAATAAAGTTTCATAGTTTTCCATATCGGATCTAATAAATCGTTTGGTAGATAATTGTCCATTAAGTTCCAAGGGCATGAGTTCACCCACATATGCAGAATCATTATTAACAGTAGAGATAAAACCCACTTGCCAATCTGTTGGTTTCATACATTTTAAAAATCGTTTTAAATTATCGGATACTGTATTATTTAATTCTCGCATTTCTTCTGAATGATTTAGCACAAATAAAATATCTGCCGGCTGTCTAACAAGCAAATCAGTGTCACCCATCTGCCGGCAGAAACCGCTGGATTCTCCATCTTCATCCAAGCAATCCAATGACGCAAAATACAACTCTGCACAATTAAACAAAAAGAAAGGACACAGCAGCATCAATACACACAACTGCAACAAATTTTTTTTATTTCTCATCTCATTTATTTTTTCGGAATAACCCTATAGGGAACAAAAAAATTTTAACCGGGAATCATTGTTTTTTTACTTCAAACTGGTAAACAACTGAATAGTATGAAAACACCGATTGATTCCTATACAAGCCTAAAGTATGAATTGACATATTTATCTCTGCAAATCCCATCGCAAAAGCCGCAAAAAAATATCCCTCTGAATACAAAAAAAGATAATAATTTTAATTACTTATCAAATGTTCAGCTTCTATGAAAATGAAAAATAATCAAATAAATAAAATTTACATAGCTAATTGGAGAAGAGAATTACAAGTTTTAAAGAAACAAAAACGATATCGTGAATTACGTATATTTTCTGACAAAAGAGATTTTAGCTCTAATGACTATTTGTCTTTATCTGGAGAATCAATGATTCGTCGATCTTTGTTAAAAGATCTAAAACAAGGCATATCGGTGTCTATTGGCTCTTCCCGTCTATTAAGAGGTCATAGTATTTGGCATAAAACAGTAGAAGATACGTTTCAGCAATATGTAGATGGTCAAGCAGCCTTATTTTTTAATTCCGGTTATATGGCAAATATGGGACTGATTAGCACATTAGCAGCGAATAAGGACATTACTTTATTTTCAGATCAACTGAATCATGCAAGTTTAATTGAAGGGTGTCGTCTAAGCCGTGCACCTTGCCATATTTACCCTCATAAAGATATCAATCAACTAGAATATTTATTAAAAAAATCAAATACAAAAAATAAAATTATTATCACAGAGAGCTTATTTAGTATGGATGGTGACAGAGCGCCGCTGGAGGAGTTGTCGGATTTGGCGCTACGGTACAGAGCTTTATGTATCGTAGATGAAGCACACGCGATAGGTTTGTACGGTAAGGGAGGTGGAGGCTTTTGCACCTTATTAAAAGAAAGAGAACACATTATTCGCGTTTATCCTTGTGGAAAAGCTTTATCCGCAACTGGAGCTTTTATTGTTGGCCCAAAGATATTAAAAGAATATTTAGTCAATAAATGTCAAAATTTTATTTATACGACAGCAGCATCTCCTTTTCAAATGTGTATCATCCAACATCATTTAAATTTTTTAAAACAACATTCGGATCGCAGGAAATTAGTTAGACAAAAAGCTCAGTTTTTTAGAAGTTTGTTACAAAAAAGTGGTCTATGTGTTTTAGGGGAAGTAGATAGCCCCATTGTACCAGTTTTAATGAACCCATCTTTAAACCTCAAAAAAAGATCGAATAGTAAAATAATAAAAACACAAAATGCTAAAATGAAAGAAACATCTATCAAGAAAATAGATAGTGACGTATCTTCCAATGTTAGAGCTGTAGCTTTAGCAAGATTTTTACAAAATCACGGATATGATATTCGTGCGATTCGTTTTCCAACCGTGCCGAGCGGATCAGAGCGCGTACGTATTGCTATTCACTACAACCATTCAAAAAAAGAATTAAAAGAATTAGCTCAAAATATTTTAAACTGGGCGGCGAGTCGCCGCTGACATTTACTTGGCGAACATGATTGGCAAAGTTGTAACAAGGGTGCAGGGAATCGCGGCGCCGGCAGGTTGCCGGAGACACTTATTTGTAAACATGATTGGCAAAGTTGTAACAAGGGTGCAGGGAATCGCGGCGCCGGCAGGTTGCTGGAGACACTTATTTGTAAACATGATTGGCAAAGTTGTAACAAGGGTGCAGGGAATCGCGGCGAAACCACTCTCCCTTTGAGGGAGCGGCGAAGTCACCCCCTTTGGGAGCGAACTTATTTTGAATAAGCTTTTTAAATTGAAGATCTAAATGTACAAAATTGTAACAATGAAGTAAATACACTTACGATGAATAAAAAAACACCAGCAGGTTCTGTGATATTTGTGACGGGAACAGACACAGATGTGGGTAAAACGATTGTATCAGCCGGTCTATGTTTAGTATGGCCTGCTTATTATTGGAAGCCTGTGCAAGCAGGTCGTCAACCATGCACAGATAGTGACGTTATTGCTCGGTTTATTCCCCCGTCGCATATTTATCCTTCGGCGTATGTCTTAAACAAAGCAGCGTCTCCCAATCAAGCCGCACGAGTAGAGAATATACAACTTAAAAAACAAAATATGATTTTTTCTCATTTTCAAAAAACACATAATTTGCACAGTCGTGACATGGATGCAAAGAATCGCGGCGAAGTATCCTCCCCCGGTTCGGGAGCGGCAAAAATATCTCTGCCGACTCGGCGGCCCCTTGAGAGTAAATTAGTAATTGAAGGAGCAGGCGGAACGCTTGTTCCGTTTAATGATCAAGGGGAAAATATGAGTGACTTAATGAAAGCAGAAGGGGCTCCTGTGATCATCACAGCTCGTAGCGGTTTAGGTACCTTAAATCACACATTTTTAACCTTATCTGCTTTAAGAGCAAAAAATATTTCTATCTTAGGAGTGATCCTAGTCGGACCTTCTCATCCAGACAATAAAAGAGATATTGAACGTATTGGAAAAGTGCCGGTTTTATTAGAGCTACCTATTTTAAAAAAAATATCTGTGGACAATTTAAAGTTTCACTTCAACAAATTAAAATCTGTATTGCCTTAAAATATTTATTTTTTCCGAAGAGAACCAATATCACGGCGATAGTGCATACCCGACCAGGATATTTTTCGCACTTGTTGATACACTCGATCGATAGCAGATTTTTGGCTACGTCCAATAGCAACAGCGTTTAGCACACGCCCACCATTGGTCATCCATTTATTTTTTTTATAAATAACAGAACCTTTTAAAAAATAGTTACTATGACTAGTGTGATTCACAGGACCTTTAATGGGAACACTTTTCATTTTCTGATCCGGATAACCTGCACTAGCTAAGACAACACAAGCGACATGTTGTTTTTTCCATTTCAATAATGGTAATGGTTGACGTGCAGCCACTTTATAAAACAAATCCAACCAGGAGTTTTTTAACAGAGGAAATAACACTTGCGCTTCTGGATCTCCGAATCGAATATTATATTCCAGCACCTTAGGATCTCCGTTACGGTTCACCATTAAACCAAAATATAACACTCCGAGATAGGACATATTATCTCGTTTTAACCCACGCATAGTGGGTTGAATAATTGTTTTTTCTATTTTTTTCATCAATGGAACTGGTATCTGAATGGGAGCATGTGCTCCCATACCTCCTGTATTCGGCCCATGTCCACTCTCATACAGTTGCTTATAATCTCTAGCGATAGGCAATACACGATAACTTTTTCCATTCGTTATAACAAATACGGAAATTTCTCGACCAGGTTGAAACTCTTCCAGCAAAGCTTTTCGACCAGCTGTGCCTAATACATCTTGTTCAAAAAGTGCTTTAGCTTTTTGTTTTAGCTCATTTTTATCCGAACAAATAAACACTCCTTTACCTCCTGCTAGCCCGTCAGCCTTCAGCACATAAGGAGGAGAAAATAATTGAGCAGCAGTAAGAGTTTGTTTAACTGATCGAATCACTCGGTATGAAGCTGTCGGTATAGAATATTTTTTCATAAACTGCTTAGCAAAAATTTTACTCCCTTCTAACCGTGCAGCTTTTGCAGAAGGGCCAAATACTTTTAAGCCGCTTTTTCTTAAAAAATCTCCTAAACCTTCCACCAACGGTTTTTCTGGGCCAATAATTACTAAGTCTACTTTATTTTTTAAAAGCTCTTTTAACAAAGCTTGTTGATCGTGCAGACAATGTGCTGGCAGACTATCCGCACCAATGTCTACTTTTTGTGGCACAATATATACTTTTTTTGCCCTTTTATCTTGCAACAAAACTTTAACAAGCGCGTGTTCCCGACACCCACTACCAACCACTGCTACTCGCCCCCCCCCAAGGGGGAGTGATTGCGCCGCGCCCCCAGAGGGGGTGACTGCGCCGCGATTCCTTGCATCCATGTCACTACTGTGCAAATTATGTTTACCAAGTAAAATGTCTCCGGCGACCCGCCGGCGCCGCGATTCCTCTGCTCCCATGTCACTACCTTTCTAAATTATATTTACCAAAATCCCCCCGCCAACTTGCCGCCTGCGGAAAAACACATGTCTGAGCTCTTGAATAGGATTTTTTACTTAAAAAACTTCATCCTGCTATGTCACGATTGTATATATCTTTATTAATCTCCGTTTTAAAGTATCTTCCACCATTATTTATATTGTTTATTAGTATAAAATTTTTTATGGTCAGCTACGATGTCTACCATAAAAAAACCAAAGAAACAAAATAATCAAACTGCACAAAATATATCGTTGCAAGATGACAGCATTCAAAAAGAGCTTCAGACGTTTTTACAACAAGTAATATCCCAACCACCCATTCATGCCAAATGGTTAAATACACTATCTTTCTTAGAACACATTGGATCAAGAAAAATTATAAAAAGCCAAAATTCCCATACATTAAACCATGTTCTTTTACAGCACATTAGCGAAGAAGCTCGTCATGCACTTTTTTTTAAAACACTGATTCGTAAAATTCATCCTCAGTCCTGTCCTACTTTTGAATCCCAATATTTATTAGCCGGTGAGGAAGCGGAGGAGTATTTTCAATCTATCGATCGACAAGCGGAAAAAGATGTATCCTTTAATGAACATAAATTACATGGTCGTGATAGTAACGTAGATAAAACTGCAGCAAAATATTCCACTTTAGGGATGATTAACTATTTATATACTACGTGGATGATAGAAGAACGTGCAGTCATGGTTTATCAAGATTATAATACAATATTGCAACAGCATTCCTTTTCCTTTAATTTAAATTTTGTTTTACAGGAAGAAGATCTTCATTTAAAAACAGTGATCCATTATTTACAAACACAAGATCCGAATTTTAAAAGCAGAGCAAAAAGATTATTTCGATACGAAGAACAACGATTTTCAAATCTTATAAAAATATGGAAATCTTGCATTCTCCAATAAAAAACTAATCCTGCAATCACCACTAAAATATAGATAGGCTTGTCAGCCGTACTTTCTATGTTTGTTCTAATTTGAGTAACTGTTTTTTTGCTGTTAGACCATAGGCAAAACCGCCTAAGCCTTGCCGGCTCAGCACACGATGACAAGGCACTACAATTAAAAAAGGATTCTTTGCGCAAGCTTGCCCTACAGCTCTAGCGCCCCCAGAGGGGGTTGCTTTCGCCGCGAATTCATTTACGTTATTGTCACTACCTTGCAAATTATGTTTACTAAGTAAAGCGTCCCCGCCGACCTGCTGCCCATTAGATAAGATACTGGCTACTTCTCCATAAGTTCTTGTCTGTCCATAAGGGATAGACATTAAAATATTCCATATTTTTTTTTGAAAATCACTTCCCCGATTGGCAAGAGGAATATTGAATGTTTGCCGACGGCCAGAAAAATAATCTTGCAATTGCTTTTTTATAGATATAGCAAACACATTTAATTTATGTTTTTGTGCACTTGGTCGTTTTGTTTTAGCAATGGAATATAATTTATTTTGTTGCACAACAATTTCTAAATATCCTATAGGGGAATTTATACAAAAAGAAATAAGCTTTAGATCTTTTTTCATCGCGATTACGTTGATTTTATGTCTGTTTAATGTGTTTAGTTGGTGATTGATTCTTAGCTAAAAATTTTTGGATTTGCCGTTCAATTTTTTGCGTGCTATTATAAATACTATCTTCATCTAATGTTTTTATTTTGCCGTTTTCCATCAAAACCTGACCACTACACATAACAAAATCTACTTCTCCGCCGTGTGCACTGTATACTAAATGAGCTATTAAATCATATTGTGGATACAAGTGAGGATGTTGCAGATCAATGGCTATGATATCTGCCCATTTACCTTTTTCAATAGAGCCAATCTCTTTTTCCATATTTAGTGCTTCTGCGCCGCCTAAAAAAGCCATACGCAGTATATCTCGGGCGGTTATTGCCTGATCAGAATATTTTAATTTTTGCAGTTTCACTCCTGAACTCATTTCTCCAAAAAAATTAAGATTATTATTAGACGCTGCTCCATCTGTCCCCAATCCCACGCGAAGCCCCTCTTGTAAAGCAATAGATACTGGGGCAATGCCGCTGGAAAGTTTCATATTACTTTCTGGATTATAGGACATAGCTGTATTAGTATCTTTCATAATTTGCATATCTTTTTTATTGATATGTACACAATGCACAAACAAAGACTGGTGTCCGGTGACTCCTAACTGATGCAGATGCTGCACAGGGGTTTTACGGTATTTTTTATATATTTCTTTTTGTTCCCACTTTGTTTCTGCCACATGGATAGAGATTGGTACATTTTCTGCTCGAGAAAATTTTCCAATGTCTTTTAACTCATTTGGACTGACGGTGTAGGGAGCATGGGGAGCCAGGGCTGCGTGAATACGCGGATTATTTTTATAGGTATTTTTTAAATCTTGCACTATTTCTTTCCAAGACAGCGTATTTTTTTTTGTATTTTGAACATCTGGAATACCCACACCAATCACAGCACGCAGACCAGCTTTGTCTACTGCCTTTGCTAAAGCGTGGCTATGAAAGTACATATCACAAACAGTGGTAATACCTGCTTTAATGAGTTCCATTGCAGACAGCATAGCACCAGCAGAAATAGACTGGCTTGTCATAAATTGATTCTCCAAGGGAAAAATATAATGCTCTAACCATTCTTTTAAAGGTAAATCATCTGCTAGAGCGCGAAACATACTCATTGGTAAATGTGTGTGTGTATTGACAAAGCCTGGGCAAAGTAGATGCTTTTTAAAGCAATACACTGTTGGAGTATGGTTTAGTTTTTTGCTATTAGTTTGCTGTTTTTTAATTGGTATAGAATGACGAGCATCTCGTTTAGTTTTCCACACCCCGTTTTTATGTTGATCATATTGTTTTTGTAAATCTGGGCTAATAAATGTCTTCCAAGGTCCAACAAAACATATTCGTCCGTCTTTAATAGCAATGGCTTGATTTTTTTTAACCGTGAAGTGATTTTTTTCATAGAGTAAAACATGATCACACAATAAAAGAGTGTCATAACTTTTTTTTTGATGGATAGAATTGAATTGATGCATTTATTTTCTTCTTCCTAAGTTATCATTTACATTATTACTTGTTAATTGGGCAGTTTATTCCTGCTTTTTCGACATTTATTTCCTATTTATAAAAGAACACCGATTATTTGACCAGCTACAATAATCCCAAAAGACGTCGACTAATGAAGTTAACTCGCTACAACAGGATGAAGAATGAGCTGATCTACATATAGCATAATAGCTAACATAACAACCAGCCGATGTTATTAAGGGATTTAAATTATAGTCAAACCATAAACAATTACTACGACTGTTACATGCAGCTTGTCCTAATTTTCTGCATGCATTATTGATAGGGGTCCAATCGGCCCATGATGATAAACAACGTTGTTGCGGTGGCGGAGACACACTACAAGAATTAGATTGAGACTGCCATGATCCATTGTTACATCTGTAAGAACAGCTTCCAGTATATCCAGAAGTACAAGTCCCAGAATAGCCATTATGGCTTGTATAACTCCGAACACAATTGCTATAAGTACTAGCGGAACATGGAGAATTAGTGGGAGTGGATGTACAGCTATTAGATACATAATTCCAAGAACCATCATTACACCTGTAAGAACAGCTTCCTGAATACCCGGAACGGCAAGTCCCAGAATAGCCTCCATGTGTCCGATAGCTCCGAACACAATTGCTATAAGTACTAGCGGAACATGGAGAATTAGTGGGAGTGGATGTACAGCTATTAGATACATAATTCCAAGAACCATCATTACACCTGTAAGAACAGCTTCCTGAATACCCGGAACGGCAAGTCCCAGAATAGCCTCCATGTGTCCGATAGCTCCGAACACAGTTGTTATAAGTACTAGTGGAACATGGAGAATTAGTAGGAGAGGATGTACAGCTATTAGATACATAATTCCAAGACCCATTGTTGCATCTGTAAGAACAGCTGCCGGTGTAACCAGAAACGCAGCTTCCTGCATAACTATTATGACTTCTACTGCTCCGATAACAATTATTGTAAGTACTGGCTGAGCAAGAAGCATAAGTCGTCGCACTACAAGAATTTGACTGATATTGCCAGGAACCATTGTTACACCTGTAAGAACAACTTCCTGTGTAACCAGAAGCACAAGTTCCGGATGTGCTATTGTGGCTTGTATAACTCCGAACACAATTATTATAAGTGCTAGCTGAACATGGAGAATAAGTAGTTACACTACAAGAATTTGATTGATACTGCCAGGATCCATTGTTACATCTATAAGAGCAACTACCTGAGTAGCCAGAAGCACAAGTCCCTGATGTGCTATTGTGGCTTGTATAACTCCGAACACAATTATTATAAGTACTGGCTGAACAAGAAGCGTAAGTGCGTGTCTGGCAATTACTTCCTGTCCACTCACAGCTAGATCTTCTATTGCAGCACCTAGATGAACTTCTGCTACTACAAGATGCAGAAGAAGGACAATAATAACAGCTACTCCCAGACCATACGCAACCACTGCCACTATTACAGCAAGAAGAACCAAAAGACGTTCTTTGACTGCAAGAAAGGGCAGTTGTGCAGTCTACGCACCCGGGCTGTGTGTCTCCATCATTACATACTCTCCGGCAATTATTAGTCGCTTTATCACAAACATAAATATTTTCTGTAACGACTAGCTTCCCATTAAATACCACCCCATCTAATGCCACTATATTCAATGAAGTAAAAAACACAGCTAATAGAAAAATAGGAGAAAATATATAAAAAAATATAGATTTTAAATTAAACTGTCTTAAAAAGAAACAACACCAGTGATAGCTAAGACCCATATTAATAACCACTCTTCCAAGAAGCAGGACCCGCTCCCACAAGCAAAATAGAATTTGCGGTAAAAACTCAACCAATAATAACTAATTAACTGGGATTTAGACTTAGACTTAGAATCAATTGCACATTCAGAGTAACAGTAATGCATACAATGGTACTTACTGAATACCTTTATTGGCAAATTAAATTTTTGATCTTTTAAAAAATAATAACTACTTAAATAAAATCGTTTTAATTGGTCAAAGTAATTAGAACGATAGAACGATAGAACGATAGAACGATAGAACGATAGAACGATAGAACGATAGAACGATAGAACGATAGAACGATAGAACGATAGAACGATAGAACGATAATTAACTGTATCATATCATTACAATTGTGTTAATATATTTTTACTTTTGTCAAGATGTAAAACTACTAAGAGAATATAAAAATAAAGAGTATACTTTATCTAGTTTAAATAAAGGACTTCAACGACGAGCACAGTAAAAACAATGATAGATATTTCAACACACTAAAAATAGATCAATAAAACTAGCTCTTGTTCATCCTGTTGGTAACTGCTAAAACCTTCTTCTAACCAATGAATCACGCAAAAATCACGCAAAGATTTTTTATAGAATTTTTGGAGTTAGCTCAACTAAATATCTAGGATTAAAACTGTAGGAAGTAATCTCAACATCTTGGATATGATTAACATTATAACTGCATAGTTCATTTTTACCAGTATCCCAAGCATATAAAATAAATTGGTCTTCTTTTGTTTTTCGTAATGAATAACACTCTATCTTATATATTGAATTTTGATATTTAAGATTCACACAAAGTCTGTTGGCAGAAGCAAAGCGAATAAACTCTATATAAGATTTTATATCTTGATTTAAGAATAATTGAGTAGTTTGTTCATTTACTAAGATTTCACCTTCTGAAAATCTACATGGTGTTTTTTCTTCCGGTGATTTTTCTCCTTCTAGCCATTTAAAAAATTCAGGTAGAATCTGTAAAAAAGAATCAAGGGGAGGTAAGTAAGGAAGCTGGTGCTCCAGCATTACATACCATGCTCCTTTAAGTTTTGCCTTATGTTTAATAATATCATCTGTTTTTGGTACTGGAATGCCTTTAAACTCACATTTCTGTTTAAGAGCTTTCTGCAATGCCGACACATTGGAAGAGGCTTCAGTATTTCTATATAGATTTATTACATCATATAGATCACGAGGGCTTGCACGATCAGAAAGAGCACGAATTTTTTCCGCAAAAACTTCTTCATAAACATAAGCCATTATTTTTATTCCCTCTTCTGGACAATCGCTGTAAGGGTGACAAACTTGTTTTTGAATAGAAGGTAAAACGACTTTCTCATCGGCTGTAAGGTCAAGCTTAATACGGGGTAATCCTCCTGAGTGTGGAGATACTGGGCCTTGATAACTTAGTTTTCCCTGACAATTCAATCTACCTTGTGGACTTTTATAAATATCAAAATCCTGTAAATTATCAGGAAACTCAAGGCCGGTTTTTTTATAAATCCACTCAGATATTTCACTAAAAACATTTTTTAAAAACTTTATATTAAGGTGAGATTCCTCTTTTAATGTAAAATCCAAGTCCTCTGAAAAACGATAAGTTTCAAAATAGCATTTCTTTAAACAGGTGCCACCTTTAAAAAGCCATTTATTACTAATTTCTTTATGAGCAGAAACACCAGCCAACAACCATCCTAAAGCATAATCTTTTTCAATAATATGAGGGTTGAGATTTGTTATCTCTGTTCTATCTAAAATTTCTTTTTTACTAATCACAAAACAACCCTTCCAAGCCATGATTTTGGGACCCAAAGTCGCCAGCGAGTGACAAGATAATCACACTTTAAAGAGGAATCTAGTTTGGCATTTCCTTGAGTTAGATTTTTTTTACAAGAGACAGCCAAATCATATCCCTCTGGGTGTCTTTCAGCAAGAAAGCCAAGCCGTTTAAAGACAGCTCCATTACCTAAGCGTTCAGCATAAGAAATAAGTGTTTTAAAACTTTGTTCTTTCCATTGTTTATAATTATCAAATTTTTTGGAATATTCTTTTAGTTTTTTATTGTGTTTTTGTTTCATAAAGTTATCAAAGCAATCTGAAATATGTTGAATACCGCCCCCTATGGAAGTATCGTCCAGCATATCAATAAAGATTTTGTAAACATCTGATACTGCTACTTGCGTTTGACCACGCCATACAATTTGTGTGCCAAATATTTTTTTCTTTTTAATATTTTTCAAAGTAAATGTAACAGATTGACTTTTAACACTTCTAGATCGTATAGGACGAGAAGTAAAAACAACAACATCACGAAAGATCTGCTCAGTAAGATCCCAGTATTCGGCAGCCGTACGCCCCCCTATGTAAGCGGGAGAAAATAGAGTAGGAACAAGAATCCAAGGGTCTTCTATAACTTGTCTGGAGTCCAAAAGATTAAGCGGAACAGGAATATAAGTGCCAACACCAACTCGCCTAAGCCATCCCTGACTTGCCCATTGAGATAGGAGTTTAGCAGACTGAGTTCGGGATAGATTCAAGGTTTTTTCAGCATCTTCGATCCGCACAAAATCCCCAGCAGATTGAACAAGCAAAGAAAGCCTTTTTTTGCCCCTATTGAGAGTTAGAGTATCCTTCTTCATACTATATTTATAATGTAATTTTTCTTAAAAATCAAGAATTTTAACATATATAATATAGTGAAAAGTACTATTTATTAAATATTTTTCCATAGTATACGACATGATGAGTATACAATAAATTGATTAGTTTATCCTCATCAGTCTCAGCCTAAGTCTGTACATATACACATATCCAGGAAATATCTATGGCATATATCCTTACTTTATTAGGATGATCATACAAATATCTACATTGTGATTGCTAAAAATAAAGTCTTCAATAAGAACCCTCAGACTGATATTTTATCTTCTGAAGAATAGAAAACTTAGCATTGAAACAATTTTTAATAGATAAATTATTTGTTATGGACTAAGTAGCCATCGGCATAGTAAGTAGAGTCTCCATCTACTTTTAAATTGTACACTGTGGTTTCTTCCATCTGAGAAGAGTATTTAAGTAAAACTTCTGTTTTGCTGTTTTCTTTTATCAACACATCTCCCCCTTTAAATGTAGATATTTAATATCGGACGATCTGCTAAAATCCAAAGATGAAAAAGTATTATCTTAAAATATTACATATAGAAAATATATTAAGTTTATACATAGTTTCTTATCTTTATCATTCGCAATGATTCCAAAGCTTTCTCCACGTACCATTGCTTAGACATTTGTATGAACAAAGCTGCGACACGCCACTACTAGCTGGTGGACAACCTCCTGAATACTGGTTTGTGCTTTTACATACAACGGTGCAATCGCCAAAATAGGCTGTTGGGCAGGTTTTTCCAGCACAACTATAACAGTAACTATATATTTCGCTCCAAGTACCATCGTTACACCTGTAAGAACAGGCACCACTATCAGCACAAGAACCAGAACTTCCGCCATAAGTTGTGGTACTTAAAACACAGTCACCAATCTGGCTACTTGAACAAGAGGTAGACGGAGGTGGTGATGATGTACAGCTATTAGATACATGATTCCAAGAACCATTATTACATCTATAAGAACAACTTCCTGTGTAACCAGAACGGCAAGTCCCGGATGTGCCATTATGAACTCTATAACTACGCACACAATTACTGTAGGTACTTGCTGAACAGCTACGATAAGTAGGAGTGGATGTACAGCTATTAGATACATAATTCCAAGAACCATCGTTACATCTGTAGGAACAACTACCTGTGTATCCAGAACGGCAAGTCCCTGATGTGCCATTGTGGCTGGTATAGCTCCGAACACAATTACTGTAGGTACTTGCTGTGCAAGAAGAATAAGTAGTTGAACTGCAAGAATTAGATATATACTGCCAAGACCCATTGTTGCATCTGTAAGAACAGCTGCCGGTGTAACCAGAAACGCAGCTTCCTGCATAACTATTATGACTTCTACTGCTCCGATAACAATTATTGTAAGTACTGGCTGAGCAAGAAGCATAAGTCGTCGCACTACAAGAATTTGACTGATATTGCCAGGAACCATTGTTACACCTGTAAGAACAACTTCCTGTGTAACCAGAAGCACAAGTTCCGGATGTGCTATTGTGGCTTGTATAACTCCGAACACAATTATTATAAGTGCTAGCTGAACATGGAGAATAAGTAGTTACACTACAAGAATTTGATTGATACTGCCAGGATCCATTGTTACATCTATAAGAGCAACTACCTGAGTAGCCAGAAGCACAAGTCCCTGATGTGCTATTGTGGCTTGTATAACTCCGAACACAATTATTATAAGTACTGGCTGAACAAGAAGCGTAAGTGCGTGTCTGGCAATTACTTCCTGTCCACTCACAGCTAGATCTTCTATTGCAGCACCTAGATGAACTTCTGCTACTACAAGATGCAGAAGAAGGACAATAATAACAGCTACTCCCAGACCATACGCAACCACTGCCACTATTACAGCAAGAAGAACCAAAAGACGTTCTTTGACTGCAAGAAAGGGCAGTTGTGCAGTCTACACACCCGGGCTGTGTGTCTCCATCATTACATACTCTCCGGCAATTATTAGTCGCTTTATCACAAACATAAATATTTTCTGTGACAACCAGCTTCCCATTAAGCACCACTCCATCTAATGCTACTGAATCTAGTGCAATGAACAGTAAACTAAATAAAACGAAATAAGAAAAAACATGAGAAATAATACAAGACTGTGAATCTCTTTGTTTAAAAAGCCTACTCAAAACGAGTTCGGCTTTGAGCGCAAAGCGACTGCAAGCTCGCTTTGCGGCAAAACGCATGTCTGAGCTTTTAAGTAGGCTTTTTAAACAAAGAGATAGATACTTATTATTGTTACTAAAATTTATTAATTGTTTATGTAATACGAACGATAGAACGATAGAACGATAGAACGATAGAACGATAGAACGATAGAACGATAGAACGATAGAACGATAGAACGATAGAACGATAGAACGATAGAACGATAGAACGATAGTTAACTGTATCATATCATTACAATTGTATCAATAACTTTTTACTTTTGTCAAGATGTAAAACTACTAAGAGAATGTAAAAACAAGAAAAGCTAAGAGAGTATAAATTCATCCAACTTAAATAAAAAATGAGATGGCGACCGCGGCAGGATTTGAACCTGCGGCCTAGAGTTTAGGAAACTCTTGCTCTATCCATGCTGAGCTACGCGGTCATTCGTTAAGCTAGCAGTTTCTAACTGATATACTATTTGTTTCATGCGACATCAGTTTAACCAATAACTATTGCACATACCCAGTACAATAGTATTAGTTGATCAGCAACTAAGTGCCATTCTTAATAGGTAATTGTTGTTGTAGCAACTCAGCTAATTTTAAAAACACTTGAGCGTCTCCACCTTCTTCACAACTTTCTAAAAAAGGAACCCCCGCTTCACAACTTAAGCCTAAACTCATGTAAAAAGGAATACTCACCAACTTCTTAATGCCATTTGCTTTTAAATAAGTATCCAGTTGTCCTTTAGGAAATAAATCTATTGGCTCATCCTGTTCATTCTTTTTAAAAGAAGACATATTTTCTACAACACCTAAACAAGGAATTTTTAATTGTTTCAACATATTTAAAGCTTTTTTTGCATCCACTAAAGCAATATTTTGTGGTGTACACACAACAATTCCACCAGACACACACGTCTTTTGAGCGAGAGTTAATACCACATCCCCTGTCCCCGGTGGTAAATCCACCACCAAATAATCTAAAACCCCCCAATCCACATCTTTTAAAAATTGATTCACTGCTTTAAATAACATAGGTCCTCTCCATATCACCGGAGCTTCCTCCTCCACTAAAAAACCCATACTCATTATCTTTATTCCATAACGACTCAGTGGATAAATCTTCCGACTGGATGGATCCATATCTGGTTTTTGCCGCAGACAACCCATCATGCGAGGAAGAGAAGGTCCATATAAATCTGCATCCAATAACCCCACACGTGCACCACACATCTTTAGCGCTACAGCTAAATTCACTGCAACAGTGCTCTTCCCTACACCTCCCTTACCAGAACCAACCGCCACAACATATTTTACACCCTCTACCGGTGCTTGTTGGTCAAAAGGAGAAGGAGATTTAGCCCCACCCGCTCTAGGTGATACGCCCTGCTGCCCCTCACTGTCAGCGCGAGGAATTGCGCAATCTCCAAGTTTATTAATAATATTTGACACCAATTAAAACTTCCAATGAATACCAGCTCCAAATTGAAGCTCGCTACTATACTCCGCTATCGCAGAAATATTTTTACTAATAGCATGTGAGACACCAACAGACCAATCATAACTACTTATTTGAATTTCTTCAACTCCTTCACTAGACGCTAAAATAGATGGAAAAGTCCAACCTACTTCTGCAAAAAATTCCGTCCGGTAAAACAACAATGTTCCATATCCCAAACCAAGATCTAAATCACCCTTTCCATTTACACTCACATCTAGCACGATGATCAGTGGCAGAGTATAATGAAAACCTACTGATAACGAATCCTCTTCTAAATTCATTGCTTTGAGTAAATCTAAACTTAAATAGGAACGAAATAAATTAGTCACAAAACGTGTATAAGATAGATCCCAACTATCCAAAAACATCGCTTGATTCCAAGATAGATTCTGCACATCGGATAAACTCCGAACATCTGCTATCGTCCCCCAAGAAAAATCACCATCTAAAGTAATGTGATTTTTTATATTGGAAGTCACTAATTCTACATTAGAATAGTTACTCAGTACATTCGCTTCTCCCCACCAATACCATTGATTATCACTTTTAAAAAACTGAGACACCGATCCCGTTAAACGTACATCACGTTGATCGCCATGACTAAACACTCGCGCCATTCCAGATTTCATGTGGTACAATATATGACAGTGAAAGAACCAATCTCCCTCTTCTTTCGGATCAAATTCAATGGATACTGTTTTCATGGGAGGCACATCCACCGTGTGCTTTAAAGGAGAATAAGCATTTTGCTCATTCAACACACGGAAAAAATGCCCGTGCAAATGCATCGGATGATGCATCATTGTTGTATTATGTAAATGAAGACGTACTGTTTCGCCTTTTTTTATTTGAATTTTATCCGCCTGAGATAAAGTTTTACCATTTAAACTCCAGATATACCGTCCCATATTACCTGTTAAATTTAAATGTAACTCTAAAAGTTTTTTATTAGATGGAAAAATTGTCTTTCGTAAAGATCTTAAATCCTCATAAGAAAACACATAAGGTTTTTTATGCACATTGTGTTTTTTATGGATAGACTTACTTGTATGTCCTCCACTATGTACCGCTTTAGCCGTGTGCACATTTGGATTACGCATTACTTTATTTTTATGCTGATGGTGCTTATGCTTGTTTTTGTCTATCTGCGGCTTGTGATCTGTATGTTTGTGCATATTTTTATCTGAACTTGGTTTATGGCTTGTATGACTAGAATGATAAGCCATATCTTTTAATAACTGAATGAAATTAGGTCTGGAAATAATGGGCGCATACTGCACACTTTTTTTCTGAATTGCCGAAGCAGATCCAATAACAGCAGATGCAAAACCAGTTCCATCTTGAGCAAAGGCTTTTAGTTCTATTGCTTCTCTTTGAGGAATAGTTACTAAAAAATCATACGTTTCAGCAATGGCATGCAATATTTTTTTCGTACGAAATGGTTTTACATTGATACCATCTGCCGCAATTAACAAAGGAGCCTTACCACCAAAACTTAACCAAAAATAAGTAGAAGCCGCAGCGTTGATTACCCTTAACCGAATTTTGCTTCCAGGTTTAAAACGGTATTGCCCTGCTTTTCGGCCATTGATTAAAAATGCCGGATAATACACATCGGAGATGTCTACCCCTGGCATTAATTGCCACTGCATCCGCAAATGAGCAAAAAAAGCTCCTTCCCAAATGATCCGACTTAAACTCAAAGCTGTATTCTTTTTAAAACTATACCACTCATTTCCTCTCTTTAAAGCACGTAACACTTCATGCGGGTTTTCATCCGTCCAATCAGATAGCACAAGCACTAAATCATGATGAGACCAATGTCGTTTTCGCTTTGGTTCCACAACAATTGCACCATGTACTCCCCGTTGCTCCTGTAAACCAGTATGGGAATGATACCAATAAGTACCAGACTGCTTCAGTGTAAATTCATACTTATGTGTTTTCCCTGGCCGGATGGTTGGCGTCGTTAAATACGGCACACCATCTTGAAAATTAGGCAGCAAAATACCATGCCAATGAACAGAAGTTTCCACATCCATTTTATTCGTAACATAAATAATTGCGCGCTGACCTTGCTTAAAATGTAATACCGGGCCCGCTATACAATTCGTACAAGAAGATTTCGGCCAAAGCCGATAAGGTATCCGAGTACGATTTTTTTGGCCAGGCGGAGGAGACATTGTCACCAACATCGCCTTTTTGTTTCGGCCAGTAATATTAACTGTTTGATAAGCAATCGTTAAATGATAAACCTTCAATGCAGAACCAATATTACTTTTTTCCAAACAAAAAGCATGAAATGTCCATATGCATATTAGTGCATATACACTCCACATAAAATATCTTTGTTGATATATAGTTTTCATACAATAATAAAACCTATCTAATGAGACTTAATAAAATATAATATTTTTAGCCAAAAATACAATATTATATGCTAGAAAGCTTAGCGCCATAAACTTTTGATATAAATAATTATTCTTAATATAGAAGAATCAAGTAAGGTTAAACAGTGTCTCCAACAAAATTCAATTAAAGAAAATTTTTCTAATCAAGCATTTGATTAATAATAGAGCCATATTCATTTTTTATTTGTTTTATTGCCTCATCAGAAAAGAGATTACTATGAATAGAAAGAAAATCTATACGCTGTAAACCATGGAATATTCCAGGGGGCAAACTACTTAGCTGGTTATGACTAAGAATTAACAACTCTAGACGAGTTACACTTTGAAACATATTTAGAGGTAAACTATTTAGTTGATTATAGCTGAGGTCAACACTCTCTAAAAAAGTTAACCCTTGAAACACACCTGGCGGCAAAGTAATTAATGAATTATGGCTAAGATCTATCCACTCCAAAAAAGTTGCACTTTGAAAAAGGCATGCAGGCAAACTACTCAATTGAGGATTATAACGAATGTAAAGGTATTTCAATTTAGTAAGACCTATAAAATCCCCGACCTTAAAATTGGTTACTCCTTTTGTATCTAGTGTCAAAGTATAAACTGTGCTTAATTGATCAACTGTAATTTTATTACAATCGCTTTCTTTTAGCGCTTCTAACAGTGCTGCTTGAACTTGTTGTGTACGATGACATACAGGCATAACTCCCAACTCTGGACATGCCACACCTGCATCTATTACTTGATCTACTACCTGATTTTTTTTATCTGTTTTGCCCTGGCCTTTTTCACTCTTACCTCCACAGGAAGATAAAAAACCAACAACACAAATAGTTAACAAAAACAGACTAACTACTCTTAAAAAATACTTACTTTTACACATAATACTTCTCTTTATTAACTACGTTATAATATATCCTCTAAAAGCAACTAAAAGCAACTAAAAGCAACTAATCTATTTACTGATATCTCTACATATCTTTCACTAGATCCTAAAAAACTATATAAAGCAAATAACTATTCAAAACAATACCTATTTTAGGTTTTTCCAAACAATGAGGAATAAACAAAATAAACAGATTTACAAACTATTCACTCATTGTGATTGTCTTCACATGAGGAGTTATTTTTATAGAATCTAAGCGGCGCTGTCACTAAAAATCAATAAAAGAAAACAGTTTTCAAATAACCAGATCATCAACAAAAGAACTTAGCTCAATTTTTATACGATCTTCTGTTTCTGTAGAAAATGGATTTCCATAAATAGCAAGATAATTTATACGCATTCCCTGGAACATACCAGATTCCAATGTACTCAATAAATTATCATAAAGATATAGATGTTCTATATAGGTTAGACCTTGAAACACGCCCACAAGCAAATTAAACAACTGATTGTGTGATAGATCAATCACTTCCAAAACGGTGAAACCTTGAAATATACCAACCGGCAAAGCTTTAATGTTATTCCGGCTTAGATCAATATATTTTACATAAATAAGATTTGCAAAATCACCAGCTTTCAAACTGTTTATTCCTATTGATTCCAAATCCAATACATAAATAGAATGTAATTCTTTAACTGTTACTGTATGACAGTCGTCTTTTTTTAACTTTTTTAACAACCACTCTTTCACCTGTTGTGTACGATTACAGATAGATATAACAGCTGCCGGATCCATTGCAATCGGATTTTGTGCAATTGGATTTTGTGCAATTGGATTTTGTCCACTTCTTTTATCCTTCTTTTTTTTGTCTCCACAGGAAGATAAAACAGCAACAACACAAATAGCTGACAAAAATAAAATGATCAACCTTAAAAAAATACCTCTTTTAAACATGATATTTCCTTTTATTTACTATACAATAGTATAAGTTGTATTTTCTCTAAAAAAATTGTAATACCTTTTCATTTTACCTCACAAGTTATCTCCATAATCTATATGAATCATATTATATATTTTAAACTTCTAAGAAGCAATCAAATAAAAACAGAATCTCAACTGTTTATTCACAGCTATTATTTTCAGATAGGGATTTATTTTTATAGAATCTAAGCAGCCCTGTCACTAAAAATCAATAAAAGAAAAAATTATTTTTAAAGATTTAATTCATCAACAAAAGGAGCTAGTTCAGTTCTTATACGATCTTCTGTTTCTTTAGAAAATAAATTGCTAAAAAGCCCAAGATAATTTATATGCATTCCCTTGAATATACCAAGCTCCAATGTACTCAGCTGATTATTATCAAGATATAAATTTTCTATAAGGGTTAGACCTTGAAACACGCCCACAGATAAATTAGCTAAATTATTATAATCTAGCTTAATATGGCGTAAATGAACACAGCCTTGAAACACACCCACAGGTAAACTGCTCAAGCGATTATGAGTTAGAGTAACATCAGTTAAATAAATCAAACCTTGAAACACGCCCACAGGTAAATGTTCAATTGCATTATAACTCAGATCAATGTTTTCTATATTAACAAGACCTGCAAAATCATCAGCTTTCAGACTGGCTATTCCTTTTGATTTTAAATTCAACCTATTAATAGATTGTAATTCTTTAGCTATTATCTTATGACAATCGCTTTTTTTTAGCCGTTTTAACAATTCCTCTTTCACTTGCTGTGTACGATCACATATTGAAACAAGTAGTTCTGGATTCGTTATTTGATTCGCTATTTGATTTTCTATATTTTTTTTATCTCCACCTTTTGTTTTTTTATCTCCACAAGATAACAAAAAACCAACAATACAAACAGCTGATAAAAACAAACTAATATTCTTTAAAAAAACACTATTTTTACGCATCATAACATCTCTCTATTTAAAATTACAAAACACATATCTATTTGTTCTATAAGTCACTTATATGGATACTAACCAATAAAAGCAATACAAGTTATACTTTTTTAAACTTCCAAAAAAGAAATCAAACCAACAATGATCCCAATCACTCATTGACTGCTATTGTCTTCACATGAGAATCTATTTTCAAAGGTGCCTTTGTGATCCGCTGTACTTCCTCCACGGAGATTCCTTCTGCCACTTCTTTTAAAATAAAACCCTCTTCTGGCACGACATCAATCACAGCACAATCTGTAAAAATACGATTCACACATTGCACACCAGTCAAAGGTAAAACACATTTTTCCAATAACTTAGACTCACCTTTTTTATTTGTATGTTGCATCGCAACAACCACTCGCTGAGCACCAACCACTAAATCCATTGCACCCCCCATGCCCTTAACCATCTTTCCTGGTACCATCCAATTTGCAATACTTCCTTCTTGATCCACTTCTAAAGCACCTAACACACTTAAATCAATATGCCCTCCTCGAATCATTGCAAAACTATCTGCAGAAGAAAAAAAACTAGCTCCCTTTACCGCTGTCACTGTTTGCTTACCAGCATTAATGAGATCCGCATCCTCTTTTCCCTCTTCAGGAAAAGGTCCAAGCCCTAATAAACCATTCTCACTATGAAGCATGACTTGCATATTTTTTGGAATATAATTACTCACTAAAGTGGGAATACCTATCCCTAAGTTAACTGTAAATCCATCTTTAATTTCTTGAGCAATCCTTTGCGCTATTTGATTTCTATTTAATCTCATCACTCATATCCTTATTCCTATATTTCACCTTCATCGCTACTCAACCTATGATGATATTTTTTGCACTGTTCGCTGTTCTATTCTTTTTTCATAATTCATTCCTTGGAAAATACGCTGTACATACAGCCCAGGAGTATGAACAGAATGAGGATCTAACTCCCCAGTTTCCACTAATATTTCCACTTCAGCAATAGTCACCTTACCAGCGGCTGCCATCACAGAATTAAAGTTATCTGCTGTATGCCGAAATATTAAATTTCCATAATGATCCCCTTTCCACGCTTTAACCAAAGAGAAATTACCTCGAATTGCTTTTTCCAATAGATATTTTTGACCACCAAACACTTTCACTTCTTTACCTTCTGCCGCTTTAGTACCTACTCCCGTTGGAGTATAAAATGCGGGAATCCCTGCACCACCAGCCCGGATTCTCTCTGCCAAAGTACCTTGAGGAACAAGCTCTACTTCTAATAATCCATCTAAATATTGTTTTTCAAAAAGTGCATTCTCCCCTACATAACTCGCCGTCATTTTTTTAATTTGTCTGGTCTGGAGTAATAAACCTAAACCAAAATCATCTACACCTGCATTGTTGGAAATACAATGTAGATCTTTTGTGCCTTTAGATCGAATAGCTGAAATTAAATTTTCTGGAATACCACAAAGACCAAAGCCGCCCACTAACAAAATAGATCCATCGTGTAAATCAAATAGAGCCGCATCCGCATTTTTATAAATTTTTTTCATGACACTTTTTTTATATTTTTTCCAGTAGTACAGAAACTGCCTCTCCTCCACCGAGACAAAGGCTGGCTAGTCCATATCTTTTATGATACCTATGTAGAGCATGTACTAAAGTCACTAAAATTCTAGCTCCACTGGCTCCAATAGGATGCCCTAAAGCCACCGCCCCTCCATGCACATTTAATCTATCTGCTGGAATATTTAATTCCTTAGAAACCGCTAAAGCGACCACACTAAATGCCTCATTAATTTCAAATAAATCAATGTCACTCAATTTCATGCTGGCATTTTGTAAACAATTTTTAATAGCCTGTACAGGAGCGGTCGTAAAGTGCTCTGGTTTTTGTGCATGCACTCCTTGAGCAAGCACACGAGCTAGGGGTTTTTGTTGATATTTCTTAACATAGGACTCTGACACCAATAAACAAGCGGCTCCCCCATCATTAATTTTACTGGCATTTGCAGCAGTAATTGTTCCTTCTTTCTCAAAAACCGGTTTAAGATTTGGAACTTTATCAAAAAAAACTTTACCAGGCTCTTCATCTTCAGAAACAAGAAAGTTTTTTTTGCCACTTTGAACAGACACAGCTGTTATCTCTGGATCAAAGCAATGCGTACGTTGCGCCTTTTGCGCTTTCTTATAGCTATTGATAGCGAAGTCATCTTGTTCCTCACGGCTAATATGATATTCTCGTGCGCAAATTTCACCTGCATTTCCCATGTGAAAATTATGATAAGGATCCCAAAGTCCATCTTTGATAATACTGTCTTCTACAGCACTGTGCCCTAGACGAATACCACTACGAGCTTTAGGTAATAGATAAGGAGCAAGGCTCATATTTTCCTGTCCTCCCGCGCATGCCATATGATAGCGACCTAGTTGAATAGCATCACAAGCTAGCATGATAGCTTTTAAACCCGATCCACATACTTTATTAACAGTCATACACGGTACAGAGGGTGCTAGATCGGCGTAAATAGCTGATTGCCTGGCAGGAGCTTGTCCCACACCAGCAGTTAACACTTGGCCCATTAAGCACTCTTGTACGTCTTCCGCTGACGCACCACTTTCTTTAAACAAAGATCGAATCACCACTGCTCCTAAGCGAGGAGCTGGTACAGAAGATAAAACGCCTAAAAAAGAACCAATTGCTGTTCTCTTTGCCGCTAAGATATATATATTCATAAAAAAAATACCCTCTAAGCTTTCAGCCTCATCATGTGATACTCTAACTACCCTAATTCAACCCATAAAAACCAATGATGTGCTTTCAAAAAACACAAAAGATTCTACCTTTATTATCTTCCCTTTTGCCCATCAAAATAACATGCTTTATCAAGTAAAGCTTGATTTTATTTATTTTTTATCTTAATTTTTTTAAAGTTATTGCAAGTTATCTATTGATAACCTGACAAAAAATGTCATATTGTAATATGTACTGAAAATATTATTTATCATGAAGGAGTAAAATAGTGCGAAATAATTTAGTTTTAATTTTACTGTCTCTCACAATCGCTAGTCTTGCTGCTTGCACTACGATGGAAGCGCCCCAAAAATCTAATTTAACAACAGGTATGGTTAAAGCAAAAATACAAAAAGGGGTCACTTCGCAAACAGAAATATTACAGCTATTAGGAGCGCCAAATTTGATCACAAAAAATAAAACTGGCCGGGAGGTTTGGACCTATAGTCGTCAATCTTTTCAATCAAAAACAAGTGGAATCAGTGGTACTCTTATCTTACTCACCGGTGCTAAAGCGGTGTCTTCAGCAGCTTCTGCCAGTTTTGATCTAATTATTACTTTTAATAACAAAAATAAAGTGCAAGATTATTCCATGGTGAGCTCTCAATTTTAAACAAATGAAACCTGATAAGATATTTACTAGTTTTTTTGTATTTTATTTAGCACTATTATGTGTCTCTTGCACAACGGTTGCTCCCTTATCTGCCCATCAAAGAAGGGCAATACAAGTGAAGCATTTTAACACTTCTTATAACCATGTATTTAGGGCATTTAAAACTGTGTTACAAGATGAAGGTTATATTATTAAAAATCAGGATATGAAAGGAGGCCTCATTGTCGCTCATCATTCAAAACCTAGTGGCAATATGAGGTTTATGATATTAGCAAATGCATTATCCGACCGAAAGAACAATTATGTCACTGGCACTCGATTTGAAATCTCTGTTAACCTAGAAGCAATTCGCAAAAATTACATTGAATCCCGCTTAATTATTCAACAAGTGAATTCCTATAATATGGGAGGATCACAGGGAACAGAAATTATCAACCCACAACTATATAGAAATATTTATTCAAAAGTAATGGTGGAAGTAGCTCGCCGTAAAGCTCAAGGCAAATAACGATCTAAATGGTTTTAAAAAACTCAATAATTTTTTCTTGGTTTTTCCGAATATTTTTCATTATTGTCTATCTGTTATTTATCGGAATAAGCACGAGCACTTTAAATGTAGCTTATGCAAAAAGCAAAAAAGGTTCATTTCATAAATATACTTTAACACCAGAAGTTAAATCTGTTCGGATTCAATTATCTACCGGTACGCACCTTGAATTACGTCCACTCAAAATACAAAAACCATCTAAAAAACAACAAAAAAAAACAGCTGTTGACCGGCGTGAACTGATGGTATGGATGAGTCATTCCCCCATACTTTGGAGAAATCCCCTAACACATCAAATAAAAGAAGGTGTTTTTATTTTATCTGATAAACAATTTTATTCTACAAAAAATATTTTAGGAAAACAAAATAAACAAGCTATCCGACTAGTGATAGAAGCTCCACAAATTCCTCTACAAATCATTGCATTTGGAGGAGGACAAATTAAAGTCGCAGATTTAAAAAATATTCAACTACTAGTATCTGCGCAAAACAGAGAATCTATTCATATTCAAAACACACAGGGGAATTTAACAATTTTTCAAGGAACCGGTTCCGCCCGGGTGGAATCGCACATAGGACAATTAATCGCACAAGGAGAAAATGCTCATATTCATTTACAATCTTGTGAAGGAAAAATGAATCTAAAATATTTTAAAGGGAGTATACATGTTGAAAAATCCACAGGAGAACTAGATTTACGTTCATTTAAAGCTCCATCCACAATAAAAAAATTTACTGGAAAACTTAACTTTCATACAGAAAAAGGAAAAACACAACTAACACATGTTAGTGGGTCCATTTTTGGCTTTTCCAAAGAAGGAAATATTAAAGGCACATTGTATCCAAATGAAGCACGAATAGAAACAAACACCGGAAAAATATGGTTAAATATGCCAAAATCTGATATATGGGTTAATGCAGAAAGTTGGGAAGGTAAAATTCGAACACCTAATTATTTTCACCATATCCGAACAGGAGGAATGGACCGCGCTTCCGGCCGATTAAGAGGAACCATCCAACGAAAGGGAAGCGTATCGTTGAAAAGCCAATCAGGATCGATTTCCATCTACCAAACTGTTAAATAAAAATAGCTTTTATCATAAAAAAAGGAAAAAACTTGACCAAAAATAGATAAATTTTCATAGTCCACACAATTAAAGCCTCTATATGGAGAAACAATGACTAGCGCAAAACAAAAAACAAAGAACACGGTAGATAAAAAACCAGCTACCAAACAAATTGAAAAAACTGTCACTCAGAACACTATAGCTAAAAAAACGATAGCTAAAGATAAAAAAATAACTAAAGATGTAGCTAAAAAAATAATAGCCAAAGATAAAAAAATAACTAAAGATGTAGCTAAAAAAATAATAGCCAAAGATAAAAAAATAACTAAAGATGTAGCTAAAAAAATAATAGCTAAAGATAAAAAAATAACTAAAGATGTAGCTAAAAAAATAATAGCTAAAGATAAAAAAATAACTAAAGATGTAGCTAAAAAAACGATAGCCAAAGATAAAAAAATAACTAAAGACGTAGCTAAAAAAACTAAAGCTCTTTCAATAACTAAAGCTGCTATAAAGGTAAATATTAAAACCACAGTTCAAACAGAAACAGCAATAGTAAATACAGCGCCTAAACATCAGAGAAAAATAACAGAGCTTAAAAAAGAATTAGATAATATTGATAAAAAAAATAAAGAAAAAGTATTAATTAAAGACGCGCACGGTCAACTTTATTGTCAAAATGAAAACTGTGATCGAGCAGCTGTCACAGACAATTTTTGTCGTTACCATTATTTAGCTGGATGGCCTTATATGTATGCTAGAAAAAACTTATTGAAAGAAAAACATCTATCTAAAACTATTCAAGAACTATTGAATACATTAGGAGAGCCTGCTCTATTATTTCTTATGCAAGATTGTAAAAATGACAAAACATTTAAACAAGCAGTCAGTCAGATGATGTTGATCACTTCTAATGAAGATGAGTTAGCTAATCGATCGGATAGCGAATATTAAGCAGATTTTTTAATTTGTTTAACTGTCATATCTGGTTTTTGTTCACCACCATAGCGCATAGATACCATATCAATACCGAATTGTTTACTAATTCTATATAGAGTTGCACGACCAATTTTAAGCATTTTAGCAGCCTTAGAAGCATTCCCTCTGGATAATAACAGTGCATCTCGAATCGCACGAATTTTTATTTCATCCATGCTTTGAAAAATATTATTCTTAAACTTTGACTGACTTAAGTAAACAGTCTGGTTAGAATCATTATCAATATGAGAATGACTTTGCTGACGCTCCCAACCTTCGACAGAATAAAACTGTAACTGACATTCGTTGTTTTTTGCAAATTCTTTTACTGTTCTAATATCTGATAAATCATTACTAATGCAAATTAACTTCATGTTTATCTCCTTGAAGAATAGCATCGGCTAATCCATTAAAAAATTTAAATAGTTTTTTTATCTTATTCTATGAGAGAAAGAGTGGATTCATGGAAACACTGGTTAATCCCTTTTTCAAAAAATTCAGCTAAAGAAAAACGATTTTGCTGATTCAGCACAGATTTAGCCTGTTTAAAAACCCATAAATACTCTGATTTATTTAAAACACATGCCTTAATAAAGTGAGGATAGGCTTTTTTAAATTGACCTATTTCAAAAAGAGATTGTGCCAGTCCTGCACGTGCTGGTGCGGACTTTGGAGTCAAACGCACCGCTCTACGATAATAAATAACAGCAGAAGAATAGCTTTTTTGCTTTAAAAGCATTTTCCCTGTCTGCATTTGAGCCAAAGCAGACTTCGGAAATTTATTTGCCACTCTTTTTAATTGCTCTTCCATTTTAACAGAATCTTCCATAGATAGAGCATAGTATACATAATTACCAACACCGTTTGGATCTTGTTTTATTGCTTTTTTGCAGGTAATAAGGCTTTGCTGATAAAATTTATTGATATATAAATATTTACACAGATCTCTTATATATTTTTTCTTATTACCGAATTCACTAATAATATTTTGTAACAATTTAAGAATGGCATAATGATTAACTTCTACATCTTTTTTGTATTGCAACAATGACAACATTTCTAACTGAGCAGGCTCATGATATTTTTTGTCCAGTTGCAATGCCTGGTGAATAGCTTCTACTGTCTGTTTTCGATACTCCGGTTCAGCTGTTTTAAAATAAGCCTTTCGCAAAGCTTTAACTAGTTTTAACTGATACAAACCATCTTTCTTATACTTATCAGCTAATCTTCTTAAAATTCTAATCTGATTTTTATAGTCTCCCTTATCATAGTACGCTTGTGCTAGCAACAATAGTGATTCTGGTGAATTATTAGTGATAGATTCTAAACGTTGAATAGAAACTTTGTTTTTATTTTGTTTCAACTGTTTTTCCTGTGTTGGTAACACAGACAAAAAATCTTGATTCATAAAGTCCACTTTTTGACGGATGGATTGAATATTATTGGTTTTTACCCTCGTTTTTACACCTTTTGATTGCTTACCAATTTTAGTTACTCGTTTAACCGTAGAATTTTCAGCAGGTTCATTAACTAATTTCGGCTTTTGTTTTACCTGAGGGGCAACTACTTTATCACGCTTCACTGCACCTGCAGCAGGGGGAACCTTGACTGACTTACTCACTGCAGATGGCTTCGGCTGTTGCTGCACCTTAGGCGTAACTACTTTATCACGCTTCACTGCACCTGCAGCAGGGGGAACCTTGACTGACTTACTCACTGCGGATGGCTTCGGCTGTTGCTGCACCTTAGGCACAACTACCGCATCTTTTTTTATCTCACCTAAACCCGAAACAGCAGAAATTTTTGATTTATTCACTGCTGCAGATGGCTTCGGCTGTTGCTGCACCTTAGGCGCAACGACCACATCTCCTTTGGCAGTAGCAGAAACTAGAGTAGACTGTCCCAGACTAAAGCTAGAATATATCAGGCATATCCATCCACAAAACACTATTTTAGCAATTTTTTGAATCACAAACATAATACATACTGTAGCTTATTTTTGCGAATATGTTAAATGATGATTCTGAATTAGATAGATCTTCTATTGAGAGACTGTAGACGCTTTACTCAACCACACAGTTAATGAGTAAACAAAATTTGCCAACAATTTTAATAAATATTAAAGATAAAAACAACCAAAGTCCTGAAAAATAAAATAGCTCAAAGATGCAACAATCAAAATATTAGTTACCCTCTTAATTTTTCCCACTAATAACCGATACAGAATCTAACTAAACTATTCCTCAGCATAAAAGGTAATGAATAATGTCTAATGTGATTCAATTTCCTAAAAAAGTGAAACATCAAGCAAGAGACAAAAAGCAATCTCATCAACCATCACCAACCAAAAAAACAACCAAACCAATCGCTTTAGTTCTAACTTCCAGTTCTGTTTGCCTAATGTTATTAGGAGTTCCTTTTGTTAGCTATTTTTGGCAAGCTCCTAGGAAAGATAGAGAACTTGCTTCTTCTGAGCAACAGCATCAGCAAAAGCAAAAAAAACACATTCAAAACAAGCACATCTTATACTTATTAAAAAACAGACGATTAGCTAGTATTGGGCAGCAACCGGATGATAGAGAGAATTTTTTGATTACTGAACTAAAATCCAGGTATGAAATAAAATGGAAAAGAAATAACAGAGATAAATTAGAATCTTGTATTGTAATAGAAGATTATGAACCTATTCAAATTCCAGAAATACCTATTCTGGTTGAGAAATATCCTACTTTATTCCCTGAATATCATACGATGCACCTGTCACCTTTTTCTTCAGAGGATCTAGAATCTTATGAATTACAATCTAAAGATGGTATCACGACTGGAATGATTGAAGTAATGAAAGATAAGCAAGGTCGTGCACTATCCATCTATGTCCAATGATTTTTAATTAGTCATTGGGTCACTAGATAATTTAGATTGTTTCTTAAAAACTTGTACAGGCTTTAAATTAAAAAGGGATTTTGTTTGTTGTAAATCCATTTTCCATGGAGTATCACCCATGGTGGATAGCCAATTTTCTTTATTTTCCATACATAAAAAAATATTCCAATTTTTAGAAGGTAATGTCTTTGCCTGAAATTGATGAGTAATGAAACGGAACATCTCTTGTCTGATTTGATTACTATATCTGAGTTTACCATCCGAGCTTTTAAAATATTCCCCTTGTGTGACTAGAGATTTCATACCAAATCGTTCTCTCATTATGTGTCTTTGTTCTGGTTGAAAACGTAAAGCTCCCAACGAAATATGCGCTAACTCTTCAGGACGAAATAAACACTGAATACGCTTAATTAAATCCATATAGTGGCCCTTCCATTCCTTGTGATATATTAGAGGATCTAAATGAAATGCCACAGAAAATCCTTGATCTTTACATTGTCGCGCTGCCTGTAAACGCGCAGATAAAGTAGCTGTTCCGTGCTCTTCCTTCTCAATAATATATTGAGGATTTAAAGACCAACTAACTATCACATTTTTCACCGGACCTTTATGAATAAAATTTTTCACATTAGCGGATTTCGTTTTAAACTCTAAAGTCCAATTAGGTCTTTGTTTAAAATAATCTACCAAACGGACGGAATACAAAGTGAGATCATCTAAACTCAAGCTATCTGTTATCTCACCTGTACCAACCCGTAGAGGTTGATCTCCCATATTACCGGACAAATGGGACAACTCTGCTAAAGCAGATTCAATATTTGTATAGAGCATTACATAGGGAAAATTGATAAAACTTTGCAAGTAACAATAAGAACAATCCATTTCACAATGCTGTCCTAAATTTAAAACAAAATAGTTACAACATACAAGACCAGGTTTGGCTCCCGGACATCTTTTAAAAAATTTCCCTGGAAAGGAACTTAGTAATAGATGTTTTTTACTGCGATTAAATTGGCTAGAACTCAAAGTTCCATTATAACGATTTTTTATCGATCGATCGATCAAAGGTAGCTCTGATTTATTTTCAATAACCTGTACACGAGAAGATGGAAAAAATAACTTGGTTCTCTGCGCAACTGGAGAGGATAAAACAGTTTTTTCAATATATATTTTCTCAAATTGTTGCATGATTTATCTTTATTATATCCTCTTATTTAACTGATCGAAAATTGGTATATTGCTTATCGCTTTCAATTGCCTCTCTAGATCTAATTGGTTTTGACACCATAGTTTAATTTCTATTCCTGCAGCATCTCCTTTTCTTTTCCAACTGGCACTTGTTTTTACTGGCCACAACATGTTTTGCAATGTTTTCTGCTTTTGATTATCTTGCTTACTGTTGATAGGTTTTCTTAAAGATTCCATCGTTTGTACTGCCTCTTCTATAGGTAAATCATCTGATTGTTTCAGAATCTCAATTGCCGAAAATCCCATTAACACTAGCTCTCCGGCTAACTCCAATGCTCGCACCCCTAAAGCGTGAGATACATTCTTTTTTAACAGCCATTCATAAATAAAATGTAAATCATCAACTGATTTCATAGAAGCTAGAATCCTGAGTTCACCCAGACGTACTCCTTTTTCCACTATCCATTTCTGTAAAGCAGTCGGTGCGGATAATAAAAGACGTAATTGCTTTATGATAAATACTTCATCCTGATGTAATCCATAAAAAGATAAAAACTGCTTTCTGGGGAAAAAAGATTTTGGACAGTGATGAATAATTCTACCTAATTCCAATAAATTCAAACGAGGATAGCAGCTATGAAATAAAGATAAAAAATCAGTCTTATCTGATTCAAAATTAATTGCCAAAGAATGTGCCGAAGAAAACCCAGATACTAATTTTTTATCCCAAGCAAAAGCTGGCCAGCATAAAGGCCAGACTTGTACTGGTTTAAAATTAAAAGTCTGTGCACAACACTCATTTTTAGACACTAAAATCACATTTAATCCTATTGATTATTTAGCATACTATTTGATTTTTCAAAATGAGTTATATAAAATAAATACTATCTTATGCAAGGAGGAACAATTGATAATATTAGCCGGTTTATTGATGATTTTCACATATTCTTCAATCGCTGAAATTCAACAGCCTTCTGCTTCAGCCAATCCCCACACACACAATATCGCCAAGATAGCTGATTCAGATGAATTTATCTCTACTTATAAATATATTTCCACGACAGACACTATACAGGAAAAACAAGATCTACAATCACTACTAAAAACAAATGGAATTGAAATTTTTTCTATTGAATCCGGTTATGATGGCTTACTATATCCATTGAAATCAGAAGAACCTTCTTCCCTAACCCAACATTTCCACCACGGACACGCTCATCAGGGGTATATATCCATCCTACAAATTAAAAAATCAGATTGGCAAAAATTGACTGAGGTGGATAGTGACTTTCATTTATGTCTAGATCTGCAAGAAAAAGGGGGTGACTGCCACGTTTTTCATTATTCTAATCTTTTTCCTCAACTTAAAGATAAACCTTATGTCTTTATCTACAAATATTCTAACCAAATACAATGTCAGTCAAATTCTGGATATAAAATACATGAGATGGAAAAAGACCTAACCACAAAAAATATTGTTGTCTATCAAAAATACGAAGGTACTAGTGGAGAACTGGTCCCTGTTCAATGTGGTGATAAAACTAATCACATTAACGTCTATGTAATAGAAAAATCTAAATTAGGTACTGCTTTATCTATTGGGTTTCGTGAATGTGCATGGCTAGAAACAAATAATTTAGGCTGTTACCGTCTATAAAATTATTTGAAAAAAAGAGAGTCCATCCGTACCTCCCATCCATTCTGCCATTGCTCTTTCTGGATGAGGCATTAATCCGGCTACACGACCTGTGTGATTGATCACACCTGCAATATCCCATACAGATCCATTTGGATTATTTTGGTATTGCCACCAGATTCGTTCTTCATCTTGCAAACGTTTAAGTTGATCTTCTGACACATAAAAACGTCCTGTCTTATGGGCAATCGGTAACTTTATGTTTTGCTGGTTTTTACCTCCCCATACAGAAGGATGACATAATATTAAATCTGCCTGTGAATCTATAAACCGTAAATTTTGATTAAATTGCAAAGTGCCATCTAACAAACCCGTTTCACATAGAATTTGAAAACCATTACAAATACCTAATGCCGGCCAACCAGAGGATATCGCCGCCTGTAAATCTTGTAAAGCCGTTGAGAGAGCTGCTAAAGCACCGGCACGCAAGTAATCTCCATAAGAAAACCCGCCAGGCAATACAAAGCCACTATATGTTTTATAATCAAAACGATCTGTATGCCAAATCCAACGAGCTGGTACATGGACCAATTTTAGTGCTTTCATAATATCCTGATCACATTGCGTACCAGGAAAACAAAAAACCCCAACTGGCTTCATATCTTCTCCGTTGAGCGCCTATCTATGAAGATAAAATGTCCACTTCATATTGCTCCACTAATGAGTTACATAAAACTAAATCCACCATCTTATGCACTTTTTTTAGAGCCTCTTCTTTATTCTGCGCTTGAATTTTTAGTTTTAAAAATTTTCCGTACTGGCAATCCTCCACTGCATAACCTTGTTGTTGTAAATTAGTGGCAATCGCTCGCCCTTGTACATCCAGTACATCTTTTTTAGGCATAATTTTAATTCCAATTGATAACCACATGATCTTATTTCCTCACCCTCAAAGGGATTCTTTCGCCGCGATTCTCTGCACGCTTGTCACAATCTTGCCAATTATGTTTACAAATAAATGTCACCGGCAACCTGCCGGCGCCGCAATTCTCTGCACGCTTGTCACAGCCTTGCCAATTATGTTTACAAATAAATGTCAGCGGCGACCTGCCGCCGACCCATCATCCCATTTCTTTCGCACTATATTATATACTGTTTGATAAGCTTCCTGTACCTCTCCCAAATTTAAACGAAAACGATCTTTGTCCATTTTTTTTCCACTCAATTTATCCCATAAGCGACAAGAATCACAAGAAATTTCATCTCCTAAAATAAACTGCGGAATAGGGCGGAGGTCAGTCATAGTTGATTTTGACTGTCCTGACTGAGGCTGTACAACACCAAATTCCAATTTAAAATCAATAATTTCTAACCCTACAGCATCAAAAAACACTTTTAATGCTTGATTAATTTTTAAAGCTTCTTTTTGTAGATAATGTATCCACTCACTACTAGGAACTATTTTTAAAATCACTGCCTGTTCTGTACTAATAAATGGATCTCCCAGTTCATCTTTTTTATAAAATAACTCCACCAAAGGTTCTGAAATAAAGGAACCTTCAGAAAGCTGAAACCGTTTTGCCGTAGAACCTGCTAAGCGATTTCTAACGACCACTTCCAAAGGAATCATCTGAATATATGTACAAATCATGCTATTTGTGCCGACGTTTTCTATCCAATGATGTGTCATCTGTTTTGCACCCAAATAGCGAAAAATACAGGAACTAAGATCCCGATTAATTTCTCCTTTTCCTTTAAAGGAATCTTTCTTTGCGCCATTAAAAGCTGTTAAATCATCTTTAAATTCCATCCATACATAGTTCGCTTGCCCTTTCACTTTGTAAAGGCTTTTACCTTTTCCATCCTGCAAAAAATCCCCTTTAATCCACTTCATGATCTTTCCACCAATTCATTTTTAATAATTTTTCTTTTTGTGTAATTTGCTGTTCCAATTGATAATCATAAATTTTATCCAAATCCCGAGCCATATTTTTGCCTTCAATAATTCCTAAAGCTTTTAAATCATTTCCCGTTACTAATGGGGAAGGTAGCATTCCTTCAACTGCACGCTTTTTAAATTCCTCTTCTACTGTTTTAATATCAGCTAACTGCTCACTGGCATAGCTTTTAGATAAAAACAAAATTTCTTTAATAAAAGAAGAACGAAACACTCTTAACTTTTTCGCAAGTGAAACTTCACTTTTCGGAGATAAGATCTGGCAAGAACCTATAAACATTTCATGTATCTGCCGAATAAGTGCAGAAGGGAATTTCCATGTTTTTAAACTGTGGTTAAAATCAGAGAACCATCGATCTTGAGAATGAATGATGCCTGCTCTTAACTGCATGAGTAAAGGATAAAAAGCACAAGTCCATAAAAAACTTCTATGTATCAATGCGCTGTTTTTAGGTAGTTTTATTTTTTTCCAAAACACCATGCATTCCTGCCAATCAGCTTGTTCTAAAATAGGCCATAAACGTTTTAATAAACCTAAGTCTTTAAAAGTTTCCATAACTGAAAGAAATTTTGTTGTCTGTAACATTTTGACACACTCTGCATAAATACGTTCTTTTGCTATGACCCATAATAAATCTTTCATTTCAAATATTGCTCGCTTTGTCTCAGGATCCAAATCAAAACCCAACTGGATGGAGAAACGTAGAGCACGAAGAATTCTTAGTCGATCTTCCTGAAAACGTTTTTCAGCAGAACCTACTGTACGGATTATTCTTGCTTCTAAATCCTGACAACCATCCACATAGTCTATAATTTGATTTGTTTTTAAATGATAAAACAGAGCGTTGACAGTAAAATCTCTTCGCAAAGCATCTTCCTTATCTGATAAAAACTCTACATAACGTGGATGGCGTCCATCCGTATAAGGCCCATCTTTCCGAAAAGTTGCCACTTCTACCATGCCGTTAGCAGTAGCAGAGCCTGTTAGAGTGTGACAAAAAACAGCTACGACTCCAAAAGTTTTCCCTTGTTCATTACTATCTGGAAATAAGCGAATAATATCATCCGGACGAGCAGATGTTGCGATATCAAAATCTTTTGGTGCTTGTCCTAGCAAAGCATCTCGAATACAGCCACCGGCTAAGTAAGACAAGAAACCAGCACCTTCTAATTCCTGAATAATATGCTTTACTGCCGGCCACAGCTTATGCCGGCTAAAAATTGCCTCTAAATTATTCACAATATAAACTTTTACAGCAAATAATAGACAATGAACAACAACATTTACTTGGCTAAATAAAATAGCTTATGTTAAATTCACTCAAATAATTAAGGAAACGAAAGATGTCGGTTATTTTACCAGAATTACCTTACGCTAAAAATGCCCTTGCCCCTCATATTTCTGAAGAAACGCTAAATTTTCATTATGACAAACACCACCGATCTTATGTCGACAAACTCAACACCCTAATAGCTGACAGCCAATGGGCTAAAGCATCTTTGAAGGAAATAATAACGGACGCGACAGGAGCTATTTTTAACAATGCAGCTCAGGTATGGAATCATACATTCTACTGGCATTCTTTATCTCCCACTGGTGGAGGAGAACCTCCACAATCTGTAGCAGATATACTAGAAAAATCTTTTGGTTCCGTTGAAAAATTTAAGGACGAAATGACAGCACGCGCTTTGGGGCAATTTGGATCTGGTTGGGCATGGCTTGTTAAAACATCAGATGATCAGCTCACTATTCAAACCACTGCCAATGCCAACAACCCTTTACAAGAGGGATTAACCCCGCTTTTAACCTGTGATGTTTGGGAACATGCCTATTATATTGATTATCGGAATGCTCGCCCCAAGTACCTGCAAGCCTTTTGGAACGTAGTCAACTGGGATTTCCTAGCTAAAAATCTCCAAAGTAGCTAAATTCAATGTCTTTAAAACGAATCCGTGGAATGGAAGACCTTAGTGGCGACACCCTGCAAAAGCATAATCGGATTATTCAATCTGCCAGAGAAGTTGCTCAACTATTTTGTTTTCGTGAAATATCCACTCCTATTTTAGAATCTACAAATGTATTTGCACGTACCTTAGGAGAAAATTCAGATATTGTTCACAAAGAAATGTTTACGTTTCAAGATCGTAGTGACAACAGTGTCACTTTGCGTCCAGAAGGAACAGCAGGTGTTGTTCGGCATTTTATTACTGAAAATCAGAGACAAAACTTACCTCTCCGATTTTTTTATCATGGTCCTATGTTTCGCTATGAACGACCACAGAAAGGGCGATTAAGGCAGTTTCACAGTATTGGTATGGAATTATTAGGAGAAGAATCTGTACGTGGGGATATTGAATGCCTCACCCTGGCCTGGTTATTTTTAAAAAAATTAAATTTACAAGATCAAGTACGTTTAGAAATTAATAGTATTGGAGACCAGGAAAGCCGTACTGCTCACCAAACTGCCTTACTAGAATACTTAAAACCATTGAGAAAAAAACTAAGTGAAAATAGTCAACGACGACTCAAATCAAACCCTCTAAGGATCTTAGATTCTAAAGAAGAACAGGATCAGGAAATTATAAAAGCAGCTCCATCCATTAAAAATTTTTTAAATAAAAGATCCCATAAATTTTTTGAGGAAGTGACTCAAAATCTAATAAATTTAGGAATTCCTTGGGTAGTAAATGATTGCTTAGTTCGAGGTTTGGACTATTACAATCACTGTGTATTTGAATTTACTGCAAACAGTGAAAAAATGGGAATGCAAAATACAGTGTTAGCTGGTGGACGCTATGATCGATTAGTAGAAATTTTAGCAGAAGAAGGAGAACGTGTTCCTGGTGTTGGATGGGCGGCAGGTATTGAAAGACTTTCCCTATTACTCGATAATATCTCATCTGAACCACAGCCAATAGCTTTGATTTCATTAGGTGAACCAGGAGAACAACAAGCTATTTATTTAGCATGGATGCTCCGACAAGAAGGATTTTGTGTGTTTCATCCAAGACCAGGTCATTTAAGTAAAAAGATGAAAAAAGCCAGCCAGGTACAAGCAAAATACGCGATTATTTTTGGACCTGAAGAAATACAAAAGAAACAAGTTTCTATTAAAAACATGGAAAGCGGTCATCAAGAAACTGTCGCAACAGATCAACTTCTTTCTTTTCTTAAGAAACACACTTCTCAATCATGATAGACAAAAATAATAAAAACACAGAAGAAGATTTGCAGGTATAAGAGGAGCCTATATGATTTCACCGTTTATTGTATTTGAAGGAATAGATGGTGCGGGAAAAAGTACGCTTATCCAGTCCGTATTTAAAGAACTACAAACAATGGGTATTATCTGCATGATTACGCGTGAGCCGGGTGGCACACTCTTAGGAGAACAGGTGCGCAAATGGGTATTAGATCCAAAAACAAATCTTTCCGCTCAAACAGAACTATTTTTGATTTCAGCAGCTCGGCGAGATCATGTAGAAAAAGTTATTCAACCGGCTTTAGCAGCTGGAAAATGGATCTTATGTGATCGTTTTTGGGCCAGCACAAATGCTTTCCAAGGAAACGGGAGAGGATTACCAAATAATCAAATTCAACAAATGAATATTTTTTCTACTGCAAATATCCAACCCGATCTGTGGATTTTATTGGATTTACCAATTCAAGACAAAGAAAAAAGAAATCGCGAACGAGAAGCTATATCGGATACTTTTGAAAGCCAAGATAGAAATTTTCATCAAAGAGTAAAAGAAGCTTATTTACAATTAGCTAAGAAAAACAAAACACATTGGTATATTTTAAATGCTATGCTTTCCGTTAAGGAGTTAACCCAGTTAGTGATACAAGAAGTGCAAAGACGTCAATGGCTCAACTGATAAAGGACATTCGCGGACAGAATGTGATAGAGAGCTTGTTACAAGCAGCTCATCAAAAAACATTACCGCATGCATTGTTATTCACTGGCTCTTCCGGTGTAGGTAAAAAAAAATCAGCATGGGCTCTGGCACAAAGTTTACTATGTAAAGAATCTCATCCTGCCTGTGGCTATTGTACCTCTTGTTTAAAAGTGGAAAAACAAACGAGTGAATCCGTATTCTTTATTCAACCAGACGGATTACAGATCAAAGCTAACGTTGTCCGGCAAATTTTAGATTTTGTATCTTTACAAAGTTTTGCACCCGCACGTGTAATTATTATTGAGTCTGCACACCAGATGAATCGTGCAGCTAGCGGTAGTTTATTAAAAATTTTAGAAGAACCACCAAATAACGTATATTTTATTTTAGTTTCTTCTCACTTATCTGCATTGATGAACACTATTCGTTCCCGTATGCAGATTGTGCGCTTTGTACCTTTACAAGAAAAAGACATTCCTCACCGAGCAGAAACAAAAACCTGGATGTTACGTGCTTGCCAAGGTCGGATGGATTTATTAATGGAACTAGAGGAAAAAACAGAACTGAGAAATAAAGCTTTCAATTTATTAAAAACTGCAATGAATCCTAATAGTGAAATGAGTCACCTAAATGAACTACCTGATTTAGTGCGGGATCGTGAGCAAGCTGTTTTTATTTGTTTATGCTGGCAGCAAATATGTCGGGATGCAAGAATAGCACAATTACAACCACAAAGAATCATTCACGCGGATCATAGTAGCTGGATTGACACGTTAAAAAATATACCAGCTAACATATTACACATGATGTTTGAACAAATAGTGCAACTGGAAAAAGATTTAAAAAGCTACGTAGACCCTGTCTTAGCTTTTGATTGGGTACTGCTTCGTTTGCGATATATAAAAAAATAAATATCTGTATTAGCCTACTAGCTAAGACTACGTATTTAACTTTTTAAACACTCAGCTAATGAACAGTTTAACTACATTCATTACCAATGCATAGACCAAATTAAAGCACCTAAGAAAATATATAAAGTGCCAATGAGTCTAAAATACCTGGTTAAAAAAGTAGATGTTTTATTGCCATACATTAAGTGAGAACACCGTCCAGCTAATTGAGGATATATTAAAAAACCTGCACATTTAAGGCAGATAATCCAACCTAACACTGTGACAACTACAGAATAACTCATCATCCACTCATTATGAACTAATACAACAAATAATCCAAAAGGCAGACACGCGATACAATACAAAATAACAAAGAACTGCATCTTACGAGCTTCCCAGGACAACATCCACTCAACTAATTGAATCCACACTCGTGTCTGTAGAATTAAAGATACCCCTGCAATCATAAAATACCACAGCACAATCTGCTCTGCTAATATATAAAGACTATCTATCATACAGCACCTCCTTTATAGCAAAATCCCCTCTGTATAAGAGTATATTAATACCTACGAGATAACACGTTTTATTACTTTTAATCGTGTGTTATACAACGCACATACACATAACTGTTTATTATTGAGAGTATAAAATACGAAATATTATAACAACTGATATTTATCTTCTGCTTTTACTTTAATGACTGCAAAATTAATTTCTTTTACACCAGCTTGTGTTAAAGTATAAAGGATTTTTTTAACCGGCAAAAAATGAATTTCCTTATCTACCTGTAAAGTCATTTTATACTGTAATGCCAACAGATCTTTATTAGATACCGACGACTGAATATTTTTTTGTTCAATATCTTCTATTTCTTTCTTAACAATATCAAATAGTGGAGAAATCATCCAATCATTACTTTGTTGTACTTCTGTAAAAGAAGAAACTTTTTTCTCATTAAAAGATAAAAATTGTTTTGATAGAATGACAACAAATGAAGGTTTTAATTCTTTCACTAATGTTGCTTCTGGCAAAGCGATCTGATCAGATATTGGTAAAATTTGATTAGTTGATGCATAATTTTGCAATAGAAAGACCACTAAAACAGTAAACATATCCACCATAGCGGTTAATTGTAAAACAGCGACAACATTGCGCTTACCACCCGCACGCACTCCTCTACGATCTCTTTTGCCTGGTACATAAATGGCCATATTACATTGCTCCTGTCGCAATCACCACTTCTGAAAAGCCCGCTAGCAATAAAGCATCCATCGCAGATATAATATATTCATATTTAACCTGATCCCTAGAAGCGACAATGACATCTTTTTTCTCTGGAAATTGTTCTTTCACTTTTTGGACATATTGTAATAAAGCTTTTTCATTATATTGACCTTGGCTTAAGGGAATCGTTAATTGCTGATTGCCTATTAGTACATCAAATCCAGTTTCCAATACATTGACACGAAAAGGGATTTCCGCATGTACAGGTGGTTTTTTCAAAGAATCTTCAGATGTTTTTTGTGCATAAACTGAACTACCCAATTGAATCATAGAAACTTGAGTCCATACAGCTGTGATCAACAAGAAAATAATGCATACACTCATTAAATCAATAAATGGAACTAAATTTAATTCCACCGCGATATCACGCTTATTGCTGCCAAACTCTTGAATATGGGCCATTTGCTAACCCCTCCTTTGGTTCTTTTTCTACAATCCACATGTAGTTTACTGTTTACTTCCAGAGTAAATTTTATCTCTGTTGGAAACGACACAATTCATCAAATTCATAGAACTTTCCAAAAGATCATTTGTGGCGCGACCAATACGAATCTGAAAAAATCCATAAGCAGTAATTGCAATAATAGCAACAGCTAAACCAAAAGCAGTACAGTTAAGTGCTTCTGAAATCCCTTTAGATAATACAGCCGCTTTAGTTGCAGCATCCACTTCACTCACCCCTCCAAATGATCTAATTAAGCCGATAATTGTTCCCAACAAACCAATCAACACACTAATATTGCCGAACACAGCTAAAAAAGATGTCCAACCTTCTAGACGTGGTGTTTCTCGCAATACAGCGGCATCCATTGCCACTTGTATTTCTTCATCCGGCCGTTTATTCATTACCTGCACCAACCCTGCTTTCATTGTATTTGTCAGAGGCACTGGGGTTGTATCACAAAAAACAATTGCCTGACGAATATTGCCTTGTAAAAGCATTCCAAATAAGTTTTCACTGACACTACTTTTATCCGCTGTCAAAGATCGAAGACTTAAAAATCTTTCAATAATCAGAAAAACCACTAGAAATCCTACGATCGCAATAAAATACATTGCATACCCACCTTCACAAAAAGCTTTGCTAATGAAATTACTGCTAGCTGCACATTGATGTAACAGCTCTAATGTTGTTGTATTTTCCAAAGTAACACCTCCTTAAAAGTTATTTTTTTGTTACTGCAAACGGAATTTTTACTACACCTACCTGTCCGGGCCTTACACCGACTCCATCAAAACGAAATCGTTTTAACCTTGTTGCCATACAACGTGCCAAAGCACCAGATCCTGTTGAATTACCAATCACTTTAATATTTCTCACATTCCCTTTACTATCTATCTCCCATTGAAACCGAACTTTACCCTCTAAGTCAGGCTTTTTCTGCAAAACCGCACCATAGCACGACTCTATTTGATATTTATTTCGACGTATAATTCTTAAAATCGCATCTCTGTTAACTCCACCCCCAACTTCCCAATCATCATCTCCTAAAACTAAGTTCACTCTTCCTCTTTGACCGAGTGGACCTCCAGACCCATATCCTTTAGATCCACCTCCACGACCACGGGTACGAATATTAGAAGAAATACCAATCATGGCATTTCCTTTACCCGATCCGGCTGTCTTAAACTTTGTGCCAATACCTTCTCCTGCGTAAGATTCTTTTTGACCAGCATATCCCGTTGCTGTTGCTGCAAGACCTGCCAATTCTCCTGTACCGGAATATGCTTGATCCAATACCTTTTGCGTTCCTTTAGATCCAAACACACCGAGTAACCCTATCTTTGTTGGATCCTTTCTTGGACTTTTTGCTGGAGCCCCTGCTTTTCCTGTTGTCACTGAACCTCCAGGACGAGCAGATGCCACAACCGGCTTTTTCTTTTTCTTAACTCGTTTATTTGATGCAACAGACCCTATACGCCCTTTTTTTCCTGGTTTTTTTATTCCCATTTTTTTAGTCTTCTTTTTAACCCGACGTTTTTTCTTAATAGGAATAGATAAAGATGCTTTTTTCTTAGCCATTTTAAGTCTCACCGGACGAGCTGGTGGCTTAAACGCAATCGTCGCTTTTTTAACTTCTTCTGATTCCAATTCTTCCTCTGGATTTAAAAAACCCACAGAGAAAATAGCCAGATACACCATTAAAAAAAACATAAAAACACAAGACATCATAATGCCCATCATTTCTGATACACTAAAATCAAACACTGGAGCCAGACTGGCTTTATGTGCTTGACTGACATAACGTATGTACACTCGCACGGAAGATGCAAAATCCAAGCGCGCTAGTTGGCCAGGTTGCATGATCATTGACTGCCCTTTTTCACCTGTAGTAATCACTCCCGCATGCATTAACTGAGACAAGGAGTGTTCCCCTTTTTTACTAATCAGTTTAATTGGAATATTACTATCAATATGAACAATAATTTTATTCTTAATACTCAATAAATAATGTTTTTCAACTCCCAGTAAATTGGGAAAACAAATATCACATTTAGGATCAGAACCGAAACTGACTGTTTGATTTTTATCCTTATCAAAATGATAAACTCGTAAAATACGCTCTTTCCAAGCCACTAACACTTCTATAATCGGCCCGGCACTTAATTGTAAACTTTGATCCAGATTTTTCACTTCACTCTCAGGAGCATACGTCCCTTTTGATCGTTCCTGCACAGGATGAATATCCGGTAGGACGACTGCGTCTATATCGGAACCAGAAACATCTTCTGTCGATGGCACTACCGGTGCGGTTTGAGTCACAGACGAGTCCGATTTTTCTTTTAAGGATTCAAAATCCGGAGGAGAAGGAATGATTTCTGTTTGTTTTAATGGCTGAATCACCGGTTCTTCAGAGGATACTATGGGATCTGATTCTAAGGGTTGCTGTGACGACAAAGACGATTGTGATATTTGTGATTGTGTCACTTCTTGCGGCTCTGCTGGAGGCACAGACGGCTCTTCTTTCACCACAGTTATTTCTTCTTCTTTGGCAGCAGCCGGAGGTACTTGTTGCGCAGATGGTGTCAACAATGACGACGTAGGTTGCTGCAATGGAGTGGTCTCTTTAAAAGATGACGGAAGTACTTGCTGAGTGGAAAGTTGTGGTGGTTGAATTTGCGTAAACTTAGAATCTTGAGCCTTTGGTTTAGCAAACGGCACTCCGATATAAAAATGAATCAGAAAATCTCCTAATGTAATTTGATCCCCATGTTGTAAATTAGATTCCAAAACTTGTTTGGTATTCACAAAAGTACCTGTTGGAGAACCTAAGTCAGAAATAACATAAAACCCGCCACGTTTTTCAATCAGTGCATGCCAATAATTAACACTTGGATCTGCTAAAATCAGTGAAGGTCCTTCTGATCCACTGCCAATACTAATTTGATCCGATACAAATTGCCGGTTAGCAACCAGTTGGTTTTCTTGATAAACTTTTAAAAATACAATCTGTTTTGTCAAAAGAATGTCTCCTATTCACTCTCCATGTAAGAATTATTTTAATAGTATTATAATTCTCTGGCTGTTCTTCTCATCTCCGGCAAAAAATTTTTTCTAAATTTAATCAAACGTCCATAATTCAACTGTTTTTTATGAAATAAATGAAAAATATTCGGAGAGGAAATACTCCCTTCAATTAATTCATCCTGAAAATCTATCACCACTCTTTTTTTAAATTTTTTTCTTCTTTTTCTACTTTTTCTACTTCTTCGCTGAGTCGCCGCTAGTTGGCGATTTGCTGAAGAAGAATCCGCAAGAATAAAATTAGATGAATTCTGTATAGGTATCCATTCTGCATCCGCTACCGCAATGATACAAAATACACTAACTAGCCACAGTATTTTCATATACTTCATATCACTGTCCCCTTTTATTTGATTTCTTTTCTATGCCTTGCTTAATATAAGATCGTAGTGTTCTTACCTGCTTAGTATATCTACCTGATTGATCTAATAAATCTACTTTACTTAATAACATAAAAGCCAGTTTTTGATTATCTAAATCTTTTCCTAAAAGAATAGCATAATTTAATAATACATCAGGTGGGAGGCGACGAACGTCTGTAATTTTACTAAAAACACTATTTGCTTTTCTAAAACTTCCATTCCAAGATAAAACCATCGCATAATTATTGCCAATTTTGATAACATCCAAGTGATCTTTCGGTAGATAACTGCTAGCCCTATTATACGCTAATTCCAAATAATCCAAACTAGAATTATCATCATAAGAATCCATATACAAAGTACCTAAATTAGCTGCAGCGGAATAATTACTGTACCTATATTTTAAACTATCCCTAAAATAAGAAATAGATTCCTTTACTTCCCCTTGTTTCAAGGCTACTACGCCCATGTTATTATATAAAGAAGAGTTTTTAGGATGAATTTTCATCGTCCGGGTAAATATTATTTTAGCCAGTTGAGGTTTATTATTACTTAAATAAAAAGCTCCCAAAGCATTTAATGCCTGCGCATTGTTTGGATCATCATTTAAAATTTTAGACACAACAGATACTAAAGTAGTCTCTTTCATTTGTTGCTTATTTTGTATTAATGCTTCCAATTTTTTTAAGTTCTGCTGAACACGTTGGTTTTTAGCTCGCCGTTGATCCACTGAAGTAGTGCCTACCTTTTTCCCTGATTTATTCCCACTATGTTGACTGGAACGGGATAAACGATCTTCCTCCATGTCTTCCTCATCAAAAAAATCTGCTGTCGCAAACAGTGCACTCGCACATAAAATAAAACACCCTATTATGTAACCACTATGCCCCACTAACCGATGATAGACATTCACCCATAATTTTATGATCCAACTTCTCATTTTATTAAAACCCCGACCAATCAATTAAAGAAACTGATAATAATTTTTTTCTTAAAAAAGGCTTACGAGCGAGTGAAGATTTACCAAACACACTCAATTGTTCTTGCGCTATTTTTAACCATTTTGTATTATAAGCTCCCATTTTTCGTGCACGCACTGCTGCTAATTGATAATTTTTAATTGCTTCTGTTTTAAAAGGTACAGCCGCTTTTAACAGTCCCTCTTTATAAACTTTTATCTCAGCCTTATTCAAACCTTTAGGAAGAGGAGAATAATAAATAGCATCTGCAATATGTTGTGAAGCCAATCCAATGAGCACTAATGCAGCCACCACTTGATGACCACTGTTAAAACGAATCACTTGTTTTAATTCTTCCTTGAGTTTATTCAATTTATTTAATTTCTTCTGAACTGCTAATTGTTGTTTTTTTGGATTTTTTGGAATTTTTATTCTCTTAAAAGCCAGATAATTACCATATACAAGATTAAACTTCGCTTGAGCAGCATAAAATACACCCGCTTGATATTTTCGATACACACTCACTGTTCTAGCATACCATGCTTTTGAAGCGGCTATTTCTTTTTTTGCTTTTTTAATCTCTGCAATTTTAAAAGCAGAAGCAACCAAAGATCTATGATCCGAAGAACCTTTATTTAAAAACTGTTGATAATAAGCCACTGCTTTACTTGCACGACCACGTCGCTTCTGCAGTTCTGCCAATAAATATAAAGCTTGTACCTTATCTGATTTACGACTTTTTTTAAAATATTTTAAATAAGCTTGCTCCGCTTGAGAATAATTATTTAATCCATCATAAATTAACGCTGCATTGAACCAAAAATTAGAAGCACGTTTATTTTTAGGGTAAGAACGAGCAAAATTAGCAAAAGTCATGGCAGCTTTCCGATATTGACCAGTAGCTTGATACAATTCTGGTAACTCCTTCCGAACAGCTAATTGAATGGTACGAGACGCTTTACTACTCCGTAGTGCTACCTTATACAGTGCAATTGTGCTTAACCGATCATTTATCTTTCTAAAATTTACACCCGCGTTATAATAAGCCATTATTCTCAAAGGAGAATTTGGATGTGAATTAGCAAATGATTTATACATTTTAGCACTTTCAAGATATTTTTTTTGTTTCGCTAAATTCTCAGCGGTTTTGAGTGAAATTTGACTTAAAATTTTTCGGATCTCCCGCGCGGACTGAGATCGAGCAATGATTGGATTTGCCAGTAAACGAACAGCTGCTGCTCTTAATCCTTCAAAATCCTTTTGCAAATTATATATGTCCAAAATTAAATTGGCAGAGTGTTCTGTATAGGTACTTTGAGGATATTGTTTAATTAATATCCAAAACTGATCCAAAGCTTCTTTATAATGATTAAAGTCATAATGTAAGGAAGCCATTTTGTAGAGAATAACCGATACATTTTTTTTCTTGGGAAAACGACTAATATAATAGTGAGCAGTTTTTTGAAAATCATGAATCGCCCGCGTAAAAGCAACAAAAGATTTGCGTTTACCCACTATCTTTCGAATTCTACCAGAAGAAGGCAAACCTTTTTCAAAAGCTAGTACTCCATTTAAACTTGCAATTGCATAATATTGACTGTTCTTGTAATGCTCTACAATGTACATATACTGCTTAGCTGCTAGACTATATTTCCGAACATCAAATAATAATTCTGCATAGAAAAAACGTATTTGATCTTTAAATTTAGATGTATTAAAATATTGATTATAAATTTCATATCCAAAGATAGCTTGATTTTGTGCAGTTTTATCTTTTGTTTTTCTAAAAGACTGATGCATACGAAGTGCATAGTTACGAACGGTCACTTCCATCAGTTGATTAGCTTTTTTAATCAATTTCGCGTCACTAATATTTTGTTTCTCCCAAGAACTACCCGGACCATACTTCATTAACCAGTTTTTCAATTCTTTTAAGAAAACGTTACGTTGACCACTATAAGTATAAGCACGAATAATCTGGTACTGATATTCATACGCTTGTGCCGCAAAAGGCTTTTTATCAACTAATTGCTTAAAGGTGATACGCACTCCTCTTAAATTCCCTTGATCCAAATAAGTGTATGCCAAAGATTTTAACATCTGAAAAGAGCGATCGGAATCACCAGATAAACGATAAAAATAAGATAAAGCTTTAACGGGACTTTTTCCAGCACGACTATAAAAAAGTGTCACATCATTTAAAGCTTCTTTGGCAAAATGCAAACGGCTGACATTATGAACACCGATATCCCCTGTCATTTTTTGCCGTGCTCCTTCTCGGATAACAGCCTCTAAATTAGCTAAACCTCGTTTTACCTTCCCGGCATTCAACCGACACCATGCTAATTTATACAAGGCAAAAGAATATAGCCTTAAACGTGGCTTAGTCGCTATTTTAATATAATAGCGAGCAGCAGATTTCCACTGAGATTTACTAAAGTAATATTCTCCCAACTCAAAATATGCATCATGCACATATTCACTTTTCGGAAACCTTTTTACTAATGATTCGTACCGATTTTTCCCTTTAGCTAGTTGATTTCTTTTAAAATAACTCACACCTAAGAAAAACAACACTTGATCCATTTTACGATCTCTCGAATACTGCTGCCGATATGTTTCAAAAAGCTTAATAGCTTTATCCACATACACATAAGTGGGCCTTAAATTTAAACGAGGTTTTCTTTTACGTTTACCTTGTTCAAATAGTTTTAGTTGCTGATCAAGTTCTTCATACAAACGATATTCAATGAACTGCGCTTTTTCTACATACAAACTACCCAATCTTAAACGTAAATCCCGACGCCGACTGGTCTTGAGTAAATTAAACAACTGACCAATTTCTTTGTTAATCACAGATTCTAACTCTGCTTCATCCGTCCCCTTTTGAAAATATCTTCTAAATTGCCGAGGTGGTTCAGCCGCTTTCAATGCTTGTTTCGCAATTTTTTTTATCGTCATCCTGGCTTTTGGAACAATTATTTTTCTTTTCCGAACATTGAATTTACGAATTCTTTTTCTCTTGCGACGAGCAGCTGGTTCACGTGATGAAAAAGTAACCGAAGCTTCTTGATTTAAAGATGAAACTTTTGATCCATTGATATCTGCATAAGAAATAGAAATATAAGAAATCGCTACAACGATCCCAGTACATAAGCGCCATAAGATACGCAACACAATCACCTGTACTTTTAATTTATTTATTTCTACAGCTTCCCATGCCCACATAATGATAATTTCCTAGTTCATCCAACCAATATTCACCTTTAAAAGGCCAATATTCATAACCATTTTGTATATAATAACTTCGATCAAAATCTTCAATACTCGCTCGACCGATTGCTTTCTGAGCGATTTTCTTTTTCAAAAAACCTCTTTTACTTCTCAGCATTTCATAACGAATATACTGCTCTTGAATAAAAAAATCTTTTAGTTCTCTGTAAATATTCCTTAAGTGCTTAACAGCCAACGTACCTGCTTTTTTTTGAGCACTTCTTAGTCTATGTTTAACCACACGAAAAACATAGGTCCCTACTTTGGAACGTCTCCATGAAGATGGCAGCGAGTAAATTTTATTTCTCTCTTCTTTGAGCTTATTAATATAATAATGAGTCGCAAACACATCCCCCTCTGCTAAAATTCGACGCGCAACAGGAATAGGATATTTAACATACACACCCTTTTTCTTATTGTCCAAAGATAACAATAGTGATTGATAATGAGTCGTTGCCGAGTACCGTCTTTTGAGCATATTTTTTACATTCACATACACTGAACGATACGTTCTATTAAATAAATCCAAAACTTTTTCCATTTCATAGTATTTACAAATGTATAAATAGATAATCGATCGAAGTAATAAAGATTCCGGCTGATAGTAATCTTTATAGTATGTAGAATGTAGCGTTTGAAAATTACTTAAAGCGGAACGTAAACGTCCTCCTCTGAGTAATGCCCAACTTCTTTCCAATAAAGTGTCATGCCAAAATGGGGAATCTTTTGGCACCTCTAGATAACTTTCTACTGACTTATTCCATTCTTTTCCTTGGTAATAGGCACGTGCCTTCCCCATTAAAGCCGCTACTTTTAACTGATCAGCTATGCCTTTTCGACGATCCTCTAAAGATTCAAAAACAACCACTGCTCTATCGATATTATTTAATTCTGAATGCGCTAAACCCATTTGATAAAGTGCTTTATAAAATAAAGGGTTGGTCGCCTTAACACGAGCAAAATGAGTAATGGCTTTACGAAATTTATTTCTTCTCATCCAAAAATCACCAAAATGATAATGTAATTTCTGTCTTTCCGAACGAGAAATATATTTAAATCCTCCATGAGCAATGGTATAATTTAGTAATTGGTCATCTTTTAACAGTGCAGCAACAGAAGCAATTTTTCGTAAACTGTGTCTAGTGTATCCTCTGTCTTTCTGATTGACTAAAATTTGTAGTTGAGACACTGCCGGATGATAAAGCCCCATATTATATAGACTAGAAGCCAAATGATACCGAATTTTATTTTTCTGTTTTTTCAGAGTTGGATTATTGACCAGTAAGAACAATTGCCGAGCAGCTGCTGAAAACCGTTTAGATTTAGAGTGCTGTAAAGCCACTCTTAATTGAATAAATGCACTCATTTGCGTGCGACGGCGATTCGCCAATGTTTGCTTCTTTGCAGCAACTACCTGACAAATACTAAAAAGCCCACAGAGCAAAAATATCTTAGTTAATTTCACCTTACCCCCGCGGAAGGATAGTAATAAGTCAAACCAATAGAGAACGGAAAATCTGTCAAAAAATCAGACACTGGATCCCCTGTTAACCGAAAAGTGAAATGCCACCTTAAATCCCAACGAAAGCCCAAGTCTCTAGTAATCGCAAACACCTGACCAATTCCCGCAACCAAAGTTGGCTCCCAAACAACCTTCCCATTGGAGTTTTTAACACTCAATGTACTCATGCCTCCACCTAAATTCAAAAAAGTATCAAAAGACAAAATTTGTTTATTGTAATAAGTAATTTTTCCGTAAACTGGCATCCATTTATAAGTAAGCCCAATAAACCCATTCGTGATAGGATTCACCTCGTCTGCACTTAATTTAATTGCTTGAAAATAACTTGTGATTGCTCGACGGAAAGACAATACATAGTAACTATTCAATTCCACACCATGTTTTTCTAAAAAATTATAAGATAAATGTGCTTCCATGCCAGGATTTAAGAAAAACTCGCTACTTAAAATAAAAGACGCAGAGGAAGAAATAGACATACGGCCGGTTTTGGGCATAAAACGTCTTTGAATCACCACCACATCAGAAAAGGGAGCTAAATGCACTAAGTCCGATAAACTTTTAGCATTTAATTTTTTAATCTTTTTTATAAATTTTTGTTCACTAAATTCTACATCCGCATCTGATCTCAACCTCTTCGCCCCTGAGGATAACGAATACAGAAAACCAACGAAGAGAAATATTATTATTGTTATTTTTTTCATATAAGAAATGCCAACCCTGCATGAACTAAAAATCGAATAAATATAGCTCTTTTAAATTGATCAAATTTTGGACGTATACGTTCCTCTTCTATATTGCTTCTCATAATCAATGGTGAAATAGGGTTAGGCCCTCTATAAAACATTAAATTCATTCCAACCGTTAGTGCAATATGACGATTAAAATAAGATTTTTGGCCAATGCCAATATGCCCAGCAGGATCCATTACCAAATCGGAGGAACCATGCTTAAAGGCAATGACACCCGCACCGGCAAAAGAATAAAGACTAAAATTAAATACCGCTTTCTTAGTAATACTAATTTTCCCATATAGAGGAGTGAAATAATAATTTAAAAAACCGGCGAATAAAGGATGGGGAGCTAGTAATGGATCAAAGTAAACTTTTTTTTGTTCAGATTTTTTTTTTACATCAATGCCGCTTGTTTGCAATTTATACCCGGTTGGAGAAAGACCTGGCATAAAAAATAAACCAGATATACCAAGACCACTAAACTCACTCCAATGAAAAACCATAGCACCAGATAACCCTAAAACATGATACAAAGGTTCATCTATACGTAAACCAGCCGCCATTAAAAACTCAAATCGCTTTGTTAAGCTAACATTGCGATTTAATACAGCTTGCGGTCGATCAAATACGGGTAAAACATATTCTGAAGCTAGCTCTTCATCTGGAAATTGAATCACAGCTGCAAAAGTAGATAATGAAAGTACAATACACTGAAAAAGCAACCAACTTATCCATAGTTTTCTGTAAAAAATGTTACCTCCTAATGCTTACAATTTTTTACTCACTGAAACCTTATAAAAAGTTTCTCCTCTAGGGTATCTAATTTTTTTTTGTTCTGACAAGATATAGCTAGTATTTTATGCACAGCTTTAATTTGTAATGTAAATTATTTATACACTAGAGGAGAAGAATCCACACACTTTTTTGGATTCTGTGAAGCTTGTTTAGAAGCAATAGAGGCCTTGTAAGAAGCGGCAACAAAACCAGCGAATAAAGGATGAGGCTTCAGAGGTTTTGACTGAAATTCAGGGTGAAACTGAACACCAAAAAACCAAGGGTGGGAAGCTATTTCTACAATTTCTGCTGTACCATTCAGATCGACTCCTGAAATACACATCCCATGGCGCTCAAATAAATCTTTAAATTTAGGATTAAATTCAAAACGATGACGGTGTCTCTCATACACACACTTTTGATTAGCATATATTTGACGAATCCGGCTATTTTCTTTCAAATAACAAGGATGAGAACCTAGCCGCATACTTCCGCCTTTGTCCTTACGACCAGATTGTCCTTTCATGTAATCAATCACATGACAATCAACTGCATCTTTATCTAAACTTTGATCCGCATCAAACTCACGGCTCACTGCTGTTTTAACTTGGCATTGATTACGTGCAAATTCCAAGATAGCCATTTGCATTCCAAAACAAATGCCTAAAAACGGTATAGATTGTGATCTCGCATAATGAATCGCAGCGATTTTGCCAGAAACACCTCTCTCACCAAAACCGCCAGGTATTAAAATTCCTGAAAGGTTTTTTAATTTTTCATGTGCATTATCATCCGTAATGGTCTCAGAATCCACATAATGAATTTTGACCCCTATTTTATTAGCTAGACCTCCATGCACTAAAGCTTCATGGATCGATTGGTAGCTATCTTTTAACTCAACGTATTTACCCACAACACCAATAGACACCTGATGATCTGGATTCTTAATAATAGAAATAATATTTTTCCATGCCTCCATTTGAGAAGGTTTTTGAGGAAGTGACAATCGACGAATGAGTTTTTGATCAAAGCCTTCTTTTTGTAATAATAAAGGTAACTCATATATCACTTTCACATCCAGAGCGGAGATGACATTTTCTTGTCGTACACTACAAAACAAAGCAATTTTTTTCTTTAAATCATGAGAAAAAGCTCGATCGCACCGACAAATCAAAAAATCCGGTTGAATACCTACTTCTCGCAATGCCTTTACTGAATGTTGAGTGGGTTTACTTTTTACTTCACCTGCAGAGGGAACATAAGGCAGTAGTGTTAAATGGACAAAAGCTGTACAACTGAAACCCAAGTCTACTCTCATTTGGCGTATGGCTTCAATAAAAGGTAAACTCTCAATATCTCCAACAGTTCCTCCAATTTCAACAATCGTAATTTCTGCAGAACCGGCAGAGGCAAGTAAGCGAGATTTTATTTCATCTGTGATATGAGGAATCACTTGTACAGTGTGACCAAGGTAAAACCCTTGTCTCTCTTTTAAAATAACACTTTCATAAATTTGGCCAGTGGTAATGCTATTACCACGACCTAATGGAGCTTGAGTGAATCGTTCATAATGCCCCAGATCCATGTCTGTTTCCGCTCCATCTTGCGTAACATATACTTCTCCATGTTGAAAAGGAGACATGGTACCAGGATCCACGTTCAAATAAGGATCACATTTAATGAGAGCTACTTTATAATCTTGTGCTTCTAGTAAAGCACCTAAGCTAGCGGATACCAAACCTTTGCCGAGAGCAGAAACGACACCACCCGTAATAAAAATAAATTTTTGATTTTTTTTATTATTCGAATCCATTTGCTGTTCTATTATTGACACACTCTTCTTTTATTAAAAAGGATGATCAAAAGCAATCATAACATTCTGTTGATCTTCCCCAAATCCCCATTCTATCCTTAGTTTTTGATGATAATGAGGCGGAAACCCTAAACGAATGCCTCCGCCAAAAGATATCCGTGGTGACATCGTAAGCGCCTTATCATCCGCGACACCTACATCCATAAAACCAGCCAGAGTTAAAAAACGCAGCGGTGAGTATCTTATTTCAGTTTGGGATAAATAATATTGTTCTCCACGAAAACGACCTAACCAAAATCCACGCAATGCATAAGATCCACCTAATTTAAAACGAAATAAAAAACTGGAAGGTTGTAATAACGTAAGTCCTATCTTTCCATGTTGTGCCAAAACCAAATTTTTCGCCAACGGAATAAACAAACGTGTAGCAGCTTCCAGAAATAAGGGACTTGAACGCTGCGCAAGCAGCCAAGATCGCACAATATAATATTCTCCATGAGATGGATTGAAACGATTATCCCTGGAATCATAATATAACAGCATCCCAAAAGATAAAGCGGATTCAGCAGGGAACAAAGGTTTAGCGCTAGTTTCTTTTCTATATTGCCAACCTGTAAACGCACCAGCATAAAGAAAGGAATCCACATTAATAACGTACTCCAACTGCAGATTTAATTTATTGGAAGAAATATATTTTAATTGATCCGCTTTCGTATGCTTTCCTTCACCGTAATAAGGATCGCTAAAACCATCATATACTAGGAAAATATCCAAATGATTATCGTTTTTTTTCCAATATTGATAGGCAAAATCAACAGAAAATAGTTGTTGTTCACTCACCGTTGCACTCATCGCTGTGTAATAGCCCAAAGAATACACTGGATAAATAAACGCCCGAATATTTCCCATATAACCATAAGTATCATTACGGGAAGGTGAAGGAATAATTGCCCATTTATGATGTGTATTTTTACGTGATAAAAACCAAGAAGGCCCATCTGCTGTTGCTATCCAGCTATATAAAATAAAATGATATAAAAAAACAGTAATAATGAATTTTTTCACAGGCGATATCTAAACGGTTTTTCGGCAAGAGGCATGAGCACAACGGCCATATAATTCAAAAATATGATGCTCCATTAAAAAATGATAATCTTTACTAATTTTTTTAATTTGTTTCTCAATAATATTATTTTGAAATTCAATAATTTTTCCACATTGTGTACACACAATATGATGATGATGATCTTTTGTTTTTAATTCATAACGAGCGGGTGCACACCCAATACGTACCTCCGATGTAATACCAAACTGAGAGGTTTTTTTCAGAAAACGATACACTGTCGCAAATCCCATACTTGGCTGTTTAGAACGAGTTGTTTCAAAAACATCTTTTGCTGTAACGTGGGATCTCGGCCCTTTATTTAAAACTTTCAAAATAAAAAGTCGCTGACGAGTCACTCGTAAATTCATATTTCTTAGTAATGATTTTAAATTATTTTCTGTCAGACGCGCTTGAGGTTGAATTAACTCATCTTTCACGCGTCCTTTTGGCAGTTGAGGTGTATTCATCATCCCTCACTTATAGAATTCACACTCGTAAATATCAATAAAAATGATACTCATTTTCATTTTTCTACTCGCTTTATCGCTCAGGTGTCGTATATTTAATAAAAATAGAAGGAATGAGTAATTCCGGCAGTAATACAGGATCTTTATCCAAAGGAAAGTACAAATAGAAGGGAATACCCGATCGGCCATACTGATTTAAAACCTTGGTGATTTCTGCATTTTTATCTGTCCAATCTCCTTTAAGAAGCTGGATTTGTTGCTGTTGAATGTGTTGAATCACCTTTTTATTTTTAAAAGTAATTCGTTCATTAAAATAACAAGTCAGACACCAGGCCGCTGAGAAATTAACCAATACAGGTTGACCGGTATTTCGTTTTTCTTGCATTTTTTGAATGGAAAATGGCTCCCATTTTAGAGCAACACTCCTATATTGATGAGAATCCCGTAACATAAAAAATGGATAAAATAGAGATCCAATAATCACCAAACGTAGAATCCATTTCATTTTCTGGGTGTGGCTAATGAGCCAAAATCCCATGGATAAAAACACAAGGCTCATCAGAACAGGTAGTAAAATATTTGACTGTAATTGAGTGAGCAAGCTAAGCAACCATGCACTGGAAGCTAACATGGGAAAAGCCATAAATTTTTTAAGTTTCTCGCTCCAAGCTCCTGGAAACGGTAAATACGAAATAAATTGAGGAAAAATAGACAAGAATAAATAAGGAGACGCCATCCCTAACCCAAGAAAAGAAAAAATGATCCAGATTTCCCATATTTGCCCAGATAAGGCATAACCCACAGCGGCTCCCATAAAAGGTACTGTGCACGGAGAAGCTGCACTCACAGACAGCACACCTGTTAAAAAATGCTTAAAATAGCTGCGACCAGTATGTAAAAAGCTCGCTGCTGGCAATGCTGCACTAAACCAACCCATAAAATTAAAACTGAGTAATGTAAACAATACGATAAGAGTTAATAAAAAGTAAGGAGACTGCATTTGAAATCCCCAACCGATAAATTCACCCCCCGCTTTAAAAATAGTGATGATCCCTGCTAAAATGAGAAAGGTAACAACAACCCCTGCGCTATAAGCAATATGACAAAAAGTAGCGGCAAAACCTTCACGAGGAGCCGTCGCCGCACCAGTAAATTTCAAAAATACAATAGGCAACACACAAGGCATGAAGTTTAATAAAAAACCACCTAAAAAAGCGAGAAGAAGAAACCATAAAATTATAAAAGATTTTTCTCTTTTAAAATGAAATAAATAAGCTGTTTTAATAGATTGTTGTTTTAGAGTATTTTCAAATACTCCTACGGCTTGTACATCTTTTTCCGGTTGTAAGTCACGTGCCTTTTTTACCAATAAGGAATGTTGCGTATCATTTGTAGTAACAATCTGCGGAGCAGCTGGAGAAAAAGTATGAGAGGATAAAGGAAAAAAATCTACCAAGCGTGATGAAACACTAGACGAAAGAGAAACAAGCCAGTTATCTTGTATAGGCTTCATTACAGCCATTCTTGGCTTTAAAACCGGTATTTTTTTTATCCATTCATTAAACAAGACTTGATGTTGAGAGTGTTTTTCCTCGTGATCTTTAACGGGAAAAATAAGTGAGAGATTTTGGTGTAAAGGAATACACAATTTTTTACATATTAACCATTCCACCTGAGCGGATACCAAAATGGAATCCGGCGAATTTTCAAAATCAGAGCGACGATGTCGATCGGTCCAAGATAAATTACTCATCAATAGAAATGAATTTTGATAGACAAAACTAGTGATGTCATAGTGAGAGGAGCGAGCAGTCCACCTATTGGGTATAGGCCACTGTAAAGGGGAAGCTGTCATACCTTTTGGTAATATCCACTTTACAGTTAATGATTTTCCACTTTCTCCCGGATATTTCCAATAACTATGCCATCCCTTATCTAAGGTAATTTTTATACCAATTGGAAAATTCTTTGCCTGCCTAGAGAGAGTTTTTAAAGGAGATACTAATTGTGCAGTTGAAAAAACAGTATGACCACCAGAATCAACCAGATCGGTCTGAGCCGTAACGTACATGGGGCATAAATACAATAAGGTGAAAAAAAATAGGAAAACTTGCTTTTTGAAATTCATTGAACTAATGTTTTTCCTCTGGATCAGTGTAACATATTGCCGCGGGGTGGAGCAGTCTGGTAGCTCGTCGGGCTCATAACCCGAAGGTCGCAGGTTCAAATCCTGTCCCCGCAACCAATAATATTCCTCTCTAAAATCCTTAAATTATACTCAATGAGAAGCAGCTTGAGACACAGCTTGTGAGGGTTTTGAATTTAATCTCATCACCCGAGGAGTGAGGAAAAGTAGTAACTCATTCCTAGAGGTGTCAGAATTAAAAGTATTAAATAACCACTTTAAAATAGGAATATTTTTTAATACGGGTAAACCTTCATCAAAACGTGTCTCATCTTTTTGATAAATGCCACCAATAACAATAGTTTGTCCATTATCCACTAACACTTTTGTAGAAGCAGAACGCGTATTAACTGGCCGAGCTTTTGTCCCTTGATCCACAATGGGACCGGGAAAATCTCTTTTCATCTCTATTTGCATAAATACAGAACCCAAAGCAGTAATCTTAGGTTGCACTTTTAGCTGCAGCACTACGGGAGATCGTTGTGCACTGGTGCCTACTGTTTGGCCTGTTACACCAGCAGCTTGTGTGGCAATATCAATTGTCTCTGTGGATTGAGTAATAGTGGCTTCCTCTCCATTTAACACCATAATACGAGGTGAACTAATCACGTGAGCCGTACCATTAGCTTCTGATAGATCTAACACCGCTTCTAACCGACCAATAGGAGCAAAGGAAATGGCCAAGTTACGAGTCTTCACTGTACGTCCTCCACCAGTGATACTACGCAAAGTAGGAAATGAATCTATCCCACCAGTAATATTTAAAGCTAAACGTGAATTATTCCCTGGATTAATATTCAGTGGTTCTCCAGTAAATAACCATCCAATACCTAAATTACGAACAAAAGATTTACGAGCTTCTACAATTTTAGCTTCAATCATCACCTGAGTGGGCGATCGATCTAAGTTTTTAATTAAATGTTCCACTTTTCTAATGACACGTTCTGTATCTGTTATAATAATGGAATTTGTATATTTATCGACGACTGTTTTTCCACGTTTTTCCGTTAAAAATACTCCTACTTGTTTTTCTAATTGATCCGCTTCCGCGTACACGACTGGAATAACTTTTACCTGCAAAGGATCTAAAATCTTTTGACTAGCAATCATTTCCTGAATTTCTATTTGATGCTGTCTTAATGATGCTAAGGTCATGATTCGGATAACATTCCCTTCACGAAGATATCCCAATTTCTTTGCTTTAAGAACAGTCAATAACACTTGATCCCAGGGTACCTGTCTTAGTTTAACGCTAATTGTTCCAGTCACCCCTTCTGAAATAACCATATTTAAACCTGTGCCTTCAGAAATAAAGTATAAAACTTCACGGATATCCACATCTCTTAAGTGAACAGAAATCGGTTGACCTTTAAATTTTGGTGTTTCCAAAAAAAACTCTTCTAAAGATTTAGCCGGTAAAATTGGCTTAAACGAATCCGTGTCAATTGGCACATCGGTACTTGTTTGCTGTAAACTACTATCCGTGCTTACAACATCACTACCGATATCAGCAACGCTATCCACTGCCGGTGCAGCAATCACCAACGCTCCAGATTCTGCAACGGTAATAGAAGGAAAACCAGCACTTTCCCGCATTTGAATAACCACTCGCACGACATTATTTTCTTTTTGATCCGCTTTTAAAAAGGCCATCTGCGTATCAAAATCTTTCATAATGAAAGGCCATTTTAAATGATCCGCTAAAATAGTATTCGGTATTTCAATAACAATCTGATTTTCAGAAATATTTTCACGCGACTGATAAGATAATGCGCCTTGTCCTTCTATATAAATTTTATTTTCATTCGCTTGATAGCGAATATTTTGAATCACTGAAAGTTTAGCTGAATAAACTTTTGTACTGGATTCGTCTTCACTAACACCTTCACCTGTCTCCATGGCTTGCACATTACTGTCATCATCTGCTGTTGTAGCAGCAGATTCTTCCCTCTCTGATTCCCCCTCTGCAAATTCTTTTTCTAAATCACCTTCTTGATTTTCCTCAGAAGAGACAATATCTTTTTCTGCTTCTTTTTCAAATTCTTCTGAGTCAGTAAATTCTTCTTCTAAATCTTCGTTTGCAAAGTCACCTGCTTCACCATCATCATCTGCTTCTACAGTGTCTGTTTCCTGCACATCATCCATTCCAACTGCATCAGCTACATTAGAATCTGTACCTTCAAAAAAATTTTTTTCTTCTAAATCAGAATCAGCAAGTTGTGTAGTTCGACAAGAAACCAAACTAAGAAAAAAGATACCTAATAGTAAAGTAATATGTTGTTTCATTCTTATGCACATTTATTATATATTTATTTTTACAAAAAAATATATAACTTAGTGCTATTTTAGCATCCCTTGTCATTTTAAAAAATTTTGACCTAACGTACCACAGACTTAGTAGCAGAGTTTGTACGATGACGACTGAGTGACACAATAATAGGAGTATAGAGCTTATCTTGATCCGGCGTATTACCAGATTTAGGCTGCACAATCACAACTTCATCTTCTCTAAGAAGATAAACAATTCCTCTGGTTTCTCCAATGCGATCATTTTTTTGCAAATGAAACACTTTACCATCCGGCGCTCTAAAAAGAGCTGTTGGTGGAGTCAAACCAACTCCCCACTTGATACCTACTAATTTCATTTTCTCTAAAGCATATTTTTCAGGAGGAGTTAATGCGATCACTTTTTCTTTTTTAGAATTTGCACTCTTCTTAAATGATTTAAAAGGATTTCTTCCCTTAATATCTACATTATAAGGATTTTTTGCGACTGTAATAAGCTGCGTGATTCTTTGTTGTAATTGACGCGCGCTATCTAATAAAGATGATTTTTTTTGTTTCTTTTCTGATACTTGTTGTTGTTTTAACTGAGTTTCCTGACCAGGAGGTGCAGGAATATTATCTGAGTCACTCTCTGTAGAAGATATTTCTCTATGAACCGGTGGTATACTGGGAGAATCTTCTGGTACATTAGGTGATTCCTGTGCCACAGAAGATGCAGGAGATGTTGGATTCGTAACTGGTTCTTCTTGAGCACTAGGCACAACAGGCTCATTAGGATTTTTTGACGTCTGATCTTTAGACGCAACATTATCTAGTGATTGTGTTTGTATCGCTGAAGAATCATTTTCTACTGGTATATCGCTTGCCTGTTCAACTGGATTTGACGTAGATGAATTGTTTCCACCTGCCTCATTTTGATTTTGTACATCCTTCACTTCTGTTGCCACAGCTTCAGCTTTTACCTCTCTCATTGCTTCCTTAGCTCGTACTTTCGCTACATCAGTGGCAACAGCTGGATCTTGCTGCTTTTCCTCTATTCCCTCTGTAGTCCTCACAGCAGCAACTGCCTGTTTTGCTCTAATCGCTGCCATTGCTTTTGCCTCTTCTTTAGCTTCTTCAGCTTTCGCAGCTTCTGCTGATGCAACGATATCTGCTGGTTCAGCAACAGCTGGCAATTGAAATAAAGAAAAATAAGCAACAAACCATATCGTCAAAAATAAAGAAGATAAGCTCACGCTGACATATAAAAGACTCATCGCCAACTTATTCATTTTATCTCCTCCAAATGACCTTTCATTAAGACAACCCTAATAAATTATATATAACTTTATTCACCCGTGCTACTTTTTTTTTGTTCTACCTATATTTCCTTACTCACTATCACCAACCACCTTGTTTTATCGTTTTGCAAAAACATTCCTTCTTTAGAGATGGTCCAAACTACTATTTTTGTTTATCATTTTCACTAATAATCTCCGGTAGATACCGATAACCATAAATATCCATACTTACTCTCAGTTCATTCAGTAATTGCCGTGATCGTTTGTGTCTCAAATCATGCTCAATGGTAAATTCCTCTACTGTCACAAAGATATTCAATTCCGTTATCTTAGACAAAAAGAGTAATAATTGGGAAAAGAAGCCTCGTATTTTCATATTAATTCTAAGTTTTTCATATAATTTTTCCTTTTTCACTGAACCATAGTTTTTAATATCTTCCAAGTGCACACCAGATGCCTTAGTTAAGTGATTTAAATGTTTTAATATTCTGGAAGAAGTTAATTCATTGGGAATATATTTAAGTAACTGAGCGATTTCCACTGCATGTGTTTTCATCGATTGATCCATTTTTTGCACATTGCGAAGTTTCACTGTCAAAGTGTCTATTTCTTGCTGAACTTTAGTTTTATCACTTTCTAGCTGAATAACCTGACTTGTAATAGAAGAACCATTGTCAAACTTCCAAAAATAAAAAACCCCCATAAATACACCACTCAATAATAGAGCTAAACCAAGCTGTAAATCAGATATTATTTTAATCCACATATCAACAACCCATCCATTTACCCATACGTAATTATTTTAAAATACTTTGTATGGTAAAAAGCCTTCTATTGAAACCATCAGAATGAGCAGTTTGCGCACGCTCCGTCATTTGATTTAAGTGTACTTGTGAAAATAATTGAGTATTTTCTAAAGATTCCACAAAACGTTCAATCTCTTTATTGGAAGTACTCGCTCCATCTATGACAAACTTTTTTTGACGATATTTAATTTTATTCAGCCACACCTTTTCAGGAATAGCACTGCGTATTTGATCCAAACCCCTTATCGCCCATATTCGATCATTCATAATGCTGTGAATAATATCCAGCTTCGTATTAAATTGCTTGGATTGACGCGATAAAGCTCCAAACCCTTCTATCTTTTTTTCAAGCTTTTGCTTTTGAGCTTGTAAATCAGATACTTCTTTAGACAATATTGATTTCTCAAAATTCAATTGGTTTATATTCTTTACCTCATATATTTTAAGACCGACAAGTCCCGACATTAAAAAAATAACACGAATAACAAAACCAATCCACTGCCCTCGAGTGAGATCCAGGCCTAACCTTTCCTGCCAAGGTACCTGCGGATCATCTAAAACTAATTCATCATCTGCTGCAACAGGAGCTTCTGCAACATTAGTGGCTGCTTTTGTTTTTCTAAGATCCAATTTCATTTATCCTCCTGACCTCTAAAACATAAGCCAATAGATACTGCTGCAAAGTTCTTAATGTGCTGTAAATTATCTTCCATTTGCGCACTACACTCTACCGCTTCAAGTGGATTAAGCACTTGCACCGGCATACTTAGTTTTTCTACCAGCGCTTGTTTTAAGCCTGGTAAGTGGCTTCCCCCTCCTGTAATATAACAAGCAGATAATTTCAAATCTGTAAAATGATTATTAAAATATTCATTACCAACATAAATTTCATCACAAAGATGAGTATTACTTTCTCTGAGAATTTTTTGCACTTCTTCTGGTGCTTCTTTATTTGTTCCACTACTAATTTTTAAAGCCTCCGCTTCATTGACTGACACATCCATTTGCCGCATTAAATGGTCATTATATGTATCACCCCCTACAGAAACATAATGTTCAAAAATAAGATGTCCGGCGTGCAATACCATAAACACAGTTCCCATTTTTCCAATATCCAATACTAATACATTTTTGTCATCTCTTGTGATCTCAGGCTGTGAATGACGCAAACAGGCTGCCACAGCAAAACCTCCAACATCCACACGATTGCATTCATAACCAGATGATCTAATCAAGCGATCATAGCTTTCCACAATATTTTTCCTGGCAGCGACTAATAAGATATTTACTCTATCCTCCTGCCGAGGCTGAAGAGCCGATAACGGCTCATAATGATAATTAATATCTTCCACATTAAAAGGGAGATTTTGACGCACTTCTATTTCCACTAACTCATTCATTATTTCTGTTTCTACACGTGGAATTTCTATTTTTTTGATAATCACTGCACGACCACCAATCGCAGCATATAAAGAAAAAGGCTCTTGAACACTCTGCTTAATAAAATGAGAAAAAGGTTCAATTAGGGTTTCCATCTCTGTTAACCCTTCCCGAGTGACACACTCCTCCGGCACTGGCAAAAAAGCAAAGTTTTCTAAAATAATTTTTTTCTTCTTTAATGAAAACTCTGCCAGTTTAATCGTGTGACTACCGATATCCAGCGTCACAATTTTTTTAGATTTAAAATTAAAAAACGACACTGGCTTCCCTTTATCACAATACCTCTAAAGCAAATGTTAAATTGAGGCGTTTCTCATTAAAAAATTATGAACTAAAGTTATGATAAAAGTCAATAGTCCAACATTTAGCTGAGAAGTATTGGATTCAAAAAATAAGATAAGTACAAGTGACCTAAATGCTCTCCAAAAAAAATATATATGATGGCAGACACAGAAAGATAAGGACCAAAAGGAATACCCTTCTTTAACCAGTTCTGTTGAAATTTTATGAAACTAATAAGGGCTGCTATTAAACCCAAACAGCAAGCCAGCAAAATAATGATTGGGACAGCCTTCCATGTCAAAACAGCACCAATCCACGCTAGCAACTTAATATCTCCTCCGCCAATACCATCTTCTTTACGAAGTGCATAATAACAAATAGCAATCATCCATAAAAAACCACCTCCTATTAGCAACCCCATAAAAGCGGACCAAAATGTACGAGTGATTTCCGGATTTAATAAAGCACCAATAAGACCAAAAACAATACCGGATAAGGTTAAAGAATCTGGCAGAATCATACGTTCTAAATCAATAGCACTAGCTGTCACAATGCCAAACACAAAAATTAAATATTCAATCAACAGATACTTCCATCCCACGCAATAAAATAACGAAACAAACAATATAGCCATAATTGTTTCCATCATAAACGGACGAATAAAGCGGGAATTATCTTGATGTTTACAAATAGACCCTAAGGGCAACCAACCCCATTGTTTTTGGCAAGCGAGAAAGAAAGGCACTATGGGAACTTTTATCTGACCACTATCGTCTTGAATAATTTGTGCAAAAACGGCAGCCAGCCGACCAGCCACTAAACCCATTATCAAAAAAAACCAAAATGCCACACTGGAAAAAATGACAAAATTAGCCAATATGCTTCCTTTCAAAAACCATGCCAGTTAGCAACAACAAAGCCAATATCCAAAAAGCAGCATACACTGTGTTCCATGCAATATCACTATATGCAATAAAATCATGGTACAAAGCTTGTGTTCTCCAGTTAAATTTTTCAAAGTTAGGAAAAACACGCAAAGCTAAGTCAATGGATGTTTTTAATAAGAGATCCTGACTACTGATTAAAAACATAAAACCATTTACTAAATGTCCAATTAAAAAGATAAAAAATGTATGCACTAAAGTTAAAAAAGGAGACAAGCTCAGACTAAAAAAGCAAGCAACACCTATTAAAATCAGCGATTCCAATGCGATTCCCCAAAAAGCCGCAAATAAGGCAATTCCAACAGATTGTTCATAAAACCAATACAGTAACAGCAGAGCACAAATCATTAACAACCATACACTGCATAATACCTCTACTAAGCCAAGAACACGTCCGATAATAAACTGCCAACGGGAAACAGGTTTAGTTAACAAAATAATAGCTGTCGTTTGTAACTCTGAAACCAACAATGAAGAAGCAAAATATATAGACAGTAATACACTGCCCATATGACAAGCCACTAAAGAGAAATTAATACTTAGACGTACTTGTTCATTTAGGCTTAAAGGACCAAGCACCATGCCCCCTGCCATCATAAAAACTGCTAGCGCTACTAATATATAAAAAATTTTCTGTCGGCGGATTTCTTTAACTGTATGCTTTGCAATCAACCAAACAGGGTTATAACATCGTTGCAAATTTTTTCTCCAGAATCTGTCGACGAGTTCTTTCAGCTGTAATATCTACACCCCATTGCTGGCTTAAACGATGAAACCAGGTATGAGCAGAACCGGTATAATGCACTGTTTTATTTTTAAGCACCACTAAGTGATGACATAACTCTTCCACATCACACACCTGATGCGTACTAAAAAACACACTCATCCCATCTTGCACCTGACGTTGAAGTAACTCCTTTACACAAAGTTGTCCTTCCGAATCCAAGCCTCCAGCTAGCGGCTCATCCAATATCACAAGCTCTGGCTCATGTACTAAAGCTTGCGCAATACCTATTTTTTGCAGCATACCTTTGGAGTAAGTATGTAATCTATGATCTTTAACGTGGGATAGATCCAGTTTTTTTAATAGTGCACGTACACGAGATTTTAAAACTGCAAACTTAGTTTTAATCGTTAATTGCCCATAAAACATTAATAGTTCTTCGCCAGTTAGATAAGGATAAAAACATGGCTGTTCCGGTAAAAACCCAACTTTCTTTAACACTGAACGGGAAAGTGGCTGTTCATCAAAAAATAACACTTCCCCTTTTTCAAAAGGTAATAACCCTAACACACACTTAAAAGTAGTGGTTTTACCGGAACCATTGGCTCCCAAAAAACCGGTGATAGTTGCTTTCTTAATAGAAAAATTAATCTGGTTTAAGATAGATTGTTGAAAGTTTTTTGTTAAATTTCTGACAGATAGAACAGGCATACTTTATGGTATATCAAAAAATTACCTGTTAAAGAACAAGCAATAAAAATAGATTAAATACATTCAATTTTACGCTGTTTACACATCCATTTAAAACGTTTTGAGATTCTTTGAAAAATATTTTTATGTGCTCCGCTTCCTAATCTACCTTTCTTTTTAAAATATTTCCCCAGGTCTACCGTCATTTTATTTTTAGCTTTTTTCCCTTTACCCTCTTTTTCAGGGTTTCCACCACCGCCACTGCCAAAGCCATAGCCTCCAAACTGGCCTCTCCCTTTAAATCCCTGCAAGATTGACTGAACTTTTCTTTTGCCACGACGTTTTTTACCACCACCGGCTGGTCCACCACCACCGCCGCCTAATCCCTTTAGCCCAACGCCTCCGCTGCCGGATGCACCTGCCATTAAACCACCGGGAGCAGGGTTACCTTCTCCCTGTGGATTGGCACTTATTAAATCTTCCTCTTCATTTTCCGGAAATTCTCCGTCACCCCTAGAAAGATCTTTTTGACAATCCGGATGATCTTTATTAGCCGCTTCTGTGCAATCCGCACCGCCACCACCAGAAAAACAATGTAAGCTGTTCCTATTCTTATGTAAATCACAATCACAATGTAGACTATCTTTATTCTTATCTAAACCACAATCACATTCTATGTGATGAGGATTTGCTATACAAAAGTTTTTTTTACAACTTTTGTGTTCAGAATCTTTTTCACAATCAATACAACCATCGTGATAGGGAGGTTTGTCGCAACTACAAGCTGGTTGCGTATCAAATTTTTTACAATCTAGAGTGCAATCATTGCGTTTATTTAATTTATCCCGGAACTGATTTCCTGTACACTCCGGATCCTTTGGACGTACGCCGCAGCCTGCTTGTTCTAACATTAAAGCTTGTGCACCACTTATTCCCATCTGCTGCAAATGAGCAAATCCTACAGCACTTGCTTTGGAGCACTCTGCTGTCATTTTTCTGACTGCTCTGTATTCCTTTGCATATCTCCCAAAAAAATCCTGAGTACATATAAATAATTTATCAAAATCAATATGTTGACCTTTTTTTAAAGCTTCCATTCTTTGTTTGCCACCTTCATATCCACAATGCTTGTCAAATACAGCAAACGCCTCATCCGTGGTGTCTGTGCAACCGGATTGACAAGAAACAGATGCAGCTTTACACATAGCTGCCATTGCCCCAGATATTCCTGCCTTACCGATATTTGCTTGTTTCATCCTTTGGCAAACTTCACGTTGATATTCATAGACATCCTCACCAATTGGTCCGCTTGTAACATGAATTTGTGCCGCTACGTCTTGCAGGGCATAGATTAAACCAAAAGCAGTGGTTAAACTGGGTACAGACGTTTCCCCACTAGCGCAAGTAATAGGACTTGCGCAGCAAGACACTACTTTTTCTATTTCTTTCGAACATACTTCACCCGCTTTAGCTAAAGCCGCTTTAATTTCTTTTTGACAATCTGTTGGATTTTCTTTGTCAATGTCACATTTTTCCCAATGAAAACCCTTTTCTATTGCTTCTAACGTAAGCATATCCCTTTTTGGGTTTGTAGAACCAAATAATTTTTTATTTAGCCATTTACCCAAAGCTGTCTTACCTTCCAGTGGAGCTTGATAATTTTCTGTCGGTGATTGACCTAATACATGTGTTTGCCACCATTTTTCATCTTTAGTTAAAGTCAAGTAAGCAATAGAAAGATTGCCACAATTTTGATCATCTGGACTATCTTCACACTTGGATTTTAATTTATCTGATTGGTTAAAATCTGCTAAATAATCTTCAGCAAATTGTTCTTTTGAATATCCGTTTAGTGAATCTTCCATAGAATAATTAGACATATAGAAATTATCAAACTGTGCTTTACAATAAGTTTCACAATTTTCTTTATTATTATCTTTATTATTTTTATTTGATTCTGTATTAGGATTAGGACAGAACAAAGGCCCGCCTTTTTTATTATTCATATAAGATAGTTTTGTTGTACAAGTGGATATGAAAGCACTCTGCAACAATGCTTTAAATTGATTTAAACATTGCTGTTTAATAATTGTAATATAAATTCGTTTTAAAAAATTTTTTTTATCAGAGACATTCTGTAAAGTTTTACAATCCACATCACATCCTTGATTCATATTCAAATGAACATCTTGACAAAATTGATTTTCTTCATCATCTGCTTTCTCTTGAGATTTGAGTTTTTTTATATCTGACTGTGTTGCTGTTGTTCTATCTTCTGATGCGCCGGTATCATTCTTTGACTGTTTGCTTACAATCTTTATTGCCTCATCACCACAACTGGTTATAATATTTATATAGTTGTGCATATGCATATCATCAGATGATGAATAAAAGGCACAATTACAGTGAGAACCTTCCTCTAAGTATGTTGGCCACGTCGTAATACAAGAACTACTCATCGATTCACATGCACTTTTAAGCTGACTGTCGTCTTTGTTTTCTGAGTAACTTGATGCTGTTGTTTTCCAAACATTATACGCGAATTGACAAGAGGAAGATGCAGCTTTAACAGGGCTCACAAAAAAGATAGAGCAACAAATAAATAAACTTAAAAAATAGAAACTACTTTGAATCACTCGCTGACAGGAAGCTAAACTAAACACTTGCCGACAAAAAATAAAACAGTTCCGGCTACACTTAAGCCAGCTAATTAAAATCCCAAATATTGAATACTCCTGCATAATGATTATTACGGAAAAAATGAGCTAAAAATTTAGCTCCAAACTACAAAAAGCCTATTAAATAGCTAATTTAATAAATTATTCACTAATAAACAGTTTTTATTAAGAGCGAATAAAGAAATAACCCCTTAATAAGTCACAAAAAAACAAAATCAGCAAAAGAATGATTTTATCAAAACCGATCGGTCAAAAATACCCCCTTAGCAAGAGATATAAGAATCAAAGGACTTATTAAAAACAAAATTGTATAAATAGATAACAACCGATACAATCAGCATTTTTATAGCAAATAGCTGCTGATACCAGCGGAGATTATTCATGCACCCAACAACAAATAAGCCAACATGGACAGATGTGCACGTCCACCTTCACATGCTAAATATCCCACCTCAACAGGCCATACAAGCTGCTGCAGATAACGGAGTGGAACACCTGATCACCATCGGTACGGAACCTAAAGACTGGCCACAAGTTATACAATCTGCACAAAAATTTCCGAACGTTCAGGGAGCCTTGGGACTGCATCCTCATTATGCAAAACTGTATAATAATAAAGTGGAGGAACAGCTACAAAAAAGCCTGGACATAAAAGAAATCACTACCTGCGGAGAAATTGGCTTAGACTACTACTACGAACACTCCGATCGTAACCAACAACAAAAAGCTTTTCGTCAACAAATGGCCCTGGCTGCCGAAAAAAAAATGCCAGTGGAAATCCATACCCGCTCGGCAGAAGAAGACACCAAAACAATTCTCAAAGAATTTAAAGGCCAGGTACGAGGACTACTTCACTGTTTTACCGGATCATGGTCTCTGGCAGAAACTGCCCTGGATTTAGGTTTTCATATCTCTTTTAGTGGAATTATTAGCTTTAAAAACACTGAAGATTTGCGCCAAGTATGCCAAAAAGTGCCAATAGATGCCCTACATATAGAAACAGACGCCCCTTACCTCGCACCCGTCCCCCACCGCGGCCAAACCAACCAACCCGCTTGGCTCATACATACCGCAGAAGTGATCGCCCATTTAAAAAAAATCCCCTTGGAAGAACTATCGCATATTACACAGCAAAACTGGCGAACACTATTTTAAAAAACCGCTATATTTTAGCGGCTTTCTTATATCTATCGCAAATTTAAAGACCATACTTTCAATTTTTAAATATTTCTTCCATCCTATTCAGCCGCTTAGTTACGTCTGTGTATCCTCTATTGATTAAAGTCGATTGAAGAGCTTGCGCTGGACCAGACGCATCAGCACGTTCCCGGATATACATCTTTAACAATGATAAAAAATTTTCTCTCGTAATAACATCCGGCCAAGTCACTACCTCACCCACATGAGCCCCTAAATTCAATAATACAGTCTCAACTGTTGCACTTTCTGTAGGCTGAATTAAAGAACTAATTTCCCTTAAGCTACCTACAAAAATCAATATATTTGTAAAGTCACCATCCGTTAATCGCATTTTTTTATCCTGTATTTTTTCTTGTAATACCTTAAGAGACTGAGCCACATGAGGGTGCTTCCGAACAACAAGATTTAAATTACGAACCAACTCCAATTTATTGCTTTTATGCATAGTTACTTCACTGACTAAAAATTTAACCAGATCATCTGCTTCTGTTTTAGGCATAGATTGAGTCTTATTTTTCACAACTAAATTGATTTTTGTTATCACATTGGCTATTGCATCCTCTTGCTTTTCATCTTTCTTCTTCACATAAATTATATAATCTGGCTGCTCATTAAACATACCTACTTGTTGTTGTAACTGGTGTTGTTTTTGATCAAACACCGACCACATTGTAGTGATATTGTTGCTACGATTCATCTTCGAATGATCAGATTGACTAACTCTAGATTTCACTGCCGCTGGACGGCTATAAGCCAGCTCCACCCAACTCATTAATCCTAGTACCAATAACAAGATTCCAGTAGAAATAACTTTTGATTGCACTAGCACTTAAACTCCTTTAGCAAGAATCTTGCCCTATCCTATATCACACATCAAAACAGTCGCACACTATTTGGCTAAAAAAAAAGCCGCTTGGTTTTAACGGCTTTTTTATTCATTACATAAACTAAAGATTATACTTTGCAGTTTTCCACGATATCTTTCATCCTATTCAACTGCTTGGCTACGTCTGTATATCCTCTATGCTTTAAAGTGCTTTTAAGAGCATTTTCTGGACCAGATGCACCAGCACGTTCCCTGGTATACATCTCTAACAATGATATTGCTTCCTCTCTTGTCGCCTTCGGCTGCCAGATAGCCATCTCATCCACATGAGCCCCTAAATTCAATAATACTCTTGGAGCTGTAACTTCTTTTGTAGGAACGAATGGACTGATTTCTTTTAAGCTACCAACAAAAATCAATAAATTTCCATACTGCCCCTGAGATAAATGCATTTGATTCTGCTGTATGTTTTCTTGTAATCTCTTAAGAGACTGAGCTACATCAGAATGCTTCTGTATGACAGCATTTAAATTATGTATTAACTCCGTTTTATTAGTTGTACGTATAGGCGATTTATCCACTAAAAACTGAACCAAAACATCTGACTCTTTTTTAGACATAGATTTAGTGTTTTTTACAACCAGATTGACGTTTTTCATGACATTTGCAAGTGCATCTGTTGTCATTTTTTCATCACTTTTTTTTGCATGAGTTATAATTTCCGGCTCTTTCCGAGTCATACCTATACTATATTCCAACTTCACCTGTTGTTTATTGGGTAGCTCCATTGTGGAACCAGCTCCTCCATTCGCCCATGGAGGACGAACAGATGGCCGAGGTTTAACTGCCACCGGACGGCTGTAAGCCAGTTCTACCCAGCTCATTAATAGGACTAATAATAAAACTCCTGGAAAAATAACTTTTATTGATTTCATTGGCACTTAACCTCCTTCATTAAAAAACATTGTTAACAGTAATTACGATTTATGTCACTATTTGATATACATTAAATATTAAAAAATAAAGTTTTTTTATCTTCCCGTATAAAAATTACAAAAAAACAACAAAATCTTCCCTTTTTCTATGAGTATAAAATGATATATCACTAGATATGAAGCAACTATCCTCAATCAAAATCACAAACTCCATAATAAAATATATCCAAATGTGTAAAAAATACACTAAAATTTTCTTTCCCTATTTATTAAGCAATAAATATCGTATTTTTTTACACATAATAACTAATTATTTTAAGGAGATATGTATAAATATCGCATTTTTTTCAACGCTACACACTGCAATGGCAATCTCAAAAAGTTGAAAAAATAAATCAGCTTTTTTTGCCAGCAACATTTTAACTGAATAAAAACCGTTATGCTTAGACAATTTATTAAATATATTTTGATAATTATCTGGATTGCCAGCCTTTCCGCAATGAGCACCCCTCTTGCTAATGAGCCGGAAAATGTAGAAGTCAATATCCAAGAATCTTCTCCAGAAGAATTAGAACTAGACAGGCCAAGTACAATCACTCGGCGAGACGCCGCAATGATGCGAGATATGGCCCTAATGAATCAAATTTCTAATTTGGATGCTAAAGATATAATGACTGTTCAAAACCAAGCAATGGGCTTAGCTCGGAGCCGACTCACCATGCAAATCAGAAGATTCGCCCCGGAAGCCTTAGTTTTTTACGCCGCAATTGGCGCCACAATGGCTAGAAAAGCTTATACGGATCAGCTGATCAGTGGCCGGCGAGATCCTGCCTGGATGGAAAATCTCATGCACGAAATTACCTCTCCGATGGGAGTATTTAGCTTTTTTTGCTTTTTAATTGCCAGTGGACAAACCAGTTATTGGCTCTCACAGCCATTGAAACCATGGAGTCAAAAATTAGCTGCACAAAAAGTAGCTTACGATCAAATAAATTCTATAGACATAAAAAAAGAAAAAAACAAATTAAAAAAACAACGTAAAAACCAACAAAGCAAAGCAAAGAATTTAGCAAAAACGACTCCCTCCACACCAAAAAAAATACACAGGCCAGTGCAACCAAGATGGATGCAGCAATTACATCATTCCACATTTAATAGCTATAAAGTATCCCGATTTGGATTTCGACAAAGCGCCGGCTTAATCAATCAAATGGGACTAGCTGCAGGTATCGTAGCTTCCAATATCATCACAGAAGTAGGAACACTAATGAATAACCCCGCCATTCATTACTGTGTCAACCAGCTGTTACCGAACAGGCTTGTTAATAAAAAAGATAAACTATCTGCTCCCAATGGAGATTTAGTTTGTAATGATGCTTTTGCAGAATCTATGTCTACTTTTAAATCCTGGGGCCCTGATATTTTATCTGTCGTAACATCAGCTTTTATTAATCACGCTCTTATGCAAGGGCTAGTGAATATTAAGAACGGCACCGTTGCCACTTTTCATTCCTTGCGAAAAGTCACTGTGCGATCTCGATTTTCTCTGGGTCGTATGTTATACAAGCTGACATGGCTCGTTCCTGGCCCCGGTACAACGGGAAAAGTATTGGCTGTTGCCGGACAATGGTCATTCCGGTTGTTCTCTTTATACACATTTATGGAGATTAATGAACTCGTCAAACACAATTGGTTCCATAGCTGGGATGAAAATATTCGCGCCAGAGATTTATCGAACAGTATTATATTATTTATGCAAAACTTTGATCCCCAAAACCAGAAACAGGGACTACATTGCATAGGAGAACAAGATGATCCCTCTAACTGTACTTATCATCCCACCCTCCAACACGCTGTGAGCACTGCGAACTACTTTAAACAATGGAGAAGATTCCAATCAACTCCCATACAAATGGCTCAACAAAACTGGTTTTTCTATGTATCTAACACACAAGCTTATTTTGATTTATCTTATGCCCTTTATAAGGGGTTTTTTACCTCTCAGACAGAACCTAATCTGCTAAAACGTCCTCATTATTTTGGTCCTGTATTAGACAACACCGACTCCATGGATATGAGCATATTTCCTTACATACAATCAAATATTCCTGAAGAAGCTCAATTAGCTTTTCAAACAATGGTACATAAAATTACTACTCACTTTAACAAAACTTATTCCCATCCAATAGAAAACATTTCAAATATACCTTTAAATATTGTCTCTTCTATCTCTCAATCCTCTTTTGTGAAAAAAAACATCCAGCTAGATCGCGTATTCGCACCTTTTCACAGCGCAATATTTGCAATGTTTCCAAGCGCTGCAAAAAATGCACCTATCCCGTTAAACACGGAATCAGAACAATTAATCATCCTACACAAGCTATTTTCCGTAAGAGACACATCTGTTCCTATTGAGCCCTTTTATGATCATTGGAGTGAAGAAATACGCTTAGCACAGGAAGTTGTTCTCACAGAAAACAGCCTTCATTGGGCCATGACTTGTAATCAGGCACTAGATTTTATCAAAATCTCTCAAAAGACAGAACAGATGAGAAAAGCAGATAATGAACTATTTCTACAGCAATTATCTCAATATGGAGATGCGTCTGTCGCTCTGGATCAATATCTGTCCACTTTCAATGCACAAAAAAATATTTTAAACAATTGCTCTTACCGAAAAATACAAACATTTTCTCTACCCGATACCCCTCAGCAATTCATCGCAAAAGCTTTAAAAAAAACAACTTTTTCTACGTCAGAAGAAGCACGAGAAATGATTCAAAAATATTATCATCAAAATCCTGAGCGATGGAGATATGAAGCGGAAAATTTACTAAGAAAAAAAGTGCTGGCCACAGGCTCTCAATTACTGACTCAAATAATAAATCAACGATTAAAACAACAAAAATCTAGGACAAGTATCTACCTATCTAAAGAAGAAAAGGAACAAATTACCAAGTGGCAAATCCAGCATTATCCAGAGGAACTCATCACAACTGCACAAGCTCTAGGACCTAATCATATTTTCTCCCAATTACTTAAGGAACTATATCGAACAGATCCTAACAGCGGTACTTACCAATACTCAATTAAACCTTCTGCACAGGGAATGTTGCTCACACAAAATCTTAACCAACACTATTCTATGAGAAAACAATATTTTAAAATGAAATATCATCCCACGCAGTTAAATATATTTAACACTCCCGGCATAATGGATTTTTTAGTTGTATCTGCTCTATGTGGACCAGATTTAACAACAAGTAGTGAACACCAAGCGATGCTTTCTAAAGTGCAAAAAGTGATATCTAAGCAAAGCTCATTGGAAAAGGAATTCCCCGATCAAGATATGGACGATATTGTCCAGCAATTACCTGTTTTTGACAAATCTTTCATGGGAGAGTCTTTTTATTTCTATCCTCCAAAAGTGCTAGGACAAGGTAAACATAAAGCAGCTATCCAACGATTATGCCGTACATCATCAATGGAAGGGTCTGTGCATCAGAATATTTACAATAGTTCTTTTACTGTCAATGGCAAAACATATCACAGCCTCCTGCAAGTTGCTTTAGAACATGCTATTTCAGATACTTTTCCAACCGCTCTGGTATTTGATACCTGGTGGAAGGAGCAAGTAGAACCCTATCGGGATCTCTACCTCATGCTAGCTGATAGAGAGTATCTCAAAATGACCAAAACATGGATAACCCCACTCTTATTCCAAAATGAAATGGCTAAAATTAAGAGCTCATACAGCTTAAGCCTTACAAAAAATTTGATTCCACAAGAATCTTCCCGATCATGGACGAGGCGATTCAATGGAAATAGTAATGAACGACAAACTGCTATCGGCAATACACCCACTCCATCCACACTGGAAAGAATATTGCCACTATCTGCGGAACAAGGACTATTTGAACAAACAAAGTTATATAGACGCGCTTTAAAGCGGGCACCCCTACAACAATATAATCAAATAACGTACTATGAAACCGAGAATGAAACTATGGAAAACATGGCGAATAATACATTCCTTCCAAGAGAGGAAAGTTATGCTTTTTCTTTTTCCAAAGGACTCTTTCAAAATATCTATCAGGAAATGAATTATTGGGCAGATATCATTATGGCATTTGCACAAAACTCTCCCAAGCAAGAAAAGATTATAGAGTATCTGACACAGTTTATTCAGCTATTTGAACTGTCTTCAGGGCATTTGGATACTTTACACCCAAGCAGCCTGAGCGAGAAGACAATGAATTTTCTGTTATTAAAACCCCCTCAAATAACAAATTTTGCTCAACGTACCTATCTGGAATGGATCAATGAATTTTTAAAACCACAAACGGACACATCTTACTTACAAAAATCTATCAACATCTGCGAGTTAGACGAAAATCAGGAAGCGCTTAATCAATTAAATAAATTCCAGCGCGCGCACTTGTATTTGCATTTAACCGCCTGCTTGCTGAATGTGGATATGGTCGTGCTGGCAGAAAAATTAAACGCTTCACAAATAGCAATGAATGTACATGATTCTTTAAGTGAATCTGAGTTTACCTCTACACAGGATAAGCAAATTGGCTTTTTCTATGAGGGACAAGATCAAACACTCAATCAACAACTTTTAAATTATGCTTTTATTTCGTTAAAAAATTTATTATTGGAAACTGCTACTTACATGGAAATGGTACATGCGATATCTGGTAATAAAGATATAGAAGAAGCGACACAAATTCCTTCTACTTTAATCCAATAACTATTTTACTCAGAATGTGTCTGCCAAAACCAACGTTTTAAAATAGGAGTCTGTTGAACTTCGGAAGAAGGATTTCTGTTGTTTTTATTGGCTGGCCGGCGAATGGAACGTTTTTTAAATGATTTATGTTGTGGATCCTGGTTTTGTTTATTCTGTATTAATAACGCATCTTGCACTAATGAAAGATCTGATAAATCTGGAGCAAAAGGAATGATCTCTTGAGAAGAAATTTTTCCAGCATAAAAAGTTTTTCCTTTCGCATCTACTACTTCATCCATAAAATTAACTAAACGATTTCTCATGGCTAGCGATCGGAAAATATTTAACCGAAGGCTCTGAGTGGTTTTCTTTTGTAAAGATTTTTTTTTCTCTCCTGTCATGGTCAGTTGCCTGATAATCGCAGTGGGTGACTTCATTTTATAATAATCCATGACTAATACTGCTGCTCCTGTCGCAAAAGCAGTTGCCTGTGAAGTGCCTGTCATCACACCATACCTTCCACCTGAAAGGGTGGAAAAAATATGCTTACCCGGTGCAGCGGTATGAACAGATTTCTTTCCCCAGTTACTGCTCTTTAAAACCTGATCCGAAGGATTAGAAGCTGTGACTGATAAAATATTACTCAAGCCATAGCTCGCTGGAAAATATTCTCTTTTGTCCATATTAGATTTTTCATTACCTGCCGCTGTGACAAATAAAATGCCTTTCTTCTCAGCTAACTGAATTGCTTTTTTTTCTTTACTATTCCCTTCCAAACCACCGGCTGAATAATTGATAATATGTGCTCCATTTTTGATAGCATATTCAATCGCTTTTCTGGTATTCTCCAAGTTGTTCTGTCCGTCATCCTTCGGATCATAATATTTTAAAGCCATTAAGCTCACACGCGGAGCAACACCACTAATGCCAATTCCATTCCCTCCCTCTGCTCCAATAATTCCCGCAATATGTGTGCCATGTCCATGTGTATCATTCACCTTATTGTTATTCCCCACAAAATTCCAACCATGCACATCATCTATATAACCATTTTTGTCATCGTCCTTTTGATTATTAGGAATTTCTTTAGGATTATGCCAAATATTTTTAGCTAAATCCGGATGACGAATGTCAATGCCCGTATCAATCACGGCTACGACAATATTCCTATTTCCCTTAGAGTATTTTAACCAAGCATCTGGAGCCTGTGTCTTCCCCAAACCCCATTTACGTTTCATTAATGGATCTTTTAAAAGAACTGGTATTTCTTTTTTAGGATTTTTTCCAACAATAATTTTACTGAGTTCCATTTGCCGACGAATTTTTTTAGTACGCAATGCTGATTGTGTTTTTGATTTTTGCTTTGATTGCACGAATACTTTTTTAGAATTTTTTTCAACAATTCCTTTTTTTAACTTCACTTTTTGATGAATTTTTTTGGTATGTAATGTAGCTTGTGTTTTTAGTTTTTGCGATGATAATACGGATGTCCCATTACTAGAAACAGCCACTGCCGCTATGGTCCATACACATATCAAAAAGCACATTATTTGCTGCAAAATCATATAAAATTCCTAATCTTGCTTCATTTGTCGGATGCTTTTTAGCTGAAGTTAAATAAAACCAAGGCAGTTTTAGCCTATTTCAGGGCATCCAAAAGCTTTCTGGAAATAAATTGACCACGGATACACTTTCTTGTAATTTACTTAGAGGGGAAAATTTTCTCGTTTGGAAATTAGCAACATGACAGCTCTTAAAGAGATGGATATTAAAAATCAAGTCAAAACATATAAAGTTCATATTGGAGGTTGTTCTTTAAAACTCAAATCCAATCAGGATTCTGTTACTTTTAAAGATATTATGCAAGTGGTGGACCGGCAAGTCCGTTCCTCTCAAAATCAATACCGAACTTTATCTATGCAAAAAAAACTAGCTCTTAGTTGCTTGAATATAGCTGGAGAATTGGTGTGTTTGAAAAAGAACTTATCCAAGCAGCTAGAACGTTTGGAATCTGCCACACAATATGTTGTATCCCAACTAAAAAAATCTTCCCCTGCTAAACAGCAGGAAAATAGCTCGGTATAGTTTTACGGATACCTAAAGCTGTTTTTCCTCTGATTCAAAAAGGGGAAGATCATGAATGCGGCAAAAGCTCAGCACCGACAGTATTTTAAAACACAAATCACAAGCGCATTACAAACATTAGATTTTACCAAAATGTCCCACCAGGTGGCTGCACAACTAGAGCGGTGGCCCATCTGGAAAAAAGGCCTTATACTTGCCGCCTATTCCGCCATTAAAGGAGAACTGTCTCCAGCTTATTTTGTAAAAAAACATCCTCAATTACAGTTTGTCTTCCCAAAATTATCTAATAATACTTTGACGTTTACTTTTGAAAATGAAGATACCTGTACTTATAACGACATTGATGTATTTTTAGTACCTGGGCTGGCTTTTGATCGCTCTGGCCGAAGATTAGGTCGTGGGGGTGGGCACTATGACCGCGCTCTAGCTGATGCCCCTGGATGGAAAATTGGATTAGCTGGTTCTTATCAAATTTCCAACGAAGATTTACCAGAAGAAGATCATGATATCCGAATGGATGCGATTGGAACTGAACAATTTATCCTGTTTCCGCTTAAACATTCTATTTTTTTCAAAGGAGCTTATTAAATGTCAGACCTTTATTTATGGACACTCATTAGCACTTTAGCTGGATTTGCTATTGGCGGTTTAATCTTTTTCATATATTGGCGATTTTTTTCTGCTCGTCAAAAAAAAGAACTTAGAAAAGAAATCAATCGCATTATTAATCAAGCAAAATCTCAAGCTCTACGTATTGAACGATCCGCTCAAACGCAAGCGAGAGACTTAGAACGTAAAATGAAAAATAAAGTGGAAATAGAAGCACGTAAAGAAAGAAAAAAATTAGAAGATTTGCAATACCAGGCAGATAGACAAAAACGTCAACTGGAAGAAGAATGGAAAAGAAAAACAGAAGATCTGGAAGATCAGATAAAAGATCTGGATAACCAAAAACACCGTGCAGAACAAATGCAAGATCAATTAAAAAAAGACAGGCAAAAAACACAAGATACATTGCAAAAGTTAAATCACAAAATGGAAAACACAGCGAGATGGACAGAAGAGCAAGCGCGTGAAGAAATACGTAAAAACATCACTGAAGAACTGAAACAGGAAATGGCACCACAACTAATGGGCTTAGAAAAAAAATTAAAAACCGAATCTGAACAAAAAGCGAAAAGGATGTTAGCGCAGGCAATGGCCCGATTTGCTGCAGAAGTTTCTACTGAGAGAACAACCACATCCTTACCGATTAAAGAAAATGAGGCAAAAGGTAAAATCATCGGACGAGAAGGACGTAACATCCGAGCCTTAGAAAATGCCTGTGGAGTAGATATCATTATTAATGAAAGCCAGGAAATTATTTTAATTTCCAGCTTTGATTCTGTTCGTAGGGAAGTTGCCCTAAAATCTATCAATCAACTATTAGAAGAAGGCCGTGTACACCCTGCACGTATTGAAGAAGTAGTAGAAAAAATGAAAAGAAATATTTTTCTATCCATGGCTGAAAAAGGAAAACAAGCGTGCTTTGACTTAAGTGTTCATAATGTTCAACCAGCGATATTTGAAACATTAGGTGCTTTAAACTACCGTACAATAGAAGGACATAACGCTTTAAAAGCAAGTATGGAAACGGCACACTTAGCCGGTCTGATTGCTGGTGAAATCGATTTTAATCCGAAACTTGCCAGAAGAGCTGGCTTATTCCATTTAATTGGATTAGGCGTGGATCACCGCAAAGAAGGTAATACAGCGGAATCCGGTGCTGATTTTCTAAAAAAACATGGAGAATCCACAGCGATTTGTCAGGCAATACGTTGTCACGGTGGTCATATCGTTGCTGAATCTATATTGGATCATATTCTCCAGTCCGCTTATAATTTATTCCGCGACCGACCAAGTGCCCGACAAGAGATGATAGAAAACTATATTAATCGCCTAAAAGATATGGAATCGGTTGCCAATAGCTTTGATGGAATCATTAGAAGCTTTGCTATCCAAACTGGAAAAGAAATCCGTGTATTAGTCGACAGTGGAAAGGTCACTGACGAACAAGCATTTATGCTTAGCCGAGACATTGCGAAAAAAATTAACAAAGAAATGGATACAGCTGGTCAGTTGACAGTGAGTGTTGTGCGAGAATGCCGAATAGTGGAACAAGCACGTTAATTAAACTAAAGAGCAATCAATGAGTTTTCCAAAGCCAGAAGAGCAGTTAAAGCAGATTCTAACTAACACAGTAGATATTGTTTCCAAAGATCTGCTACTGAAAAAGTTAAAAAACAGCTTTAAAACCAAGAAGCCTCTGCGGATTAAGGCTGGTTTTGATCCCAGTCGACCTGATTTACATTTAGGCCACACAGTGTTGCTCAATAAGCTGCAAATGTTTCAAAAACTAGGCCATCAGATATTATTTGTAATTGGTGATTTTACCGCTCAAATTGGAGATCCCTCTGGTTGTAACCAAACCCGTCCTGTACTAACTGCTGCGGAAGTTAAAAACAATGCAAAAACTTATGCGAAACAAGTATTTAAAGTACTAGATAAAAAAAAAACACAAGTGTGTTTTAACTCTCAATGGATGAATAAAATGTCTGCTGGCCAGCTCATTCAATTAGCCAGCCAATACACAGTTGCACGTATGTTAGAAAGAGATGATTTTACTAAAAGATGGAAACAAAATAATTCAATTAGTATACATGAATTTTTGTACCCGCTGGTACAAGGGTACGACTCTGTCGCACTAAAAGCGGATGTGGAATTAGGAGCAACCGATCAACTTTTTAATTTACTAGTTGGTAGAGATTTACAAAAAAAAGCAGGGCAAGATTCTCAATGTATTCTCACAGTGCCTCTACTGGAAGGGATCAGTGGCATTCAAAAAATGTCTAAAAGCTACAATAATTATATTGCTCTGGAAGATCCTCCTATGGAAATGTTTGGTAAAATTATGAAACTCAGTGATGAACGAATGCTGCATTACTATGAACTGTTAATGGATCAAACAACAATGGAACTTCGCCAGCTGAAGAAGGATTTATCTTCTGGGAAACTTCATCCAAAAACAGTGAAAATGCAATTGGCACTATCCATCGTTAACCGATTCCACAGTAAAGCAGCTGGCCAGAAAGCTTTCATGGAATTTGAACGAATCTTTTCCGCCCGTGAAATGCCAACAAATATACCTCAACATAAATATTCTGCCGCGAAACAGGTATGGATTTGTCGTTTGTTGAAAGATATGAATCTAGTCCCTTCTACTAGTGAAGCAAAACGACTGATCCAAAGCCATGCAGTCACTATGAATGAAAAAAAAATAAAAGATCCCAACTTAAAATTAGACTTAAAAAAAGGAGAAATACTAACACTAAAGGTAGGAAAACGACGTTTCGCTAAAATACAAATCGTTTAATGTGCTTTTATTTGCTCAATTTCTCGTACAATTTGTTGAGCAGTTAAGGCAAAAGTTTCGCTAATTTCTTTAAGGTAACCTTTAACGACATGTTCTGTATGCAAGTTAATATAATGAGGGAATATAGGTTGTGGATCGTGTATCACAGTCATCACGTATAAACTGTTTGATAAAGCTCTATAAATATCCCGTTTTTTCATTAAAACAGGCGTTGTTGCTGAATTGTTATCATAAGAAAATTCATGCGTTAACAAAAAATACGCTAACGCTATCTTTTCTCTTTCTTCTTTAGATAAAGATTTTTCTTTTTCCATTAATAAATCATGAAATTGTTTTTTAAAATAAAGCGTTATTTGATTAGAACCAAAACGCAGCCTATTCAAATTTCCAAAGCCATCCATAGCATGGCTGATATCATGTGCAAATAACATTCTTGAATCCCGAGATATATTATCCATAATCTCTGTTTTATGGGATAAATTGACGGGTATAATATTTTCTCCATTCGCTCTATTAAAAGCAAGTAACCCAAGAGGCTGCATAGAAGGAAATATGATCTTTAAAGGGAATCGTTGTATCAAATAACTAGTATTATAAATAGAAGTTATAATGGAGTTTCTCTTGAATAATTTATTAATTGTATAAGGGAAGTTTAATGTTTTTTGTAAATCTTTTTCTGTACGCCACCAATTCACTGAATGAGCAAGAGAATCTGTGAAGAAATCTGGTAATGTATCGAAATTAGAAAATTCCTCTACCATGGATAATCGTTGATGCCAATGTATCCACCAATAATAAGTAACCCTTTTAGCGTTTACTTTATCTTGTGCTTCTTGAGCCATATTGCTCAAGATAGTCATTTTTTCTGTAATTCTTTCACCGGAAGATACGATATTTTTTTTGATCAATTCAATCGTATCACTGATTTTAAGAGCAAAGTCTTCAATATGTGTCTTATATGGATCAGCTTTAGAATTTCTAAGAGCCTTAGCCATGTTTATCATCCAATTCATTTCATCTAATCCTTCATAGAAAATAGGTTTATAATATTGTTGTTTTAAAAAATCTTCTTCGTTTGTTTTAGGAATATTAAAAGATTTTATTTCTTCTGGTGCATTTTCCATTCTTATAAATAGATTTTTAGAATCCATACTAACTTTTGCTGACCTAAGTTCTTTTCTAGATAATTGAAGTCTTTTTACGATTCCATCATTGCCAATAAATTCCACAAACATTCCATCTTGGTTAATAGATATTACTTTTGCGAATAACTCTCTTCCGAATAAATCGTACTGAAAACTAATATAACGATTATCTTCGTTATATTTCATTTTATTAAATGCTTCTCTAAATTGATTTTTTGCTTTAGTTCTATCGTTATTAATAAATATTTTTGCTGGATTCAACGTCAGTAATGCACCCGTTATATTAGTTGAAAATGCAGGCCATAATTTTTTAGAATTACTATTAGTTTTATCTTTGCTGAGAGTTTCATAGCAAGAATTGGAGTATACAGGGAAAGAAAAGCTGATTAAAATAAAGTATAAGATAAATAACATAGTATTATTTCAATTATCAGATAGAGTACAAAAATCCAATTAAATAATTACATAATGAATATTTTACACGCGATATCCAATAACATTGAAATAGGGCTAATTATTAAGTTGTTGATAGGAGATTTAACAGCTAGTCAGATTACTCCTTATCTAGTTCCTTCTACTAGTGAAGCCAAGCGACTGATCCAAAGCCATGCAGTCACTATGAATGAAACAAAAATAAAAGATCCCAACTTAAAATTAGACTTAAAAAAAGGAAAAATACTAACACTAAAGGTAGGAAAACGACGCTTCGCTAAAATACAAATTGTTTAATGCTTTTTTAACAACCTCTTTAAATCCATCAATAATTTCGTAAATTCAAGTTGGCAAGAAATGTTATTTTTTTGTTCAACTGGTTTACCTCTCAGATTTGAGTATAAACCGTGCTCTTTCTCTTCTCAGCATTTCATAAGGTGTCATACATTTAATTTGAAAACCAATACAAACATTAGGGATTTTAATTTTTCTTTTCGAATCGGAAGGAATCTCATGTGTAACAATAGTATATTTTTTCGCTTTTGCCTGTGCTATAAGATAATAATCTGCTCCTTGAAGAAATATATTTTTAGCCCCTTCATCATAATCCTGCTTGTTTATCCAATGACTAACTTCAACTAAAGCTGTTAACACTGACTCATCAGGCTTTAAAAAAAATTTTGTTTCCCGTTCTTTTGCCCATTTTAATAAATTATCTTCTACAGCTTTCAATTCATCACACACTTTTTCAATACTAAATAGTTTTTGTTCAGTATTATTTTTAATAAGCCAATCCCAAAAAGCAGGACAAAAATCCATACCATAATGTAGATTCTTGGCTTGGATAAAAATGTTAGCATCAAGCAAATAAGCCATTAAAATTTTACTCCAACATTTTTTCCGGCTCCTTTGAATGTTGACATTTTCTTTATACCAAGCAATTTGAAAGATTCTCTAAAAGAAGTATGGCCTTCAAGAGTATGAGATACCAATGCTCTCGCAAAACGAGGACTAACACGCATTCTTAAAGTGAGAAAAAAGTCTCCCCCTCCGCCACTTTTTTTATTCTTTTTTTGTATATCATTTAATCTCTTTAACTCTTTTTCGTATTGTGTAGAAAACTCCTTAGCTGTTAATTTTTTCATATCATAAATACGACGCAGGATAACCAGAGAACTAACTTTAAAGTATTTGGTAAACCGCTGAATCTCATTAGAAAAATTAAGTTTTATTTTTTTATTATCATACATTTGGCGAATCAAATTAAGAGGCACAAGTAATTCCGCAGCTACTTTATTACACCAGCTTTCAATATGATGTTTGGGAACGGCAAGAGCTTGAGCATTAGAGACTGCTGTTTGGTTGATCCATAAATGAGCCAATTCATGAGCAACCGTGAACATTTGGGCGGCTTTGGTGTCAGCCCCGTTAATAAAAATCAAAGGAGCTAAAGAATCAGATAAAGCAAAGCCACGAAACTCTTTTGGATCCAATTTACGGTGGCTGTTGCTCCCCACAATTCCACTGACCATAACAAGAACACCTATAGAATTTGTTTGCTCAATAAATAGATTGAGAGCACTTGTCCATGTTGTTAAATTCTTTCGCTTTTCAATACTAAAATTTAAAACTTTACGGATATTCTCAGCTGTCTTGATAATATTACTAGTTAAAGGACGAGTAGACCCAATAAAGCTGAGAGATTCTTCCCTCATAGAACGCATATAATCCCTATACCAATCCTGCCGCCTCTGGCAGATATAAAGTGTATCTAAAAGATCAGGGCTTGGATTTTTCTGACTCACATTAGGCATTTTTCGGAAATCAGGAATAGGGACTTTTTCAACAGGAGGCTTATCTAAAAAGAGATAACCTATAGGAGTATGAACTGTTTTGGCAAATCGCTCTAGTTGCTTTAGTGTTGGTTTTGCCTCACCAGTTTCCCATAATTTTAATTTAGGAAATTTATTATAAAGTGTTTTAATGTTTTGGCCACTTCGTTTTTGTGCCCAACGTAAAAGAGTCGGCTTTACAGCCACATAATTCATATCTTATTTCTCCAAGAATTTTTATTCTATCTTTAACAATAAAAAAGCTCAAATTGATTTTTTATCTTCCCTGATTACTCAAATAAAAAATCCATAGGAAGCCTTCAAAATAATAACTCCAAAGACACACTACACAATTTTGGGTGAATCTCTTTTTGAACATTTTTCAGCAACTCGCTATGATGTAGTGGGCTAAAGTAGGAAACTGCAGGAAAAGCTAGGAAAACAACATGGTTGTTGTTTATTGATTCTTTTTAATGTGTTCTGCTTAGAAAAATATCTGTTGTTGTTGAAACTGTCGATTACAGATAACGGTCTCTTGTGATCTATCGTCTTGACAGGCACGGCCATTATTGGAATATCGCTCTTCACAAAAAATATTGCTATAAAACCCTGAAGGACAGTCTGCGGAACCATATACATACACTTTCCCCTGACATTCAAAAAACTCCGGACCGATACCCCAATCACAAAACTCATTCTCTACATTAGCTGTCTGCGATTGTTGAAACTGTTGACGACAAAAGACAGTATCTGGAGATTGATCTGCCTGACAAGCACGACCATTAGCGGAAAGCCGATCTTCACAGAAAATATTTTCATAAGATCCTGAAGGACAGTATGTGGAACCATGTGCATATTTCTTCCCACGACATTCAAAAATCTTTGGACCGATAACACCCCAATTACAGAATTCATTTGCATTCGGATTCATATTTGGATTGGTATTCATAAGATTCCGTTGCATCATTTGGTTTGTAGGTACCCTATTGTTGTTCATAGGATTACAAGCGGATAAAAACAGCATAAAAGATGCAATGAAAAAAAAATTTTTAGCAATCATGTAAATTATTTCTCCAATACCGCTTCATCGGCTGGCTCTAGCTAATACTGAAGTCTAATATTAAAGAAAATGATCAGAAAAATGAATATAAACTAGGCTATAGTAAGAATGAAAATTTAAAATACTATTTCTTCAAACTAAATAATTAAAAAAGACTAGACTGATTTTTATACTTCAGATCACTTAAATAAAAATCCGTAAGCTTAGTTACTTTTTCTAATGTTAGCAATTTCTTTTAACAACTCTTCTTCTTTTTTCTTTAATTTTTTAGGAATATCCACTTGTACTTGATAGAGTAAATTTCCACGCTTTTTTTTATATAAATCCGGTAATCCTTCCTTTTTTTGTACAATGACATCCCCTGGTTGTGTACCCTTGGGTATCACAATTGTTTGTTGACCTTCTAAAACTGATGCTTCTATTTTACCGCCCAATAATGCTTGCAAATAAGATACTTTAATCACACTGATCAGATCCGATCCTTTGCGAATAAATAAAGGATCTTCTTTGACGCAAATTTCTACATACAAATCCCCTGGTGGTCCACCGCGATAACCGGATTCCCCTTTTTGATTGAGTCGAAGCCTTCGCCCGGTTTCTATTCCTGGAGGAATTTGCACTTTTAATTGTTCTTTTTGTTTCTTTCTGCCAGTGCCAAAACAAACGCCACAAGGAGATTCAATCACTTGCCCTTCACCTTGACAAGTAGGACAAGTAGAAGAAAAAGCAAAAAAACCTTGTCTTTTAGTTAAACGACCAGTACCACGACACTCCGAACAGGTTTTTTTTCCTGTGCCATAACGAGCACCAGAACCTTTACAAGTATCGCAGCTTCTTTCCACTTCATAACGAATTTCTTTTTCTGTCCCTTTCAACACTTCCTTAAGAGTAATATTCATGTAATAACGTAAATCCGCACCGCGCTCAGCAGAATGAGCAGTAGAGAAAACACCGTCTCCAAATAAGGATCCTAAGCCTGCACCCATATTGCTTCCGAAAAAATCACTCTGGCCAAAAATATCCTGAAAAGAGCTAAAAATATCATCAATATTTTGAAAGCCGCCTCTGCCAAAACGAGAATGTACACCTTCATGTCCAAATTGATCATACTGCGCGCGTTTTTGTGGATCGCTTAATACTTCATACGCCGTAGCTGCTTCTTTAAATTTAGCCTCTACCTCTGGTCGATCTTTATTACGATCTGGATGATACTTAAAAGCCATCTTCCGAAAAGCTTTCTTAATATCCTCCTGAGAACAATTACGAGGTACAGATAAAATATCATAATAATCTTTTGGCACCCTCTTACCTCTTTTGTAATCTCCAGTTTCAATGTAAAAATAACTGGTACAGGAATGAGCTGTTAAATTTTCATTTTTCAAACTGAAATTTATTACAATTTGTATCTAAATAAAGAAAAGTCAACCAGACCAGTGATTAAGCAAAACAATAGCATTTTTCATTTCTTTATCAATAAATATTTTTATAAATGATCTGTCGGAAGATTTCTTAAATGCCATAACAGTTTATCTTTTTGTCTTGGCATAGGATTTCTTTCCAAAAGTTGCTGTAAAATGGTTTTTTTGATAAATAGAGACGAACCAGGCTGTTGATGATTTGTAAACGTGTAGTGCTGTAACCAACTGGGACCTCCATTGTTAGCTGCACGATGTGCATAATAAACCGCACGATGCGGCTGAGGCACTTCCACTGAATAAAAATAAGTTGCATAAAAATTCATCTGCCAATCTTTGGGAAACTCAGCAAGCCCTTTACGTAAAATCCGTTCCGCTCCTTTTTGATCTCCTACAAATATACTCATCAACACACTAGATACCTTATAAACAGATTTAAACCGAGGAGCTAGCTCTGTAATTGCATCCGCTAAGCGGTAAGACCAGCCAAGATCACATTGTTTGAAATCTCCATTATAGACAGGGACCCCTTTTGCTATAGAACAAAAATCAGCATCTTGCAAAAATCGAATCCATAAAAGATCCGCTATCCATTCGTGGTAGCCCAAAGCAAAGTGCCGTATAATATTGGGTGGAGTAAAATAAAGAGAACGACGTTCCGTTTGATAAAATCCACCTAAAAGAAAGATACCACTCAACGCAAACCATAGTAAGGTTATCTTAATACGGATGGACATTATTATATTTACCTAAGTTCAATCCACCAGCTAAGTTGCTGTCGCTATTGGTCTTTTCATATCCAAAGACAATAATTTGGAAACACCCTTTTCTTCCATCGTCACACCATATAACCTATGACATATTTGCATAGTGTGCCGATTGTGTGTAATGAGAATCACCTGCTCACAAACCGCCGCAATTTCTAATAATAAAGAACTAAAACGTGCAATATTCGCATCGTCTAATGACGCATCTACTTCATCCAAAATACAAAACGGAGAAGGTTTTACCATAAAAAGAGAAAAAATAACCGCTAAGGCAGTCATCGCTTTCTCACCGCCGGACAACAAGTTCATATTTTGAATTCTCTTACCTTCCGGCTGAACCAATACCTCCACACCTTCATCTTTTGTTAAAATTAACTCAGCCCGTCCACCATCAAATAAAGCAGGAAACACCTTTGAAAAACAATGATTCACCCGATCAAAAACCGTTCTAAATTTTCTAGAGCAAAAACTATCCATCCGCTGAATGACTTCTTGAAGCTGCTTCGCAGAATCACATAAGTCCTGATATTGCTTTTGGTAAAAAGCTTTTTTTTGCTCTAATTCTTCGTACTCTTTCAATGCTAATAGATTCACTTCCCCCATGCGAGATAGCTGATCATTTAATTTTATTAACTCCTGTTCTTCTCGCTGACGAATAGAATCTGAAGGTACAGAGATACCTTCTGGTAATGAAAGCTCTATCTGATATAGTTCTCGAATACGATCGAATAATGCCTGCTGTTTACTCACAAGATCTGCTTCTTGCAATTTAACTTCGCTAATCATTTGATCTTTACTGGAAATGTTCTGGTGTTGTTCAATAATATCTGACTGCATTTGATCCATAGATTGTTCTAGTTTTTCATATTCCTTCCTAATTTGACTAAGTACCATCTCTCTTTGAGATAAATCCCTCTCTAACTGTTGTTTCTTATTTGCCAAATTCTTTACTTCAGAAGCATAATGGTCTATTAAATGTTTTTTTTTCGCGGATCTTTTTACTAATTGAGAATAAGATAATTTTTCCATCTGCTGTTCTTTTTTCAATGCTTGACTCAGCCATTGGTTTTTTTCCTTTAAGGCAACTAATCGCTCCTGCACAGATTCTTTTTGCTCTTCTAATATTTTTTTTTGTTCAGCAATTTGCTGTAATTCTAAGTTCCGTTTTTTCTGTTCTTGCTCCATCTGTTGTAAATCTAGATCTAAACTTGTGTTCATTTCCGCTGCCTGCTGTATATCGTACACAATCCATTCCCCTTGGTGTGTAATGATACCTCCAGCGAGTGCAATAAAAGCCCAATGAGGATATATTGTCTTTAGCCGTGCTGCTTGAATCATATCTGATACGACAGCGACACTAAAAAATAATTTTTTATTTTTATTTTCCAAACAATCTGTTAAGAAATATTGAAAACCTTTTTCCTGGCGAAGCTGTATTTTTTGCTGTTCATTTTCAACCAATGATTTTGTAAAAACAAAACGACAATTACGCACACCACTACTCTTTAAATCAGCTATTATTTTCAAAGCGGCTCGTTCATCTGAACATAATAAAGCCTGTAAACGATCCCAAAAAAGTAACTGTACTGCCTGCTGCACAGCTAAAGGAGTTTTAGATGAAAAATGCAGAACCGGCATTGTTTGAAAAGCATCTGCAAATTTTAAATGATTTTTTCCCCACTGTAATACAAATTGCTGTCCTTTTTCCCGCAAACCTGTTTCCGTTTTTAACCAATTCATCTGAGCATGTAGTTGCTGCCAACATGTTTCAGTTTGCCATACTTTCTTTTCTCTTTTCTGATGTTCTGCCCGAACATGCTTTACCTGTTCAACGATTTTCTCCGATTGTAACTGTAAGCGTTTTATCTGGACTTGATTATCTTGTAATTGTTTCATTAAATCCTGATGCCTGGAAATAGGAGAAAGCGAATCTTCTTGGGCTTCTTTGCTGTCTGCCATTGCAGCCTCTAAAAAAGCTTGTGTAGCCGCTAATTTCTTATCTAATCCAAATAATTCCCGCCGTTCTATTTCTACTTTTTCTCGCTCTTGCTGCACTAAAATTTTCTTCCGAGAAAGCTGTCCTTTGTCCATTGCTTTCTTCAGCTGATCTAAATTCTTTTGTATTTGAGTTTTTTCCTGTTTTTCCTTCTGTAATGTTGTCGCATAAGCAATTATTTTATTTTGTAACTCCATTAAATTCCACTGACTAATCTGTATATCTTTACTTTGAACCTGTGCCTTGAAGTGGCGAAAGGATTTTGCCTGCTGTGACTGCTTTTGTAATTTCTTCAGCTGATGTTCCTGCTGTTTTAATATGTCTTGCAATCGATTCAAATGCACTTGTGTCAATTCTAATTTCTTTTGAGCTTCTTTCTTCTTTAAACGAAACTTAGCAATACCTGCTGCAGATTCTACTAACAAACGTTTTTTCTCCGGACGGGAAGCAATAAACTGCTCTACAGATCCTTGTTCCATAAAACCAAAGCCGCCACGACCAACTCCTGTGTCCATAAAAACTTCTTGCACATCTTTCAACCGACATACATTAGAATTAATCAAATACTCTGATTTACCGTCCCGATCTAATCGGCGAGTAATCATCAATTCTGATAAGTTTTTATAGGGTTCAGGGAATGAACACTTATCTGATTGCTCCATGACTAAAGATACTTCCACCACACCTGAAATGTTGCGCGTGGATGAACCAGAAAAAATGACATCCTCCATAGAATCGCTACGTAAACTACCCGGCGCTGTCTCCCCCATTACCCATAGCAATGCATCCACAATATTGGATTTGCCACAGCCATTGGGTCCAATCACACCACTGATACCTTGCCCCAAACGAATCACAGTGCGATTCCTAAAAGATTTAAAACCACTTAATTCAATTTGCCGAATTCTCATTTCAATTTATTATCCTACACTACTTTAGATTATTTGCTATTTGATTTACTGCGTTGACTTTCAATACCGGCACGCGCAGCAATCAATCGTGCCACTGGAACGCGATAAGCAGAACAACTAATATAATCTAATCCTAATTGATTGAAAAAATAAATACTTTTCTGTTCCGCTCCATGTTCCCCACAAACACCTAATTTCAAATGCGGTTTTTTACCACGCGCCAATTCACATGCCCGTGCAATTAAAAAACCCACCCCTTTTTGATCCACACAGGTAAAAGGATCTTCTGTTAAAATATTTTCATTCATATAGGAAGATAAAAACTTACCACAATCATCTCTGGAAATACCAAATGTCATTTGTGTTAAATCATTAGTGCCAAAACTAAAAAAATCTGCATAATCCGATAATTCATCTGCTATTAAAGCTGCCCTGGGCAGTTCAATCATTGCACCAACTAAATAATTAAATGAACAATTATTTTCTTTTTGCACAATTTGCATTTCTTTGATCACTAATTCTCGTAAAAATTTTAATTCTTCTACCAGCATGACTAAGGGTAACATAATTTCCGGTACAATTTTTTCTCCTTGATTCATTCTTTCACACACCGCCTCTGCAATCGCTCGCACTTGCATCTGGTAAATCTCCGGATAGGATACAGCTAAACGTGCTCCTCGGTGCCCTAACATAGGGTTACTTTCCTTTAATATCTCTACACGTTCCTTAATATGTTGCGTGTCTTCTCCCATAGCGACAGCTAATTTATCTATCTCCTTATCTTTTTGAGGGAGAAACTCATGTAAAGGAGGATCTAATAGGCGAATAGTGACCGGCTGACCTTTCATGACTGCAAACAAAGAGCTAAAATCCCCTCGTTGCATAGGAAGCAACTCTTTCAAAGCTTGTTGCCTTTCTTGATCTTTTATTGCCAAAATCATTTTCCAAACTGCAATCATCCGCTCTTCACCAAAAAACATATGCTCTGTCCGGCAAAGACCAATACCCTTTGCTCCAAACCGACGAGCAATATCTGCTTCCCTGGGATGATCGGCATTCGCTCGCACTTTTAGATGAGAATATTTCTCTACAATTCGCATAAACCGCATAAAATTCTGATCCAATTGAGGTTCTTGTGTAGGCACAGATCCTAAAAACACGTCTCCAGTAGAACCATCCATTGACACATAGTCTCCCCTTTTTAAAACTAGTGAACGTCCTGTAAATTTTATCTGACCCTTTTCTTCATTTAAAATAATTTCATCACAACCGACAACACAGCATTTTCCCATACTACGAGCCACCACTGCTGCATGAGAGGTAATTCCCCCTCTTGTCGTTAAAATACCTTCTGCGGCTATCATACCTTTAATATCGTCTGGAGAAGTTTCGGATCGCGCTAGAATAACTTTTTCACCACGTGCTTGATACTGAACCGCTTCGTCTGAAGAAAAAACTAACTGGCCAGATACCCCTCCAGGACTGGCTGCCAAGCCTTGACATATTTTTGTTTTCTTAACTGTCGAATCTAAACGGGGATGCAGTAGCTGCTCTAATGCACTTGGCGATACCCGAAACAACGCTTCTTGTTCTGTCACTAACCCTTCATCCAACATATCCAAAGCAACTTTTAAAGCCGCAGCGGCGGATCGCTTAGCACTACGAGTTTGTAAAATCCACAAGCGGCCTTTCTCTACAGTAAACTCAATATCTTGAACGTCCCTATAATGTTTTTCTAACCGAGCAGCTATTTGATTTAATTGTTTAAAAATATCAGGAAGCCGACTTTGCAACGTCAAAGTTGGATCCTTCGCTCCTGCTTGTGTGATTGGAAAAGGCGTTCTAACTCCTGCAACCACATCCTCCCCCTGAGCATTAACCAAAAATTCACCCATCAAACACTTTTCCCCTGTAGAAGGATTACGAGTAAAGACCACTCCTGTCGCGGAATCATCCCCCCTATTACCAAATACCATCGCTTGAACATTCACCGCCGTGCCCCACGTATGCGGATAATTATTTAACTCACGATACGACACTGCTCTGGAATTATTCCAACTATCCAATACCGCAGACACAGCCCCATATAACTGTTCTTCTGGATCTTGTGGAAAATGTTTACCCGTTGCTTGTAAAATTTGATCTTTAAAACAACTAACCAATCGTTTTAAATCCCCCACTTGTAAATCCGTATCCTTCTTATAATTTTTAGACCGTTTTAAATCCTCTAAAAAAAACACCAGCAACGAAGCATCCATTGAAAGGACCACATCTGCATACATTTGAATAAAACGACGATAACAATCCCAGGCAAAACGTTCATTGGAATGTTGTTCTGCCAATACCTCCACTATTTGATCGTTTAAACCTAAATTTAAAATACTATCCATCATACCTGGCATACTCACCCGCGCGCCAGAACGTACACTCACTAACAAAGGATGACGACTGCCTCCAAAAACACATCCCATCTGACGACCTAACTTTTGCATTGCCTGTTTAATTTCTTCTTTTAAAAATTCTGGTAACTGACGATTATTATTATAAAAAATAGAACATAGATTAGAAGAAATTGTAAAACCAGGTGGCACTGGGAATCCCATAGAGATCATCTCTGCCAAATGTGCCCCTTTACTTCCTAAAACATCTATTAAAGCAGAAGAGCCTTCTACTAAATCTGGTAGAAAATAATATAAAAGTTTATCAACAGATCCTGAGGAGTGACTGCGCCGCGATTTCGTTGCATGCATGTCACGACTATGCAATGGATGCTTATTGATATTGGCCATATTTTTATCGCACCTTATTTGCGCTACCTACACTTAAATCACTTTCTTTCTATCTCAAAAACCAGCACTCTTGTCAGCCAGATATTTCTCTAAGGAAGAGATAGGCAAACGATTTTGCTGCATTGTATCCCTCTGGCGAAAAGTAATGCATTGATCATCTAATGAATCAAAATCAACAGTGACGCAAAACGGCGTCCCTATTTCATCCTGTCGACGATACCTTTTCCCAATACTACCCCTATCATCATACTCCACGCGCCAATTTTCACGTAATTGCTTTGCCACAGCTAAAGCTAACTCTTTTAACTCCCCTTTTTTCTGGCTAAGAGGTAACACCGCCACCTGCACAGGACTCAACTGTGGTGATAAAGCCAAAAACACCCTTGTCTCTTCTTTCACTTTCTCTTCCCGATAAGCAGAACATAATAAAGCTAAAATCAAACGATCTAAACCAATAGAAGTTTCAATGACATAAGGAATATATGATTGCCCCGTCTCTGGATCCCGATAAGTCATTTTTTTGCCGCTAAATTTTTGATGTTGTTTTAAATCAAAGTCACCACGATGGTGAACACCTTCTAATTCTCTCCATCCCATGGGGAACAGAAACTGTAAATCCACTGCCTTATGTGCATAATGAGCTAGCTGTGTTGGTGCATGTGGATGCACTCGCAGTTTGTCTTTTGGAATACCTATAGATAACAAAGACTGCAGTCTTTGATCTTTCCAATATTCAAAGTATTTATCTGCCATTGATTCCTGTACAAAATATTGCATTTCCATTTGTTCAAATTCGCGGCAACGAAAAATAAAATTTCCTAACGTAATTTCATTGCGAAAAGCTTTTCCGATTTGTGCCACTCCAAACGGAATTTTTTTCCGCGTAGTAGCACATATATTTAAAAAATTAACATAAATTCCCTGAGCAGTTTCCGGACGTAAATAAATTTGGGTGGCTTCATCTTGCATAGCCCCAACTTGTGTTTGAAACATTAGATGAAACGGACGAGGTTGAGTGACATTTTGAGAACCACAGCGAAGACAACTCAATGCAACTTTCGCTTTATCTTTTTGATTTTCTTTGGTTTCTTCTTCCCAGCGAAAGCGGTATTTGCAATCTCGGCAATCCACCAAAGGCTCAGAAAATTCAGATAAATGCCCAGAGGCTTCCCATACACGAGGATGCATTAAAATAGAGCTATCTAAACCTGTTACATCATTCCGATAAGTCATCTCCTTCCACCAATACTCTTGTACACTTCTCTTGAATTGAACTCCTAACGGGCCATAATCCCAACAAGCACTTAAACCACCATAAATGCTACTACTAGGAAAAATATATCCACGTCTTTTACAAAGAGATACAAGAAAATTTAAATCTGTTAGCATTTTAAAAACTGTAAAAAAAATGTATTATCTGTAAAGAAAATAATTGGATTATGTGTCCTATCTAAATTTAAAAAACTGCAAAACAGTATATCATTATCAGATAAAACAGTCCAAATGATTGTGTTCTTTACTGATTTTTTTATATACAAAAGTGAAATTTTTGCAAACTTTTAGCTAAATAATTTCCTTTCTATGCCTATATAGTGGATTTTTCACACAAAATCAGTTAGAAAAGCTATAGAAATATCTAAATAGATGGCTATTTTAACAACTCTGTTCTAGCTGGCTTAATAATCAGCAATAGCCGCTGAAAAACATTTTGCGCAAAAGATTTCCTTAAAGAGATCTAATAAACGAAGCAATTTAATAATTCAACCTCACTGGTAAATGAAAATGGAAAGATCAATAAATGAATGAGCTAAAGAAAACAAATAAACAGGTACAGCTAGCAGTCATGATTTTCTCTTGTTTGCTCCTTTCTGCTGCTTTGATTCAGCCTATTCATAGTTTCGCCAAAAAAACCACTCGTATCACTAATCCAAAAATTAAAAAAGAAAATAAAAACACAATCCTCTAAAAAACAAAACACCGAACAAATTGGCACTGTTTTTACTCCTACATTATTTATGCAATTTAAAGACAATAACCCATCCCTACCTTGGCTTTATGACCAAGAAATTATTAAAAGAAGACACAAAATTACAGGATCACACCGAATGGTTTTAGAAAACTGGTGGAAGACGGATCTAGAAAGTTTTTACCTCACAGACCGATCCACTAATCAAATCATTATTCGGCCAAAAGTAAACACTAAATTTCTCACTCGCTTTTATCCATATCTCTACGCGGTTGTGGAGTTTGAGCTATTAACCGGCTCTGGCTCCATTCAGGAAATTTTCCAAAGAGTCGGAGAAATTAATGGAATCCGTCATAGAGAGATATTTTTCCTATGGTCTGCGACTGATTGGTTAGCTATTAAAATAGGCGCTATCAATCAAAAATTTTTAAATGCGCCTCTACTGATGGCAAATAACCCTTTCCTATCTATTGTGGAAAGCATGAATGTCTTTACCGATAACAAAAGTGACATTGCTTTAAAATTTCAACAATCCATTCCCAATACTTTTTCTGACAGCAATTCTATTTATACACAAGGAATTACTAAAATACCTTTTTTTGCCACGCATTCGCTAACATGGAATTACCATCCCAAAAGCTTCTATACTATTAAAACATACGGAACTTTTTTCCATTTTCACTCCCTACCAAATAATATTGCCAATGCCAGCATTGTGTATGGCAATACTCCAACCGAAGGAGATGTGTCCGAATTTAAGTACAACTACGCAGGTTATTATATAGCTATAGAACCCTCTTTCCGTTTGTTTCCCAATATGGAAATACGACTCAAAGTACATTACATTCACAACACAAAAGTGACAGAAGAAGACCTAGGCTTAGGAGGATTATACGGGATAGAAGTCCCCTTTGATCTCACAGAAAATATCCGAATGACACCCAGCTTTGAATACTTTGTCAATCAACCGGACTCTTCTGTTGCCTACTATAACAGTGAAAGATATGGTCATAACGATCGTAAAGGGGCAGCCATACAAGTGACATTAAACCTATACGATAGAAATATAGAAATAGGATTGCGTTATATGAATACCAATTCTTTAAGAGAACAAGCTTTAATACAAGAACAAGATTACTTTTTATTTTTCTTTAGGACGAATTATGCAAAAATTTAAACAAATTATTTTTTTATATTTATCCATTCTGATTACTATCCTCGGTTGTGTGGACGCAAACCTTCAATCAGCTGATGTTTCCTCCGCAATGTTTACTGTTGATAAAGTCACAGGTAATTTAAATATTTCTAAACAAGCGGCACTACCTAAAACATTTACCTTAAAACTACAGGCTTGCATCCGCGCTCGCTTAAGAAATCAACCTTTACCTTTTACTGATTATGCCATTACTCATAAGATAGAAAATTTTAAAGAATATAAAAAATCAGGAAAGTTGCTTACTGATATTAAAGTCTCCTCTAATTTAAACACCACGACAGAAAAGGAAATTATCCGTGTTAGAACAGATGGCAGAGGCTGCTTAAATTGGACAGAAGAGTTTGACTATGCCTATTACAATCAATCTCAATGGATTGTTATTAATCGATACATCCAGGGACTATCCACTGGCTGGCCGGGCATCACTGGCAATATTCCTGTTGCGATTAATCCCTGGTTACAGTTAGCCCAATATAAACACTTACAGGTTGTTGATTATAGAGACAAATATGGGCACAAAGACGACAGCACTTTAAAAGACAAAGTGCTTAAAAACGGCCTTTCATTCTTACAAAAAAGAAAAAAATTGGAAGCAAAAAACAAAGTAAATATCATTATAGATGAATTAAACTTTTTTATACATAGCCAAAACTCTAAAGACAATACACGTTTTTTAAAAGCGCATATTGAAGCCAAAGTGAATTACACCATTAAAGATATCCTAGGTGGACAAAAACACAACCAAATCAATACTGGGCAGTTTATTATCCAACCCATACTTCTCGTAGTCGCCAGAAAAAATAATCAAGAAATAAAAAAAATACTTAATGATGAATAGCAATGATAATTTAGAAGTCAAAACACGATTTGAAAATAATAACCTGATCAGTGATAATTTTACTTGGACCATTCCTTATGAATCTTATACATCAGCTATCAGTTTATATATAAAAATCATTCCACAGAAACCCACTTTAACACGCATCAAACCGTTTGAAGGGATTTATTCTATCGGACAAAATTTTAAAACTATATTAGATAATCAGCAAAAACTGAAACTACACTCTGATTTAGCTCAGAAACACCATCAAAAATTGATCAATCAAAATGATCCAGCAAGCAACTCTACAAATCACACGAATAAAAGAAGCAAAAATACATTCCAGCCCGATCAATTTTCTGCAGAAAAATGCTTAGAAAAACTCCCTTCAGATTTACCAGTCGCTAGTTGTATTTCAAAAGACAAACCGGATGACAGATGGGATAGTTTTACACATGCAGGATGGATCTTAAATAAAATGGAGATCCGTTTTTTCGGAGTTAAAACAGAAAATTGGCTTTCCAGAGAAATTACATCAACAGTTACAATCCCCATATACGACCCATTAATGAATCAACCAATTAACAGGTATCATCTGAACATTGAAGTCACTGATCTCTCAACCGGAGAAGAAGAAGAAATTGATAACCGCACTGAAAATAATGGCCAGATTAGTTTCAACATAACTACTAAACAATATTGGTATAAGAAACAAAAATATTTTTTAAAAAATATTCATCTCTTTAATAAAACAAAAGAGCTGAATATTAATAAAATTATTGCCATTAACCCATGGGACTATGGATTTACACAGGGATATGATGCAAGTCAATTAACAGATATTCGCACTACCTGCCTCTCAGATAAAGAAACTCAGGAAATAGTTCCACTGATAAGTAGGTTATTCCTAGAAAACAAACCACAAGATAGCCATGACCAAAAATTACCAAATATCAACAACCATGAATTAAACCTTATCCATAATACTCTTTGCCATATTACAGATAAAGAAACTCAGGAGATGATCCCACTTCTCAGTCAGTCGTCAACAAACCAACCACAAGATAGCCATGACCAGGAATTAGACGATTCACAGAACACTTTTATTAGTACTCATTCATCCGATCAAAATAAATGGATTCAAATATTCACATATTTCTGGAACACCATACAGCATATTTTTGAAACCAATGAGCACACAAAAACTGTCAGCGCGTTAGACAAATTTAAAAAGAAATTTACCAGCACACAAAACATTACTGCACCTAGAATGTTTGTACACTTATTTCGCTCCATTAATAAATATCCTACCTTGTTAATTGATCCATCCCTTAATCGAAGTTTATTTTATAATGTGCGAATTAAGATAACACCTAGGATAGTACGCTTTGACAGTATACATAAAGGACAACAAGATAAAGGCCCTTTAAGAGATGGAGTATATTTATTTCAAATGGCAATATTAAAAAATAATCAAGAAAGACAACAAGGTGAGGAAGCGGGCGCTATACGCCAGAGTGATTACACCATGACACAATTAGGAGATTCCATCAGCCATACATCTCCATTATACACTTGTTCCTCCACAAATGATTCTTCCGGCATAGAAGCAATTTATTCCAATTGCATCACAAAGAAGGATTTTTTGATCCCTCCTGTCAATATTCCTGTGATCGCAAGAGAAGGGATTATCAGAACAGATATTAATCTCCCTATTAGCAGAGAAAATTTGCAATTTGCTAATTCAAAAACTATCTTGGTATTTCGTATTTTGCCAGCTGACCCTATGCAGATGAAATGTAAAGACGGCACCTCCGGCCTTAAATGTGCTAACAACAAAGCTTATGACTTAGGTTATGACTGGAAGAACACTTTGCCTATCCTTCGTCCAGCCAAAGAAAAATATTACGATATGTTTATTTATACTTATAAAACTCCTTTTATCCCTTCTTTGTGGAATAACTGGAATATTGCTGGAGAAACGTTTTCCTTCTCTAAACTGGAAAACCTATATCTCCTAACTGATAAAGCAGATAGCAAATACACAGAAACAGAAAATGAAGAACAGCGAACAGACGCAGCTAATTATGCAGATTGTATGGAACGAATAGGTCAAAAAACAATCTGTCAATCAGCAATCACTAAACGTTTAGAACAAGTACCAGTCAGTGAAACAGAGAAAAAAATAAATGAGAAAAAACCCTCATCTACTCATGAACTCTTCGATCCTGAACAGAATAAAGATAAAATAGTAGAAACAAATATTTTGAATGCTCTGACGATAGATAAAAAGTTGGAAACTGTGAATAATCTAGCTAATTCTATGCCATGCCCTATCGTATACATCGGCGGCAAAGCTTATCCTGTCCTGCCTAAAGATTCTAATTGCAAATGCCCACCTTCTGTCCAAAATGAACAACCTCTTGAGGAATCTACACACTGTGCCCACCAGAGAAAAAAACAAAATGAAATAGATTTATCTAACCAACATATTGCTCATTTTGCTGCATCTAATGCTTTATGTGTCATTCCTATTAACTCTAAATCAAATGTTAAAACCTGTGGTAATTTTTCTTCTCCAACAGAAATAGAACAAGATTTTTTAGAAAGCTTAAATAAACAAATTACAATTATCAACACAGCTAAAAAAGAATCTCTTATTGCAAATTATGTCTCACCCCATCTAGCATGGTTAAGATCGTCAGAAATAGGAGATTCTAGTTCCCCTAATAAACTATCAGCAACTGAGCTGAAAAAAATCTTAGTCAATGATCACAAATTCTCAAAATCTTTTAGAAATAAAGTCACTAAACTGCCCACACTACCAGACAAACTTCTTGTGCAAAATATAGAAAACATTATCCAATCCGGTATTGATACACACAATATGGATTTAAATCAAGTTGCTTTTATCCATGCTCTTTGCGGTTTTTGGTTTGAAAAGTTTTATACCGATTACACCAATACAGAACTATTGAAAGACGCCTTAAAAAAAACTGTTAAAAATACTTTTTATTATAAGCTAAGAGGTATTAACCCATTACCAGCTACTACTAATAATACATCAGAAGAAAATAATACCAGCAATAATAACATCAACAATGCGATGGATGATCTACAAATAGAATACACAAATTACCTAAAAGATATGCGTCTCAAAGGAGATATAGATGATGTGCATAACTGGGTCAATGGTGAAAAAGAATATGGTTTTGACTCCAACTTCCACCACCGACTAGAGCAGCGATTAGAAGAGGTCTCCAAAAAAAGTCCTTTTGCTACACATATACCTTCCTGGGAAAATAAAAAAAATAATAACACATTTAACCTCTCTTATTATCTAAATGAAGCAAAACAAAAAGGTTACAGATCCCATTTATTAATGGGAGACTTAAATCAGCCTCAGTCACAAGATAGACATCCTGTCCGAAAATGTATTAACAATCCTTCTCACTTTTTTGGATTTGAACAGAAAACCATTGCTGGACAAATTAGTCCTGGCATTACATATCAAGAAGGGATTCCAAGAACATGGACCGTTAACGAAGAATTTATGATCAACACCCAAAGAGACCAAGGATCTAACCAAGATTTTTCCACTAGCATAGGCTCTAACCTCAACCTGATTGCCTTACCAGCGCTATTTGCCGCTGGAACTGGCATAGCATTCCTTGCTGGACGCTTAGCCCTACCTGCATTTTTTAACAAAATTAGTAACCCCCTAATCGGTAGCACCATAAGTGCTGTTGGTATTACCACATTGCTAGCAGCACCCAGTGCTAGCTGGAACTACAAAACTTATGAAGGATCTGGAAAAAGAAGAATGATTAGCTATCGGGTAGGTGAACAAGTGAAACTGATGGTTGAACACACCACAATCCGTATTCCTTTAAAAACACATCATAAATGCTTAGTCATTCGACCTCGCTTTAGTGCCTTTGAATCCTATAGCAATAAATATAAGCATATATGGGCGGATACCAATAAAGTGATTCGATCCATGTATGAATCCATGGGAATACTCTTATGCACAGAAGGAACAAAAAAGGAATTTATCACAGAAAATTACTACTATATCTACCCTAGCTATCCAATCAATGGTATCACAATGGATACCAGTAGCTATCGTAACAAACCTTTTATTATCAGTCTTCGGGGACAAAATGAATTGAATAAATTCAAGAGCGACTTAAGCTGTTGGATCACAGAAAATAAAACTAGTACCCAGTATAATACCCACTGCCGAGACACCCGAATCCCTTACGACTACCTGTTGGCTAAAAGAATTGAATTTGTGCGTCAACTGCGTGCAGGATTTGACACTCCTAAATTATTTCACCAAACACACATATCCCCTGGCGTATACTCCCCACCAACGCTAGAAGAAGATAGAGATATCCGGAATGATCCCACTTTAAATAATCAGATTCTTAACTGGATGGCAGAGTGGCAGTTTATGGATTCAGATATTGAAAAATTTATCCGAAATACCCCACAAAATGACAAATAAACATCTGTTCCACCTATTGGCTACAGTGACCAAAAAAACAACCAGCTTTCTTACGCATTTCTGCATTAGAATGTTGAAGAAATTTCCTTTGTATAATCACCTCCCTGATCCACATAAAAGGAGGCTCCTGCATTTGAAACAAAACTTCAAATGTCTTCAACAAAATTTCTTCATCAGTACTATTTTTTAAAACATAAACTAACCATTCACCGATCTTTGAATCCTGCACTTTTAATTCAGCAAGAGTGCCAAGTGCTTGTAACTGTAACCAACGTGTTTTGCTATTTTTCTCATTTGGATAAATATGTTTATAGGCAATCGCACGATGAATTTCAGTATTCTGTACATTCGCATACGCCAATCCATACATGGCATACCAGGCTAGTCCATAATGCGGTGGACGCGGCTCTAAAAAATCCACCATTTTATTAATAACTACAGGATCCCTAACCTCCAAATGTCCTAAACTTTTCATCACTTGATAACATAGCACAGGATCTCGCGACACTTCTAAATCTTGCGCCACTTTTATCAAACAAAGATCCATTAAACGACGATGTACACGATAATCCTGTATATTTAACGCCTCTAAGATCAATGCACTCCATATATTACGATAGAAAAAATCTGGAAAATCTTCCAATTGTAATTTTAAATGTTGAAGAGGAATTTTTTCATCGTACACCAAAGCACTAATAAAATCGTATGCTTCAGAATTAGACTGTTGCACCATTCCCAATGTGTAATAACGAAGCTCTTTCTGATACTCATCCTCCGAAATCCAATCAAAGTTATATAAAAAATTTAAAAATTGAATTTTAATATAAGGTAAGTGTTCGTTAATATTTTCATATAATTGGAGAAACTGTTTTTGCAAATCCACATTACTTTTTAAACGATTAAAAATATCCAAACTGTCACCCTTAAAAGGATAATACTGAGAAATAAACCGCTTAATCGCAGTATAGGCCATTTGCCCATCCCCATCATTGAATAGCTGTTCTATTTTTTGTAGCCCCTCTAGTTCAGATAAAGCAGATAAATACAAAGGACAAATTTTTTGCGCACTCTTAGAAATAGCACTACCAGGTGGTAAACCTTTTACTTCTTTAATAGATCCTCCAATTGTTCTACGAATTAATGGATTAAAATCACCCGGATTTTTTTGATCCAAGTACGACCGATAGTTACCATAATACTGATTAATTCCCTTAAAATAATTACTCAATGGTTGCCGAATTTTTGGCCCCTCCGGACTGAGTGAATTAAAACCATAAATCGTTGTACGAGGATTAGAAAACACAATTTGCATTTGTTCTTCAAATGATAAACCAAATGAAAGATACTTTGCTGCAGACACCATTTGTGCCATATCTGTTACCATGTGATACTCATCAATGAGCATACGTGCATACCCTTCTGGAGTTCTGTGATCGCGGCTCTTATCCGCTAAAGTATTACACCCAAATAAAAAAACCTCCTTTACATGAGATAACACTCCATCACAAGAACGATTGCAAGATTGCTTTTCCATCATATCCACTGGTAAAATATAATTATGTTTTTTACCAAAAAATAATCCACCAAAATGACCTGAAATCACTACAATGTCGCAACGGTAATTTTTCTGACAAGCTTCCAAAAACCAATGCGTATTATTCGGTAAAGCTTTTTCAGATAAAGGCACCAACTCCACAAAATCAAAATCTCGTGTACCTAAATATTGCCTAAATATATTAATCTCATCCGCAGAATTAATCGTAATAGAACATACCTGATACTTACCAAAAGCCATCCCATGACAAACGATAGACAAACAAATGATACTTAATAAAAAACAACTCCATAACCGAACCAATACTGACCTCCATTCTAAATACATTGAACTCTATAAAATAATTCTCCAACAGTCAGACATAAAATAAATTCCTAAAAAACAGCCTAATGTCCTGCTTAAATAAAAATAATTTTCAAAAACACAATGCATTACCCAACTAAGTAATTAAAGTAGATCATTATAATCACATTCATAGAGAATTCCAGAGTATAGATAGCACAAAGCTCCAATTTTTATATTTGACAACCTGCCATATCACTGAAAAAATCTCCTCAGGTGGGCACAGCAATCATTCTGATAAACGCCGTCCCAAATATAAAAAATATCGCTCTATAAGCCGCCAGGCAAAGATATAGAGCAAAGACCTAAGGATGGGTTGAGAATGAGTTCCTTTTACACAAATAAATCCTACCAGACAGATAGAAATAAAACAGATTGGGATGAAGCAGAACAAGTTCCTTTACCTAATACTAACTCCTCTTCTGCCTCTGTGTGGCCAAACTCCAATATAGCTAACCAACTCTCCCAAACACTGAGACAGAATACTTTTATGGAATCTCAAATACAATTTCTAAAAAAAAATATCCGACGAATGGTAGATAAAAATAGTTTTTTACAAGATCAACACTTATCCCTCAAAGAAAAATATCAATCATTACAATTGATAAATCAAACTAAACAAAAAGCGTCAACACCAATACCCACAAACCAATTGATACAAAAAACACAAACATCAGTTTTGACTAACTCTTCACCTCCTTCCCAACAATTAACCAAAGCTCTCCTAGCAGCTGGAAAGACTATCAACCAACAAAGAAAAACACTTCATGCCATGAATCAACTACTTAAAACCAATGAAAAGCAAAACTGGAAATTTCTTGTCACACAAAAGAAAAGACAAATGAGCATACAAACACTCAATACACAATTACAAAATTACTTAATGGAAATAAACAATCGAGGGCACTATTTTCAAAAATTACACACAACCATACTAAATAAAAAAGAACAAGAATGGATGAATCAAATTAAAAAAATAAAATTACAATATAAAACAGATCTATCTATTGCACATACAGAATATCAGAAAAAAATTACCCAAACTAAAAGAGAAAAAGAAACCAAACTAAAAGAAACTGAAAAAACAGCTGAACTATTGATGAATGAAAAAATCATAATTATCAATAAACTTAACCAAGAAATTAAAAATCTAAGCCAACACCATACAGCAAAAGAAGTTGCCAACTTAAAAAAAATAACCGAACAATTTAAAAAAACACAAAATCTCTTACTCAAAGAAAAAACAGATGAAATGCAAACGATTAAAAAACATTATTCATCTATCATGGAAAATATGCAATATAACCATCATCAAGAATTAAAAAAATTAAAAGAACAATACCAAACAGTATTACATGAACAATCCCGCCAAAGAGATGAACGCATGATAGAACTGAAAGAAGAACATGATAACCAAATACATTTACTGAGAACAGAAATGGAACAAGAACTTATTGCAGAGAAAAAAAGATCCAAAGTTTGTGAAAAAACATATAATGAAGATATTCAAAAACTACAAAAAGATTTTAGAAATTTAAAATCAGAAATGGAGTTAAATACATTTAAAAAAACTCAATTGGAAATCAATGAAAACGAATTGGCCGGCTTAAGGAAACTTAATCAAGAGCTACAGAAAAAAAATACATACTTGCAAAACTTATGGCAACAGCAACAACCCGAAATGGAACAACAACAACAACAAGTAGAAAACTTACAAAAACTCAATAGAGAGCTTAGTTGCCTGCTTAAAAACTATTCCACAGAAACAAATCGCACGACTCTCTCTAATGAATCTAACTTCAATACACTCCTACAAGATATCCACGTACATACAGAAATAGATTAACCACTAAAGTAGCTAATATGTTATTTAACAATAAGACTTCGTTTTTATTTTATGCACAATAAACTCTTCCAACACCATGGGATTTTTTGGATCAATAGAAAAAACAGATTGCTGCTCACAACGTTTTTTCTCCCGAATAAGCCATTTTAATATATTAGCTAGCTTTTTATTTTTTTTATTCTGAAAAAAAGGATCATTTTTTAATGCATCTTTTGCTTTTTTAATGGAACGCATCTCCACCATATCTTTGGTGGATACTTCATAACAATGTAAATTATATTTTGTCACATCCTCTGGAAGTAAACCTAAAAAATGCACGTCCGGTGCACTAAAATCTGCATTCCGAATTAAACTAGCAGCAGAACCTGCCTTTAAGGTGCGATAAATATTTTGTAAAGTATAAGCATCTAAATCTCCATAGAAAAAAATAGGCGTTTTTAACTGATTTTGAATCGTTCGGCACCACCCACGAACTGCATTACTCGGCACACCTTGTGCACCCATCACAATACAATTATGACGTTTAGTAATTCCATTAGATACCAATGTATTTGCTGTACCCTCTGATTCCACAACTAAACAAAAATCAAGTCGCCCTTTTTTTGATAATTTAAACTGCTGTGGCTTATTCTTAGGCTGAAAAGGCGTTGTTCCTAATGTGCTTAAATCCACTACTGCCGTTGTCTTATCCGGCAAAGTTTCCTTAACAATTAAATGCTGAGAATACGTCTGTCCACCACGATCATTTGCAAAACAATTCATTTCCTCACGATATATTTCCAACATATCACAAATAAAATCTATAATTGAATCACTTTCATTTTGGCTTTCAAAGTCCAAAGGCTTATATAAAAGATTAGATCGGATCAAACCTTTGCAAATATAATACAATTCCCTCTTTGTATTGACTGAACCAACTTTAATATTATTTAATAAAATCTCTAATAAAAAAATTGCTCGAGATATTTTTTGTACAGAAGAAACATTCAATTCAGATCTGACTTTTTTTCCTTTAGGGACTAAATAACCTTTCTGAGAATCGTACTCACTATTATCCAATGCACATTTCACAGCAAATAATACAGGACGCCGCGCTTTCTCCAAATCCTTTAACATCGTTTCACAGATCTGTGTGGCAGCACTGGAAATATTTTTAGCTTTTTTCCTAATCGAAATAAAATGTTTCTTAGCCATGATGTAATTCCTCAATTAGATGATTCTGATGATCGCATTTTCTTCGCTTTCACTGAAGTTACCTTAGAAAGATCAATACCTTTATTTATGTTCTGCATCGCCTTCTCCAATGTGTTTTCAGCTGTCCGTAGAGCTTGCACCGCTGCCTGAGCATCCTGTCCCAACACTTTCATAATACCCTGCTGTGCTCTCTCAATTCTCTTTTGATCCGCTTTAGTAATGTCTCCTAATTTTTTAACTAAAATAGGAACAAATTGCTTAATGTATTGATGCTTCTTCTCTAAATCATGTGCTTTTTTCTCCCTATTAATATGACGAGATAGCTTCTGCCCAGTCTGCATCAAAGTGCGACGAACTTCTTCCACCAATTCCTCACTGGCATCAATCGTTTCTTTAGAAGCATTCTTAAATGTAATAAAAGGAGAAGTCACTGAAACAGCGAATACATAAGGTCCAAGTGGAATACTATTTTTCTGCTGAGCTAATCCATACGATCTCCAGTTAACAGACTCCACCGCCTTGGTAATTGCGCACGCCGATTTATCAAATTGTAAAGGAACCCTGTTAGCAAATCGCATTAACTGCACAGATGATTCATTCTTACCTGTTGATTTATCCTTCAAACGAGCAATAGCCGTCTCTACCACCACCGGCTTATGATCACAAATTTTAGGTTTTCTGGCAGTCACACTAAAAAAATCCACTTCTCCTATCCTCTGAATGGATTTAGATAAAACCTCTTCCCCTATCATTAAAACAGAACGAGTAGAAGGATTTACCATCTCTGACTGCTGAATAATATGAAAAATTTTTCTATACTCTACCTTAGATAAAACCCGTAGACTTTTTCTTAACCAAGTAGCCGGTAAACCATTTTTAACAAAAATACCTAAAATATGATTCGTTACCTTAGAAAAAGCCTTCGTTAAAAAGGACTCCAAAGTCGATCGACCATACAAATGTGCATAAGCAATAAACTCACCTAATTTCATGGTATGCGGATGTGGTAAAGTCGCAGGAGGAATCACCGGTACAACAGATGTGACTTTTTCAATACGCCTCCAATCTTTGTCCAATAATTTATAATGTAAACTTAAATGAGGATTGACCAGGGCCGTACCTTCTAAATAAGTAATTAGCCCACCATCTCCTTTTAATTGAATACGCCCATTAATGCGAAAAATTACTTTTAAACCCTGCGGCTTCCAATCTATGTACGTTTTTTTTCTTATTATCCCTTTATTTTTTTTAATATCTACATCAATCACAGCACGTATCGCCTGTGATTGATTTTTAGTTTTACTGATCACTTCCACCCCAGAAGCATTTGTTAACTGCGCCCACGTAGTCGCCGCTGAAATTCCAATGCCCTGCTGCCCACGTGAACAACGTCCACGACCAAATTTGCTAGAAGCTAAATATTCACCAAACACCTTAGGTAAATCGTCTACTTTTAAACCAGGACCATTGTCCTCTATACTCACTTCTATCAATTCCGCTCCACTTGTAACCGCACCCTCTAATCGCTTCACTTCCACAATAATTAATGGAGCAATGCGTGCTTCTTCACAGGCATCCAATGCATTGTCCACCGCCTCCTTTAAAGTTGTTAACACCGCTTTAATAGGAGAAGAGAAACCTACTTGCTGTAAATTTTTAGCAAAATACTCTGCTGTACTGCTCGTCTGGATATTACTCATAAAATCTTTTCCTCAGATTGCCCTATATCTATCCTGACACTATGCAATTAAAAAATAAAATCTTTTTATTTATTGTAACGTGAAATAGAATATATGTTATTTTCTAATTGAGCAAACCTATTTAATAAATGATAAAAATGCTATCTTCTATAAAATTAATTTTACTATCTTCTATTTTTTTATTATTGAGCACAGCCTGTGCACCACCCGCACTACCCGATGGTTTATTTGACAAAAAATATGATCCCTATTCATCACAAGCTGTACAATATTTTAAGCAAATTGCATTAGGTGCTGAATTTAATGACTCTCCATCTGACCAATTTATTAAAAAATGGAATTCCGAAATACGTATCCAATTGCACGGTTCTTATACAACAGAAGATAAACGCGAACTCACAGATATTATATCAGAATTAAAAGAGTTAACTGGTCTATCTATTCAACAAGTCACACGTAATGCCAACGTGAATATTTATTTTATTGCCTCAAATGAATTTTCACGAGTCATTCCTTATTACAATGACACCAGTAGCCCACAAATCGGTCTCTTCCATGTTAAAACAGATCCCTTTACCGGTGTGATCCTAAATGCAAATATTACTGTCAAAGAATCTTTAGTAGGTGATAACCGAAAACATATCTTAAGAGAAGAACTGACCCAATCCTTAGGATTAATGAAAGATTCCTATCAATACACCAATAGCATCTTTCAACAAAGTGCGAAATCAACACCTATAGAATACGCTCGCATAGATAAAGAAGTAATACGCATTTTATATGATCCACGCATTAGGACAAAAATGACTGCACAAAAAATAGAGCAAGCCCTACTGCCCACTACCTAAAATAAAAAAATAGCGAGGGAGGGACTTGAACCCCCGACACGCGGATTATGATTCCGCTGCTCTAACCACCTGAGCTACCCCGCCACTAATATAATAGCAACTATTTTCCTGATTTTGATTCCATCTGTCAATTCTTGTTGGTACAATCATAACTAGATTAATGAAATACATAATACTAGTTTTATTATTTTTCACTGGCTGTGCAACCACTACTCAACCAGCACAAGAAGTCATTTCTCCTGTGTCCCGATTATTCCATGCAGATTATAACACAACATGGAGAGCACTTATGCTAGCTCTAGAAAAATACCCAATAGAAGAAGAAGATAAAGAAAAAGGTTATTTAAAAACAGCTATTATTAAAGGAGAAAGTATTTGGCAATTACCTTTCCATTCAAAAACACTACCCAGATTAAAATACACTATTCATGTTCAACTCATTAAAGGGACACGTAAAAATAAACCTGTCGTTCAAGTGAGTGTCCTAAAACAACTAACTTCTCAAAAAGGATTCATAGATAGTCCTCAACGTATACCATCCAATGGACTAGAAGAAAAAACAATCCTATATCGCATACTACGAGAAATGAATATTAATCGATCGATTACTAAATATCATCACCAACAATCCCAACCAAATAAACGTTAAATAATTTCTATAAACCGACAGATTTTTTCTGAGATTGAAGCCATCCATGAATCCACCTGTCCTTCCAGACCCGCGAATCGCGGGAGATAATTCGCCGCCTGCGAGTCGCGCCCCCAGAGAGGGGTACTTTCGCCGCGGCTGCATTGACGTTATTGTCACTACCGTGCAATTTCTGTTTATCAAATACCTGTATAGATTTCCGTAACTCATGCTTAAGATTCATACTAACTGTCTGATCCGAAACACGATAACCTGTTATTTTTTCCAATGCAGATAATGCAAAAGGATGCAAACGTGTATCCGAATCCTGCAAAATAGATATAAAAAAACGCTCTTCCCCTGGTTCTGCAAAATCCGCTAATGCCTGTATAATATGATGCCGAATCCATAAACTACTATCTTTATAAAAACTATCTGAAGCATTTAATTTCTCTAAAAGCCTCCACTTATAAGATTGTGCCTTCTGCCTCCGAATCAAATCCACACTCGCTGTACGCACTAATAAAGAAGGATCATCTAACAAATGATCCGCCCACCAAAGACTCATAGCAGGATCTACCATCTCCATTGCCAATAACCCCGCATTCCTTAAAAACCATTGAGGATGACGTAAAGCCGATACAATCACAGGACGAGATACATTCACAGACGATACTCGCGCTAAAGTAATAAGAGCTGCCCACCGAATCTGCATACCCTCTTTACTAGAGAAAACTAAATCCTTTAAAATAACTGATGCTTTTGCACGATCTTCTAATAATACCTGCCGACGATTCTCTAACGGTAAACTTAAAATCATTTTAATATTTGTACTTGCCAGCGAATGATCTAATCGTGCAAAAACCAGATCAGAAAATAAACCAACATAAAATAAAATCGCTAGTAATAAATACCGCAATATCCTCTCCTGATATAAAGAGATTTTTCTATGGTCTATATCTTTATTTATGAACTGTTTTTAATAATCCAACAATAATATTTTACTCTATGGCACTAGATTGTACATGATGCGCACAGTTCTTAGAACATGTCATCAAATGCTTCTGATTCTGTTCCAAACACCTTTTACAAATTCTTACCGATTTGCCGCAATGCACACATTGTTTATCCTGATCCGCCGGCTGACCACAATGCGGACATAAAGAATATTTTTGAGACGGCTGACCTTTCTGATCCACAGCCACTCGCTGATCAAATACAAAACACTCCCCTTCAAAATGGCTATGCGGAAATTCTTTTAAATAATGTAAAATCCCCCCTTTTAATAAATATACCTCTCTAAAACCCTGGCGACGCATTTCTTTAAGAGCTTTCTCACAACGAATACCACCCGTACAATAAATCAAAGTTTTCTTTTCCTTGTCCAAAGATATATTACGTAACTTTTCAGGAAATTCTCCAAACTCCTTCATATTAAAAACTTGAGCTCCCTTAAAACGACCTAACTCCACCTCATAATAATTACGTATATCCACGAGAGCCACATTCGGATCTTTCAACATATCCTCCACTTGACTGGGAGAAAGTGCAAAAGAACTAATACCCTCTTCCTTACGCCCCCATAGCGACCCACATTTTATTAATGGACATCCCATTCCCGTTATACGCTGATACAACCACAAGTATTTTTGCTTCAAATAATTCAAATATTTTTTCATGGTACTTCGCTCCATAGTAATAATTGTCTTTTTTACCTTAATTTTAAACCTTTTAAAACCCCAATCTTTTGCCCAAAATCGCTTATACAAACAATTAGTAATCCCACTCGTGCGCTCTATATGCTGTAAATAACAATGAATATCCTCCGGCCGCCCTGATACCGTAGCGTTTATTCCCTCCGAACTCAAGAGAATCAAACCACGAATCCGCCGTTGCTGACCAAGTATTAAAAGCTCCTCACGCATAGATCGTAAAACCGACTGCTTTATCGTCTTAAACTGATAAAAACTAACCACCTCAAACCCCAAAAAGGGGTTACTGCGCCGCCCGCGAGTCGCCGGGGACATTTTTGCCGTAGCTGCATTGACGTTATTGTCACTACCTTGCAAATCATGTTTACTAAGTAAAATGTCTCCGGCGACCCGCTGGCGCCGCGATTCCTCTGCTCTCATGTCACTACCTTGCAAATCATGTTTACTAAGTAAAATGTCTCCGGCGACCCGCTGGCGCCGCGATTCCTCTGCTCCCATGTCACTACCTTGCAAATGATGTTTACTAAGTAAAATATATTTTTATATTATCTAGATATATGTAAGATAAGCTAACATACCATGTACATTAAAAAATCAAACAAATGAATGAAACTATCTTAAAAATTGACCAACTCAGCAAAAACTATGGCTCCTTTCAGGCAGTAGATAATGTCTCTTTTGAAGTCAAAGCTGGAGAAGTGTTTGGCCTCCTAGGCCCCAATGGTGCTGGAAAAACAACTATTATATCTACTATTGTCACCATAGAAGATCCTACGGAAGGACATATTACCATTCATAATAAAGATATCACAAAACACACTGTAGAAACAAAATCTGTTACAGGTTTTGTGCCACAAGAAACAATTGCCCATGGTTACTTTAATGTAGAAGAAATTTTACGCTTTCAATCCGGATACTATGGTCTACTTCACAATCAACAACGCATACAGAATTTAATGCGACGTTTAGAACTGTGGGAACATCGGTATAAAAATATTCGCAAACTCAGTGGTGGTATGAAGCGTCGCCTAATGATTGCCAAAGCTTTAGTGCATTCCCCTACATTATTGCTATTAGATGAACCAACTGCTGGTGTAGACGTAGAGCTACGACATTCTATATGGGAATATGTGCGAGAACTAAAAAAACAGGGAACAGCTATTTTATTTACCACACACTACTTAGAAGAAGCAGAACAACTATGTGATCGAGTAGCCATCATTCATCACGGAAAAATAAAAAAACAAGGAACAACTAAACAACTGATTCAAAAGTTAACCTCTCGACATGTTACAATATATTTAAACACACCAAGAGAATGCTCTCATCCCCTGCTAGTGCACCAGAGTGGTAATACATTTGAATTCCGCATCCCCTATTCAATGGAAATAGGACAATTTTTATCCGAATTGAACTGGCAAAACACACAAATTAAAGATTTACAAATTAGGGAAGGTACCTTAGAAGATGCCTTTAAATACGTATTAAGCAAAAATACTTTGTAAGCTACGAGAGAAAATAAATGAACCAACAAGAATTAAAATGGACTCCTTTTTTAGTGCTGTTTTATAGAGAAATCTTGCGCTTTTCTAAAGTGCTTGCTCAAGCAGTCGTTATTCCTATTATCACTTCTTTTATCTACCTTTTAATCTTTGGTGTCAGTCTAGGTAAAAATATTGAAATTTTAGATGAGATTCCCTACTTAGCTTTTCTGATTCCCGGCCTGATCATGATGGGGTGTATGAACAATAGTTACCAAAATAGTTCCAGCTCCATTTTAAGTATGAAGTTTGGTGGTGAAGTGATTGATATCAAAGCATCTCCCTTGCGCGTGCAACAAATAATATGGGCGTTATCTTTTGGTGGAGTTTGTCGTGGACTATTAGTGGGAGGAGTTATTTTTCTATCTGGTGAGCTGTTTTATTATTTCCATGAAGGAACCTGGCTAATCCCGGCACATCCTTTGCATTTTATACTATTTTGTGTAATTGGCGGACTTGCCTTCAGCAAATTGGGTATCTCTGTCGCTTTCTGGGCAAAAAGCTTTGATCATCTGAGTGCAATAGGGGGGTTTATTATTACACCACTCATTTACCTAGGTGGGGTGTTCTTCCCACTGGATTCCCTACACCCTTTTTGGGTGAAAGTTTCTTATTTTAATCCTTTACTATATTTCATCAATGGAGTGCGCTATGGTGTTTTAAATGCATCAGATGTGCCGATATGGATCGCCTTTTGGGTATCCATACTCAGCTTGTGCTTATTCCATGCAATAGCCATTTGGACACTAAAAACAGCTCGTTATCAACGTTGGTAATTCTTTTTTAGAACAAATTAAAATAAAAATCCCAGCCATAGCCCAACAGACACCATCCATACACTATTGCGAATAGCATGATGAACCCTATCCACTGTTCTCTTTGGTGGTAACTGAGAATCTGTAATTTTATTGATATTTATCAAACCAAAAATTGGTTTATAGATATTAAATTCCATATTAAAAAAAAATTGATTAGGTAAAGTAGTGCTATAGCCAATATGAAATATTGGGCCATAATTAAATACCATATCAGTTGGGTAAACTGTTTTCATCAAAGAAAGATTATTATCCACAACCTTTACTTTTGCTGAATAGTTAAACAATTTTTGAAGCTCGCTAGCTTCCAAGTTCACTGAATGACCCCATGCCATCACTCTCCAGCCTAATTCTATATAAGGTCCGTCATATAAGTTAGTTGACCAACCAAAACGTCCATCTAAAGCAATAGAATCATTCATCATCCGCATGATATAAGACCGATAAGAATTGTTTTCACTAGAAAATCCAGATGGTACAAAATTATGTTGAAACTGTATGAGCGTTTCTGCAGCAAATCCAATGGACATCTTCATATAATAACGATCCAATAAATAGTACTGTCCTTGTACCCCTACGTATGACGGAATATCCACACCAATATTTATTTTACAACATGGCTGAGAATCTGCTGATTTCACAACACTAGCTATGGCAACAAAATGAACAAAAAAAACAAAAAACAAAAAAAATAAAATTTTTTTAAACATATCAAACACCTTATTCTTAATAGTGGTTCTATCCTATTTTTTATATTTATCCGAATAATAATTGATTTTTACATTTTGTTAATTGTGTGACTTAACTTCTGACGATGTTCCGCAGACAAGTAAAGACGATCCAATAACTGAATGTGATCTGGATGATTAAAAGCCTGTATTTTTTCTTGCAATGGAACAGCCACTTTTTTAGATTCATCCAGAATATATACAGGAAGGCGTTCAATCCCTGGTTTATCATGTTGACCACGTTTCCACTCCACACCCTTAAGCGCCATCGTTGGAATATCATAATTAACATAAGACGATGAACTAACATGAATCAAGGGAATACCTCTAGCTGTCAACCAATCTTTTATTTTTTGTAACTTAATTTGCACATTTTCATAAGAGTGATAAAAATAACGACTTTCATAAGCTTTTTCATAAGGATCGTTTTCCACAATGCGACGTGCCCATTCGTTATCTTTAGCTACTTCTTTTAAATGGTTAAATAAAAATACATCTGTACAGTTAATATAATCCTTCAATTGAGAAGGAATGCGAAAATGACAATTCGGACTTTCAAAATAATGATACAACATTTCACCCATTCCTACCATCTTACTATGAAAATACAAAGCCAAACTAATATGGCGACGTCCTAATAAAAAATTCTCTACACTATAAATAGCTTTTTCTCCAACAGCCAAAAACGCCTGATCATTATTCAAATGAATATGTAAATTGTTAACAATCCAATTATGATCACAAAAACCATAATCTACACCGCAAAAAAAAGAATCCCTCTGTAGATAATCCATGCGATCCACATCCACATCCGAACTAATGATCTGTTTTAAAATAGGTTGAAAATCCACACCTTCCGAAATAAAAAAATCCTTATCTTTTAATGGAATAGAAGGATCAATTAGATGAGCTACACACCAAGGATCTATATCCAGATCCTTAATAAGATCAGCTAACTCTGATTCTAAAATAAATTTAACTGTGTAATGTTCATGTGCTGCTTTTAATTCCTGCCCATTTGTCTGTGCATTTGTAAAATAATGCGAATTCTCTGCAAAGGGCAAAGATAAGTGAGACAATGGTGGCATTGCCTTTTCAGAATTATGAGATAAAGGACCATGACCTACATCATGCAACAAAGCTGTTAAACGCACCAACTGACGAAATTGTGTTTTTTTGCGAGAGGAAATCCAATGTTGCTTAAACAAAGAATCAAAAAACAATCCAGCCAGATGATAAACCCCTAAAGAATGCAAAAAACGATTGTGAACCGCACCCGGAAACGCAAACTCCGCAAAACCTAATTGGCGAATATGACGAAGCCTCTGGAATACCAAACAATCCACAATACGAGCTTCCCGATCCGAAAAAACAATATATTTATGTACTGGATCCAATATGCGCACTAAAATGCTCTCCGTTGAAACTCATACACATCAACACTTAAGACAAAAGTCATCTTTTAACACATTTAAAAAGAAAGATGAAGCTTGCTTGAACTAAATAGATTTTTACGATATAATTCATCTAATACAACTTGTATATTCAATACTTTCAATGGGGAGAATAATAGAGTGTCTGCTCAATTAAAAATGGGACTTAAACTCACCCAAAAACTAAAAATGTCCCCACAACTACAGCAATCCATCAAAATGTTGACGTTACCTCTTATGGAGTTGGAACAAGTTATTCGAGATGAAATGCTGGAAAATCCTGTACTGGAAGAAATTCAAGATACGATAGAAGATCAAACTGCAGATGAATTAAACAACAAAGAAGATATACCGGAACATCATACTTGGATGGAATTTACGGATTCCGGTTCATCGGTACGAGCAGCCCCCCGCCACAATCCACAAAAACAAACTAGCTCACACGCTTTCAATTGGGAAAATGTTGTATCTACTCAGCAAACTTTACAGGACCATTTGCTTTGGCAGATTCAAATGAGTGGTTTTTCCAATAAAGAAAAAGCACACTTGAATTTATTAGTAAACCATTTGGATGACAACGGTTACCTTAAATCTTCTTTAGAAGAAATTGCTGTAGAAACCAGTACACGCCAAGAGGATTTACAAGGTGCTGTACAAATTTTACATACAATGGATCCTAGTGGAGTCGGAGCACGTAATTTACAAGAATGTTTGCTCATTCAGGCTCGTCAAAACCAAGAAGACACTAAAGACTTAATCACATTAATCGCCAACCATTTACCAGATTTAGAGCGCAAAAATTATAAAGCGATTGCGCATGCTATGCAGATGCAAGAAGAAGAAGTAATGGACTTATACAAAATCATTAATGCAATGGAACCAAAACCAGGACGACGATTTGTATCGCAACCTATTCAATATGTGATACCAGATGTATATATTACAAAAGACGGTGATAGCTATAAAATATCTCTTAACGAAGATTCTCTCCCTCATTTGAAAGTCGCTTCCATTTATCAAGAAATACTGAAAAAACTCAATAGTGGCAAAGTAACAACAGTGGATCCAACACAAAAATATCTACGTCATAAAATGAATTCAGCGCTTTGGCTCATTCGTTCTTTAAACCAGCGGCAACGTACTATTTTTCAAGTGACTTCTGCCATTGCACGTCACCAAAAAGATTTTCTAGATAATGGCCCGATGAGTATCAAACCTCTGATTTTAAAACAAATAGCGGAAGAAGTCGGTATACATGAATCTACTGTCAGTCGCTGCGCAACTAACAAATATGTACACACCCCTCAAGGTATTTATGAATTAAAATATTTTTTTAATCTCAGTGTGAAAGCAGAAGATGGCAGATCAGTGAGCGGAGAACTGATTAGATTAAAAATTAAATCTTATATTAAGAATGAAAACAAAAGTCAGCCGTTATCTGACCAGAACTTATCCAATGAGTTGTTTAAAGATTTAAAGGTACATATTGCTCGACGGTCTGTTGGAACCTATAGAGAAAAATTAAACATCCTACCAGCCTCACGAAGAAAGCAATCTTAAATCTGTATCAGTTAATAGTTGACTGGGTGTAGTCACCTTGATACGGAATTTTGTATGAAAGACTATCTTTTTACCAGTGAATCGGTTTCTGAAGGACATCCGGATAAAATAGCGGATCAAATCAGTGATACTTTATTGGACTCTTTTTTAAAAAAAGATCTAAATAGCCGTGTCGCTTGTGAAGTGATGCTAAACAAAGAACTAGTTCTAGTGGCGGGAGAAGTTTCTTCTACAGAATATGTGGATGTTCGGAAAAATGTACAACAAGTCATTCGTCGCATTGGATACGATCACAGAGAAAAAGGGTTAGACTATCAATCCTGTTTGATTTTGACAGCCATTCATGCACAAAGCCAAGACATTGCCAGAGGCATTGGAAAAGGGGAATCACAAGGTGCCGGAGATCAAGGATTGGTATTCGGATACGCGGTCAATGAAACGAAAGAATATATGCCGCTTAGTATTTCTCTTTGTCATCAATTGATGAAAACACTGAGAAAATTAAAAGATACAGGCTGGGGCAAAAAGCATATTTGGCCAGATAGTAAAAGCCAAATAACAGTAGAATATGAAAATGATCATATCGTACACATCCCTTCCATTGTTGTATCCACTCAACATGCACCAAATGTAAAATTAAAAGAATTAAAAGAATTTTTAATAGAAAACCTCATAAAAAAAGTTATCCCACGTAAATACCTAAAAAAAAATCCTCGGTTGTTTATCAATCCGACGGGTCGGTTTGTCGCTGGGGGTCCTGGTGCAGACTGTGGTTTAACCGGTAGAAAAATTATTGTAGATACTTATGGAGGACATGGTGCACATGGAGGAGGAGCTTTTTCCGGAAAAGATCCTTCTAAAGTGGATCGATCCGGAGCCTACGCCGCTCGCCACATTGCTAAAAACATTGTTGCAGCCGGACTGGCTACAAAATGTTTAGTACAAATATCTTATGTAATAGGTGTCGCTAAGCCCATCAGTTTTATGATAGAAGATTATGGAACTCTTAAAGTACCAAAAAAGAAATTACTTAATGTGATTAAAAAATTATGGGATTTGCGTCCGGCAGGTCTGATTACTCAGTTTAATCTACTGAGACCTATTTATGCTCCAACAGCCACTTATGGACATTTCGGACGGGAAGAGAGTACATTCACATGGGAAAAACTAAATAAAGTATCAATATTGCGCTCGGAGTTCCCCTCTGTTCATCGTTAAAATAAAGCGCCAGTGGCCCTCATGAGCTTAAACAAAAAAGGGAGTTGGTTATTAATGCCTAATAAAAACCAACATTTAAAAAAAATCTCGTCTAGAAAAATAGCGACCACTATCTATTTAACAGAAGAACAACTATTTTTATTAAAGGAGCTAAGTATACGCTCTAAAGTGCCGATAGCAGAATATATTCGCCAAGGTGTAAATGTTATTTTACGCAAACATCGTTATCAGCTGCCTGGGCAATTATGTTTCGTTTTAGACGATATAACGACTACTCGCCGTCCTAAACAAATGAAAAAAGGATAAATTGTTTATGAAAACCAAACAACTGAACAAAGCGGCTTTATTATATCATAGCCAGGAACCAAAAGGTAAAATTCAAGTTAGTCCTAGTAAAGCGGTAGATACTGACTATGATTTATCTTTGGCTTATAGCCCAGGGGTGGCGGCTCCCTGTCTGGCTATCGCCGACCAACCATCACGTGTATATGACTATACAATTAAAAGTAATTTAGTAGCAGTGATCAGTAATGGTAGTGCAGTACTGGGACTTGGGAACATTGGTCCTTTAGCAGCTAAGCCAGTCATGGAAGGCAAAGGTATTTTATTTAAACAATTTGCTGGCATCAATGTGTTTGACATTGAACTAAACACAAAATCAACACAAGAATTTATCTCTATCTGCCAAGCTTTGGAACCGACCTTTGGAGGAATTAATCTGGAAGATATTGCTGCACCGGAATGTTTTGAAATTGAAAAACAATTGGAAGAAAAACTCAAAATTCCCGTCTTCCATGATGACCAACATGGTACGGCCATTATTACTGCAGCCGCATTACTCAATGCTTGCCATATTCAGAAAAAAAAGCTGAAGCGCATTCAAGTGGTTTTTAATGGTGCAGGAGCAGCTGGTATTGCCTGTGCAAAATTGTTACTGGAATTAGGTGTAAAGAAAAAACATATTATCATGTGTGATTCCAAAGGAGTGATTTATTCTGATCGAAAAGAAAATATGAATATTTACAAACAGGAATTTGCTCAACATACATCCAAAAGAACTCTGACTGACGCAATTAAAAAAGCAGACGTATTTATTGGCTTATCTGTAAAAAATATCTTAACGCCGAATATGTTAAAAAGTATGAACTCCCGTCCCATTGTCTTCGCAATGGCTAATCCAGATCCAGAAATTATCCCCAAACTGGCAAAAGAAACTGTGCCGGACGTTATTATTGCTACTGGACGCAGTGATTATCCTAACCAAGTTAACAATGTGCTAGGTTTCCCTTCTATTTTTCGTGGCGCTTTAGATGTACAAGCCACACATATCAATAGTGCTATGAAAAAAGCAGCAGTTTTTGCTTTAGCCCAACTAGCCAGAGAAGACGTACCGGATAATGTTTCCAGGGCCTATCAAAATGAGGTATTCCACTTTGGACCTAATTACATTTTACCAAAACCTTTTGATATGCGTGTATTAACAACAATGGCACCGGCTATTGCAAAAGCGGCTATGGATTCAGGTGTAGCTGGACAGCCTATTGTGGATTTTGAAAAATATAAACAACGGTTAGCTAGTTTCCAAAGTCAGCGACGAGGTTTCATTCGTCAAATTATTTATCGTGTAAAAAACAAATCGCGAGCAATGCGATGGCAAAACCCTCGTATCGCTTTCCCAGAGGGCAATAGCAAACGCATATTAAAAGCTGTTAATACATTAATGAGTGAACAGATCATGCAACCTATTTTATTAGGCCCTTCACAAGAAATTAAAAATTTAATTCAAGAAATGGAATTGGATAATATGCACGACGTGGAAATTATTAACCCTTCTCACTGCGATCTGTTAAATAACTATGTTGACACATTTTATAAACTAAAAAAACGACGTGGTATCTTAAAAAAAGAAGCAGCACGACTGATGAAAGATCCTAATTATTTTGGAGCAATGATGGTGCACTTAAATCATGCAGCTGCTGTCATTACCGGAGCAACACAAAATTATGTAGATAGCGTGCGACCTATCTTACAGATCATTGGTACAGGAAAAAGAAAAATCATCTCTGGTATGAATATCATTTTAATCAAAGATCAAATTTTATTTTTCGCAGATACAACAGTAAATATTAATCCCAGTGCACAAGATATTGCAAATATTGCAATTCATGCCGCTCGCGTTGCCAAAGGATTAAATATTGAGCCAAAAATCGCTATGCTCAGTTTTTCTAATTTCACTAGCCGACAAGAAAATCCTAAAAAAATGAAAGAGGCAGCAGACTTAGTCAAGCAATGGTATCCTGATTGGATCGTAGATGGAGAAATGCAAGCAGATACAGCAGTTAATCCTCACATCATTAAAAATATTTTTCCGTTTTGCCGCATTCAAACTGGAGCCAACGTATTATTATTTCCTAACTTAGATGCAGGTAATATCGCATACAAGCTAGTGCAACAATTAGGATCGGGTGAAGTGCTTGGGCCTTTTTTAATGGGAGCTGCTAAACCGGCCAACGTTGTACAGCGAACAGGTACGACAGAAGAAGTAACGAACACCATTGTAATGACTTGTTTAAAAATTCAAGCGTATAAAGAGTGGTTTAAGAAAAAATCATAAACTATACATTTTGCTATTTTTCAGAAACTAACGAGTTTTTATAAAATCTAAAAACACTTTAGGAAAATTTAACTAACATCATTTGAACTATTTAAAATTTTAGCTAGATTCTCATACACTTTTAAAGATTGCACATTGCTGCTTCTCGCATTCTTGATTCTGAATTACAGCATAAGCTCTGTAATTTCTGAGTGTTTTGACAATGACTTAACTGTATATTTCTCAATGCTCGTGCCGCTGCCTCTCGTACATAGTGACTTGAATCAGATAAAGCATTAGTTAAAGCAAGGTGACTTTGAATACTATTTATTTGGTGTATTCCTAAGTAATATGCCGCTTTCTCTCGTACTCCATCATACGGATCAGACAAAGCCTTAATTAAGTGAAATTCCTGGATACTTTGACAATTATTGAGATTCATTTTTCCAATTGCATATACTGCTGCTCCTCGTATTTCATAGGATGGATCATCCAAAAATTGCACTACTAATTTTAAAAAATTATCTGGTTGAATACCTCCCAAAGCGTATAGAGCAGCTCTTTGCATTCTTGGTTCTGAACTACATGATAAAACTTGAGTTAATCCGTCAGCTAATGTTTGAACATTTTGAAAATTATTTAGCCGAATACCTCCCATAGCTATTACAGCAAATTCTTCTTCTGTCTGATGTAAACCAGATAAAGCTTTAATGGATCTAAATGGCTGAACATTTTGACAATTATTGAAATCCATTTTTTTCAGTGTCCATCTTGCCCACTGTTGTTTATCAGTGTCTTGAGATAATGCAATTTCAGTAATAATTTGAAGAACATTAAAATCCGTTGACTGGGTATGAACAATAGACCTTGCTGCTGCCTCTCGTATTTCATCACTTGAATCACTTAACGCCTTAGCTAATACTTGGACACTTTGAGAATTATATGGATAGATTTCTCCCAATGTTCGTACTGCTGCTGCACGCACTGCATAGTGTGGATCCTTTAAAAAAGATTCTAATAACATATTTCGAAGTGAATCTAGCTGAATCTGCCCTAAGGTGTGCACGAAGGCTAATCGTTTAGCAACAGTTGAACACCGACTCTTTAAAATAACAGAAAGATTCTCTTGTTGCCATTCTGAATTTAAATCACAAGTGCTAGCAGTTGCTGTATCATCTTCTGATTTATTTTCCACCGCATAAGACATAAAAGTAAAACTTATTAAAATTACCATTAATAACTGTTTAATAAACATTTTGTCCCCCTTTTTTAAGGATAAAAAACACAATATTAACAACTTAGTCAAGCAATTAAAACAAGTGTGTAGAATTTACATCCTGTTTAAATTAGGTTCAAGATATTTTAAACTGATCTTTGAATTATCCATATAATTAATACTGAGATATACTAGATCAGAAATAGCTCTCTTAAGTCATCATGAACCTAATTATTTACTAAGGAACTTTCCGAACAAGAAATTTTTTCCATTCTTGCAACTGACTAGATTCAATACGTGTGTAGCATAAAGTACCTAAAGAACTAGTTTCCTTCCGACAAATAAGTGCTTTACGATCCAAGGAGTAAATTTGTTGCTCCTCCTGCTTCGGAAAATACAGTTGCACCTCTTCCATTTGCAGATGAGAAATTAATTCAGAGATTCTCAGTCGTAATTTATCCAAACCAACCCCTGTTTTTGCACTAACAAATACTTTAGGATAAGTTTTTGCCTGAAATACTTTTTCCTTGGGTGCAGAATCTATTTTATTATATATGTGCAAACAAGGTTTTTGGTCCCAAGCTAATTGGTGTAATAGTTGATTGACTGTCTCTATTTGTACTTTCATCAGTGGACTGGATAAATCAATCACATGCAGCAGAATATCCGCCTCCGCAGATTCTTCCAATGTTGATTTAAACGCCTCAATCAAATGAGGAGATAAATTTTGAATAAAACCAACCGTATCCGTAATCACTGTGTTTGATATACCTGGAATATACAATTGCCGAGTAATTGGATCCAAAGTCATAAAAGGTAAATCCTTTACCGGCACATTTGCTTGAGTGAGAGCATTTAATAAAGTGCTTTTACCGGAATTTGTGTAGCCAATTAAAGCCATACTGGGAACTTTGTTTCGTTGTCTGTGTTTTCGTCGTCCTTGGCGCGTACGTCGAATTTTTTCCAATCGTTGTCGAAGCTTTTTAACTCGCAATTGAATCACACGACGATCTTTTTCAATTGCTTTTTCCCCCGGTCCCTTTGCTCCTAAACCACCACCTGATCCAATACCCCCACCTTGACGAGATAATGAAGACATCCAAGCCCCTACCATTCGCGGCAACTCATCTAAATAGCGAGCGAGTTGCACTTGCAATTTACCTTCGTATGTATTGGCTCTTTGAGCAAAAATATCTAAAATTAACTGATGACGATCTAGTATCTGTATTCCCTGTAGTTCTTTTCCTAAATTACGACTCTGCACACCAGATAACAAGCAATCAAAAATGACACAACTAACCTGTTGATTCATTAATTTCTGTTTTAATTCTTGAATCTTACCGGAACCAATGAAAGTTGCTGGATGTGGCTTCTTAAGCACTTGATATTCAATACAAACACTTTTCAACCCACCTGCTAAAGCTAATTCTTTAAACTCCTCTACATTAGCTACCGCAGCCGGACTGGAAAAAGGATGATACGTAACAAAAAGAAAAGCTTTTTGATAATTTACAATTAAGCGAGATGACAGACGACACTCTCCTCTATTTAAAAGTTTAGTTTAACATAAAATAAATAAACCAAGAAATAAAAACTAAAAACACACTTTTTAAGCGCTATTTGATAGATTTTTTGCATATAATATTTGAACGTTTTAGTTCTTTACAAAACGTTTCAATTCAAAATTGAGAATGCCAAATTGGATAACTACTAATAATCTGTAACAGTAGAACTACCAACCGGAATGGGAGGTTCACCACCTTCTCCACTAATAGAAGGAGAAAAAGATGGATTACCTATATTGGTTTCCCTTGTTTTTGCTTTTTCCATAAATTCTGCCAAGGGAAGAGACCAAATGATTTCTGAACGACGAGAAATTTTCATACGTTTATAAACATTTGTTAAATGAAACTTAACAGTTTTCTCTGCAACACATAAACGATCTGCTACTTGTTTATTTGTTAAGCCTTGAACAACTAAGATCACTACTTCAGATTCTCTTTTAGATAAACCCCTTTGTTGCAAATAAGCTTTGATACAGTTAATACCTTCTGATGAAGAAAATAGAACATCCTTTTCGTTGTTAATGAGCATCCTTGCCCTCCTTAAGCTTTGCCCGCAAATTTGCTGAGGCTGTGTATATTAGATTACACGAATAACAAGTCCAGTCTATACAGTCTTATTCTGGTACGGCAAGCTGAAAAAAAATAAACTGGACTGTCTAATATAATTCATTGAGTCATTATGACTTTCTTAAAAAAAACAGAAAATCTCCACGACAGTGGTCTGTTTTTTGCTAGAATTTTACTGTGATTCAAAGGGGGACATGGAGTGAATCAAATTTACTGGGTGCGTAGAACGAGCTGTTAGTCTGGCATTGTTTAATTGGGATTGAGAAACACGTTCTCTTTCAACGAGCAATTTTTTTGCCCGAGTAATTACTGTTTTTGGAAACCCAGCTAAATCAGCAACATATACTCCATACGATCCAGCAGCACTACCAGCAGACAAAGTATATAAGAAATTAATTTGTTGACCGTCTTTTTCAGTCACTTGCAAATGAGCATTCTTAATCTGAGGTATTACTTGGCTCAGCGCTGTCAGCTCCAAGTAATGAGTCGCGAAAAAAATTAGACTCTTTTTTTCCGTTACTAAATATTCTAACATAGCTTGTGCCAAGCTCATTCCATCATACGTAGCTGTGCCTCTACCAATTTCATCCAATATAATAAGAGAACGTGTATCTGCCCGTTTCAGAATTTCTGCAGCTTCTTTCATCTCCACCATAAAAGTGGATAATCCCTGGGATAAGTTGTCACTGGCGCCAATACGCGTAAACAATTGAGTAAATATAGGTAACAAAGCCTTTTCTGCCGGAACAAAACAACCTGTCTGTGCCAGTATCACACTAAGTGCCACTTGACGCATCAGAGTGCTTTTTCCTGCCATATTAGGACCCGTTAGCATTAAACACTCTCCTGTTTTCAAACAAACAGTATTAGGGACGAATACTAATCCTTGCTTTTGCTCTACCACCGGATGACGGCTATCAAATAGTTCCAACTGATTATCTGATGAAAATTGAGGGCGTATGTAAGATCTCTCAATTGCTAGCCAGGCGAGTGATAGCGAAACGTCCATTTCACATAAAATACGAGACATATAAAATAAATCCGGTAAATGCTGTAACAAATTTTGTCGCAGTGATTCAAAAATTTGTTTTTCTATCTCTATGCGGCGGGCGGAATTGGATAAGATTTGTCCTTCAAGCACTTGCAGGTCAGATATAGTGTACCTTTCTGCCTGTGTTAATGTTTGTTTTCTAATATAATAAGCAGGCACTTTCCGAGAGTGGACTTTTGTCACCTCAATATAATAGCCAAACACATTATTATATCTGATTTTTAAAGAAGGAATACCTGTCTGACATCTTTCCCGCACTTCCAGTTGGCTCAAACTTCGTTGTTTTTGATCTGTTTCCTCAATTAAGCGATCTAACTCTGTAGAGATCCCTTTGCGGATAATGGGTTTAAACCGACCTCCCACTACTACATCCGAACAAATGGTACTGTTGATTTTATCGGATAACATTTGCGCTAACTCAGCGATATGCGTAGAAACATTGTGTGCACTGGAATTTTGTTCTGCTGTTGGTTGTATTGTTTCTAACGTATATTCAGTAGAATGATGGATAGATGAATGGAAATTTTTTCCCATACATAAACTCATTACCTGGGATCCTATTTGTAAAGATTTAGCTAGTAGCAATAAATCTTTACCGCAACACTGACTATAAGACAGTTTACCTAATCTTCTTTCTATGTCTCCAACAGAAGTAAGTAAGGATCGAATCCGTTCCATATCCGCTGGACGTTTTATCCAGTGATCTATTTGGTTCAATCTGTTTTCTAATTCAGATAAATCAGTACAAGGCTGACGTAAACGAGATTTTAATAACCGACCACCTGCTGGAGTTTTCGTGCGATTAATGGCATGAAATAAAGAGCCTTTCACATCTCCTTTATAAGTTTTGAAAATCTCCATAGACTCCAATGCTTGAGGGGAAAATAACATTGTTTTCCCCAACGACTTTTTTTGAAATGACCGAATCGTTCGTACAATTGTATCTCCCTGGCTACTGCGTATGTATTCTAAAATTCGTCGCGCACTAACCGGTAAATAGCTGTGAGCAGAGTCCTCTGTTTTTAACGTTGTAGAATTCAAATTTTGATCTAATTTTTGACCTAAAGACGGCACATCAAAAACACTAATGGGAAATAAACTCCATTCTTCTTGATGAAAACTTTTTTCTTTCTGTTGGCTGGTTAATATTAATTCCGCTGGATGTAATAAATAAATTAAACGGTTTTGCTTCTGTGGATCGGAAACATTATAAAAAAATGCTTCTCCAGTAGAAATATCTGCAAAACTAATCGATTCCGGATCGATAGCGCATAAGTAATGAGCGGTCAGGCTGTCTAAACTTTCTGGATCATACACCATACCTGGAGTTAAAATACGAGTCACTTTTCTGTGCATAGGAGCTTTGGATAAAGTGACTGAACCTACTTGATCACAAATAGCTACTTTAAAACCAGCCATTAACAACTTAGAAATTGGCCCAGCGATACTGTGGTGAGGTACGCCACACATTTTAATTCCCTGAGCAGATTTTTTATTCCGAGCCGTTAAAACAATATTTAAAATAGGAGCCGCCACCTCAGCATCTTTGTCAAACATCTCATAAAAGTCTCCCATTCTGAAAAACACAATTTTGTCTTTATGAAGTGACTTAATTTGCCAATATTGTTTCATCATTGGTGTCATGGATAGACTCCTTGATTACCAGACCTTTTCCTACGACCTTCTTCTATATTAAATAGAAAAAAATAGTCAATCATTCACACTGCATAGGGAAAAATTACATAGTGCCTAAGTTAAATGTGCTTAATAACTACGGATTTTATTAGAAATAATTTCTTATCAATAGACAACTATATTAGTGAGAGACTGACCGACTGTATGAAAAAAAAATCTCTTTTTTAAAATTATCCACAAAATTCTTATCTTTATCAACAAAATGCCCGTGTAGCACTAATTGCACTCTATAAGTAGGTAAGGCATTAGAGGTATCATCTTTATCATTCGGAATAGGAACATCATCCACAAAAAGTGTCAGATTATTAACGTAGTTTCTTCGACTGGGCTCATAAGGTAATTTTATACTTGGTAGCACAGTATACAGAGGATCTGTCCCGCAATAGCCAGAATTAATTTCTTTTTTCCCATTCAGTATTTCATTTTCCAATTGATCGGATATTATAAAAACCAGCTTCTTTATGATTAGAGAATAATCTTTAGAACTATTGGCAATATTAAGCCCCATAGAGAACCAGTTCGGTGAAACACTGATAGTTGTATCTTCTGTACGTCCTTCCTGAGTTCCATGATCCGGCATTCCACTTCTACAAATAGCATCATGAGCATTAGGAATTACTTCGGGAGTTTGGCCAGTAGGCGCTACTTCCACTAATATTAAACTTGCTTTACTGGAAGTAAGATCACCACTATTAGAATTAGTTTCACCAGGAACAAGATCATCACTGGAACTACCTGCAGAACTACAGTTAACAGTCAAAACAAATATCCAGAAAACAACAAATAAGTTAATATATCTAATAAGCATCTAAAGTCTTAGATAGCCCTTATTGAATACATTGTCAATGTTTTTATATTAAACATAATAAAATAAACAATTTTTATACTATGCATATAAATTCGCAATTATTTGCACGAGGAAAAATTACACTTACGACCTTCTTTTCACCGATGAATTAAAACATAATGGATCAAACAGAGACATGGACTAAATACTGGATTTATATACTAATTTTTCTAGGATGCGGGGGATGGTTACTCACCACTTGTTCTCCTGTTGGATTCAACAGTGAGCAACTGCATTTAGTGAATGATTTAGATCATTCAACTCATTTTTCAGAAGAAGAGCTTTTTCACTCTCTCTTAGAGCAAGCCGGATGCCAGGATTTTCATTTTTATGTATGGAATTATATTTACAAGATTGTCTCTATTGAAGGTGGCAATCCTCCTCCTTATTATATTGTTAAAGAAAAAATTATAAACCGCGTACAGAAAGAAATAAACGGACGAAAAGTTTCAGAAGACGCTATTAAAAACTTTGCTAAACAATTTGTAAAAATTTACGCATATATAACAGAATTTATGCAAAAAAAACATCCCGGTGCAGCAACAGAAGTTCTAGTGCAACTAGAACACAAGGCAATCCTGCCAGAATATATTGATCTAGCAAATAAACTGCATAGTACATTTACTCAGTTAAACCATCATGCAAAAGCAATTGGTCGGAAATGTTTTACTCCACCCATATTATCCACAACCAATGCGAATGATGAACAAGATGATTCACAAGATATTCAATTATTTTACTCCCTTAAACAAAGATACTCCCCGCTTATTTATGGAGCCTTAAAAGTAATGTCCACCGCTTATCAAAGCTGTTCAACACTCAAATTACCTCTGATGCCATTAGAACATGAAACACAAGGGGTGAATATTTATGCCACTTATCCCGGTAATTCAGCTGGATACTTAAGAGAAATATTTGATTTACAAGCTGTGATCCAATCACATTATTATATCAGTCAAATTCAACGGCCGAATTCTAATTCCTGTTTTAATGTACGTGCTACGCCAATGATATATGACTTTGGCGGTAAACCCGCTCCTCACCACACATCTATTAATTTATTTAAAGATAGTGGCAGAGGATCTGCAGTCTTAGGATTAGACTGCTCGGGTTTTGCCGCGACTGCTATGGCTGCTGCTGGATTAAGATTTAAACATAATATGCCTATCCGTCCTATTCATGTACAAGGTATTAATGCTAACATGTTTAAAAATGCTAAGCAGTACCAGCTCTCTTGCTTAAAACAGCAAGATATTTCTTTACATAATCCATTACAAGCTGGAGATATTATTGCTTCCAGTTCTCATGTCGCCATTGTGGATCAGGTGGGAGAAGATCCTTTCCATATTCGTTCTGTACGTCACTCCAGTGAATGTCATCCTAATCAACTAAAAGCAGCGAACTTTAATTTTTCTATTATACAAAGTAGTGCACATAACACCGTCGGTATCAATCGCATGCACATTGCTCACGCGTTTGACAAAGAAAGTGATTTTGGTTGGGGATTGCAAAAAATTGCTTCCCGGTTTTGCTATCAAAAATTTGGAATAAACACACATGAAGCTATTCACGAAGCAGTGATTCTTCGCCACTTGGATCAGGAACCCGCTTGTCGCAATAAGGAAATACATCTAAGGTACCAGGAATGTCTATATTCCTGTCCATCAGTGAATCCTTCTATAGAAATATAAAACAGTTGGCTAACTTGTTAAAAAATGATGAATGAGTGAATTTTTCTCACCTAGAAAAATAAAGGAACTATAATTGTCATCATCTTTTCATTTAATTGAGGTTCATGTTATATCCATTTAATGAAACGGCTATGCACTCAAAAAATTCATCAAGATTCAGTCCTAGTTATTTCCATTAGCTGCAATCTTTTAATTTTATCTCTAATTAAAGCAGCCTTTTCAAAGTCCAATTCCTGAGCTGCTTTTCTCATGTCCTTTCTAAAGGCAACAACTGCTTGATTTAACTGAGTGCTAGAATATTTTTTAAACTCTGTATCAGGATCACTGTTAAACCCATAAATTTCCATTAAACCCTTGGGCGCGGATTTTTTGATACTACGTGGACGAATATGGTGTCGTAAATTAAATGCTTTTTGCAATTTTCTTCTTTGATACGTTTCTGCAATAGCAACGCGAATAGATTGCGTTTCAGTATCCGCATATAAGATAGCTTGTCCTTTAATATGCCGCGCAGCTCGGCCGATCATCTGAATCAAAGATCTCCTGGACCGTAAAAAACCTTCTTTATCTGCATCCATCACCGCCACTAAACTCACTTCCGGTAAATCTAATCCTTCCCTTAATAAGTTAATGCCGACTAATACCTGAAACACCCCCAGCCGCAAATCCTTTATCAATTCCATTCGTTCAATCGTTTTAATATCACTATGTAAATACCTCACCTGCAAACCCTGATCTTGATAATAAGAAGTTAAACTTTCTGCCATTTTTTTTGTTAATGTAACGACTAATACTCTCTCATTTTTATTTTGTCTTTTTTTGATTTCTTTTAATAAATCACTCACTTGATTTTTTGCCGGACGAATCAAAATGTCAGGATCCAATAAACCAGTCGGTCGCACAATTTGTTCCACAACAATTCCACCAGACTGTTTTATCTCATAATCCCCTGGCGTCGCTGACACATATAATATAGAAGGCGTTGCTTTTTCAAACTCCTGAAAATTCAAAGGCCGATTATCCAAAGCAGAAGGTAAACGAAAACCATGTTGCACCAACGTTTGCTTGCGTTGACGATCACCACGATACATAGCTCCAATCTGTGGCACGCTAATATGACTCTCATCAATGAACAATAAATAGTCCGACGGAAAATAATCCAATAAAGTCGGTGGCGGATCACCGACACGACGACCGGTAAAATGACGTGAGTAATTTTCAATCCCCGAACAAGAACCCATCTCCGCAATCATTTCCAAATCATATAATGTTCGCTTTTTTAACCTTTCATATTCCATTTGCTTGCCTTGTTCCAACAACATAGTAGAATGCTGCTCCAGTTCTTCTTGAATAGACACAACCGCCCGCTGGTTTTGATCCTCCGTGCTCACATAATGACTAACAGGATAAATAGATAAACGTTGTAGTTCCTGTATCGTATGCCCTCTTAAAGGATCCACACGGCCAATAAATTGAATACGATCTCCAAAAAATTCAATACGAAAAACCATGTCTCCTTCATATGCAGGAAATATTTCCACTGCACTGCCACGCACACGAAAAGTGCAGCGATGAAAATCCATATCTGTCCGCTGATATTGACTGGCAATCAAAGACTTAATCAACTGTTCCCTGGTCATCTGCTGGTCCCAATGTAAATCAATTTTTAAATCTTCATACACCTGAGGGCTACCTAACCCGTAAATACAGGACACACTACTGACAATCACAACATCGGAACGTTCTAACAAAGACGTCGTGGCGGAATGCCTCATCCGATCAATTTGATCATTAATAGAAGAATCTTTTTCAATATAAGTATCCGTAGAAGGAATATAAGCCTCCGGCTGATAATAATCATAGTAACTCACAAAATATTCTACCGCATTACCAGGGAATAACTCTTTAAATTCAGAAAATAACTGAGCGGCTAATGTCTTGTTCGGTGCTAGTATCAAGCTTGGTTTTTGCAGATTCTGAATCACCTGAGCCACTGTAAAAGTTTTTCCTGAACCTGTAACCCCCAACAAAGTTTGTCTCTTTTTACCTTGTTGAAAACCTTTACAAATTGCTTGAATGGCAGCTGGCTGATCTCCCGCTGGATCCCAAAGCGATTTTAATTGAAAACGCCGATTAATATTTGTTATTTAATCAGCTCCCGGAGACTGGAGATAGTCTTTTGAATAGAATCTATTACCTTCAACATACGTTCTTGATTCACCATTTGCTTATGGTGAACTGTATTTTCTCTTTTTAAACTACGTAGTACCTTCTTAGCCCCTTTGACGGAAAATCCATCACGATACAAAAGCTTCTTTATGAGCAAAGCCACCTTCAAATCTTTTTTAAAATATAAACGTTGACCATTCGGCATTTTTTTTGGCTTTAACGTTTCAAATTCCATCTCCCAATACCGTAAAACATGAGGCTTTATATTTAATAACTTAGCCACCTCACTAATTTTAAAAGAAATTCGATCGGGAATACTTTGAATGTCCGCCTGTAAAATCTGATCCAGCTGACCTGGCATATCTTTCTCTAACTCTTGTAAAGGCCAATTCACTAGCTTTTACTCACTAACTGCCGGTTTGCTGTCATGCACTACAATAACTCCATTTATATCACTATTTACCCACTCGCTTCTTAAGCAGAGGACTCGCGTGAAAAATCACCACTCTTCTAGCTTTAATCGTGATTTTATCCCCTGTCTTTGGATCCCGGCCTAAACGAGCGTTTTTATCTTTTAAAATAAAGTTGCCAAAGCCTGATAACTTGACATGTGATCCGCTACGTAATGTATCACGGATAACATCAAATACAGAATTTACCAGATGAGTGGCTTCTCTCTTGGAATAGCCAATTTTACGATATAAGTCTGCGTAAATATCTGCTTTTGTCAGTGTCTTTACCTTATCTTTTCGGTTCATCATTCACCTACTATCCACAATCTTTAAATTGAATGTAATAAAAATAAATGGTTACAGTCAAATATTTCATTTTTAATGAACTGTAGCAAACCATTTATCTGAGACGAATAGGCCATTTGTTGCTAAGCTCCCTTATAATCTTGTCCTGCAAACGAGTGATATCTTTTTCTGTCAGGGTTTTTTCTTTTGCACGCCAATTTAAACGAAATGCAATAGACCTTTTTTGTCCTTCTTTGTCTTCTTTATAAACATCAAAAATTTTAACAGAATGACAAAGTGGCCCAGCTACTTTCTTTAAATCATCCATCAATTTTCCGGCCGAAACATGATCGGGGACCCAAAAAGCCATATCCCGTTCCATTTGGGGAAAACGGGAAATAGTTTGAAAAGCTTTCCTTCCTACCGATGACTGGAAGACTGGTAAATTCCATTCTGATACAGCCATATCCACCCGAATTTTATATTTTTCTGCATAAGCAGGATGTAAAGATCCGGCATATCCTGCATTCTGTCCTTTAATTTTTAAAATAACAAACTGACCGGAATGAATAAAATCCGGGGCCTCTGCAAGCTGTACCCATTCAAAATCACTGATTCCCAGACGATCCAATAAAACAGAAATAACACCTTTTAAATCATATACACAAAATCGTTCATGACGAGTTTTCTGCCACAGATTTTCCTTCTGCCCCCAAGCAATAAATGCCATCCGCTCTATCTCCTGATAAGGAATATTCTGCACAGGATCCGAAATATGGGTTTCCACTCCAGACGTGGACTTAAAAAATACGGATCCCAATTCAAACAAACGACCCTGTAAACTACCATGATATAAACTATGTAAGGCGTTCTTAAACAAAGCGGGCAATAAACTGATCCTCATCATATTGTACTCAGCACTTAAGGGATTACGAATAAAAACAGGAGCGTCCTTTACAGCACCTAAAGCAGTCAAATGCCTTTGATAAGACATTGTTTGTATCACTTCCACTGTGTTATTTTTCTGATGGATCATTTTTTCTTTCGCTGCTTGTTCTTGAACTTTCTTCTGGTCAAGCTCTCCCTTTAATGAACTGGATGTATATGAACAATCAGAAGATAAAAAACCATCTGAAAATTGCTGGGAAATAAAATCATGATTAACAGCTTCATAAAACCCTTCCCTGACCAGGATATCTACTATACGAGAATGCCACACATACTCGGGTGTATGTGGCCGCGGATGCGCACTGCAAATGATATGCTCCGGTATTTTATCGTAACCTTCCAAACGAGCATACTCTTCTATTAAATCCTCTTTGACACATAAATCCCCTTGCCGAAAAAAAGGTATCGTCACACACACAGTGGATTTTTGATCACCTACTGCCGCCGGTGCTGGAGAAAGTTCACAAAATAAACGCTCCATCCAATGACGAAATTTATTAAAGTTTAACTTCTGACCCAGACGTCTTTCCACATCTGACTGACGAATAATGATAGAATGTTTTTTAGGTTTTTGTGGCCATAAATCATATTGTTCCTGTGCAGGACATCCACCTGCCAGTTGTTGCATACAGTTTAACGCTTCCTGCAAAACATCCTGAGTGAATATAGAAGACACTCCACGGCTAAAACGATAAGCAGAATCTGTTTCTATACGAAATTTTTTTGAAGTCTGCTGTACAATAGCTGAATCAAAACAAGCGGATTCAATAAAAATATTTTCCGTATCTAACTGAATAGCGGAATCCATACCTCCAATGACCCCTGCCAAAGCCACAGGAATACTCGAACTACGAATACAAAGTTCTGTTCCATCCAATTCCAATTCCTGTCCATCTAATGCTTTAAATGTCTCCCCTTTACTAGCTAAGTCCACTGTCAACGTCGTAGCGGAAGCACGAGTGGCTAAGCGAGATAAATAATCCAAATCAAAAGCATGCAAAGGCTGCCCTCTTTGAATCATCAAATAATTGGTGACATCCACAATATTATTAATTGGTTTAAAACCTAAACGCATCAAACGAATCTTTAACCATAAAGGAGAAGGCTGTACCCGCACTCCACATAAAACTGCTCCAGCATAACGTGAACAAAGTTTCTCTTGCTTTAATGCGACTGACACATGGTAACTCTTAGAAGATGGATTAGCTACTGAACTTGAATTTTTTAATTCTGTGCTTTCACTACCCAGTGAATGACTCGCACCAAACCCTAATGTAGAAACATTTCCTAGTGACACTTTTGTCATTTTTCGATCTAATAAACAAGATAACTCTCTGGCCAATCCAAAATGACTTAGACAATCCGCACGATTTGGAGTAATATTTAATTTAAATAGTATATCATTTAAACTAAATGTTTTTGCAAACGGTTCACCCACTTTTACATCCAGGGGTAGTATCATAATTCCGGAATCATCTGAATCAGTTACCACAGTCGCTGGTTGTAAATTATGTGTTGTATTTTCTTTTTTATCTTCCTGCTCAGACACAAAACGATGTGCTAGATTTTCACTGCGATCCATAGCAGATACAGGAAATAATTCATTAAATGCGAGGATCATTCCCTGACTCATTTCTCCTCTAATATTTCTTGTTTGCATTTTAATCAGATCTTGTTTACCGTCTCCTTTTAAAACAACATCCACACCTGTCCTGGGTAAAGCGACAGCGACTTTATCCCCTTCCTGAAAATTATCCGCACCACACACAATAGAAACCATAGTGCCAGATGAAGACACTTGTACCTGACAAAGCCATAAACGATCCGCTTTTGGATGCGATCGTTTTTGTTTCACCTGCCCAATGATTATATTATCAAAATTAGAATAATAATCTTCCCATTCTTCCACCTCAAAACCAGCCATCGACAAACGATTAGCTAGTTCTTGAGGCTGATGAAAAAAATCCTTTAAATGAACAAATTCATTGAGACAATACAGTGAAACTTTCATACCTATCTTTCATTTCTAAAGATTCTTTCAAAATACTGCATTTGATTATGATATAATTGTCATAAAATCATTATCCAGAGGATAACAAGCCCTGCTGAGGAACTGTCTTGTTTTGCAAACCAGTATATTCACATAAGGGACGTATGATACGGTTATTTTTTTTCTGTTCCATAATATGTGCAATCCATCCTGAAATACGACTCATAACAAACAAAGGAGTAAACACATTAATCTCAAACCCCATCATGTAATAAGCCGGACCCGCTGGAAAATCCAAATTAGGATAAATATTTTTTTCCTTCAATATAGTATCTTCCACAATTTGATATATTTCTATCCACTTTGATTGATTTGTCACTTTAGCCATCGTGCGCGCGCACTCTAACATTTGCCGAACCCGAGAATCTCCTTTTTTATACACCCGATGACCAAATCCCATAATTTTTCGTTTTTCTTGCAAAGCTTTCAACGCCCATTCCTTTGCTTTAGCCGGTTCACCAATCTCCAGCATCATGTACATCACTTGCTCATTAGCTCCTCCGTGTAACGGACCTTTTAGAGAACCAATAGCGCCCGCCACTGCAGAATATAGATCGGATAAAGTAGAAGTAATTACACGAGAGGTAAACGTAGAAGCATTAAAACCATGTTCTGCATACAATATAAGAGAAGTTTCAAATGCACGTAAAGTCTCCGAACCGGGGATTTTTCCGAAAAACATACTAAAAAAATTTTCCACAAAACTTTTATCTGAATCCTGCGCTGGTGCTGCCTGATTTTTACTAAAACAATGATGTGTAGCAATCCATAAAGGAATATTAGCTAGCAAATTCATCGCTTTTTTATTCACTACTTCTTCATTGTCATCCCAAGCAGATGAATCCAAAGCACCCGCCATTGACACAGCTGTTCTTAAAGCATCCATAGGATGTGCATTCGCACATTCTTTCAAAATATTTAAAACTCGCGGATCGTTTTTTCTGGCTTGTTTTTCTTGTTGCTCAAATGCTTCTAATTCACTCCGAGACGGTAATTCTCCTTTCCATAGTAAAAATACGACTGCTAAAAAAGAAGATCGCTTTGCCAGATCTTCTGCAGAATATCCACGATAGATTAAAGAACTTTTCTCTGGAATGACTTTAGAAATAGAACTCTCATCCGCAATAACTCCTTCCAAACCTTTTTTCGCTTTCATAATTTCTCCCTTTACCTCCGGTAATATAACAACTGATATCCACTGCTAGAATATTTGCTAAGATTCACCTGGCCATTTTTCATATTCCGTATATCTTAACAACTGATATAGTTGTTTTCTTGTCAACATTTTATCCAACAATTGCTTTTGATGGCCTTCTGAATGGAGACATTTCAGCCCTTGCTGAACGGCCTGCAAAGCCAATCTCCATACAGTAACAGGATATAGTACCACATTATAACCTAAGCTTTCCAAATCCTTAGCGGATATTAGATTGGACTTCCCAAATTCCGTCATATTTGCTATTAAAGGTACCTTCACTGCTTGTCGAAATTTTTCAAATTCCTGCTGGTTGATTAAAGCCTCCGGAAAAATAGCTTCTGCACCGGCATCTTGATAAGCTTTTGCCCGATTAATTGCGTGGCTTAATCCTTCCACTCCCCGAGCATCTGTTCGCGCTGCAATTAAAAAATTCGGATCTTCTTTTGCTTTGAGTGCAACTGTAATTTTTTGCTGCATATCCTGAATACTAATCAATTGTTTATTCTCTAAATGACCACATCGCTTAGGACTTTTTTGATCTTCTAAATGTAAACCACAAAAACCAGCTCGCTGTAACTCTTGCACCGTACGAGCAATATTCAATATACCACCAAATCCTGTATCCGCATCAGCTAAACCAGGTAACTGGCTATTCTGAACACAAACAGATCCTCTCCCAACTAACTCAGATAAAGTAATCAATTCTAAATCTGGTAATACTAGATCACTGGAAAGTACCGCTCCGGAAATATATAAACCTTCAAATCCAGCCTCTTCAATTAAGCGAGAAACTAAAGGAGAAAAAGAACCAACAAAACGTAATATATTTCCTGATTTTAAATCCTTGATAAATTTTTTTCTTTTCTCCGCAATATGAGCAACAGGAAACATTATACTTTTTTACCTACGAGTAATTGAATCTTATATAGCCATCCATAATTAGACATAAAATATAGCATGGAATGAACAGGAGACAGTACAGGCCGAGCGGATAATCCTTTTCCAAAGAAAAAAGCACCTTGGCTTTGTCCTGTTTTCTCAGATAAAAATCGTAGAGCGCCGGAATATTCTCCATAAATTAATATTCCCTTATAAAGAGTGAAGTTCGTCGCGATTGAACGGGGGGTCTTATAGATCCAAATTTGTTTGCCAGACTTTTGATCTAAAGCAAGAATGTGACCATCCGATGTTGGATAAAAAAGCATTGTACCGGAAAGTAGTACATCTCCATGAGAACCGGAAAAAGTTCTCCAGATCACTTTACCCGTTTTTTTATTCAAACAGTAAAGACCGGATTCAAAACCTGCAGAATAGAGGCAAACTTTTCCCATCACTGGAGCAGACAAAGCAGATGTAAAGCGATCACTTGGATCCGATAAGCGTCGCTGCCATTTAAACCGACCTTTGTGATTAACAGCTATCAAATTTCCATCACTAACTTTAAAATAAATAAGATAGCGACTGACCAACGGTGATGAAACACCGGCCACTGTGAAATCCGATTTTTTAATAGAAGCGGAATAGGTCCAAATAACCTGTCCGGTTTTGGCATTGACACAATAAAGTTTACTGGGATCTGAAAAATATAAGCGATTATTTTTTAAAACCGGTCGACTCATGCTGGTAGCACCCACATATTGTTTCCAATGTTGTTTACCTGTCCCAGCTGAGATAGAGTAAATAAACCCATCTGCACCACCAAAAAATAATTGCTGATCTTTCACTAATACGGCTCCCGCTAAACCGCCCTTTATTTTAAAATCCCAAAGTTTTCTACCTTTATCCCTTGTGTAAGCCAGCAATCCACTCACTTTATTACCCTGAATCACCAGTTCCTCAGTCAACACAGGATAAATGGGTTGTAAAATGCTCTTCGTGAATTGTGCCTTAGGAAAGGTTTCTCGAATCCATATCCTTCGTACATGGACAGAAGGTAAATGAACGGTGTTCACCTTGGTAGCAAAAGATAAATGAGGTATTATCCCACTAGCAAATATAAAACAATAATTAATAAATAATTTTCGAATCATTTGTTTGAATCTTTTTCCTGTGAATCTTTTTGTGCATTTGAAATAACCTTAACATTTTTTGTTTTCTCTGTAGAATCTTTTTGATTCATCGCTTGCTCTACCTGCAATAAATTCAAATATTGCTCCGCCCGCTTTGCTGCTTGTGAATCCGTAAAATCTTTTTTTATTTGAGTATAAACTGTTCGTGCTTTCGCTGGCTGGTTTAATTTTTCATACACTAATCCCATTCTCAGTAATACATCCGGCTTAAGCCATTGAGCTTTTGTCTGTTGTTGAATCCACTGGAATTTTTCCAAAGCAAGTGTATATTGACCCTCGTTCATCCAATGAATGCCTAATTGAAAAGCTAATAAAAAACCTAATAAATTTTTTTTTCTAAAAGCTTTATTCAAATCTTGTAACAACTCTAAAGCCTGACTATTCTTGCCATACGTACGTAAAAAATAGGCCACTTCCATCGCACTGACGGCACCAGCAGAACGATGTAGATGACGTCGAATAACCGTCAAATACTGCTCAACATTTTTCTGCATATCTAAAGTATATTCTGAAGCTTTTTGTAGAGGATCAAAAAAACGATCCAATGTATCTGTACTAAGTATTTGCCCTTTTGCTTCTTTCTCTGCTGCAATTAACGCTGAACGTGCGACATATAGTTCTTCTTCTGCCAATTGATTTTGCCGCTCTTCCAAATATCGCCATAACAAGACTCCACCAAAAACCACTAATGATAAAACAATAATCCCTATAATATATTTAAAATATTGATACAGGTATTGGCGTGCTTTTTGCATAAAAAGCGACAAGGGATCTTTTTCTTTAGTAGAAGGATAAGATGTATGTGTATCAGCCAATCCACAACTTCCTTGTGAGATTATCCGTGCAATATTTATTATTAATTTTACTATCCGCAATCGCAATTGCCGTATCGGATAAATCTTTTTTGTCTTTATCGGATTGATTTAACATTTCAATCAAAACATCATACACACTATCAATCTTATTTAATACTACTTCCTTGGAATAAGATCCAGTTGTCTCAACAAATACATTGATCAACCCTCCGGCATTGATAACGAAATCCGGCATATACAGAATATCTTTTTTCTTAATTTCCGATTCTGTAGCCAACGTATCTAACTGATTATTAGCTGCACCGGCAATAATAGAGCATTTTAAACGATCTAAGGTCTGTGGATTAATCACCGCACCTAAAGCACAAGGAGAGAAAATATCACATGGAGTATCATAAATCATATCTGGCTGAACAACCTTTACATCGGGATATTTTTTTTGAAAATCTTCTACCTTTTTAGGTGTGATATCACAAATACTTAGTTCACATTGTTCTTTCAATAAAAACTCAGCTAAATGCCATCCCACATTTCCTATCCCCTGAATAGCGACATGTAAACCACTTAAAGAAAATTTATTCATTTTATGTTGAACAGCAGCTTTAATACCAATCAATGTACTACGTGCAGTAAAAGGACTGGGATCACCCGACCCTCCTAACTCGTGAGATAAACCTGTTACAAAAGGCGTTTCCTGTCGGATATGTCTCATATCTTCTACATTAGTACCCACATCTTCAGCAGTAATATAATTACCATTTAAAGAATCCACAAAACGTCCATAAGAATGAAACATTTCCGGAGTTTTGTCTTTTGAGTCCCCGATAATCACTGATTTGCCTCCACCAAGATCTAATCCGGCAACAGCTGCTTTATAAGTCATGCCACGGGAAAGTTTTAATACATCGTCCAGCGCTTCTTTTTCAGAAGGATAGGGCCACATACGACATCCTCCCAAACCAGGCCCTAATCGGGTACTATGAATAGCAATAATTCCTTTTAAGTGCACAGCAGGATCTTGGAAAAATATAACCTGCTCGTGGTGACCAAATCGCTGCATAGATTTAAAAACCAAAGATACCTCCAATACTCCTTAATAAATGATGTTCTGACTGTACAAAAAAAAACCAATAAATTCTAGTTAGAAAAATCTTACCCCCTCAAAGGGGGTTACTGCGCCGCGATTCCCTGCACAATTGTTACAACTCTGTCGATCAAGTTTACAAACGCCAGCGCGGGCTTCCGCGCCGCCGCGATTCTTCTGCACACTTGTCACTATTTTGCAAATTATGTCCACCAAGTAATAGAATGAGAAGGCAAGTATCTGACATTCCTTGGCCATTGAACCTGGTATTTGCGGCCTTGCTGAATTAAAATATCTTCCATAACATGCCCAGGATGAGCAGATATTCCTTTTACAAGAGAGATCCTTTTCCATTCTTTAAAACCTGGTTTCCATATAAAATCCTTATCCAAACACAAACCGGATTGCAAAAATCCTATTAACTCTTTTCCATAATAAGGTCCGACCGGTTTCCATGAATTATTCTGTTTTTTTCTCAAAATCCATACTAATTCATCTGGTATCACTGTACTCAACTCTTTTTCCCCCTATCTGATACTGTGCGATGATATTGACGCAACTAAATGACATAACATAAACTGATGCACCTAACGATGAAAAAACATATTTTAATTATTTTTATCTGCGCTTTGTCATCCATTGGCTTTCATATTTACCTTAGCTTGCGTGGACAAGCACTGATCAACGGAGATATACATGGTTCTTCTATATGCCGCATCAACAATTATTTAAATTGTGATAACGCTCTAGCTTCTGACTACACAACGTTTGCCGGCTTACCTCTTTCGGACTGGGGCATAGCAACAGGGATAATGATTGCCTATTTATCTGGTGCACTGTTACTCGGCTTGGTAGAAAACATAGCTACAACATGGCTAGCTTTAGCTTTTCTTATCTATCTCTCTGCCGGTGCATCCTTAGTGATGCTAGGTATTTCTATTTTTATTTTACATTTATTTTGCCCATTCTGCCTGATATTATATGTTCTATCCTTCATTATCGCTGGATTCTATTGGATTGCATTTCCACGTGAGCAACAAATGAGTCAGGCAATCACTCAACTATGGAAAAATAAACAATGGAAATCAGTAACCAGCTTATTGATCCCTTGGATCGTTTTAGCCATCTTGAGTTATGTAATATGCCGACAAATAGGTAACACACGTCTGGCGGGGGCGGGTCGCCCTGCACAATCTTTTTTCTTAGACTGGAAGTCCGCTCCGGTTAAAAAAACAAATATCCAGCCGTTATTGGAAAAAGGACCAGTCAACACTAGTCGTGTACTCACAATAACAGAGTTTGCTGATTTCTTATGCTCTCATTGTCAACAAAGTTATTACTTACTAAAAGCTTTCTTATTCGCCAACCCAGATATTCATATTGAGTTTTTTGCGTTTCCATTAGATCACTGCCAAAACAACCATAGTACTTCTTGTTTCTTAACAAAAGCAGTGAAATGCGCTAAGGAACAGAACCATGGCTGGAATATGCATGATATTATTTTTGAACATCAAAAACGATTTGTAAGAAGTGCTAACAATGAAAAAATAATCCACATTTTAAAAGAAATTTATCTTTCAACAGAAAATTTTAACTGGAATACATGGGAAAATTGCGTACAGTCGACGGACAGTCTGACCGCTGCTAAAGAGCAAATACGAGCGGGAGAAGATATGCAGATTCAAGGTACACCAACTTTCTTTGTAAACGGTAAGAGACTTAGTCAGCAATATTTTATTCAAACTTTACGAACGATTCGCAAAAGTTTGCAACGTTAAATCACTCTTACGTCCCTAGGACTGTACACTTTATCTACGATAGATAGATTCTTAATCTTTAAAACAATAATGACATTAATTATTTTGTTTTTGATATTGTATTAATTCTTTCACTCTACGTAACAAAATAGAACGAGCAATTAAAGGTATAATCTGCTTTAGTTCAGCCCCTTGCGGACGACCCATAATAGCTACACGCAAAGGCATAAATAAAAACTTTCCTTTTACTTGTGTTTGCTGTTGAATGGAACGGCATATTTGTGTGAAATCAGTAGACGTTAATTCTGTTTGCGTATGCGCGATGAGTGCTTGTTCCCACATTTGAAGTACGGCAGGTGTTGTGGACCACTTCAGTACTTCCTCCGCGCTAGGGTGAATTACAAAATGTTCTGAAGACAAAGAGCGAAAGCATTCTACAGCCGCACGTAAATTAGAAAATGAATCTCGTAACGTCTGCACTGCTTGTGTTCTCCAAACAGCTGATTCCGGCAATTGCAAACCCTCTGCTTTAAAAAAAACATTCAGTTGGTCCCATAAATCCAATGCAGATAGCCTCTTTAAATGCTGACTGTTCATCCATTCCAGTTTTTTGCAATCAAATACAGCGGGGGCAGGATTTAAACCTCCCGTTGAAAAATATTCAATCAATTCACAAAGGGGAAATACTTCCTGAGCCGTTTTAGGATTCCAACCAAGTAGTGCCAAAAAATTTACCAGCGCAGAAGGAAGAATACCTTGTTTGCCATATTCACCCACACTCACAGCGCCATGACGTTTACTGAGTTTTTTCTTATCCTCTCCTTGAATAATGGACAGATGTCCGAACTGTGGAATCGGCCAGTTAAACGATTCAAAAATCATTAATTGCCGAAGTGTATTTGCTAAATGTTCTTCTGAACGAAATACGTGAGTGATTTGCATTTGATGATCGTCTATTGCACAAGCAAAATTATAAACCGGCAGACCGGAGGATCGAATGAGAATAAAATCCCCTACCATATCGGAAGGAAAATGCACACTGCCACGTACAATATCCTTAAACGTATAGATCTTTTTTTTTACAAAGTTTTTAAACCGAATAGTAGGACGAGCTCCTTTATCTATTTTTTCTTTAGCTCTTTGTACACTCCATGTTCTATAGGGACTTTGTATACGCGGTGGCTTGTTTTTCTTTATCGCCACTTGTTTTTGATTTTGTATTTCTTCCTCGCTTAAAAAACAATAATAAGCCTTACCTTCCGTAATCAATTTTTCTGCTTGTTCCTGGTACAAAGATAATCTTTGACTTTGCCGATAAGGGCCAAAAGCACCTTTTTCTAAAAAAGTGGAATCGGTATCTATTATATGATCGACATCTTTTTCTCTTGATTCCGTGTCTACTACATTGTCACCATGATTAGATATATTATTATTCACTGATTGAATGCCTTCATCCCACAATAAACCTAGCCACTTTAAATCCTGTAATTGTTTTCTTAAGTATGCATCATTACCTCTTTGAACATCCGTATCTTCTATACGCAAAATAAAAAAGCCTTTATGTTTTTTAGCAAATAAATAGTTAATGAGTGCTGTACGAGCTCCTCCAACATGCAACTGACCGGTGGGACTAGGGGCGAAACGTACACGAACGGCTGGTTGTTTTTTGTGTTCTGATTTAGACATACCTTAACGTTTTTCCCATGGCTTTACATAATTACATAAAAAGATGTAAAATTTTCATTACACAGATAGACATTCCAGATAAATCACTTTCTTGACATTTCAACATCTATAAATTACTACATTCTAATGTAAACCCATTCAATCACCAAACAAAAAAAGGTTTTTAACATGGTCTTCCGTTTTTTCACTACTCTAGTACTTTCCACATTATTGCTAAGTTGTACAGCTCGCAAAACTATCCATATCCCTCCAGAAAAAAATAAATCCAATCATAAAGAAATAGACCAACCAACAGAAGATGATATTAAAAAGCCCATTTGTTTTTTTAGTATCGATCCAGTCATCAAAAGCGGTTTTTCCAAAACAACCCATCAAAAAATACAAAACAGATGCAACTTAATAGATAAGCAAGTTAATAAATTAAAAATAGCAGCTAAAAAAGAATTAAAAGCTTTAGCCTTAAGTTCAAATACAGACCCCAAAGAACTCGCAAAAAAAACATCTTCTATCATTAATCGTATCACATTTGAAATAAACAGTATTATCGCCAACTCTATACTTGCTCAATACATTCATAAAGATAATTTAAAAAAATTAATTAAAAAATATAAATCTATCATTAAGAAACAAATGCAAGGTACAGTGAATCGTCTTGTAAACAAAAAATTAAAAATGGATTCAACACTGGATCAAACAGACGATGCAGCAACTGCTCAAGCAACCAGTAATAAAGAAGAAGATAGTACACAACAACAGGAGGAAAAAGTACAAATCACTTTAGTCGACAGCAAAAAACTTAACCGACCGGATGAACACTTTTATATCTTTCAATCTCCTGAAGGAATATTTTTAGATAAAAATAAAGAACTATATAATCGCTTATGGAATAAAAGCCCTTTTTCTTATCGGGAAACCTACGCTAAAAATTGCGGATTAGCAGCGATAGAAATATCTGATCAAGAGTTTTTACACAAAAGACGATCACAGGCTGAAATAGCTTATGTATCAGCACTAGCGTTCATGCGCATTGTTTCTGATGATCTACTATTAGTTGATAATAGAAACCTTTATGAATTTTGCACTAAAAGAGATCTTTCAAGTGGCATGATCCTAGAAGATCTAACAGATACTATTTCTTATCTTACTTCTGCAAACTTTAGAGAATTATTTGAATCAGAAGAATCCCCAGTGATGACAGATTACGAAATATTAGAAACATTGGACAAAATTCATGAGCGCGCTTTTAAAACCTATTTAACAGATGAATCAGAGGAAACGCCTAATGCAGTGGACATGCCTAACGATCCCTCCGATGAAGATACAAATGAAAAAACACCAGAAATAACACCTCATGGACAAGAAGATATATCTAACGACTCATCCGATGAAGATACAAATGAAGAAACACCAGAAACAACATCTCATGGACAAGAAGATATACCTAAGGATCCACCTAATGAAGATACGGATAAATCAGAAGAAACATCTAATACTACTATGAACACACCGAGTGACAACTCCGATGAATCTCAGCAAAAACTTACACCGAGTGACAACTCCGATGAATCTCAGCAAAAACCTACACCGAGTGATAATCCCAATGAATCCCAACAAACATCTAATGACCATTCCGATGCACTCCAACAGCTATGTGGTGCCGGAATGTGTGGACAAGTAATTTAGAAGTTTATAGGTTATTGAACTACAGATACCTGTGACAGCTTCTTCAGATGAATCCTAATAAAACATCTAATGAATTAAACTGATAAAAAAACAACTGATACAATTTGATTTGTATGTTAATCTTCCACGTTCATTGCAAAATCTAAATAAAAATAAAAATGCTCTATAGTGAAACATTTATAATTAATACAAATGAATCTTGATTCATTGATACTTTTTTAGTATAAGATATATTCATCTAGTATATTAGTAATTTTAATAATATCACGAAGTCATAGGAGGTTTATGTGGAGTTTAAAGTGGGAGATAAAGCATTTTACCCTGGATATGGTTTAGGGCGTATTACAGCGATAGAAACAAAAGAAATTTCCGGTGCAAAACAAAAGTTTTATTCCATTTTGATTACCAACTCTGACGCCAGAATTATGATTCCAGAAAGTCGCATAGAAGCTGTTCGTTCTATTATTACCCGTCAGGAAGCAATAAAAGTATTAGAATTACTTAGCAATCCAGATACTGGTAAATCCATGGTTGAACCAGGTAAAAATTGGAATAAAAGATACCAGCAATATATAAAGATTATTAAAACTGGTAACATTTTTGATATTGCCCGAATCTTACGGGAATTATTAAACATTGAAAAAAGCAAAAACCTTAGCTTTTACGAAAAGCAACTCATGTTGACTGTATGTAAAATGCTATTTGATGAATTATCCATCGTTGTTGAAAAACAACAATTACAAGAGGCTTTAGATTTTTCTGGCTTATTATCCGGCTTTAAACAATAAAAAATACAAACGTAAATAAAAATAATACGACCGTTAACATCAACGCATCAAAAGCATAGCTTTGAATAGTTTTTTTGATCTTAAGAAAGAATCGTTTTACATAAGTAACAAAGGAAATTGTTTCTTCTTCAAAAAACCAGGTAAAAGCTTCTATCCGTTTAATCATCTCTCTAGCTTTTTGATTATCTTTATCTTCTTTTAGTACTCGGCCATAGCAAGAAATACCATACATTAGATCATTTTCCTTACGACATGCCATTAAGAATCGATCGTGTTGATCTTCATCATGCCAGTAACGAAGCACCTTTGCCCACACGCCTCTTAAGTAAAAAGAAGCTTCTACTCCTTCAATCATCTTAATAAACACCACGCCACAGAATGGACAATTTGGTTCAGATATAGAAACTTCCTGAGAACATTTTGGGCACATTTTTACTGATAAACCCAAACGATTCGCTGATAGTGGATCGATTGGTTTACGCACACTAAGCGAATGACCTAATATAATTTCCTCGAACGACAGCGTGCGATCCGATTGCGTAGATGTAGATAACAAAATAGGATTTTTCACTGTATAATCAGTTTGCCGGTTTGTCGGAAAATCAATCCAAAACTGCCCCTGACAAACAGAACACTGGAAATGCGGGCATTTCTCTTCAAATTCCCTGGGAAAAGCAGTAAAAACCTGAAAACAATGAGGACACTTAACTTTTAAATCTGTTGGAACTTGTGATGAATGATGCCCCTTTATTAAGCTTGGTTTCTCATCCAATTGTCTCATATTGAAACAATACCATAAAAAGCCAATTTAAGTTATAACTTTTCTAAAAAATAAGACAAACTCACTTAATTAAAGAAAAAAATGATAGAAAAAAGCAAACAGATAAAATGAAAAAATCACTAAAATTATATTTTTTTCCTATTTTATCTGGCATTTTAATGGGCACCAGCTTTATTCCCTTCCCTCCCTGGGCTATCTTTTTTTGTTACTTACCACTGTGGTCATTCGCTCTGAAACATAACCGTTTAAAACATATATTAATTGGCGGATGGCTTTGCCAATTCATTTTTTTTCTTATAACAGGCAATTGGGTTACTTTCACTATCAAAGAATTTGGATTTTTCCCTTGGCCTTTAGCTATTTTAGGCTTTATCGGTCTTGCTAGCTTTGCAAATCTCCATATTCCGATCGCTTTATTTATCTTTTTTATCTTCAGAAAAATATATTATTACTTTTACAAAACACCCACACACACTCCTTTATGTGTCACACTGATGTTACCAGCTCTGTTTGCTTTATCTATTCAATATTACCCTATGATATTTAAATGGCATTTTGGCTATACTTGGTTTTATGTTGGCTGGCCAGCAGCTCAGTTAGCACAAATATGGGGCTTCCAGTTTATTCACACGTTCATTCTGTTTTCCAATTTATTCTTTCTACTGGTGTGGCAAAATATTTTAAAAAACAAAACAACTAGTCAAAGTGATACACAAACCGATCGATCAAATGAGCAAAACAATTATTGTCCATTAGAAACAAAAAATCGTCGCAAATATTTTTTAGCAACAGGATTATTTACTCTATGGTTAAGTATTTTTACGATAATGCACTTTTGGGGATCTTACCTAAAGCGTAGTTGGCCGTTTCCTAATCACACTGCATCCATTTTAGTCATACAACCGAATATAAAAAATAATCAGCAAAGAATTTATTCTAAAAAATCCGATATCAGAAAAAAACTATTTACCCAAACACAAAAACAATTATTCAAACATCCAAAACCACATTTAATTCTCTGGCCGGAAGGTGCTTACCCTTATACCATCAATGCGCATACAACTCATACTGCTAGCCAAATGTTTTTACAAAAACAAGTGCAGTTATGGCGTACTCCTTTAGCACTATCTGCTATTGGTGAATGGCCAACGGGTAATACTAATTCTATCTTCGTGTTCAATCAAAATGGGGAATTAGCTGGCGCACCTTACAATAAAACAAAACTACTTGCTTTCGGAGAATATATACCTGGAGAAAAATGGTTCCCCATTAGCCAATGGCTTTCTTATTACGGGCGCTCCTTCCAAAAAGGGACAGGTAGTGGACAAGCGCTGTATATCAATAATTTTCATTTAGGATTTCAAATCTGTTACGAAGGATTATTTGATGATTTTACTCGAGATGTTGTACGTAATCATCCGATAGATATTATTATCAATGTAACTAATGATTCCTGGTTTGGTCATTGGCAAGAGCCCTGGCAGCATCTCTATGTAACCATGGCACGTGCAATTGAGGTACGGCGCCCGATTGTGCGTGGAACCAATACCGGCTTTTCTGCTATGATATCCGCCAAAGGGGATCTGCAAACTTCCTTCATAATAAATGAGAGCTGGAGTCAATTATGGGAAGTTCCCTATCACTCTTCCCATCAACAAACTACATTTGCTTCATGGGGTTACTATATCAATCCCCTATTTTTATGGACCTGGCTACTGTTTCTCTCTTTGCGTATCGTGCAGCCTGGAATTCATATTCTAAGGCGTTTTTTGAAAAAAATGACAAAATGAAAAATAAAAATCCCAGGAAATTCATAAAAATAACGCCAAAAGCCTAGCTGGGTTGAATTTTTTTAAAAAAACCATCTCATTATTCCGATTAAAAGCTTGTGAATAAAAGAAGTTGCACTATTCTAATTAGTTTATTTTTAGCTAGTAGCTTTATGCTAGTTAATTGCACGATGGATCATTTTGGTTTCTCCACCGATGCAGACAGTTCCGATTCTGCCACAGAACAATCTACCTCAACAAAAGATCCTCTCACTTATTGCAACAAATTTGACCAGAATGGATTTCGCGGACTACTGACAGTCCATTACGATGTGAATCAAGATCGTTTAACTAAAAATGCCAGTTGGCTTCATCTATGGGATATCCCTTATGAAGTACAACAAGAAGGTAACTTTGCGCAATTTCACCGATTCCGAATTAGTGATAATAAAGAAGTTTTTCACGCAGCACCCATAGAAGCAGATGTGGTAAAACACTCTAACTCTGATACAGTCACTATCATTACTACGATTAACACTACCCTATTATCTGATATGGGAGGCATAACCATCGATCAATTATTGAGTAGACATAGCTTTCTACTCAAAGATACAGCTGGATGGCATGGGATATCTTTATCCGTTTTTAACACTCAAAATAAACCGATTAAAACAGTTAAAGTGTTAATCCCTCCCTTCGAATCCAATCCTAAAACCTATGTTGCTAACAATGATCATGAATCTCTTTTATTAAAGCTACACCCATTTGGGGAGCTTTCTTTATCCAATGAAAATAATGACAAAACTTTCTATGAAAAATCACTGGATAACTGTCAAGATTCCCCTGCTCCATTAAAATTACCCGATCTGGATGACTTTGATTTTAATCAGAAACCGACAGACGACATTGAGCTACCTGATTTAACTTCTCTATTCAAGTAAAACAATACCCTATTAGTAATGTTTACAGCATTTTAATACATAAACAGTTGATAACTATCATAGTGTATTTCAAATATTACTTCTTCAATACAGAGAACCTTTTCATATGCTTCATATTGTTTATTGCTACTATGATTAATCCCAATTGATATTATATCCCGACAAATTAGCGACTTAAATTAGTGCAGTGCAACTAACTACTTCAAACTCTTAATGCTTAGCACGATCAACTACTGCATCTAAGTTATGCTGCACTCAATATGTAGCAATTGATTGATACTTCACGATAACAAACCACTAATTCAGTTAAGCAAAAACACAAAAGGCTATAAGTCTTGTGTCATAAAATTCATCTGGACTTGATCCTTATGAATATTCTTAATTAAAAATAATAGACTGATACTATTTTACGGATTCTATTTTCAGTTTAAGGAGGAACCATGTTGGAAATTCATAAGTACGATCTGAGTGAAATTGAAATGTTACTTAATCAATCTGTTAAAGGATTTCATTTTTTATTTGATCACAAACAGGTTGCTCAAATTTTAAAAATACCAACTGAGCAAATGAATTTTTTTCACAAAGATAATATTGAACGCATTCAAGAATTATTAAGAGAATTACTATCTAAAAAATCTTTTTATCAAAAACAGTTTTACTTAAATTCATTAGATACCCAAAATTTTGAAATATTAGTAAGAACTTATTTTCACATTTTAGACAGTGCTGTATTAGCTTCTCTTAAAACGACTCACTAGAACGAAAGCGGCTTAATACGTCGTTTACTTCTGCCAGGATAAAGCTAAGTCGCTCTACTCCTTCTTGCAGCTGGGTGACACGATTCTGAAAAGTACGCAAATGCTCCTTATCTAAATGAGCTTGTGTTTCCAATGCGGTATCCATATTGCGAGCAAGTGCCCCATCCACAATGGCTTCTGTAGCTTGCCCACCTAATGAGTAAGAATGGGAGGAAGCTATGTTTTTTAATGATAAATTTATATTTTTACTCACTGCCTATTCCTCAAAATTTATTTTCAGATCTTTACCTAGACTTTCCTTCAGGAGTATCCCGCCGAAAGCCTAGCTTTTACCCACTTTTTTAATCCTATACTTAATTGTAACCCAATCAAACTGAAATAAACTTAAATGCACTTTTTTTCACTTCTGGTAGCCACAAATCATGCGGTGCATATCTTTTTCGGTTAAATGCCTGCGAACTTGCCCGCGAGCAAGCTTTGGGAACATGATATTGGCCTCATCAAACTCATCATGCATTAACGCACCAAAATGGCCTAATTCGTGTAAAAACAAGCTAAGAGAGTCCAATTTTTTAGGTGGAATGGCTATTTTTTTAGCAGATGGCTGTCGATCCACTACCTGTGTCCACAGTTTTTGCACCCAATCCATAAAAGACTGAAATGCTAACAACCAACTCATCCAAAAGGAATGCTGGGAGGTGCTGGCCAGTGTACGAGCAGTGGAAAGCTTTGGCACATGAGTATAGTAGGAGTAATCTTCCATATCTTTTTCATAGTGCAAATCAAAAGCCACGTTATTGATCACAATATCCCCATCAAACAGCGCTCCTCCGAAACTAGCTTTTAAACGTGTCACTCCATGCCGTTCATTATTCAGCACATGAACGTTTGGATCGTTTTTTCTGGAGGATCTTGGGTAGAATAGCTTTTGCCGATCCATATAAAAAACGTTGACACCGTCCCCGTGCTTATCTGGCATGGCTTGTGCTACGTTACCCATGACTTCAAATAAAGTCCCTGATCCAGAATGATAATTCCAGGACTCATTCCACATATCCACGGCATATATCAAATTTTTCCGTGCTTGCTCTGGCACAGAGTGGTGCACATAGATAGGCACAGGCAGTTCATTCCATCGCACAACAAATCCGTATTGCACACGGAAATTGCATTCATTAACCTGACTGCCGCCTCCCATAAAGTCCATTCCTCCACAGGAGCACAAAAATAGAAAACAAAAAATAATTTTTTTCATATCTACTTTTACTCTATCGGCAAAACAGCTGATTTTTTAAAATGAACAAATATTTTTCATTTCCCATAAAAATAAGGGCTGTTTAAAGGACATTGCTGCATGACATTTGCAAGAACATGAGACAGAAGTACTATAAAATATTATAGATACATTTGTAGTGGCAGTACTGCTTAGTGCATACTCAAAAAATAAACATGTTAGACACAGCTATTCAACAAACTGAGCAAGAATTATTTGGTTCCATTACGGAGCCTCAGAAAAACTTATTTAGTCGTAAATGGTGGTACGGCCGTCTCATGCGTCGTGTACTCGTTAGTCACCATTTTAAAACACAAATGTTTCGTTTTGTGGATGTATTCCCTTCTTTAAATCGTGCAGCAGATGTTCCTGTTTTTCTGAAAGAATATTTTGGAGAGGATAAGGGAGTTTTACAATTATTAACTGAAGGAGCTGGAATTTTACCGGCTGCTTTAACCAATGCTTTTGTTACAAAACAGATGAAAGAAATGTCTCGGCTGTTCATTATTGGAGAGGATATTCCTACTATTTTACCCAGTTTAACAAACATGAGAAAAAGTAAAATCAGCTTTACTTTAGATTTATTAGGAGAGGCTGTTCTGTCAGAAGTGGAAGCGGATCAATACCAAAAACATTATTTACACATCATTCGCGAATTAAGCAAACATGCAGAGCACTGGTCGGAGGAGCCTTTAATTGACCGTGATGATAGAGGGGCACTGCCAAAAATAAACATTTCTATTAAAGTAAGTGCTTTGGATTCTTTGATTAGTCCGGCTGCTTGGGAATATAGCAAAAGTAGAATTAAAAAAAAGCTAAGACCTATTTTAACAGCTGCAATGAATGCGGTGGTTTTTGTTAACATAGATATGGAGCAATATGCTTATAAAGCTTTGATATTAGAAACTTTTAAAGAATTAATTTCAGAACCGGATTTTAAGCATTACCCACACTTTGGTATTGTGATTCAAGCGTATTTACGAGATGCAATGGACGATGTACAAATACTTGCGCAGTTTACTAAAAAACATCCAAGCGCTTTAACGATTCGGTTAGTAAAAGGAGCTTACTTAGATTATGAGATGCTTTATGCGCAACAGAGAAATTGGCCCTATCCGGTTTATTTAAACAAAAAGGAAACCGATCACACTTTTGAATCTTGTGCACGTTTAATTTTAAGATCTCATCCTCGTTTACGTTTAGCTATTGGTTCTCACAATACGTATTCTATCGCAACAGCTGTGCAAATAGCGCGTGAGTATCAAGTGCCACAGCAATCTCTTGAAATACAAATGCTATATGGAATGGCGGATGCTTTTAAAACTCCATTAATTCAAAAAGGCTGGCGATTTAGAGAATATTGTCCTATGGGAAAACCTATTCCTGGCATGGCGTACTTAGTGCGGCGACTGTTGGAAAACACTTCTAACGAATCTTTTTTAAGGCAGAGCAGTGAAAAAAAAGGCTGGCTGCCAACATCAACAGATCAAGTGAAGACGTCTACGCAGGCACTTAGTAAACACGATTTACAAGATACACATATGTTTCCTCGTTTAAAAAATTTGCTCAAAAGCTCAAACATGCGTTTTGCCGCAAGCGGCGAGTCGCCGCAGATATTTAGTAAACATAATTCGCAAGATACACATGTGTCTCCCCGTTTAAAAAATTTGCTCAAAAGCTCAAACATGCGTTTTGCCGCAAAGCGAGCTTGCAGTCGCTTTGCGTTCAAAGCCGAACTCGTTTTGAGCAAGCTTTTTAAACGAGGAGATTCGCATGATTTGCAAAATCGTGACATGCATGCAGAGAAATCGCGACGAAATATTCCCTCCGATTCGGGAGCGAAGAAAATCTCCCCCGCAACTCGCGGGCATGATTTGCAGGATAGTAACAATAGTATAGGGAATCGCGGCGAAAATGTCACCGGCGACTCGCCGGCCCCCTTGGGGGGTTTTGTGAATGTGGCAGTATTGGATTTTGGTTTATTGATTCATCGTGAGAAATTCCAGCACGCATTGGACAAGTGGGAAAAATTATTACCTTTAGACGTTCCAATAATCATTGGTGGCTGTATAAAGCACAGTAAAGAAAAACATAAAAGAGAAAATCCATCTTGTTTATCTCAGACAGTGGCGACAATTTCTTTAGCAAGCAGGGATGACTGTAAGCAAGGTGTATGTACAGCTTTAGATGGTTTTTCCATGTGGAAGAAGACAACAGCATCAGAGAGAAGTCAGTTATTATTGCGTATTGCGGACAGGTTAGAGCGAGATCGTTACATGTTAGGCGCTTTACAAGTTTTAGAGGTGGGAAAATCTTGGGAAGCAGCAGACGCGGATATTTGTGAAGCGATTGATTTTTGTCGGTATTATGCGCAGGAGATTATTCAGTTATGTACTCCGCAATTGACGGATGTTGTATTGGGTGAAGAGAGTTATGCGTGTTGGATTCCACGGGGTGTGGGTGTGGTGATTGCTCCTTGGAATTTTCCTTTAGCTATTTTAACAGGGATGACAGCAGGCTGTTTAATTTCCGGCAATACGGTGTGTATGAAACCAGCGGAGCAAAGTTCTGCAACAGCTTATGAGTTAATGAAAATATTATTAGAGTGTGGAGTACCGAAGGAAGTAGTGCAATTTTTACCGGGTCGTGGGGAGGAGGCAGGTGCTTATTTAGCACAGCACAAAGATATTTCTGTGATTGCTTTTACAGGTTCTAAGGAAGTGGGTTGTTCTATTTTAGGTAAAGCATATCAATTTAATCGCACAATATTTAACGAACATAATGTGCAAGATAGTGACAATAACGTAAAAGCAGCCGCGGCGCAGTCACTCCCCCTTGGGGGGCGGCGCCGCCGAGCCGGCGGAGACATTTTTAGTAAACATCCTTTACAAAGCAGTGACATGCATGCAGCGGAATCGCGGCGAAATGTCAGCGGCGACTCGCCGCTAAAGAAGTGTGTTGTGGAGATGGGTGGAAAGAACGCTATTATTGTGGATGACAGTGCTGATTTAGATTTAGCGGTTGCAGGGGTTGCGGAATCGGCTTTTGCGTTTCAAGGGCAGAAATGTTCTGCTTGCAGTCGGGTATTAGTGGCGGAGTCTATTGTGGAGCGATTTACAGATAGATTGTTATGGATGATTCAATGTTTACCTATGGGAGAGGCAAAAAATCCAGAAAATCACATAGGGCCTGTGATTGATGCACAAGCGGTGAAAAAAATTAACTCCTATATTGAAATAGGAAAAAAAACATCTCGCTTATTAACAAAAGAGTTAGAGGCCAGGGATGATTATTTAATCTCTCCTGTGATTTTTACAGATGTACCAAAGGATTCTCCTTTATTGTGGGAGGAGATTTTTGGTCCTGTTTTAGTATTGATTCCTTTTAAGAATTTAAGTACAGCGATTCGAATAGCTAATGATACTGAGTTTGCTTTAACAGGTGCTTTTTATTCTCGCAGTCCATCTCGCATTCAGCAAGTGAAGCAAGATTTTCAGGTGGGTAATTTATATATTAATCGTAATTGTACAGGTGCGATTATTAAGCGGCATCCTTTTGGGGGATTTAAAATGTCGGGGTTGGGGCATAAAGCGGGTGGGCCTGATTATCTTAAGCAGTTTATGAATCCAATTGTCATTACAGAAAACACGGTTCGCAAAGGTGGATTTTCTCCGCATTTAGTTTAGAAATGGATCAGTAGACATACTTGATAAATTATTCTAATTTACATTTATGAAAATATTATTTTCTTTCGTTTTATTATCATTCTGTATCAGCGTATGGAATCCCTTCTCAATTAAAACAGAATCTGCTAACACACCGGGGCGTTTAATCGATCAACTGACAGATCTATTATTAAACAAAGACAAGGCACCTAAAAAAAAATCACAAGCATTGCGAAAAAAGCAAGTGGTTTTGCCATCGGTGACTAAGTCACCGTCTGATAAATTGGATTCAGTGAATAAGTCTCCCTCAACTAAGCATAAACCATCCTCTAGGTCCCACACGAATCGGGTGCGAAAAAAGCAATCAATCAAACATGGTTCCTGCACAGTGGAATTAAAAATAAATGGAGTCATTGGTGCGGTCACTTTAGACATATTAGATCAGGCGATTCATTCTGTGCGCAAGCAAAATTGTTCTTCTTTATTACTATTGATTAACACACCTGGAGGACAGTTGATCAGCACCAGAAAAATTGTTAATCGCATTCTCAATGTGAAGTTTCCCGTATTGTGTTTAATTTATCCAGCGGGTGCGCGAGCAGGCAGTGCGGGAGCAATTATCATGCAAGCTTGTCATATCAATGGTGCAATAGAGACAACAAACATCGGTGCGGCTACGCCTATTATGGGAACCGGCCAAAAAATATCAGATGATTTAAGAAAAAAATTAATTAACGATACAACTTCCTGGTTAGATTCATTAACGAACTTAAGAAAACGCAATCGGAAGTTTGGAAGAGAAATTGTTACAGAAGCCAAAGCTGTAAGTGCAACCGGTGCGCGAAAAATAAATGCAATAGATTTCGTTGGAAAAACAAAAGAAGAGTTTTTACAATTCGCTCATGGTCAAGTGACAACTGTAAAAGAGGGAAAAACACATACTGTACAAGTGGGACCTTTGATTCCTTTACCTTTGGGCATACGCTATCACGTTATTTCTTTATTAACAGAACCGGAATTTATTTATATCCTTTTTACTGGAAGCTTATTTTTACTTTACTATGAAATCACTCATCCCGGTTTGGGCGCTCCGGGTATTTTGGGAGTTATGGGTTTAATTATTGCATTTATGGGAATGCACAAATTAGCTTTTTCCTGGGCTGGTCTAATGTTGTTATTATTGAGTTTAGTATTATTTTTAGCAGAAGTTTTTATAGCCGGCTTTGGAATTTTTGGAAGTGCGGGAGCCGTTGCTTTTCTTTTAGGTAGTTTTTTAATTTTTGATCCCAGTAAAACAGGAGGAGTAGATATTCCTATTTCTATGATATTATCTGTTTCTTTTATTTTTACGTTACTTATGGGATTAACTGCCTGGCTAGCTTGGAGTGTGTTAAGAATAAAGAAAACAAGTAGTATCAGTGATGATTTCCTGAACCAAACAGATTCATTAGCTGAAGTAGTAGCAATAAATGAAGCTGGCACGAGCGGTATGGTATTTATTAACGGAGAAAACTGGCGCTTTCAATCCTCATTACCTGTAAAAAAAGGTGACAGTGTAAAAGTGTTATGTTACAAAGGATTGGTTTTAAATGTTCAACCTATAGAGCACAAGACGAAAGAAGTTAACAAACCACAAAGTATTTAGGAGAAAATAATATGTTTAGTTTTAGTAGTATTCTGATTCTTTTATTTATTTTAGTATTTTCTTGCATAAAAATTTTAGCGGAATGGGAAAGAGGCCTTGTTTTAAGGTTTGGTCGTTTTGTTGGAATCAGAGGACCGGGCTTAATTATTATCATTCCTGGAGTAGAACGTTTAATTCGGGTTGATACGCGCACGGTGACCATGGACATCCCACCCCAGGACGTCATTACATTGGATAATGTTAGCTTAAAAGTAAATGCTGTGCTTTACTTCCGCATTACAGATCCGGAAAAGGCCATCACTAAGGTGGAAGATTACAATTTTGCTACCGCTCAATCTGCACAAACCACTTTGCGTTCCACTTTGGGACAGTATCAGATGGATGATTTGTTATCAAAAAGAGACAAAATTAATCATACTTTACAGGATATTTTGGATCGTGACACAGAACCTTGGGGAATTAAAATATCTAAAGTAGAAGTGAAGCACATTGATTTACCAAAGGAGATGCAAAGAGCGATGGCTCGGCAAGCGGAAGCGGAAAGAGAACGACGTGCTAAGATCATCAGTGCGGAAGGGGAATTCCAAAGAGCAGAAAAATTAAAGGACGCTTCTCAGATAATTTCTTCCTCACCAGCTGCTATTCAACTAGCGTATTTACAAGCTCTGAATGAAATTTCAGGTGAAGGGACTAAAATAATTGTATTTCCCATTCCTATGAACATCATGGATATCTTTCAAAAAAAGCCAGATAATACATAATTTACAGACTTAAGTCTTTTTCTTATCAAAAATAACTCTATCCAGTTAGATTTTATATCGTATAATTTTTAGATAGTCAGCCAAGGTAATGGGAGTTGTATCTCAAGGCTGAAACGGAGACATATATGTCAATTTATTCTCAGCATACTAAGTGGTGGATGAGCTGTCTTTTAATCGCCATCGTTGGAATATTATTTTTTTCATATTGTGGACCTCAAGGAATAGGAAGAAGCAGAAACAATCCTTTTATTACTTCTCCTCAGCACGGACCTTCATTTTATACTTCTGGTACCAATAATCCATCTGGAGGCAACAACGTCTTTTTTAAAAGCGGTGAAATTTTATCTAATGAAGACGCTTGGGGCACGAGTGCTCCATTGAAAGACTTTGAAGGTGCAGAATTTAGCATGGAAGCTTTTGAAGAGTTTCGATTGGGCCGGCCAGTCAATCACACAAATGACATTGAGGATTTACGGGTTTATGTGAAATTACAGCGTACTAACAATAAAACTTATTCAGGTAGCGTAATCATTAGTTATATAGATTGGTCAAATGATGGAAAAGGCAAGTACACCGAATTTGAATCCGGTAGCGGCAGCGATGCAAATTATAATGTATGGGTTTTGCGTAGTGGATCCTTATTCTTTCATGGTTTTTTTCAAAACGATTATGCAGATTCAGAAGGAGCTTTAATTTTAGTCATTGATCGCAAAACTTTAATCACTACTTGCGATAATGAAGATTGCAGAGGGGATCCTTATTTAGTGGGAGGATCTGTTTGGATCAAGAATTTCCGAACGACTTTTAATAACAAAAATTCCTGTAATAATCATGAACAAGACTATGTGTATAATCGCAATAGAAATACTTATGATGAGAGGATTCCCACATTAGCAACTAAAAATAAAAAATGCTGGTATCTTTCAAATGGTCCTTATGATTGCCGGACATGGAAGTCAGGAAGAGGAGTAGACCCTTACAGAACGGCGAACCCAGATGATAACTGCTACACAAAATTAGGTAGTTTTGAAGGGTTGAATTTAGCGGAAGCTTTTGACACGAATGATATAGACTACATTTTAGAATCATCCACTTTAAGTAACGATGCCCTCGCTGACCGAAAAACAGAATTTTCAAAAGATCATTCACGTCATTCAAGCCATGAAACAGGGGCAGGGTCTATAGATAGCCAGATCAGTACGCATGTAAAGTAAAAAAATATAAGGATAATTGAGCAAAGAAAAAAAACAATTAGCTAAAAAATAAACATGAAAAGAACATAAATCACAATTTTCAACAAAGGAGTAAAAAATGAAACTTAGCTATATAATTATACTAACTGTTGTAATGTCTTGTTTGGGTATTTCTTGCGGATCCCAACAACAACTTCAACAACGGAGAACGGCAATCCCTCCTGGTGGGCAGGCGCTATTAGGTTCTGTTAATCTAGCCTATCAAGGAGGATTAGGTTCTCCAGTGAGTAACTTACGACTAACAATTGCTCGCCCTCCAGGTAGTGTGGGAAGTTTATTAAATCAAACTGGTACGGTACAAATTCAAGGACAAATTGCTGTCAATAGTCAACCCTGTCTTGGTAGCCGATTGTGGCCCTTTAATTGCACGGCTTCTATGAATATGGGAAATATTAATGCCAACGGTTGCAGAATAGGAAATGTCACTGCAAATATGCAGATTATATTAACACGTCGGTTAGGACTACAAAACCCAAACGCTTATAACATACAAAACGTGACGTTTTTTTCTCCTACTCAAAACTGCCAGTTTATACAACCTGGCATAATAAACCAAGGGATACCACCTATCGGGCAACAAGGAATACCACCGGTAGGACCACCTATTTTTTAAATATTTGAAGCACTTAACAGAAAATAAAACACCTGCTGAATTTTCGTGATAAGAAAGTCAGCAGGTTGGTGGATAGGTACAATTTTGCTAAAAAGAGATGAATATGCCTCATAAAGGTTTACATCAGAAGAAATATGGCAGAGAAGAGAGTAAATTTAAACAAGATTGTCTTCGTGAAACCCATAAATTTTTAGAACACTTAGAGTTAAGTGGATCTTATTCAACGCATACTTTATTGGCTTATCGACAGGATTTGCGTCTTTACAGCCAATTTTTAAAAGACAAAGCAAGTAGCAGTGATTTTTATGAATACATGGATCGACAGAATTTAGGTGCGCGATCTAAGGCACGTATTATTAGTAGTGTACGTTCTTATTTTCGTTTTTTAGAAAAACAAGGATACCATTCTGCAAATATTTTGTTAAAAAAATTACATACAATACCGGTGAAAGCGCGTCTGCCGCGACTCGTTTCTCTTAAGGATTTTAATAAAATATATCAAGCTTCCCAGGTAAAAGATGTACATAAAACAACCAGGAATCAGTTAACTTTATTATTACTTTTTGGCTTAGGGTGTCGCATCAGTGAAATCATTCAATTAAATCTGCAAGACATCAGTGAATTGGATCAATCTTTAGTGGTGACTGGCAAAAGAAAGAAGCAACGGCTTTTACCGTTAACAGATGATTTATTTCAACAGTTAAAGCAGTATATTCAACATCATCGCCCGTATATTATTTCCACTGTGAATACACACTCTTTGCTGTTAAACAATAAAGGGCGTAGACCCTCGCGAGTGGATGTCTGGAGATGGTTAGCTACTTGGTCTAAAAAAGCTGGACTATCAGAAATTAAAGGACCGCACCAATTTCGTCATGGATTTGCCACAGGACTTTTAGAAAATGGAGCGGACTTAAGAAGCATTCAATTTTTACTGGGGCACTCTAATATTCAAACAACGCAAGTTTATACAACCGTTCGACAGAAACATTTAAAGAAAACAATTTATAAGCATCATCCGCTATCCTCTTTCAAAGATAAATAATGATATTGAATCGTAAAAATACCTTAGTTAAATCAAATATTTACCCCCCCTCTCATTTTCTTTTATGTTTCGCTATTGATAAACCGAATGTTAAATAAAGCATCATAATATTAAAGTAATAGTGAAAAAACCTTGGAGGCTAAAGATATGAAAACAAGAAAATGGCTAATGATATATATATCACTATTATTACTAACATTAACGAACTGTCAGATGTTAAAAAACCGAAAACCCCAAGCAGCTGGTTCTACAGCCTTTTGCTCTAATTGCTCAGTAGAAAACGATAACGATATAGATCAAATAAAAAAAGTTATGCAGAAAAAAAATACACGATTAGTCAATAATCAAGCAGTTCCGAGTGTCACCAACTTATCTTACCAAGGAGCAGAACATTTTCCGGTGAACAACTTGCGGGTAACAGTAACTTCTTATTCAAACAGTGAAGAAAATTTAGTCAACCAAACAGGAACAGTACATATCAAAGGAAAGATCTCTGTCAACCATACACCTTGTTTGGGTGATCAAGCTTGGCCTTTTAACTGCACTGCGGAAATACAATATGGAAACATTAACGCTAATGATTGCAGAATAGGAAATATCACTGCAAACATGCAGATTATATTAACACGTCGGTTAGGACTACAGAACCCAAACGCTTATAACATACAAAATGTGATGTTTTCCTCTCCTCCTCAAAAATGCCAGTCTATACAACCTGGCATAAATCCAGGAGTACCTCCAATAGGAGAGGACCACCAGTAAGAATACCACAACCTACAGTGGTGACTGGCAAAAGAAAGAAGCAACAACTTTTACCGTTAACAGATGATTTATTTCAACAGTTAAAGCAGTATATTCAACATCATCGCCCGTATATTATTTCCACTGTGAATACACACTCTTTGCTGTTAAACAATAAAGGGCGTAGACCCTCGCGAGTGGATGTCTGGAGATGGTTAGCTACTTGGTCTAAAAAAGCTGGACTATCAGAAATTAAAGGACCGCACCAATTTCGTCATGGATTTGCCACAGGACTTTTAGAAAATGGAGCGGACTTAAGAAGCATCCAATTTTTACTGGGGCACTCTAATATTCAAACAACGCAAGTTTATACAACCGTTCGACAGAAACATTTAAAAAAAACAATACAAAAGCATCACCCGCTATCTTCTTTCAAAGATAAATAATTTTAATAGGGTGTTTTTAGGAACGGTTTTTCAATAAATATTTTTGGGATAAATATCGGTGATAGCTAATAGCTGAACGATGTGCTTCATCACGTAGATGTATTAAGATATGCAAAGCATTGCTATCCATAGAAGCAGTAGAAAAAACAATAGGATTTTTTCTTCCTGGAATAAAAAATCTCTCTAAGCTAGACTGCACATTTGCGGCAGAAAAATTACTCTCTATTCGTGCTTTAGCCATTGCAATAATTGGAATATTTTGCCGGTTGGTTATTTTTAAAGCTTGTATGGCTGCTCTTAGCTGTCCTTTCCCTCCATCCACTATCATTAAATCCGGATCCTCTTGGTTGTTTTTTTGAAACCGACGTATGAGAACTTCTTGTAGTGACAAGTAATCATCTCTTTTAGCCGTTGTTTTTAGTTGATACTTTCTATAATCTGTTTTTTTCGGCATGCCGTCTACAAAGACGACATGAGCAGCGACGGCATAATCTCCTTGGAAATGAGAGACATCAAAACATTCCATTCTACCTGGCCATTTAGATAAATGAAATTTTTTCTGAATTCTATCTAATCCTTTTTTAAGCAATATATGATGAGAGTATTTTTCTTTAAAGTGGCTACGTGCATTATTAAAAGCCATACGCATCAGTTGTTTTTCTTCCTGACCAATCGGTTGCCGAACAGTAATTTTTTGTCCATTTTTATGAAAGAGCATTTTTTCTAAAGAATTAAAATGTTTTGTTTCCTTTAAATCCAGCAAGATGATTTCTGGTACTACATTATCCATATAATATTGTGCGATGATGGATAGGAGACGTTCTGTATGGGCAAAATGTTCCGACTGAATATTCAGAAAATAAGAACGATGTCCTACGACTACTCCGGCCCGGACATGTAGTGTTTGTAACAAAAATCCTTTTTCATCTTCTCCGTAAAAAGCCGCAGCGTCTAAATTTTTTGAACGGCTCATAATAACAGATTGTTTTTCACGCATTAATTGGAGAGCTTTAATAAAATCCCTTAACCGTGCAGCTTCTTCAAACCGATCTTTTGCAGCGAGTGCTTTCATTTTTACTTCCATTTGTTTGATAGTGTCTATCGCTCCACCTTTTTTTAAAATAGACAAGGCTTGTTTGACTTGTCTTTGATAGTCGGACTGGCTGACTTTACGCACACACGGAGCAGTGCAATGTCCCATTTGGTGTACAAGACAAGGGGAAGTACGACCTTTCATAAAGTGATTACTACAATCTCTGATTTTAAATTGTTTATTTAAAAACCGAATCATTTTTCTGGCAAATCCGGCATCTGTATAAGGTCCGAAGTAAAGCGATCCTTTTTTTTTCACTCTTCTTTGGATATAAAAACGAGGAAAATCATCCTCCATAGAGCAGCAAATATAAGGGTATGACTTATCATCTTTTAAACGTACGTTATATCGAGGGGTATATTTTTTAATCAGGTTAGCTTCTAGCAACAAAGCTTCTGCTTCCGTGTCTGTCAGAACATAATCCAGGTGATGAGTTTGTGCGACTAAAAAAGTCTGTTTGAGTTGATGACTGGCAGCAGCTTTAAAATAAGATTGTACACGAGATTTAAGGTTTTTTGCTTTTCCAACATAGATCACATGGTTTTGTTTATTTTTCATCAGGTAGACACCGCAGTTAGACGGAAAAGTTTTGACAGAACTGCTAAGACGGTGTTTAGTAACATTCATTATTTTAATTTTATCAAATAATCGTTTTGCATCCAATGAACAAAGAAGAATTACTTAGAAAAATTAAAAAGGTAGCTCTCTTAAAAGGGGATTTTATTTTACGCTCTGGCCAACGATCGACAGAATACTTTGACAAATATTTATTTGAATCGCAGCCAGCCTTAATGAAAGCATTATGCTCGCATTTACATCAGCTAATCCCGTCTGACACGCAAGTATTAGCAGGTTTAATCATGGGAGGCATTCCTTTAGCTACCTGTTTGTCTTTGGAAACGAGTTTACCTTGTGTATTCGTCCGCAAAAAAGCAAAAGAATATGGAACAAAAAAAACAACAGAAGGGTGCAGCATCAAAAATAAAAAAGTCTGTATTGTGGAAGATATCATTACAACAGGTGGACAAGTGATTGCTAGCGCAGCCGATCTCCGAAGAGAAGGAGCAGTGATTGAACATGTACTATGTGTGATTCACCGAGGTGCCAAAGAGGCAACAAATAACATACAAAAAGCTGGATTATGTTTAAGCGCTTTATTTACTGCAGATGACTTTCAATAAATTTTTAAGGATGACAAAGCTACCAAGGGATTTTAAAAACGAGATATAAAAAGATTGGACTTTATGTCTAATTTATCCGATAAATTAGATATATGATACCAAGACTTGTCAAATGCTCAAAAACAAAAAGCTTTTTTCTCTTTGGAGGCAGAGCCACTGGTAAGTCCAGTTATTTACAAAAACAATGGTCTAAGATCTTTAACAAAAATGACCTTTTTTGGATTGATCTTTTAGAACCGGAAAAAGACAGAGAGTTTAATTTAAGACCTTTTCGTTTAGTAGAGCAAATTGAAGCATTAAAGAAGAAACCAAAATTTATTGTCATTGATGAAATTCAAAAAGCTCCTAAGCTGTTGGATGTCGCTCATTATTTAATACAAAAAAAGAACATTAAATTTGCTTTAACCGGTTCCAGCATCCGAAAACTAAAACATGGTTCAGCTAATCTTTTAGCTGGCAGAGCTTTTTTATATAAACTTTCCCCTCTCACTTTTTTAGAGCTGAAAGATAAATTTAAATTAGAACAAGTTTTGCAGTTTGGAAGCTTGCCGGAAATTTTTAATTTAAGTTTGAAAAAAGATAAAATTCGTTATCTCAATTCTTATATTTACACTTATTTAAAAGAAGAAATTATATCCGAACAGATCATTAGAAATATAGAACCTTTTCGCTATTTTTTAGAAGTTGCTGGACAATGCAATGGTTGTATTCTCAATCACTCTAAAATAGCCAGAGAAGCAGGAATTGATTATAAAAGCTGCCAAAGATATTTTGAGATTTTGGAAGATACGCTTTTAGGTTTTCATTTACCTGCTTTTGCAATGTCTATTAGAAAACAACAGAACAAAGCTTCTAAGTTTTATCTTTTTGACTTAGGAGTGGCTAGAGCCTTAGCTGGTTTGATTGATGTTAAAATTCAGCCAGCGACTTATTCCTTTGGTCAGTGCTTTGAGCATCTTGTGATTGCAGAAGCTTATCGTTTCAATGAATACTTTGAGACCAACTATAAAATGTCTTATTTCCATTCAAAAGGAGGCATGGAAATAGATCTTATCTTGCAAAAAGGCCAAGAAACAATACTGATTGAGATAAAATCCAAAAACAAAACGGTTTCAGATGATCTAAAAAACCTAAAATTTGTTAAAAAAGATATTCCTAAATCCAAGGGGTTTTTACTTTCTCTTGATAAAACGGCTAGAAAAGAAGATGGAATTTTTATTCTTCACTGGAAAGAGGGTTTAAAAAAAATTTTTGGAATATCCTAACCTTATTATGGATTCTCAGCGGCTAAAGATTGAATCTCACAAGCGATATCACTAGCTTGCGGAACAGTTGCTTTTTCCAAATGAGGATGTAAGCCAACACCTGGCAAATTCTTACCAGCTAATACACGAGGAGGAGCATATAAATGATAAAAACATTCTTTACTGGCACGATAAGCTAAATGTTCACCAAAATTAGTTACTTCCGTATCTTCATTTACAAATAACACTCTCTTTGTTTTTAAAATAGAGGATTTAATGAGTTGCCAGTCATACGGATAAATAGTTTGCATATCAATCAACTCTACTTCTTTCCCTGCATCTCCCATTTGTTGCAAAGCTTGCTGGCATAAAAATAAAGAACGGCCAAAACTAACGACTGTTACTTGATCACCGGATTGCACGATATTTGCTTTGCCAATCGGTACTAAATATTCTTCCAAATCTGGCCAATTTGGTTTCCAATTTTTTCTCTGTTTATGTTCTACGGGAGCATCAATCATTTTTTTTAATTGATTCTCCTGTTCAGGTTCTCCTGGTAGTTTTTCATGTCCTTTAACACGTAACAAAGCTTTAGGTTTTAAATATAAAACAGGGTTAGGATCTTTAATGGCCGAAAGCATTAATCCATAAGCAGATAGTGGATTGGACGGCATAACAATTTTCCATCCAGGCAGACGGCTTGCCCAAGATTCAAAACTATGGCTATGGTAAATGGAACCATGAATGCCCGCTCCCGTTGGTGTCATCAATACAAAAGAAAGAGGGTACTGTCCGTTAGAGGACCAGAGTTCACCTCCCGCGACTTTTAAAAGATCTATCGCATTAAAAATATAATCTGTAAACTGCACTTCCGCTACACATCGCTCACCAGTTAAAGCAATGCCAATAGCAGTCCCCACGATTCCTTTTTCATCTAAAGGAGTATTCCATGCTGTTTTTAATCCTTGAGTGACAGTAAAAACACCTCCCAGAGGTGAACCAACATCCTGGCCAAAAACATCTTTCACATTCAAATGTTCTTCCCCGTAATGCAAAGCCATGCGTATTGCTTGAGCCATATTTGCCATTAAAAATTCCTCCAGTCCGCATTTTCATTATTGGCATACACATGATCCCATATAGAATCTGAACTTGGATCTGGCTCTGTTTTTATTTCCTGCTGCAGTTGTTTAGCAGATTCCATGAAAGATTCCCATGTATGTTTTTGTTCCTTATCTGTCAGCATATTTGCTTTTTTTAATCGTTCTTCAAATAAAGCAATAGGACACGGTTCCCCTTTTACATAATTCGCACCGGACGCAGAAGAATGTCCGTACAGACGAGACACAGTCGCTTCCAATAACACTGGCCGACGCTTTGTTCGTATATATTCCATTTTTTCTTTTAAAGTTAAATACACCTCCACTGGATCATTTCCATCCACTAAAACCGTATCCATATTGAAAGCCTTACCGCGATCAATAATATGTGTTTCCCCATGTTGTCCTTGATAGGATGTAGAAATTCCCCAACCATTATTCTGTACAGTAATTAAAATAGGCAATGGTCGACTGGGGCGGGAAGCCCACACCAAACAAGTAGAAAAATCCCCTTCTGCTGTGCCTGCATCCCCTCCAGTGACAATAGTAATCGCATTGGTTTTTGATCGACTTTGCACATGTGCCGTTCCCAGGCAAGTACTGTATTGAGGACCGATAATGGAGTTTACAGGCACCACATTCCATTCTGGCACACAATAATGATTGGAAAAGTTTCGACCCCCCGTATGACGATCCGTTGCCTTACTCATAATCAAACGAATCACATCCTTCATAGAAAGTCCCATTGCAATTAAAGTAGGAGTGGCACGATAATGTAAATGTAACCAGTCATAATCCAGCCCTTGACCTTTTTTAACTAACAAACCCAGAGGTACACCAAAGGCTTCTTCTCCTGGCCCTCCAATCCAAAAATGCGCCTGACCTTGTTTATAAATCTGAATCATTCTTTCTTCCAGTACACGAGACTGCACCATCAAGCGATATATTTTTAGCAATAATTCTGCCGAAATATCTTTAATATTTGATAATGATTTTTTCATAGTTTCACTCCTAAAAACTATCGCGCACTTTTTACAAAATTATCAATGAATATTTTTGCGAGCCAGCTGGAGTTGATGACGCCTATGCGCAGCATCTACAGCAATATTCACTGCCTCCTGCACATCCGGACGTTCTATATATCTTTTCTTTCGGAGGGCTTCTTCATCTTTCTCCGCTAAGGATTTTTTCTGTTCTTTTTTCTTTTCTTTTTCTTTCTTTTTTTCTTTCTCTTTCTCTTCTTTTTTCGCTTCGCTAAATACTTGAGCGATGGTGGTTTTATAACCTTGCGCCTTTTTAGCTGCTATTTCTTTTATATCCTGGATGACTTCATTAAATTTTTTATTCTGCTTAATACGGTCTTGTGACTTTTGCTTTAAAAACCGAATAAGATTATCTTCCACTAATGTCCATGCATTTTTTCCTTCAAACACATAAGCTGACTGAGATAAAAAACTAGGTATCTTTTTCTTAGGCAGTACATAATCCAAATTTTTCTCGCCTATTTCGTCATTAGAAAATACACTTGGAAAATGAATGTCAGAAGATACCCCATGTAATTGAGTAGAAAAACCATTGGGAATAAAAAACAAACCCACTGTGACACGAATAGATCCTAAATTAGAACTTAAACGTTCTACAGATTGAATACTGCCTTTGCCAAAAGTATGATCGCCACCAACCACAACTGCTCTTTTATAAGATTGAAGCGTACCGGATACAATTTCCGAAGCACTGGCACTGACCCGATTGATTAAAACAACTAATGGCCCTCTATATTCTACATTTTTGTCCACATCTGACAAAGTTAGATATCGATCGCCATCTGTGGTTTTCACTAATTGCCTAACCACTCCTCCTTTCGCAAAAAAGAGGCCCGCTACCCGAATAGCTTCCAGTAGAGAACCACCACCATTATTGGATAAATCCAACACTAAAGCAGATACTTTTTTTCTTGCCTGCTTTAATAATTTTTTCACATCTTTAGATACAGAACGTCCACGGACACCCACTTCACCATAAAAAGAAGGAACAGAGATGACTCCAACTTTATATTTTTTCTTCTTAACCGTTCTATCAAAATAAAATAAGGCAGCTGCTTGATCTTCCAAATTCACCCGATCTCTAATTAAACGCACAGTAAATATTTTCTTTTTAGTAGATTTTTTATTTTTTTTATCCGGCCGATCCATTCTTAATATTTTCAAATAAACTGGTGTGCCTCTCTTTCCACGAATCATACCTACAACATCCCGAAGAGACATATCAAAAATATTCACCATTTTCTGTTTCGCTTGTCCCACCGCTAAAATTTTATCTTTCGTATGCAAACGACTGGAACGAGCAGCAGCACCACCTGGAATTAATCGTTCAATAATTGTATGTCCATATTGCGTACTTAAACTGGCTCCAATACCATCCAGTGAAAGACGCATATTAATTTCAAAATCCTCTTGATCCTCCTGAGACAAATAATTGGAATGAGGATCCAAAGATTGAGCAAAGCTACTTAAATAAATAGAATACCATCTATCCGGCTTACAGATAGTCACTTTACCAGAAGATTTTTTTCTTTTATAACATTGTTTTTTTTCTTTATTTGTTAAATGTACATCCCAGCTTTTTACACGTTTTTGCAAACGATCATAATACCGCAAAATATTATCTTTTGCTTCTTCTAGTTGCTTTGTATATGATTCTTTATCGCTCGCAACAATGGCATTAGCCATTTGATACTGAATATATTTTTTTTGAAAATTGTCTAATGCTGTTTTATTATTAGGTCTTTTACGCTGACGAGCATCTAACACCAACTGCATAGTGGTTTCAATACTAAACGGTTTTTTTAAATACTTTTTAGCAAATTGCACCCTTTCCATCACCCGATCCAAATACAGCTGGTATACGCGATCCAGAGAAGAACAATTATCTTTTTTCAACTGAGAAAAAATACGATTCATCCATCGATGAACATTTCGTTCATCTTTTTTTGTAAAATAAATTTTTTCCATATCCAAAGATTTAATAAATTGATCTCTAGTACGTTTTTCCAAACTGGAAATCGAAGATTTAAAATGAGATCTTTTCCACTGATGATTTTTGATATCCCGATTGGAAAAATTAATATGCAAATTTAAAAATTTCTCCTGAATATCATATATGTATTTACAATCAAGATCTGCTGCACTGACTGTATGGATTTGAAAAACAATCGCAAAGAAGGTGAGAAAAAATAACATCTTATTTTTCATAAATATTACCTTTTGTAAGTTACTCCATTTCATGCTGTCCTATACACAGGAACATTTACACTAAGCTTAACTGATTATTGACCTAGCCGTCCAGAGTATCAGCTAGCACGAGATGTTTTTTTTGTTGTTTTTTTGCGCGCGGCGACTTGATTGACTTTTTTCAACCGAGTACTTTTTTTACTCTTTTTAACTGTATTGTTAGCCATCCAATCCACCGCCTCTTTAAGTGTTAATTGATCGGGAGCAACATGAGAGGATAACGCATAGTTTTTACCGTCATATTTAATATAAGGACCATAACGCCCTTTCATCAACTGGACTGGTTTCCCAGACTTCGGATGGGCTCCTAACTCTTTTAAAATCTGAGATCCTCGGCCGCCTTTCTTTGGTTCTTTTATTCGTTGTAAAGCTTCTTTTAGAGTGATATCGAAAAAACCTTCCGCCGGTACGGATCGAAAATCACCATCATGCACGATATAAGGTCCAAAACGTCCAACACCTTTCTTCACTTCTTTTTTCGTTTTAGGATCCTTACCTAATACTTTTGGCAGCTCTAATAACTGTACAGCACCTTCTAAAGTAATAGTGTCTTCCTTATAAAAAGGAGATAAAGACACGCGACGAACAGGTAATTTTTGACGAGAGTTTTTCGCAGATACAGACTTTTGGCTAGATATCTTTTTTTTACTTTTGCCTTTTGCCGTGGTTGTTTTTTCGTTGCCTGCTTGAGTGCTCATTTCCAAATAAGGCCCATACCGACCTAACACGACAAATATATCTTTACCGGTTATGGGATTTTTTCCAAGTAGTCGTCCACCTTTTATCTTATTTTGAATCAATGTTTCAATATTTGATTTAGTAATATCACCTGGAAACAAATCGGTTGGCAAAGTAGCTGACACACTATCCTTACCATTCTTTTTGGAGACATATGCCCCAAAAGGCCCTACATTAAAAGAATATTCTTCAAACCCGTTTAAAATTAAAGAGCGAAAAGTTTTCTTCTTCATCTTTTTTTCTTGATTCTCCACTAAATTTTTCAATCCTTTGGAACCAAGATAAAAAGAATTTAAATATTTCACATGATTCGTTTTACCACGTGCAATTTGATCCAAATCTTTTTCCATCTGAGATGTAAACTGTACATTCACATAATCCGGGAAATGCTCTGCTAACAAACGATCCACCACTAAAGCAACAAAAGTGGGAATTAAACTATTTTTTTCTTTTTTCACATAACCTCTGTCCTGAATGGTGCTAATAATACTTGCATAAGTGGAAGGTCGACCGACTCCTTCTTCCTCCAATTTTTGAATAAGTGAAGCTTCTGTATAACGGGCAGGGGGTTTTGTTTCATGTCCTGATGCCTCTAATTTTAAGCAGGATACTTCATCCCCTTTTTTCAAATCAGGTAGTTGAACTTCCTCTGTTTGCTGACCTTTGTAAATGCGATAAAACCCGGGAAACTGTATGGTCACTCCTGAACTAACGAACACACCATCACCCGCTTGCATTTCCACTCGAGTTTGATTTTGAATACAATCTTTCATTTGAGATGAAAGAGTTCTTTTCCAGATCAGATCGTATAGTTTGAGCATATCCCCACTCAATTTCGTTTGGTTTGGTGCACGAAAGCGCTGGCCGACAGGGCGAATGGCTTCATGGGCTTCTTGCGCACCTTTTGCTTTTTTACGATAGACACGCGGGGTAGAAGGAAGATAATCTTTTCCACACACACTAGACACTGCAGCCCGAGTTGCCTGAAGGGCTTGCGTGGATAAGAAAGTGGAGTCTGTTCTCATATAAGTAATTAAACCTTGCTCATATAGTTTCTGAGCAAGAATCATTGTCTGACGAGAGGAAAATCGAAATTGTCGGTTACACTCCTGCTGCAAAGTAGATGTAATAAAAGGTGGAAAAGGTTTTCTGGTTATTTGTTTTTTTTCTACGGACTGCACTTTAAATTTTCGCTTAGATAGGAGGGAAACAACTTGCTTGGCGGTAGACTCCGTCATCAATAGCACAGACGCCGATGCTCCCTTACCTGCTGGTGTTTTTCTTTTTCCAGTTATGCTGTCAAAATCTGAACTACGTGCCAGGCGACGACCTTTATAAAAGGTGAGTCGACTGGTAAAAACACCTGAAGACTTTACTTTATGTTCTCCTACCAAATCCCAATATTTCGTTTTTTGAAAAGCTAATCTTTCTAGCTCTCTATTACTAATGAGTGAGACAGCTACGGACTGCACCCGACCAGCAGAGAGTCCTCTGAGCACTTTTTGCCATAATAAAGGGGAAATACTATAACCCACTAAACGATCTAAAATACGTCGCGCTTCTTGTGCCTGCACTAAATGGTTATCTACACTGCGAAAATTTTTAAGTGCTTCTTCAATAGCGGATTGTGTGATTTCATGAAACACCATACGTTTGACCGGAACTTTTGGCTTTAAAATTTCTGTTAAATGCCAGGAAATACTTTCTCCTTCGCGATCTTCATCCGTCGCTAAAATCAGTTCCTTAGCTGATTTCAAAATATCTTTTAATTTTTTCACCACTGCCTTCTTACTGGAGGGCACGCAATACACCGGATGAAAATCTTTATCCACGTTTACTCCAAAACGCGCCCAATGATATTTTTTAAATTCTTCTGGAAGTTCTTTAATAGATCCAGGTAAATCCCGAATATGTCCCATACAGGACTCCACAACATAGTCCTTGCTTAAAAACCGGCGAATTGTTTTAGCTTTTGTAGGAGATTCCACAATCACTAATTTTTTCATAAGCACACATCCTTATCCATTAGCATTTTATCGGTATCGGTATATAATCAATCCTAAATTAAGATCATGTGGAGAAAATCCAACAGTCACACGATCGCCACTGACCACTTGGATATTATAACGACGCATTTTACCGCATAATCTGGCAGATACTTCAATATCTTTGTTATCTAATTGCACCTTATATAGTCCGTTAGAACAGATTTTAACAATTTGGCCCTCAAATTGAATCAGATCTGCCTTAGACATAATTACATACCTGCTTTAGCTGCAAATTGCTGTAAATAGCCATCACACTGACGTGCGTAAATAAAATCCAATGATTCACTAAATATAAAACTCTCATTTATCTTTTTGCTTATTTTTTATAGAAGACTTGGTTTTTTGTACCACAGGCTGGTTAGACAATAGAAGACGAATTTTATCCTTAAAAATCACTTCTAAACGATGGTTTTTATTACTGATAACCCATCCCCAGCCGAATACAGAATGTGCCAAAGGAGTGTCCGGCGCAAATTGTTTAGAGATATGAAATGGACTTGGTTTCATGCTTTTTGATTTTTTATAAAGATTTTCCCACTTTTTTTCATTTTCCTGTAATAACTTTTTTTCTTTCTTCTCCGCCATTGTTTCCTTTAACTTTGTTTTTTTACTAACTACTTTTTTCTTAGTAGCAGTAGAGGCAGATGTAGTTTTTGTTGACTGGATGGGTGCCGTTTTCTTAGCTTTTGACTTTACCGGCTTTGTTGCCACTTTCTTGGTCAATGGCTTTGCGGATTTAGTAGATATTTTAGTTACTTTAGCTGCTTTAGGCGCTGTAGTTGCTTTAGCTGCTTTAGGCGCTTTAGTTACTTTAGGCGCTGTAGTTGCTTTAGCTGCTTTAGTTGCTGTAGTTACTTTAGCTGCTTTAGTTGCTTTAACTGCCTTAGCTGCTTTAGTTGCTTTAACTGCCTTAGTTGCTTTAGTCGCTTTAGTTACTTTAGTTGCCTTAGTCGCTTTAGTTGCTTTAGTCGCTTTAGTTGCTTTAGTCGCTTTAGTGCGGCTAACAGGAGTTTTTTTGGTTGTTGTCCGATGAGTAGATAATTTTTTGCTTTTTGTTTTCTGGCGGATATTTGTTTTACCACCGCTTTTAAGAGGCTTTTTAGATAAACCTGGCTTTGCTTTTTTTGATACCTTGACCGATTTCTTTGTTTTCTTTTTCATTCACATTTCCCGTTGAACTGTTTATCTCTTCCCCTTAAAACTAAAACAATGAGCCGTTTCTATATCACAACTCCCCTTTACTACGTCAACGATAAACCGCATTTGGGAACAGTGTACAGCACCGTTATCGCCGATACTTTAAAACGCTACCACAAGCTTTTTGAATATGAAACTTTTTTACTGACTGGAACAGACGAACATGGGCAAAAATGTTTTCAATCCGCGAAACAACATAATATGCCCACTCAAATATATTGTGATAAGATGGCAAAACAGTTTGAAAACACTTGGAAATTACTAGATATTTCCTACGATCGCTTCTTCCGCACCACTCAGCCACAACATAAGCAAGCGGTGCAAAAATGTTTACAGACACTATACGATCAACAGCTGATTTATCCATCTACATATGAAGGCTGGTATTGTGTCAGTGAAGAAAGCTTTTATACATCAAAAGACTTGGTAAATGGCTTATCCCCTGAAGGAAAAAAAGTTAGTCGCATACAGGAAACAAATTATTTTTTTAAAATGTCTGCTTATCAACAGGCTTTAAGGGATCACATCGCTAAAAATCCTGACTTTATTCAACCGAAACACAGAAAAAATGAGGTATTAAGTTTTTTAAAACAACCTTTATCGGACCTGTGCGTCACTCGTCCAAAAAGCCGAGTGAGTTGGGGAGTGGAAGTTCCATTTGATCCGCAATTTGTTACTTATGTATGGGTGGATGCACTTTTGAATTATGTAACAGGTATTGGCTACTTAGGACCTTCCCAGGATGGAAAAACAAATAGTGAAAATCTTCCTGCAGACACTAGAAAATGGTGGGTTCAGACTGGTGCTGTGCACCTGATTGGAAAAGATATTCTAATGACCCACTGTATATATTGGCCTTGCTTGCTAATGGCTCTGGACCTTCCTTTACCAAAAACCATTTTAGCACATGGATGGTTACTGAACCCATCTCAGGAAAAAATGAGTAAATCTCAAGGAGATGTGATGGATCCGATGGATCTTTTGAAAATATTTTCTGCGGATCATCTTCGTTATTGTTTGATTCGTGACATTCCAATAGGAAATGACAGTAGCATCAGTATACCCTTACTCGTTCGCCGAGTGAATGAAGATTTAGCAAATAATCTAGGCAACCTATTAAGACGAACAGTAACAATGATCCATCAACATTTTAATTCTATCATTCCAAAGCCAGTTGCTACACCAAATATTTTAACAAAAAATTTAAAGCAGTTAGGTCTACAAACAGCGGATGCAGTTAAGGAAAATGTGTTAAAACTCCGCCCGGGATCTGGAGTGGATCAGATCGTGCGCCTTTTAAACGAAACCAACAAGTATTTGGAACAAACCACTCCTTGGAAATTAATCAAAGAGGATAAAGAGCAAACACAAGATGTTTTGCGATCCGCTTTAGAGATCATTTATCTATGTGCCGTCCTTTTACAGCCAGTCATGCCCAAATCAATGGCCACGTTACTAGATAGTCTCTCCTGTCCAAATCAATGGCCGGTAGAGTATTTTAAAAACGGCGACTTCCCTAAAGCCGGATTGACGATTAAGGATATTCCCCCTTTATTTCCACGAATTAAAGTGTTTTAGCGCCTGGCTTCCAGTCGCAAGGACAGAGTTCACCCGTTTGAAGTGCATCCAAAACCCGCAATACTTCTTTAGGAGAACGTCCCACACTTAAATCCGTCACATACACAAAACGAATCACAGACTGAGGGTCTACAATATAAGTAGCTCTTTGAGCCACACCTTCTTTTAGATCTAAAATACCTAAAGCTGTTGTCATCTCTCTTTTAACATCCGCTAACATTGGAAAAGGTAGATTTTGTAAATCTTTTTCATGTTTTCTCCAAGCATGATGGACAAACTCCGAATCCGTTGAACCAGCTAGAACCTGAGCGCCTCTCTTTTTAAATTCCGCATCTTGATCCGCAAAACCTTTAATTTCTGTTGGACACACAAAAGTAAAGTCCTTCGGATAAAAGAAAAAAACCAGCCATTTCCCTTGATAAGTATTATTATCTACGTCAATAAACGCATTTTTTAAATTGTCATCGGATGAAACAGTTGCCTTCACTTTAAATGATGGAAATAAATCTCCTACTCCCAACATAAAAACCTCCTTTTGAAACGTGCTAGTTTTGCCAGTCCTCTATTATTATAAGATGTTCATTTGTATTTCAAGCTCAATTTACATTCCCTTATCAGGCAATGATTTTTTTTATACGAGCAAATACTTCTTCTTTTGTCCCTGTTCCATCCATATCCACTAAAATATTTTGATTACGGTAATAGGCAATAAGAGGCGCTGTCTGTTGTTGATAAGCAGCCAATCTGTTTTGCACAACATATTTGGTATCATCTTTTCTATGAATTAATTGTTCGCCGGAGATATCACATACTCCTTCTTTTTTAGGTGGATGAAATAAAATATGGTACACATGTCCGCTTTTCATGGCGATTCGCCGGCCGGTGAGTCGCTCTATTAACTCTGACTGACTTACATTTAAACAAAGCACTTGATCCAAGGGTCTTTTATATTTAGCCAGTAAAGTATCTAAGACTTTCGCTTGCGCGATCGTACGTGGAAAACCATCCAGAATAAATCCTTTAGAAGCGTCCACCGCAAAAGTAGGGGAATTAAATATTTCTTCCACCATGGAAGTAACAACAAAATCCGGCACTAATTGTCCTTGATCCATATAAGAACGAGCTTTTAAACCCAGAGCTGTTTTTTCACTGAGTGCCTTACGAAACAAATCACCTGTACTAATATGATATAGTTTGAAATGAGAAACTAATAAATCAGACTGCGTTCCCTTACCGGTTCCGGGAGCTCCGAATAATACAATATTCATTTTAAAAATTTATTCCTCCATTAGTTGTTTGATATGTGCTGTCCACTTTGATGAATCCCATTTTTGAGGGCCAATGATTTTTTTCACCAACCGACCTTTTTTATTTAGAAGATAGCTTTCTGGAAAAGATTTAATATCAAAAATAGATAACATATCCGAATGATTCATGTGCATAGGAATAAAATAAGAGGATAACGGATCGAACGCTCTAAAAAATTTTTTAATTTCAGTGATTTCTTCACTCGTCACAGCCAGCACGATCAATCGGCCGGAAAACAGCTTAGCTAAAGCATTTAACGCAGGTAGCTCTGTTACACAAGGCGCACACCACGTAGCCCAAAAATTAAGCAGCACATACTGTCCGTAAAAAGAAGATAAATATAACTCCCGTCCCTCAAGATCATAAGCCACAAAGTCGATTTGACCTTTTTCTATTCGTTCTATTTTGCGAAGTCGGTTGGGAATCTGTTTTTTCTGTTGAATAAAATAATCAATAGAAAAATATCCTAATAATAGGACAGAAACACTACCCACAATAAATATAGTAACTTTAATCCGCTGAGATAATGGAAAGAGAGGCATCAGGCCCTCAAAAAATATTATGTTCGATTGATTTTTCTGGACTGTTTTTGAATCTGTCTTATTTTCTTTCTTTTTTTGTTTATCTTTCTTATTTGTTGTTTTTTGATTTTTTTATCTTTTGCCGTGCTAATTTTTTTATCTTTTGTATCTGTTACCGCTTTTTTATCTTTTACATCTTTCTTACTTGAATCCGGTTTAGGTGCAGTCTCTTTCACAGATGATGACGGAGTCAAACCAGCTACCTGATAGTCCACAAATTCCAAATAAGCAAGTGGAGCCTGATCTCCGGAACGAAATCCTAATTTAATAATACGTGTATAGCCGCCCTTACGATCTTTAAACCGCGGAGCCAGATCGGTCATAATTTTATATATTATTTTACTCCAAGGATAGAGACTGAGCAATCGGCGACGTGCATGCACACTGTTTTTCTTACCCATTGTAATGGCTCTTTCCACCAATGGACGCACACAACGTGCTTTTGGTAAAGTGGTTTTAATTCTCTCTTGCTCCACTAAAGCGCGCACTAAACCTCTAACCAGTGCCTCTCTTGGACCTCTATGTCGACCGAAAGAGGGATTTTTTTGCAACCGATGTCTCAAAATCAAACCTCTTCTTTTTTAGTATCTTCTGCAGAATTACCTTCACTGGTTGTTGAGGCAGAAGCATTTTCTACTGTGGAATCTGGCTCCGGAGATATCGTCTCTGCTTCTTGTGGCTGAGCTTCAGTGGGTACATGTTGTACAGGTTCCTCTGGCGGCATATTTGTCTGATCCGATACAGGACTAGGAGAAGGCATTGTCTGTGTCTGTTGTTGATCCTCCGATACACTAGGAGAAGGCATTGTCCGTGTCTGTTGTTGATCCTCCGATACACTAGGAGAAGACATTGTCCGTGTCTGTTGTTGATCCTCCGATACACTAGGAGAAGACATTGTCTGTGTCTGTACACCGGTATCAGCAAAAGTAGGTTGTGTTTGTGAAACCGCACTACCAGCAGCAGACATGGAATCGATCGGCGACATTGGGCTATGAGGAGCGGATCCAGTCATAGCATGAGCATTTAAGCCTGCTTTTTGCTTTCCTTCCGGATCGGTAATATGTAAGTTTTCCGGTGGCCAGCCGTCTACTGTCATTCCCAAGGATAAACCCATGTTTTTAATAATATCCTTAATTTCATTTAGAGATTTTCTGCCGAAGTTTTTTGTTTTTAACATTTCTTGTTCTGTCTTTGTTACTAAATCCCCAATATAGCGAATACGTGCATTCTTCAAACAATTCGCACTACGAACAGATAACTCTAAGTCTTCTACTGGACGGAACAAGTTTTTATTAATTTGCAGTGTTTGTTGGCTGATCGTTTGTTCTTGTGGTTCAATGTTTTCGTCCACAAAATTCATAAAAACCTGAATTTGTTCTTTTAAAATTTTATAACCCATTGGCACAGCTTCTTCCGGCGCAAGAGAACCGTCTGTCCACACTTCTAAAATTAAAGAATCATAGTCAGTTCTTTGTCCCACACGGGCATTCGTCACAGAATAGTTCACCCGACGAATGGGAGAATAAATAGAATCAATTGGAATAAACCCTTTTGATAAATTATGTGGCTGCTCGTCAGCTTCAATATAGCCACGATTAAAAGTGACTAATATTTCACAATTAAACTTAACGTTTTTTCCAATTGTAGCAATGAGCTGCTCGGGGTTGATTACTTCAATACCGGAGGTTACCTGAATATCATTAGCAGTAACTAAACCAGGTCCTTCTTTGCTAATTTTCAGCCATTTGTCTTCTGCATCGTTTTGTACAAAACGCACTTGTTTTAAATTCAGGATAATATCTGTAATATCTTCCAGCACATCGGGAATAGAAGTAAATTCATGCAAAATACCTTCAAATTTTACCGCCGACACGGCCGACCCCATCATAGAGCTGAGTAACACTCTACGAATGGCATTGCCGAGTGTTAGTCCATAGCCTTTTTCCAAAGGCTGAACAATAAATTTTCCATAAGTAGCAGTGAGACTATCCCGATCCAGTTCAAAACCTTTTGGTCGGATAAGCCCTTTCCAATACTTATAATAGTGCGATTTCATTTTTATCTTTTCCATTGTATCTCCTTGATTGCTATTAAATCTGACTGAAACAATTAAATTCGTCTTCGTTTGGGAGGGCGACACCCGTTGTGCGGAATGGGAGTGATATCTCGCAAAGAAGTAATTTTTATTCCCGCATTAGCCATCGTACGCACCGCCATTTCCCGTCCAGTGCCAGGGCCTTTCAGGAAAACACTAACTGTTTGAATCCCACATTCTTTTGCTCGACGAATAGCATCTTCCGCTACCGCTTGCGCAACAAAAGGTGTACCTTTCCGAGACCCTTTAAAACCTAAAATTCCTGCAGAGGACCAACACAGCACCTGTCCATTGACGTCTGTAAATGTAATATGCGTATTGCCAAATTCTGCACTAATATGGCATTTCCCAATAGGAACATTCTTTTTAACTTTTTTCTTTTTTTGTTTTCTAACAGACACAGTAGAACTTCCTTAAATCGCTTTTTTCTTATTGGCAACAGTCTTTCTAGGCCCTTTTCTAGTTCGAGCATTTTGTCTGGTACTTTGTCCACGTACCGGCAAACCTTTTTTATGGCGAACTCCGCGATAAGCGGATAAGTCAATCAGCCGCTTAATGGATAATCCCACTTCCCGTCGCAGATCCCCTTCTACTTTATAGTCTTTTTCAATAAAAGCACGCAAGCTGGCTGTTTTTTCATCCGTTAAATCCTTAACCCTTAGAGCATCAGAAAAACCAATTTTTTTACAAATTGCCCTGGCCCGCACACGCCCAATTCCGTACACATAAGTCAGTGCAACCTCCACTCTTTTATCTTTTGGCAAATCTACTCCAGCTATACGAGACATATCTTAAGCCTTTCTTTGTAATGACCACATAATATAATACATGGCACTTGAATAATTACCCTTGTCGCTGCTTATGTTTAAGGTTTTTACAAATCACACGAAGACGGTTTTTTCTCCGAATAATATGGCAATCTTTGCACATTTTTTTAATAGAAGCTCGCACTTTCATATGTTTGCCCAGTTTTTATTCGTTGTTTATTCAGGTGAACCTGTGTTTAGTACAGATCTGACGAATATCTCACCTAGATAATGCGATTCAAATAATAAATCAAGAAAAAATCCATTTCAACTACCAGCTTACGTTATAATATTGACAAATCCGATCAAGATTTCAAGAATACATCGACACGGGAGGGATGGAGTATACCCTGGATGAGCAGAAAATCCAGTCAATCTCGCGGTAAAATGTAAAATGAAGTGGATAGAATGGCAGGAATCCACAGAAGAGCCAAAAACGGCAAAGCTAAAAAACCAAACAAATGAATATAGTGAACAACATTAACAACGAACGAAGCGTCTAATGAAGCAGAAATTAAAAACACATTCTGGAGCAGCCAAACGCCTTCAGCTAAAACCAAGTGGTAAAATCAAGAGAAAGCAGCGGTATAAACGACATTTACTGGCTAACAAATCAGCTAAAAGAAAGAGACAATTAGGAAAAACCGCTTATGTGGCATCTTCTTTTACCGCGGCAATGCGGAAACTATTAGGAGCTGGTTGAGTCACAACAATAAATATGGCATGACTACATATAGTTAAAATAACGAATGATCACTTAAAGGTTTAAATATTATGAGAGTTAGTACAGGTATTGTCAGAAGACGACGGCACAAAAAAATCCTTAAACGAGCTAAAGGGTTTTATTCGGCTGGCAGCCGGTGTTTTACTGTTGCGATTGAAAGAAGCGATCGAGCTTTGTCGTATCAGTATCGTGATCGGCGACGAAAAAGAAGAGAACTGCGCCGGCTATGGAATCAGCGTATTGGTGCAGCGGCTCGAATAAGTGGTATTAATTATTCCACTTTAATACCATTACTAAAAAAAGCGAACATTACTTTGAACAGAAAAATGCTAGCAGACATGGCTTTTCATCATACAAGTGCGTTTTCTCAACTGATAGAGCAAGCTCGCTCCACCAACAATTCCACAGCACAAAAATAAATGCTTGCCAATATAGGCAACGAATCAGGCGAGAGAATATGAATAAGAAAAAAATCTCTCAGTTTGTTCGTCGCAAAAAAGATCATATTCATTTAGCTTTGCAAGAAGAAAATTCAGCATCTGGAAGTAGTGGCTTTCAGGGCATTCAGCTTTTGCACTCTGCTTTACCGGAAATAGATCTTTCTGAAGTGAATATTTCCACCCGCATTTTTGGAAAAACTCTTGCGACACCATTTGTTGTAACGGGCATGACAGGAGGCTGGAAAGGATCGACAAAGGTCAACCAAATAATTGCCGCAGTTTGCGCAAAACGTGGCTGGGTGATGGGAATCGGATCTCAGAGAAGACAAATTTTTGATACACAAGCCGGCCGGGAAATGCGTGCTATTCGCAGCAAGAATCCTCATCTGATTTTACTGGGTAATATTGGCCTATCTCAATTAATTCGCACGGATTTAGTTGTCGTGGAAGATTTAGTGGATTCTTTACAGGCCTCCGCAATGGTTGTACATACCAACCCTCTACAAGAGGCAATACAGCCGGAAGGGACTCCAGAGTTTCGTGGCGGACTGGATGCTCTTCACCATTTATGTCAAAAATGTTCTGTACCTATTATTTTAAAAGAAACCGGTTGTGGCTTTTCTGAACATACATTAAGGCAGCTATCTGGAATAGGTTTATTTGCTGTGGATATTAGTGGTTACGGCGGTACACATTGGGGAAGAATAGAAGGCCAACGCATTCAAAAAGATCATGCTCTATTTGGCGCTGCAGAAGCTTTTAAGGATTGGGGAGTATCCACAGTAGATTCTCTACTATTCGCAATAAATATAAAAAACAGAGATTATCAATTATGGGCTTCGGGAGGTGTGCGTAATGGCTGCGACGCAGCTAAAGCACTAGCTATGGGGGCCAGCCGAGTGGGAATTGCCAGCTTGGTAATGAAAGCTGCCTTAAAAGGAGAAGCAGAACTGGAACGCATACTATCTCGTATGGAATATGAGTTAAAAGTGGCTTTATTTTGCACAGGATGCCAAAATATAGAGACTTTATATCAGTCTGCACGATATAAAACACAAAAATAAAGGTATATACATGATGGAAAGCATTTTTTCACCGGTGGATTAAGAGAAGGAAATGGAAAATAATAAAGATAAAATGAACAATTTATTTAAAGGATTTTCCAAGCTTTCTTCCGCGGAGAGGTTTACGCGCTTGATAGAGATGGGTGTGCTGACTCGTCAGGATGTGAAGTATTTAAAATCAGGAGGTATTAAAAAGCCTGATCTGGCAGAAAAATTTATTGAAAATGTCATTGGTTATTTTCAGTTACCTTTAGGTGTCGCAATGAACTTTAACATTGACGGACAAAAAATAGTGATTCCAATGGCAGTAGAGGAAACTTCCATCATTGCAGCAGCCAGTAAGACAGCAAGATGGGTGAGTGAAACAGGCTTTATTAAAACTTCGGTTAAAGGAACGGGAGTTATTGGCCAAATCCAAATAGCCCATGTGCAAAATTTTGAGCGACTGGCACAAGCACTAAAGCAAAATGAAAAAAAATGGATACAAAAAGTACATCAAGAAGTTACGCCCTCCATGTTCAGAAGAGGTGGTGGTGTCAGAGGGTTTCAGCTACGTCGACTATCAGATGAAATGGTTGTCATCCACGTACTCATGGACACTTGTGATGCAATGGGAGCAAATATTGTCAATCAGGTATGTGAATATTTACGAAATCTTATTGAAATAGAGACGAACGAATCTGTGTCTATTTGTATTGTTTCCAATTTATCTGACACACGATTGATTTTAGCGGAAATAGTGATGTCTGGTTTAGATCCTCTGTTAATAGAAAAAATTGCACAAGCGTCTGTGTTCGCAGAAACGGACCCTTACCGAGCAGCTACAAGTAATAAAGGAGTGATGAATGGCATTGATGCTATATTAATTGCAACAGGTAATGACTGGCGAGCGGTTGGAGCAGGAGTGCATGCCTATGCTGCCAGAACAGGTCGGTACCTGCCAGTCACAAAATGGCGAGTTAAAAATGGTCAATTACATGGTCAGTTTTGTGCACCCATTATGGTGGGCACTGTAGGAGGCATTACACGCTTGCACCCAACAGCTAAAATGGGACTTAAAATGTTAGGAGTGACAAATGCAACTAACCTGGCTCGTATTTGTGCAGCTGTTGGCTTAGTACAAAATTTAGGTGCGCTTCGTGCGTTAACAACAGTTGGCATTATTGAAGGCCACATGAAACTACATATTCAAAACTTGATCTTAGACGCAGGCGCAAAAGATTGGGAGATTCCAGTGATTCAGAAACACCTGGAAATGATTTTGGAGTTTACAAATCGTATTTCTCTGTCTCAAGCAGTGGAAGCTTTAAAAGAATTAAGAAAAAAAACCATCAATCATACGGAAGCTTTAAAAAGAATTAAAGATCGACATTATCATCAGGCACTTTCTGCGTTGCAGGAATTAAAATCCGCACATAAAAAATGGATGGATAAAGTAAAGTAAAAACATGGAAAGATATCTATCTTTTCCCAGCAAGACGTTTCTCGTTGGGGAATATGCGGTATTAAAGGGTGCGCCGGCAGTTATCGTTAACACAAATCCCCGGTTTTATTTTTTCATTTCTTCAAAAGATCCACATAAATCCATACCGGTCGGACAAAATCATTTACAAACGTCAAAGATTCACTATGCAGAATTTCATCCTAATAGTCCGGCAGGGCATTGGCTGGCACAACATCCACACATTCAAAATTACCGATTTGCATCTTGGGATCCACATAGTGGATGGGGAGGATTTGGTTCATCCAGTGCTCAATTTAATTTAGTGTATTACTTGGAAAAATATGTCACTCAAAAAATACTAGATCACCCTGTAAAAAAACATTTTGCGCAAGAAATAACATGGGATACACAAAGCGTTTTAAGTCTTTGGCAAGCTTACCGTCATCTTTCTTTTGAAGGACAACGTGCCAGTGGTGCGGATGTAGTGTCTCAGTGGGTTGGAAAAGTTTGTTTATTTTCCAGTCAACCTTTTCATGTACAATCGATTCCGTGGCCATTCCAAGATTTAGATTTTATTTTATTACGCACAGGAGTGACGGTAAAAACATGGGAACATTTACAAAGTTTAACCATTTCTTCTTTACAAACAACTCAGCTATCACGTTTAGCCAGTCAGGCGATCACGCACATGGAAAATGCAGATTCAACAGGCTTTACAACTGTTTTAAGTGAATACGCTATTTATTTACAAAAATTAAACTTAGTGCATGAGCATGTTTTAGACTTACTACAACAAATACAGTCACCACTTGTCATGGCAGCTAAAGGCTGCGGAGCTTTAGGAGCAGAGGTGATATGTGTATTCTTTCATCCAAGTAACAAACAAGCGATATTGCAACAATTAAAGGACAAACATATTGTTGCCACTGCTGGTGATTTAACAGATGGTATTTGTCAGCATTTAAAAACAACATTACCTAATAACATTAAATTCCAAACTTAGTTGATCAAACAGTTTTTGTGCGAGCAGTTCCTGATCGGGGCGATAAAGCAAATGTACAGCAGATCCGGCGTCCATGGTAATTAGGGGTCCGTCTTGTTTTTCTTTCCACACATTATGTGCTATTTGAATCACTTGATCACTGGTTTTTTCCTTATAATAAATAGGTGGATTAGCCGTTTCATACAATTGATGTAAATCTTGAAATTCATCAAAGCTAATTTGAAAACATTGTTTCCAGTTCTTGTTTTTAAGAGCGATAAGCAGATCGGACAGTCTTTGTCGTGCTCTATTGGCTCTATCTTTAAAAAAGAGGCTTGTCTGTACACATTCATGAGCATGGGAGGATGAAACCTTTTTTTGTTTATTGTTAATGATCACCAGATGGTGAATCAAACGGGTAAATGGCAATTGGATAGATTCTGCATATGGATCGTTCCATAAAGCCCACGGACGAAAAAAAGAACGGCACGAAGAGCCAGATCCTTGTCGACTAAAAGCGGACAAGTCGGTGAGAGACAGTGACTGCATAAAGTTTTTTTGAGTGGAACATTTTTTTGCCATTAGGTAAGTGGCTTGAGTGAGAGCGCAAAAGCTGGAGGCGGAACTAGCAGCACCAATATTAGCGGGAAAGCTATTACCGGATTGAATTAAGTAAGAGCCAGGGACATGAAATATTTTTTTTAAAAACTGAAAGAACTTTAAAAACCGATGGATAGCAGCGGGCGATCCTGTAAACGGAAAAAAAGTTTTAGCAGGGGTTCTATTTAATTCAGTCGTTGCTGTGTCCCATTCTGTTTTCGTAAGCGGCGCAAAACGATCGACTGATTCAGAGATGGGAGAAACTTGCACAACCGAGAAAAGATGATCCAAAGTATAAGACAGTGAAGGGCTAATGGGCCGATTGGTTTTATCTTTTTTTCCAATATATTTAATCAGCGCAATATTGGAAGGAGCGCTAGCTTTCCAAAACATGGATGGATGAACCTTATGGAGTAACAACCAATGTGATATTTAACTTCATTTCATCTCTCCCAATTGATGATCCCTCTTTAAAAATAGGATGATCTGGCGATCTAATAGTAATGAATATTGGATGACTATGGCACAGATGATTAGTCTGTCAAGAACCATTCACCGTCTAAAAGAAAAGAAGTAAGTATCATTTTATTTTATTCAGATTGTTTTAAAAATACTGCAATAAAATATAAACTTACTTTACAAAAATCATCTCTGTTCTGTATGCTAGGATCAATGAATTCTGGCGATCGCAAAATTACCGTTAACTTGGAAAAAACAGCTTTAGCTTTAAACTGGCTGTTAGTGTTTGCCTTAATCCTATCGGGAGCGGCCACTTTACTCTTTGGCACAAAGTGGCTTTTGCTTATGATAGGGTTGTTATGTGTTAACATGATCAACTGGTATTATCTATATATTCAAAAAAAACACACGCTTTTGGCAAACTTTGGCGTACTGGCTTTGTTTCGCTACCTCATTGAAAGTGTCGGTCCGGAGCTTAGACAATACCTTTTCTCCAGTGATATGGAAGAAAGACCTTTTAGCCGAATAGAGAGAACGGACTTATACAAAATCGCAAAGAACGAGGAAAAGTCTTCCGCTTTTGGTTCTCTATTAAACTTTGATGGAACAAGTTTTAAATTAAAGCATTCATTTTATCCTTCTTCTTTAAAAGATATTCAGCCTTATCATTTATGTTTTGGGAATGAACGCGATTTACGTGCGACTTATACGATTAACAATTTAGTGATGATTAGCGCCATGAGCTATGGCGCTTTGGGAAAAAAAGCCATTCAGGCCTTATCGCGTGGAGCAAAAAAAGCGAACATAGCTCTCAACACAGGAGAAGGGGGTTATCCAAAATATCATTTAATGGAGGGAGCGGATCTAATTTTTCAAATGGGCACGGCAAAATTCGGAGTCAGAAATGAAGATGGATCTTTTAATCCTGACCTGTTGGAAAAAATAGCGAATATTCCGCAAGTAAAAATGGTGGAAATTAAATTTTCTCAAGGAGCCAAACCAGGGAAAGGGGGCTTATTACCTAAGGAAAAAATCAATGAGGAGATCGCTGAGTTAAGGGGCGTACCGATGGGAAAAGACGTGGTATCTCCGGCGGGTCATGCAGAGTGTTCCTCTCCGGAATCCACTGTGCGGTTTATCCGAAAGATACAGGAAATTTCCAAACTACCGGTGGGCATTAAGTTTTGTATGGGTTCTGTCAAAGAGTTAGCGGAGATGTTGATAGAGATGAAAAAGCAAAACACATTTCCTGACTACATTGCCTTAGATGGAACCGAAGGGGGAACGGGGGCTGCGCCTAAAATATTTATGGATGATTTGGGTTACGCATTATTTCCAGCGATAGAAAAAATCACTGACTTACTAAAAGAGCATCATACGCAAGATAAATTAAAATTAGTCACTAGTGGCAAGCTGATTAGCGCCAGTAAACAAATCATAGCTTTATCTTTAGGAGCGCATGCGATATACACTGCCCGTGGCTTTATGCTAGCTTTAGGATGCATACAAGCTTTGAGGTGCAACAACAACACTTGTCCGACAGGCATTACCACTCATTCTGATAGACTGCAACGTGGACTAGACATTGAAGAAAAGTCAGAACGAGTGAAGAATTATGCCATGAATATTAACTATCATCATTATGAATTATTAGCAGCGATGGGGGAAAAACATTTTTCTGACTTAAGCAAAGACAATCTCATTTTTCCACATTGATTAACAATATGGAGTAAGCTATATTTAAAACTGTCAGTTATACTAGCATTGTTATCTATTGATAAAACCGTAAAAATTCAGAAAGGAGCTCAATGGCAAAAATCATTATTTACTCTAAAACGACTTGTCCAGCTTGTGTAATGGCGAAGGATATTTTCAACCAAAAAGGTGTGGAATATAAAGAAGTGTTATTAGACGGCAAGCCGGAGGACATTAAGAATTTAACAGCCAGAACAGGGATTAAAACAGTCCCTCAAATTTTTATCAATGGAGAATTTATCGGTGGCTGTTCGGATTTAATCAACTTGGATCGAGAGCATAAACTGGATACCTTGTTACAGATTTGATTTTTGAGCCATTTCTCAATATGGAAAACCAACTTTCAAAAATTAAGTTCGGCATTTTAGGAGGAGGCCAATTAGCCAGGATGTTGGCTTTAAAAAGCCATGAGATGGGGTTACAGCCTTATGTGTTGTGCAGGGATACAAGTGATCCAGCAGCTCAGGTAACATCTTCTTATATTCAAGGATCTTTAGATTCTAAGAGGGATTTAAAGAAATTTTTACAGCAGGTGAATGTTGCCACTTTTGAAAATGAATTTTTAGATACTATCTTGTTACAAAAAACAGCTTTTTCGGTAAAAACTCCCATTCATCCTAAGCCGCAAGTCATGCAGTTGTTACAAGATCGTCTACATCAAAAAAAATTATTTCAAAAATATAAAATACCAACGGCCCGTTATGTAGTGATTTCCGTTGACCAGGAGATCCATGCGACAAACCACTTATTTCCACAAGGAATGGTATTAAAGAAAAGAAAGCATGGTTATGACGGTTATGGCACGCAGATTGTAAAGAACATTACTAAAGACACAGTTGGTTTATCGTTTGTACAGAATAACATGAATAATTTAATTGCGGAGGAGTTCATTCCTTTTAAGCGAGAAATGGCTTTGATATTGGTTAGAAACAGAAAGAAGCAAATGATTGAATTACCTTTAGTGGAGACTTATCAGGAGAAGGCGCGTTGTTTATGGGTGAAAGGTCCCTGTCGGCACAAAGAAAAAGATTCATTAGTTAAGAAATTAAAAACAATGTTGGATCATTTGAACTATGAAGGAGTGATGGCGTTTGAGTTATTTGAAACGAAGTCAGGTCATTTACTAGTGAATGAGTTAGCTCCTCGTGTGCACAATTCCGGTCATTATTCTTTGAATGCTTTGAGTGAGGATCAATTTTCTTTGCATATTAAAGCGGTATTGAATTTAAATATTACAGAGCCGGATTTACGTGCGGGTGGTTTTGCAATGTTAAATTTATTAGGTCGCAAAAATCATCAATTATTAAGTAAGCGGATATCTGATGGAAAGCTACATTGGTATGGCAAGCAGGAAAATCGGCCTGGGCGAAAAATGGGGCATGTTAATTTTGTCGCAGCGTCTGTCAGCAAAGCTTTCAAGCAGCTGTTACAATTTAAAAAAGCGCATTCATTATAATATTTAATTGGAGAAGCGATATGAAAAAGAAACCTTTAGTATCTGTGATTATGGGTAGTCATTCGGATCGTTCGGTGATGAAAGAGGCAGTGCGGTTATTAAAAGTTTTTGGCGTGCCGTGTGAGGAAAAAATAGTATCAGCGCACCGAACGCCAAAGATGATGCAAAGTTATGCACTGGATTGTCATCGACGGGGCATTCAAGTCATCATTGCCGGTGCGGGAGGAGCGGCGCACTTACCTGGCATGGTTGCGTCTTTAAGTGTTTTACCGGTGATTGGTGTACCTATTATGACAAAAAAATTAGATGGTTTGGATTCTTTGTTATCTATTGCACAAATGCCGAAAGGGGTACCGGTCGCCACTGTGGCTATTGATAACTCTCACAATGCTGCTTTGTTAGCTATTCGGATATTAGCTATTTCCAGCCCTGTACTAACTAAAAAAATAGCAACTTACATGCGTAAACAAGCCAAAAAAAGTACCCGCCCTGTTAAAGTCAGCAAAGCTTAAAAACCCTAATTCAAATGAAGAACTAATTATTTCGCTTTATGAATTTCATCCGATGAAGATGACACCTAATCTGAATTTAATCTGGCAATAAAAAAAATACCTTTGTTATTATTAATACTTACTCATATATCGGTACATATAAACTGATATGAATGCTACCATTGGAAATTACTTCGGAGCATGAAAGCGCTTTCCTTATTTATTTGGTCCTCAATATGATCTAATTCAATGCTCATACTAGCATTAGGCTTGATGAACCAGCGAGTTCCAGTCTGATAAGCACGACCAGAATTATCAGATAAAGAAACCTTCATGAATGGAGTAACAAGACCTCTGAAGAAGGAAATAGGATTCCGAAGTCCATAGCCAATCTCTGCACTCAGTTGTCTTGAAAATTTAAAATTATTATTTCTTCTTATTATGTGATCTCCATCAGCCGACCAAAAGCGATTTAAACTATTAGTTGGAATACCATAAGAAGGGACAACATTGAGAGATAAACCTCGTCCCAATTCGTCTGGATCAACACGAATCGCTGCATTCATTTCCCATTCCTGATACTTGTCATTCTGGTGAACAATAAGCCTTTTAACTGTACTTTCAATTGTAAAACCTTCAGAGATATAACGAAATCCACCACCAACTTCAAAACCTATACCTTTTTCAGCATCTCCACTATCGTGTCGCACTCCTAACTGAAAAGAAGGTGTCAATATACCCTCTCTTCCCACATCAAAATTTTTAAAAGAATTAAGAATAAGACGATGCCGCGTTGCTCTCTTTTTCACTTCTTTCATTTCCTTAGTTTCCACAGACTTCATCCGCACTTGCATCCTATCCGTTTGAAGTGTCATATTTAATGTGTCTCCTTTATTTTCACTAAAAATGGATCCTTTAGCTCCAATTGCATCCATATTCATAGAGGTGTTTGCCTTCGTGATTTGATTTTGCCGATTCAATGTTGTATTTCCATCTCCAACACCAAAAATCCCCCAAATAGCCTTATCAGGACCAAATTCATAGCCAAGATAAGGATATATACTAACTAAACCACTTTTTGCGCCTCCACTACCTTCAGCAGAATCATTATTCAGAAGGCTAAAAGTTCCCTTACTTTTGCTATTTGAAACTGTAACTCCTCCACGCCAGTTTCCCTTAGTTAAATCTGCTCCCAAAAACCCACTAGTTACCTGTCCTTCTAAATTAAAATTATCTTGTTCACCTTTAAATCTATCATGATTAAATTGCCCCCAAGCCGACCAGCCTATTCTCGTATTTTTATTCTTCGTTCCTAAGCTAAAAGAAGTTCCACGCGCAAAATTTCTCAAAGTCATTGTTTTGTTATTTACATTTTTATCCTTTCCAAATGAATCGTAAAGATTTTGTTGATATGCCTTTTTTGTTTGTTTCGCATCTGACATATCCAGTCCACTAATGACAAACCGGTTTCTCCTAGGTCTCCCCATCTGTGTAGGAATAGCACTTACCGCCTGACTTCCTACCGTACGACCAAAACGAGAAAGCCAGCCATTTAACATAGCACCAGAGTTTCGGATTGTTACTTTACTCTCTTTATCACCTATTTGCGCTGCATTCACATTACTAAGATTTATAAAAAAAATTTCATCTCTTTCATCTACTGAATCATTAATACTACCCATCGTAATTGTTTTTGTTCTATCTCCTACAGCAAAAGCAAGTAACCCAGATTCAGCTGCATAATCCGACCCAGGATTAGCTATCTTATCTGCTGTTAATATTTTCCCCACTTGAGTTGTATCCACAATGTTTGGCTGTACAGAAGGTAAAACGCTAACAGGAGCTACAGCAATTTTTATAGGAGAAAACGAACTGTTGTAACCCTCACTAGGTAGAGTTTCAACCTGCAGTTCTCCTTCTGTAAAGGTCTTTATTGTAAAGCGCACTTCACTTTGCCCAGCAGGAATCGTCTGAGTGAAATTTGCTGACTGATCCGATCCGCTTTGATTTGTATTTAAACGAACTAGCAATGCAGAGGTAAGATAGCTTGACCGATATAATATTAATTCAACGTCTTCTTTTGCTGGCACAGATTGACGAGAAGCTCTAAGAGAGAGAGTTGGCCAGGAGGGATTTCCACTAATGGATCGGCTCACTTGACGACAAACCCATTTTTGTTTGTCAAACATTGTCCAATATTGTCCCCATACACTAATTACCTGATCGATATCCACTGGCTGTACTGCATAGGAATATGAATCACCTAAATCCTGTTGATCTGTAGTAGGTAATTCCCCCACTCCTTTAGAAGCTGGACAAGTGCCATATCTCCATATTACATTGCCCTCACCACTATGTAAGCTTTCTATGCCCCCCTCATAGTCAGAAAGACCAGAAAAGTCAGCAGTCAAAACTCCTCCAATATAATACTGACCAGTAATATTAATAGAACCTAAAATTGTATTGATTTCAGCTTCATCTTCCACCTCAACAACAACAGCCATAGTTGTACAACCGCCGCGTGGATCACACCCTTCAATATCAAATTCATACCCTCTACTATACTCAAAATCCGGCGCTGTTTCATAGTCAAAACTCCTATTATAGGAAATCTCAATAGTTTGATTACTTTCCTGATCACTCGGGTTAGGAGCTGTATTACGAACACTAAAAATAGCTCTAATAGCACTATCTGTTGTTAATATACTATAGCTTATTGTTTCCTGATCTATATCCAACATACCTGGTGATTGACCACTTCTTGTAATGGATAAAATCCCTGAGCCTGTATTTTCACGAACAATATAAAAAGCAGGGGAAAAGCTAACGAAAGGAGGTATATTTTCTGGAACAAGTGAAGATTCAGGCAAATGGATATTTTCATTGCCTTGAGCAGGGATTGTAATAGCTAAGCCTATTATCATCCCTATCATCACAATAAGAATCTTTGACCAATAAATTTTATTTATTGAGATATTCCATAAATAGATCATAGTTCTATCTCCATAAATTAATTTACATAATAAATATAGTTAAACTATCAAGTCAAAAAATTAGGTTAAATAATGGTTACATAGTGCCTAAGTTAAATGTGCTTAAATATCGTATAAATACATGAAATTACTAAATAAAACTAAAGTTTTTCACGCTTATCTGACGATAAATATTATATAGGGAAGTTAGAGAGCATGAAAATATGTATCTACTGTAGTTCAAAAGAATTAAATCCGCGACCACATTTTTATAGTTTAATTTTTACTAAAACCATCATAAAATCTGTATAATAAGCACACTTAACTTAGGCACTATATAATAATAGGTAACAACAAAGTTATAAAAATATTCATTGTAACCTTTATCTTATTCTCTTAGATTTTCCATAAAAACTGGAATTTAGTCTTATTTAATCATTAAACCTAACTGATACGCACTGCTATGTTATGCAGGATATATCAAACGGAAAAATCTTTATATGATTTTTATTAAAAATAATTTATAAAGAACTAGTTAATGACAAAACACATCCATTTGTGTCTTGTAAAAGCTGGAAAGACAATTTATTTCACAAATAGAATCATCACAATGATGAATACACTTCTCTTTAGTAGAGAGACAATTACAATCACCTGATTTACAGTTATTCATACACTTCTTCTCTTGTCTTACACACTTTCTTGCACAGCTGACCAATTTGTCAGTACATCCAATGTAACAATTATTATATGTACTTTGATTGTTTTTTAAATATTCCATCAATGGATCCCCTTCTTCTGATAAACGCGTGGTTTCCCTACCCATAAATGCTCCACACAAAAAGTAATTATTATTGTTCTTACATTGACTGGATGATTTTCTGGAATCTGATTGATCGATACAGTTTAAAAAATCATCACAATGAACACATAAAGATTGTCGTTCCTTATTCTGGCTTGAAAAACCATTGAGACTGATCATAGATAGAAAAGATATAAAAAAGACAGACAGATAAATAATAAAACTATTTTTCATATAATAACCTCAAACAAAAGCAGCATTAGAAGAGTTTACTGAGATTTAAAAAGTCTCTGCATAACTTTTTCCACACTGTATCCACACCAACTCTGCGATTCAACATTCTGTTCCATAGAGTTAGGCCGTATAAACTCTTTAACTTTTCCTGTTTTTCCATCTATGCGAATTAAATAAGGTAAAGTATAAATATGTTTCACATTATGAGAAGAATGAAGTTTTTTAATCAATCTTTTACCAGTTACATTATACTTATCTTTTGCAATAGTTCTAATAACAAATGCATTCTGAATTTTTTGAGCTTCATCAGAAAAATAAAAAAGATTATGTATCGCGCGACACCAACAACATTGATCATAACCATAAATAAGCAGCAAGTCTTTATTATTAAGAAGAGCTTCTGCCATAGCAATTTCAAAAAGCTGGTTTTGATCCACGCAACGTTTATAAATTTGATCCTGATCGTAACAAGATGCTCCTTCAAAATGAGTAATGTTCAAACCAGCCGCTGACACAGGGATATTTTCTTCTGCTGCTGTTTTTTCTTCTGCCGCTGTTGTTTCTTCTGCCGCTGTTGTTTCTTCTGCCGCAAAAACTTGAACACTAAAACCCATGATCAACAATATACTTAAAATATATTTCATATTGTGTATTCCTCTTTAAATGTATCTAGCACTATACAGATCCAATAAATCTATTGTCAAAAATCTTACATAATATTGAAAAATTTACATTATTATGAACCATTTTCCGATTGAAATATAAAGAGACAAGAGATTGAGTTGTGATAGATAATTACTGATTCAAATGAATTATTCCAGTTTTCCTTCGTTTTGAAGCTTTTTTTTTATCCGGCTAGAAGATATTATATATGTTACTTTTCTATTAGAGACCACGATAATGTTTAAACTAGGTATAGAAGTTTTTATTCAAGAAAAAAAATGGAAAGGCCGCTTGGAGAATAGACGAGTCGCCTTTCTCGGCCACTCCGCTTCCGTCACACAAAACATGCAAAGCTCATTAAATCTTATTCAATCCCACACACCATTAAAAATTAACTGCGTGTTAGGACCTCAACATGGTTTTAAAAGTATTCAGCAAGCAAATATGATCCCCACAGAAGATAGTTATTTACATTTACCAAAACAACCTCCCATTAAAGTATTTAGCCTATATTCTTCCCACACAAGGCGACTCACTAAGGAGATGTTGGAGGCATTTGATGTATTGATTGTGGATCTGCAGGATGTTGGTTGCCGTGTATATACTTATTTAACAACACTTTTTTATATCTTAGAAAATTGCGCTCAATCAAAAAAAGAAATATGGATACTGGATAGACCCAATCCAGCCGGTCGAGTGATAGAAGGTTCTATTTTAGATACCCAGTTTCTGAGTTTTGTAGGAGGAGCGCCTCTTCCGATGCGGCACGGATTAACTTTAGCAGAAGCAGCTAAATGGTATTGCAATTTCAAAAAACTAAATGTGCAACTGGAAATCATTCAAATGCAAAATTACCAACCACATATTTTACCTTGGCCAGTAGACTTACCTTGGACACTACCTAGCCCGAATATGGTAGACGAAGAATGTGCACGCTGTTATAGCGGTACTGTTTTACTGGAAGGAACTTTAGTGTCCGAAGCACGCGGCACTGTTTTCCCATTAAAAGCTTTTGGCTTTCCCAACATGAATGTAAAAAGCATATTAGAGGCCATGTCCCGTGCAGCACCCAATTGGTTAAAAGCCTGTGTACTAAAAGAAGAATCCTATACGCCCATGTTTGATAAATACCAAAACCAGGAATGCACAGCGATTCATTTATATGCCGTCCGCCCTTTTTATGATCCAAAATATTTTCGCCCTTATCGCTTAGTGAGCTTATTTTTAAAATGCTTAAAAAAAATGCACCCAGATTTTAAACTGTGGAGCGATCCACCTTACGAATACGAATATGAAAAACTACCCATTGACATTTTATCCGGAGATGATTTTTTAAGGCTTTGGGTAGAAGACCAACAAGCAACAACACAAGATCTAGAAAATAAATTAAAACCAGATGAAACCAAATGGGAACAAAATAGAACGTCTTTTTTACTATATCAATAAACTAAAAATTAACCAGGCAAAAACCGACAAGCAAGAGCTTCCATTTCTTTTTTTAATTGTTGATGCTCGGATTTCTCCAACAACGGATCTATTTGAATCAGTTGAGATGCCGCCTGCTTAGCCTCTTGCAAAAGACGACTGTCTCTAATTAAGCTCGCCAGTTTAAATTCCGGTAAACCGGACTGACGAGTGCCTAAAAATTCCCCTGGCCCACGAAGCTCTAAATCCGCTTCCGCAATTTTAAAACCGTCATTCGTCTTCTCCATCATAGACAAACGATGATTCGCCTCCTTAGAAAAGCCACCTCCCAATATCAATACACAATAACTTTGATGCTCTCCTCTTCCTACACGACCTCTTAACTGATGTAGCTGTGACAAACCAAAACGTTCCGCATTTTCTACAATCATCACACTGGCATTCGACACATCCACTCCCACTTCGATCACTGTTGTGCTAACTAATATCTGAATATCCCCGTTAACAAAACCCAGCATTATTTTTTGTTTTTCATCTACATTCATCCGACCATGCAATAACCCTATTTTAAAATGAATAAATTGTGCCTTTAACTTTTCATACTCCGTTGTTGCATTTTTTAGATCAATATGTTCGCTTTCCTCCACCAGAGGATATACAACATACGCCTGTCGACCTTGTTTAATTTGCTCTTCTAAAAAACCAAGCACTTTATTACGTCGAGATAGATACGTCTTACGAGTGATGGTTTTTTTTCGACCGGGCGGCATCTCATCAATCGCTGACACATCTAAATCTCCATAAAACGTCATTGCCAGACTGCGCGGAATGGGAGTGGCTGTCATCACCAAAAAATGCGGATGCTTTCCTTTTTCCTTCAGTAAGTTTCTTTGATGCGCTCCAAAACGGTGCTGTTCATCAATGATCACCAAACCTAACTTATGAAACTGTACTTGTTCCTGAATGAGCGCGTGCGTGCCCACACAAAACATAGTATATCCTGTTGCCAATTGCTCTAAAATAATTCTCTTGTCTTTTGCTTTGGTTTTGCCAGTTAGTAGCGCCGTACGCACTCCTAAAGGATTTAATAAAGCGGACAAATTACTATAATGCTGTTCCGCTAAAATTTCTGTTGGTGCCATCAACGCACACTGAAAATGATTTTCTATCACTTGACAGGAAGCTAAAGCAGCCACGATGGTTTTCCCACACCCTACATCCCCTTGTACCAAGCGATGCATAGGAAAATGCTGACACAGATCATGACCAATTTCACCAATAACCCGCTCTTGTGCCATTGTTAATGTAAAAGGCAGACTGTTTTTTAACCGATCGCGAAGCAAATAGTTTGGTGCCATACTGTCTGCATGTTCTTTTTCTAAGCCAACCTTTTTTTGTGCCATATAAAGCTGTAGAAAAAAGAATTCTTCAAAAATTAAACGTTTCTGCGCAGGAGAACGAAACTGAAAATAATCCTGACTAAACTTTACATCCGGTTGATGAATTTCCTTTAAGGCGGCAAACCGATTCGTTAATTGATATTTTTCTTGCAACCACTTTGGCAAAGGATCACATAAAAATTCAGGTGCAGTTTTCAAAGTAGATAAAGCTAAATGAATAAGCTTTCTGATTTTATGCTGGCTAATATTCTCCAACTCACTATAAACGGGAATCAGCTCATCTTCTTGCTTTTCGTTTTCATTAAATGGATGAACATCCGGGTGATGCATTTCAGGATACTTCCTATAAAAACTAATGCGTCCGGAAACTTTGACCGGTTGATCGATGTGAATGCTGTCAAAATAGCCACGATACGGCAAATGAAAATATTTACAAGAAATAGAACCGCCTGGTGTGGTAACGATCATTTCATATAGTCTTTTACGTTTTCCTAAACGTAGAACTCTCTTCTGCGCAACTTCTCCGTACATGGTGACATAAGATCCAGCAGCTAAGCTGGAAAAATTATGTGCCGTTTTTTGATCGCGGTATGTGCGTGGATACCAATGCACCAGGTCCTGCAAAACATGAAGATCTTTTTTAGCAAAAATTTCTGCCAGCCGTGGACCAACACCCTTTACATAACGAAGAGGAGTATCCAAAGTTAACAATTTTTTTGAGGATGTAGAGTTTATATTTTCCAATGACTGAAGCATCTACCAACTTGTTATTTAATTTCACAGATTGTTTTTAAAATACGTGTAAATACTCGATAAGGATCCGCATTGGCTCCAGGTCTACGATCTTCTAAATAACCACAACCCTTTTTAGAAACATGAAGCGGGATTCTAATGGAAGCCCCTCGATCAGCCACTCCATATCTAAACTCATCTATGCGACTTGTTTCATGTAAACCAGTTAGACGTTCAGATAACCGATGTCCATAGACAGCAATATGCTCTTTATGTTTTTTAGCCAATAAGGGAAGAACTTTTTCAATCACTTGATTACCTGTTTTCGGATCTCTCATGGATTGAATGGAAAAATTAGTATGTTGACCCGCTCCATTCCAATCTCCCTGGATCGGCTTTGGATCCAATGTCACTGTAATACCAAAATCTTCCCCTAAACGATAAAGTAGCCAGCGTGCCAGCCATGCATGATCGGCAACCGTTAACGGATCTGGATTATCTCCCTCAATATTGCGATATCCTATTTGAAACTCCCATTGTCCTGGCATTACTTCTGCATTCACTCCAAAAATCATTAAATTTGCCTTCACTGCCAACTCAGCATGTTTATCCACTAATTCTCTTCCAAACACTTCATCTGCGCCCACGCCACAGTAAAACGGACCCTGTGGTGCTGGGTATCCACCAGCCGGCCAACCCATCGGTGTGCGACCTTTAAATAAAGTATATTCCTGCTCCACTCCAAACCAAGGTTGTTCTTTCGCAACCCCTGCGTCCAATACTCGTCTTAACTGAGCCCTCGTATTAGTAGCATGTGGAGAACCATCTGGGTTAAGTACTTCACACATCAAAATAAAATGCTTCATTCCCCGAATAGGATCTCCAATAAAATGCACTGGCAGTAAAATTAAGTCGGAATCATTTCTCTCCGCCTGATAAGTAGAAGAACCATCAAAACCCCACTGAGGAAATTGCTCTATTCGTACTTCATCCGATGAAGGAATATATACCATCCTGGTTTTTGAACGTAATTTTTGTGTGGGAAAGGCTCCGTCCATCCACACATATTCACAAATTCGTACCATTTTTATCTCCCTCGAGTGATAGCTTCCAAAAAGTTTATACAGAACATTTTTTGTTTTAACAAACTTAATTTTTCTGGGTTTTCACTAATCGTAGTCGCCCACGAGCTGTTTTTTTAAGCTGTGAATTAACCCATGTCAAAAAAGGTAAGTTGCCTTTGGAAACAGGCATAAAAACAATACAGGGACACTCATAACTATGATGTTTTTTAATAAAAGAGCTTAATTGATTAAATAAATCCGCCCGGGTTTTTATAAACATCAAAGATTCTTGCTCTTTTTTCATTCCTCCTTCCCATTCATAGTGAGACACTACACGTGGCACAATATTTACACAGGCAGCTAATTTTGCAGCGACACACATACGAGCCAGCCGCTCCGATTCCATTCGCCCGCTAGTCGTCACATACACTAATCCGTAACTATTTTTCATCTGGATAATGTCACCATTTTAGTAGTTATGAACATTACAAATTACAAACATCTTATGATAATTAAACCCTACTCAAAGTTCTTTTTCTATTGTTCCATTTTTCCAAAGCAAATTTTCGCATATCCGCCACAGAATCAAACTCATCTACAATTTCCACACCCAGTAAAGTTTCAATCGCATCCTCTAAAGTAACCAGTCCTGTCAAAACACCATAAGAATCCACAGCAACAAAGATATGCTCTTTTCTTTTAATAAACTGATCCAAAGCAGCTGCGACAGATACCTGATCAGGAATAGAATGAATGGGTTTCATATATTCTTCTAAAGTCATATCAAATAAATCGTGCGAGTACGCCTCTAAAATTTTATACCGATGAATCATACCTACCACTTGATCCAGGCTACCGTCGTAAAGAGGCATACGAGAAAAACGAATCGGCTGATGTTTATCCATGATTTCTTTGATTGTCATCTTTTTATTAAAAGTGGAAATCACTGCACGAGGAGTCATAATTTCTGATATTTTCAAAGTGTCTAACATCAAAAGATTTTTAATCATACGGCTTTCTTTCTGGCCGATAGCTCCATCACTGGCACCCATCTCAGCTGTGACAATCATATCTTCACGAGTCATGAAATTACGTTTTGTCCCAGCTAGCAGCTTCGACAGACTTTCAAACATCCACACAAAAGGATAAACAAACACAATAAGCGCTTTAACAACATAAGCGGCAAAAGGAGCTAGCACCCGCCAATGAGCCGCGCCCAAAGTTTTAGGAATAATTTCTGATACAGTTAGAATCACTATGGTTAAAATCGCAGAGGCCCATGCAACATAAGCGCTACCATATAAAACATGTACCTGTGCACCAACTCCTGTGGCACCTACTGTGTTCGCAATCGTATTTAATGTTAGAATAGCTGATAAGGGCCGATCCATTTTATTTTTAAGAGACTTTAAAACTTGTCCGTACTTTTTCTTTTTCTTAATAGCTGCCCGCACGTAAACAGACGTAGTGGAGAGCATAATTGCTTCCAATAGTGAGCAACAAAAAGACACAAAAATAACTAGAAAAAAATAAAAAAGTAATAATCCCATTAGTTTCCTGCCAAAAGACCGGCGGGTAATAGGCTATTTTGACTGCAAAAAGCAAAGCAAAACTCTGTTGTTACTGCTGTTTTTGAGACACTAAAAAATGGATACGATGCCTTCATATACGATTAGAGTTTTGTTTTAACAAAATTTCTCTGGTTATAATAGTATTTTTATTTGTAAGATTCTGATTTTATAGTACTAAATAGCTGATTTATTTGGATTTACTGATGATTTTTGTTTTCTACGTCCATAAAAATACGGGTGCCAACCACACCTTTTTGACCCTGATATTTCCCAGAGTAAGGTTTTTTCGTTTTTTGATCCATCTTACAAAACACAATTTGGCAGATTCTACGACCGGCGTGAAGCCGAATAGGTAACGCATTGGCATTATAAAGCTCTAATGTCAGCTGCCCTTCAAATCCTGGATCCACCCAGCCGGCATTCTGAATAAAAAGACCCATTCTTCCAACAGAGCTTCTTCCCTCTACAAAAGCGGTTAAATCATGAGGCAGTTTAATCGTTTCCATTGTAGTGGCTAAAACAAAACAACCGGAAGGCACAATAAACTCATTTGCTTCAATACGCTGATAGTTTGGCTTGGAATTAAAATCCATCACACCTGTATTCCACTGTGTAATGGTCACAAACTCTCGTCCCAACCTAAGGTCTACAGAAGCAGGTTGAATAAAAGAGGCATCTGTTGGATGAATGACAAGATCTTTAGTTTTGAGTCTTTCTTGAATGCTGGCATCAGATAGAATCATGCTTTTTTCTTTTCTTTACTTGCTCCCTGCCGAGCTTTGATGAGGCTTTCCTGTATGCTACTTGGCACAGGAGCATAGCGAGCAAATTCCATAGTAAATTCACCTTTCCCTTGGGTGGCAGAACGCAGTTCAGTGGAATAATGAAACATTTCAGCCAACGGCACTTCCGATTCAATAGTAACGAATTTATTTTGTGAGCTAGTATTTTTAATCACTCCCCTTCTTTGATTGATTTGTCCGATCACATTACCTTGAAATTCATCTGGAGCGGATACTTCCAGTTTCATCACAGGTTCTAGGATAATCGGCCGAGCTTTTGGAAAAAATTCACGAAAACAAGAGCCAGCACAAATTTTAAAAGCTAGTTCACTAGAGTCCACATCGTGATAAGCACCATCGGATAAAGTAGCTCGTAATCCCACAATAGGAAATCCAATGAGTGGTCCTTTTTTCATTTGTTCTTGGAATCCTTTATCTACAGCCGGGATATATTCCCTTGGAATACGACCACCGGTAACTTTACTGATAAATTCATAATGTTTTTCTGATGACACAGGCAAAGGAGTAAAAGTACCAACCACTTTGGCAAACTGACCGGCACCACCGGTTTGTTTTTTATGTATATATTCAAAAGGAACAGATTTGGTAATGGTTTCGCGATACGCCACTTGTGGCTGACCGGACTCCACTTCACATTTAAACTCTCTTTTCATCCGCTCAATATAGATATTCAGATGAAGTTCTCCCATGCCGGAAATAACAGTCTGTCCGGATTCTTCATCCCGGTGCACGCGAAAAGTAGGATCCTCCCGATTAAACTTTTGCAAAGCTTTACTGAAATTACTGGTTGCACCACGATCTTTTGGTTCAATAGCTAATGAAATAACTGCATCGGGCACAAACATAGAAGTCATTGTATATTGCACGTCTCCTGAACAGAAAGTATCTCCCGAGGCACAGTCCACTCCAAAAAATGCCACAATATCTCCTCCGGATGCTGTTTGAATATCCTCCATTTCATCTGCGTGCATATAGGCAATACGTGGTACTTTTACTTTTTGCCCCGTACGTATATTAAAAATAAAATCCCCCTTATTAACTGTGCCCTGATAAAGACGCATATAAGTTAATTGACCAAAGCGGGTATCTTCCAATTTAAAGGCCAGTCCCACAAATGGCTTTTCCGCATGATGAGATAGAATCACTTGTTTTTCATCAGCTTGTTGATCGAGGGCAATATTTTCCACTTCACTTGGATTAGGCAAATATTGAGTAACAGCCTTTAACGCTGGTTGCACTCCTTTGTTTTTAAAAGCCGAACCCATAAAAACAGGAGTTACATCTAGCGATAAAGTTGCCTTTCTTGCTGCTGCATGAATTTCCGCTTCTGTTGGATCTTGTTCATTAAGGAATTTTTCCGCAAGAATGTCGTCATAATCAGAAAGAGCTTCTATCATTTTCAATCGGTATTCTTTGGTTTGATCTTTTAATTCATCCGGAATGTCTTTACTGACTGGTTTTTCTCCTTCTTCCCCCTCAAAGTAAATAGCTTTTTGAGAAACAAGGTCTACAACTCCTTTGTGTTGATCTTCCACTCCAATAGGGATCTGCATAAGCACTGCATTATGGTTTAATTTTTCTTTTAGCATCTTGGTAACACGAAATGGGTTAGCTCCAGCGCGATCCAATTTATTAATGAAAGCAATGCGTGGTACTTTATAACGTCGCATTTGTCGATCCACTGTAATGGACTGGGACTGCACACCGGCCACTCCGCAGAGCACTAAAATAGCCCCATCCAGCACCCTTAAGGAACGTTCCACTTCAATGGTAAAATCTACGTGTCCGGGAGTATCAATAATATTAATGGCATAGCCTTTCCACTCCACATTAGTTGCAGCAGACTGAATAGTGATTCCCCGTTCTTTTTCCAGCTCCATGGAATCCATTTTAGCGCCCACGCCATCTTTGCCACGTACATCATGGATGGCATGAATCCGGCCTGTGTAAAACAATATTCTCTCTGTTAAAGTGGTTTTACCTGAGTCAATATGCGCAGAAATTCCAATATTACGTACGGTATTTACATCCCATTTCTTGCTCATTTACTCACTTCTCCTTTTTCTGAAGGTGTTGGTGCTTAGTCTGTTCATTTAGATTATGGAAAAACAAAAAAAACATCAATTTATTATTTACAAAGAATTTTGGAATATATTAGAAAGAGTTCAATATTGCAACTTGCAGTCTGCAAAAAAAACAATGAGACTAATAGGATAAAGGTCAGAAGTTATGAAAAAAGTAATAGAGACGGATAAAGCGCCCAAGCCTGTTGGTCCCTACTCTCAGGCAGTGCTGCACAGAGAATGGTTATGGTTATCTGGACAAATTCCTATTGACCCACAGACGGGGAAATTGGTGACAGGAGACATCCAGGCACAAACAAAGCAAGTAATGGAAAACATAAAAATGGTACTACAAAAAGCCGGCTGCAGTTTTGACCATGTGATTAAAACCACCATTTTTTTAACTAACATGAATGATTTTACAAAAGTTAATCAAATTTATCAGCAATACTTTAAATCGCCTTTTCCAGCACGATCTTGCGTAGCTGTTTCCGCTTTGCCAAAAGCAGTGAATGTAGAAATAGAACTTGTCGCCCATTACCCCACTTAAGTTTTATAAACACAGTATATAGACCAGGTAAAATAAAACTAGACAGTTAATTGTGCATCCGTAGACTAAGTGACCATACTGTTACTTGCCATTTTTAATATATTTTCTATTTCTTTTTTATGTTTGAAATTTTGATATTTATCATAACCTTTTAACAAAATCTGAGTTTTTTTAATCAGTATTTCTCTTACCTTGTCTTTTTCTTCCACAGTCAGTTTTTTATCTTTTAGATAAATTTTAAGAGATTTTACTCTCCAATAATCCATTGCCGGATAACGATGAGACAATTGATCATTATGTCCTCCATATTTAACCACCAGAGGCTCTTTGACAAATCCTACCGAATATCGAGAAGTGATTCGAAGCCACATTTCATAATCCTCACAAACAGGAAAATCTTCCCGAAACAAGCCTACTTCATTTAAAAGAGATCGTTTGAGAAGAACGGCAGAAGGGCTGATACCACATAATTGAACGGATGAAATAAAAACTCTTCCGCCTTGTTTTTTATGTTTCTTTTTTTGAGTTATTTTTTTTCCAGCTTTAATCCATACTTCATTACAATGAATGATAGATAGTTGGGGATTGTGTGTAGCTAATTCCAACTGTCTTTTTAGCTTTTCTGGTAACCATTCATCATCTGAATCCAAAAGAGCCACCCATTTCGCATTGCCCTGTTTAATTCCTTTATTTCGTGCATAGCTAACTCCCCGGTTGGTTCTCAACGAAATAATATGCATTTGTGGATGTGAAGAAAATCTCCGGGTAAATTCAGTAGAAGTATTATCTGTAGAACCATCATCTACAACCCACAATTGCCAGTCTTTAAAAGTCTGATTTTGAACAGATTGTATTGCTCTGTTCAGTAGATCTTTTCTGTTATAAGATGGAATAATCACATCTACCATAGCTACATTATAACTCTCCTGATATTCAGGATCGACTACTTTATGTTATTTTTACAACAAACGGATCATTGATGATTCTATTTATATTCCCACTTTAAAATAATCAGGATTCTATAACATTATTTTAGCTTTAGTTAGTCATTAAACTTGGAGAACTCTACGCTAATGAATATTTTACATTAAGAAATAAATTTATTTCTTAATTTCATAATATCAGCTATGATAGCTAAAAATTTTTTAACCCAAAAATAAAGAAAATGTTATGAAATATTTAATATTTGGAATTTTTTTGATTATCCCTTTTATATCTACAGCTAACTTTGGCAATGAAATAGGCGTAGGCCCTGATGGCCCTGGTATTCCACCCGATCCAGAAATACAAGATACCGTTGAAGCTTTAGAGGATCCAGATACTCTTATACAATGGTTGACACTCAAAAATTTGAAACCAAGCCAAATAGATCATCCTATGGTGCAAAAGCAATTAACTAAAATGTCATCCAGCTCAAATCCTGTCATCCAATGGAAAGTAAACACAATGTTGGAAGAAAATCAATCATCTGCTATACACAGAAAGTTAGTTAATATCTCTAACAAAGTAACTATAAAAGCACGGCAAATAGCTGTAAAAACTTCACCACTTAATTTGATAATACTCAAACAAAAATTAACTAAGGGCTTAATGGATCCGGATCCAACAATACGACGGGAAACGGTAAAAACTGTGGGAGATCTCAGAATTAATAATCCGATCGTTCAACTGATGTTAATCAAAGCTCTAAAAGATTCGGATACGACAGTTCAAATAGAAACAATACACGCTTTAGGAAAAAGTCGGTTAACGGATTCTGCCGTACAACGAAGTTTAGATAAGATAATCGCAGCCTTTGATCCGAATATAACAGAATTAGTAGAGGATACAAAATTCAACCAGCTTATGACACAGCAACAGTCAAAAAAAATAATAGAAACTGTAAAGTTCAGCCAGTCAATAATACGTGGACAATTAACTAACATTTTATCTAATTCAACAAATCCAATTGTACAATGGGCAGCAATAGAAGCTTTGAAATTAAGATTACCAAATGATCTTATTGTGCAATCCATATTAGTTGAAACTTTACCTGATTTACATCCTATCTTGCGATTAGAAATAATAAATATTTTAAATTTTGCTCTATTAGATGATCATTCCATAGCGAACATACGGCGATTAGCAGCAGACGCTTTCATGGCAATATCAGCAACAAAAGTCATTAGAAAAGTGATACTGAGTGATTCCGCTCTCCAACAAAAATTAATTAAACTGACATCTGATCCAGATCCAGAAATACAAAAATCAGCTAAGATAGCTTTAAATAATATTAATGCACAAAAAAATGATACTGAATCTTGTAAAAAAGTTTTTTAAATTAAAAGAAAATGAATTTATCAGTATTAATTACTCACCACATCTTTTACCTGTAAAACCTGTTTCTTCAGATGTGGGCCATAAAAAACTGGCAATACCTGTGGAGAGTTGTTCATCAATTCTGGAAACAGCTAACTGTCTCACTTGTTCCAACAAGGGATTAATTAAAGGAGTGGATGTCAGTCCGTCAATACAACCGGAAACATACCACTTCCCTTTGCTATTTTTTATTACTAACCATGTTTCCAAATCAGCCGAGCGAGACATGTATATAGCATCTTTTGTATTCAACGTCTTATTTAAGAAAAATCCATAGTTGGTATCAATCGTGGATTGAGAATTGAAAGTGCCAATAAATACTTTGCCGATATCTTTTTTTGTGACAGAAGCGACAGTGTAGACAATTTCATTTTGAAATGATTCCCTCTGGCTCCAAAGATCTTTAATTCTTAACTTTGCATATCGAACTTCTATCATTCTTCTCTCATAAAAAATAGATCTTCCGTCTTTTGTGGGTACCTCAACCTCCTTAAAAACAGAAAAAAAATCTTCTAATTGAACCACAGCTACATTAACAGCTTTTTGCCATTGATCCAAAGCAGTTAAATTTTGATCAGAAGCATAACAAAAAAAACTAAAAAAACTAATGACTGCAATAATTACTTTCATACCTATGCTCCTAAATAATGATCAGTTTATTATTTAGAGTAGAATAAAAACTCTCTAAAAAATTATTTAATAAACAAACTATAAATGCCATATTCCAAAATGTCAAATCGAATGTAATTTACTTTCTAATAGTATTTTTTTGATACACTCTTCTCCTATTGTCATAAAAACTAGCTTGAAAGTAAAAAATTTGCAATCGGTTTTTATTGATTGACTGATATTTTTTAAATAATTTAACTATGTATTTTTTCACCTTCCTCTAAGAAATTTTAATCCACCAAGAAGCAAGGCTCATCCCATAATTCTTATATTTCATTGTTGTATAAATTGTATCTATCATGATGTAAAAATTATACTATTTTGAATGAAAATATTTCTAGTGATTGACTAACTGTGTACTTAATTTGTAGTTTTTGCTAATTAACTAATCACAACTGTTTTTCACAAAAAACAATGAGAAGGCGGATGAAATATTTATTGCTTGGAATGTTTTTTATTTTTCCGTTTGTATCTATGTCTAACCCTGTAGATCAGCAACAGTTGGTTGAATTTTTGATTGAATCTTTGTCTGATCTAAATCCGATAATTCGGCAGAAAGCTGTTTGGGCTTTAAATGAGATGAATCCCACGGATCCTATTGTACATAAAAAACTCACCGTTCTCTTATCTGATCTAAATCCGGAAGTACGAAAGGCAACGGCAAGGGCTTTTAAAGACATGAAAACCACCGACCCTGAAATACAAAAAAAACTGGCAAAGCTCTTATTTGATTCAAATCGTCATGTGCGAGAGACGGCGGCGTGGGCTTTTACAGAGATTAAACCCACGGATCTTGAAATACAAAAAGAAATAGCTATAGTCGCCTTGCATGATATACATCCGAATGTGCAAGAAATGGCGGCGTGGGCTTTAAGAGAAATAAAGCCGACGGACCCTGAAATACAAAAAAAACTGGTGGAGCTTGTATCTCTCCCAAATCGGTACGTGCAAAATGAAGCTGTGAAAGCTTTAAGAGAAATTAAGCCCACTAATCTTGAAATACAAAAACAACTAGTAGAGCTCCTATCAGATCCAAAGTGGTATGTGCGAAAGAAAGCTATGGAAGTTTTAGAAAAGGTTGAAATTACGGATCCTAAAATACAAAAAAGATATAAGGCTTTGAAGAATTTAAATCCGAATATACCGTGGCCTGCAAATAGAATCTTAAAACATTTTCAACTGCATCAATGGACATCTATCTCTAACCCTATAAACCAACAACAGTTAGTTAAATCTTTATCTGAGTTAAATCCGTATGCGCGAAAGAAAGCTATGTGGGCTTTTAAAGACATTCAGCCCACGGATCCTGCTATCCACAAAACAATGGCGAAGCTTTTATCTGATTTCAATCCACAGGTGCGAAAGGCTACGGCAAGGGCTTTTAAAAATATTCAGCCGACAGATCCTGAAATACAAAAAAAACTGGCGATAGTAGCCCTATATGATAGACATCTGGATGTACGAAAGGCAGCGATAGATGCTTTGGGAGAGGTTAAAATTACGGATCCTGAAATACAAAAAAAACTGGTGGAACTCTTATCGGATTCAAAGTGGTATATGCGAAATAGAGCTGGATGGATTTTAAAAAACATTCAGCCCATTTATCCTGAAACACAAAAAAAACTAGCAGAGCTTCTATCAGATCCACATCTGCACGTGCAAAATATGGCTATAAAAGTCTTAAGAGAAATTCAACCGACGGACCCTGAAATACAAAAAAAAAGATATGAGGCTTTGAAGAATTGGAATCCGAATATACAGTGGTTTGTAAAAAGAGCTTCAAAGAATCTTCCACTGCATCAAAACAACACTGGAATATGCAAAAGAATCTTTAATAAATTAACTACTCACAACTTTTTCTACAAAAAACAATGAGAATGCTGATGAGATATTTATTGCTTGGAATGTTTTTTATTTTTCCTTTTGTATCTATATCTAACCCTATAGATCAGCAACAGTGGATTGAAAATTTATCCGATCCAGATCCATATGTGCGACAAGACGCTGTGTGGGTTGTAAGAAAGATCAAACTAACGGATCCGAAGGCGCTTCAACAAATAGTGAAGCTATTATCCGATCCATTTCCACTTGTACAAGAAGAAGCAATGTGGGCTTTAAGAGAGATTAAACCAACAGATCCGAAGACGATCCAACAAATAGTGGAGCTATTATCAGATCCCAATCCACGGATGCGAGAAATAGCTGTGAAAATTTTAGGAGAAATCAAACCAACAAATCCTACAATGCTCCTAGAAATAGTGAAGCTATTATCAGATGATTCCAATCCACGTGTGCAAAAAGAAGCAACTTGGACTTTAATAAGGATCAAACCAACAGATCCTAAGGTACTCCAAAAAATAGTGAATCTATTATCGAATCCAAAGCTACGTGTACTAAAAGCAGCGGTGGAAATTTTAGGAGAACTCAAACCCATTAATTCGAAGGCGATCCAACAAATAGTGGAGCTATTATCAACTTCTAATCCACGTGTGAAAGAACAAGTAATATGGGCTTTAAGAGAGATTAAACCAACAACGGATCCAAAGGCGCTCCAAAAAATAGTGGAGCTATTATCAGATCCCAATCCATGGATGCGAGAAGCAGCTGTGAAAATTTTAGGAGAAATCAAACCAACAGATCCTACAATGCTCCTAGAAATAATGAAGCTATTATCAGATCCCAATCCACATGTGCAAAAAGAAGCAACTTGGACTTTAATAAGAATCAAACCAACGGATCCAAAGGCGCTCCAAAAAATAGTGGATCTATTATCAGATCCTTTTCCACGGATGCGAGAAATAGCTGTGAGAATTTTAGGAAAAATCAAACCCATTGATCCGAAGGCGCTCCAACAAATAGTGGAGCGATTATCAGATCCATTTTTACGTGTGCAAGAAGAAGCAATGTGGGCTTTAATAAGGATCAAACCAACAGATCCTAAGGTACTCCAACAAATAACTGAGTTTGCTAAATTAGGAAAATCAAATATACATCTGTTAGCAAGTGACCTTTTAATGAATCTTCAATCACCCCCTAAAAGAAAAAGAACTAAATCTTGTAAAAATCTTTTTCAGTAAACGCTATAATAACAAAAATATTTAAGAAAAAAATTATCCCACAGATCCCATATCTTATTAATTAAGATATAATTACGAATATTTTGTGCCTATTGATGTAAAAATTACAACACTTTTAATGAATTTATTTCTTTTTAGTTATCTACTATGTATTTACTGTGCACTTTTTGCTAAACATAAACAGTAAAATAATAAGGAATGTAACTAATGAAATATTTATTGCTTGGAATTATTTTTATTTTTTCTTTTGTATCTATGTCTAACCCAACAAACCAACAAGAATTAGCGGAAGCTTTAAAAAATCCAATTCCTCAAGTGCGATTGAATGCTGTAAAAACTTTGATCCGCAGCAAAACACCGATTGATCGGGCGACCCAAAAACAACTGGAAGATGCTTTGTTTGATGAAAACGTTGAGGTGCGGGTGGCTGTCGCCGAAGCTTTTGTAGTAATTAAACCAACAGATCCTGTGATTCATAAAACGCTGGCGAATGCTTTGGGCGATCCAGATGTTTCTGTGCAAGAAACGGCGGCGCGGGCTTTATTAATGATTCAACCGACGGATCCTGCCATCCACAAACAACTAGCGAATGCTTTGAATAGTAAAACCGTTAAAGTACGAATGTTGGTAGCCGAAGCTTTAGCTGTCATTCAACCGACGGATCCTGCCATCTACAAACAACTGGCGAAAGTTTTAGATGATAAAATTCATGTGCGGCAAGCTGCAGTTTTGGCTTTGATCCACAGCAGCCAGATGGATCCTGCTATCCATAAAAAACTAATGGAAACTATAACTGACTCAGGTGACATAGTACGGGATATAGTAGCCTGGGCTCTAACAGCGGAAAAGTTAATTACTCCTGTTATTCATAAACAACTAATGGAGGCTTTGACTGGCTCAGATATTTTTACGCGGCGAATAGCTATAAAAGCTTTAGGCACAATTCAATTTATTGATTCTATTCTTAAACAACTGTTAATTAAGGCTTCATCTGCTTCAGATCATATAGTACGATTACTAGCTGTAAAAGCTTTAGATAATTTTCAATTACATCAAAATGAAGTTGGCACTTGTAAAGCAGCCTTTTAATAAATATTTACATAAAAGTGGCACATATGAATGATAACTTATTATAAAAATTACATCATTTCTCATACAATTTGCTTTCCACTAGTTGTTGACTATATATCCACTCATTTTTTTGATAATAACAAATAGAATCTTTTTATCTTACATTTTTGTATTATCCCATATATTAAAAAAGATAAAACTGGACTAAAAACATATTTTACACAGTTTTTAATTATTTTAATTTGCAGGGGTATTCCAAATCTTTGAGACTAAAATTGATAAACAAAACAATTATATTTTTATCATAAAGATAATATTCCTGAAGAAAGGATAAAAACTTTTAACAATTTACACCAGCATTTTTTTAAAAAACCGTTATTATATCTGTTCGTCTATGTCAGAACAGTTAGAACAATCGCAAAAGTTATCCTCACGGCTGGAATCCTAATCCACACTACACAATTATATGCTTTAATCCCCTTAACAGTTCGCCTGGATTCCGCATCAGCTACGCATGATGGTGTGAATGTATTCCAAGTACGATTTCGTTTCAGTACGGACGTTATGATTAGTCGCCATTATTTTCCTTCCGTTATCACAGCCATTAATGCCACAGTAAAAGCTGCGCGGAGAGTAAATGCCGATAGTGCTTATTGGGAAATAGATGTCCAACCTCACTCTTTAAACCAAATTCGGCTTATATTAGAAGCACATCCAGACTGCAATTCTTCGGACAGTGCTCTATGCACCTATAATAGAAAACCGCTATTCAATCATTTGGATGTTATTATTGAAACTCAGAAACAACAGGTAAATATAGATTCTTCCTTTGATATTGAACTAATCTTCAGCGATGATAATGTGTCTCAAGTATTAAAAAATAAAATAAGAGCTGCCGCAGATCAATGGGAAGACATTATTGTACAAGATCTACCAGACTTTATAAGTACTAATACCTGCAGCTACTCTCAGCCTTCAAGTAATCTCATAGACGATGTACGAATATATGTAAGTTTTACAGATTCAAGATACAGCCACTCATCCTTGTGTGAAACTCGTGCATCTGACTTACCTGCTTCGGGTCATATAGTAATTACCAGAGATGAATCTATAGAATTTATTATGGATAATGCCTTACACGAAATAGGGCATGTGCTAGGTATAGGATTGGGAAATCGTTGGAACGTATTTGTGAAAAAAATCAATGGAGAATATTATTTCACAGGTCCGTTGGCAGTTGCAGCATTTAATAAAGCAAATAATGAATTGAATCACGCTAAAATACCTTTAGATTCTAATGGACAGCATTGGTTACATGAAGTGATATATGATGACATATCGAGGGAGCTTTTTGGGACATATTTCTTAAATGCCATTACTATTCAAGCGTTGGCTGATATCGGTTATGTAGTTGATGTCACACAAGCGGATTCTTATACTTTGCGATCTTTTTCTCATTTAATAGTTACTTCTCGTTCAAATGAAATTTCAGTAGCAGAAAAAGACACGACAGTTAAACGTCAGAATGGAAATAAGATCTATGAAAAAACTACACAAGCTAGAAATGGCGCTGCTTCTTCAGTGAAAACAAGTTTAAATATAAAATTTCAAAGCCGCAATAAGAAACCAACAACTAAAGCAAACTCAGATATAAAAACAAACGATACCAATAGAATGAAAACTTCTTTTATGTTACCCAAAGAATCATCAAGAAATACCACATTATCTATTCCCCTATTGATCACTCGCTCCAAAGATCAGTCTTCTCAGGATTCTATGACTGTGAGAATCACTGGCGCGCCAGTCGATCCCCCTCCGCCTATCAGACAAAACTCCACACTCATATCGAATAATAAAATTCTTCAATTTCTATTGGAAATGCGACTAGAATTTTAAAAAATACAATAATCCATTGCATTAAATACTAAGAAATTCATTGGTATCCATGTTAGTAAATATTTCATCAACTGATTATGGTTTTTCCATATTGTAATAATGGTCAGAAACGCTGTCATTTGTGTGAATATTTTACATTTTCATTCATAAATATGATCTCTTATTTTATGTATTTCCTATACTACCAAAGAAAATTGTTTTAAAAAACAAAGAGGATTTTTAAATGCGATATTTATTATTTGGAATTTTTCTCATCTTTCCTTTTGTATCTGTATCTCGCCCTGTGATCCAGCAACAGCAGGTTAATATTCCATCTCATACAAATCCTGAAATACAGGAAGTAGTAAACGCGTTATTGGATTCAAATATGATAGTCCAATGGGAAACAACAAGATCTGTGACATCAAAGCAGTCAGATAATCCTATGGTGCAAAAAATATTATTAGAATTTTTATCCGATCCAAATGCTATGATACGGCTAGCTGCAGTTAGAGCTTTGAGACCAAGCCAGTCAAATAATCCCACAGTTCAAGAAAAATTAGTAGGTATGTTATCTGATAAAAACATTATAATTAGATGGGAGATTGCACAAAATTTAAAAGTTCTCCAGCTAATTGATTCCACAGTTTACAAAGAGTTAGCTAATATTTTACCAAAATCAGATATGATCATTCAGTGGGAAGCAGTAAGAGAGTTAAAACTGAACCATGCGTATGATTCTACAAAGCAACAAGAATTAATAAAAGCTTTATCTAGTTCAAATGCAATCATCCGGTGGGAAGCAGTGAGAGTTGCAAAATTAAAACAAACGAATGACCTGAATATACAACAAAAAATATCAGAGGTTTTAGCTGATTCAAACGTAATAATTCGGTGGGAGGCTGGCAGATTTTTCAGAGACAGTCAACCAAACCATTCTGTAACTATTCAAAGAAATTTAGCAAATGTTTTATCAGATCAAAATGTACTCATACGAATAATGGCACTGATAGTTTTGAAACTAAACCAGCTAAATGATTCGATAGTGCAACAAAAAATAGCTAAAGCATTATTTGATTCTAATATTTATATACAGTTAGAAGCAGCAGCAATATTAGAGATAATTCAATCATCTAATTCTAAGGTTCATCAAGATTTGGTCAAAGTTTTATCCAATCCAGATAAACGTATGAGGTTAGCAGCTGCAAGAGCGTTAAGTCGCAGTCAATCAGTTGCCCCTGCTATCCAACAAATATTAAAGCAGGCGCTATCCAATGAATCAGATCCTGAAGTACGAGAAACAATGAAAGCAGCTTTATACAATATAAAACGGAATGCACGTAAAATTAAAACTTGCAAAAAAATCTTTTAAAGTAATTTTAAAAAATAAAATAGTGATTTAAAATATGTTAAAAGAAGCGAACTAGAATACTTAAAACAATCAATACACCAGAAAAATTGATTACTTAATCAAAAGTGTCCTATGTCTCATTGTTACATAAATTGTATCTATGTGATATAAAAATTACATTATTTTTAATGAAAGCATTTTTAGTTATTTATTGTGTACTAAATTTGCATTTTTTGCTAATTAGCTAATCACAACTGTTTTTCACAAAAAACAATGAGAAGGCTGATGAAATATCTAATATTCGGAATGCTGTTTATTTTTCCTTTTATATCTATGTCTAACCCAACAGATCAGCAACGTCTAACGGATCCTAAAGTGATCCGAAAAATAGTGAAGCTATTATCAGATTCCAATCCACGTGTACGAGCAGCAACGATGACAATTGTAGAAGAAATCAAACCAATGAATCCTAAAGTGCTACTAAAAATAGTGGAGCTATTATTGGATTCAGATCCACTTGTGCAAGAAGAAGCAATGTGGGCTCTAAGAAAGATCAAACCAATGAATCCTAAAGTGCTACTAAAAATAGTGGAGCTATTATCAAATGATTACAATCCACATGTGCAAATTGCAGCACTGAACATTTTAGAAGAAATCAAACCAACAAATCCTACAGTGCTACTAAAAATAGTGGAGCTATTATCAAATGATTCCAATCCACGTGTACAAGAAGAAGCAAGACGAGCTTTAATACAAATCAAGCCAACGAATCCTATAGTGCTACTAAAAATAGTGGAGCTCTTATCAGATGATTCCAATCCACGTGTGCAAGCAGCAACGATGACAATTTTAGAAGAAATCAAATCAATGAATCCTACAGTGCTCCGAAAAATAGCTAATACATTATTTGATTCTAATATTTATATTTCTATACGGTTAGAAGCAGCAACAATATTAGGAATAGCCAAATCATCTGATTCTAAGGGTCACCAAATGCTGGCTAATGCTTTATCCGATTCAGATAAGCGTATGCGGTTAGCAGCAGCAAGAGCGTTAAGTCGCAGTCAATCGGTTGCTCCTACTATCCAACAAATATTAAAGCAGGCGATATCCAATGAGCTAGATCCCGAAGTACAAAAAACAATGAAGGCAGCATTATACAATATGAAACAAAAGGCACGTAAAACTTGTAAAAAAGCCTTTTAAAGCAATTTTAAAAAATTAAATAATATAGATAAGCTAATAACTTTTGTCGTATAGAAAATTATCCGGTTATTTTTACTATGTTATATCGCTATTTGTAAATTTTTCTGAGCTGATTGCTATTTCTTAATAAAATTCATGCTTTTTAGTATGTTTTCAATAAAAATAATTTAAAAATTATTCAGTCCAACATATCATATTAAAATATATCATAAACAATAGAAGTAAATCCTAATTAAGAGTAAATTTATATATAAGCTGGATGATCACTTATATGAAAATGAGAGAATAAGATAGAAGCATAATGAATATTTTTACGACTATGTTATTCCCTATTATTGCTATTGCAAATGCTTCAGCATTTGAATCTACTTACGCCAATTGTCAATTATCTGAAACTCCTCTCCGAGGATATATCACAAATTACAATGAAAATACCATTATATTGACAGCAAGTAACGACACACTCACAGAACATAAAATTTCAAGACATAGGATCCATTCAATCATGCAACAATTTTTAATACACAGAATGAATCAAGAAGAAATACAAGTATGTATAACCGATAAACAGTATCATTAAAATAGATTCTGCAACGGATAATGAAGTGAAAGATATCGTACTAGAGGAAGAAAAAAACAGATACTGATACTGATACTGATACTGATACTGATACTGATACTGATACTGATACTGATACTGATACTTCCCAGACTCTAACATATTTTTTACTACCTTTATCTAATGATGATTTAAAATATGTTAAAAGGAGCGAATTGTAATACTTAAGACAATCAATACACAAGAAAATTCATTTCTCTTCTTGGCGCACAAAGTACTTAAAATGGTTACGAAAATTAATTGATACTAGAAAAGCATGCAATCAAGCTTATCATAATATGCATGTAGGTATTGCGCTTGCGTTTCAGGTATTTCGCGGCCAATTAAAGTAGGTGAGACAAAACAAAATTACTAGTATGCGTGTCACGCACATGAAAATCCAAGATAAATCTCTGATGGATATCCGGCGCACAGCTACTCCGCAGGAAATAGAGAATAAAATGGAGCAAGTGCAAGATCATATCAATCATCTAAGAAAAGAAGCTCTTAGGCTAATGACTGCAAATGGCATTCAAGACTATTTGGTACTTAAAACACCCTCATTAGGAGAGTTACCTGGAACGAAAGAGTATGTGTGGTTACACACTCATTTTGCTAAAAGCATGGCTGATTTCTGGCGCAAGTATCAGGAAAAAAAATTCACACTGAATATCACGGAACAAAAAATGAAAACTCGCATTAGCAGCTATCCTCTACCAAATGACTGGGGAGATATCCCACTGAATCAACAGGGTGCACAATAAATGAAAAAACTATTAGCATTTATCTTTTTATATTTTGCATTCACAGCCTGTAATATAGATAAATCGGATTTTTTTACACTGGAAGGAAATTATTATACTATCACCAATCAAATAAATAATTTTGAAATCAGAATAAATATTAATAGTAAATTACATAAATTAAAACCAGATGAATGTGCTAAGTTATCTGCCGACCAATTTGAAAGCTTACAACTGGAAACAAGACCTGTGTTAATACAGGTAAAATGGCTAGAGAGATGCGAAGCAAAAAAAGACAGTAATATATGTAACATTGATCAAGGTGCATGGTTAAATATTTGTGGGAATATTGATTGCACAGAGGTAGCCCACTATGAAAGCCAGATGCATGCAGGCACAGATCCATTGGCAACTAAGATAGAAAATAAAAACACCAATATCTGTTTAAATTTAACTGATAGTTGATAAAATTTTTGCTGTTTTTAGTATCAAGCAGGTTTAAATTTTTAAGCTTTTTTTAATGGATAGAAAATTATAGTAGTCCTTGGTAAACAAAAAATCCTGCCATCGAAATCATAGAAATATTCTCTACCATTGTTACATGAGTCATTGGTAGGTTAAACAATGTGCCTAAGCAGGCACATTGGATTTCTTTTTGGCTTCTGAGTGCTTTCCAAACACCAATAGAGGAAAGACTGAGGATGAATAAGACACAAATATTTAGGAGCATAGAGTGGGGAGAGACAAGATAAAGTATACCCCAGGTTAGCTCAAGAAAAGCATAAATGTAGCCATAAGGATTCCATTGTTTAGCGATGAGGTCATAGGTTTGAAAAGCTTTAGAAAACCCTTTTAAGTTGAGGAACTTGAAAAAGGAAAAAGTTAGGAAAAATCCAGCCATGTAGTGAGACATGAGATTCATAGGAGAAAAATTTGACGTCACAAATGCTATTATGATGGTCGTCATCAGAAGATAAGAAATAATGAGAAAAAGAGGAAAAAGGCGAGATATAGAGAATATAGCTGTTTTCATAAGTAACTTCTAAGATTAAAGTTTAGTGAGGAATCCGTATAAAACTCCTAGTTCCATATTAGCCACAATAACGAATATACCATATTATGTCATTTTATATATGGTAATTTAACATTGCGTTGACACGCTATCCTCATCATCATCTTTTATACAGTTTTTACATACTCTACATCACTTTCCATTAAACTCTCTTGTTGGTTTGCTTTCCCTCTTTTTGAGCAATGTATATATTTTTTAATATACTGAGTTTTCTTCTTGCTATTTAAAAAATAGATGTTTTAAAATTAAATTCTCATGAAGACTATCATACTAGCCCTTTGTTTTATATTTTTTGCTTCTTGCATGCCTTCAAATTGGAATCCTCAAATAACTTCAAAATCCAGCTCAAGATCGGATTCTAGTTCTGGCTCAAGTTCAGTTTCAAGATCAGATTCAAATGATCAAACAACTACGGATTCCCAAACAAGAAATGAAGATAACATTGAAACCTCTTGTGTGCAGGATGAAAATTGTGTTTTGGTTTCCCATGATTGTTGTCCTTGTAACAGTGGCGGCACATATATTGCTATCCATAAATCACAAAAAAATTCTTATGAAAATGAATTAAAAAACAGATGTGCAAGTCATATAGCCTGTACAGCATGGTATAGATGTAGCGAATGGGAAGATAAAGCCAGATGTATAAACTCTAAATGCTCTGCTATTAAGAAACAAAAAAATTAATTATTTAATCAAAAGATATGCTTGTTTTTCAGGAGTTAATACTTCTACTAAGTTTAAGTACTTTTATTACTTTTTTTCACTGTACAACACTTTTAAGACTTTAATAAATGTTTAACAAGAAGAGTGAAAAAGAGCATTTTTTCTCCTTTTTTAATTTATGAGAAATGACTACTGCACATTATTACAAAAGTGTTGTTACATGGTCAAATAAACGTAAAAAGCTTATAGAAGTTACAAAACATTAACTAAAGTTGTTGCATCTTCCGAATTTGACATAAATAATCGGTAATCTTAGTGGTCACTTTTATTGGTTTTTACAGTATTGTTATGACATAATAACTTAGAGGTGTTAAATGAGAAAAATAAAGCTTTTTTCCTTTCTGCTGTTTATTTGTTTCTTTATAATAGTGAGTTGTAATAGTCCTACTTCACAAAATTTAACAAAAGAAAACTACAAACAATTTGTGCAAAACCCACTTCCGAATCAGGAAAAATTAACAGTAGGAACATTGTATGGTTGCGTACATATACCTGCAACAGGTTTTGTGCAAAAGCTAATGGTAGGTTTTGAAAGAACAGGGGAAAGCTGTTCCATAACAATCAATGAAGGTAATACTATAACAGTCAGTTTTTTAGGAGATGTTGCTACTTCTTTAGTTAGTACAAGCACACAGCAGCACAATACCGATACTTTTATCGGAGAGCTGGAAAATAATCAGGTGCTTATTGTTCAGCACCATCAAGGTGAAGTGACGTCAGTCACTCAAACGATTTATGATAACAATGACAATATAGTATACGGCAAATCAGGACAAGGTGACTATATTAAAGAGTGTCATTTTGGTATGACTACTTCTGAAAAATTAGCTGGCAAAAAAAATTGTGGAAAATAATCGAATAAATTAGAGATAGGGCCTAATCTATCAAGGAAATGCTCTTAATCCTTAAAGGAGAACTATTTAAAATAAGGAAGCTCAAGGATTTATAATCCACATCTACTTCTATTTGGTTACTGTGGCTGTTGACGTTTTTAAAGGTATAGATCAATCTGTTTTCTTCAATAATCCGTAAAGCTCTTTCTATTAAAATTTTAATTTCTGTTGTTCGTTTCATTCTTTTTGGCTCTTGTCCTTTTGGCCAGCCATAACCACATTTCTCATCATGCTCTTTGGATAATTCAAACTTTAATAAAACTCTTTGGATTTTTTCATCTGCCTCTGTAAAATCAGAGATAATACGAACTGCTTTTTTAGCTCGTGAAGATCCATAAGTACTAAAATAAATAACAGAGCCCACAATAAAGTCCTGATTATTTAAACCCTTAACAAGATAATAAATTTCAGGTCCTCCTTTTCCTGGAATCTCCATGAAGTTAGTAAGCTTAAGTATGAATTTTCTTAACAATCCAGGGTTTTTAAGAATATGAAAAGCTTTTATGACTGCTAAAGGAGTTTTTGAAGGAAGAATACCTTCTACCCTTCTTGAAAAATATTGATCTTTGTTTAAAGAACAATCCCCTCCATCCAGATAAGGAGCTTTAAGTATCCTATTCACTTTATGAAAAATATCTGAGGAAACAGGTTTAGTATAACTTGTTATAATCAAAGGATGAGGAATAGAAATTGTTTTCTCTATAAGGGAGTGTTCTCCTTTCCATAAATAAACCTCTTCCGCTCCGACTGAAACAGAGGAAAACCATCCGAGCAAAAAAAAGAAAATCCGTATTGATATTGGCAGCAACAATTAAATCATACACTATAAAATTGAATGTAATAACACATTATTTTAAACAAGATCAGAATTTTTGCAATCTATATCTTCAATAGTTCATAGCTTAAAAAATGAGACACTATTTTAATTATTATATTTTCTTGATTTAAAACAGTAGAGATATTTTTTTTATTGCCAAATTAAACTCAGATTGAGTGTCATCTCCATCAGATGAAATCCATAAAGCAACTGTCTGTTTTGGATTCTGAAAATGATACGAATAAGAAAAATCACCTGGTTTATTCATCAACCAAACATAATGTTCTTTGATATACTGTGACAAGGGATGTGTACGTTGCACACTGAGTAAAGTAGGAGATAGTACAGCACTTAGAAAATAAATATGATCTATTCCTTGATTTTTTGGAGCTAGATCATACATTTTTATAATCCATTCAGGTGAAATACTTCTTTCCAACCAATTTAATCTGTTGTCGCCTATTAGAACCAGACCAACTCGCAAGGTAAAATCATCTAATCCCTTTTCTCCTTGTTGTTGAGGAGTTGAAATGTGGATCAAGCGGTCCACGTGTCCTTCTATTGCAATACCTGTCAGTGGCAAGGGGTGATTCGTCATCGGATAAATTAAAGGAGACGCAGAATGTTTCACTTTGATCAAAATACGATCCTTAGAGAATTGAACCGTATTAGAGGGGATGGATCTATATTTCAAAGAGTGCCATTGACCTGAATTAAAAGGAACCACAATACTTGTTGATACACCTGTTTGATTCAGTGGGGAACGTATTTGGTTTTCATTAGTTGGTTGGTTACCAGCAGGATTAAGAATGGTATTTGTTGTTTTTGGAATTGGTGTTTTACGAGGAGTGGCTGGCGGTCTGTTAGTAGATTGGGAAGAGCATGATACACTGAAAATAAAATAAACATTTAATAGTACAATAACTAATAATATCTTTATTAAAAGTCGCATTTTATCTTATTATACTGTTTCACTGGATTTTGCAATTTTCTTTCGGATGGTTTCACTCGCCCTGTCTCAAAACAAGACATTATCATTTTTTTATAATAGAACCTTCTTTCAAGTTTTTACAGAAAAAATTAAATGACAAAATTTCAATTTAGTTAAAAAGTAAATGGTTGGGATAAGCGGATAGAGGTTAAAGTGTTCAAGAGTAGAACATAAGCTAAAAACTCAACAAAACATTGCCTTTTCATGTTGGGAATAACCGTCCATAACCTCTGGTAACCAGACAATCACGCAAAAATCACGCAAAAAATTTCCCCATATTCCCACCTAACCAAAAAATCACTGCGAGATTAACAAAACACAAAAAAGCTTTTTTAAAAAAGTGCTTTATGTTTAAATGGATCTTATAAGACGGGCTTGCTTAATTGCCCGTCAGTTTTCTTCTTCGTGCAAAGCCTTTATGTATCTGAAGTATATTTCAAGTTCTTTGATACTATAGAAAAATTGGTCATTACTCACCAGAATGAAAAGCCCTTTCTTGAAAAAATACTCAACCAAATCATGCTTGGTTAGTTCTTTTACTATTTCGTCAGGGTTATCCCCAAGTTCTCTTTGGCACACTGAGACAACGGTATCGTCATCAAGATCGATTAAACCTTGAAATGTTTCAATATCTATAATTGGAATGCAGATCACCAAATTCCTGTATTTCGCATCCTCAAGGCTTAAAACATATTCTGACAATTTGTTAATGCACTCTGGAATTTTTGTTATATCCGCTTTCGTGCACATTGCCATAGCAAGACCTGCTTGCACTCTTTCCTTGAAAGTGACACCTCTTGCGTGATTTAAACATTGAACCATATCCTTGAAAAAATCTTTCCGAAAAGAAAACTCACATTTTTTCAAATCACCCTGAATGTCCTCAATAACATCGTTCGCTTGTGCGGATATTGTATTGATTAAGGATAAAAATAAAATAATTAAGACAATTTTTAATGGTTTCATTTTCCAAAGTTCTCCTTCGCTCTTTCAATCCTTTGTTTCACACACTTTTTATATTTTTCATTTTTACTACAATTTTTCATATCCTTATAGCAGTGTTTCATACGGCATTGTTTAACCTGTTTATTTTTATTAAACTCAGAAGCCTCCTCGTGGATACGACTATCCACCAACTCTTTCTTTGAACTGCGAAAAACGGAGAGGAAGTAAATGGCAAGAACAAAAAGTGCTACCTTAATTACAATCTGCATCCATTTAGGTATTTTCGTCCATCGACTTTTTATCTTAGCCCACATTTCAAGTAAATAAATTATCTGATTTTTGATCTGCATCTACCACCGCCTTCCACAGGCAAGCCAAAATAATATAATTCCTATGTAAGCCTATTTGGTTCTCTTGGTAGTGGTATTCATAATTCTGGTCTCTCGTTTTCATTGATGTTTAAGGGTTTATTTGGAGACATTTCTTCATTTGAACGGTGCTCAATAAAAGCATTGTGTCGGGGTATCAATGGATTTCTTTGCAATCCATGTTCTTGCAATTTTTCGACATAGCTTTTGATTGAATGATCTCCAAGGGACTGTTTAAAGATTTTCCTCACTTTGGCTCCAGTCCACCATCTAAAACGATCGAAAATGGTGACATTGTAACGCAGTCGGGATTTTTTTCCTTTTCCACACAAGTAGCCCAAATGACCAGGATGTTTATATTTAATCATGCCCTTGCACCATTTTTCTAAATTCTCATCCCATTTCCCAGCAGTCAAAAACCCTAAAAAAGCAACCACGTTTGAAAGATATCGAAGTACTTGAATTATTCCAACAAGTGCCCAGCCGGTAAATGGATTAACAATTCGGGGGACAATGTCCAATCCATTGATAATGCCATAGACAGGAGTTTTTAGGGCATCCGAAATATTGGCAGTTCCTATTGGAGGAGCTCCAAAAGTATAGCATGCCCCATCAAAATCAAAGGCAAGCTTGGCAGTGGCAAGAGCAGCCAAGGCACCACCAAGAGAGTGTCCTGTAATAAAAACTTGATCAAATTTAATTCCTTTCAGGCTCTTTGCAAGATCATCTTCAATATTCTCCAAAGCCTCCAAAAAGCCTTGGTGCACCTCTACGGAGGAGCCATCCCCCAAGCAAGTTTTGACGGTATTAAATTTTATATCATAAATGATATCTTTGATACTGTTCTTTTCGGTTCCCCGAAAGACAACAAACGCAATGGTCTTCTTTTTCTCTTGGCGGGTACAAACAAAAGCTTGGGTTCCTCGCTTGGAGAATGTTTTTTTTAAGTCAAAGTCAGCAATAGACAATATTCTTCTCAGGGCGTTTTCCCCGCTCATGGGAGACTGATCATATGCAAGAACACTAAGTTTTTTCTCTAAATCTGGCGGGATTTCTCTTCCTGTCAATTCTTCTATTGCATTGAGAATTTCTACAACCTGGTACCCGCCTTCAAACTTGAAATAGGCAAGCCGGGCAAGTTCGGCACACATATAGGCTCGGCGGTCGCTGAAAGCAGGTCGGTCAGTCGGTGGGGTCATCAACTCTGATACAGCGAAATATTTCATGATTCCTCTTAGCGCTTATTATATACCATATCGCTTGAGTTTTCAAGCACTCCCGAACTTACTCTTGGTGCAAAATGTACCTTGTACCAACAAGAACGGGTGACCAATTATGGACAAATTTAGTTTTGTGTCACTCTGGGAGCCTCTGCTCAAGATTTTACTGGAGTACTTATACCAAGCTATAAAACATTGGAAAGATAATAAACAAAATAAAGAAATATACCATAAACACGTAAAAATCACGCAAAAAAATTGTTAGGGAAATTATCACTCAACCAATAGTTTAATAAGATAAAGAGTTTTCTGTAGAAGGCTCTTTTTTTATGTAGTTTCTATATTTTTCAAAATTTTTTTTCAAGTGCAAGAACTAATTTTGCATCAGAATTTTGACTAATTATTTTTAAGTTTTTTAACCAGTCATTAGGTTGTTTTTCTTCTTCCAAATCAATAAGTATTTTCAAAGGAACACTCGGATTATCTTCTTCTTCCATTTTGTTTTCTAATGATCTTAATATCTCTATAAAGAGTTTTCCTGTATTTTTCATTTCGCTCTTTTCTAACCAATCTTCCATTGCTTCAACACTTACATCCCATATCACTGTTATTTTATAAAAAGGACATCCTTCTTTTTTTAATATCTGGTTTTTAATTTCTAAAAGCCTATGTTGAACTCTCATCATAAAATCATCTGGTGCATTTTTTACTTTCATAATCTTAACTGGAGGTGTTGCAAACCATAGAGGCAAACCTACAATTAAATGCCCTTTTCCAAAGTTATTAACTATATTATTGTATGATGTTTTTTTTACCTTCTTATCAATTGACTCAAACACTTTATCAGCAACATGTTTTTGCCTATATTTTGAAGGACATCCCATGTCTATTGAATTTACTAATTTTTTAAATTTTTCTTTTTTTAGGTTATTTATATTATTCCACTCTTTCATTGCCTCAGTTATCTCTTTTGCACTATTTTCAGATTCAAATACCTCAGTTATTTCAAACCACTTCAAGCCACCTTTTTTATTATTTAAACCAACAGAGTTTTGATAAATAAAATTATCTCCAGGAATATCTATACTATGTCTGTTTATTGGATAATATAAATGTGAAACTTCTGTTTTTGCTCGATTTGCCCAGTATTGCTCTCTAAGATATTTTACCTTATCGTTATCTTTTTTTATGTGTTTCCACTCTGTCTTTTCTTTTCCAATATCAGTGTATAAGATAGACAAACCAAGCTTTTTCATATTTTACTGCCATTTTTTTCTTTTTTTACTGCCACTTTTCATTGTTTTTACTGCCACTTTTTTAGTATTTTAGGCCATTTTTAGCCGATTTTAAGCCCTTTTTAGCCATTTTACTGCCATTTTTTTCTTTTTTTACTGCCATTTTATACTGCCACTTTTCACTGTTTTTATTTCCATTGTATAGATTTTTTTAATGCTTTGTATTTTTCAGTAACTTTGTGTTTTCCAATTCTTTTTGAACCTTCAAATGATATAAGGTTGTTCTTTTTTAAAAAGATTACATTTCTATCAAGGGTTCTTAGGGGCATATTATGTTTTTTAGAAAAAGATGACCTGGAAAAAGTATTATTTTCTATTTGATGTAATATTTGTAAAAGTGCATTAGCCTTTTTATCTTTTATACTCAAAAAGTCTTTAAGTTTTTCAATCAAATTTTCCATTGCTACTACTTCTGGTGACTTAATAACATATCCACCTGGAAGAGGCTTTCTATAAAATGTTAATGTTGTGAAGTTAGTAAATTTAAATTTAATAGGCTTCAATCCTGCTTTCTTAACTAAGCTTCTCATTTTCTTTATTCCTGTTCCCATTCTTTCAATATACTTAGTTCTTAACATAAGACTTGCAATTAGCCGATTTCTTGGAACACTTTTTGTTCCAAATTCTGATTTCTTCAATTTTTTATGTAAGCCTCCATAGTTATAAACTTCAACTCTGTCATTATACATTTCAACGGATACAGATACTTCCTTAGTTAAGTAGCTTCTATGGGTAACAGCATTGATTAAAGCCTCTCTTAACGCATCCTCTGGTATTTCCAAAATCTCTTCTCTTTGTAATTGTCCTTTAGGGAATTTATATTCTAAACGCAAATGTTTTTTTAGAAAGTCTAGTGTATCTTCAACATTATTGATTATATCTTTATTAAATATCTTTCTATCAATTACATCGTGAATTTTATCCGTTCCTTTAAAAAGGGCACAAGACACCTCTGCGTGAGGAAAAAATTTATCTAAATTTTTAGAAAAAAATAACACTCCTGCATTATTAATAATAATTTTTGAACCTTCTCTCTTTGCAACTTTTAAGTTTTCTAATAATTGAATATAATCTCTTCTATTATATTTAACTCCCGTTCTGTCCATAAAAGAAAAAAGTTTTTCTTTATCAAAATCCTCTTTAAAGTTGAATTCTTTACAAGGAACTTTATCAAAATTTAAGCGATCTTCCTCTTCTGCAAAATCTAAAATTTCCGCCGTATTCAACTTTTGAGTAGAAGCTCCAGCGCGAATAAAAAAACCTAAAGTGCATCTATGAGGTTTCTTTTTACTTTCTTTTATTTCTATTATTAAAACTTTTTCTTTTTTTATTTCTTGAAACATAATAGACACTTTAGGGTCACAATTATTAGCAATATCCTGTATCTGACTTTTTAATTTATTTGTAATACTTACACCTTTGATTTTACCCTCATCTGTGATGCCAATATAGATTTTTCCGCCAGAAGAGTTGGCAAAAGCAACTATTTCTCTATCAAGGTTTTTATCTGCTCTTTCCTTGAATTCAGTTTTATAATCTTCCCCTTTTCTAAGAACAGACTTAAGAGTTTTTAAAGAGGTAGATTTTGTAATTTTCATATTTTAGTGTTCTGTGTCTTTTATAGAAGAAGGATCATTTCCAAATGAATCTTTAGAACGAATTCTCCCATCTATACCATGAGTCACAAGTTCTGTATGTGCTTTTTTGGCAATACTTCTTCCAGTATTTTCTGCTACCTTTTGAGTATTATGTGTTGATAAAGTTTTACTATTTCGAGTGACTTTCCATTTTCTTCCACTTCCTTTATTAAGGGATATATGAACTGATTTCTTGCTTGGCATATGTCCTCCTTATTTGAAGATAATATATAGTTTTTTAATATAGAATCAAGAAGTAATAAAAAATACCTCAAAGATGAAGATTCTTATTTTGTTATCTAAGATTCTTATTGGTTCGCTTTCCCTTTATTATTTTTTTTAAACTCTGGTCACTCTGCTTTGACGAACAGTTTTTTCTTTTTACTTCTTTAACTTTTAAAGGAAATAAAAAATTGTTCTCAAGAAAAAAATCGGCTCCCCCATTCGCTTCGCTCTGGTTTCCCCCAATTTATTTTCTTGCAAAGCGCTTCCGTCGTTTTTCTTTAGTTTTTAAGAGGGAAAACTAGACATAATTTAACCATAAGGAGGTATATCGTGACTAAAAGAGAAACAATTTACAAAAGACTTACAGCTTTAGCTTTTCAAGAAAGCATACCATTTTGTTATTCTTGTTATATAAAAGCACCAACAGGCAAATGTGATAATTGCGGAAGTGACGATTTGATGAGATTCATGGAAGGTATAGGCTGTGAATGGGGAACAGAATGGGCCATTGAAGAAATCCTTAAGGAACATCTTGAACTAGTCAATCAAGAAGAAGCCTTTGAAGATATGATTGAAGGCTGCTACCCCACAGAGACAAAAGTCGGCTGGCTGGAGCTTTCCACAGTGGATATTCTTAAAACAATGGATGAAGTAGCTTGGGATATAGCTAAGAGTGAGTATATTTCTAGTCTTGAAGAAGACGAGGAAGTTATGAGCTTTGATAATGGCTCAAAATACTTTTGGACTTACGATATAGAAAATCTTATTGAAGAAAAACTAAAGTAAAAAGCCTCTTAAATAAAGAAATTTTTAAAAACAAAGAATTAAAGGAAAGGCAGCTATTCGAATTTTTCGAATAGCTAATCCTAATAAAAAGGAATCAGCCCAAAAGTCTGTATCATTTCAAAAAAGTAGAAATTTTAATGATTGAAAAATGAAAAACCGAAAAAGTTTTTATAACACATCAAAACTAAACAACAAATACGATGAAATTATCAGAAACTCAATTAAGAGAAATACAGGAATGTTTAGAAAAAAGCATTCCTCTTGATGATAAGTATAGATTCTTATTATTTAAAGATAAAAGAGAAGTTGAACTTGATTGGAATGGAAAAGATCGAACAGTTTGTGATGTTATTCTCCCCTTTCAAACAATAGAACATATAGATGAACCTCGAAAAGAAATCACTGATGAACAAATGTCTTTAATTGATCCTGTTACTAAAAGACAAAAAGATGGTTGGGCTAATAAATTAATTTGGGGAGATAATAAGCTTATATTGTCTTCTTTAGTTAATGGACCTATGAGAAATGAAATTGAAAAACAAGGGGGATTAAAGCTTATTTATATTGACCCACCTTTTGATGTGGGAGCAGATTTTTCAATGAAAATAGATGTTGGGGATGAGCAATTAACAAAAAAACCGTCTGTTTTAGAACAAATAGCTTATAGAGATACATGGGGGAAAGGAGCAGATAGTTTTATTGCTATGATTTATGAACGGTTATCCCTTATGAAAGATTTACTGGTTGAAGATGGTAGTATTTATGTTCATTGTGATTGGCGAGTCAATAGTTATATCCGTCTAGCAATGGATGAAATTTTTGGAAAAGATAATTTTATTAATGAATTATCATGGGAAAAAATAAAATCAGTAAAAGCACAAACTAAAGGTTTTGGAAAAGTGAAGGACACTATTTTTTTATATGCAAAATCAAATAACATAATTTTTAATCAAATGCGAAAACCGCATGATCCGGATTATGTAAAGTCTATGTATAGACATGTAGATGAAAAAGGAAGATATAGATTACATGATTTTACTCAAAAAGGACAAGGAGCTTCAAGGCAATTCGGAAAAAGAGGTATATTACCTCCTCCAACTGGAAAACATTGGATTTGGTCTCAAAAAAGAATAAATGAAGGTCTAAGAAAAGGTTTAATTGTTTTTTCTAAAAATAGAATTCCACAAGTAAAAAGATATTTACATGAAGTTAAAGGAGAAGCTTTGAGTGATTTATGGAATGAAGTGAGTCCTATGGGAGCTGTATCTTCTGAAAGATTAGGTTACCCTACTCAGAAACCAGAAACTCTTTTAGAAAGAATTATACAAGCTTCATCTAATAAGGGTGACCTTGTAGCAGATTTCTTTTGTGGTTCAGGAACAACTTGTGCTGTAGCTGAAAAACTTGAAAGAAAATGGATTGGTTCAGACCTTGGGAAATTTGCTATTCATACAACTAGAAAAAGAATGATTAAAACCCAAAGAGATCTTAAAAAAATAAATAAAAGCTATAGATCTTTTGAAGTATTGAATTTAGGAAGATATCAAAAGGATTATTATATTGGGGTTACTCATAATATTTTTGCTCTTGAAGATAAGAAAAAAAGTTCAATAGAAAAAGATGAGAGAAAAAAAATCATTCAGAGAAAAGGAAAAGAATTTGAGAAATTAATTTTAGAAGCGTACGAGGCGAGATCTATTTCAGATTATGAAATATTTGTTGGTGAAAAACATAAAAGATTGATCTACATAAGCCCTATTAACTGGCATATTTCAAGAGATGACATAGAAAAAATAATTGAGGAATGTTTAGATAGAAACATTACTAAAGTAGACGTGTTAGGCTTTGACTATGAGATGGGGCTTTTTCCTAAAATTCAAGCCGAAGCAAATCAAAAAGGTATAGATATTAACTTTAAAAAGATTCCAGATGAGATTTTTGACACAAGAGCTGTTAAAAATAAAGAAGTTCATTTTTTTGATGTTGCTCATATTGCAGCCAAAGCTCATCAAAAGGATGGGCAAGTTTCAATAGAATTAGTTAACTTTGTTGTAATGAATTCTGAGGCTGGAATAAGGTCTGTGTTGAGAAATGGTCAAAGTCAAATCGTTGTAGAGCACAATAAAGTTATAAGAATAAAAAAAGATAAAGAGGGAAATATATCAACAGATACTATAACTGAAACTTGGGAGGATTGGATTGATTATTGGTCTGTGGATTTTGATTTTGAAAGCAAAAAAGAATTTAGATCTTATAAAAATGGTGTAATAAAAATGAAAGAAACAGGAGATTTTGTTTTTGAAAACGAATGGCAATCTTTTAGGACTAAGAAAAATAAAAAGCTTGAATTTAAAACCCCACTTTATACTCTCAAAAAAGAAAAAACAAAAATTGCTGTTAAGGTTGTAGATATTTTAGGGAGCGATACTATGACCATTTTAGAAGTGAATAAAATTAAATGAATATCAAAAAAGATTTTCCAAAATCTCCATTTGTTGAACTCAATCCTGATATTAGGTGGATGCCTTCTACGCAAGAACATCATAAAACACCTCCTTTAGTAAAAAAGCTTAGACGAAAAGTGAAAGAGTGGAGAGATTCTAATTATAAAGGAGCTAATAAAACAACAGAGGCTCTTTTAGAGTGGTGGTTTAAAACAGAGCATATCAAAAATGACAACCCTTATTTTCAGTATTATTTTTGTCAAAGAGAAGCCATAGAGACTTTAATTTATCTCTATGAAATAGAACAAATAAAATTCCCAGAGGGTTTAATGAAATTTGATTCTTCTGGAGTTATTAAAGAAGAAGATTTTGAAGAGCATTGGCTTAGATTTGTTATCAAAATGGCAACAGGTAGTGGGAAAACTAAAACTATGGGATTAGCTGTAGTATGGTCTTATTTTAATAGAATTTATGAGGGGAACACAAATTTTTCAAAAAATTTTCTTATTATTGTCCCTAATATTATTGTTTTAGATAGGTTAAAAAAAGATTTTGATTCATTAAAAATGTTTAGAGAAGACCCTATTTTACCTGATAATTATTATTTTGGAAAAAACTGGAAAACCGATTTTTTAAGTATTTCTGTTCATATACAAGATCAAATTAAACCAATAAATAAAAGAGGAAATATTTTTTTAACTAATATTCAACGAGTTTATGATAGGGACACAACACCATCTTTAGATGATGAAGATAAAACAGCTTATTTTTTAGGACAAAATCCTGTTTCTAGTTTAAAGGACTCTAGAGTAAAAGTAGAGGACATCGTGAGAGATATTGATGAGTTAGCTATTTTAAATGATGAGGCTCATCACATACATGATAAAAAATTAGCTTGGTTTAAAGCTATTGAAGATATTCATAATCATTTAAAACAAAGAGGGAAAAAATTGTCCTTTCAATTAGATACAACAGCGACGCCTAAAGATAGTCAAGGTAATACCTTTATTCAAACTATAGTAGATTACCCCTTGGTAGAAGCTATTTATCAAAATATTGTAAAACTACCTATTCTTCCTGATAGCGAAAGCAGAAAAAAACTTAAAGAGAAAAAAAGTAGTAAGTTTTCTCAAAGATACCGAGACTATATTTATCTTGGATATAAAGAATGGAAAAAGACTTATGATGAGTTTAAAAAAGTAGGGAAAAAATCTATTTTATTTATTATGGTTGATGATACTAGAAATTGTGATGAGGTTTCTAAATATTTAGAAGAAACTTATCCAGAATTAACAGATAAGGTTTTAACAATTCATACAAATAATAATGGAGAGGTTAATGAGAAGGTTACTGGAAAAAAAGAGAGAGAGCTTTTAGAGCTTAGAAAACTTGCTAATACCATTGATGATTTTGAAAACAAGTATTTAGTTATTGTTTCTGTGATGATGCTTAAGGAAGGATGGGATGTCAAAAATGTCACAACCATTGTGGGATTAAGGCCTTTTACCTCAAAGGCTAAAATTTTACCAGAACAAACTCTAGGAAGAGGACTTAGAAAAATGCAAATCTCTGCAGGGGAAAAATTAAGTGTGATAGGAACAGATCATTTTATGAATTTTGTAAATGAAATAAAAAAAGAAGGTGTGTATTTAGAAGAGGGGAAAATGGGCGATGACAGCCCACCCAGAGTCCCTGAGATAGTAGAAATAGATAAAGACGATGAATCCCTTAATATAGAAGTAGAGCTTTTTAAAAATTTTTATTATAGAGACCATTCAGAAATTTCAAACTTAAATCTTTCTTCCTTTGAGTTTGAGAAAATTGAATATAAGAATTATACAGATAAGGAAATTATAGAAATTTACTTTAGAGATATTATTGATGAAGAAATTAAAAGTGTCGTTCAAATGACCATTGAGAATATACAATGGAGATATGTTATTGGTTGGTTTGCTGAAAGTATTATAAAAGAACTTAATATGGTTGTAGGCGCTAATCTTCTATATCCAAAAATAAAAGATTTTATTGAGAATTATCTTTTTGATAAAAAAGTATCTGTTGAAGATCCAAGCACTATGGCAAATGTTAAGACTGATGAAACTACTAATAGGATAAAGGACACCTTTAAAAAGGAAATAAATAAACTTTCTATTAAAGAGAACAAAGATTTCAAACTAGAGGAAACTCTTTCATTTAAGAATACTGACCCTTTGATTCCAGAAAGATATGCTGAAGAAATATACTCACTAAACCTAAAACCTATTGTGATTTATGATGTGAAAAAAACCTTATTCAATAAGGTTGTACTTGATAGTCAATTTGAAAAAAAGTTTGTTATGCTTTTAGAAAATTGTTCAGATATTATTAGTTATGTAAGAAATTATCCTAAAAAACAAGGTTTTTTCTCTGTTGGTTATATAAATATAGACGATAGAAATGCAAACTTTTATCCAGATTTTATTGTTAAAACTCCTGGAAATGAGATGTATATTGTAGAGACAAAAGGTTTTCCTGATCCTAATCAGGATAAAAAAATGGAAAGTTTAAAAAAATGGTGTAAAAAAGCGAATTCGAATAAAGAAAGCAAAATGAGTTATAAATTTCTTTTTATAGATCAACAGAATTTTGAAAAAATGCATCCACAAACATTTTCAGAGCTAATCAAAAATTTTACCAGATATCAGTAATAGCAGTTAATATATGGTCTAATAATTATCCGATTAAAGTGCACTTTGTTTTTAGTTAGGTGGTAATACTTTATAAACCTAAAACGGAGGATAATATATCATTTTTTGGGTTAAAATTTTGACGTCTCATTGGCTTATTTAAATCATATTTACAATTAAGTCTGTCTTCAAATGTGGCTTCAATAAAGAAATTTAAAAATTTTAGATTAGTAATTTTATCCCAATTAGTAACTGAAATTTTGACACTAGAACATAGTAAATTATCAATGATTCTTTCTGGCATATAAGGATAGCGGTCTTCATATTCTTTTCTCGTATTAAAGGAAGTCCATGAAGAGTTAGGATATACTACTCTTTTTTCTTCTTTTCCATGTCCTGCATGGATTAAATTCTGGGAAATAGACAATGACATTTCCTACAGTTTTTTTATGATTGAAGTTTAAACAAAAAAACGCCCACGAAAAGGACGCTTTTATGTAAAACATTTTTAAAACTGGATACGATACCAGATACGATTACGAATTAGAAACCCAACATTTCTAATCGTATCCAGATAAATTATGAATAGCAAACAAATATGAGCGCAGCGCATATCACCGGTATTGTTTGCTTTAAAAACTAAAAATCTAGGCTTTAAAAGAGTCTGGGAATAGGGAAGTATATACGATTTTTTCAAGTAACTAAAAAACCAGCTTTTAAGCTTCAGAGATTCTCTGAACTTCAAAAGCTAAAAATAAGCTTTAGAGATTTAAGACTTTAGAATCCCTTTAATCTCTAACGATGTAACTTAAGAATAGGATTCTAAAGGGATACTAAAGAAAATTAAAATTCACTCAAAACGAAAGGAATGACTCCATGTTTAAGCAGCGAGTAAATGATAAACAGTGGTACAAAGTTAAGATCATAGACTGGTATCCGAGTAAGAAAGCAGTGAAAGCTATTTTTGAAAACTTCCGGTTAAATGTAAAGCTCAATCCCCATTACGTTAAGATTGAAAATAAATTCAGTCTTAACAAAGGGGAAAAGATGTTTTTAAAAATATACAATTCATACAATAAGAAAGGCGATGTTCAAGTAACTGATAACCACGAATTAAAACGTAACTCCAATTCCTACACCATAGATTTTAATCCAGACACCGGCGAAATTAGAACATTAGTTAGCTTTAAAAAAGCCACTATGATTGAAAAGTTATCAGAGTATTTTTTTATGCAAGACAAAACAACACAAGGTAGAACTGTGGATCATTTTAGAGGATATGCAAAGGCTAGACGCTTGTCCTTTATGACTTCGTATAATGATTATGTCCGAAAAGCTAAAATGGTTTAAAACAATAAACGAAAGGAAATAAAATGAAATATAAAGACTTACCTATGGAATTAAAACAGCTTATTAGTTTCGGGTGGCGACACATTCCACGTTCCGGCAATCCTACAGTAAAATATATTATGAAAAGCCTTAAGGTTAAAATTAAGGGTGCTAATGATAACGGATGGTATGTAACTTCTAAAGAACTTAATCATCTTTTGAATGAAGTAACAACCTATGTAAATAATTCAGAAAGGATGGTTTAAAATGAAAAGAAAACAATTTATTGCATACTATAGAGTATCTACAGATAAGCAAGCTAATGGACATGGAAATAAAAGCGGTGTAACTGGGCTTGGGTTAAAATCACAAAAGGATATGATAAAAACTTTCTTAAAAAGCTATTGGCCACCGGTGGCGGAATTTACTGAAGTCCAATCGGGTAAGTCTGATAAAAATAGAATTGAACTCCACAAAGCAATATCTTTTTGCAAAAAAGTTAAGGGCTGTTTAGTGGTGGCAAAGCTTGATAGACTTTCCAGAGACTTACATTTTATCACCGCGCTACAAAAAAATAAGATTGATTTTAAAGTTGTAGATATGCCCGAAGCGACTCCACTAACTATCAACATCTTCGGTGCGATGGCACAGCATGAACGTGAGATGATAAGCAAACGTACAAGCGCGGCTTTGCAACAGTTAAAAAGTCGTGGTGTCAAGCTAGGTTCTCACAACCCAAAAGTATTAAAGGTATTACAAAAGCTTTGGGCAAAAAAGAGAGCTGCTAAAGCTTTTAAAATCAAAAAAGAAAAACAAACAAAAAAACCAAAGCCTAAGAAAATAGGAAAAACAGCGGCTTGGGATAAAACTATCGTGCCGACAATTCAAATACTTATCAATCAAGGTAAGAGTTTGCAGAAAATTTCCGATGAGCTAAACAAAGCTAATATCAAAACTAGGCAATCAGGCAATTGGCATCAAAACAGTGTTTATCAAATATGCCTTCGGAATAACTTAAAACTAAAGAGGGGAAAATAAAACGATAGAATTATTTAAAAATATCGGATTACTTTCCCTTCTCACAATAGCTATGGCTTTATTTAAAACCATAGCTGGATCAGATTATTAAATATAACAACAGCAACGTAGCACGCAGTGACTTCGTGCCGACAGCTAAAAGACTGTCGTCAATACGAGTATTGGGTGAGATACCTATAGCCGGGTTGTCGGAAAATACAGGAAATTGTCGGGTGTTACAGGCGGGTGTCGTGAGAATCAAAGGAATATGACAATATCGTTACATTATGCACATATTAAGAGAAGCCACTTGCTAGCGGCGGCCTCTCTGTGTTAGCTTGCCAACATGCAAAAACGTGTTTTAAATATATTATTTTTTTTGTGGTATTTAAAGCACTTTATTATCCAGTTAAGAAGGTGTGATAATGCCAGATGATCCTCGTTCATTTTTAGAAGACACAAAGGAAGCGGAAGATCAACCGGCTACTGTGTTTTTCCCTACAAATATAAAAGGTTATAGTTCTCTTATAAATACAGATTCTTTTATAAAGAAAGCAGGAATAGCAAGCTTAACAGGAATAGCAAGCTTAACAAGCTTAGGAATAGCAGCAGACTTAAATAATCTTCACGAAAAAATAAACCTATCTTCTATAGAACATTTTAACACAGACACGTATGTACCAGATATTTTTAAAGATTTTACTTTTCCGATGAATGTTACATATTCTAAAACAGAGCACAAATTTATCAAAAAGCCTCTGTGCAAATGGAAAAATGAATATGGAGTAACAGGCATTGATTCAAAAACACAGTACGGCATAAATTTAAAAGCTGCAAAACTATGCGTATTGGACTTAGATTTTAACCCAGATGATTTTACTTATATTGATAAAAAGAAAGGATGTAAAAAACATATCCCACAATATGTCGTTGATTTTTATAATGAAATAAAACCCGAGCTTTATTTTAAATACCGAACACCCAGTGGCGGGATGCACATCTGGTATAAAGAAACTAACGAAGACGCAAAAACTAAAATCGCTGCGCTAGATCACGTTGATTTATTAAGAGGCGATAGGTGCGCTTATCTGAATGGCTGCCCTTACCCAAAACAAAACAAATATGATGATTATGAACAATTTTATGAAAACTTACCTAGCCCAGATAAAATGATTGAAGTTTTAAATAAATATGCTTCTAAAAAACCACAAGCTAAACAGTTAGCTAATGGATATTCTGAAGGCAATCGCAATAATCAATTAAATAAAGATTTATATAATGCAAAAAGAAAACAAGACTCACAAGCTCGGGAAACAGCAATCAGAAACGCGCAGCAAGCTGGCCTACCAGAAAGTGAGATAAAATCTACAATGGAATCAGTAGAAAAATCTAAGTCAATTCAATTTCCAAAAAAACAAACTGAAACAAAAAATCTTTTTACTGAAACAAAAAATCTTTTTTATGAAGACAATGAACTTATTTTAAAAGCCCCAAATTGGTTATTTAATGAATGGATTGAATGTGCAAACCTAACATTGTTAGTTGGTGAAAAGGGTTGTGGAAAAACTAGCTTTGCCTTTAAATTAGCAGTGATGCACGCTTTAGGTTTGCCAGTGAATGGTTTAGGAAAAAGTAACTATCCGTCAAAAGTAATATACACAGGAGAACGGCCAGATAATATTTATCAAAAGATTTGTGGAGCTGGCGGCGATAGGACTAATTTTCAGATATGCAAAAATGTAAATTTAAATAACAATGCAGATTTATATCAGATTATAGAATACGCAAAAAACAATCAAATAAATTTAGTAATTATTGATCCAGTAGTTGATCTATGTTTAGACGCACAAGATAAAAACTCAGACGTCCGAAAAAGATTAAGTTATCTATTAAGTTTAATAAAAGACACAAATATTGCAGTGCTTGGAATTTGTCATTTAAAAAAGAATAGAATGGAATCCACAGGAATCGGACTTGTTCGCGGGGCATCCGAATGGGTAAATGTTGCATCCTCTGTTATTAGAATCAGGGAAACTAAAGTAGGTGACGAATGTATTGCATATAGAGAGATCGTAAATAACGCAAAAGCTAGACAAGGTGGTTTGAAATTTCATATTGAAGACGTAACAGTTGATAATAAAAAACTATCAGGCATTAAAAATCTTGAATATATACAAGATACAAAAGGCACGATTGAAGCAAAAACCAAAACTGATAGAGAAGAAAAAAGACAAGATAATTTTAATACAGTAAAAAATATCATAACAGATATGGAAATTGATAATAAAGAACTGAACACACAAAAAATCAAAGCCAAAGCAGCGTTAAAGAATGTTTCCACCTACTATATGAAAAATATCAAATGGAACGAGTTTGGTTATAAAGCTTTTGGCATCGGACAAGGGCAACAATATAGACAGGTTTTGACAAAACTCACATAAACACACGGAAAACCTGAAAACCTGAAAAGCTGGATTTTATTCACTTTCGCCAAATGTACAGGACACAATATTTATTACTTATCTTATTAGCTGATACTCAAAACTGGCTTTTATCAGGTATTCAGGTTTAGCAGGTTTCCCTACATTCAAGCTACAATGCCGTTATTTCATTAGATCAACGCCAGCCACCCATTGGTGGTGATATTTAAAACAAAAGCTCTTTAAAAAGCTAAACCCGTGGTTTTTGTGGCGATCCTCCACGTCTATCAGCAAGGTAAATTAACGACTAAAATTCCTGATTGCTTATTTACTTTCCCGTTATACATACTGGAATATAATTCCCAATCAATATGTTTGCGATTTTTTGTTTCAGTTCCTACGAGAAGAATTGTTACAGTAGAATCTTGTAGATACTCATCTCTGATTTTTTCTCGTATCGTTTCATCGGATAAATCTTCTGATATTTCACCAGTATCTACAGATTTATCAATAAATATAGGATTTCCATAAAAAGCCTTATAATTATCATTTAATCTTAACAGTTTTTCTTTATAATATTGATCATTTGCATGATGATAACTAATAAATACTTTATGCATAGTTGTTTTCTTTCTTACATAGTTAATCATTTTTATCTTCAAGGTTTGTTAAATCTTCTACTCCTGCCATATCAGCCAACATTTTTGTATAAATACAAAGTTGTTCTTGAAGTTGTATAAGTTCTCTACGAAAATTTTTACAAATATTTGAATTTGTAAATCCTTCCTTAGTGGAAATTTTATGCCATTTCGCTGTAAATGGTCTGATAATCTGATTAAGAACAATAATAGCTATTTTTGTAAATTCAATACAATTCCTATGTGATTTAATGATTGTCCTGGTTAAACCAAAAAGGGAGTAAATACTATTAAGAGCGGTTTTTTCATCTCCATGATTATTTGGTAGAGGTTGCCTTTTAAGCCACTGTTTAAAATTGATAAGTTTTTTTACTTGAGATTTGGTTTTACTTTTTTTCACCATGTCAATCCTTGATGTTAAAATTATTCCATAGAAAATATATTTATTTTCCTTACGAAGGATAAGAGGGCATAACTGAAGTTATGTCAAATTAACGAAGGGATTATTTTTTATATTTTGTAGAGAAAACTCAAAGGTTGTTTCATCTTTGTGTCCTACAGAATGTTTCAAAGAAGATGTAAAATAAGGTTATATAACCATATAAGAGGTTGTTATTTAACACTTTAAAAAGCAGGGAAAAAATTTTTAAAAAGAAATTTTTACCTAATCCACTGAAATTTTTACACATCTTAAGAATAAAACAGCTAAAAGTTTGACAAAATTAGCTGTTTTAAAGTGTTATAACCCTCTATGTTCTAATACCTTAGAGGTGCTAGCCTATGAATAAAGAGTTTCCAGAAATCTTAAGAGATTTTGTTTTAGAACAAAAACAGAAAAACCCTGCTGTTAATGAAACGGTTATTTCAAAGAAAATGGATATCCCTCCAACAACATTTAACCGCTTAGTCAATGGTCACTCTCAACCAAGCTCAAAAACTCTCTCAAAGCTACTTCCATTTATTCCTGAATTAAAAAATTCCCTTCCAAAAGCAATTTCTCAGATTTTACAAGTCACTTTGGAAAGAGAAAATAGAGAATACATAGAAGAAACTTTGGAAACTCTTTTGTTTGATAAGTACTGTTTCCTTTGTTGGGCACTATCCTTTTCTGAAAAAGGAATAACAAAAGAGGAAGTTATGAAAAGCTTTGGACAGCAAGGATGCGCAGCTCTTGAAACTTTAGTAAAAAAGAACATTGTTTCAAGCAATGGAAATAATGCTTATAAAGTTAAAGAAAATAACAAAGATACAGTTTTATCCTTTCATTTGATTAAAGCTCATCTAATGTTTTTAGCTGAGCAATATAAACCGAATAATCCAAGTAGTAATTATATTCATTATTGGGTAGAATCTGTAAGCAAGAAAGCTAAAAAAGAGCTGCTGCAGGCACATAGGGATTTTCATAGAGCAGTTCGAAAGATCATGGATTCTGATGAAAGCAAGGGGGACGAATTAGTATTCTCAGTTGCTTGCAGTGATTCATTACTGGAAAGAGAATCAGAACAAGGAATATAAAATGAAATATATTATTTTAATCCTATTAAATGCTTTTTTGATTAACCTTAGCTTTGCTCAAGATGGATATGAAAATTATCATGCAAGTGCTTCATTCATTTTACAGTCAAAAGAATCTGTTCCTGCTGAACGTTTAAATGGGCTTATTGTCATTTCAAAATTAAATAATGTTTATACTTTTTCTGTCCAGGTGGAAAATAGGCAAGTTATTCTAAAGCCAAGTCAGGTTCAATTTATTTTAAATTCTATGGAAATAAATAAAGCAGTTCAAAATCCTGTAATAAGATTTTTTAAATCAGAAAAACAAGTCAGAATGAGTGATTATAATTTTATAAATCATTTTTTTAATGACATTAAAGAAGATTCACTTATGTACGCTGGCCCCAATGGCGGCGGCGGCGGTGTATTGGGTAGGCAAACAGTTTCTTATCAAAACACTAACCCTAATACACAATGGCAAATAGCTGGCACTGTTGAAAGCATTGAATCTAACTGGGCGACTCTATATGAAACTTCAAAAGAAAAGTCAGCGTTTCATATGCTTTTGATAGTCATAAATCCATAAAACTGTAAAACTTTATTTTTCAATTCATCCCATTTACGAGATAAATTGGATAAAAAATCCCACTGGTGGTGGGGTAAAAAACTATATTTTTTTACATTCATCCCAAGCATAAGATAGTTTTTATTAAAAATCCCACCAGCGGTGGGAGGATTTTAATCTTATCCTTTTCATTTTTTATTTTTTACGTATGCTCCTGAATCCAAAAACGGAAAAGGGAATTTATGAATTTTACATTTATTTTTTTGTTTCTATCTTTTTTTATTTTGTCTGCCTGTGAAGACTTGTCTTTCAATGATGAGGATATTGTTTTACCAGAAACAAATTCTGTTCAAGAGATATCTATTATCCAAGGTGAAGATAAAAAAAAATTCAATATAAATGAGAATAGCAAACACAATCCTGAAGAGGTTACCATCATATCAGAAAACCTGGAGCTTTCCGAAAATACAATCATCCAAAATAGAAAAGTTATTTTGGATATGGTGACAATTCAAACCCTCCAGCATGATTTAACAATCATAGCTGATGAGTTTATTTCCAATCATTCTTTTATTCAGAGTTTTCCAGAGGGACAAACTGCAAAAGAAAAAGAAATCGGCAAAAACGGAGGTCACGTTTTAATTAAGGCTAAAACGGCGAAAGGAAGCTTAGGACTTAGCTTAAGTGGTGAGAATGGAGGATATGTTCCAAAAAGATCAATATCAAAAAAACAGAGAGTGAGGCTTTCAGGTCGCAGTGGTGAGAATGGATACGATGCCATTTATGATAATTACTGCCGCGATCTTTATATCCCTACTTTATTTACCGGAAAACTTATTATTAGCAGGAACTGTTGGGATGAGTGCCGCGTGACTCCAACAAAAGGGCAAGATGGGGAAGACGGCCGTCAGGGTTATCCTGGGTATGACGGAAAGAAAGGCGGCGACTCTGGTTCATTTCATTTGCAGGCTTTTAACTTATCAGATTTTCATTTAACAAAAATTAAGAAAACACCTGGACTTGGAAGCAAGGGAGGAAGAGGCAGCAATGGGGGATATAGAGGAGAAAGAGGACAACACGGAAGAGATAAAAAAGATCTTTGCTCCTCTCATCTTCCCCGATCAAAGAAAGGTAAAAAAGGCAAGATAGGGAAAGATGGAATAGCTGGCAAAAATGGAAAAGAGGGAACAGTCTGTCTTGAAAATATTAAAATTCCAGAAAGCCTAGAGACAAATAACAATCAACATGAAGAAAATAAAAAGGAAAGCGCTATATGTTATTAAAAGCTTTTTTAAAGCCTTTGGTTTTTATTTTTCTTTTTTCATCTTGCGCAACTTTTAAATTAAGCAGCAGGGAGAAAATCTATAGCGGGGCGGCTTTAGGCTTTGCTGGCGGGGCTATTTATGGCTTAAACCATGAGCAAGCCAAGGGAAAAAACGCTCTTCTATTTGGCTCATCTCTTGGGCTTTTAACCTCTCTTATAAGCATTGCAATTTTTAATGAAGAACAGAAAGCAAGAGAACTTGAAGACAAGCTCTCCAAGCTGGAAGAAGACTTGGGGCTTATGTATGAAGGATCAAAAATAAAATACCTCATGGGTGGAAAAAACTACTTAACAAAAAAAGATATACCGGAAGAAATAAAACCTTTTGTTTCTTTTGGGGAATGGCATCTCTTTGAATTGGAAAAAAGCCAGCCGGTAGAGGTATGGACTCCTGTTGGCAAAAACAGACTGGTTAAAAAAAATAAAATGTTTGAACTTAAAGTTCCAAAAATCAAAGAAAATTAAAAGCAGGAAAAAACAAATGCACCAAATCCAAGAGAATTTAAAAAAGAAAGACAGGCCGGATATACGGAAAATGCTGAAATACACAGCGAAGAAAATTTTATGGCTGATTAACTATTCTTTAAGCTTTTCAAAAAAAGACAAGGGAAAAGAAATTGGAATAAAAATTTTAGGCTGTATTGTTATTATTCAAAGCATCTATTTATTGTTTTTCATTTTTTCAAGCCTGATGGAAATAATCTTTACATATCATTTTTTAACTTTAGGATTTTTGATTTTAATCGCAGTTTTTATCTTTAAGAAAGAAATTAAATTTACCTTAAAGCTTTTAGGAGCAAAGAGAAAAAAGGATATCCATAAAACAGATTATTCAAACTAAGAAGAAAAAAATTTTATAAAAGTTATTTTTAAACCAAAGGAGAAAGCATGAAAAAAACAAATAAAATAAAAAACAATGCCTTTAAGGTTTTGAGAAGTACATTGTTCAAATTCTATCTTTTGGCTTTGTGTCTTCCCTACTATGCAGTGGCCAGAGATTTTCTCTCTTCCGTGGAAAATGCCAGCAGTCAAATAAGGCAGATTATTGCTGTCGTAGGCGTCTTGGCTTTGATGGTTGCAGGGGTTTGCTTTTACTGGTCAAAAAGCCTTGGAATGGAAAAACTATCTGCTGCCATTATCGGAACTGTGGTTTTTGCCGCAGCTTCAACTATTTTTACGCTTTTTTATCAAACCTTTAACTAAGTGAAAATAAATAAAAACAAATAAGGAGCATGAAAACTGCAAACATTTAAACCTTCAAAAATTCTTAACATCAAATCCAATTTCTTAGGATTAACTTTGGATGATCTTTTAGGGCTTATGGTTTTTTATACGATCTTTCAACTTCTTTTTGCTTCCATTGGGCTTGAGATTTTATCCATTATTTTAACTTTTTTCACAGCTCTTTTTCTTATTCCCATAAGGCTTAAATGCAGACGAGGCATTATCAGGGATTACTTTACCTATGCCTTTCGCAAATCCTTTAAGGGAAGTTTGTTTTAAAATGAAAACTTATTTACAAGAAAAAGATTATTGGATTTCAAGCTCAGGCATTTTGGGAAACAGCTTTTCCTTTCAAACTTTGGATCTGGAGACAGAGCAAAATCTTGAGAGCCTGTTTGATAGCTTTTTAAAATCTATTTCCCAAAATGTAAGAGTAAAGCTAAGCCTCTTTCAGGAAATTTCCCATGACAGTTTATTAAAAACAGAAAGAAGCAAGGCTCTTAAAGCCTGTGGCTTTTTAAAGAGTAAAGGTCTTATCCACTTTGAGCATAAGCATAGGGTTTCATTCAAAGAGGTTTTTAAGAAAGATTTTTTAAAAAGAGAAGAATTTTTACAAAAAAGACTTTCTGAAATCTTTGAAAGTCTGGATGAGAGCTTTTTAAACAGGATGAAAACAAAACCTTTAAGTTCGTCCTCCTTTAAAGATTTTTATAATCTTTATCATCCTGTAAGTCCTACTGCCACTGGCCTTAAAACAGAAAGAAATCATTTAGGTTTGCTTAAGCTTAAAAACAGTGGAAACTACCCTCTAAGCCTCAAAAGTTTGGCCTTAGTATTGGATAGAATAAAAAAGCCTTTTGGCTTTCATATATCCCTTGAAAAGCTTTCTCAGGCGATCTCAGAAAAGACTTTAAAGCTTAAGTCCCTTGAAGAGGCGGAAGGCCGGGGACAAGTAAGCTACGAGAAGTATCAGAAAGCCCAAAGGGCTATCAGTGAAGTAGAGCTTGGAGGAGAGGAGCTTTTTCATTTTGAAGTTCATTTAACGCTTACAAGAACCTTTGAGGACAAATTAAGAAAAGACATCGCTTTAAGCCTTAAAGCCCTTTCCGTTCTTGGTGAATGGAGCATTGAGAGCTTTGGAGCCTACCCTTCACTTTTCGCTTTAAGCCCGGGGGATAAGCTTCATTATAGGCTCATAGAAAAATCATCAACTCTTAAGTGTTTTTTTCCTTGTTTCCGGTTTGGTTCAAACTTGGATAAATCATCAGACACAAGCGGAAGCCTAATCTATCATAGGCAGGATTTGAGCCTGGACGCACTTAATCCTTTTTCCTGGGATTATTCCAATCATACGGGAGTGATTATCGGAAAGTCAGGGAAGGGAAAAAGCGTTTTTGCAAACCTTTTAACAAAATCTCTTTTCCATGATGAAAGAGCTTATATTTTTTTAGTAGACGTCAAAGGCTCTCATAAAAAAACTGTAGAAAAGCTTGGTGGCAAAACCTACAACATTGATATTGAAAATTCATCAGGACTTAATCCTCTTACAAAACTAAGCTCTTCAAAAGAATCCATTGAAATTGCAGGAAATTTTATAGAAAAACTTTTGCTGGAAAATGAAGAAGAGGCTTTATCTTCTGTTGAAAAAACACTGCTTGAAAAAAGCTTAATCGAGTTTGCGGAAAAAACAAAATCACATTCCAGACTAAAAAATCTGGATAATTTTTATAATAGCTTAAAGCATCCTAAAAAAGAAAAGCTTGGCCGGTTTATAAAGGGAAGCTTAAATGAAAACATCTTTAAGCAAAGAGGAGATAGAACAAAAGCACGCCTTCTTTACTTTAATTTTGAAAACATCAGCACAGCCTCAAACTCTTATATAGCCAAATCCATTATCGCCAGCATTATGGCAGAGTTTTCCTTTAAGCTCTTAAATAAAGAGCCGCAGGAAAAACTTATTTTCATTTCCGATGAAACGCCGTTTTTTATAAAAAGCTGTTTTAATACTTTCTCTCTGCTGAGCAAAAACGTTAGAAAGCTAAATGGATCTCTTATCCTGCTTGCTCAAAATTCAAAGGACTTAATGTTTAATGGAGACACCTCTCTTATTGACAACTCCGAGTTTAAAATCCTGTTCTCACATGACGGAGAGGAAAAAAAGTTTAAAGAGATTTTTAATTTAACAAATGAAGAGTTCCAAAAACTAAAAAGCCTTAAAACTGTTAAGGGTCATTATTCCCAGTTTCTTTTAAAAGATTCCATAGGCTCCAAAGTTGGTTTTTTAAGGCTTTCCAAGGAGGAATATATCCTCTCAAATACCGAGCCTGAATTTTTGCACAAACTTAAAAAGCTTCAAAGTCTTTTTAACATAAGCGAGGACAAAGCCTTGCAGGTGATGAGCTATGTTTAAATTGTTTTTTAAAATCTTTTTATTTTTCTTTTCTCTTTTTAGCTTAAAAAGCCATGCTTTTATTTCTGATATTTTAGAGGCGAAAAAACAGGTTGATGGAGCCAGTATGACTTTGAACTCCATTATGGACACTATAGATGAAGCGGGAAACTTAGTGGGAATAGAAGATAACTATCTAGCTTATGAAAAGGAACTTAAGGAATTTAAAAGAACTTTGGATGAATACGAAAATCTTGGCTTGGATGTTAAGGATTTTATAGAGCTTAGAAACTATGACCCTTCAACTTTGAGGGGACAAATTAACTTTTTTAAAAACTATGTCAGAAGGGCTAATAATATATTAAAGAGCGCCAGCTCCCTTGTAAAAAGCCCAGAATCGATTACCGCATCCGAGCAGATAGAAACAAACAGAACCTTAAGAGCTTTGCTGGAAGATAATCAGGCAAGGGAACTAAGACGCTTAAGAAAAGAAATAGCAAGCCAGAAAATCCTTTTAGACAGAAGAAAAAAAGAGCGGGAATTTATAAACAAGCAATATACCTATATCAACCGCCATTCCAGGAAAAATGGCTTTGGCGTATTTTATCCTTTCCAAAATAAGAATGAACTTAAAAATAAAAAAAGAAAAAAACTTTTAGGAATTTTTTAAGTGAGGCTTAGATGACTGATTTTCCAATGGATATATTGATTTTTAATAAAATAGTAGAGGTCTTTAATCAGACAAGAAGATACGTCTTACTGCTTTTTCCACTGGCTTTTTTCATAAGGATTGCCTTCGGATTTATTCTTTTAAAGATGGATAATTTTACGGACATTTTAAAGGATTCTATTTTTTTATTTCTTGGACTTTTCTTTTTTACAGACGTTTTAAAAATGTCTCTTCAAATCCCCTATTTCATATCAAGCGAGCTTTCTTTCGGAGAGTGGAGGAATGTCAATATGGGAGAAGGAATTTTTACCAGAACCATTAAAAGGGCTGTGGACTGGATAGGGATACTTTCCTACTGGATAAGCTTTGGGCTTTATGTGGTGATTGTTTCCGTACTTGGTTTTTTTGCAGGCTACATTCTCTTTTTTGGGACAATGTTTAGGGCTTATGGAATGCTTAAGGTCTTTTTTATTTTGCTCTTTACAGTTTCTTTATGGCCTCTTCTTTGGCATTCCATAAACTTTGCGGTTTATACGATTGCCATAAGCGACAATGCTCTAGCCAATAACGTCATCATAGGAGGCGCAAGTCTGGCTAAAGTATTTATCCCAATATGGTTAATATCCAAAACTTCCAAAATCCCTATAGCTGAAACTTTAAAAAAGATTTCATTTAAAGGAGGGAGTCTAGCTTATGCAGGGGGAAGTTATGCCGCATCCTTTTTAAGTAATAATGAAAACGCATCTCAAGACCAGAATATTCAAAATGAAGAGGAAATAGTAAGTGAAGGATCAGAAATAAATATTACAGATACAAATTACCAAGAAAATGAAGATTACTCTAGTGCGCCATTGGAGGATTTTTCCATAAGGGAAAAAGAACCTGAAACAGCTTTGCCATCTGAAAAAAATACCCTTAAAGAAAACGCTCTATCTAACAGACAAGAAAACCAGTCTATTGAGCTAAGCGCTCAAAGCCAGATTGCAAACAATATCTCTCAGGAAAACATTAACCAAAACAAACAAGAGACATATATTGAAAACAGTCCTCAAGTTACAAATGTAACTAAGGCTCAAAGCATCTCTCAAAATCAGAATGAAAGCGCTTTAAACAAGGATCAAAACCAAAGCTTAGAACAAGAAGAAGCTACCACTAAGCACAAGCAAAAAATATTTAATAAAACTGTTCATAAGGAAGATTGGATAGAGGAAGAGGAAAGCCGCATTACCCATAGCCACCATAAAAATAATGAAGAGGATATAAATCCATGAAATTTTTAATCCAGCTTTATAAAAATGAAATAACTGTAATTTTCCTGATAGCGAGCCTTTTTATTTGGGGAGTGGTAGCAAGCTACCTAGCCTTTCAAAATAAGTCTCAGGTGATTCTTATTGGAAAAACAAATGAATCCTATCAGCTGATATTAAGTGAGGCACAAACTCCACTGGAAACAAAAAATTTCATAAGGCATTTTATAGCTCTTACTTTAAATTTTAATAATGAAAGCTATAAGAGGCATATCTCCTTAGCCGGCGACTTAATGACAGAGAATTTATGGAAAAAGAAAAAGCCTGAGTTTATACAAATGTCAGGGTTTATCAAAAAAAATAAAGTCACGCAGTCCGCAGAGATTTTAAAAATCCAAAAAGTAAAAAGCAATCTTTATGAAGTAAAAATCAGAAACTACCTGTTTAAAAACGGCATTCTGACAGAAAAAAACAAACTTATTTTACTTTCTATTGCTCACAATCAAAGAAGTTATGAAAACCCCTGGAGGCATAGTGTTTCAAATATTGAAATTAAGTAATTTACTTTTTATTTTTATTTTTCTGTTTTCTTGTTTCCTTATGGAACAAGGAAGAGCGGAAAGCGCACAGTTCATATTTGTTGAAGAAAAGAAACCAGCAGCAATTTTTCTTTTTCCCGGAAGAGCAAGTCTGTTAAGTCTTCCCTGCTTCATTACAAAAGCCCTTATCGGATCTCCTGAAGATATAAAGGTAGAGGTTGATAAGATAAATAAAACAGATACCCACATTCTTTTAAAAAAATGGAAGTCAGAACCAAGCAACCTCATTTTAAAATGCAAGGATAAAGTTTTTCTCTTTAGCCTCATCCCAGCCAAAAATTCCCATTACGATTATGTTAAAGTCTTAGGACATATCTCATCAAAGCCTCTCAAAGTAAAATATGCCCTCCCGAACACCCCCTCACCAATTAAAGGGGGCTTGAGGGAGAAGGATTTTACAATCCGAAAAGTCTTAGACTTTTCTTGGGAGGACGCAAAATGAAATTTGTTTTACTTTTGTTTTGCGCTTTTTTTTCGGTGGGCTTGATGTTACCAAATTTCGCTTTCAGCATGGAGGATGAAACCCTATTTGAATTAAAAAGAGAAGTTAAAAAATCCAAAAAACAAAATGGAATAAAAAAGACAACTCCTTTGAAATTTAAAAGAAAATCTTTTTCCTATAGCAAGGATTTTTTAATCTTTAGTGAAAAGCCCGCTTTTACTTTAAAAAAAGGCACTGCCATAAAGGTTAATATCCCTTATCCGGCAATAGCTTCTTTTACAAAGGAGTTTCCCCTTTATGGAGTAGTAATTCATCCTTTTAAGGGCATAGTGTCCGGCAAAATCAAGGCTATAAAGAACACAAGCAAAGCTTTAGTTTTATTTGATGAGATTATTTTAAATAGCAAAATTCAAAATATCAAAAGCTTTCCTGTTTTTCTTAATGGAGATTTAAAAGAATCTCTTTTAAAGGATATTGCTTTAAGTTTTTTTGAGAGCCTTCCTTCCGTGCTGGCTTTGGCCTTAAAAACACAAATTCCCCAAGCTGGGATTCATTTCATAAATGCAGATTTACAAAGCAAAATGGGAAAACTATCGAGCATAGAAACAGAAAAAAGAAAACGGCAAGAATACTTGGAATTAAAAAACATAAAGCTACTTAACATCATTATAAAATAGAGATAGCAGGAAAAAACAATGATACTTACCAAACGGGATAAACTTATTATTGATACTTTAAAAGAGCAGGATTTTTGCTTTTATAATGACATAAAGAATAAGTTTTTTCCGTCTGATTTTTCCGCTTCCCATAGATTAACCCGACTAAAGGAAAATGGTTATATTTTTATAGAGACTCTTTCGTCTGCGGATTTCAAAAAAAAATTAGACACTTCCTCTATAGAGGCTATTGGAAAAAAATATAAAATTATAAGCCTTGCTGATAAAAATGAATCTCTCAGAAGAAATGTAAGCCCTTGGAAAAAAACACATCAACTTTTGCTTTTTTCCTTAAGGGAGCAGTTAAAAAAACTTTTAGGAGTTTCCCCTGTATTTGAAAGTCGGGTCAGGGATTCAAAATATACTTTGTATGACAGGACATTTGAACCTTTTCCTGATTTTTATATTAAAGGGGAAGACTATAAGCTAGCTGTAGAGCTTGAGCTTCATTTAAAAAGTAAAAACCGATATTCCCTTAAAATGTCTGAATACAGAAAGTCCAGCTATAGTCATGTTCTTTATGTTGTAACAAATGCCAAGAAGATCACAAGCCTTGTAAGAGTTTTTAGATATTACAAGTATATTGGCATCACTCATTATGCAAAACCGGAAGAGGTTGTTTCTTACTGGCATGGAAATATCTCTCTTTCTGAATGGCTTAAAAAGAGGACAAAATGAACAAAGAAAAAGATAAAACCATAGAAGATTTTACAGAAGAGGTAATTATGGCTATATGGGCTGTCATTCAGTTTTCCCTCTGGCCAGTGAAAGCAAGCTCCAAAGCAGGAGGTGTTTTTGAGAACATTATCCGCTCTCTTGTTTTTTATGGTATGATCCTAGGAGTTTTTTTTCTTTACTCTTTTGCTCATAAAAAGGATTTTAGTCAATTAAGTTTCTTATGGTTTATTATCCCTGTAGTTGTTATTTTCTTTTTCAGGCACTGGCTTCTATCTTTTAGCTTAAAAAACCCAAATGCTCAGAAACAACAAATCAAAACTGAACATTTAAAAAAAGAAAGTTTTAATTTTTCTGGTTTTACTTCCCTTATGGAAAATAAAAAATCAGCTCCCATAGGCTTATCTCTTATTTCAAAAAAACCTATTCTTTTAAATGTTGAATCCCGCTGTCAGCATACAATAATTTCAGGAGCAACCGGTCAGGGAAAAACAACTTTGCTTAAAACGCTTCTTTCTCACTCTTTAAAGCATCATCACCCTGTCATCATTATCGATCCTAAAGGTGAGAAAGAAGACATATTAGAGATGAAAAGAAAGGCTCGCTTCTATAGAAGAGAAAAAGATTTTTGTTTGTTCTCTCTTTCCTTTCCGGAAGAGTCCTTTGCCTATAATCCTCTTTTAAACGGATCGGTGGAGCAAATTAAAACCCGTCTCATGGATGGGCTTAGGTTTGAAGAAGAGTATTACAAAGCACAAGCATCTTTGTTTCTTGGAGGCATCTTATCGGCGATTAAGTTTCTTAATAGGCCGGTAAGCTTTTCCGTTTTGGATGAATGTCTAAACAATGCAAATGCTGTTCAAGATCTAAAAGAGGACATATTCTCACTGGCGGAAACAGAAACGGATACAAAGAAAACAAAAATAATTAAAGAGCTTGTTCTTCTTTTGGAGCAAATTCAAAGCATCTCCAAGAAAGACTTGGCCGGCCTTCAAGCTCAAATTTCATCTATAAATTGTTTGGAGTTTAGAAAAATTTTATCTCCTTCAAATTTTAACCCTAATCACTTTTTTTCTTTTGAGGATATTTTAAGACATAAGAAAGTCGCTTACTTTCAGATGAATGTGAACGGATATGGTGAGATTTCAAGACAAATTGGCCGGATGATACTTCAGGATTTAAAGGTGCTTTCAAATCAGATACAGGCCGGACAGAAGTATTTTTCTTATGACTTTTGTGCTTGCTTTATAGATGAGTTTGGATCTTTTTCGACAAGGGATTTTGCTGATTTTCTTAAAATGGCAAGATCTTCAAGGATAGGCATTCATCTTTTTTGTCAGGGTCTTTCGGATTTATCAAGGATATCTCCTGACTTTAAAAATCAAATTATCGGGAACACAATCAATAAAATTTTGTTCCGGCAGGATGTGGGAAATGACGCTGAAGAGTGGGCAAAAGTGGCCGGTACTTTTTCGTCTCGTAAAAAAACTTATCAGATAACAGGCATAGAAACAGAGGAAGAGATGACAGGACTTGGAAGTTTAAGGGACGTAAAGGAAATGAAAATTGAGTTTGATGTTTTTAAGAAACTATCTCAAGGCCAAGCAGTTTTGATAGATAAGGCTCTTCATAGAGAAGATTTATTTCAAGTTTGGAGGCCGGTTTTATGAAAAAAACTTGCACCTTACCCCCTCAAGTGACCCCTCAAGTGATACTTTTTAGAAACCAAGCCAACCCCTTAAAAACAAAGGATTTTTACCACTACCCATCCCTGACCACCCCCTCTCATCGTAATTTCGTGGAGGTGGTCAGGTATGGTTGTGGTGTGTGTTGTGGGTGGGGTTGGTGGTGTGTGTTGTGTGGGTTGGTGGTGTGTGTGTTGTGTGGTGTGAGGAGGAAGAGGAAGAGGAAGAGGTCTGGGTTCGTGTGGGAGCGTAGGGGGTTAGTAGTGGATAGTGAGAAAGGATTGGCTGAAGACATTGGTTACAGTTTTGAATTTTTAAAAATTAAAGAAGGAGGTTTGCCTATGGGATGATTTTTTCAACATGGAACAAGCAGAACAGTTAAACACAAAACCATAAAGGAGGTTTTATGAATCAAATTTTAGATGTGCTCAATATCAACACTTGGACAGACAAAAACGGCAAAGAGCAGAAAAGCTTTATCCGTTGTGGGGTGGCTTTTCCACGAAAAGATGAGAAAGGCTATGTCCTGAAACTGGATGTTCAAAACATGACTGGTGATTATCTTCTTTCCCCAAAAAAGGAATGGAAGGAAGGATAATAAAAAAGAAGAAGGGTCTTTGCTGTTCTTATGTAAAGACCCTTTATTCTTATTTGAGAGATAAAACATGAGAAAAATAGAAGATAAAAATCAGTTAAGATTATTGAATTGCGGCAATGCTTTGGAGTTGTCTAAATTTAAGAAAAGGACTAAGCTTGAAAAAGCTGATAACTTCAGTCGGTCTGATAATTCAGTCCCGTTCTTTGACAACTTAATAGGTGTAATAACATTAGAGGAATTGGCGGTTATCTTCCGGTTAGCTCCTCAAACTATCCGTAATTGGGTAGCTCGTGGAAAAATCCCTCATGTCCGAATTGGACGAAGATATTTTTTCCAAAAAAGGAGTTTGAAAAGGTGGTTAAACCAAAAGGAGGAACCACTATGGGAATAATCAAAAGAAGATACCGTACAAAAAAACAACAAAAACCAGTTATCTTTTATCGTGCTGAAGTTTATGTAAAAGGTGTTCGTGTATCAGCGCAAACTTTTTCAACAAAACGGGATGCCGTATTATGGCACGAAAAGGAAAAACAAAAATTCACTCTCAGCCCCACAAGTCTTAACGATAAAATGAAGTTTAGAGATTGTATAAGTCAATTTTGGAAAGATGTCCAAGATCGAACTTTAAAATCCACTCATCAAAGTTATGAGTTTCGGATACAACACTATCTCTATTCAGGTCCTTTAGAGAATATGAAAATGTCTGAGATTAAAGGATTTCATATTGTAGAGTGGATTCAATGGTTAAAACAACATCCCACAGCCAAGAATAAAAGAAGGAAAAGCTTTGTTAAAGAACTAGGTCTTCTGAAGAATGTTCTTAATTGGTATAAGAATTTTTTGAATGAAAATTTTAATGTTCCAGTAACAAAGAAACACAAGCAAATGTGTATCTTTAAACCGAATGCTCCAAGACGGCCTGATTATTTTATCAAGCCAGAAGATGCAAGGAAATGGATTGAATGGCTTAAGGAACACAGAAGCAATCCTGTTTATTGGAAGCTTGCCAGTTTTATGCTTCTTACAGGAGCCAGAGTAGGTGAAGCTTGTGGAATGAAGTGGGAGGCTGTAGATTTAGAACAAGGGGTGGCAAGAGTAATAAGAAGAGTGAGATGGGATCAGTGGACAAAAAATCCTTTCTTAGAGGATGTAACTAAAACTTCCCAGTCTACACGAATTATTATTTTACCGCAGAAGCTTCAAAACATTCTTTTGCAAATGAAAAAAGATTCTGTGAATGAGTCTGTATTCACAGACAGCGAAGGACAGTTATTAAAATATAATGCTGTTCAATCAGCTTTTAATTATGGCTTTATAGCATTAGGGCTTCCCTGGCGTTCTACCCATATTTGTCGACACACTTATGCCACAATGGCTCTTATGGGAACAAAAAATCTTTCTGCTGTTCAAGCCAGTCTTGGGCATTCACAGCAGAGGATGACTCAAAGGTATGCGAAGGCTATCGCTCTTTTGAGTTCAGATATAGGAGAGAAAACATCTGCTATATTGTTTAATACAGCCAACAAATAAAGTTTATTTTCTTCCTCTTTGAACACGATTTTAAAAAATCACGCAAAAATCACGCAAAAGCCAATTTTAAAAAATAAAAATTCAGTAATTTTAATAAGTTAAAAGATAAATGGTTGGGATAAGCGGACTCGAACCGCTGACCTCTGCCATGTCAAGGCAGCGCTCTAACCAACTGAGCTATATCCCACCAGACATATCTCAAAATAACCACTGCATACTAGCGGCTACAACGTAATACACAACACGCTACCCACTACATACTACTTGCTACTCACTACAAATAACCGGCAGACTGCACATCTTTTAATTGTTCTCGCAATGTTCCCACATCCGAAGTCGGTAACTGACAAGCTCCCTCTTCACAAATATACACCGTACTGCGATCCTTCATCGCTTTCTTCCCCTTAATCGGTAACAATAAATCCTGGTACTCCTTTACCTCCGAATCATGCGCCACTACCAAAACAGAGTTCGGTAAATACCACTTCCTAATCTCCTGAAATAAAACATCCTCCCCACGCTTCACCCGATCCGGTAAAATCACAACTACCTCATACACACGACTATGATAAAAATCCAAAGCCTGCATCCACTCCGAAAAAGAAATAGGATGACTACTTAACGCATTCCCGGAAGCACCAATCGCCTTCTCCGCTCTTTGCCGATACGTTTTCTTGCCAGTTAAATGCCCCAGACGTAACAAATTAAAAACAGCAATCGCATTCCCGGAAGGCTCAGCACCATCATACACCGGCTTTTCCCTCGCAATTAAAGATTCATAATGATGAGCCGTCATAAAAAAACCACCTTGTTTCTTGTCTTCAAAATCCCGCTCCAAAATTTGATCCAACTGCATCGCCCTCTTTAACCAATGCAAACGACCAGACGCTTCAAATAAATCCAATAAAGCCGATATAAAAAAAGCATAATCATCCAAGTAAGCAGCGATGTAAGCTCGCCCATCTTTCCAACTGCGCTTAAGCTCCCCCTTCTGATACAACTGATCCCAAATAAACTCCGCAGACTTTTCCGCTTGCCCTAAATATTCCCTCTGACCTAATACCAAAAAACCCTTAACAAAAGCAGAAATCATTAAACCATTCCACGCCGTCAATACCTTCTCATCCCTTAACGGTAAAGGACGTAAATTGCGCGTAGTAAAAAGTTTCTGACGAGCTTGCTTTAACTGTTGCTCTGCCTCTGAAAGCAATACACCAACCGACTTTGCAGATTCAGCCAAAGATTCAGAAGTATGTAAAATACTCCGCCCTTCCACATGCCCCTGATCCGTTACTCCATAATACCTCTTAACTAATTTCGCTTGCTCCACCGTCAACACCCGATCGATCTCCTCCGGTTTCCAAGTAAAATAATACCCTTCTTCCCTTTCTCCCTTTTTCTTCCCATGATCTGCGCTACCACTTAACTTTAAACTGTCCGCATCCGTTGCCGAATAAAAACCACCCTCCTTCGCCTGCATGTCCCGACGAACATAATCTAAAATACCACTCGCCGTTTCCTGATAACTTTTCTCCCCTAATAAATGATAAGCCTCTAAATAAGCCAACGCTAACAACGCTTGATCGTAAAGCATCTTTTCAAAATGTGGGACTAGCCACTTCTCATCCACAGAATAACGGTGAAAGCCACCCCCCACATGATCCCGAATGCCTCCCCTCTGCATGCCATCCAAAGTTGCCCGCATCGCCTGTAACATACCTTTATTTTTTGTCTTTAAATACGACCGTAATAAAAACCGAGTGGGAAAAGAACTCGGAAACTTAGGTGCTCCACTCAGTCCCCCATAACTCCGATCCCATCGACCCTCCATCTGCTGATATAACTTGTGAAATACATCCTTTGACGGAATCCCACCAGAACCATCTGCAACAGGAGCTAACATCCTTTGCACCATCTGCTGAATCTGATCCCCTTGCTGTAAAATATCAGACGATTTTTCATGGTAAGTCTGACTGAACGTTTTTAACAAAGATAAAAATCCAATACGACTTCCCCTGTCTCCCACCCTGGGAGGAAAATATGTGCCACCATAAAATGGTTTCTTATCCGCCGTCAGCCATACTGTCATTGGCCATCCACCTCGCCCTGTCATCAACTGCACAGTACTCATATAAACAGCATCAATGTCCGGCCGCTCCTCTCGATCCACCTTAATAGCCACATAGTGCGTATTCAGATAGCGCGCAATCTCCAAATCCTCAAATGACTCCTCCTCCATCACATGACACCAATGACAAGTGGAATACCCAACACTTAATAACACTGGCAGATTTTTTCGGCGGGCTTGCTCAAAAGCCTCTTCCCCCCAAGAATACCAATTCACTGGATTGTGAGCGTGCTGAAGTAAATAAGGACTTTGCTCTAAAAACAAACGATTGGTAAATAAAGCTCGACCACCCGAATCCAAATGACGCGTGCGAGGACGATAATCCTCCCCTAATTGTTTTCTCCTCTTTTGAATTTCCCTCAATAACTTAGCAGGATAATCATCCACACCAGGTAACAACTCCACTGAACCTCCTCTGAAATTTATGAACGGCTTCTTCCAAACAAATACACCAGCCACTCCTAATAAAACTAAAATAGAAACTATCCATTTTATATAAAATATCACCCACACAGTCTATCATAGATAATAAAGGAAGATACCAGTTTATTTTTCTTCATGACGAACACAAGCAACGAACAAACCAACTAATCCGGCAATTCAATATTTAAAATATGCTCTATTACACGCTACCTCAGTTACCTATTAGATGACATAGAACAATAGACACAAATTGGTGATCCGGAGTGTTTGTGATAATATTAAATATATGAAGAAAATATTTTTTTTTTCCACTCTTGCGTGCTTGATATTATTTTTTTATCTCATCGACTTTCATTCCCTACCTACTATCCACACCAAAACTCATGTGAAAAAACAAAATATGCCTCCAGCAGAACACCTAAAAACTCTATTTGCTTCCAACGAAACTCAAGCAGTCGTACTCTGCCGAGAAACATCCTCTCGTCACCTGGTAACTATTCAAAAAAATATTCTACCTTTTTTTAAAAGAGACGGTAGCCGCCAATGCGATGAAGAAAAAGGCTCCTCTCCAAAAGAAATGGGAAAAATTTTAACCAATATGGGCATTCCTATCGTGAAATTCACTAAAGGATATTTAACAAAAAGCAGAGGACCCGCTCTGTGCGGAGAGCCCACAAATAATATCAATATTTTTTATATCGCTAACATCCTGAAAAATGAACAAATGGATACTTTATTAAAAAAAGGCTTTAAAAGCTGTGTAAAATAACTATCATTTAAACTTTTTTTACAATATCTACCTTATATCTGATATTTGCGTGAGAGTAAAAGTTTGGTAGTATCCGCTGCTATGGGGGTGTAGCTCAATTGGCAGAGCATCTGATTTGCATTCAGAAGGTCGCAGGTTCGACTCCTGTCACCTCCACAATTATAATTATAGAAAAGACTAGAGCAGTAAACAAATAAATAAATAAAGGGTATCATTTAGATATGAAACGATTATTTATACTGTCATCTTGTTGTTTGAATCTTATGTTGTTCTTTATAACCAGCAACGTAAACGCTAATACAAACCCTTATCTCGATCCACAACAATATCCGAATTTACAACACACTGACCCTGCTCAACGATCGATAGCAGTAAAATACTTTGCAACGACAATTTTATCAACGGATACAAGCAACCTCCTAAAACTCGTTAAATTCTTGTATGATCCAGATACACAAGTAAAACGACAAGTAGTAACTTCCTTAAGCCACATTAAGCCAACTAATTCTCAGGTAATCCAGTCACTGATAAAAGCTTTAGATGACCCTGACCCAGAAGTGCGAATAGCCGCCAATTGGGTGGTAGACTCTATCTTTATAGATGATCCTGAAGTTATCCAGATTTTATTAAAATCTTTAGAACACACTCACTTAGAAGTACGCAGAAGCGCTGCCCACGCCCTAGGCAGTATTAAGCCAACAGACCTTCTTGTCCGAAATCAACTTATTCAAGCAACAGAGGACTCTAGTGATAAAGTGCAGGTTGCCGCTAAATGGGCTATCAAACAAATTATATCCCTTTCACAGCCAAAAAGCGACTTCTTCACAAAAATCAGCGATTGCAAGAAATCTTTTGGATTGTAAATGATCCCAACAGATATAATGTTTATTTTCTAATCAAGTTAATTGCTGAACCTGCCTGAAACCATTTAATTTGATCCGCATTTAGCGAATGACTCACTAAAAAATCCTCCTGTGATCCGTCATCATGCAATACTTGCACCTGATGTTGACTACCTGACGCTAAATTTTTTAAACCTAAAATACATAACTGATCTTTTTCACGTATCTTATCCATATCTTTAGAATTGATAAAAACCAAAGGTAAAACACCTTGCTTTTTTAAATTCGTTTCGTGAATCCGCGCAAAACTTTTTGCTATCACTGCCCGCGCACCTAAATAGCGCGGAGTCATGGCCGCATGTTCACGACTACTTCCCTCTCCGTAATTTTCATCTCCAACAATTACCCACCCGCGATTTTGAGATTGATAATACCGCGCAATTTTAGAAAATGACTGCTTCTTCCCAGTGAAATGATTCACTCCTACACCCCTCTCACCCGTAAAAGCATTCTCCGCGCCCAACAATAAATTATCAGAAATGCGATCCAAATGCCCCCGATACCTTAACCAAAAACCCGCCGGAGAAATGTGATCCGTTGTACATCTTCCACTCGCTTTGCAAAGCACTAATAAATCCTTCATGTCTTTCCCGTCCCAAGGAGAAAATGGTTTTAAAAGTTGTAATCTATCCGAATTTGGATCCACTACCACTTTTTCGCTACTACCAATCTTAGGAGCCACATAACCTGCATCATCCTGTTGAAAACCCTTTTCAGGCAGCACATCTGCCGTCGGTGGCTGCAAACGTAAGCGCTTCCCACCCAATTTCAAATCATCCCTGCGCGGATCAAAATCCAAACGACCGGATAAACCAATCGCCATTGTAATCTCCGGACTGGCAATAAAAGATAATGTCTCCGGGTTCGCATCATTCCGACCCCTAAAATTCCGATTAAAACTACTCACTATTGTATTTACTTGACCTTTTTTGTACCGATCCCGTCGCCACTGACCAATACAAGGACCACAAGCATTAGCCATGACAACCGCCCCCACTGATTCTAAATCTCGGATATAACCATCCCGCTTAATCGTCCTACGAATTAACTCCGAACCGGGAGTGACTAAAAAAGGCTGTGGCATTTTCCAGTTTAGCTCTTCTGCCTGTCTGGCTACATGAGCCGCCCTCCCAATATCCTCGTAAGAAGAATTAGTGCAAGAACCAATTAAAGCTGCAGATAATTGCATGGGCCAATCTTCTTTCTGACACAAATCACGCACTTCTCCCAAAGAATGAACAGCATCTGGACTATGAGGCCCCGCTAGCTGTGGTTCCAAAGCAGATAAATCTATTTCAATTACTTCGTCATAATACGCATGCGGATCATCCGCTGTTTGTACATCCGCTTTTAATAAATGCTCATAAGATTTTGCAACATCCGCTATCTCCGACCGACTCGTCCGAGATAAATATTCCTCCATAGAATCATCATAAGGAAAAATAGAACAAGTCGCCCCTAACTCCGCACCCATGTTTGTAATCGTCGCCTTGCCTGTACAACTTAAAGAGCGACAACCCTCTCCGAAGTATTCAATCACCCGACCAGTGCCCCCCTTCACAGTTAAGATACCTAACAACTTCAAAATAATATCCTTTGGTGAGGTCCAACCTTGCAAAGCACCTGTCAAATGCACTCCAACCACACCCGGATTTTTAACTTCCCAAGGCATACCCGCCATAACATCTGCCGCATCCGCTCCACCAACACCCACAGCAGCCATACCCAAACCACCTGCATTGGGTGTGTGCGAATCCGTGCCAATCAATAAACCTCCAGGAAAAGCATAATTTTCCAACACCACTTGATGAATAATCCCCGCACCAGGTTTCCAAAAACCTAAATGATATTGCTGAGACGCAGAAACTAAAAAACGAAACACTTCATTGTTTTCCTCTAAAGCTCGCTGCGTATCCTCTTCCGCTCCACGCCATGCCTGAATCAAATGATCACAATGCACCGTAGCAGGAACAGCCGAAGATTCCCGTCCAGCTAACATAAATTGCAAAAGCGCCATCTGTGCTGTGACATCCTGCATAGCAACACGATCCGGTAGCAAAGATAAAAATCCCTGCCCTCTTTGTTGCTCTTTTTGTGGATTGCGTAAATGAGAATAAAAAATTTTTTCAGTCAGCGTCATTGGTTGCTTATGCCATATTTTAACTTGTTTAAGGGACTTATCCGATTTAGCGTAAATAGCACCAAGCTGCTTAGATGTGACTTGAATAGACATTAAAAATACCTTTTAAAACATTAAACCTTTCACTTGGAAAAATAAAATATAAATGTTGTTACAAAGAGTTTTTGATAATAATATTAAAGTTACTATGAAGTATATCACTCTAATTGGTATTTGCATATATACATCTTTTTTTGCTTCTGCAGCCGTTTATATTGAGCCTTATCTGGGCGGAGGTTTGGCTTATTCCCGAATAGGTACCACCGATGATCTACGTGCTCCCTCTCTACTATTCACCAGCCTGACCCTGGGAGGACGATTGGGAGGACAATGGCTGAACTTAAAAACCGGATTGGATGTATTCTTCAACCACTATAATACCAGTAGCAGCTTTCGTATGCCTAGTGTGGTGGTAAATAACCCAAATACTAGCCTTGGCTTCAGTCAAGCCAGCGATAGCGTATCTATCCAATACTCCAGCCAGAGAAATAACTTTAACCCAATTTCTATCGGTCTGTTTGGTATCTTTGATATCCCCCTTATAACGGATATATATGGAACTGCTTTCTACTCTTTCGGAAACAGATCATCCATATTCTATCATGGCCCTGGCATCAAAGCCGGCATGAGTTATCTATCCGCTTTTTTTGCACAACTCAACGTAGAACTACAATGGACACATTACTTCTGCAAAAGCACAGAATGCTTCCAAACCAGAGGCTTTAATCTTTGGTCCGCCATGTTACTTGTCAGTATTCCATTTTCAACAAAGCTATTTAGCTTTACAAAAAACAACACTAATGATGATTCCGGCAACTATAATATGGAAGATAATACAACAGAAAATAGTAACGTCATAGAAAGCTCTGATGTGATAGAAAACACCAACACATCTATCACAAACGACTTATAATCAAGATACTTCCCATTTCAAAACAAATTTAAAGGATCAGGCCAGGATTTCACTGTTTGCAATTCTTCTTTTAAAGAGCTTAATTCTTTTTCATAATCCTTAACCATCATTGAAGTCTTAGATATTTTTAATCGTTTCATTATTTGCTTCAGCTCACTTACTATTGCATCAACTCCACTGATTCGTGCCCGTATCCGTTCTATTTCTTTTTGTTTATCTCTTCCTAGTATATTTCTACGTTCACATTGCTGCTTTTTCTTCATACACATTGCATTTATATCAGTACTTACATAAGCTAATTGAGAACATTCATTAAAATGATAATTGATCGCACAATCTCCATATAGAATGCTATTAAAATGCCCAGGATCTAAAAGAGATTCATTTGCCTTACGATCATGTACGTTCTTCCATCTTTCATACACATCTGACATAATGGAATTGCTGTGATTGACACGACAATCATAACTGTTTTTAAATATATGATTTTTATCATTCACTAATTCCTTGATCTCCATTTTATCCTTAAGCGGTCTGGTTTTTTTTCCTGTTTTAGAATCAATATAAAATCCTCTGCTTGCTTCTTTATATTCATCAATTAATCCTAATAAGTGCAAAATTTCATGGGTGATAGCCGGACAATCAATATCCGCTCCATAGTGGAGTGAATTGTGGCGCATATCTGAAGATCCAATTGCAATGTCTATGATTTTTTGTCTATCACAAATATGTTTATTTTGTTTAACTGAAGCCGGAATAATATTAATTTTTAGCTTTTCTCCACTAGGTCCTAACATTTTTTGATTGGCCTTTTTCATACATGCTTGTGCTTTTTTCATATAGTATTCAGGTACTTCGCTCTGTGGAATAAACCAATCATAATCCTCACTAGGGGAAAAATTCAAAACTAAAGGAACAGAATAACTTCCATCTACTTCTTTCTTCACAGTGTAAGATATAGATCTAGATAAGTTTGCTCCAGAAAACACTGCCTTTTCCTCATTAGGTTTAAGATTGCGACACTGCAGAGTATGCTCAGCAACTTTAATTGCATCTAATAAAAGATTATTAGATGATCCATTAGATATAGATGCACATTCTATGCAGATAGCACGAGCCTGAGTCTTTGTTAAAGCATCCTCCCCATAAGTTAGCTCCACAAGTTCTAAAAATCTATTCTTAGCAGCTTTTACATGTTTAAACATATCCTTACAAACCAGATGATTTTTATTTTTTTCTTCCATACATTCTCCAGGAAATCCGTAAAAATTAAAAGAATCAGCTACCTCTTGCAAAATATCAATCTGACACTTTTTATCTTTATTTTTTATCTGATCGTATAATTGATGATATCTTGAATCTGAACTTCTTGCGATTGACTTTGCGATTGCACCATTAGCGCAGTCTACAGCACAGTCTGCATTTAAGAGATTTATAGCTTCTGTAAAATCCTGATCTTTTTCTTCATACCAATAAGGATAGAGAATTTCTTTTGACATTCTTGCCTGTATATCATGATAAATACCCTTTAATTTCTCTGCGCTATCATCCCTACAGGCAGCTTTATTTTTAGCTTTTATACATAAAAAATCTACTATTTCTTCATAAGTTGTTTGAATAGTCTCAGTGATCTCATGAAGATTATCATACATCGATTCTGTTGCATGATTCAAGCTCGTTGTCACAGAAGAAAGATCGACCTTATTATCTTTTAACTTTATTTTCACAGGAGAGTGAAGTTCTTTAACTCCTTGAAAAGAAAAAGATTCAGGAGGTAATTCTATGACTGCTGTGTTTGAGTTTTTTACATTGTCTACCTGTTTTACTTCAGATGTACTATCTACCTCACCCCTAGCTGTATTAGAAAAAAAAACAGCAATAGATATAAAAATACAAAAAAAGATAAAACACTTTTTAATTAAACTGCTAAAAAATATTTTAAACTTCATAAGTATCTATCACCTCAATAAACTTAAAGATCGGGCCAGGATTTCGCTGTTTGTAATTCTTCTTTTAAAGAACTTAATTCTTCTTTAAAAAAACCCATTAATTCATTTATATCATCCACTATTTGTGAAGAGATTTTTATATCTTTATCCATAGTAAATTTCTTAGCATTCAGTATCACATCATCTATTGGACGATCCTTAGGGTTTTTAGGTATTTTTTTGGTTTTCTTATTTGTTTCCATATTACTTACTGATGTCTTCATAATATCTATCTGTTCCTGTATTCTCTTTATTTCTTTTTGTTTGTTTCGTCCTAGTATATTTTGTGATTTACACTGACGTTTTTTTTCTGTGCAAGTTGGATGATCGTCAGTATCATTATAAGCTAATTGAGAACATTCATTAAAATGCTGATTGATCGCACAATCTCCATATAGAATGCTATTAAAATGTCCAGGATCTAAAAGAGATTCACTTGTCCTAGAATTATATACGTTCCACCATCTTATATAATCATATGACATAATGGAGTTTTTTTGAACAACACGACAATCATAAACATTTTTAAATTCATAGTTTTTATCATTCATTAATTCCTTGATTTCCTTCTTATTACCAATTATTCTAGTTTTTTCTCCGGTTTTAGAATTGACATAAAACCCTGTCTTTGTTTCTTTATATTCATCAACAAGTCCCAATAAGTGCAAAACTTCATGGGTCATATGAACACAATCAATATCCGCTGCATAGTGGAAACTATTGGAGCGCATATCTGTAGAACCAATTGCAATATCTATTATTTTTTGTCTGTCACAAATATTTTTATTGTGTCTCACTGAAGCCGGAATAATATTAATTTTTAGCTTTTCTCCATTAGGTCCTAACATTTTTCGGCTGGTTTTTTCCATACATGCTTGTGCTTTTTTCATATAGTATTCAGAAACCTTGTTCTGTGGAACAGTTCCATCATAATCATTTCCAGGGTAAAAAATTAACACTAAAGAAATAGAATAACTTCCATCCTTTTCTTTTTTTACATTATAAAATGTAGATGGTGATGTTCCAGAAAACACTGCTTTTTCCTCATTAGGTTTAAGATCGCGACACTGAAGATTACGTTCAGCAATGTTCACTGCATCTAATAAAAGATTATTAGATGATTCCTTATTATCTATAGATGCACATTCTACGCAGATAGCACGAGCCTGAGTCTTTGTTAAAATATCTTCCCCATAAGCTAGATTGATAAGTTCTAAAAATCTATTCTTAGCAACTTTTGCATGCTTAAACATATCCTTACAAACAGGATGATTTTTATTTTCCTCTTCCATACATTCTCCAGGAAAGCTATAAAGATTTAATAGCTGAGCTACATTGGATACAATATCTATCTGACACCTTTTATCCTTATTTTTTATCTGATCATATAGTTGATGATATCTTGAATCTGAGTTTTCTATGAGTGAACTCACTATTGCATAATCAGTGCAGTTTGCAACACAGTCCGCATTTAAAAGATGTAAAGCTTCTGAAAAATTCCGATCTTTTTCTTCATACCAATAAGGATAAAGAATCTCTTTTATTCTCGTTTTTATTATATCTTGATAAATATCATCTAATTTCTCTGCGCTATCATCCATACAGGCAGCTTTACTTTTAGCTTTTATACATAAAAAATCTACTATTTCTTCATAAGTTGTTTGAATAGTCTCAGTGATCTCATGGAGATTATCATAAAGTGATTCTGTCGCGCGGTTCAAGCTTGTGGTCACAGAAGAAAGATCGACCTTATTATCTTTTAACTTTATTTTCACAGGAGATTGAAGATCTTTAACTCCCTGAAAAGAAAAGGTTTCAGGAGGTAGATCTATGTCTGCTGTATTTAAGTTTTTTACATTGTCTACCTGTTTTACTTCAGATGTACTATCTACCTCACCCCTAGCTGTATTAGAAAAAAAAACAGCAATAGATATAAAAATACAAAAAAAGATAAAACACTTTTTAATTAAACTGCTAAAAAATATTTTAAATTCCATGATAACCAACTACTATAAACAAATTACTTTTCTAAAAAAAATATTATAATCTTTATGGCAATAATCATCTTCGTTATATTTCAAATATTCCAAATTGAGGATCTATGCATTCCTCTTTCCCTTTTAATTTAGGAATACAGCTAAATAATTTTTTTGAAAAACTGTGTTTTGTCTCAACCCATTTTTCCAGTTTTTTTCCTGTTTGCTTGTTTAATCCTGATTGAATCTTCTTTATTGTTCGTATAATATTTTTTTTCTTTTTGGTGTATGTCGCACATTGAACACAAGTCCATTTTCTCTTCCATGCTTGATGAATAATTTTAGCTGCGGACTTGAAATAAGGATGCCTTCTATGCACTGTCTTTTCATTGATACGCAAAACAGGAGCATGCGGATCCACTTTAACTGGAATCCGTGCATCTTTAACAATAAATGTAGATAGTGGAATACTTTTTTTTAATTGGATATAATATTGCCTGACTTGCTCCCTTAATAGTTTAAGTTCAGGATTGATAGAAGTTTTAAACCAACCTAACTGGATTGTTTTTCCTTTTTGATAGCTGGAAGTATTCGTCACTAATTCCACATGATTTTGTTTGAAAATAAGAGAAATTTGATCTGTATTTCTAGAATGAGAAACTTCCCATTGAAGCACTAAAGGTTTTTTATTTAAATCAACTTCTTTTGAGTTAGCATTTGGAATCAGAAAAACAAGACTGCTGTAAAATATAATAAATAGGGACATAACCATTCCTCCACAAAGAATGTACTTCAAAAGATTAACAATGATTAAATTGCAATTTTAACATAAGTCAGTCTTTGTAGAAAAAATGATAAAGCCAGGAAAGATGATAACCCTTGTAAATACAAACCAAAGTCTAGTAAAAAAATATAAAGTGAATTTGTAAAAATTATTTTTTTAACTCTGCAAACGTTTGCCACACCTTATATAAAACCCTTACGGGAAATCACGAAGATAAATTAAAGCTCCTAAAATATCTTTTCTAGCTGTAATCTGATCTTTCCATTGTTCTGAACGAATTACCCAATCCGCAAAATGAATCGGAGAAGAAATATCATGTTCTCCATTTGACAAAATTGGTAACTTCCCATAGCGAAATAAATAAGAAATCACAGCAAATATTTCTTTTTCAGAATTCACTAAAGGAAATTCATCCATTAACATATCTTTAAAAACGTCAACCATCGCGTGCAACTCCTGCACATCCAAATCCCCGGATAAATCTTTATCTAAATACTCCAACATATTTTCCTGGTAATACGCCAAAACGAAAACCGTAAATATATTATCCAAAGGATTTTTAAACTGATTCAAAACAGCCGAATATGCATCCCACTCCTCGCCAAATACGCTGCCGCGCATGGCGGGAAAACTTAAGAAAAAATGCTCCGAATAACGATTAAAAATATTTAATACACACTTCTCTTCAGACCATTTAGTATTTACTATCTCACACACGCTGAGTCGCTTTTGATTGAGAAGCACTGTCCTCCAAGCAGACATAGATAAAGAAAATAGTTCCAATAACTCCTGATCCTGTAATACATAATCTCCATTTGCATGAGCGGTTAAAAAATCCCCTAATGAAAAAAATGAAAATCCTTCCGATTGAAAAGTTTTCCAGTGAGTGCCTGGGTAAAAAGCAGTTGCTAAAATAGACCACTCCCTTACAATAGTGTCCCACACTTCTCTGTTAATCTGACTGGATGGATGTACGACAGCATAAGAGTTTGCAATTAATTTCATAAAATGAGATTGCCAATTTAAATGACTTAAAAGATCTAAACGATGATGACCATTATCTCCCCCTTTGGATCGACTGATTGCTAAATCATCAAACAACAAACGTTGATCTAAAGTTAGACGAATATTTCTACGTAACCATTGATTGGGAGAACCAAAAAGAGAAGGTAGTCTCCCTTTCCGACGAAGTTTTTTTTCCGATTGAATCCAATTGTTCAAATAATGACGAACCACTGAGATATGTGCTTGGGTCAAACGTCCACGATTGACCTTTGAAACAGTCATTTCCATCCGACCTTCCGATGTAACCATGAAATCCAAGTCCCCAAAATCTACTTTCAATTCTCCAGTACTTTCCTTAAAAGTAATCTGATGCTTACAGCTTTGTCCAAATGCCAAACGATCCAATACAAAACAAAAAACCGAGCGAATGCTTAACTTTGCAACTGGTGTAGATAGCCAAGGAAAAAACCATACTTTTTTTAATAAAGTATCAATCTCTGTTAAGGGAATATCTTTTTTTACTTGATAAGCATTCTGGAATACAGAAAATAGTTGCGATACAAAATATTGTGTATGCTGTACGACATGCACAGATAACAGCGCGCGATTTTCCAAAAACGATTTGTAATGAAACCAAAGTTCCACCAAACCACCAAAAGAATTCAACAAATTCTTCCACTCAGTACCAGATATAATATGTTCAGATCCATTAGAAAATATCTTTCTCCACTGCCGAATTAATAGTAAAGAAGGTGACCAATATTCCAGCTGTTCAGAAGAAAGCCCTAGTGCCCGAATATAATGAGGCAATTTCTGTAAAAGAGCTAAATTCATTTGCACCGGTAACATAGATAAATCCGATCCAAAACGACGGATATTAGTTCTTACCTGCTTAGCTGCATACGACAATTGATCTGGTCGAAACCTTCTAACCTTTTTTTGCGAAATAGCTAGCAAAGTCGGCACAACTGAATGCAGACTTTGCATTTTTTTACTCAATATAAAAAGAAGTCGTCGAACAACTTGAATTTCTCTCACACTTAATTGGTCCGCCTGACCACCCATTAAACTTTGCTTAATACCAAAAACAGCCTGACCGATGCGAGCGGCTTTTTTGTAATGTAGCCCCATGTACTGCATAAAACGTGTAATTTCCACCTGCGTATAATAATTTGCGCGGGCGGTAGATGTATGATTTAAAAAAAACTGAATAGAATTATCCACACACTTAAAGAAATTTGTGATTTCTGATATCCGACTGTGCCCTGCTAGATAACGGGAGATAAAATTCTGCTGACGGGAAATACAAGATTTATTAAATGAACCTTGCGCAAAAACAAATGAAGTAGACAATACGCCAGATAAACAGATTAAACATAAAGTAACCTTTAGACACCAACCCACAACATTAGAAGACATAGCTGAGTCCTCCAAAGACTCGGCTCTTATTTTTATAAGGTCCTATATCCTCTGTCGTTTGATCTGTGTAAAAAGGAAATTTGGTAAAAAGAATATCACCGGCAATAAATATAGAAACAGATTTATTAATCGTTATTGAACCATGGCCGGAAAATAAAAAATATTTCTTACTAAAATGATAAATCAAACGCGCTTTCACATGAGTGCTTTGCGTGTCTGTCCATTTGAGTGAATGATTCAGTCCTACACTGGCAGCCTGATCAAATTGAAATAAATCATTACGAAAGAATTGTTGCTCATTCGGATCGGGAAACACTTCTGACAACAAAGTGCTCTTTTGAAAATCTTTTCCATAAAATTGGTGCGTATAAGATACATATAAAGTGGTTTCTTCCATGGTATCTTGTACATTTAACTCTCCTTTAATGGAAAAGTGCCATTCTTTTTTTGGTTGAAAAAAAATACTGTCTGATTTTTTCAGAACCAATGTTTCAGGATGATTGTAAGTTAACGATGTTTTTAATCGGTAAATGTTTTGCAAGCCGGTACTTGAATCATAAGCTTGTTCTACTTTCCACCCTAAAACGGCTAAATGATGCTTCAGTAACACTGGCTCTAAAACAATAGGTGCGGAATAACCTTCCTCGTAACTGCCTTTTAAAGCTTTACTTAAATCTAAATTAATTGCACTTTTTACATTGACGGCATTAATAGGTTTATAAGCATAAGCAATATAAAATTTGTCATATTCTACTCGTCCACCTAAAGAAAGCTGCAAAGCATCTTTCCATGAAAAAGGAGTTAAACGATAAGAAGGAACAATATTTGTAAAACCAATTTTCTTATTAGAAGGAGGGACAAACCAAGGATTATTAGATATTAAATGACCATTTTTTTCTATAAAATGCGGTCCTGATTCCGGAACAAAAAATGGAGAACCAAAAAGAGTCAAATGTACATTATCGTAATAAAACTGCCTAAAAATACCCAGCAGTCCACCTTGCTTAGCCCGTAGAGAATCTTCTCTATAAAAAGGTTCCCACAACCCGCGATTCCATAAATGATCCGCCCAATCCCATTCTAAACGATAACGACCGATCACCCATTGACCATCTGCTCGCTGAATTTTAAAAGCGACTTCATAAGGACGAATATAATGATGTTCTTCTCTCACACTATAAGTATAACGTGTGGATACGTCCAAAAATTCATTATGTACATCCAAGGATAAACCAGCAAAATAACGTAAATTAGGATTGGCCAATAGAAAATGAGAACCATCAGAAACATCATATTTTTCTTTTAAAAAGCGCTCTGTCTGAAAATGCAACTTCCAAGCGAATACATCACTTACCTTTTGACTATCGCCTAACAAACCAGCAGAGGCAGATATAGAAAGTAAAAAAAATAACAAATAAACGAATAAATCACGGGTCATGGAACAAACTTACTCCTAAAGAACATATATTTTTTGGGCTAAGAGAAATATTGATACAGATTTTACTAAACAATATACCAAAAATGGAACCATGACTTGCTGTACACTGTTATTTTTTCATTTCTGTTTAATTTTTATGCAGTTCAAGCATTTAATAGATGAAAAACATATAAAAACCGTATATTTATCACATTTTTCCAACAAATGTATTTGTAAAAAACCATAATAGCGTTATGTTGCCGTGGCAATATACATTCCTGAATAGGAGAATATGTGAATAAACACCTATTTATTAGTAAAAAATTTACTCAACGATTACAAATAGTCGTGCAAAAAATCAGTTTTTTTCCATCTCGGATTCATGCTGCAATCCTCGGAGGATGCTTTTTATTACTTCATTTAACGGCATTCGCTAGCTTTGATATATCATGGAATCATGATTATTATGTCACTCCCACTAACTTAAAGAACGCATTAAATCAATACTCCTATTTGGAATTGAAAACGAAACACAATAACTATTCCAATAATTGGTTTTATGGAATGGAAGGAGTGTCTTCATTTTTCTTTGATACCAGCAATCAAAAATATCTAGCGGTTCCAAATTTATTTTTTGGCTATGAAATGCCTAATATCGTAGACAACTACACAGTTAACTGGATTATCGGACGTTATCGGCAGTCCATGTCCATGCTTTACGATGACAAAAAATCTTCTCAACTACAAGCTCAGCCGGAATTTTGGAGCGTAATGGATGAAGTATGGGAAATGGGCCTATGGCAAAGTCAAATAAACTGGGACTATCTATCCCCTAAGCAACAAGGGCTAGTCGGTTCCTTACTAACTGTTAAAAAAGAACCATGGATGTTAACTGTATTCTTTGGTTTATTTCTACCCGATCACGGACCCTCCGTAGACGTTACATCTAAAGGAAAAGTGCAATCCACCAGCCGGTGGTTTATACCACCTCAATCTAATTTTGTCTTATTCAACCAACGCATTGATACACTTTACTGGCTAGATGCTCCTTACCTAAAAAATATTTTACTCAATGACAGTGTGGCTGTGCGTTTTCGTTTTGGTGATATTCATAAACAATGGATGAGCATGTCGTACGCACACAAACCCATCAATCAAATTTACTTTACTGCGGATAGTGGATTGTCTATCAACAAAACAACAATTAACAATATTATTTATTATCAACTATTTGATCATTCTATATTCTCCATTGATTTTGGAATGAAAGAAAAATGGGGATTGTTAGTTCTATCTGTCATTCAAGAACTTCCATTCCCTCATCCAAGTGATCCACATCAAATAATTCCTATTTTACCAAAGGCTGTATTCTTCTCCTCTCATCTGCGGTTGAACACACAAAACTATCTATTTATGAAATATATAGATTTAAATGTAATTTATTCACAAATGAAAACCAATGGAGAAAATCACAGCCAGAACGTTGTCAATCAATTGAGCCAGGCCCTACCAGATAATCGATTTAAATTACATCATGGTTTTTCTGTCACTGCTAAAAGTAGAAATTTTCATCTGAGAAAACAAAAAATTTCCTTTCATGTACGCTACTGGCACTCGATTCCAGAAGAAGGTGACTGGCTAAATAGCTCCATTCAGTGGGATATTACCCCCCACCTCCGGCTAACCGGAGGAATGGATATTTTAGGATCCGGCCGAGAGGGCGGCTTCTTCCATACCTATAAACAAAATGATCGAATAACCCTGAAGGTAAGCTATGTTACACGTTAAATTACCTATCTCCCGCATAAATGGACTGTTACTAATTTGTTGGTTCAGTCTATGTAGCTTAAGTTGTAATTTACAAACGGGTGAACCGCATTCTTCCTTAGACTGGGAATCAAAAAACTTCTCTCCAGGCTGTTTAAATAACATAGATAAAACAGTAGATGATTACTTTAACGGTCAGCCGGTACACACACGATTCAATAAAATGTTTCTTTGCGTAAAAAACGCACTAAATATGTTTAAAAACCATGTCTACGGAAAACAAAAAGGAGTATTTACCCCTAATGAGTTAAGACAATTTATTCATAAGTTTATCATGCAAGATCGTCAAATTAATGATTCATTGTTACATCAACTAGCCATTTTAAAGACAATAATTATTGGTGGGCGAATAGATACGTTGACCCGTGCAGATATTGATCAATTTATCATCTTTTTGAAAGCCGTCAAAGAAGAAGCATTATTCCTACAGCCTCACGTGCAAGCAATTTACAATTTAAATAATCCAATGTATATAGCCAAAAATAATCGCCGTGTTACAGCTGATTTTATAAAATCTATTGATCGAATGTCCGTTTTCTTGAATAAATTTGCCCGTTCTTATTCTTTTTCCAATATGCAAACGATGATTCAACAATTGGATCTATTTCTTAACAGTAATATAAAAATTACAAATTTAGATCAAAAAATAAAAACAATTAAAAAAACCTATCAATTCATCACTAATACATCAACAGATGTTATACAACCGGATGAATGGAGAAAATTTCTCTTAAGTAGCTCTTATCTAGTAGCAGCTGGTATGCATTACCTGTATTTACAAAAACAATCCAACTGGCTGACACTTAAAAGTACACACTCCATTCAACTAATTTTAAGTAACCTAATACAGTTTCTATCTGAATCCACTCGTTCTTATCCTCAACAAACGATTAAAGAAAAAGATCTAATGCAATTAGCTTTATATTTTCAATCACTAGATATTATTCCAAAATATTTCAGTCAAACCTCCCTGCATAATATGTTGTCCATACTATTTGGCAAAATCTTTAATACAAATAAAAAACAATATGGAGTGATACAAGTATCCCTCAGCCAGATAGAACAAATGTATTTGACAACACAATCCTGGATCCAATTACAATCCTTACTAAACAAAACAATTCGTGTCCATTCTCTCACACTCAATCACCCCATCACTATTCCCATGATAGAGCAAGTAAGATCCGATAACACTCTTCTAAAAAAAGTATCCAATAAAAACCTAGCGGCATTTGATATTTCAGAGAACCTGAAACAAATATTTGCATTAAAACCTTTACACAAAGTAGGTTGGACAGTGGATTTGTCCCGTTCAATCTATCTACCAGCAAAGTACAAAAACTATAATTACCGGATTTTAACTGTTCATCATTTTTATAAAACTCTTACTAGAATGATCAAGAACGGATATCAAAAAAAATATTCTGCTACACAGGGAATCACACAACCTGAATTAGTGGATTTCTTAACAGATCTCAACCCGATTGCCACAGATATGGGTTGGTTTCAGCAAACGGAAGATGAGCTTTTCAATATTGGGGAAGCAGAATTCATATTGGCCAATACAGTAACACCCTCCACACCTGGATTTAATATAGACTGGCAACAGCCGGAATATTTAACGGAGGAGGAAATGATTGAATATCTTGCTTATAACTTATCTATTTATTCTTCTTTAAAAGAGATAGAACCAATTTTATCCCAAAAATGCACTCACATCATTAATAATCAATATAACATTCAGTGTGTCAGCGAAAATCTGATACCTATCTTATCTACTCATATGCCTAATATGCCGGGTCTTTTAGAAAAATTCAGCACAATGAATCCCGATCAAAAACAAAGCTTTACACAAGCTTTAATTCATATCGCTTTTGACACACAATCTGCTTATGACTCTGCTAAATATCTCACAAGATGGCATATTAAAAATATGCTCACATCCCTTTATTTTGTAGAAACTGTCATTAACCGTTTTGATACGAATAGTGACTCTATTTTACAGCACGAAGAAATTTGGAAGGCTTTTCCTGTCTTTCATGGGTATTTGAATCGCTCAGTAGCTATCACTTTGCAATGGCCGGAAGGACTGGAATTTGCATCTGATCTATATGCTTATGTGATTGCTAATAAATCACTGCCCTACCAAACAACAAACTCATGGGAAGATCAATTAGTAGTGAATTTGGATATTTGGTGGCAGTTAAAAACCCATAGTATATGGCAACAACATAAAGAGTACCGAAGTTGGTTCTCTTACCTACCAAGTATAGATTGGACATTGGAAATGGACCATGAACATTTGATACGTGTCTTCTCCGCCGTTATTAAAGGCTTTGTGGAAGAAAAATACGAACGGATACAAACCACTGAGGAGACAAGTACCGCGACAAGCACAAATAACTTGCCAACAAAAATGCCTAGTCCACAAAAACCATCGGTGACCAAACCGCACATTCCCTCTGAATTAGAAAAACGAATACCCAGGTAGCGCAAACCAATACGATAGTTTTTATAAAGAAATTCTAAACAGCAGATCTTCTGCTTCATCTACTAATACTTCATGATTAGAAAATTGAGTGATCACTTTACGATACAAATGAATGGCGGAATCAATTTGTCCTTTCTTTTGATGAATGCGCGCTAAAGTAAGTAAGGCATCTCCCATGCACTCCGATCGCAAGTTAGGATCATATTCTTGCAGACGTTTAATAACTTTTTCACTCTTATCTAATTCTTTTTCATAATATAATCCTTTTGCCAAAAGACAGGAGGCTTCTTCCATATATCCGGTAGAAGGATATTGCTGCAGCAATTTGGAAAGCGCGTAATTAGCGATTTTATAATCCCGTAAATCATGTGCCACACGTGCTTGTTCCATTAACTGCTTACTGGCAACTTTTGCCTGGTAAGAAACATAAGAGGGTTGCTTAGTAGAAGAAGGAACTCGATCATCTGGATCAGAGAAGAAGTAAATAAATAAAAAGCTAAAGCCACTAAATGAGAGAGAATACAGTCCCATTAACATTACTTTTTTTAACATATAGACGTTATTCGGACTCTTGGATGAAAAACTAAACCCCTCAAAGGGGAATGATTTCGCCGCGGCTTCATCTCGTTACTGACTTAATTGGTATCTTGAGCAATGGATTTGTGTCCAATCCAACAAACACCGCCACGTGGATTAGAACCAACCGGTAAAGTACGTTGGATAGCTAAACCTTTTGCTTGTGATTCACAGGATTCTACCATTTTCTGCAAAATAATACGTCCGCAGCTTTCCAACACCGCTTGGCTTAAAATAGGAGTGATACTTTGAGAAACATCCGTATGCAAATCAGCAAGTGTTTGAGACGTTTGCAACATTAAATGAATATGCTCGGCAGTATTATGCTGAGGCCACTTTTCAAACACAGTTTGCTTTTGAATCACCGGTGATAAAAAATATTCTTTTGTAATATTCATAATGCTGTCTAACGCATTGGCTTTCATTTTCTGAAGGCATTTAGAAATGAACTCACTTCCTTTTTGACCACCGGATTTTTTAAACGCTCCGAATAGAGTATAGAGAGGAATTTCCACGCCTGGAAACACCGCGCTAGATTTAGTTAATATTTCAGGAACATTAAACACACAGCTATGAACACCTTCTTTAAAAAAATGATGTGATATATTTTCTAATTCCAATTTTGCAAAACCCTGTAAATAAGGCGAATAACTTTGCCACTGGTATTGATCCTCAATGAGTACCTCTGTTCCGTGATAACTATAAGCGGTGTAAAAAACTTTTCGGCCTTGTTTGTTCAACCGATCCCTTAGATCCTGACTGAGTTCCAGCAAATGTTGATATGTTTGTGCGGTAACATCACTGAAATTATTCTGACAAAGTTGACCGAGATCGGATTGCCAAAATATTTCAGAAGAAAAAAATCTTTCGCCGGATCCTTTTAACACTCGGTTTAATATAGGCATAAAAACGCGAGAGCGTGGCACTCCACCAGCCATTGTATGAGCGATTAACACGTTTCCGGTAGCGGGTAGTAAATCAGATAGCTGCTGTAACCACTGAGTCGTTCTCTGACGAAAAGATTGACTGGCACGTTGGCGAGCGGATTGTAACACCTCTGAATCCAAACACGCAGTTTCCCATTCTTTGCGCCCAATTTTATTACATAAATCCACTGGCCGCACACCGGATTCAGAAAGCTCCATATCAAAGCCCGCTTCCAATGGCACATCAATCATTCGTTTACTTGTATTACTTGGGGGATCTTCTGCACTCAGTGCGTGAAGTGCGCGAAGTACGCCATCTGCTGAACGACGACCCATAGTAGAATAAATCACTTGCATCCCTTTAGATTGAGCCGCTTGCACAAGCCCATTCACATACCCTCCTGGAAACTGCTCTCCAAAAATAACTAAAGTATCTGTTGCACTAAAATTATTTCTACTCATTGACTTTTTTCTCCCCCATTCTCATTAACATGAGAACGAATCGTCAGATGCGTTTTTGTATGTGAATCCATATAAAGACTTTCTGCTGTTATTTGTTGCTGTTCTTTTTGTATGCCCTGTAATAGCGGTCCGTTCGTCACACCCGTTGCGCAAAAAACTAAAGGTGAACGAACCAGATCTTGCAATGAATATATTTTATTTTCATCATGAATACCCATTTGTACCGCTCTATTTTTCTGTTTAACATTGTCAAAAATGAGCCGAGCTTGCAAGTCCCCGCCGAGGCATTGCAAAGCAGCGGCAGCCAGTACACCTTCCGGTGAACCACCGCTACCCATTAATAAATCCACATCACTATTCGGTAAGCAAGTTTGAATCGCAGCAGCGATATCCCCGTCATCTATTAAATGTACACGTGCGCCTAAAGTTTTAATAGATTGAATGAGCTTTTGATGGCGCGACCGATTTAAAACCGCCACGGTGATATCAGACACATTTTTACCAAGTGCCTGAGTCACAGACTGAATATTTTCTTCAACGCTTTTATTTAAACTAATATGACCTTTAACCGCGGATCCACCAGCTATTTTTTCCATATAGATGTCAGGAGCTTTAAATAAGCCACCTTTCGGCGCTAACGCGACAACCGACAATGCTCCCTCTTGCGCCTTTGCACATAAATTAGTGCCTTCCAAAGGATCCACCGCAATATCCCATTCCGGGTGATGATCGCCCCACTGCCCTACTTTTTCTCCAATATACAACATGGGAGCTTGATCTCGCTCTCCCTCCCCAATCACAACCGTCCCCTTAATCGGTAAATTTTGAAAAGCTGTTCTCATTGCATTAACTGCCGCTTGATCGCTTCCATTGCAATCGCCAGAACCAATATATGAAAAACAAGCTTCAGCAGATGACTGTGTGAGCTGTACAATATCCATTAACAAAGCAGGAGAAGGAAATATATGCACTACCTCATTTAAAACTGTTTATTATTCTTGTTCCTATTTTTTAGTTCATTATCTAACTTTTATTAAAAGCGCTTTATAAATGACACAAAAAGATTTAAAATTCAAATAAGCTTTGTAACATAAAAGCCTGTTTTTATTATAACCCTATAAATAATAAAGATTAAAAACAGAGGATTTAAGAAGTCGGCTCATTTAGAACAATGATTTTTTTACTAAATAAGAAACATATACCGAATTGTCTGGCTATTTTACGTATCACACTCGTTGTGCCAATTATTTTATTGTTAGCTGTGGATACTAATCGGGCGTACATTATCGCCAGTTTTATATGGTTAATAGCCGGTCTGACAGACGCTTTGGATGGATACCTATCTCGTAAATGGAGGGTACAAAGTACAACCGGAGCTTTACTGGATCTAACCGCTGATAAAATTTTAGTGTTATCTGTAATGATTTTTTTATGCTACCTGCAGAGAATAGATCCAATAATAGTGATTTTACTAATGGCCAGAGATATTTATCTGTCCGGTTTACGTGCAATGGCTGGAAGTAAAGATGTTTTCGTATCTGTCCGATCCTTAGCTAAATGGAAAACAGCAGGACAAATAATGGGAATGTTTTTATTTTTGATTGGCTCAACCTTATCTGTTTATGTGCAATGGGCAGGGTATGGTTTACTGTGGGTGTCTGTCGTGCTGAGCTGGATATCCGCCGTGCACTACTCTTTGGATTTTAAAAAGAAGTGTTTATAATTTCTGTCTCATATTTGCTCAGTAACAAAACCAGCAAAAAACTTTATCAAATCTACTCGCGTTGTCCTTAATCAATACACAAGACCAGATTTTAAAAAATATTTATGGGACAAAAAAACTCAACTAGTTAACAAAAGAACTGAAATATAGAAAATAATAAATACAGGTATTGCCATTAACTATTACCTGTACAGTTAGGAATAATAGAGAATAACATAAAATTGACACAAAGCAATATGTTATTCATTTTGCATAAAATTTTATACAAGCTAGCAAGGCTCATATATGATACTAAAGATCTACGCCGCCACGGAATGGACAAGCAACAACAGGTACAAACTATAAAAGGTCATCAATGAATCATCTCTCGCTTCACAATAGAGCACGAATTGCCGGAGCGATTATATTCTTTTTTATTTTAATAGGACTTTGTGTATTTATTTACCTGATTACCAATAATAAAATCGCGCTTGCCTACAATAATAATTACCAGCCGGATCAACCGATTCCTTTTTCTCATAAGATACACGCGGGTCAATACAAGATGGATTGTCGTTATTGTCATACAGAAGTGGAGAAGGGACGACATGCCACAGTTCCCAGCTTGGATATCTGCATGAATTGTCACTTAACAGTAAAAACGGATAGCCCATGGATTCAAAAGCTAACTGCTGCTTACCAAAACAAGCAACCGATTGCGTGGCAAAAAGTGCATTTGCTACCTGACTTTGTTAAATTCAACCATGCCCCACACCTTAAGGCTTTAACGGCTCATCCTCAAACACCTATTCTATCTTTTCCTTCCGGTCATCAAGTGCGAAAAACTTGTACTGTCTGTCATGGTCCGGTTGAAAATATGGAAACAATATACCAACACAGCTCTTTGTCTATGGGCTGGTGTGTGAATTGTCATAGAAAGAAAGAGCACCAGGCACCGATAAATTGCAGCACTTGTCATTACTAGATAAAAAACATAAATGTGGATAAAATAATGGAAATGAAAATAAAGTATACCGCTAAAATAATTCAAATTAAAAAATACATTGGAACAAATTTCAAAAGAAAGGCAAGCAACAAATGATAGAACATAACACAAAAAAACCACACAAAAAATCCAAATATTGGCTGAGCCTGGAGCAATGGAGTCAGGACAAAGAATTTCAAAAAATTGCTGAAAAAGAATTTATGTCCCAACCTCCGATAGGAGAAGACACTAGCGACTTATGGAATCGCAGAGAGTTTTTAAAATTAATGGGTGCCTCTTTGGCTTTAGCTGGCTTTGGTTGTGTGCGCCGACCGGTAGAAAAAATTGTACCTTATACAAAGAGACCGCAGGACATTACTTTAGGTAAAGCAAACTTTTATTCTTCTTCGTATTATGATGGAGAAGAGGGATTTGGCATCTTAGTTAAAACACGTGAAGGCCGGCCGATTAAAATTGAAGGCAACACCGATCATCCGATTAATAAGGGAGGACTATCTGCGCGAGCGCATTCTCATTTGTTAAGTCTTTACGATCCGGAAAGATTAAAACATCCACAACGTAATTTATTTAACAAAGAAAAAACAAACAGAGAATTTATACGCGTACAATATAGTGAATCGGACAAAGATATTACTGAACATATAAAAAACGGAAAAGCAGCGTTCCTTACAGGAGAATGGCCGTCTCCTTCATCAGAAAAACTGTTCAATCATTTTTGCCAACAGCTATCCTGTAAACAATTTGTATGGAATCCTCTGAATCATTCTACCCTCGCTAAAGCACAAAAAACCTGTTATGGCACTGAACTAGTACCGCACTTTATGCCAAATCGTGCGCGCTTAATTATTTCTGTAAACTGTGATTTTTTAGGTACTTGGCTTTATCCAACACAAATGAATCGTTTATATGCGCAAGGCCGACGGGCAAGCGGGAATATGAATCGCCTGGTAGTATTTGAATCCCTGATGTCTTTGACGGGCAGTAACGCTGACTTGCGTGTGCGTATTTCTCCTTCACAAAATCTTCAGCTTTTATTATCGCTTGCACACTCTCTCATTAAAGAGGGATTTGTCAAAGCGACCTGGCCGTCTCATTTACCAACACCTCATCACCCATGGGAGACATTTTCTATCAGTAAAGCTAACTGGGATCAGTTAATCAAAGATTTATGGGAGTGGCGTGGACAAAGTTTGATTCTAGCTGGAGGTGTATCCAGTCAAACCACTAACAGCAGCAGTGTACAAATCGCTGCGGCTTGGTTAAATCACCTACTCAGTAATGATGGATGGACGGTTAACTATCAACAGCCTTATCTTACCTGGTCAAAAGCCAATCGTAATATAGAGCAATTGATTCAAGATCTGGAACAAAGCAAAATTGACACATTAATTATTCACAGAACCAATCCACTTTATACTTACCCAAATAAAGAGCGTCTTTTACAAGCTTTTAGAAAAGCAAAACGCATTGTGTATACTGGAGACAGAGAAGATGAAACAGGCAGGCAATCGGATTATATTTTACCGGACCACCACGAATTAGAAAAATGGTCTGACTGGGAATTTCAAAAAGGCATTATTAGTATTGGACAGCCAACGATTCGTCCGCTGTATCAAACGCGCGCTTTTGAAGATCATTTAATCAATTGGGCAAAGCTAGCGGATAAAACGTCTTTTTTGAATGATGCCGGTTCTTGGTATGAATATTTAAAAAGGAACAGTGGTTTATCACTCTCTGAGTGGAATCATTTTTTAAAAACAGGAGTGCGCTCCACTCAGTCAGCAACAGAGAACCTACGCTCAGAGGCTAGACAGTTTCAAGCATCTGCTTTAACCCACATTCAACCAGCAGAACCTTCTGCCACTAAAGGAGAGTATGAACTCGCACTTTACGTAACGAGTGGTTTAAAAGACGGAACTTTGGCGAATGTCTCTTGGTTGCAAGAGTTTCCTGACCCGGTAACGAAAATTTGTTGGGATAATTATTTTTGTGTCTCTCCTGTAACTGCTAAAAAATCTGGATTAAGAGAAGGACAAATTATTCAGGTACAAGCGAAAAGTAAAACCGATCAAAACAGTACACAAAAAATAGTAAAAGGGCCGGTACATATTCAACCTGGACAGGCAGACAACGTGATTGCTTTAGCCCTGGGCTACGGAAGAGAAAGAGCAGGAAGTATTGCTAACCAAGTGGGGGTCAATGGCTATCCTTTGGCTCAAATATCTAAAAACGGACAAATTACTTTTGCCGCATTACCGGTACAGATGACAGTGACGACACGTTCAGTGCCTTTAGCAAACGTACAAGGCCATCACTCTATGGAAGGACGTCAAATTGTTGTAGAAACCACCTTAAAAAAATATTTAAAAAACCCAGGGGGTGCTATTCACCGGCATAAAGTATTTAGTTTGTGGGCGGATCATTCTTACCCTAAGCATAAATGGGGCATGGTGATTGATTTAAATACTTGTACAGGATGTTCTGCTTGTATAACAGCTTGTCAGTCAGAAAATAATATTCCAACGGTTGGTAAGGAACTAGTGTTACAAGGTCGTGAAATGCATTGGATTCGAGTGGATCGTTATTACAAGGGTAAGCCGGAGAATCCAGAGGCTCTTCATCAGCCGATTGTGTGTATGCATTGTGATAATGCTCCTTGTGAAACAGTTTGTCCTGTCGCCGCAACGGTACACAGTGATGAAGGAACAAACGACATGATTTACAATCGCTGTGTGGGCACTCGTTACTGTGCAAACAATTGTCCATACAAAGTGCGACGGTTTAATTGGTTTAATTATACAAAAACAAAGTATGTAAAGCCTTTTAATAAAGCGGCTAATCCGGAAGTCACTGTGCGATCCAGAGGGGTCATGGAAAAATGTACATTTTGTATTCACCGTGTTCGTTCCGCTCAGGCACAAGCTAAGTTGGAAAACCGCAAACTGAAGGATGGCGACATACAAACTGCTTGTCAGCAATCCTGTCCGACAGAAGCGATTACTTTTGGTGATTTAAAAGATAAAAACTCTAAAGTGCACCGATTATTTAATGGTGTGGACTCTTACTCTTTATTGGAAGAACTCAATACGCGTCCGGCGGTACGTTATCGTGTGAAAATCAGAAACAAACCTCTATCGGATTCTGTAGAAGAAGAGAAAAAGCAGCATGGATAGGCCATTATTAGCTAAAAAAAAATCATTCAAAACGATCACAGACGATATCTGCTCCTTGGTGGAACGGCTACCAGGTATTGGCTATTTTGCTGCTCTATTTAGCGCAAAATCACTGTTCTTTTTTTATATCTGTGTGATGGGGGTGATTATCGCCAAAGGGATGGGCTTAATGGGAGTAAATCATCCGGTTGGTTGGGGAACGGATATTATTACTTTTGTGTTTTGGATTGGTATTGGTCATGCCGGTACATTGATTTCCGCTATTTTATTTTTATTTCGCCAAAAATGGAGAACTTCTATTGCGCGCACAGCGGAAGCGATGACCGTGTTTGCTGTGATGACAGCAGGTATTTTTCCATTACTGCACACAGGGCGTCCTTGGTTTGCTTATTGGTTATTACCTTATCCGAATCAAAGAGGTCCCTTATGGGTCAACTTTCGCTCCCCGCTAGTATGGGATGTGTTTGCCGTATCCACTTACGCCATCGTGTCTATTATGTTTTGGTATATTGGAATGGTACCGGACATGGCGACTTTAAGAGATAGAGCAAAGGGGGTTCGCCGCTGGATTTACGGAGCTTTATCCCTTGGGTGGCGCGGAACGACTCGCAACTGGAGTCACTATGAAATGACTTATATGTTACTGGCGGCGCTTTCTACTCCCTTAGTATTATCTGTACACAGCATTGTATCTTTTGACTTTGCAACAGCTAGTGTACCTGGCTGGCATACAACCATCTTTCCTCCATACTTTGTAGCTGGAGCGATCTTTTCCGGTTTTGGAATGGTCATTACACTGATGTGTTTAGTGCGACTTTTTGTTCCGAAATTTAAAGATTACGTCACAATCAATCATATGGAAGTAATGAACAAAATTATTTTAGTCACTGGAATGATGGTGGGCTATGCGTATGCATCTGAGTTTTTCATTGCATGGTATTCCGGTTCTGGTTTTGAACAGTATGTATTTTTAAACCGTGCAGCCGGTCCTTATTGGTGGTCTTATTGGATAATGGTTAGTTGTAATGTGCTCATTCCACAAATATTTTGGTTTAAAAAAATGCGCCGGAATTTAGTGGTTATGTTCATTATTTCTTTACTGGTGAATGTGGGTATGTGGTTTGAAAGATATGTGATTGTCGTCACTTCTTTACATAGGGATTATTTACCAGCGAACTGGGGAATGTTTAACATGACCTTTTTTGACTTTGGAGCTTTAATTGGCAGCTTCGGAATGTTTTTAACTTTATTTTTATTATATATACGTACACTGCCTGCTATCTCCATTGCGGAAATAAAAACAGTTGCGGATACAGGATATAAAAAAGGAGATCCTCATTAAAAAAATAGCGGTTAAAGTATTTAACCTTTTTAAACTGATCGTTAATAGTGAAAGATCGGCAGTATTGGCAGGCGTGTGGTCTGAGCAAGAACATTTTCTAGCAGGTATTAGAACGTTAAAAGAAAAAAAATATTCCGGGTTTTCAGCGATTACTCCCTGTCCGGTGCACGGCTTGGAAGAGTTAATAGGGATCAAACGATCTTGGATTCCTTGGGTGACATTTATATTTGGGCTGAGCGGGGGCTTATTTGGTTTATGGTTTACTTGGTGGACGTCTGCTGTCAATTGGCCTCTGATTATTGGAGGAAAACCACTTTGGTCTTTACCCGCTTTTATTCCGATTATTTTTGAATGTACGATTTTGTTAGGAGCTTTATCTTCCGTAGCGGCTTTATTCATTGCGTGCCGACTGCCGGATATTGATCCACCGGTACTAGATAAAGATTTAACTTCTCACAAATTTGCTGTGTTTTTTTATTTAAATCGGGAAAAAAGATCTTCTAGTGAATTGGAGAGTGCGCTAAAAGCAGCAGGGGCTGAGCAGATTATACACTCGGATTTTTAAGTGAGTAGTTATGGGAAACAAGTGACGATGTTACATAAATTGAAATTAAACCCGTCAAGCAAATGCAGGTTACTGTATTTTTTAGCAGGCGTGCTTTACGTGTTATTACCGGCTTGTTCTTGTAGCAATAGTAAGAACCTCACGGACATAGAAATATTTACAGATATGTTACAGCAACCTTCTATTAAGACACAGGAAGGCAGTGAAACGGGGGAAATACTGATGCGTACACCACCGGAAAATACGCGTGCCAGAAACCAATCCTATTATATATATGAAGGTCAACCGGTTCAGGCGGAGAAGAATTTAAAAAATCCTTTTCATGGTCAATTATCTCCGGCGTTAATTGGGCTTGGCCAAAGGCAGTATGAAAAAGCCTGCATAGTATGTCATGGAGTAAAGGGTGATGGACAGGGTTTAGTGGCCATAAAAATGGCAGTTAAGCCTCCTTCGTTATTAACACAGAAAGTGATGGATTTTTCGGATGGACGTATTTATCACATTATTTATGAAGGACAGGGCTTGATGGGTGCTTATAAAAAACAAGTTTCGCGTGAAAAGGACAGGTGGGCCTTAGTGAATTATATTAGAATGTTACAAAATAGATCCTTAAGGGAAAAAATAGAAAAATAAAAAGAGAAATATATGAACTCAAAAGAATCTATAAAGCATGTATCTTTTATATTTATGTTCATCGGGGGTTTGACAGCGATTTCTGTGTTGCTGTTTGGTGATTCACAAAGATTATGGCATGCGTATTTGTTAACTTATGTTTATTTTGTGTTGTTGTCTTTGGGCGGCTTGTTTTTCATCAGTATACATTACACGACTCAGGCAGCTTGGAGTGTAAATATCCGGCGATTGGCGGAAGCGTGCACAGCTTATTTACCTTGGGCGGCGGTATTGATGTTACCTTTATTATATGGAGCTTTTTCTCTTTATGATTGGTTAGATGCAGAAAAAATAGCAGCGGATCCTTTATTAGCTCATAAAGCTGCGTACTTGAATTTCCCTTTCTTTTTATTACGAACGGCCATTTTTCTAGGAGGCTGGATTTTCTTCGCTAAAAAACTGACTGGGTTTTCTTTAAAGCAGGATCAGGATGGCGATGTAATGTGGACAAAAAAAAGCGTTAAGTATTCTATTTTATTTTTATTGTTTTTTGTTTTTTCTATTTCTTTTTTCAGTGTGGATTTTTTAATGAGTTTGGATGCGCATTGGTTTTCCACTATTTTCGGTGTGTATGTATTTGCCGGTATATTCCAGTCCATATTTGCCCTTTTAATTTTATTATCTATTTATTTAATGAAGCAGCCGGCGTACAAGGAACTCGTCACGGTGGATCATTTACATGATTTGGGTAAATTTCTATTAGCGGCGACTGTTTTTTGGGCGTACATTGCTTTTAGTCAGTATATGTTGATTTGGTATGCGAACTTGCCGGAGGAGACCACGTTTTTTATTCCCCGAAGTGTTGGTGGATGGGCGGCGGTATCTATCAGTTTAATCATATTTAAGTTTATTGTTCCGTTTTTAGTCCTTCTGCCTCGCTGGACGAAACGACTATCGGCGGTAATGGTTGTGACAGCTTCTCTTGTTTTATTTATGCAATTAGTGGATATTTACTGGCTAATTTATCCGCATTGGTCTGTAGACCAACCGCGCGTTGGTTTGCTAGAAATATTGATATTCATGGGTTTTACAGGAGTATTTATCCGATCGGTATTTAATTTTCTATGGCAATATCCACCGGTACCGCTCAAAGATCCACGAGGGGCTCAGTCGACTGCTCATAAAGTCATTTATTAAGTTTTTGACTTGAATAAAAATGTTTTTCATTTATACTATGAAAATATGCTTAGTGAGTCCATTCACATGAGTTTTCGTAAAATCAATAACGGTTTCTTAAAAACAATCTATATGCTAGCTAATTATTTAATATCCTAATGGGTGTACGTGTGCGTTTACCGGATACCGGTCCTGTTAGTTGTCCAAAAAAATGTACCGTTTGGGAGCTAGCTCAGCAAGTATTACCAGAGAAGGCTCACAACACGGTGGGCGCTTTCATCAACGAGCAACCGGAAATTTTTGATTTAAGAACTATATTAAACAAAGGGGATTCAGTGCAATTAGTGCTGATTCCTTCTCTGGAAGCTTTGCAGGTGATTCGGCATTCAGCGGCTCATGTAATGGCACAGGCAGTGCAGGAGTTATGGCCGGACGTAAAAGTTACGATTGGTCCGGTGATTGACAGTGGTTTTTATTATGACTTTGACACACCGAGAACTTTTCAACCGGAGGATTTAAAAAAAATAGAAACTCGGATGAAGGAAATTATTAAAAGCAAACTAGAAGTCACGCGGGAGAAATGGAATAAGGAAAAAGCCATTGGTGTTTTTGAAAAAATGGGTGAGCACTATAAGACAGAGATTATCCATGAACTAGAAGATCCGGAGGTATTCATTTATCGGCAATCGTTCGGGGCGCAAGAGGGTATTTCCAATGGTGTTTCTGCAAAAGGTACAGCAGCGTCTCAGGGATGGTTTGATTTATGTCGTGGTCCTCATGTGAAAAACATAAGTCAAATTGGTGCGATCAAGATACTATATCAATCCGGGGCGTATTGGCGTGGAGATGAGAGCAAGCAGCAGTTACAAAGAATTTATGGTACGGCTTTTCATTCTGAGAAGGAGTTAAAGCAGCATTTACAGGATTTAGAAGCAGCGGCTCGTTACGATCATCGCCGGCTTGGAAAAGAAATGGAGTTATTTCATTTTTCTGATCTTTCTCCAGGCAGTCCTTTTTTTACGTCTCGTGGGACGGTGGTTTACAATGAATTAAAAAAATTTTTAAAAACTTTATATGTGAAATATTCTTATGAAGAAGTAATTACGCCTCAATTATTTGGGGAGGAGTTATTTCAACGTTCCGGTCACAAGGAGCATTTTGCGGACAACATGTATCCAGTACTTTCTGATCCTTCTGTGCCAGTTGACAAACAAACAAGAAAAATTTTTTTAAAACCCATGAACTGTCCGGGGCATTGTTTATTATATGGATTTAAAAAGCGATCTTACAGGGATTTACCTTGGAGGGTAGCGGATTTTGGGCGGCTCCACCGTAGAGAGAAGAAAGGTGCATTACATGGTCTGACTCGTGTGAACAGTTTATGTCAGGATGATGCGCACATTTTTTGTATGCCGGAGCAATTACAAGCAGAGCTGAAGCATTGTTTGGATATGTTTCGTGAAATTTATCATACGCTTGGACTGCGTAGTTATCAGGTGGCTTTATCCACTCAGCCTAAGGAATCTATGGGTGAGCAGGCAGTTTGGCGAGTGGCGGAGGATGCGTTAATGAACGCTTTAAAGGCAGAGAATATTTCTTTTAAAGTACAGCAAGGGGAGGGTGCGTTTTACGGGCCGAAGTTAGATTGGCATATTGTAGATGCTATGCGCCGGCCTTGGCAGTTAGGCACTGTACAATGTGATTTTAATATGCCGAGGGCTTTTCGCTTAAAGTACATGGACAAGGACAACACAGAAAAAACTCCTATTTTACTACATCGGGCGGTATTAGGTTCTTTGGAACGTTTTATGGGAGTGTATTTAGAGCATGTAAAGGGTTACTTGCCTTTATGGCTCAGTCCCGTGTCGGTTTTATTGGTAAATATTTCCAAGGATCAGGAGGGTTACGTTAAAAATTTAGAGCAGCAATTACAGTCTATGGGTATCAGGGTGAGATCGGATCTAAGGGGGGAGAAGTTAGGGTACAAGGTTAGGGAAAGTCGTTTAAGTCGTCAGCCCTGTTTGGTAGTCATTGGAGAAAAGGAAAAGCTAGCTGGCACAGTATCTGTGCGTCCGCCGGACGGTCAGATGTTTCAATTAAGCAAGGATGATTTTATTCAGAAAGTATCATTAGCGATTCAGTCCAGAAAGTTAGACTGGGTAGCTTTTTTAAAAGGGGAACAAATGTAATGTTTAATTTAACAAAGGGGGTGTCTCATTCGTAAGTTCAAAGGAAAGATGAGAGGATTAGTCCAGAAGAAAGAGAAGTTTAGGGTCAACGGTAAGATCACTGCGATGGAAGTGCGTGTGGTAGATGAAGCGGGCGGTATGTTGGGAGTTATGCCTGCGGATCAAGCGATGGAGACAGCCAGGCAGAAGGGGCTTGATTTAGTGGAAATTGCACCAAAAGCAAAGCCTCCCACTTGTAAAATAATGGATTATGGAAAGTGGAAATTCAAGATGAGCAAGAAGGAAAAGCATTCCAGGAAAAATCAGGTGAAGGTGATTATTAAGGAAATTCAATTACGACCGCGTACAGAGGCACACGATTTAGAAATTAAAATGAGAAAAGCGAAGGAGTTTTTAACAAATGGTTGGAAGGTGAAGGTTCATTTACGTTATTCCGGGCGGGAGATGGCGCATAAGGAGTTAGGTTTGGAAGCGTTAAAGCGAGTGATTACTGAATTAAATCCTTTTTCTTCTTTGGAAACAGAAGTACCGCAAATGGAAAAACGATCTGCGTATTTGTTTTTCTCTCCTAACGCGACCTTAATAAAAGAATCTCAGAAAAAGAAAAAGAAGTCAGTAGCACAAAAACCAGCAACAACCACTCCGTCAGAAACCAATGTTGTAGAAAAAACAGCAGTGGAGAAAACACCTGCTGAAAAAACAACAGCGGAAAAAACGCCTGTAAAAAAAGCAGCAGTGAAGAAAGCAGTAGAAAAAGTGGTAGAAAAAGCAATGGAAAAAACACCTGTGGAAAAAACACCTGTCGAACAAAAAAGCAGCTGATAGTTATTCACAAAAAACAAATTATGATATTATAAAGGTTCTAATTTCCAGCGGTTAGCGATACTAACTCGGCCTATACTGCTTAAGATTTTCAAAGGATGATCATCTAGTGTAAGATCGTATTTTTCTTTTAATTCCTTTATACAATCTGTTCTGCTTTTACTAGGGATTCTAGCTGAAAAAGGATACCATAGTTCTGAACTATAATAATGTTTACCAATTTTAACAGACTCATTTCTTGGCAAATCTACGTTAAAAGGAAGAAGCATTTCATGATCTTTATATTTTTCATGGTAAATCAATCCATACTTTTCTTCATTCTTATCATAAAACAAAGTCGCAATAGGATCATCAGCTATAACAATATTTAAAATAGGCACATCTTCTGGAGACTTAGATACAATATCTGTTAAAGTTTTTTTCAGATAAATAGAGTATCTTCTTTTTTTATTAAAAAGAATATTTAATTTATTGAGCATTACCTATTTCTCCTTCTATTATTTTTAGACCGATTGAAGCTCTTTTGTCCAATATTTTTAATATAATTTGTTTTCTAATTTCTGTTAGGCTAGGGAAAAATATCTCCAAAATAGTCTGAACTAGCTGGAAATTATATTCCTTAAAAGCCAGACTAATAGACTCTTTATAATTTCGCATATCGGTATCTGTTAAAATATACTTTAGTAACTCAAAATGAGTTGCTTTATAATCTCCCGGAGTAGTAATTTTACATAACCCTTTAATCTTTGCCTTAGATTGATACCACTCTTCATCATCTAATTGTAGAATTTTTTCTCTTAATTTTGACTCACCTTGGATTTCTGTTAGATATCCAGAAGAAGTATCGTATATAGGCGCGAATTTTACATTGCTAGGTGCAAATTTTACATTGTTTTTTCCTTTCTTTGGTGTAAGAAAACCGTAATTGCACCAATGACGATCTCCATGTCCAATTAAAGCATCAAAGCCAATCATTTGAAAAAAATCTTTTAAGGTATTTTCTTTATAACCCTGTTGCTTTATGATTTGAAAAATATTTTTAATATTATGCTCCTTAAGAGTTTCAATATCTCTTCCCCTTTTTTCTTTTAAATCTGGTTTACCTCCATCATTACATATCAAATGTTTCATTTCTGTTAATTCACGAGATTCCCCTTTGTGTTCATCAAGAAAACTTTTACATAAAACCCCTTTTTCATTTTTGAATATAACAGGAAAATATTGAACATGATTAATTTGCAATTCATTAGCTAAAATACTATTAAACACTTCTGTATGGATTTCTATTCTTCCATATTTTGGTTTTTTGAAAAGATACCATGCTTTTTGATTTGCATTGCGAAGGATTTGTTTTTCTCTTGTCCCTCTGATTTCACGATGATCTACCCGCCATAAATTTTCATCCAGTAAATTAAATTTATCTCTATGAAGACCCTTATCAAATTTTTGAGTTTTAATTTGAAAGTTTGACATTATTTTTCCTCTAAACTATGAAAATTTTATACCTAACCATAAACTCTTCTCTTATTATGATACACTATTTTTAGGATGTTTTAAATTTTCTTTATATGAATTAAATAAAAACAAAATCTAAGAATTTTGACACACGATAATATATTCTTCATGCATAGTATTTACTTTTTTTCCAACAACATTTGTCGGAGAGTTTTGAGCCGGCATAACTTTTGATGAAATCGATCGTGCATAAGTTAAAATATGTCTAAAACCATTTTTTTCAAACTGTTCTGCAATAAATTGATCAGTGGGTAAAGTGACATTTTTCACTGTTCTATTTCCAACGACATAAATAGAAAAACCCTTATTGGTAATAGCTTGGGATATCCCTTTGATAGATTTTTCTAAATCCATATAAAAAGAAGAAACTTCTAAAGCTCTTTTTTGGTCAACCTTATTTATTTTTTTAATAGATGAAGACAAGACTCCTTTGTTATATAAAGTTTTCACTTTTTTGCCACCCATCAGTTGAGAATCAATCTTTCTGGAATTTGGAAAACCGATCCATTCATTAGACAAGGTGGAAAACTGTCCATAAGCGACTGTTGTCCGACTATCTCCATAAGGCGGGCTGGTTAGAACTGCATCGTATTTGTTTTTCTTATCTATAAATTCTCTACTAAAAAAACAAAACTTTTGCCTTTTTAGTAAAGGCAAATAAAATTTAGCATAGGTATCTAATATTTTATCTAAATTTTTAAAATATAATTCAAATACATCCGGATGAAACGATTTTATTTTTTCTTTTGGCATTCTATAAAGTTTAAATTCATTGTTTCTGGTATAAGAAACAAGCCGTACAGTTTCAGAAAATGCCAACCAAAATAAAGATTGATATTTTGTATTGTCAATTTCTTCTAATATAGAGTTTCTAATGACGGATAGATCTTTAATAGCTCTCTCAGAAAACCAAAAATCAATATTTGTTACAGGAGGGGGTAAAATATTTTCTTCTTCATAAGAGATGGCACATTCTACATCTTTTCTATAATTAAAAAGTTTTTTTGTGTTCAATTTTGTATATCTTGCTTTGGCGATTAGAACAGCTAGAGGATTTATGTCAAAACCATGAAATTCTGAAAAACCGGAAGCGATTCCTGCGAGAACAGAAGAACCGGTTCCACAGTAGGGATCTAGTAATTTGTTTTTATTAATTTTTAATTCTTTGAACAGTTCAATACCAATTTGAGGTAACATAGTTGCTGGATATTTATGAAGGTTGGGAAAACGAGTAGAGTAATTTTCCCCTTTAAAATCATAATCATTATTTATCTGTATCTCGTACATAATTTATTTCTTATTCTATCTCTGATATATTCGAAAACAAATTGATTTGATGAGTTTGAAGCAATTTTATCTATTCCTCAAGAATCACTCACTAATATCAGCACAAGTTCAAATGATAGATCAAAAAAAATCTCATTAAACAAAATTGATTAACATCCTATTACACCTTCATTTTCAATCACTTCAGATTCCACTGGAAAATCAAATTGAATATTTTTCGCATCGTAGACTCGTAATATCTTAAACCAAATTTTATTTTCAGAATCCCATTTAAAGCCTTGTGTTGATGCTTTAGATCTATCTTCATAAGAAACTTTAGCAATTAATTTTACAAATCCTGTTTTTGCTCGTTCGGTAATTTCATGTATTTTGTATTTTGAAAGAATCTGCATAGTTGTCCATATATCAAAAACAGCTCTATGTGCAGCTACAACAGAAATGTTATGTTCAACTGCTAAATAGCTCAATTTTCTTGTTTTAATAGAATTAGGATATGGAATGTCAACCATGGTATCAATCCAATATTTTTGTGGAAATTCAATGGAATATTTTTTACAAGCTTTAATTAAATATTTTCTATCAAATTCTACAGCATTATGACCAACTAAAAAGTCACATTTTTGAGCTAGATCTGAAAGTGATCCTATGGATTGTTTTAAATCTACTCCAAATTTGTTCAAGTGATTATCATTTATTCCGGTAAGATTCTTTATTTCCTCTGGTAGAGGATCATTGATTTTAATTAAGTAGCTACCAAATTTTACAGGACAAGATAAATCCGTGTCCCAAATCATATATCCTATTTCAATAATATCTGAAGAAGATGGGTCAATACCTGTTGTTTCTAAATCTATTCCAAGTAAATACATTGTTGTAACTCCTTTTCTTATACTACCAAATTACTTCAACTTAAAGGTAGTTTTTACAGCCCAATATTTGTAAAGTTTATCTTTCCATTAAAAACAAAAACTCTGTGTTTTTACCTTCTTTTGTCTTTGTCCAATCGTAAGTCCACCGCATTCCTGACATAACGTTGCGTTTGTAATCAATGGAAAAAACCTGAGTTTTTTTAAATTTCTTGTTAATAGTGTCACATATTTCTTCTTTTGTTGCTCTTCCTCCGTTGCTATAAGAGAGCAATATATATTGAGAGGGGCATTCTTTAATTAGTTTTTCAATCGCTGTCAGAGCAATAAATTTTCCTTCTGTATTTTTCCGAAACTCTTCAAAAATAGAACCTGCTATTTTATCATTGCAGTCTGCTCTTCTGTTTGTTCTGCCTGCCAGTTCTGGCTCATCATTTAAACAGATTGTTTTCCAAACATGATAATAAGAAGCATAACGAACACGGGACGGAGGCATCTTTTCATTATTAGAACCATAAGGGGGATCAAAGTATGACAAATCAGCTTTCACTTTGGGCAGTACTTGAAAAATATCTTTACTCATTACTTTATGGCAAGCTGGTTTTGTTTCAATCAAGGGCATTAAGAGTTTCATTGTATTAAAAGAACGAGGAGACCATTCCCGAAGATAAGAGGCATAATGCCCTAAAGTGCTGTCTACTTTATCTAAAGCTAAAATCAAGCTTGTTAGCAAGATAGATTTTTCAATAGAATTCTCAGCTATCTTATCAATTTCCAGTCTGATAGCATCCAATTTTTTTGTGTTGTGTATTTGCCATATTTTTTTCTTTCCATCTGAATGAATAGAAAGTCCTCCATTGGCTTTACCACCGTAATATTCTGTAAACCAGCCTTCACATCCTTTTAAACTGTTGAGATAATCTATTTTTTCTTGTAATTGGTTACTTTTTCTACCTTTCAAATAACATTCTCCAAAAACTTTTGACCAAACAGCTAGATCATTTGCAATTACGTGATAACCACATTTTGCAAAAGCTTGACTCACTCTTGTTGTGCCTGAAAATCCGTCAAAGATTCGTTTCACAGGAAGAGAACGAACAATAGAAAGAATATAAGGAATTAACTTTAGTTTAGATCCACTGTATTTAATACCTTCTGTTGGAATATGAATTGCAGATTTTCCAAGCAGATTAACTTGTGCTGGATCGTTCTGTTTAGCTCTTGGTGTTAAATGTGTTTCAAGCATATTTGTAATTAAAATCCATTATTTCACTTTTTTCCAAGTAAGGTGAGCTACTCCAAAACTTTGCTTTGCAGTATAGAGATGAAGAAGATCATCGTCAAATTTGTAGTATCGCATGATTTCTTTCCCAATGCGACTTAGGGAAGTTGCATTTTTAACTTGATGCTTAATGCTATTTTCAGAAACATTATAAGTTCCAGAATAGAAAAGAACAGAGTTAAGAACATCATTAGGATCTTCGCTGTTAGCCTTGCGGTTTATGCTGACGCTCATGTGTCCGTCAGGGGAATAAATCAAGAGTCCAGACATGGACTCACCCCATGGCTTTTTTGAGCCATCAGGCTTTTCTATTTCAAAGTTTTCCAGGATCCATGACCCGTGTAATGACTTCATAATTCCTCCAAAGTCTCAGAGTATATCAACAAAAGAATCTGTTTTCTGGCTCCAATTAAATAAAATCTTATTATTATGACCAAAAAATATAATAATTAAACGAACCTTAGAATAACTATCCTTCTTAAACTTTTCACTTCTAAGTGTTAAGCCTTTTAGATTTTTACAATCTAAAGCTAATATTTCATTACTAGCAAAGGAAAAAAAGGGTATAAAAAAACTTATAATTATTAGTATATATTTTTTCATATTCACTGATCATTCCTCCCCTAGCTTTAAATGAGAGGTTTATTCAGATATTTTAAAAACGATAATATTTTTTTCAGATATATTTTTACTTTCTTTTGCTTCATCTATATCCTCTTTGCTTATTCCCCATTCTACTTCACTTTGTTCTATGGAAGATTTATTCCCATTTTTTCTCACATAATAACGAAAAGAATGATACAAAGTATCATCCGTATATACATCCCCTTTTTTGTCCTTTTTAAGTTTTCTACATATATTTTCTATTTCAAATATTTTTTTAAATTCATGTGATAAAATACCAGTATGGAATAAATTGGAAGAATCAGATTTCATAGTTTTACATTTATTCCTACCATAGCTAAAGACACCATAAACATTCATTTCAAATATTTCTCTAATAGTTTTCCTAATCTCTTTAAAAAGTTTAATTATTCTATTAAAATCAAAATTACTAGATAAGAGGTTACCTTCTTCATTTATTATTTGAAAGGAATGTTTAATTAAAATTGAATCAGATATTGTAATAAATAAAATATCTGAGTATTCCCTAGCTATTTTGTTTATTTCTCTATGAAAAATTTCCATTTTTGGATTTATACTACTATCTTTTTCAAATAATAAATGTGTTCCTTTGCAGAAATCCACTATTCCAAAAATGGAATGCTCACTATATAACATCTCATTTATATATTCATCTTTTACTATCATAAAGAAAGTATTATTTTTATATCTTTTGAAAAAAAATAAAATATCATCTTTTAAAATTTTATCTGGTATAAAATGAGTGCCTTGTACACATAACTCAACTTCTAAATAATTTTTAATTTTTTTTTTAAGTTTTATACTTGAAGTTCTATATTGGATTGAACCAGTGAGTTGTATTGTTCCATCTTGATTATTTATAGAAGTGGTGAATTGTTTTATTTCAGATTCTTTAATCAAATATATTAAACGATATTTAAACCCTTCTATTAATTTATTTTGTATTTCATCTTCCCGAAACTCGGAATAATTAATCACCTTTCCATATTGATTAAGAATGTTTTTTTCAATTTCTATAGAAAATTTCATATTTAATTTTTTGTAAACAACATAATTAGTCAGATAATTCAAATAAAATGGCGCTGAATATTTATTTAATTTTATTAAAATTTAGCTTCCTTCTTTTAAGATCAGGAGGAATCCCTTACTTGCCTGTCAGGCACGACTTACCAGCTTTTCATAAGCAATTTTCCATAAAAAATCTTTTGGCTAAGAGACAAAGAACTTCGTGTTAAGAAGACTGATGAGGCTAACTTATCTGACTCACTGGTGGTTTTAGATTTAAGAATTTAGCCTTTTCAAACTAAATTCCCACTTCCTCAAGCCCTTGCAAAGGGGTGAAGAACTACTCAAAAGATGAATTTTTATTAAGATAACTTTTTTTGCTATATCGTGATAATTACTCAACTTAAGCGACTTCTTTTATATTTTCTTTGAATCCACCAGCTTCTTTAAAAAGTGTTTCAATAGCTGGAATTTTTTCTTCTAAGTCATTTTTATTGTTTAGTATCCGTATTCTATAACTTCTATAAGTAGCTTGATCTTTCCTTTCAAAAATAAGTCCTTCATCTTCTAAAATATTAATTGTTTTTTCTGTAATTTTTTTCTTATTTACTAACACATATAAATATTTTTTATAAGGTCTAAACCAGACAAAATTGTCCGATACCTTATTCTTTTTTAAACCTATATAATGTTTATTGTAATTCAAATCCATTTCAGGAAAGAATTTATTTAAAGAACTTTTTAAACTATCCACAAGCAATAATACTTCAGGAGTTGACTTTTTCTCCCAATAAGCTCTGTCTTCAGGTTCTGAAATTTCTTCCTCATCTTCTCCATGAATCTGTTCATCCAAAACTTTAATAAAATTAAGAGTAAATTTATCTTCCACTTGTCTTACATCTAACTGGATAGCTATTAAAGGGATACTCCGATTAAAAAGATTAATTATATTCCAAAACCTTGAAGTGATATTTTCAGCTACAATTACAGCACAATGTTCAAACTGAGGAAATCTTTTGCGTTCTATGTCCCAGTATTCTATAGTTCTGATGATGTGATCTGGATTGCACTCTCCAAGTTGTATTTCCACAGTAAAACGCTTACCTGATTCAGAATCTTTCAAGAGTAAATCTAACCTTCCACCAGGAGATTGCCGTCTCTCCGAGTCTCTAACCTCTATATCTTCTCCTAATCCTAAAATTTCAGGTTCTTCTTCAATCATTTTCTGAAGCCATTTTTCATTTAATTCAGGATAATTTTTTAATAAAAATTTTTTACTTTTTATATAGATCATAAGTTTTATTTCCACTTTTTAAGTGTTATATATAATATAATAATCGGACACTATTCTATAAAACTTAAAAAAAATTGTTTTTTAAAAGATATGAGAGCTTATAAGGTATAAAGAAAAAATATTCTACAAGGTTCTTATTAAATGGTATAGGTAGTTAATGAGCAACTTTATTACTCTTAGAGACAAATAAAGGAGGTAGGCTATGCCAAACTACATGTCCTTTTTTAATCCAATAATGGCACCTACATAGTGAATCAACCATATATATAGATGGGCTGAGAGACATAGCACCATTTTCATCTTCTTCAATTAACCACCTCTTTTCAAATTGTTTGGAAATTTCTAAATGAATAACTTTTTTACACCTCCTTCTTGGACAAGTAACAGCAGCGTAAAAAGGATGTTCACGGCCTCCTATAATATAAATTGTATTTTTATATGTTCGTTCAGACAAATCCTCAACCCATTCAGCTTTGTATTGCCTGAAACGCTCAAGTAAATTAACTGTTGCCAATATGAGTTTGTTAATGATTTTCTTTGCTCCTTTTTAAGCTTTGGATAAGAAAACTTCTTTCACCCATTCCTAGATATTTTTTAAAAATAGGAGAAGGCTCTCCCTCTCCTTTTTTATTCAGGTAACACCCGTGAACTAACTGAAACCTTTGGATGTTAAATTGAGAGTTATCGTCTAACCGGAATTTATGCAACCGAGCTAAAAAGTCATTAAACCCTAAACAAGCGGCCTGCATATTAACCGATATAACCGCTGGCTGATCTTCTCCAACGGCTTTTAAATATCCAGCCATTTTGTTTTTTTCGTAATAGTCTTTATCATCCTTCTGCCACCCTTCTGCAGTTAGTTGTTCACTTGTATAAACCCCTCTTGTAATTAAACTACTATTCTCTGGATGTATATAATGGGCAGCAACATCTGCATGGGTAATTCCTCCTTTACTATCGGCTTTAAGATACACACCAACATCAAAATAAGGGATGAAATAAGCCGTTGCTATACATTCCAAATGATACCTTCCTGTAGCTGAATCCACACAACCAAAAATGACATCACAATCTGTTAATGCTTCTATAACTTCTTTATTATTAGTATCTTTAACATAAGTATTTACCTTTATATCTATTCCTGTTTCCAAGATAGCTTTTTTGAGAGTTTCCACTTTATATATACTGCCTTCAACATCTACTTTTTTAGCATTTATAATACGGTTAAGATTTTTTTCTTCTACAACATCCGGATCCACCAACACTAATTCTCCAATACAATTTCGCATTAAAAGTTCAACAACGATACTCCCTGTTCCTGAGCATCCTACAACGCCGACTTTTAACTCCCTAAGAAGATTAAAAGTTCCTTTTCCAAAAGTTTGAGACACTCTTAAACCATAGCCAGGAATTGTATCTCTTTCCCTAGATTGTTGCCAGATTTTGATATTTTCTCCTACAACTGAAATTTTTTGAACCAGATTAAACTCTCCTTTATTACTGACAATCCTGGCGATGATTTTACCGCTTGGAAGCATAATAGCTGAGCCATTAGGTCTTCCGTCATCAAACCAATGGTTAATCGCATGAAACATTTCTTTATCGTTTTTATCATCCGTTTTAGAAAAACGATCGTAGCCGTTAGGGTGGCTGTGGATAGTAAAAACTGATAACCTTTCTTTATCTATTTGCTCTATTTTTTCTGGCGTCATGTACTCAGAAAAAGCCCAGGATAGATAGTTAGGTGTTTGTTCGTTATATTTGTTCTCTGGGATTAAAATTAATTCCTTAATAATGAGCCGAAAAACAGTTTTTCCCTGTCCATAATGGCAAAGCATTATGGCTACAAACTCTAAATTACTTCCTGGATAGAGATGCCTCCTGAGGCTCTTATAAGTTCTTTCTTTTAGAATAAGTGAAGTTTTCATTTTACTTTATCCTTTATCTATCTCAAATTTCAGTTGATTACGTACATAGGATATATGGGTGACAATATTATCAACACCCACTCGCCAATCGTAATGCCTTGACCATCTTTGCCAGTTTCTCCCAAAGTGAGTTTGATTGTTTAATGCTTCTATAGCTGTTCCATCCTGCCTCTTTATAATAGGTGAGAAGTAAAACATATCAATATTTGCAGTTGGGTAGCTATCTGGAATCATAATCATTAAGTCTGCTTCTTTTGGTATATACCCTTCGGGTAGCTGATAATTTAAAATAACAAGCCCTCTTTTAGATCCTTCAATGAGTCGTTTCCATTTAGGGAAATTAACTTTTAAATACTCCGTATCTTCATTAGGCAGAGGAAATCTTGCCATTTCTGATCCTTGTTGAGCTTGTTTTCTAACAGTTTCAAAACGCTCAATACCTTTTTGTGTGAGATCCACAAAGTCTTCTTGTTTAACAGATACCCTTCGCCCTCCACAAAATTTTTGATTAAGAGACCATTCTTTATAAGTCTTTTCTACTAGACCTAAAATCTCAGTACCCTTTATTTTTTCTCCTTTGACCTTATATTTTTCACCGTCAATTTTAATTTTATACAACTTTTGACCTTTAGGAGGGGTACGGTCTTTTTTTGCACATTCCTCTAGGTCAACAACACCATCTACACAAGGAATAATAATAAACCGATCATTTTTTTGAACAACCAAAGTGATGTCGTCTGGAATTAAGGCATCAGGGCATCCATCTGTATCCGCATACAGTAGATCACTATCTTTAGATTCGGAGTCCAAAGACTTTAAAGAGCAACCCTTTATCTTTGGAGTAACAAGAGCTTTGTCTGCTCCTATAGCATTGCCATTCAGAATAGGCTGTAAAGAAACCCTAAGGCAGGGATTGTTATCGATTTTAGTTGGTTTATCTGAAAGAGAAAACTTTTCTCCTCCTTTTAAAAGCATATAATCACTTTGATTTAATGGAATATCAATCTCATCCTTTTGCTTGAGGAAAAGAATCTGCGTTTCCTCCATTTTTGCGATATTGTATATATCTTTCACTTGTATAAGACCAGGCTTGACCTCATGATCTTTTCCCTGAACAGATATTTTAATTTTTGCCACAATAGACCTCCTTTTTAAAAATTGTTTATAAGTGCAGCCAATATGCACCTTTCCTTCAGAGTATGTCTCTTTTTAAGGAGGTGTTTCTATTACAAAGAGCGTATAAAAATATCGACTGTTTTAGAATAGAATGAGCGTAAAGATTGTAACTATTTGATTTTAGTTAATTTTTTCCGTATAAAAACCGTATACTGCACGAAATCCGTATCTTTAAAAAAAAAATATGTCTTTTTTTAAAAGGTGTAGTTTAATATGTTTTTGATTTCCCGGTTTGGTATCTGGCAAAATTTTATCAATATCATCATTAGAAGCAATTTTTTTTAGTCCCCTTTTTATATACTGTTTAAAAGATCTACCTCTAGATAATAATTCTTGATTTGAACTTATGTTAGATAAGTTAACCCCCTGTTCTGTTTTAACCACTTGTACAAGTGGATGACTATATGAGGGATTTTTTAAAAGAAATATAAAAAATTTATATATTTGAGTATTTCCTCCTATATTAACTAACTTATTTGTGTAATAAATTTGTTCGAGAGTATTATCTATAAAGAAAGTAATTCTATCTTTTAAGTGATCTCTGGCTTCATCTGAAGTGATGCCGCTTTTTCTTTTAATAAACTTATGAAAATCTACTTTAAAATTTTGTGAGTCACAAGGTAATGGAACATAATCCAGGTTATCATCTACAATATTAGGTGAGTTACCAGTATAGTCTGATAATAAAATAAAATCCTGATTCTGGTTTAGTGATTCAAAATAAGGCTTAGTTTTATATCTCTGAAAACCTTCCACACTAAAAGAATAAATCCATATAATTCTTTTACCTCCAATAGACAAATAACCAATTACATAGTCGCCTTCTGATAGTTCTTCATCAGAAACATTAAAACCATTTTCAATAGCAAGATACTTTAAAAATTCATTGATATGAAATTGATAAATCTGATCTGTAATTGGTATAGAATCTCCAATTTTATCCTTAGGAAAAGCCAATATTCCGGAATCGTATCTTTGAAATTGGTAAAACTTTTTCCCTTTACCAAGATTGATTAAAAGCTCCTCTTCTTCTAATATACTAGATACAGCAACCTGTAAAATTCTTTTATCTATCCAAAAACTTATAGAAAGTTTTAAAAATTCTGACCATCCCTCTTTTGTATTAAATAGATCATTGTATGGATTAAATTTATTTTCAAACGTTTTCATTATTAATTAAGTTCTAACTGTTTGAAAATGTGTTGAATTTCAAGAGAAGATATTAATTGATCTGATTTCACAGATGTTGGCTTTAATATTAATGTCTGTAATCTATCTTTTTTGCCTATCTTTAATTTTATTTTCAATTCTATTGCTATGATATTGCCTTCGATTACAAGATTATTGTTATTATGAGTAAGACAACTTCTTCCTATTGGTGGTCGAAGATCAGTAGTTGTATTTTTATTTACATTTTTAACTACTGATTGAATCCTCTTTATTTGAACTTGTGTTATTCTTCCAATACAACAATTTGCTAATAATTGATGAATATTTTGTTTTTTAATAAAATGTAAATTTAATTGATGTTGTGCAAAAGAATTTTCATTATTACAAAAGGCTGTACCAATTATTCCAGAGTAAAACTCACAGTTTTTTGGCGATCGAGAGGAAATGAAAACTAAATTAAGAGAAGGATCGTAAATAATAAAATCTTCAACTAAGCTTCTTCCACGAAACAGGGACATTTTATCTTGAGAATTAATAAATGGTTTAGTTTTTAAGTTGCCTGCATGATCAATAAAAAATGCTAACTGGTTATCTGTCTGAACAGGGTATATTATCCTGATCTGAAAATATTTTCCAAACTTTAAATGTTTAAAAAATTTACGACATTCGGCTTCTATATACTGCGCAGTGATCTGTAAATCTACCATTCTAGGAATTTGAGTTTTAGATCTAAAAACATAATAAGTTTTATTTGCAGCTATTGATGTAAATAACAGACGATTTAAAGCAGTTTCAAATTTACCATCTGGGTTACTAAAGTATGCTTTTACAATCTGTTCTCCTTGATGATCTGCTTTTATATTAACACCAAGTTGTCTTAAAATATCTATACCTTCATCTGAACATATAAAAATAATAGTACATAAGGTGTATAAAAACTCTATGTCTTTACTAGTAAGTAGTTTCTCAGTTAATTCTTGAAATTGATCATCAGAAAATCCTTCAATTTGTGGAAATACATCATTTGGTGATAATTGTTTGGCTAGTTGTTTTATTTGAGATACACTAACATTTGTCACACCTTTAGTATTTATTATATGCATGTAGTTCAGACAATATGCTGGAGCTATTGGATAAGATTGTTGTTGAATATGACCTGCATCCGTTTTACGAGTTTTTAATATTTCTGGTTCCATATTTTTTCATTTATCCTGCTAGCAAAAATCCTATCTCTTAAAGGTCATATCCGTAAAAGGTGATATCTAAAGATTTTTTGTCAACTGTAATTATAAAAAAATTTCAAATTTAAGGATCAAACTAATAGATATAATTTAAATCATTTATTCTTAAAAATTACTTTTATAATAGTTTATTTCTTTCTCCCCACCAAAGAACCCCCTAAGCAAGCTAAAAATCCATGTAGATTTTTATGTAGATCCGTATAGATCAAAATTGAAATACCAGGAAATATTCAAATGGAGCGGGTGATGGGATTCGAACCCACGGCCTCAACCTTGGCAAGGTTACGCTCTAGCCAACTGAGCTACACCCGCATATTCCAATATATTTAACCTAATTTGATCAAAAACTCTAAATAAATTTATACGATCATCTAATTTTAACCAGAACATTTGCTTTTTAATACCTTTCTATTTACAAATAAATAAGAAGGGAAATAACTTTGCAAATTCAAATTAAAGAATTTACAGGCCCATTGGATCTTTTGCTGCAATTGATCCGACGGGAAGAAATGAATATCTTTGATATAGATATTCATAAAATCACCAACCAATACCTCACTTTTATTGAAACACACCCCCTGCCAGATCTAAACTCCGCCGGTGAATTTATCAAACTGGCAGCTACCCTAATTTATATTAAGTCCAGAAGCCTCTTCCCACCAGATAAAACAGAACAACCTATAGACGAAGAAGCAGAAGACCTTAAAGAAAACCTAGTAAAAAACCTCCTGCGCGCTCAAAGCCTTCAACGACTCAGCCAACAATTACACCAATTCCCACTCATCGGACGAGACGTGTGGACAAGAAAAATGATAAAACCACACTTCTCACCCTCCTCAACAAAACTCACCGATGAAATGATGAAAAACAACGAAACAACCGATATAAATCATGCCACGCAAATTACACAATCCCCTCACACAACAACACCTACAGAACAAATTAAACTAGAACCCATACTAAAATTGCTGAAAAGCTATCACCACATTCAACAAACTAGCTCATGGGATAACGCTCAGCATACAGAACCACTGCCCTCCCTATCAAATCATATCCATAACCTAAGTACTAATCTATCCACCGGATCTTCACTAAAAATGAGTCAATTAGTTAGTGCAAAGCGTAATTTACCGCATACTGTACTTACTTTCTTATCCGTATTGGAGCTGTGTCGTTTAGGTTTTGTCTCTTTGTTTCAACAAGCAGCTTTTTCTGATATCGTTATTACAGTGCTGAAAACATTTCGCCGGAAAGATTTTCACCTAGTACAAAAAATAGAAAATCCTGGCCTATGATAAATGAATGAACAAAGGATTAATAATTGAACTCTCAAAAATCTCATAATCATAAAATAACAAACAACAAACCCGCTACTGCACAAACTCCCCACCCGCAAAAATTATCACAAGATGATTTATTGTCCATTATAGAAAGTATTCTATTTGCCGCTTCACGATCTCTATCTATTCAAGACTTGTCCCGCCTACTTCACACAGAACAAATAAGCATACTAGAGATTAAAAAAACATTGTCTCTCCTAGTAGAAAAATATAACTCCCCTGCCTGTGGAATAGAACTATCCGCAGCAGCCGGTGGCTGGCAGCTTAAAACTAAAGAAGAAAACAAAGATTACATCCGACGACTCATCAAAGGTAAATTATTTCAATTATCCGCCCCAGCAATGGAAGTACTATCCATCGTCGCCTACCACCAGCCATATAGAAAAATAGACATTGACGATGCACGCGGAGTGGAATCCGGACATTTACTAAAAACTCTTATGGAAAAAAACCTAGTGTGCTTTGGCCCGAAAAGCCAACTACCCGGACGCTCCATAACCTATAAAACCACTTCACGATTTCTGGAAGTGTTCGGATTAAAAAGCTTAAAAGAATTACCCTCTGCTGAAGATATTATGGATTTAATACCAGACGGCAGCCACGCATCACCCCCTATTTCAGATGTACAAAAAGCACTACTGGCAGGTAAAACAACAAAAGATTTTAAAGCGGAACAACAAACCATTACTAAAGAACTAGACAGCGTCTCTGAAAAGATACGCTCGGTGCGAATTAAATCCACCATGCAGGAACATTAATTAAAGAATCGTAACGGGATAAAATGAAGAATAAAAATTCTATTTCTTTTGTAAAAATTATTGTGTCTATACTCATTGTGTACCACGTAGCAATGATTCTCGTCGTACCGAACCGCCAATCTATGCTATATGACGTTCTGAGACCTTATTTTATTTCTTATTCACGTTCCTTTTCTATGGACGCTGTCTGGGCATACTACGCGCCAAATCCCGTCACTTATTTTTATTTTCAATATGAAGTTATTAAGAAAAAATCTGTAGAAACTTACCGCTGGCCCCCCACCCGCAAAGAATCCAAACGCGTGCTCTTTAATCACAAACGTTTTATTTCTCATAGCCAATTCTTTCTAATCATGGGAGCACCTAATATCCGCAAACATTTTATACCCTACTTGTGCCAATTACACCCCTTAGCAAAAGAAATCGCTGTAAAAATTATCTATGAAGATCGACCTCATTTTAAAAAAGCAAAAGTTATGAAACTTGCTTTTTGGCCTACCAACAATAAAAACATGAAAGAAGTATTTATGGCCGCTGCCCCTTGCCGTAGAAAAAAAAGCTCCAAAGTGAGAGATATTAACATGGTAGAAGAGGACAGTAACAGTGCATGGGAAAATATAAACGACATAGATATGGAAGAATGGAACAATAACAATGCATGGAAAAACATAAACGACATAGATAATGAATAGAGTTTGTAAAATATGAAAAAAATAAAAACATTACTGAATACTTTTATTCAAGCATGGGATCAATTCTGGTTTAAACCAGTCGATGCATTTCCCTTAGCCTGTTTCCGTTTCTGCCTCTGTTCCATACTGTTTATCATGTACTCTATCCGCTTCTTTGATATTCGTGTGTTCTTCTATGAATCCGGATTGCTATCCAGTACATCTGCTAAAATCTTTCAAAAAATGGAAACAGAATATGTTTTACATTTTATTTTATCATCCGATGCATGGCTTTATGTTTGCCACTTAGCTTTACTGATTATTTTACTACTAATGGCTCTAGGAATTGGTAATCGCTTACTGGCCATCGCCGCCTTCTTCCTACACCTAGTGTTTATCCAAAGAAATCCAAGCATTGTATACGGAGTGGATAGCACAACTACCTTTTGGCTATTTTACCTAATGTTTACCAAAGTCCATGGACAAATGCAGTGGCTGAACTACTTTATCAGCAAACGAAAAACAGGACTGGTAGCGGACCGAAAAGAACGTGCCGTCTGGTGGAACCAAGTAGCGATGCGCCTAATACAAATCCAACTGTGTGTGATTTATTTTTTCTCCGGATTGAATAAATTAAAAGGACAGTCCTGGTGGGAAGGAACCGCCTTATGGGAAGCTTTATCTTTTTATGATTTAGCAATTATTGATTTCTCCTTCTTACTAAAAGTACCCGCACTAGCTGCTTTATTAACCTGGTTTACACTTCTATTTGAACTGTATTTCCCTGTCCTGATTTGGACCCCTAAACTAAGAAACACATTGTTGGTAATGGGAGTGTTCGTTCATGCATTTATCGCCGTGTTCATGGGTCTTTATTTCTTCTCTTTAATCATGCTTAGCGCATACATTTTATTTATTTCACCTCAAACGTTGAAAAACTGGGTTGCCCGACTTCAAAAATAACCGGCAGATCTTTATTTAGATAAACTTTAAATAATAAAACGGATCTATTCGACCGTAACAGACTTTGCTAAATTTCTAGGATGATCCACGTCGTATCCCAAAACACAAGCGAGATGGTAAGCAATTAATTGTATAGGGATACCACTTAAAATAGGGTTTAACTCTTCATTACATAAAGGAAGAGGTAAAAACTGATTCGCTAATGAGCGACTGGCATCATCCCCTTCAGTCCCAATCACAAATAACTGCCCACCCCGCGCACGCACTTCCTCCATGCTAGTTATTATCTTGCTGTGTAAATGACCTAAAGGAGGAGCTAATACGATAATCGCAGTTTGATCATCCACCAAAGCCAAAGGCCCATGCTTCATTTCCCCAGCTGGATACCCTTCTGCATGACGGTAAGTTAATTCTTTCATCTTTAAAGCGCCTTCCAATGCCAATGGATAATATTCCCCGCGACCTAAATAAATAAAACCGCTAAATTGTTTTAACTGCTGAGCGACAGATAAAAAAAGATCCTTATAAGATAGCACTTCTTCCATCTGAGAAGGTAACTGTAACAAAGACTGAATCCACTGCTTTTCCTTTGCACGATCCAGCCGACCTGCTCTACGCCCTAAAGCCACTGCCAATAAAAATAATACAGTCAACGTAGATAAAAAAGCCTTCGTACTGGCCACGCTCTTTTCTATGCCAGCTAACATGTCTAACTGAGCCACAGACTGTCTATCGATCGCAGAGCCTTGTACATTGCAGATGCTTAGAACCGGACAAGATAAATCCCCAGCGAGTCGTAAAGTAGCTAACGTGTCCGCTGTTTCGCCACTTTGAGAAACAACGACCATCGGTACCCCTGCTAATAATACCGGTTGACGATAACGAAACTCACTCGCTACATCCACTTCCACAGAAATACGCGCTATCTTCTCAATCAAATATTTCCCGTAAAGAGCCGCATAATAACTGCTCCCACATGCCACCATACTTAAACGTCCAGATTGAATCATACGATCTAAAATGTCCACCTGCCCTCTGACCGCTAAGTCCACTTCCTGCTGATCCGAACGTACATGAGCCTGAATCAATCTCAAAACACCCGCTGGCTGTTCATAAATTTCCTTAAGCATATAATGCGGATAATCGCCCTTCCCCGTTAAGTCCTCCTTAGGAATTATTAAAGTATGCGGTGATTTCTTAATGTTCTTACCTGCAGCAGAATAAAAACAAACATCCCACCCGTTTGTTCCTGCATTAGATGCACCTTGAATATGTGCCACTTCACCATCTTTTAAAAAAATTACTTTCCGAGTATAAGGTAAAAACGCATGCACATCACTGGCAATAAAACTTTCTTTTTCTCCCAAACCAACTATTAACGAAGGACCTTTCTTAAAAGCCACCATCTCCCCTGGATGTTTTTTAGAAAGCACAATCATTGCATACTCGCCAGTAATTTTTTCCATCACCTTCAATACAGCTTCTTTTAAAGATCCACATTGCTCTCGCAACATTGCCAAATAATGTGCAACTACTTCTGAATCCGTTTCAGATAAAAACGGACCAGGGAGATCTTTTTTTAACTGCTGAACATTTTCAATCACACCATTATGAACTAAATAAATATCTTTTACCTGATGAGGATGTGCATTTTCCTCCGATACCTTGCCGTGTGTGGCCCAACGAATATGACCAATACCCATTTGACCAGAACAATCTTCCAAATCTATTTTATTTTTTAATTGTTGTAATTTTCCGATGGCACGAAATTTTTTAAAACCTTGCTGTCCGACAATAGCCACTCCGGCGCTGTCATAGCCCCGATACTCCATCTGTTCCATGCCCTTTAACAACACCTCTTTAGAGCTACGAAACCCTTTATAGCCAATAATACCACACATATTTTTTTCTACAGCCAGCTTTTTTAAGAAAACAAAAACTCTACAAAATTTTCCAACACTTTATTAAACAATAATACTAACGATATTAATCTTCTTTTTTATTTTTTCTCAAATAACTTTTTTGAGAGGATCGCTCCACAGCGAGTGATTCTGCAGGAACATCTTTCGTAATCACAGAACCTGCACCCGTCGCAGAGTGAATACCCAACTCCACCGGCGCCACTAATTGCGTGCCACTGCCAACAAACGTCTGATCACCAATTTTAGTCACATATTTTTTGCCGTCTATATTTAAATTAGAAGTCACGACACCACATCCGATGTTAACGTCTTCTCCCACCTCTGCATCTCCTAAATAACTAAAATGCCCTGCTTTAGAGCGTGCACCAAAATTAGTTTTCTTCATCTCTACAAAATTGCCCACTTGGCATTGAACCCCTATTTTAGTGCCTGGTCTTAAACGTGCATAAGGACCCACAACCGATTGTGCACCCACTTCTGCAGACTCTAAATACGATCCAGCCCGCACTAATACGGAATGATGAATTACACTATCCACAATAAAACAGTTGGGCTCTATTGCACAGAAAGGACCGATACCCGTCCGACCCTTTAAATAGACTCCCGGATAAATCACACTACCCTTCCCAACTTGCACGTCTTCCTCAATATAAGAATTAAAAGGATCCACAATAATTACTCCTTGCTTCATTAAGTGATGCAATTTACGAGTAAATACTTTCTTGGTTGCAAAGGCTAATGTCCTCTGGGAATTCACTCCTAAAGCAGTATCCTCCGACATAGCCACTGCGATCACCTTTTTGCCTCCACTAGCTAAAACAGACACGATATCTGTTAACATGTATTCTTTTTTCAAATCAGAATAAGTCACCTGCGACAAATACTCCTGCAGATATTTTTTCTGCACCAAATAAATACCCGTGTTAATTTCTCGACTAGATTCAGATTCATGCGTTAGAGATTCTTTTTCCACAATAGCCATCACTTGACCTTTATGACGAATAATACGCCCGTACTCATCCGGATTTTGTGTTTCAAACGATCCAATACACATATCCGCAGACTCTGCATAAAATTGCTTAACTAGCTTCTTTAAATCCATAGGATCGATCAAAGGATGATCGCCATTCACGATGAGTATGACATTGGAACAGGATTCCAACTGCGCGCTCTTAGCCGCAGGCGCTGTCCCTTTTAATTTCTCTTGAAAAAATACAGTCGCTTTAAATGCCTCAGCCACCGGACGAATTAAACGATCATACTGCTCATCAATGACCACACGAATTTGATTCAATTCTGCCCGTCTGAGAGACTGTAAAATGTGAGCTAACATCGGCTTGCCAGCCACCGGATGCAAACTTTTCGGCAAAGGAGATTCCATTCTACGACCCGCACCCGCAGCCAGTACAACAACAGTAATAGATGGAGGGCTCATTTAACTTCTCTTCTCATCTTTCATGGTTATCGCACTCTCACCCCAAAAAAGCGTAAAGGTCAAGCTTTAGGCTAGCTGGATTTAAAAACATGCACAAAATATGCTAATGTCATCTGTATAAATGACTGACTGGAAAAGAAAAACTAGAACGGTGGAAACTCCAGCTAAAAAAAAAGAAAATCTGGTAAAGCTGGAAAAAGCTATGACAGACATCTATCTAGCGCATTCCGAACGCGCGCTGGCTCATCTAATAGAAACAGAGCTACCCCAGCAATGCGGAGTGGATGACATTAAACTCACTTTAACCGATACGACCCCAATCAAGTTAATAAAAAAAACAAGCAAGACTTATCTCTACCCCTGTCGTTGCAATGACAACAATTATTTAATCCGCTTTTATAAACGAAATGGACTCGCGCAAGTTAAAAAATCTTTTTTACAACAAATAGGAAAATCATTGGAAACTCGTCTGAATCAAATGGAACAATATAATTCTTTAAAAAATAAAAAAGAACAATGGGAATTAGCTTTTGATACCATCACCGCTGCAATCTGTTTAACCGATCTGCAAAACCGCATTCTAAGAACCAATAAAACCTTTAGATATAAAACCAAGCTATCTAAAAGAAAGCTGTTGCAAAAAAATTACTTTTCTATTTTTTTTGGAACAAATACGAATGACCAACCTCCTAAACCGGGTAGCGGTAAAAAAAGATTGCAACGAACAGTGCATTTAGCAAATGGACATCAACAACAAGAATTTTTTGAAGTATTAGCACAAAAAATCTCACCCGCGGGAGAATATGAAGTACAACTGGTTATTCTACGAGAAATCACAGAACAAATACAAATAGAAAAGAAAATAGCTCAATCTGCCAAATCTGCTGAATTAGGTATTATTTCCAGTAGCATCGCTCATGAGCTAAATAACCCAATAGGAGGTATTAACTCCCTGTTGCAGATTTTACAAATGAAACATAAGGAGAATGACACTCTAGCAGATGACTTAAAGGAAATGTCCCTGGCGACCCAAAGATGCCTTGATATCATTCACCAACTGTTAAATGTCCATCGTTAGAACAAGCCAACAGCCTTGCTTTTTTTCTGATACTTTAAACAATCAAATAGTATAATGACTAAAATTTAAACAATCACCAACATTCAGTCGCGGGCAGTCAGTCCAGATTTTAACAATTAATATGGTGAAACATACAGAGTTTCCTTACTCTATATACTTATACGCAATTTTAATAACAATAAATGAGTGAAATAGCATGAGTAAAAAAATTTTAGTTATTGATGATGAAAAAACATTGTGCTCCTCTATTGCACGTATCTTAGAGCACCATGGATATCAAACGACACAGCTTGGTTCCAAAAAAGAAATGGAACAACTATCCACTCAATCCCATTTTGATCTTGCGCTGCTGGATTTAAAATTACCAGACGGAAGCGGTTTGGATGTGATGAAACAGTTACAGCAAAAGTATAAAAATATTCAAGTAATCATTATGACAGGATATGGAACAATTGACTTAGCTGTAGAAGCCACTAAAAAAGGTGCTTTCCATTTTATTACCAAACCTTTTAATCTAGGTGAAATTATCAACTTAGTTGCAAAAGCTTTTTCTCAATCTTTTTTGGAAACAGAAAATAACCGCTTGCGATCTTGTGTGAAAAAACAATATTGCTTTGATGGAATTATTGGCCAAAGCCCACCTATTTTAAATTTAATTGAATTGGTTAAAAAAGTTGCTAACTCATCTTCTACCGTTTTAATCACTGGAGAAAGCGGCACGGGAAAAGAATTAATTGCCAAGGCCCTCCATTTTAATTCGGTGAACAGCCGCGGACCGTTTATTCCGGTTCACTGTGGCGCAATCCCAAAAGATTTATTGGAAAGTGAATTATTCGGCCATGTAAAAGGATCCTTTACTGGTGCAATTAGAAACCGCATAGGACATTTTCAAGCAGCCGAAGGAGGCACCCTCTTCTTAGACGAAGTCAGTACTATGGATTTATCCACACAAATAAAACTGCTAAGAGTGTTACAGGAAAAGCAGTTTCAACCAGTCGGTAGTGAGAAAATGTATCAAGCAGATGCACGCGTGATTGCAGCCAGTAACGACAACCTGGAATTAGCCGTTAAACAAGGCACTTTTAGAAAAGATCTATTCTATCGGCTCAATGTGATCCCACTCTACGTACCACCCCTCCAACAGCGCAAAGAAGATATTCCTATTTTAATTAAGTTTTTTATAAAAGAATTAAGTAAAAACAAAATGGATGTGCTTCAGGGAATTAGCTTGCCAGTCATCCAGCACTTGTGCCGCTATGATTGGCCGGGAAATATCCGAGAGTTAGAAAATTTAATTGAACGTCTATGCGTACTAAAAGGAAATAGTATGATAGAGCTAGCTGATTTACCAGCAAAGTATCATACAGACCCCACAGAAGAAACAAATCACATTGCAATGATTCCAGAATCTGGACTGGATTTTAAAATAACAGTTGATCACTTTGAAAATGAATTAATATTAAAAGCACTGAAAAAGACTAATTGGAATCGTAATCAAGCAGCCAAATTGTTAAGACTTAATCGCACAACTTTATTGGAAAAAATCAAAAAAAAGGGACTAGGAAAAAACCGACCGGATATAATAGATGACATTCCTCTGATATAAAAACATCTTGCAGATAACGACTATCCATGATCATTAGTATATAAAATTAATACGAAATTAGAATATTTTACACTCACTTTAAATAAATTTAAAAAAATTTAAAAAAAACTTATTTTTTGCTTTACTTTTTGATACCCTTTCAGTTACCTAACACACTATGAAATATACAATGACACATAAAAAAAGCGACAAAATGATTACCCACATTATGATAGCTATTTTTATTGCTTGCTTTGTTATTCACTCTGAAGCGGATATCAAACTACCTAAGAATAATATTCCACCTAGTCTTAGCAATCATTATTCCCTACCATTGTCACACGATTTAAAGCCACAAGATCTGCTACTCAAATTTAAACGAATAGAACAAGAAGCGAAGCAAGGCATCGCTAGCTCACAATATCAACTAGGTATTATGTATTATACAGGCGACGAAGTTGCTCAAGATTTTAAAAAAGCTGTTGTTTGGTTCTCAAAAGCAGCAGAACAAGGCTTTGCTCCCGCTCAATATAAACTAGGTGGAATGCACTATAATGGCATTGGTACAGAACAAAATAGAAAAGAAGCTTTTAAGTGGGCATTAGCAGCAGCTAAGCAAGGTTTTGCAATCGCACAGTATGACTTAGGTATTATGTATTATGACGGTACTGGAATTACTCAAGATTTTAAAAAAGCTTTTTATTGGCTCTTAAAAGCAGCGAAACAAAATGTCATTCCCGCGCAATATGAGGTAGGTAGAATGTATTATAACGGTATTGGAACTACAGAAGATTTCCATCAAGCTTTTTATTGGACTTTAAAAGCAGCGAAACAAAATGTCATTCCCGCGCAATATGAAGTAAGTAGAATGTATTATAACGGTATTGGAACTACAGAGGATTTCCATCAAGCTTTTTATTGGACTTTAAAAGTCGCAAAACAAAATTTTGCTCGTGCGCAATATAATCTAGGTATCATGCACTTCAAAGGCCAAGGCACAGATACAGACTTAAATAAAGCAGCTTATTGGATCTCTATGGCAGCAGAAAAAGGATGGGCGCCCGCGCAAAATTATTTGGGTTTCATGCATTTTTATGGTGATGGCAATAATATTCCTGTCGACATACCACTATCTATATATTGGCTGGAACTCGCGGCTAAGCAAGGTTATCCAGAAGCTCAAAATAATTTAAAACTAATTCGTTCGGTGATTCATCAAATCAATGTTCGTCAAATGAATCCTCCGCCTCAGGAATAAAATAATAGAACCCAACACAATCAAAAAAGAACCAAAATATTTTAAAATACGCCCTGGATCCTTGTTAATAGCAAACACAGAAGCAACGGGACGGCCTCTATCATCTTGTTCAAAACCTGCTTGATACACTGTCCATCCATTTAATTTCATCGGGTCATTCATAGAAATAATATGTTGTGATCCTTTTGTCTGATGATCACTAACGGATACTTTACTTTCATAAGCAGCAGCAGACAAACTGGAGGGATACCGACGAATTTTAAAATCTTCCAGCTTGATATTAAAATTTAAACTTTTTTTACTATTCACATACGCAACAATGAAAACTTTATCTTTTTCAAAAAAAAATACATGAGAATTTAATCCCATCCACTGACGTTGATCTTTAAAATCCAACTCAATCGCTGATACAGTATTATCTGTCACTCGTTTTTGTGGAATAAATTGAGTGTCCGGTAAAGCCCGCGGTAAATAAGATAAAATACGAAACTGAAAATCCATCCATCCTGTTTTTAATACAGAACCAATTTTCAAAAACCCTTGAGTTATTTTTTTGGAAGAAGGATGATATAACCAATAACGAAGACGCATTTTTTTACCTCGTGTCCGTTCTGAATGAGCGACCGAATTAGCTGCCTGAAGAACGTTATTTTGAACATGCATCTTACCTCTGCTGTTAACTGAAGCTAGTACTAAAGTGGGCTTAGTCTCTTTGCGAAGAGAGAAACCCTTCATGGAATCCGATAAAATGATTTGCGCCGGACCTAACAAGCGACGCACCTCCTTTTTTCCAGGTGGCTTAAAAAGCCACATTGCCGTTGCTATCTCTTTTCCTTCTATGTGAAACCGCAAAGCAGTTCCTCCTTGCTGTGCAGGTTTATACTGCTCTCTTGCAATCGCCGCTGCATGATAATTCACTACCTTTAAAGTGGAAGAACCTAAACCCACTGTGTAAGGATGATTGGAACGAGGAGAATTCCGAAAAAACGATACTTTTTCCCGATGTAACTCTGTTAAATTTTTCCCATCAAAAGAAGAATACACCGCAAACAAAATATCATCCGTCATGATTTGATGGCCACTTTCTTTGATCGCTAAACGTAATGAACCATCCACTCCGTAGTAACGAGTGATCCATGCACCTGTAATGACAAACAAGATACCAAAATGTGCCATTAAAAAACCAATATGTTTTTTTTGCCAAGGCCAACGATCGATCATGACTGCTATAATATTTAACGCCAATAAAAATATAATAGCTGTCATCCAAACAGATTGATAGATAATCTCTTGTGCTGCTATCCGACCATACATTGATTCATAAATAGTCCCAATTGCTAACAGCACGATCAGGATAGACAAGATACAAATAGCTAATGCTAAAGAACAAAAAAAACGATACAGTCCTACAATGAATTTCAATAACGATATACCTTATCTCATTTCGCAGTCGTGAAATGTCATGTTTCTATACTAGGCAGTTGCTGCCAAATACGAGACAGAGCTTGTTGTAATTTATCTTGAAGTTTTCTTGCTTTTTCAGGTAACCATTGTTTCGTCTTTTCATCCATATATAACTTACGGTTAATTTCCACCATGATTGCCTGCGATCCTTTTTGAGGACGACCATATTTTTGCACAATCGATCCACCTTTATAAGGATCATTTAAGCTGACTCGCAAACCTTGATCTTGGTACGCAGCCACCACTTGCTGTGTCCATTGTTCCTCAGCGGTCTGACCATCTACCGTACATATTACAATATCCGCCCTATCGCTACCTGGATCTCTGTGCGCAGAGGTACCCTGCGAAGGCATACTATGTAAATCCAAATGATAAATCATCTTAGCGTTTTGAGAGCGAAACTGCTTGTAGATAGAGTCAATTTTTCTAAAAAACGGCTGATAATATTTACTTAAAATACTTGCATGCTTATCCCGATCCACCGGTTTCTTTAGTAATGGATACCCAGCGGTAGTGACTCTCCAATACAGTCCAGTGGGATGTATACCGGATGGAGTATCCGATCCTTCTAAAGAATCTCGATCGACATCTTCCGGCCAACGGTTACAATCTACCAAATACCGATGATACGGCGTAATCACCACAGGCACTTCTAATTGATCTAATACGGGTTGATAGAGACGATCGACAAATCGATCCACATCATACATGAGAATCACTTCCGGTAAACCTTTTAGCCAATTTGCTTCAGTACCTATGTGTTCCCCACTATGCGGAATACTTGCCAAAAAAGCTTTCACTAAACAGAACTTTCTAGTTGTTTTTTTGTTTTTAACATCTGTAAAGCCGTGCGAACCGCAGCCCGACCGATATGTCCTTTTTCGCCTCCGGATCTGGCCAGTGCTTGCTGACGATTATCTGTCATTAAAATACCAAAAATAATTGGCCGATTCATCTTTAACTGAACATCCATACAACCTGTCTCTACCATACGACAACAAGCAGTGTAGTGAGAAGTCTCTCCTCTAATCACAGTGCCTAAAGCAATGACTAATGCGTAGTTGTTTTGAAATAGCCATTGTGCAGTCAGAGGAATTTCTATCACTCCCGGCACGTCTACCCATTTAACATTTTGCACCGCGGATTTTTTTAATTCATCTAAAGTGCCTTCTTTAAGACGCTGATGAATTTGAGTGTTAAAAACAGAACTAACAACGGCAATAGATTCTACTTTATTAGATTGCATAATGGTCGGTAGGTTATCATTTGTCTCAATATGAAACAAACAAAAAATAAATAATAATAAACTACTTTTTATTACCTTCCGATATTAATACATAATATCAATAATAAAGGTTCAACATAGAACAATAGGGTTCTTAATAAAAAGAATAACAACAAGAAAATCAGCGTGAATATATGTCTAAACTAAATATATTTCTGATGACATTATTTGATGGTTGGGTGTTTTTTTTAACAACAGCAATAGGTGTACAACAAGAAGCACTAGAGCGTCTTAAGGAAAAACAGATAGCTTCTTCTGAAGATATTAAAAAACTAGAAGGAATGATTGAACAAGGAACTAATAGAATAGTAGCGAATACAGAAGGACAAGATAGTTGTCCGACTGAACATAAAATTTATATAACAAACCAGTTAAGCTGTTTTTCAAAAATGCTTAGCCATACACCTTGTAGTAGCTTGGGTAAGTTTAATGAAGACGGTTTTGTAGATGAATTTAACAATAAAATAACTAATTATTGTGAAGTTAAAACTGTTGATTTTAGACCAGCCGCGCCTTTAGGTAAAATACCACAGGAGGCGTGTGCTAATTATTATAATAAATTAAAAAAACAATTTGTAGATAACTCATTAAAATACTTAACATCTCATTGTGAAAACTCTTTATAAGAGAGGCTTCAACGAATAGGTAAAATAAAGGGCAGCTTGTTATGAAAACTTTTTATAAGATATTTTTTTGTCATAAAGGCAGGTTAAATAGGAAAAAATATATATTATGGTTATCTGTTTTAATTGTTATATTTTCCCCTTTGCTCATAGGGAATCGGTTAAATTGGTCATTGTTAGATTCACTTAATCCTTTTGAAAAGCTTCTCTGTAATTTTTTTATCTGGTTTTTTACGTGTTGCTTTTGGTTTTGTAATTTTAATTTAGTTGCTAAAAGATTCCATGACATTAATATATCAGGTAAATATTGGTTTGGAACATTTATACCTGTTTATAACCTTTATCTTGGTCTTAAATTACTTTTTAAAAAAGGAACACAAGGAACAAATAGATTTGGTGAAGACCCTTTAGCTCCTTTAAATCCTTACAAAGATTTTAATTATCTGTCTATGCTGAGCAAAAAGAATGCCGCTTAATATGAAATGGTTATCAGCTATTGTAATTGTTTTTTCACTTTTAGCTGTGCCTATTACATCACTAGCAGTTGATCAAACAATTGTCTCTAAATATAAGAAACAACTACGTATTACAAATAAGTCGTATAAAAAACGAATAGCTTTTTATAAAAACCAGATTAAATTTTTACATATACAATTAAAGAAAAATTATTTACAACTTTCTAAAATAAACCCATCAGGATTAAACTCAGGATCAGTAGGAGAGGGTCTTCTTCATCTTGCTTTAAATGTTGCATCAGGGGGTAGTTATTTAGAAGGTTTAAAAGAAACAAAAAACAGGGAAATATCTATAAGGATGATTTTACTAAATGAGCAACAGTTATTTAATAATCAACTAATGCAATATACTAATGAGCTTTATAAAATAGAAAAGAAATATTATGCTTTCGTAAATAATGCACGTGCGACATTAAGAAAAATAAAATTAAGACAAAAAGAAAACAGCACGGAGCTATATAAGAAATATAGGATGCCAGCAAGTAAAGAAAAGTATAATGCGCCTTATAGGTTCTACTAGGAATCTATTTAAATATATACCAAATATTTTTTTAATAAAAATCTGAAGTTAACTGTCTGTTAGTTTGCTTATATAGAGTATCTACTGATTCGAAAGCATATATATAAGGGTGCATGAATTTAGCAAACCAGTCGTGTAAGCATTGTTTATGCATTATACGCAAAGACTCTGGATTTTTATTTTGCCAGTTATTTTCTACAAGACACTTCATATAGTCATCACATTGACTTAAATATATTTGAACGATACAATTTCTTCTAAATCCACTATAATGCTTTTTAAAACAAGGCTGTAAAGCTGCATAGATGCCGCCTTTAAGCCTTCCTTTGTTAAAGGTACACATAGCTGTTTTGTTATAATCGCTCTGTAATTGTGAGTCTTTTATTTTTTTTGAATACTCTGAGTAATTAAATTTAGATAAAGCATCAAGTAATATAGAATTTATTCTTTTTTGTGATTTAAATCTCTTTTCCCATATCGCAGAGAAAGCTAACTTTGTCCATTTTAGCCTTTGCTCTATAAATTTCAGCAAGGGTAGCCTTAGCTTCTGAAAAACCAGTGAATAGAAAAAAGCTTAAGATCAAAAGTAACTTCATACAGATTGTTATCGGGCATTGCACCCCTTAACCTTAGATACTATTAAAGATTCATAACTTCACTATCCGACGAAGTTATTATGAAATATCTTCTTATATTACTACTCGGATTTTCGTTTTATGGGTCAGCTTTAGAAAACACTTGGCGAGGGCTGTTGATAGAAAAAGAAAACAGGTGTTCTCCATACAACAGGTCAGAAGATTATATTTACTCTCAATCAGTAGAGCATAAGATTGTAGAAGATCTAGGAAACAAAATATATTCTCCTTATTCAGATGAGTACTTTGAATCAATAAATGAAACGGATATTGAGCATATTGTTTCGCTATCTGAAGCCCACGATAGCAGTCTATGTGCTGCTGATAAGAAGACAAAAGCTAGATTTGCTTCAGATATTCTAAACCTCACCTTAGCGTCTCCAGCAGTAAATCGTAATGAAAAATCAGGATACGACGCTTCTGGGTGGCTTCCTCAGAAAAACAAATGTTGGTTCGCTAATAAGGTTATTGCAGTTAAGAAAGCCTATAAACTCACAGTTGATTCAGCAGAACTAGTGGCTCTTGAAAAGGTAATCTCTAACTGCTCATCTTTCGAAATCGTTTTTAAAAATAAAAACTCTCCCTCAAAGCACAGCTCTAGGGAACTTGCAGAAACTGGTGGTACAGAACCGAATGTTAAAAAGAGTCGGTCGAGGATATGCCACTCAAAAGCTTCCAGTCCATATTACTCTAGGACAAAACACTATCAACCCTTTCCTGATATTAAAGCATGTTTGAATTCAGGCGGCAGATGCCCCAAGAGAGATACTAGGTGCAAAAATGCTGCTAGTAACACCACCAAAGAGAGTAGTTATAAGCTAGAGAAGGTTACTTACGCTAAAACAGTTCATAATAAGCAATCAGACACTAATCAAGTAAATGAACCAAATGTGAAAAAAAGTAAATCGGGAATATGCCACTCAAAAACTTCTAGCTCCAGCTACTTCAGAACAAAAAAATTTACACCCTATAAGAGTTTAGAGCAATGTTTACACTCGGGCGGCAGATGCCCTAAAAAAGACTCTACTTGTAATAAAAGAAAGGAAAATTAATCTTTTATGAAAAAAATATTAAAAATAACAGCTGTTATTTTATTGTGTATATTTTTTAGCTTTCCACTTTTTTTTTATATTCCTTTTACCCTTCCTCATGCTATAAAAGGGTCGTTAAGACAGTTTGCTTTTAATTTTTCTGCTGATTTTGAACAAGCCGTAAAACATACTCCTCAATGTAAGCAGTTCATAAGAAAATATAAAAAATGGTCTAAAATTCCTTCAAGAGAAGCCCATTATGAGCTTTATAAAATTATTGATGATGCCCAATGGGAATGCTTCTCACGTACTAATTTATGTAAAAATAAATTACTTGATTTATATCTTATAGAAAAAGAACTAAAATCCAGAATACAATTAAATAAATACTCAGCGCATGAGATTAAAAGAGGAGATGCCTTGTTTGATTGGGTCATGAAAAACGATTATCTAAAATCCAGTAAATATTTTAAATATTTAAAAGATAACGAATCTATAGGCCTTTATGATCTTGAATTTATATTAAGACAGTCAGCTTTAGACTCATGTACAGTAAATTTTACAAACTCTGTAATTCAATTAGTTGAGGTATATAAAGGCATTTATTGGGAAATGCCAAAATATTTTATTACTGAGCGTTTAAGATCATTAGTAAAGATCTTAGTGAGTGATTAAAAAAACACACTCAAACCAAGCAAGGTCTGATAAAGCTGAAGAAGACTAGGAGCTAAACAAAGACTCAAGCCCTAACAGAAACAGCCGATAAAAAATAACTAGATGCACAAATAGTCCAGAAAAACCAAAGTATATACACGCAACCATGACTTTTAAGTTTTTGTGTGTTGACAATTTAAAACGAAAATTAAAAAAGGGAGTATTTTATGAATAATCAAAATAAACATAAAAGTCAATCCTCACAAAATACAGACAGCAAAGAGCCAAAACCAAATAAAAACAACAGAGAACAGAAACCAACATACTTTGAGCGTGTTATCTTAGGCAAAGGAACCGTATCAGAGCCATGGCCTACTTCAGATGAACTATGGAGAGACCATAAAGTTAGTAAAGCAATTAAAGCTCATAACAATTTAGTTGAAGAAAGAAAAAAATCATAAACACAGATGTGGGATATGTATAATTTTCTCTGGGCTATCCCTGGAATTTTTTTTATTTACTTTTATAACAAAAGAATACCTAGTCGATCTATAAATTTATCAGGCTGGCCTTATCTTTTTCTTTTAGTATTGATAGCTATTGTTACATGGTTGCCATCTAAACACGTTGTTACGTATTATGTTAATCAAAAATGTTGGTACTTTACTTTATTAGTCATTTCTCTTTCTTTAATTTTTGCTACTATATTATTCTTTATTATACAGATTAAATTTATTCTTAATTGGATAACGATTCCTAACAATGATAACTTTTTTAACAGTTGTGTTAAATGGGAAAATGAAGAAATTTTACTCACTCTAAAAAATGGAAAAGCCTATCAAGGTATTTTATTGAAATACCCAGAAAATCCAAAATCAAGACATAATTCCCAAACAATTTCTATATTGCCATTTAAAAGCGGCTATAGAAATAATGAAACAAAAATAATAGAGTGGAATATTTATTACCCAAAATATAAAGAACAATCTAATCTTTATGATGTGGAGATTATTATACCTCGTACAGAAATTGTTACTTTTGGAAAATTTAATAATGAAGCTTTTAAATATTTTGAAGAACAATATGAAAAGCAGAGAAAAAAAAGGAGTAACCATACTAAAAACCGACTCTAATTCTAATGCTAACCTTATTTAAACGGCGTGTAATTTAGGACTGTTCTAAAACTATGTTCAAGATTAAAGTCGTCGCTTAATTTTACTATTATTACTGTGGCTGTTTATTTCAAGGCGTAGAGGGTGAGACTAGGGTTTTATATGAGTAATTATACCTAAGCCGCTTGTGTCTTATCACTGAAAAATTCAGGATAAGATTTTGGCATACCCTCTCTAGTAATCTTAATTTCTTTTTTTATGGAAATAGCCCATTGAGAAAGCAAATATTCTTTAGCTTCCTGCCAAATCCTTTTTTTTATCTCTCTATTATCTTCCCAATTACATTGGAAGGGTTTATTCTTTCCGTTAGGAATGACTTTCTTAAGACCTTTTAAGCTTATTGTGAAACAATCTGATGGTTTGTTTTTATTGACTATTAAATAATAGAAGTCTCTTAACTCACAAGGTTTTTCCTCTTGCTTCATTTTTTCAAATATTCCCTGACTAGTTTTAGGGGGTTCTTTTCCAGTTAATAAATAAAATATGTGTCTAGCTGATCCAGTATTGTCTGCATGTTTAAGTTCGCTTATTTTTATGTCACAAAAAAAACTACCTACTTTCATATCATACCAATTATTATCAACCTTTTGACCTGCGCTTAAGTTTGGAGAATATATGTGATATTTTCTTACAGAATTTATTATGTGACTTGTGACAGCTTTTTCTGATGCTCTTGAATCAAACCTAGCATTTCCAGATAAAGAAAGGCTTGGTGGATTATTTTTAAGAAAACTGCAAATGTGTATAAAAGGTTTTGGTATCACAAATTACTAATCGGTGCATTTTGTAAGCTCCTTTGAGAAAAAATTAACCTTCCATCACAAACAAAACCAAAGTCTCGCCATTTAACTTTATTTAATTTATCTACTACTTTACTGAGATTCATATTCATTTTAGGAAAAAGAGCTAAAACAGACCCATCATAAGCTTTTTCTTCACTTATAAAAAATGGTTTGGAATTTCTTGTTTTACAATTAACATAAATTCTTTCACCATCTTGATCATGATATTCTCTCCCCCATTTCCACCAATTGCTTTGGTTAAATTCTCTAATTCTTCTATTTAAAAGCTTGGCTTTAAATTGGTTTAAATATCCACATTTTTTATTATAAATCATTGTTCTTATTTCCCCTGTTTTATTAGTATGAGAACAGACCATTTTTATATTACCATGTTTTTTGTTTGAAAAAATATAATCTGCTCCGCTTACTGCTCCAACTTTTACATTGAAATAATCTGAAAGGTTTGATTTTGGTGCTTCTTTTCCAAACCAAATTTGTCCATTTAAAAAACAAAAATTATCTCTACAAGACATTTTTCTATCTTTCAAGCCTTTTTCCCATCTCCAAATAGCACAGTTAGGTGAATATCCATTGAAAACTCTATCGTCTCCTAATTCATAAAAATCAGTAAAAGAACCTTGATCGTATAATTTTTTATTCAAGTTTTTAGAATTTGTTGATTTTAAAAAATCACGAGGAGTAATAAAAATAAGCTCTCCCTTGTCATTAAGATGATCAATACACTTTGCTATGAAAAACAAATAAAAATTGCTTCTTCTATCAAACAAATCCATTGGTAATAAATTTTTTGTTTTTATTGGGATATCTTGAAATCGTACATAAGGGGGATTTCCTATAATAGTGTCAAATTTATTATTTTTTGAATAAGAAAAAAAATCAATTTTTAAAACCGACTTATCAGTTATAATATCTTTATCTATTTCAATCCCTATGGCTTTATTCATTCTCTTTAAGAAAGCCCCATTACCACAAGATGGTTCTAGTATGCTTCCTCTGTTGCGAGATAAAGATATCATTTTTTGAACAATATTATCTGGTGTAAAAACTTGCCCTAAATGTTTAACTTTAAAAGCATGACTCATAATATTTGATTATATTTTAGTTTTCTGTTTTAAAAGAAAGAAGATTACTGAACAAATTACCAATTTGATAAAAACTGGACTGGACTAGACTGGACTAAAGAAACGGCTTGCTGCATATCCTTAATAACTTAATATATAACAAAGACGTTCACAACTAGAAATCCGTCTTTAGGCTACGACCGCGCTGGTTTTGAATTAAGTTTTTTTGTTGGTCAGCTTTGCAACCTTTGTTCTTTTACTTTACCTATAAATCAGATTTGTTGTTTTCATTTTACAAAAGCCTTGTGGCTATGATGTAATTCAATCAGCTTGTAAAGCTGAAAGTAAATCTTTAAGTTTTTCAATATGATCTTCTATGTCTTTTACCTTTTTTAAAAATAATTTAATATCTTTTATATATTCCTTTCATACTATTGCCACGTTCAATAAAGATAGTTTGTCCTTAATATCTGATATTCTATTGTCTATAATAATAAATTCGTCCTTTTTCATATCTCCCCCTTTATTTACTTTTTTGGCTGAGTGTTTTTATGATCTATATAATCCCTTGATTCATTTGGTGATAATTCTAATATCAGGATTTCTTAAGTTATTATTATTTACATCTCAAAGAATGCGAGTTTAAATCCAATTATACACACCAGCTGATGTCTGCTATTATTAAACAACCTTCAAAAACAATTCTCTTAACTAATCATGAATCAAAATAATCTCCTAAGCAGCTATTTTAAACTTTAATCGGTACAGTTTCCACAATTTCCAATCCATATCCTTTTAATCCAGTGCGCTTAGCGGTGGAATTTGTCAATAACCGGATTTGCGACACTCCAAGTGAACGCAGGATTTGAGCCCCCACTCCATAATCTTTTTCATCCATCACTAAGGAGAGCTTAGAATTCCCTGGTGCATAAGATTGTGCGCGATCCGCCAACTTGTGACCAGACCCTTCCAAACATAAATAAATTAAAACACCTTGACCTTCCTGATTGATCATTTGCAAAGAATTAAGTAAATATTGACCGCTTTTTGTGATCTGTCCACCAAACACATCCCCCATGATGCACGCAGAATGTACACGCACCAATATAGGCTGATCCGTATTAATCACACCTTTTGAAAAGGCCAAATGTTCGCAGTTATTAATGTTATCCCAAAACACATGCACTTTAAAGTCCTGGCAGATGTCAGATACAAAAGGTGCCTGTACTGTCTCTTCCACAAAACTTTCATAAGTGATCCGATAGCGAATGAGATCTTCAATGGTACCGATCTTTATTTGGTGTTGTTTAGCAAATTGTTTTAAGTCTTCTGCTCGCGCCATACTACCGTCTTTATTAATAATCTCACAAATAACAGCTGCCGGATTCAAACCAGCCAGCCGGCAAAGATCCACACTAGCTTCCGTATGTCCAGCGCGCTTTAAAACACCACCCTTATGGGAACGAATAGGGAATATATGCCCAGGAGAAATAATATTTTCCGGTCGAGCCGTCGGAGAAGAAACAATTTGAATCGTGCGTGCACGATCTGCCGCGCTAATGCCAGTGGAGACTCCATGAGCTGCTTCCACACTCACGGTAAAAGCTGTTTTATTAACTGCTCGATTACGTTCTTGATCCACCATCAAAGAAAGCCCTAACTTTTCTGTTTGTTCATAAGTGAGAGCCACACAGATCAGTCCTCGTGCCTGGTGCGACATAAAATTAACCGCCTCAGAAGAAATAAAATCTGCCGGTAAAACTAAATCCCCTTCATTTTCCCGATTTTCATCATCTACGATCACTACCATTCGCCCGGCTTTTAAATCAGCAATCAATTCCGATATCGTATGAAAAGACATACACTTCTCCCTTACTTAAAGTCTTATATAGCTTTTTAAATGATTTATGTCTTGATATTTTTTAAAGTAGCTACCAATGCGCGAGTGAATACATCTATTTCAAAAGTGACGAATCGGGACGTAGTGGATTTTGACTGATCCTTCAATAAATTAGTGCGACGAACTGTTTCGGGAACTAGACAAACAAAAATACGATCTCTTTTTACCTGATTAATAGTTAGACTAACTCCATTCACTGCAATAAAGGCTTTTTTCCAAAAATAATGCTTGAAACGGGCAGGCACTTTAAGCTCCATTACCTGACTGCTATGTAAACGAGTAGAGGAACGTGTATGTGGCATATTCATCCACTCAGCCATGGCATCTATGTGTCCACTTACAAAATGTCCTCCGATGGCCGATCCCATTTTTAAAGCCGGTTCCAAATTAACCGGGTATTTTTTAAGTGCTTGCGGTGTCCAACCAGTTATCTTTAACGTTTCTTGTCCTAAATGAAATGTCATTCGGGTGGGTGATAACTTTTCCAGCGTGAGACACACGCCATTGACGGCTACGCTATCTCCCTCTTCTAAAGATGAAAATGCTGGCTGACGTGGACGACGAACCTGGATTTTGAGTTCTTCCTGGCATTTGATGACTTTCTCAACCGGTTCCAGTCCCCTTATAATACCTGTAAACAATCACTATTTCCTTTTTTCACTGAGAGAGTTAAATGTAGATCATTGGCTGTCACCTGTACACTCTCCCCTTTCTTTAATTCACCGCTAATAATATGGCTGGCAAGAGGATTCAATAATTCTTTTTGAATGACACGCTTTAAAGGCCGAGCACCATAATCAGGATCAAAACCTTTTTTAGCTAACCAGTCCACTACTGTTTCATCCAATAGGATTTGAATCTGTTGATCCTCCAATCTTTTTTGCACACCCTGCATTTGTATCTTAACAATATCTTTAATGTGCTGAGTGCTTAAATAATTGAACAACACGATTTCATCCACGCGGTTTAAAAATTCAGGGCGGAAATATTTTTGCAAATTTTTTCTCACTTGCTCTTGTTTTTTAACTTCACTTATTTTTGCCGACTCAGAAATATCTGGCTGAATATTAGAAGTCATAATTAAAACAGTATTTTTAAAGTCTACCGTCCGCCCGTGAGAATCCGTTAAACGTCCGTCATCCAACACTTGTAACAGGAGCAATGATACCGCCGGGTGTGCTTTTTCTATTTCATCCAGTAAAATAACAGAATAAGGTTGCCGGCGAACCGCTTCCGTCAGTTGCCCTCCCTCATCATGTCCAATATATCCTGGAGGGGAGCCAATTAAACGAGAGACTTGGTGTTTCTCCATATATTCACTCATATCCACACGAATCAAAGCATCCTTGGAATTAAATAAAAAATCAGCCAGTGCGCGTGCGGTTTCTGTTTTTCCCACACCTGTTGGCCCTAGAAAAATAAAACTGCCAATGGGACGTGCAGGATCAGAAACACCCGCACGTGATCGGCGCAGAGCTTCTGACACAGCTTGGATGGCTGGATCCTGTCCCACGACTTGCAAACGTAAATTTTCTTCCATGCACATTAACTTATGTAACTCTGATTCCAACAAGCGACTCACAGGAATACCTGTCCAGCGATGAACCGCCGCTGCAATTTCTTCCGGACCCACTTCTTCATTTAGCAACTGACTGGATTTACGCACGACAGATTGTTGCTGAAGTTTTTTTTCCAACTCCGGCAGCAAACCGTACTTCAACTGCGCCATCTCATCCAAATGCCCTTGTCTTTCTGCTTTTTCCATTTTTGTACGCAGATCCTCAATGTTGAATTTTAGTTTCTTTAGAGAGGCGATTTGGTGTTTTTCTTTATCCCATTGAGTTTGCAATTTTTTGCACTCAGATTCCAACGAACTTAATTGCTGTTGAATCACTTTCAATCGATCCCTAGCATTTTTATCATTCTCCTTTTTCAGTGCCTTTTGTTCCACTTGCAAATGGGTGATTTTGCGACGTAATTCATCAACTTCCACTGGCACACTGTTAATTTCAATATTTAAACGACTGGCGGATTCATCAATCAGATCAATCGCTTTATCCGGTAAAAAACGATTGGTAATATAACGGTGTGACAAACGTACGGCTGCTGTTAGAGCAGAATCTTTGATCCGCACTCCATGATACACTTCATATTTTTCCTTTAAACCCCTTAAAATAGTGATTGCTGATTCAACGTTTGGCTCTTTCACCATTACCACTTGGAATCGTCTTTCCAGTGCTTTATCTTTTTCAACAAAATTTCTATATTCATCCAAAGTAGCTGCGCCAATGGTTCTAAGCTCCCCTCTGGCTAAAGCCGGCTTGAGCATCTGCCCGGCACCCATGGATCCTTCTGTTTTTCCCGCCCCCACCAGTGTATGGAGTTCATCAATAAATAAAATAATACGGCCCTGGCTCTCACTAACTTCTTTGATGATAGCTTTTAAACGAGCCTCAAAAGCACCACGAAAATGGCTGCCAGCCACCAAACTGGCAATATCCAAGGCAACAATTTTTTTATCCCACATTGCTTGCGGAGTATCTTGATTAACAATTCTGACGGCCAAACCTTCTGCAATAGCTGTTTTGCCAACCCCCGGCTGACCAATTAACACGGGGTTATTTTTAGTCCGACGAGACAATACTTCAATCAGCCGGCGGATTTCCATATCCCGTCCAATCACAGGGTCCAGCTGGCCTTGTCGGGCCAAAACAGTTAAATCGCGGCCAAAAGAGGCCAAAGCACTTGTTTTTTGCATTACATTTTTCTCCATTCTTTCAATTTTTAGCCATCTACTCTTTAAAAAATGGGGTTAAACTGACTTTTGTCAATCACAATTACTCTGCGATTAAAAACAAACACTTCCTTATTGACAGTGTTTAGCAGATATCACAAAAATAAATAAAACTGAAAGTGGAGAACAAAATGCCAGCCAAAAAAAAGAAAAAATTAGGCGTTAAAAAAAACACTGGTAAAAAAACAAGCCGTAAAAAAACGGCTAGTAGAAAAACAACCAGTAAAATAGTTAAAAAGAAAAAAGCAAGTAGTAAAAAAAACACTGGTAAAAAGACAAGCCGTAAAAAAACAGCTAGTAGAAAAACAACCAGTAAAATAGTTAAAAAGAAAAAAGCAAGCGTTAAAAAAAACACTGGTAAAAAGACAAGCCGTAAAAAAGCGGCTAGTAGAAAAACAACCAGTAAAATAGTTAAAAAGAAAAAAGCAAGTAGTAAAAAAACAACTAGCAAAAAGCCAGATACTTTCTCTGCTCCTTTGTCTATTGCCAGCGTGGAATCAAATTTTGATCTATCAAAGGATAATTTCAGTGTTTCCACACCTGATAAAGAACATCCTGAACATTTAGATGATGAAGAACAACTACTACCGGATGAGGAGCTGGAAGCCACCGCTTTTGATAACCCCTTTTCTGAATTGCAAGACATAGAAGAAGATTCCGATCTGACGGATGAGGACTCTTTTTTAGACTCCTTTGAAGAAGAAACGGATGAAGAACAATTGGATGAGGATAAGTACAGTTAAAAATGTTAAAGAATTACGATAATATGTAGATCAAATAAGCTAGTAATTATTGAAAATTATTGAAAATTATATTATTTAGATCTTCTGTTTAGCTATTTTTTAGCTTTTTGATAGTAGTACTATAGACACGCCGCAAAAATAAAAACTTTGCATTCTTAAAAAATTATGCTTAACTAAAGCGAAAATGAACACTTTAGGAGGATACTGAAATGAAGAAATTGATGTTAATAGGTTTAACTCTTACCGCTTTGGTATTTGGCTGTAAAAAGAACACTCAAGTTGATTGTGAAAGCGACGCAGCTAAAAAGTGGGACGCAAACACATCTACTTGCGTAGATAGAGCATATTACACATTTACTTTAAAAGGTGATGCAGAAGGTAAATGGCAAGACGGTGTTGTAGCCCAAGTAACCGTGCCAGGACAACACACTACGAATACACTGGAAAAAGTTGGAGACTGTGTAAAAGTAGAAGATGTGTTTTTTACTGAAACTAGCGTGCCGGTTGTTCAAGTAATTAGTGTAAGTACTATTCTTGTTAATCAGAATGATATGGTACCTGGCCACTACGACATTACTGCAGAAGCAGGTGGCGGACATGGTTATGCCGTTACAGCAGGGGAAATGAACACTGCTAAAAACTGTGTGCGAGTTAATGAGGATGTACAACATGTTGCAGAAGAAGCAGCAGCAGATGGAACAACACCTGCGGCAGCAGATGGAACAACACCTGCGGCAGCAGAAGTAACAACACCAGCAGCAACAGATGCAGTACCTGCACCAGCGGCAGATACAGCAGCACCTGTAGTACCTGCACCAGCAGGTGGCTAATTTAATTAATTGTTAAATATCACAAAAAAAGCCCTTAAATAACTTTAAGGGCTTTTTTTTGTCTACTTATCATAACATCCATAAAGTCACTATTCTTATTACCTGTTATTTTATAAATTTATCTGCTATGTTTTTTATAAGTATTCACTTAAGTGAGGATGAAATTATTCATGTCCTTTTCAGAACGAATTAAGCATCTTGAGCAAGTAATTAATACAGCATTTAAAAACATCCATTCTCAAGAAATATTAAATAAATCAGCAACAGATGTGGAAGAAGTGATTGCCCATTTAAGTGCAGGACGACTGCGTGTATGCGAAAAAACCAAAGATCAGTGGATCACTCATGAATGGATAAAAAAAGCCATTTTAATTTACTTCCGGCTAAAAAAAATGCAGCCCATTCAAGCAGGTGACCTATCTTTTTACGACAAGATACCGCTTAAAAAATGGAATAGTAAAGATGGTGTACGTGTTGTACCTCATGCCCTAGTGCGCGTTGGTGCATATATTGCCCCTCATACTATTTTGATGCCTTCTTATGTAAACATCGGTGCTTATGTGGATGAGGGAACAATGGTGGACACTTGGGCGACTGTAGGCTCTTGTGCACAAGTAGGGAAGAGAGTGCACCTTTCTGGCGGAGTGGGACTAGGAGGTGTATTAGAACCTTTGCAAGCCCAACCAGTAATTATTGAAGATAATGTATTTGTGGGTAGCCGATCTATTATTGTGGAAGGTGCCTATATACGTAAAGGAGCCGTCATTGGAGCAGGCGTTATTATTACAGCCAGCACACGTATTATTGATACGACCCAAACAAAAGCAATCATTTACAGAGGAGAAGTGCCTGAAAATGCAGTTGTCATTTCCGGCCACACAGCTAAACAATTTCCTGGGGGATCTTATTCTATCCCATGTGCCTTAATTATTGGCCACCGCTCTCAGAAAACAGATCTTAAAACCTCTCTGAATGACTGCCTAAGAGATATGCATATCTCATAAGTAATGAACCATTAGAATTATTTCAAGTAGAGGATGAAGAAACTATTTGATAAGTAATAAAGGAATAAGAAGGACTTCCTTCACAATATTTATTTTTCACTTCTTTAAATTTGTTTTTTGAAATTTCAGGATAAAATGCATCCCCTGGATATTCACGATGAATACGAGTCAGATAAATAAAGGTAACTTTAGATAAAGACTGCCGATAAATTTCCCCTCCTCCAATAATAAAAATCTCTTTTCCCCACAAACTTAAATCGGTGCTTTCACAAAAGGTATACGCTTCTTCTAAAGAAGAACATAAAACGTTTGGCTTATTGATCGAATATTTATTATTTCTGCTAATAATAATATTGAGCCGGCCGGCCAAAGGTCGACCAAGAGATTCAAAAGTTTTACGACCCATAATAACTATTTTCCTTAAAGTGGTTTGTTTAAAAAACTGCAAATCCGCTTCAATATGCCAAGGAAGTTGGCCTTGCAGTCCAATAGTATTATTGGCGGCAACAGCAGCAATATGGGAATAAATAGGCGATTCTTTCATACGGCAATAGGAGCTTTAATAGCCGGATGAGGATGATAATTCATCAATTGAAAATTTTCATACTGATAATCAAATAAACTGTTAGCTGGACGGATATGCATGGAGGGTAAAGATTTAGGCTGACGACTTAATTGTTCTTTTGCCTGCTCAATGTGATTTAAGTATAGGTGCACGTCCCCAAAAGTGTGAATAAAAAATCCTGGTTTTAACTTGCATACTTGAGCTATCATCATAGTTAACAAAGAATAACTGGCAATATTAAATGGTACTCCCAAGAATACATCTGCGCTACGTTGATACAGTTGGCAGGATAAGTGCCCGTCTGACACATAGAATTGAAAAAAAGCATGACAGGGAGGTAGTGCCATTTGATCTAATTCCCCGGGATTAAAAGCCACCACTAAATGCCGGCGAGAATCAGGATCTTTTTTAATATTTGTAATAACTTGAGATATTTGATCCACAAAACCACCATCTGGTTTTCGCCAGGAACGCCACTGAGCGCCATAAATTCGTCCTAATCTTCCATCCTTATCTGCCCATTCATTCCATATTTTTACATTGTTTTCCTGCAAATATTTGATATTAGTGTCTCCTTTTAAAAACCATAACAGTTCATAGATAACGGACCGCAAATACACTGTTTTTGTTGTTAAAAGAGGAAAACCCTTATTGAGGTCGAAACGAATCTGACGGCCAAAGACGCTTTTTACACCTGTTTGAGTGCGATCCGAGCGATCCACTCCATTATTTAAAATATCTTTTAATAATTGTAGATAGATATGCAAAGTTGTCAGCCCCTAATGCCTACAAGGTTTGCGTTTGAATTTCAATATCATATAATAAAAAATTATGCAGGTAAAAAATAGATTTTTGACTCTTTCTAGCCAGCATGCCCTGCGACAACAGGGGTTTTCTATAATAGAAACTCTAATTGCCTTAGGAGCTTTTGGATTACTAGCTGTGCTTATGCAAAGCGTTCTCATTATGGGGCATTCTTTTCAGATCAGCCAGCAACGTTTAATGGACATTACTCAAACCACTCAATTATTAAAGCAAGTCATTTGCCAAACAAATGCTTCTTTTAAAAATATCAATATGAACGTTGCTCAAACTTATACGATTAAAACAGGTGCAGAAAGAGGATACAAATCCAATTCATCTATTAGCCATAAACCTTTTTTACTATTAAACATGGATGGAGTGCAATCAGAGGATGTGGGAGCACCAATTAAAGATCAATTGCAAAAAATAATCTCTAAACAAAAACGAATCGATCCAAAACAAGATTTTTCTACTTTGCGAATATTGGAGATGAAACTTAAAAGTTCTGATCCTTTATATTATAAAGTGCTTCAAGATAGTCATACAATTATTAAAATAAATGTACGGGATGAAATGTTTACTTCTAAAGCAATAGTCAGCGGCTATATCTTTGCGTCTCGGTGTACAGAAAATGATGCAAATGCCTTAACTAATGAAGAAGCACTTGGTGAGAAAGCTTTAAAAAGATCCGCTTTATATATTCTGGAACAACCCGTGCGACCCTATTATTTTCCAGGAGAAAAATCATCTTTGATACGTTGCTATGAAAAGAAACCAGGTGAAGAAAATCCAGCAAAAGGAACACTTCAAGAAAATTGGGTGCCACGTATTTACGTCATTCATTTAAATTCAATAGACATGGATTTAAGCTCTCATCCTCCACATGACGAAAAAACCAGTGGCGTTTTTATTGCAGAACCTGTTTATATACAGCAAGAACCGGAATGGCACAGTATCAACAATATATGGGGAGCTGGATTTATCGTAACAACAAATACCAAACTTCACCCTAACCAATCAGCTGCTTTTAAACTGGAAATTTTCTTCTTAAGAAACAGCTGTATGACATCTCCCATGCATTTGGCTCACTGTCCTCACTTAAAGATAGGCATGGATTTATCAAAAACACCTATCGCTTCTGCAGGTAACCGAATGATGAAAGACTTTATTTATTCGGATATATCCAGTTGTGCGGGATATTCTAGTGCATTAGGTACCTCTACTCTAATCGGCCTATAAGATAATATTATCTCTCCTATTAAATATTCTACCAATAAACCAAGTGTAAGGTATGACTAGCGTATAAAATTTTTTCTTCATTGAGTAATCTCTTGAAAAAAATAGACTTTTGTATCAATCTGCAACACATATTTTTATGTAAACTTATCATAATCCTCATGGAGGAGTAGATACTATGTCGTCTTTTATTATCTCAGCTGTATTATTAATGATTGCCCCTACAATAGCTGTAGCAGCAGATCCTTTCCATCATCACTACGGGTGGGAGCATCCTAGATTGGATCCTGGATCTTTGGATCCTGGATCTAATGATCCATATGATACTTCAAACAATAATAAGGAGCAAAACCAAATAGCTCCGGTAGAAATTACAGAAGAAAATTCCAAGATACAAAATCTAATAGGTTCAAGTATGGCAATAGGAGGTTTACCTACTGATTCAAAGTATTCAGTTGATGTGCGGCCGTGGGAGGATCCTATGCCACATCCTGGTGGGCCTCATCCAACATCTGAATCCAACGAACCAAATCAAGCAACTCATCAAAAAGCACAAGAAGTGCAATTTTTTCATCCTGATTATTATCCTCACCCCAGTCTCCTTAAATAACCCTGGTAGAGACTGCAGATGATTTTGAATCCAGCGTAAAAGATTTAGATCCAAATAGAAACAAAATATCATAAAATAAATTTATATAGTCTCTAATTATCAGTATAAAAAGTGTGATAAAATATGTAAAATTTTCACACAATTAATCATCACTTGAAAAAAATCCGATTTTGATATAAATTAATTCTAATAAAGGAGTGGTATTATGTCAGTTTTTATTATTTCAGCGTTACTGTTAACTGCTGGTTCTATGACAGCCATTGCTTCACCAGGTAATTATAATCTAGAACATTTAACGGTATTTGATCGGCCAAAACCTAAACCCATGCCCGCTCCAGGAGAGAACGAGTGGTTATCACCTGATGTAGACTTAGAAGAAGCTGATATTTATTCAGAACATTTAGCTAATTTGCAAGGCTGGGGTGATCAACCCGTTCCATGCCTACATGATGAAACGGAAGAAGATAGATGCGCGCGCACATCTAACACAGACAACATAATCAGTCCAGATGATAGGATGGCAGAAGCTTCAGGAGGCGAATCCAGCACAGAAAATATAATAACTCCAAATAAAGCATCTGAATCTGATCCTGATTCAGAACATTTAGCTGACTTGCGACCTTGGGGTGATCTTCCTATGCCATTTCCTGGCGGGCCTCATCCAACATCTAAATCCGATGACGATGCTATTATGGTGGCAGAAACTTCAGGAGGCGAATCATCTGCAGACGGCATAATAACTCCAAATATGATGAAACCAAACCAAACAACTTTTAAAAATGATCAACCAAAAGCGCAAAAAGTGCAATTTTGGCCTTATAACCCTTACGTAAACCCTTACGTACGCTACTCTAATGCCTGCAGCGCCGGCTGTTATACAGGATGGACAGGTCTTGCCGGAAACCCCTGCCAATGCGTATTTTGGAATTTATTTGGTGCCTACACTGTATGGGGATTTTACCTCTAAATCCATTTTTTCTTTTTAAAAAAGAAAAACATTCCGCCGCTTAAAACAACAATAATTACCCATACAAGTAAATAACCATATTTCCATTCTAACTCTGGCATAAACTTAAAATTCATCCCGTAAATGCCCACTACAAAAGTCAATGGAATAAAAATAGCGGCAAATAAAGTTAATACTTTCATTACTTCATTCATTTTTTGATTGATCGTGTTTTGATAAAAGCCCATCAGCGAAGTGCTGAGTTCATTATAATATTCTATTATTTCAATAATTTGCAGTGTATGATCTTGAATATCTTTAAAATATTTTAAAGTATTGGATTCAATCCATGGATGATTGCTAAGGATCATTTTACTGATTGCTTCCTTAACCGGGAAAATAGTTTTTCTCAAATATAAAAACTCACCCTTTAACGACAGAATATCAGAAGGATTAATTTTATTAACATTGGCCGTAACACGTTTTTCCAGTTCTTCAAATGCATTCCCCATTTCCTCCAGCACAATGTAGTATTGGTCAATTAACAAATCAATAATCGCGTAAAATAAATAATCTGCTTTTGAAGACCGAATTTTCCATATTGATTTTCTGAGACGTTCTTTAATTGGCTCAAAAATATTGTGTTTCATATCATAAAAACATAAGACAAAGTTATTGCCAAAAAAGATACTAGTTTGACTGGCTTTTAAAACAACTCGATAATTTTCTTCATGTGCTGTAATATATTTAATAATAGAAAATAACATATTATCCATCTCTTCCACTTTCGGGCGATGATCTGTATTCAAAATATCTTCTAGCCATAACCTGTGAATGCCAAACTGATTGCCAATTTCTTCAATCACTGCTTTATTCGATAAGCCTTGAAATTCAATCCAAGTGATATGACTGGTATCTTTCGCGCTTTCTACACATTTTTCCAAAGTGGCGGAATTGGATTCAAAAAAACTTTCTTTGGTATAATTAATTAGATTGATATTGACCTTCTCCATATCACCAGATTGGCCAATATAAACCAGAGACCCTGGGTGCAACCCTAATACCTTCGATCGTGTCTTTAGAAAACGAGCCATCTTAGCCTCTAGTTCCAAAAAATCAAGTTAGCTTTATTCTATCTTTATATACTACCAAGCGATAATCTATACTGTATTAAAAGTAATGCAGAACAAATAGATATGACAATTATGGATGCGCTAAGAAACAAAAGGCTCAGACCAAAGCCTTGCCCTTATATTTAAAGATACATAGAAATAAAAGCTTTTTCTCTACTTGAATAAAACAACCAAATAGAAAACATTGAATTTAGGTTTAAGGTCATTTGAGATTTATTTTCAACCTACTTTATTGAGTTGCATCACTATCAACTGTTTGATCTGGATCTACTCTTCGATTTAATTGATAAGCACCTTCAGTTAGCTTTTGAACTGGTACTGCTGTTATTACTAATGTAGTATCATCTATACATTTAGATGGTGAAGGGCATCTATACACATTACGCTTATTTTTATTCGCTCTGCAAGCAACACTAAAATGAGAAAAATCTATCAATTGATCATCCACGCAACTGACGAATCCAACACATATTGGACGATGATTACATAAACCTTTAAACTTCATTACTTTTCTTTGATAAGTACATATATCATCATCTATCGGTTTTTTATTCTCTACTTGTTTAATCTTTTTACTATTATTAAAACACTCTGTAACTGTTGGACAAACAAATTGACTTGATTTTTTATATGATGAACAAAAAATATGTTGATTAATCCATTTCTTATTCTTTATACAGCGTACTTGAGCAGAACAAACAGGTGTATTATGACATCGATCATTAGAATTATCAGCGTTCTGAATTAAGAATGTCTCAAAACCTACTTCATAAAAACATTCTGCAGCATCTTTATTCAAATTGGGAGATGGTGTACCTAAAGTACCTTTCATCTTTTTACCATTGCGATCAAAAATTTCCATATTTTTATTGAACAGAAAACCCACAATTTTAGCTGTATCTCCTTCCTTAACTCTAGTAAAATGATCATTTTGCGTCCAATATGAATGAATCTTACCAGCTTCTGTAACAAGATCAGATAGTTCTGTTATCCCTAGAGACTCTTCTTCGTTTTCATCAAAGCTTTGCATCCACCGACGATTTTTTTCTTTACCGGTTTTATCATATAATACAACTTCAAAATTTAGATGTCTTAATTTCATAGTATTTGAAATGAATCCTCTTTGACCTCCATAATTTTTATTACTACCTTTTTTATATTTTGTGCAATCTACATAAGCTAGATCATATGTTGCTCTCCCAATTATAGCACATTGTATTAATTGTGAATTCTTATACTCAAATGATCTTCTTATCTCACCAAAACTGTCTATCGACACACTGATAATAAAAAGAATCACTATTGTTAATAAAATTTTCATCATAAAAATGTCCTTTTTTAAGAAGATTTTATTTTATTGAGTTGCATCACCATCGACCATTTGATTTGGATCTTCTTTTCGCTTTGATTGATGAGAATCTTCGATTGGCACTTGGTCGGAATATATTTTTTTAACTACCAACGTATCATCATTAATACATTCATATAGCAAAGGACACTTATACTCACTAATTCCATCACCATATTTAGAATTTCTACATGCAACATAAAAATCAAATGATGATTTTAATTGATTATATAAACAATGTACTTTTCCTAAACATATTATACGATCACATGCATCTTTAAATTTTATTATTTTTCCATTATCATAATTACATATATTATCATTTTTACTTTTTTTAACCACTGTTTGTTTAATCTTTTTACTACTATTAATACACTCATCAGCTGTTGGACAAACAAATTTACCTGATTTTTTATACGACAAACAAGCAATATGTTGATCAATCCATTTCTTATTCTTTATACAGCGTACTTGAGCAGAACAAACAGGTGCATTGTGACATCGATCATCAGAATTATCAGCGTTCTGAATTAAGAGTGTCTCAAAACCTTCTTCATAAAAACATTCTGTAGCATCTTTATCCAAATTGGGAGATGGTGTACTTAAAGTACCTTTCATTTTTTTACCATTGCGATCAAAAATTTCCATATTTTTATCTAATGTAAAATATACAACTCTCAATTCATCACCTTTATAACTATTAAGAAAATATTCGTCTTTTTTGCTCAATAACCATTTATTATTTATAGTATCGTCAACAATATCCTTTAGTTCTATTATCTGAAGAAATCCGCCCATCCCTTGTTCAAAATGCTCTATAGATTTATGATCTTTTATCTTGCCGTTCTTGTCATATAACGCGATTTCAAGGTCAACAGATCTAAATTTTATAGAATCTGGAATAAATCCTCTTTGACCTCCATAGTTTTTATTGCCATTTTTCCTATAATTTGTACAGTCCACATAAGAGAACTTACTTGGGTATGGTAAAACAGTGCATTTAATTCTTCCCAGCTGTCTCGATTGATGCTTTATCTGACTTCTAGCACTAAAGCTTTCCATTGGTAGACCGATAATAAAGAGAATCACTGCTATGAATAAAGCTCTTATCATAAAAACACCTACTTTAAGAAAATCATAAATATATAAGATAATAGTTTACTATTTATCAACCAAGCTATCCATAGTAATGAATCTATACCTACTTTAGTCTCAGTGTACCTTTAATCCAAATGTACTAATTGACCAGCAGACAACAAGTGTTGCTCTAAATGTTTTAAGTTAGTTTGTCGGTTATAGAATGGTACTGCTTTATTACCATGAGTGATTAAAATAATATTACGACCACACAAGCGACCGAAAAAGTTAAGTACGTCTTCCTCAGATTGTTTCTGTGATTTTTTATTTACTAAACGAGCCAGTGTGCTAGACGGCAATAACATAAACACATTTTTCTTATTTATATTTTGTATAAAATCTTTTAACTCATACAACTGATTAAAATGAGACACCAGAACATGCCAATTTTTTACTGCCTTAATTTTATGTGTGTATTTTTTAAGAAAATCATGAATTGTTTTACCTTTTAAATGCGAAAGAGGAACATCTATTAGTAACATCGGTGAAGATATGTTTTTGTGCTTTTTAATATGTGACAGCGCTTTTTGAATAGGCTCCCATGGATCTGTTTTATCAGGAGTATCCTGTACAATCAGTACGGGTTTTTCATACAAAGTATCCGCTGGTAAAACATTCGTTCCATTGTTCTGAAATAATAGAGCTTGTGTTAAATTTTGGCGAATGAGTTCTAAATTCAATTCCTGCTGGTTTAATTGTTTAAATATTTTTCCTTCGCTACGAAGTAAATTAATATCTATACGGTTCGGCTCAAAATTATCAAATAAAGATTTAATAATACTTCGCGTTTTTTTCTCTACATAAAAAGCAGAATAAATAAGATTAACGCCTAAAATACCTAAAGTCTCGTATTGCTGAAGACGAGTTTTATCCAATAAATTTACATGGAGAATAATTTCATTATAAGAGCCTGAAGCGACACTTTGAAAGCGGATGCCCATCCAACCATGATGCCGAGATATATGTTCTACTCCCCGACTGACCGTGCTGGCAGTAACTGTATTGGCAAAAGCAAAAAATCGAGTATTATCCCCTCTTTTTTTTTTTAGTCTTCTTTGTAGTAAAGAATATTCATGATCCAGCATTTTCAATAAACGATCTTCAGATACATACCGACCCACCTGGCCGTAAATCTCATCACTAAAAATCATATCGTACGCGGACATACTTTTCGCAACTGTCTGAGAAGCTTGTCCAGCTTTAAAGAAATGGTTAACAACTCCTTGTCCGGCACCAATTTCCGCAAAAGTACCGTAAATAGAAGAAGTGTTATTAATCTGACGAGCTTTTTGTGCAGTAATAGTTTCAATATAAGGCATTTATCTATTTATTTAATGAAACTTCTTATGAAGGGTCAAGGACAACCAATCTTTTATCTTTCCATTTTGACAAATGAAAAAATATCAAATAAATACGAGAGAATGAATACAAAAGCGCGATTTAGAGTTCAAAGACGTTTAGGGGTAGAATTGCCTGGCCTGGGCAAGCCTGGCGCTTTAGAGCGAAGACCCTATCCTCCTGGGGAAAGTGGCAACAAAAGAAAAAAATACTCAGATTACGCTCTACGATTAGAAGAAAAACAAAAATTACGTATTCACTATGGTCTGAAAGAGCGTCAACTACGCCGGTTTATCCGAAACGCTAAAACAGGACAACAAGGCTCAGGATGGGTCAACAAGCTAGTAGGCGCTTTGGAGAGACGATTAGACAATGTCATTTTTAGATTAGGACTAGCTCCCAGTATTGCTTCTGCCAGACAACTAGTGTCTCATGGACACGTTTTAGTAGATAACCAAAGAGTGGACATTCCTTCCTATGTGTTAAACCCCGGACAAGAAATTAGCTTAAAAGACAAATCAGAAAAGAACCAAATTATACTAACCGCTATAAAAAATCCACGGCTAGAGGTACCTGATTTTCTCAAAAAAGAAACTATAGCAGGAAAAATAACAGGAAAAGTATTATCTATTCCACCAGTAGAGCATATTCCTTTCAGCTGCAATGTCAGTTTATTTACAGAATACTATGCTGCTAGAAAAGCTTAAATTGAAGTATGTGATTAGAGATCGAGTGTGAAGTAGCACGAAGCAACGGGAAGTAAATGATTAGAGATCGAGTGTGAAGTAGCACGAAGCAACGGGAAGTAAAAAGTTGGCTAAAAAAAAAGGAAAAAAGATTGTCATTTTAGAATGTACGGAAGCACGTAAAATTGGTGCTTCTCCGTCTCGCTACACAACCAGGAAAAACACCCAAACACATCCGGAAAGATTGGAAAAGAAAAAATACAATCCCTTTCTCAGAAAGCATACTCTCCATAAGGAAATTAAATAAATTCATTTTATGAAATGTTTTTCTGATTTAATCCACAAGTATCCAATAGATCTCCTAAAAACTTGGTTAAAAGAAGCGACAGATCATCCACACATCAAAGAAGCAAACGCTATGGTCTTATCTACTATGCACCGAACGTTCTATGCACAAGAAGTGAGTTCAAGAATCGTCCTATTAAAAGACATTCAAGCTGAAAAGCTAATTTTTTATACCAATTATAATAGTCCAAAAGGACGATCGCTAAGCAGGTATGTAAAGCCTTACGCCGCTTTAAACTTTCATTGGCCAGCACTGACTCGGCAAATTCGATTAGAAGGCATATTACAAAAAACTTCCATAGAACAATCCTGTCGTTATTGGGAAACACGTTCTCGCGAAAGTCAAATCAGCCAATATATTTCGCAGCAATCGTGCAAATTGGAAAACCGCAAGCTATTGGAAACACTTTGGTCAGAAGCACAGAAAAAATTTGAGGATAAAAAAATTCCTCGCCCTCTACACTGGGGGGGTGTTTCTTTTATTCCTCACAAGATAGAATTTTGGCAGGAAAGACCCCATCGCTTACACGATCGCTTACTTTTCGTTAAAAAAGGATTCTTAACAAAAAAATGGATAGGATGTGTTTTATACCCCTAATAGACACGCACACTGTAAGTATAATGCGAAGTTTGATAAGAGTCGCTTTTATCCATAATAAGTTGCTTAAAAAATTCTGATCGGCTAGCCCATGAATTGTTTTCCGGTTTTGAACCTGCGCTAATTAATGTCACTGTTTTTTTTGCCCTGGTCAAAGCAACATATAATAGACGATCCATTTCTTTTAATTCTGCTTCTTTCTGGGTATCTAAAATTTTATTTTGCACAATAGGTTTAATTCTTTTATCTTCTGTCTCTGACCGCACACGTATAGACCAGCGACTTTCTGATTTTATTTCTCTTTTTTTTTCATCTGCAGAGTATATAGACGAATTTACGTCTATTGACGGTGTCTCCCCTACAAAATACTCTGCCCCCGCCGGAGATGTAAAACGATGATAAAGATCTAATAAAATAACATGATCAAATTGAAGCCCTTTTGCAAAATGTACTGTCATCAGTTGCACACCTGAAGATGCAATCGCCGATACAGCAGATTTCATCAGCTCAGACCCTCTATCTTCAATATCACTTTCCAATAAGCCATCTACAAAAGACAACCAATATCCTTCACCTCTCTCCATATATCCTTCATTATTTGCCATTCCTATAGATCCCATGCCAGCAACTAACTCATGTTTTTTTAATTGATAAATCAATTTCCATAAATTAGCTTCCTTAAGTCCTGTCGGATCCTGGTAATAGGCTAAATCCATTAAACCAGAAGACTCTATAGCTCTTTGAAAGCTATACACAATTCCCTGGCTAGCAGTTTTCATCAGATAATCATTCAATACAGCGATGACCGGATATTCCTTTTGTTTACTTAAGCACATGGTCCAAAAACTAACAGCTTCTGAATGTTTGTCTTTTTTTTCTTTAACCTCTTTCATCCAATCCACTAAAATTTGATCTGGTATGCGCCAATAAGGTGCTCTTAATAACCCAAGCACATTTCCATCATGATGTGGGTTACAGAAAAAACGCAGTAACAATAGTGCATCTTTTATTTCTCGCCGATTAGAAAAATGCCCGGCTGAATGTAAGTGAATGGAGATTTGCTGATTTTTTAAATATCTACCAAGTTCACTAATGATATTATTCTGCTTAGCTAAAACAGCTATGTTATCTGGCCGCACTCCTTGAGAAAAAAGCACTTTTAATCTTTTAGCTGTTTCTTGAAATTGTGCTTGCAACTCCTGTGCTCTCCGACTGATATTTTTTTCCATCAAAGAAATATGAATAAACTGAGCTACTTCCTTGCTAGAATCGTAATGAGGATTTTGAGGTTCCATATTTTCACAATCTTTAAAGAAATCATTAAAAAAAGCTACCAACTCTGGATCCGAACGAAAATTTTTTACATGGCAATGTAAGTGACCGACTGAACTTTTTTCTGCTGCCATTTGCTTGCTTAAGAATACACTTGGATCTGCCCGACGAAAACGATAGATGCTCTGTTGCGGATCACCAACAATAAACAAACGACTACCTTGAGTTAAAATGTCCAATATTTGATTCTGCATCACACTTGTATCTTGGTATTCATCAATAAACCATAAATCCCAATGATCTTTAAAAAGAGAAGTATTTACTTTTTTATTGTTAATTAGATCTAAAACCATTGTTTCCAAGTCAGCTAAAGTAATTTGAGAGGTTTGCTTCTTTTTTTGCTTCCATGATTTTAAAACAGCATCGCCTAAAGCTTTTAACTGTAAAGACAATGCAATAAATTGCTGCGAATATTGTTGGTTTAACTGGCATTGCAATAAAATATTTTTTTTATTTTTTACTACTGCACCTGAATGAATATGCTGTTCTGTCTCAGACAATATACTTTGCAACTCTTGATAATTAAAAGGACGAGAGGCAGGATGCTCTTGAACGTATAAAATATATTGCTTTACAATTTTCTGTAGTTCATAAAAATAATAATGATCCAAAAGATCAGTACCTATTTTTTTATCAAATAACTGTTCTTTTAAAGCTGCCACAAACAGCTGTTGTGATTGTCTTTCACTGGTAATAACAAAACCTGGACTTAAACCAGCATGAACACCATGTACCTGCAAAAATCGATATAAAATACCGTGAATTGTAGATATTTGCAGCTTATTGGAATAACTAATATATTCAATGAGTTTTTTATCTTGTTTTTTAATAGCGTTAACTATTAAACGTTCTTTCATTTCACTAGTGGCTTTACGGGTAAAAGTAGCAACAGCAGTACGTGGAAACGATTGGTTTTGTGCATAATAATCCAACACACGACAGATGACCTTATCAATTAATGTCTGTGTTTTCCCTGCGCCAGCTGTGGCTTTGATTACTTCTAAATTTAATTGAGATGGCTGGCTCTGCATGTATGCCTCCAAAAGCATTTTTGACATTGTTTTTTATCTTGCGGATTGGGAGCAAAATCTCCAGATTGAATACGACTAATAATATGACTAATTTGTTGATTCACTTCACGTAAAATACTGTACTTTTTTTTCTCAGAAACAAGTGAACTAGATCGACTACTTATTCCACAAACCGGTAATTTTTTTTGCCATTCATCCTTAACCACCATACCTTGATAAACAAAATCTTTATAACTTAAAAACGAAGCAAAATTGACTGGTAAAGGTGCTAAATTAAGTTCAGTAACTCCTACTTCTAACGCCTGTATATACAAAGCCAACTGAAACTGAGATTTATTAGCCCAACTATTAATGATAGAGCCTTCTGGAAAACTGCCCTTATAATCTAGTGCTAGATAAGAATGATTATCTGAATCCACACGATCAATATATCCTTTAAAAGGCCAACCTCCTTTACTGGATGAAAGTATATGTTTTTCATGATCCCAATAACCTTCCCATTTAATTTCACAGCCTATATTTTTATAATTTGGAAATACAGATTCTTTCTGCCTTTCATGTTCTAAAAACTGTTTTGCTTTCTTTAATAAAAATGCTTTCTCTTTTTCGTGCATGACAGCATGAAGAGGATTAATCTTATTATGCTTATTATGCTCAGATGCTTCAGAATAGATATTATCTATCATTTCTAAAATCACTTTATCAGAAACAGATTGGCAATCTGATAGTTTCTCTTTAATTTTTTGAAATAATTGGTGTATCAAATAACCTCGTTCTAGTGGCAATCGATCCATATCTTGATCTTCACCACTCCATAAACCAAACAAGCGTTGTGCAGCAAAAATAAAAGGACATTTTACATATTCACTCAGCAGAGAATGTGACAAACGGGACGTCTGATCCAAGCTGTTTAAACTGTAAGGTTTTAACTGATAATGACCACTATCTTCCTTAATAGATTGTTCAACTAAATCAGCTGGAGGAAAATGAATATTCCGATCACGTAAAATATCTTTCACTGTTGATCTTCTTTGTTGCTGATCCCAAGCTGTTTGATACTCTGTTATATTATTCTCTTGTTCCTTTTCATCATTTTGCTGTTGATCACAAAATTCTAACCATAAGCTAGCAGGATTTAAGGCAACACCGTAAAAATCAGCTACTGAACAAGATAGCAGGATGTCCCCTTTATGATATTGGACCAAATGTAAAATAGCTTGTTGTAAACAATCTACATTTTCCATTTTAATAAAAAAACCTATATCTCTTGTAATGGCATCTGCTTCCAAATAGGATATCATATGATGTTTACTTTGTTTCATACTCTGTTCGTTTAAACCAGCTACATACAATCGATCCGCTTCCAACCAACCTAAAGCATTAAAACTCAAACAATGAATTCCATTTGCAGCTTCTGCATGAATCATCACTTCTTTATTTTTGAATAAGATTTCCAGTAACGACAGCCATTCTTGCCAACGTACTCGTTGCTGAAA